>JAHLLI010000033.1 GCA_020444245.1 Actinomycetales bacterium
TCACGTTGCTCTACAGCTCACGCGACCGCGAGCACAACAACGCCGTCGCCCTGCGTGACTACCTCCAATCCCACCGGGAGCGCCGTGACCCTGCCCGATGACCTGACCTGGGTCCGTGCCGCCGCGCTGGACGAGATCGGCGACGACGGCGCGATCGCGGCCACCTGCGCCGGAGTACCCGTCTGCCTGGCGCGCTGCGACGACCAGGTCTACGCACTCATCGACCGATGCAGCCACGAGAACGTCCCGTTGTCGGCCGGCGAGGTCGAGGACGGCACCATCGAGTGCTACCTGCACGGGTCACGGTTCGCACTGGCCACCGGCGCCGTTCTCGGACCGCCGGCCGTGAAGGACGTCCAGACGTTCGCGGTGCGCACCGAGGCCGGCGACGTCTACGTCGGCATCCCCCGCACGGCCACGGGCTGACCCGCGATACGTCCCGCGGGGCGGTTTACACTAAGGGAATCCTCTTAACGTCGGACCCGCTCGTTGAAGCAGACACGGACTCCCGGAAGGACTGTGATGACCTACGTGATCGGGGCCCCCTGCATCGACGTCAAGGACCGAGCCTGCGTCGACGAGTGCCCAGTGGACTGCATCTACGAGGGTGAGCGGTCCCTGTACATCCACCCGGACGAGTGCGTCGACTGCGGCGCGTGCGAACCGGTCTGCCCCGTCGAGGCCATCTACTACGAGGACGACCTCCCACCGGCGCTTACGCCCTACCTCGACGACAACGCCGCGTTCTTCGCCGAGCCGCTGCCGGGCATTGCCGAGCCACTGGGATCGCCCGGTGGCGCCACGAAGGTCGGTGTCGTCCCAGCCGACACGCCGCTCGTGGCGGGCCATCTGGTCATCCCGGGGCACGTCCACGCCGAGTAGTCACGGACCGCCAGGGTCGACCGGACGCGATGCGTGTACGTCGTGCCCCAGGCCCCAGTGACGGGCCGTGCCAACCCTACGACGTGAGGTCTCCTGGCTGCCCCGTCACGGTGGTGAGCAGGAAGGCCGAGTCCTCCTCGGCGAGGACCGAGTGGCGTTCGTGGGTGAGAGCGACCAGCTGCCCGGCCACCACCGATCCGGGCTCCATCCCGGTGACGCGCACCCGGCCGATGAGCACCTGCAGGGACGCCGCGTGCGGCGAGTTGTGCTCGGCCAGCTCGGTGCCGGCGACCAGGGCGATCACGGTCTGCCGGAGCGCCCCGTCGCGCACGACGAGTTCTGCGGAGCGCCCGTGCGGGTCGTTCTTCGCCGCGGCGAGGCGCGCGGTGCCCGCCGCCAGGACGTCGACGGCGGGGCTCACCTGCCGGCTCCGATGCGCTCCCAGCCACGGCGCGGCGCCCGGCTGCCCAGTCGCGAGTCGCGGGCCCGGTAGACCACATAGGGGCGGAACAGGTACCCGAGGGGAACGCTGAAGACGTGCACGAGCCGGGTGAAGGGCCACAGCGCGAACAGGAACATGGCGAAGATCCCGTGCAGCTGGAACCCGAGGGGCGCGTCGGCCATCAGGTCGGGGTGCAGGTCGAACCGGAAGATGCCGCGGAACCAGATCGAGACCCCTTCGCGGTAGTCGTACTCGCCGCCGAGGTTGAGGATCGACCCGGCGATCGTGTTCCACATGCCGAGGAGGATGACGACGGCCAGGACGAGGTACATCGCCTTGTCCATGCGGGTCGTGGCACTGAACACCGGTCCGACGGTGCGGCGGCGGTAGATGAGCAGGATCATGCCGAGCACGGTGCACACGCCGGCGACCGTGCCGATCGAGATGGCCAGGGCGTGGTACATCGCTTCGCTCATCCCGACGGCGTCCGTCAAGGACTTCGGGATGCCCAGGCCCATGACGTGGCCGAGGAAGACGGCCAGGATCCCGAAGTGGAACATCGGGCTCGCCCAGCGCAGCAGGCGGCGTTCGTACAGCTGGGAGGAGCGGGTGGTCCAGCCGAACTGGTCGTAGCGGTAGCGCCAGATGTGCCCGAGCACGAACACCGACAGGCACAGGTAGGGGTAGACGACCCACAGCAGGGTGCTCATCGGCGCGCTCCCACGGTCGGCATCTCGGGGGTGAACGGGTCCAGGCCGACCTCTTCCTCAGGTGGGCCTTCGGCGGCGAGGCGGGCGACGGCGTCGCGGTCGTCCCCGGTCAGGGCAGGCAGGGTCGCGCTGACGGCGACCAGGGCGCCTGCCCACGGCGAGTGGTCGTCGAGCAGCGCGAGTCGGAGGACCTCGAGTCCGGCGCGGTGACGCAGCAGGAGGTCGACACCCACCTCGGGTGCGGCAGCGGCGAGCTCGAGCACGACGCACAGGTGGTCGGGCAGCTCACCGCTCACGACCTCGAAACCGGCGGTGCGGCAGGCGATCTTGAACTCGACCAGGGCGACGCCGCGCTTGCGGGTGTCGCCGTAGGCGAAGTAGGTCAGGTACAGCGAGTGCCGCCGCTTGAGGTCGAACGTGGAGACGTACTGCGAAGCCACGTCGGTCAACGCGCCGTCGCCCAGGTGGTCGACGACGCTCGCCAACGGACGGCCCAGGTTCTCCGGGAGCGCTGAGACCGCGTCCCGGATCTCCGGGAGCAGGTCACGCTGCTGCTGGGTCGGGTAGGCGAGCAGGGCGGCCGCGAGGCGGTACACCGCCGCGTTCTCGGCGGTGGCCAGCTCTCGCGCGGCCCGGCGCCGGGCCGCGGGCCGCATCACTGGCCGTCCTCGGTCGCACGCGGGGGGAACATCCCATCCGGGGCGCCCTTGCCGTCCCAGTTCAGGAGGTTGACCTTGGCCTTGCGAGTGGCGGGGTCTGCGACGGTGTCCGCCCTCTGGCGGGTCTGGAGCACGTGGAAGTTCTCCACCGCGATCGGCGAGGCGTAGCCGGGCCCGGAGCCCTCGCCGAACGGCCCGGAACCACCCACTCCCGGTCCGCCGTCGTAGTCGAGGGCGCACTCGGTGGCGAGCTCCTCGAGGCCGTGGGCCTGCTCGGCGTGGGCGGCGGGGATGACGTAGCGCTCCTCGTACTTGGCGATCGCGAGCAGCCGGTACATCTCGCGCATGGTGGCCTCGGTCATGCCGACCGCCTCGGGAATCGACGGGTCCCCGTCGCGGCCCATCGACAGGTCCCGCATGTAGGAGCGCATGGCGGCGAGCTTCTGCAGCACCGCGGTGACCGGCGTGGTGTCCCCTGCGGTGAACAGCTCGGCGAGGTACTCCACCGGGATGCGCAGTGCGTCGATGGCGGCGAACAGGTTGCGCTGGTTCTCGCCGTCCTCCCCCGTCTTGGCCACGGCGTCCACCACGGGTGACAGCGGCGGGATGTACCAGACCATCGGCATGGTGCGGTACTCCGGGTGCAGCGGCAGGGCCACTCGGTAGGTGGAGATGAGCTTCCAGATCGGCGAGCGCTGGGCGGCTTCGATCCAGTCGCGCGGGATCCCGTCACGCTCGGCCGCCGCGACCACGGCCGGGTCGTTGGGGTCCAGGAGCACCTGGCGCTGGGCGTCCAGGAGCTTGGTCTCGTCCGGCTCCGATGCCGCCTCCAGGACGCGGTCGGCGTCGTAGAGGACCAGGCCGAGGTAGCGCAGCCGGCCCACGCAGGTCTCCGAGCACACGGTGGGCAGGCCCACCTCGATGCGTGGGAAGCAGAAGGTGCACTTCTCGGCCTTGCCGGTGCGGTGGTTGAAGTAGACCTTCTTGTACGGGCACCCGGTGATGCACTTGCGCCAGCCACGGCAGCGGTCCTGGTCGACCAGGACGATGCCGTCCTCAGCGCGCTTGTAGATCGCGCCCGACGGGCACGAGGCGGCGCAGGACGGGTTGAGGCAGTGCTCGCAGATCCGGGGCAGGTAGAACATGAAGGTCTGCTCGAACTCGAGCTTGATCTGCTCGGAGACCTTGGCGAGCACCGGGTCGTCGCTGGCCAGCTGGGGGCTGCCGGCGAGGTCGTCGTCCCAGTTGGCGCTCCACGTGATCTGGGTCGGTTCACCGGTGAGCAGCGATTGCGGGCGGGCGACCGGGGTGTGCTCCTGGAGCGGTGCGGTGGTCAGGCTCTCGTAGTCGTAGGTCCAGGGTTCGTAGTAGTCGTCGATGGACGGCTGCTTGGGGCTGGCGAAGATGGTGAGCAGGTTCTTCAGGCGGCTGCCGGCCTTGAGCTGGAGCCTGCCGCGCTTGTTCAGCGTCCACCCGCCCTGCCAGCGGTCCTGGTCCTCGTACCTACGGGGGTAGCCCTGTCCGGGGCGGGTCTCGACGTTGTTGAACCAGACGTACTCGGTCCCGGTCCGGTTGGTCCAGGCCTGCTTGCAGGTGACCGAGCAGGTGTGGCACCCGATGCACTTGTCCAGGTTCA
>JAHLLI010000004.1 GCA_020444245.1 Actinomycetales bacterium
TCGTCAGCTCGTGTCGTGAGATGTTGGGTTAAGTCCCGCAACGAGCGCAACCCTCGTCCTATGTTGCCAGCACATCATGGTGGGGACTCATAGGAGACTGCCGGGGTCAACTCGGAGGAAGGTGGGGATGACGTCAAATCATCATGCCCCTTATGTCTTGGGCTTCACGCATGCTACAATGGCCGGTACAAAGGGCTGCGATACCGCAAGGTGGAGCGAATCCCAAAAAGCCGGTCTCAGTTCGGATTGGGGTCTGCAACTCGACCCCATGAAGTCGGAGTCGCTAGTAATCGCAGATCAGCAACGCTGCGGTGAATACGTTCCCGGGCCTTGTACACACCGCCCGTCAAGTCACGAAAGTCGGTAACACCCGAAGCCGGTGGCCCAACCCTTGGGAGGGAGCCGTCGAAGGTGGGACCAGCGATTGGGACTAAGTCGTAACAAGGTAGCCGTACCGGAAGGTGCGGCTGGATCACCTCCTTTCTAAGGAGCATCTTGGCGCCCTCAAGGCGTCCAGGGCCTACTACTCGAGCGATCGTCTCGAGGTGGGTAGCTCAAGGGTGGAACATCGACCAGTGGCACCGTGGACCTGATCCCTCAGTACCTCCTTCGGGAGTGGAACCTGGGAAGGGTTGCGGTGCCGGCACGCTGTTGGGTCCTGAGGGAACGGGCGACACGCCCTCCTCGGGCCGGCCTCAGGCCGGTACGTCGGACCGTCTCGAACGGATGAACCACCTCGCGTAGCGGGGCAGGCGCCGGGAGCAGGCGGGACCGCCCGTAACTTGAGAACTGCACAGTGGACGCGAGCATCTTTTAGTAAGTCTTTGTGGCAAGTCTTTAAGGGCAATCGGTGGATGCCTTGGCACTAGGAGCCGAAGAAGGACGTAGCAGCCTGCGATAAGCCTCGGGGAGTTGGCAAGCGAACCGTGATCCGAGGATGTCCGAATGGGGAAACCCAGCTGGAGTCATGTCCAGTTACCCACGCCTGAATATATAGGGCGTGTGGAGGGAACGTGGGGAAGTGAAACATCTCAGTACCCACAGGAAGAGATATTCCGTGAGTAGTGGCGAGCGAAAGCGGAAGAGGCCAAACCGTTGACGTGTGATAGCCGGCAGGCGTTGCGTCAGCGGGGTTGTGGGACCTCTTGGGGAGTTCTGCCGAACTCCCAGGGAGTCAGAAAGTCGTGTCATAGTCGAAGGGCATTGAAAGGCCCGGCACAGAGGGTGCAACCCCCGTAGACGAAATGATGCGACCTCCCGAGAGTCATCCCAAGTAGCACGGGGCCCGAGAAATCCCGTGTGAATCAGCAGAGACCACTCTGTAAGCCTAAATACTCCCTAGTGACCGATAGCGGACCAGTACCGTGAGGGAAAGGTGAAAAGTACCCCGGGAGGGGAGTGAAATAGTACCTGAAACCGTTTGCCTACAACCCGTCGGAGCCTCCCTAGCAGGGGTGACGGCGTGCCTTTTGAAGAATGAGCCTGCGAGTTAGTGGTGCGTGGCGAGGTTAACCCGTGAGGGGCAGCCGTAGCGAAAGCGAGTCCGAATAGGGCGATACAGTCGCGTGCTCTAGACCCGAAGCGAAGTGATCTAGCCATGGGCAGGTTGAAGCGCGGGTAAGACCGCGTGGAGGACCGAACCCACCTGGGTTGAAAACCGGGGGGATGACCTGTGGTTAGGGGTGAAAGGCCAATCAAACTTCGTGATAGCTGGTTCTCCCCGAAATGCATTTAGGTGCAGCGTCACGTGTTTCTTGCCGGAGGTAGAGCTACTGGATGGCCAATGGGCCCCAAAAGGTTACTGACGTCAGCCAAACTCCGAATGCCGGTAAGTGAGAACGTGGCAGTGAGACTGCGGGGGATAAGCTCCGTAGTCGAGAGGGAAACAGCCCAGACCACCAGCTAAGGCCCCTAAGCGTGTGCTAAGTGGAAAAGGATGTGGAGTTGCACAGACAACCAGGAGGTTGGCTTAGAAGCAGCCACCCTTGAAAGAGTGCGTAATAGCTCACTGGTCAAGTGATTCCGCGCCGACAATTTAGCGGGGCTCAAGTACACCGCCGAAGCTGTGGCATTCACGCATCAGCCAGGTCTTCGTGATCCAGGCGTGTGGATGGGTAGGGGAGCGTCGTGTGGCGAGTGAAGCCGCGGGGGAACCCAGCGGTGGACGCCACACGAGTGAGAATGCAGGCATGAGTAGCGAAAGACGGGTGAGAAACCCGTCCGCCGAATGACCAAGGGTTCCAGGGCCAGGCTAATCCGCCCTGGGTAAGTCGGGACCTAAGGCGAGGCCGACAGGCGTAGTCGATGGACAACGGGTTGATATTCCCGTACCGGCGAAGAACCGCCCATACCGAATCCGGTGATGCTAAGCGCCCAAAGCTGCGTAGAGCCCTTCGGGGACGTCGCAGTGGAGCGCGTGAACCGAACCGGTAGTAGGTAAGCGTATTAACAGGGGTGACGCAGGAAGGTAGCCCAGCGTGGCGATGGTTGACCACGTGCAAGGCCGTAGGGTGAGGTGTAGGCAAATCCGCACCTCGTGAAGCCTGAGAGCCGACGATGACCGCATATGCGGGAAGTGGGTAATCCTATGCTGCCTAGAAAAGCCTCGACGCGAGGTTCAAGCCGCCCGTACCCTAAACCGACTCAGGTGGTCAGGTAGAGAATACCAAGGCGATCGAGATAATCGTGGTTAAGGAACTCGGCAAAATGCCCCCGTAACTTCGGGAGAAGGGGGGCCTGAGGCGTGACGGCACTTGCTGCCCGAGCGTTTGAAGGCCGCAGAGACCAGGGAGAAGCGACTGTTTACTAAAAACACAGGTCCGTGCGAAGTTGCAAGACGATGTATACGGACTGACGCCTGCCCGGTGCTGGAAGGTTAAGAGGACGGGTCAGCCCTTACGGGCGAAGCTCAGAATTTAAGCCCCAGTAAACGGCGGTGGTAACTATAACCATCCTAAGGTAGCGAAATTCCTTGTCGGGTAAGTTCCGACCTGCACGAATGGCGTAACGACTTCTCCGCTGTCTCAACCGCGAACTCGGCGAAATTGCATTACGAGTAAAGATGCTCGTTACGCGCAGCAGGACGGAAAGACCCCGGGACCTTTACTATAGCTTGGTATTGGTGTTCGGTACGGCTTGTGTAGGATAGGTGGGAGACTGTGAAGCGGGCACGCCAGTGTCTGTGGAGTCAACGTTGAAATACCACTCTGGTCGTTCTGGATATCTAACCTCGGTCCGTAATCCGGATCAGGGACAGTGCCTGGTGGGTAGTTTAACTGGGGCGGTTGCCTCCCAAAATGTAACGGAGGCGCTCAAAGGTTCCCTCAGCCTGGTTGGCAATCAGGTGGCGAGTGCAAGTGCACAAGGGAGCTTGACTGTGAGACTGACAGGTCGAGCAGGGACGAAAGTCGGAACTAGTGATCCGGCGGTGGCTTGTGGAAGCGCCGTCGCTCAACGGATAAAAGGTACCCCGGGGATAACAGGCTGATCTTGCCCAAGAGTCCATATCGACGGCATGGTTTGGCACCTCGATGTCGGCTCGTCGCATCCTGGGGCTGGAGTAGGTCCCAAGGGTTGGGCTGTTCGCCCATTAAAGCGGTACGCGAGCTGGGTTTAGAACGTCGTGAGACAGTTCGGTCCCTATCCGCTGCGCGCGTAGGAAACTTGAGAAGGGCTGTCCCTAGTACGAGAGGACCGGGACGGACGAACCTCTGGTGTGCCAGTTGTTCCGCCAGGAGCACGGCTGGTTAGCTACGTTCGGAAAGGATAACCGCTGAAAGCATCTAAGCGGGAAGCCTGCTTCAAGATGAGGTTTCCATGGGGCTCGACCCCGAGAGGCTCCCAGCTAGAACACTGGGTTAATAGGCCGGATGTGGAAGTGTGGACTAACGACACATGCAGCTGACCGGTACTAATAAGCCGATGACTTGACACTTCTTACTATTGCTACGCGTCCACTGTGCGGTTCCCGAGATACGGTCGGGAACCCGATTGACATCTCCATAGAGTTTCGGCGGTCATAGCGAAGGGGAAACGCCCGGCTCCATTCCGAACCCGGAAGCTAAGCCCTTCTGCGCCGATGGTACTGCACTGGGGACGGTGTGGGAGAGTAGGTCGCCGCCGAACATTTCTTCAGAAAGGGCCACCCGGTTTCGGGTGGCCCTTTCTGCATTTCCGGCCGGGACTTGTGGTGCCTGTGCGCGTGGTTGCACGGGGCTGACGGTGGTCGCGTGAGACGATGGCGCGCCGATGGAAGGACGAGAGCAGTGACGGATGACGGACGCCGCGAGGCGCGGGGTGCGGATGGGACGCCACGGGGGCGTGCGACGCGTGGCAGCCAGGCCGGCGGCGGGCGCGGCGCCAAGCAGGGTGGTGCCGCTCGAAGCGGCAGCGACACTGGTGCGAGCGGCGGATCCCGGCAGTCGGGTGCGGGTCGCGGGTCGGGGCACTCGGGCGGGCGTGGTGCACGTTCCACGGAGCCTGGTGCGCGGGGCGCGGGCTCGGCGACCTACGGTGGCGGCGCGCGGCGGGGTCCGCAGGACGGACGCGGCGAGGACGGCCTCGGCGGAGGGCCCCGACGCGGATCCCGGGACCAGGGCCGCGGGGGTGGGCCCCGCGGCGCGGGCGGCACTGGCACCGCGGACGTCGGGCGCGCTCCCGCTATCCCGGATGAGGTGACCCCCGGCGACCTGGACCGCGCGGCACGCTCGCGGCTGCGGACGTTGTCCAAGGAGAACGCGGACGGTGTCGCGCGGCACCTCGTGATGGCCGGACGGCTCCTCGACGAGAACCCTGAGCTCGCGTACGAGCATGCGCAGGCGGCTGTGCGGAGGGCGGGTCGGGTCGACGTGGTCCGGGAAGCCGCCGGTCTGACGGCCTACCACACGGGGCGGTACGCCGAGGCCTTGCGCGAGCTGCGGACGGTTCGCCGCCTCAACGGCTCCTCGGAGCACCTGCCGGTGATGGCGGACTGCGAGCGGGGCCTGGGGCGGCCGGAGCGCGCGATCGCGCTGTCGCGGGAGCCCGAGGCCGCTGAGCTGGACGAGGCCGGACAGATCGAGCTGGCCATGGTCGTGGCCGGCGCACGACTGGACATGTCGGAGCCGGACGGTGCGCTGGTCGCCTTGGACGCTCCTGTGGTGCGGCGCGCCAAGGGCGAGGTTGCAGAGCGGGTGGCGCTGGTCCGCGCGGATGCGCTGGAGGCCCTCGGCCGCGTCGGCGAGGCTCATGGGTTGCGGGTGTCGGTTGGTCTGGACGACGAGCTCGTGGTGGTCGACCTCGAGGAGGACGAGGGGGGCGAGGGCCGGCTCGACGACGGGACGGTGGCCGAGTGAGCGGGGGGCTCCTGGGCTCCGAGGTTCCTCTCGCGGAGCGCTACGACCTCGCACTGGTCGACCTGGACGGCGTGGCGTACCGCGGTCGGAACCCGATCGCGCACGCTGCTGAGGGGCTCGGCGCCGCGCGCGAGCGGGGCATGGACGTGGTGTTCGTGACGAACAACGCCTCGCGCGAGCCCGAGTCGGTGGCGGAGCAGCTCACCGGCCTGGACATCCCTTCCGCGCCCGAGGACGTGATGACGGCCGCTCAGGCGGCCGGCGCCGTGCTCGCCGGGCGCCTCGACCCGGGCTCGAAGGTCCTGGTGGTCGGCGGTTCCGGTCTGCGCACAGCGGTGGCCGCCGCAGGGCTCGTGGTGGTCGACTCCGCGGAAGACTCGCCCGCTGCGGTGGTGCAGGGGTACGCCGCGGACGTCGGGTGGCGGCAGCTGGCCGAGGCGGCCTACGCGATCGAGGCGGGGGCGTGGTTCGTGGCGTCGAACCTCGACCCCACGCTGCCCACCGAGCGTGGTTTCGCGCCGGGCAACGGCTCGATGGTCGCGGCGGTGCGCCACGCCACAGGGGTCGAGCCGGTCAGCGCGGGCAAGCCGGAGCCGACCCTGTACCGGCTGGCGGCCGCGAGGCGGGGTGCTCGGTCGCCGCTGGTCGTGGGTGACCGGTTGGACACCGACCTGGCAGGCGCGCGCGCGGCCGGCTGGCCCGGCCTGCACGTGCTGACGGGCGTGAGCACGGCGCGGGACGCGGTGCTCGCCGCTCCGGGTGAGCGGCCGAGCTACCTCGGTGCGGACCTGCGCAGCCTCGTGGCGCCGCACCCGGTCCCGGCGCTCGAGGATGGTTGGTGGCGGTGTCGCGGTGCCGGCGCCAGGGTGGCGCAGGGCCGCCTGGAGCTCGACGGGCACGGCGCGGAGGCGCTCGACCTGGTGCGGTGCGCATGCGCCGCTGCCTGGGACGCCGCCGACCGCGGTGAGGGCCTGGACGAGGCGAGCGTGCCCGACCTGCCTGCGGACGGCGGCTGAGAGCCCCCGACGACGGGTAGCGTGGGACGAGCACGACCCCAGGAGGACAGCCGTGGACCACGAGGGCACCGCCGCGCAGCCGGTGGGCGATCCCGGCGTCGCCGACACCCGCCCGGGTGGCGCCGACGCGGACGCAGCCGCGCCCGCCGGCACCCAGCGACGCGAGGACCCGGTCCGCGGCGAGACCTCGGACATCGAGGCGCAGGTCGACGACCTCCTTGCAGACGTGACGGGGCTCCCGCTGCGCGAGCAGGTGGGAGTCTTCGAGTCCGTGCACGCAGTGCTCACGGACCGGCTGAGCGAGAAGGACGCGTGACCCGGCTGGACGCCGAGCTCGTCCGGCGTGGTCTGGCGCGGTCGCGGCGGCGGGCTGCCGAGCTCGTGGCCGACGGTCACGTCCGGGTGGCCGGTCGCCGGGTGGCCAAGCCGGCGCACCCGGTCGAGGTTGGTGACGAGGTGACGGTGGACGTGGGGCGCGACTGGGTCTCGCGCGGCGGGCACAAGCTCGCCGGTGCGCTCGAGGACCTCGCCGCGCTCGGCACGGCGCTGCCGGTGGCCGGGGCGCGCTGCCTCGACGCGGGGGCCTCCACCGGGGGCTTCACGCAGGTGCTGCTCGACGCCGGCGCCGCCCATGTCGACGCGGTCGACGTAGGCCACGACCAGCTGGCGCCGGACGTGGCCGGCGACCCCCGGGTGACGGTGCGCGAAGGCGTCAACGTGCGCGACCTGCGCCCCGGCGACCTCGACGACCCGCCGTCCGTGGTGGTCGCCGATCTGTCCTTCATCTCCCTGCGGCTCGTGCTCGAGGCACTGACCTCCGTTATCGCGCCTGGCGGCGAGCTGCTGGTGCTGATCAAGCCGCAGTTCGAGGTCGGTCGTGAGCGGCTCCGCGCCGATGGCGTGGTGCTCGACGACACCCTGCGGGCCGACGCGGTGCTCGCCGTGGCCAGGGCCGTGCCCGACCCGTTCGAGGTCCGCGCCCTGGTGCCCAGCCGCCTGGCAGGACCCGCCGGCAACCGCGAGGTCTTCTGCCACCTGGTCGACCGTGCCGGTGCCCACCGACGGGTCGACCTCACGGGAGAGCTCGAGGCCGCCGTGGAGCGCGCCGTGGCCGGCACCCCGTCCCTCGTCCGTCCTCCCCACCGCAGCCTGCCCAGGAGGCTCGCATGACCCGCACGGTCCTGGTCGTCGCTCACCTGCGACACCCCGACGCCGCTGCCGCGACGCGGCTCGCGGCGCGGACGCTGGCCGAGGTCGGCATGCGCGCCGTCACCGAGGACGACTTCGAGTACGGCACCGAGCTCGAGGCGGTCCTGGTGCTCGGCGGCGACGGCACGATCCTGCGCGCCGCGGAGCTCGCTCGCGGCACCGGCGCCCCCTTGGTCGGGGTGAACTTCGGCCACGTCGGCTTCCTCGCCGAGACCGAGCGCGAGCAGGTGGACGCCGTCGTGCGGCGGATCGCCGAGCGCGACTACACCGTCGAGGAGCGCAGCACCATCGAGGTCACCGTGCACCGCCCCGGCGCACCCCCCGTGACCGACTGGGCACTGAACGAGGCCGCCGTGGAGAAGGCCGACCGAACCCGGATGGTCTCCGTGGCCGTCGAGGTGGACGGCCGGCCGCTGTCGTCGTTCGGGTGCGACGGCATCGTGATGGCCACGTCGACCGGCTCGACCGCGCACGCGTTCTCGGCCGGCGGACCGGTCGTGTGGCCAGACCTGGACGCGATGGTCATGGTGCCGGTCTCGGCGCACGCGCTGTTCGCCCGCCCGCTGGTCGTCGGACCGCGCTCGGTGCTGGCGGTGGAGATCGTGCGGCGGTCCACGAGCTCGGGACTGCTGTGCTGCGACGGCCAGCGGCGCACCGAGCTCCCAGTGGGCAGCCGGGTGGAGGTCCGGCGCGGGCCCGAGCCCGTCCGGCTGGCCCGCCTGAGCCCGGCGCCGTTCACCGACCGTCTGGTGTCCCGGTTCTCCCTGCCGGTCGCCGGCTGGAAGGGCTGGGCGGACGAGCCGGTGGCCGACGGGTGATCGAGGAGCTGCGCATCGGGGACCTCGGCGTGATCGAGCGGGCCGAGGTGTCGCTCGCGCCCGGGCTGACCGCGATCACGGGGGAGACCGGTGCGGGCAAGACCATGGTGCTCAGCGGGCTCTCGTTGATCCTGGGCGGACGGGCCGACGCCGCCGTGGTGCGCGTCGGGGCGGAGCGCGCAGTCGCCGAGGGCCGCTTCGTGCTCGAGACCGGCTCCGGGGTCGCGGAGCGCGCGCGTGACGCGGGCGCGGAGCTGGACGACGACGGCGGTCTCGTGGCGATGCGGACGGTGGCCGCCGCAGGCCGGTCGCGTGCCTTCCTCGGCGGCCATGGCGTCCCCGTGTCGGTGCTGGCCGAGCTCGCCGAAGCGTTGGTGACCGTGCACGGCCAGGCCGATCAGGTTCGCCTCCGGTCGGCCCGGCACCAGCGGGGCGCGCTGGACGCGTTCGCCGGGCCGGAGCACCAGGGCACGCTCGCGCGCTACCGGGAGCTGTGGGCCGAGCGTCAGGCCCGCGCCGCCGAGCTGGACGACCTCGAGCGCCACGCCGCCGAGCGGGCGCGCGAGGCCGATCTGCTACGCCTCGGCCTGGCCGAGGTCGAGCGGGTCGACCCGCAACCCGACGAGGACCTCGATCTGGCGGTCGAGGCCGAGCGGCTCGGACACCTGGAGGACCTCAGGGCCGCGGCGGCGCTCGCGCACGCCGTGCTCGCCGAGGACGGGCAGGACCCGGGTGGCGCGTCGGCGTCGTCGGCCGTCGATGCGGCCCGGCGGGCCTTGGACCAGGTCTCCGACCACGACCCCGCGCTCGCGGACCTGGCCGGCCGGCTCGCCGAGATCGGCTACCTCGTGGCGGACGTCGCCACCGAGATCGCCGGGTACGCCGACGGTCTCGAGGCCGACCCGGGTCGGCTCGACCAGGTGCACGCCCGGCGTGCGGAGCTCACCGCGCTGTCGCGTGCGCACGGCGGGACGGTCGCGGACGTGCTGGCCTGGGTGGCGTACGCCGGCCCGCGGCTCGCCGAGCTCGACGGTGGGGGCGACCGCAGGGCGGAGCTCGCGGCCGGCCTGGAACGACTGGACGCCGAGCTCGCGGCCGCGGCCGAACGCGTCACCGCGGGCCGGACGGATGCGGCCGAGCGCCTCGCGGCCACCGTCACTGCCGAGCTCGAGGGCCTGGCGATGGCAGGCGCCGAGCTCGCGGTGGTGCTCCACCCGCTGGACGCCGCAGGGCCCTGGGGTGCCGAGGACGTCGAGATGCTGCTGGCCGGGCATGCCGGGGCTCCGCCCCGCCCGCTCGGGCAGGGGGCCTCCGGGGGCGAGCTGTCGCGGGTCATGCTGGCGATCGAGGTGGCGCTGGCGACCGCGCCGGATGCCGAGCGGCCGGCGACCTTCGTGTTCGACGAGGTCGACGCCGGCGTGGGCGGTCGGGCCGCCGGTGAGGTCGGGCGCCGGCTTGCCGAGCTCGCCCGGCATGCCCAGGTGGTGGTGGTCACGCACCTGGCCCAGGTGGCCGCGTACGCCGACCAGCACATCGTGGTCACCAAGACCACCCAGGGCGGCTCCGACGTCGTCACCGCGTCCGGCGTGCGCCCCGTGACCGGGCAGGAGCGCGTCGTCGAGCTGGCCCGGATGCTGTCCGGGTCCGGGTCTGCGACCGCGCTCGACCACGCGGCTGAGCTCCTCGAGCGCTCGGCCGTGGGACGATGACCCGCGATGAGACTCCGTCTGAGACAGCGCGGCGGCGCGCCTGAGGGGCCCGGGGTGACCGGACCCGCCCGCGTCGACCCGCGCACCAAGAACCTCACCAAGCGCCTGCGTCCCGGTGAGATCGCGATCATCGACCACCTCGACATCGATCGGGTCTCTGCCGAGGCGCTGGCCGCCTGCCGCCCGTTGGCGGTGCTCAACGCCCAACGCTCGACCTCGGGGCGGTACCCGAACCTCGGGCCGGAGATCCTGCTCGGGGCGGGCATCACCCTGGTCGACGACCTCGGCCCGGACGTGCTGACCGTGGTCGAGGGCCACCCCGTGCGCGTCGTCGACGGAGAGGTCTACGACGGCGACCGTCTGGTGGCCGAGGGGACCCTGCAGGACGCCGAGTCCGTTGCGGCGGCGCTGGAGGACGCGCGCGCGGGTCTGGCCGTCCAGCTCGAGTCGTTCGCGGCCAACACCATGGACTACCTGCGCCGCGAGCGTGAGCTGCTGCTCGACGGCGTGGGCGTGCCGGACGTCGTCACCCCGATCGACGGACGCCAGGTGCTCATCGTGGTGCGCGGCTACCACTACAAGGAGGACCTGGTGGTCCTTCGGCCGTACATCAAGGAGTACCGGCCGGTGCTCATCGGTGTGGACGGTGGCGCCGACGCGATCCTCGAGGCCGGCTGGACGCCGGACATGATCGTCGGAGACATGGACTCGGTGTCCGACAAGGCGCTCAGGTGCGGCGCCGAGATCGTTGTGCACGCGTACCGCGACGGGCGCGCACCGGGCGTGGAGCGCGTGGAGAAGCTCGGTATCACTCCCGTCGTGTTCCCGGCGACGGGGACCAGCGAGGACGTCGCGATGCTGCTCGCCGACGACAAGGGCGCCGAGCTGATCGTCGCCGTCGGCACGCACGCGACCCTGGTGGAGTTCCTCGACAAGGGGCGCTCGGGGATGGCGAGCACCTTCCTCACCAGGCTGCGCGTGGGTGGCAAGCTCATCGACGCGAAAGGCGTGTCGCGGCTGTACCGGCAGCGGATCTCGAGCTGGCAGCTGACCTGGCTGGTGATCGCCGGGCTGCTCGCGCTCGGCGTCGCGCTCGCCTCGACCTCCGGTGGCCAGACGTTGTACGGCCTCGCCGGCGCGTGGTTCGACGACGTGTGGTCCTCGCTGCGCGGCCTGTTCGGCGGCGGGGCATGACTCCCGCCGCCGCCGACTCGGAGAACGGTGCATGATCGACTTCCGCTACCACCTCATCTCGCTCATCTCGGTGTTCCTCGCGCTCGCCGTCGGGATCGCGCTCGGCGCGGGCCCGCTCAAGGAGTCCATCGGCGACACCCTCACCGGTCAGGTCGACCAGCTGCGTGCGGAGAAGGAGGACCTGCGCACCGAGGCCGACCAGCTCTCGAGCGACCTCAATGACAGCGAGGCAGCGATCACGGCCCTGTCACCGAGCGTGATGGCGGACGTCCTCGGTGGCCGTCGCGTGGCGCTCGTGGTGCTCGACGACGTGGACCCCGCCGTGACCACGTCGGTCAGCGCGGCGATCGGCCAGGCCGGCGGCAGCGTGACCGCGGTGGCCACGGTGACCGCGGCGTGGACCGACCCGACCCGTACCGCCTTCCGCCAGTCCCTCGCCGGCACGATGGTCTCCTACCTCGACCGGGCCCCCGCAGCCGATGCGGGCGCCGACGTGGAGCTCGCCGACGCCCTCGTCGAGGGGCTGACCGTCGCCGCACCGACGGACCCGGACACGCTCTCGGACAACGCCGGCGTGCTGCTGGACCTGCTCTCCGGCGATGCCGGACTCGTCTCGCTGGCGAACCCCGTCACCACGCCCGCCGACGCCGTGCTGGTGCTGGCGGGTCCGATCACGCCGACCGACGGCGAGATGGCCACGGTCGAGCCGACCGAGACGCCCAGCGAGAGTGCCACCAGCCCGAGCACGACCTCGAGCGCCTCGTCGAGCTCGCCGTCCGCCTCGCTCGATGCAGCCTCACGGGCGGCGCAGCTGGACGCCTGGACGGCGCTGGCCACCGCCGCGCAGCAGCGCTCGGCGGGCGCGCTCGTGGTGACCGGCGAGGTGAGCGACACCGGTCTGGTGCACGCGATCCGGTCGGACGAGCAGCTCGCGAGCCTGATCGCGACGGTCGACGGGGTCCGTACTCCGCAGGGCCTGCTCGCCGTGCCGCTCGGGCTGGCGGACCGGATCGCCGGCGTCGTCGGGCAGTACGGCTCGGGCCCGCAGGCGACGGCGCCGATGCCGGACCGCACCGAGCTGCCGCAGATCGAGCGGGTACCGGCCCAGCCGGCGCCGACCGAGCCCTCGGCCGACGCGTCGGCGAGTGCCGGCACCACGGGCTGATGGGCGCCGTGCGCGCCGGGTGCGCCGGCCTGGCAGCGGCCGCCACCACGGTGGCGGTGCGCCGCGCGTTGGACCGACCGGTGTCGAGAGGCTCGGCAGGGCCGGGCCGTGAGCGCTGGACCCGGGTGAACCACCGCGGTGCGCCGATCAGCCTGCTGGCCGGCCCGGCCGTCGGCGCCGGCGTGCTGGTCGGCGGCGCCGTGGCCGGTGGACGGGTCGGCGCGGCTGCCGTGATCGCAGGTGCGGGCGGGCTGGGCTTCGGGCTGATCGACGATCTCGGCGAGGACACCGATCGTGCCCGCAAGGGCCTGCGTGGCCATCTCGGGGCCCTGGCCCGCGGGGAGCTGACCACGGGCGGGCTCAAGGTGCTGGGCATCGGGGCGACGTCCGTGCTGGCGGCGGCCGTGCTCACGGCACCGACCGGCTCGCGGGTGGCCCGGGGCCTGGACACGCTCGCCGGCGGGGCGCTCATCGCCGCGTCGGCGAACCTGGTCAACCTGCTGGACCTGCGCCCGGGACGGGCGCTGAAGGCCGCGGGGATCGGCGGTGCAGCGGGGCTCGCAGGTGCGGGTGGCGCGGCGGCCGCCGCCGTGATCGGTGCCGCGGCCGCCGCGCTGCCGGCGGACCTCGCCGAGCGCGACATGCTGGGCGACGGCGGCGCGAACGCGCTCGGCGCCGTCCTGGGTGTCGCGGCGTTCGCCGGGACGGGCCGGCGCGGGCGCCTCGCGCTCCTGGCTGCTGCGGTCGGGCTGACGCTGGCCAGCGAGCGGGTGAGCTTCTCGGAGGTCATCGCCCGCACCCCGGGGCTGCGCGAGCTCGACGCCTGGGGCCGGCGGGCGTGACGGCGCCGGCCGACGTCCCGCGCCGCGCCGGGCGCGCCGCCGGGCTGCTCGGTGCCGCGGGGCTGATCGCCGCCGTGACCCTGCTGTCCAGGCTGCTCGGGTTCGGCCGGTACCTCGCCCAGTACTACGCCGTCGGCCCGGCTGCGATCGGCGACGCGTACAACGCCGCGAACCTTCTCCCCAACGTCCTGTTCGAGGTCGCTGCCGGTGGTGCGCTGGCCGGTGCCGTCGTCCCGGTGCTCGCGGGGCGCGTGGTGCGCGGCGCCCGGCGTGAGATCGACGAGATCGTCGCGGCGACGCTCGGGTGGGTGCTGCTCGTGCTCGTGCCGCTCGGCGGCCTGCTCGCGGCGTTGTCCGGCCCCATCGCCGGGTGGCTGCCCGACGTGGACGAGTCCCTCGTCCCGGTGGTCCGGTTCTTCCTGCTGGTCTTCGCGGTCCAGGTGCCGCTGTACGGCTGCGCGGTGCTGCTCTACGGCGTGCTCCAGGCACACCACCGGTTCTTCTGGCCGGCCTTCGCGCCGGTGCTGGCGTCCCTGGTCACGATCGCCGCGTATCTGGTCTACGGCGCGATGGCGGGCGGCGAGCTCGACGACCCCACGGCGCTGCCGCCCGGCGCGCTGGACTGGCTCGCGTGGGGCACCACCGCCGGGGTCGCCGCGATGGTGGTGCCGCTGATCGGTCCGGTGCGGCGGGCCGGCGTGCACCTGCGCGTCTCGCTGCGGTTCCCGGCCGGCGTCGGTCGGCAGGTCGCCGCGCTGGCCTTCTCCGGGGTCGGCGGGCTGATCGCGCAGCAGCTCGCGGCGGTGCTGATCATGCTCACCGCGAAGAGCACCGGCCCGGACGGCACCTACGCGGTGTTCGTGTACACCCAGGCCGTCTACCTGCTGCCCTACGCGGTGCTCATCGTGCCCCTGGCGACGTCGACGTTCCCGCGGCTGTCGGCGCTGGCGCACGACCGCGAGCCGTTCGCGAGGCTGGCCTCGGCGACCACCCGTGGGGTGGCGGTGGCGGGGGCGGTGGGTGCCGCTGCGTTGTTCGCGGCAGGTCCGGCGGTCGCCGCGGTCTTCGGGTCGCTGCGTTCCGTGGACGCGATCACCGCGATGGGCCCGGCTCTCGCCTGGATGGCTCCGGGGCTGCTGGGGTACGGCCTGCTCTTCCACGTCTCGCGCACCCTCTTCGCCCTGGGTCGCGGTCGGGCGGCCGTGGTCGGGACCGCCACGGGGTGGGGTGTGGTGGCCGTGGGAGCCGTCGTGGCAGGGCTCGTCCTGCCGGAGGGCGCGAGCACCGTGGCGACCCTCAAGGGCCTGGGGGCCGCGATCAGCGTGGGCATGCTCGCCGGTACGGCCGTGCTGCTGATCGCCCTGCGCCGGGCCGCCGGCGGTGCCGCCCTGGGCGGCCTGGCGCGCACCGCGGCGGTGCTCCTGGTGGTAGGCCTGCCGGCGGCGCTGCTCGGGCGCGTGGCAGCGGACGGGGTTCTGGCCGCGGTCGGCGGCCTGGCGGGTGCGCTGGCCGCGGGTGTCGCCGGGGTCGCGGTCGTCGTGCTCGGGGTGGGTGTGGCGGTGTGGCTCGCGGACCGTGGCACGGTGCGCGAGGTCGTCGCCGCCGAGCGCGCGTCGCACGGAGCCGACACACCGGCAGCGCCCGCGGCGACAGGTGCCGCGTTCGACGGCGCCGTCCCGGCATCCGACACACCCGACGGCGACACGCCCGGAGGACCGGGGCCCGACACGCGTCGGTAACCCGGCGTCCGGTAGGGTGGAAGCCCGTGGCAGAGCGCGCAACTTACGGCCGGCCGGAGATCACGACCCGGCACATTTTCGTCACGGGGGGCGTTGCCTCCTCTCTCGGCAAGGGACTGACGGCTTCGAGCCTCGGCCGCCTGCTGCGGTCCAGAGGACTGCGGGTCGCGATGCAGAAGCTCGACCCGTACCTCAACGTCGACCCGGGCACGATGAACCCGTTCCAGCACGGCGAGGTCTTCGTCACCGACGACGGGGCCGAGACCGACCTGGACATCGGCCACTACGAACGCTTCCTGGACGTCCCGCTGACCGCCAAGGCCAACGTCACCACCGGCCAGATCTACTCGGACGTGATCGCCAAGGAGCGGCGCGGGGAGTACCTGGGCGACACGGTGCAGGTCATCCCGCACATCACCGACGAGATCAAGGCCCGGATGCGCGCCCAGGCCGGGCACGACGTCGACGTGATCATCACCGAGATCGGCGGCACGGTCGGCGACATCGAGTCCCAGCCGTTCCTCGAGGCGGCCCGCCAGGTCCGTCACGACGTGGGCCGGGACAACGTGTTCTTCCTGCACGTGTCCTTGGTGCCCTACATCGGGCCGAGCGGTGAGCTCAAGACCAAGCCGACCCAGCACTCCGTCGCCGCGCTGCGCTCGATCGGTATCCAGCCCGACGCCCTGGTGCTGCGCTGCGACCGCGACGTGCCCGAGTCCACCAAGCGCAAGATCGCGCTCTTCACGGACGTGGACGTCGAGGCCGTCGTGACCGCCGCCGACGCGCCGAGCATCTACGACATCCCGCGGGTGCTGCACCGCGAGGGGCTGGACGCCTACGTCGTGCGCCGGCTCGACCTGCCGTTCCGGGACGTGGACTGGTCCGCATGGGACAAGGTCACCGACGCGGTGCACCGGCCCAGCCACCAGGTGACCCTCGCCCTGGTCGGCAAGTACGTCGACCTGCCCGACGCCTACCTGTCGGTCACCGAGGCGCTGCGCGCGGGCGGGATCGCGAACGACGCGAAGGTGCAGATCCGGTGGGTGCCGTCGGACACCTGCGCAACGCCCGAGGGCGCCGAGCGCGCCCTGGCCGGTGTGGACGGGGTCTGCATCCCCGGTGGCTTCGGCGTGCGGGGGATCGAGGGCAAGATCGGCGCGGCCCGCTGGGCCCGCACGCACCAGGTCCCGACGCTCGGGCTGTGCCTGGGCCTGCAGGTCATGGTCATGGAGTACGCGCGGTCCGTGCTCGGGCTGGCCGGCGCGTCCTCCTCGGAGTTCGACGCCGCGCCCGAGCACCCCGTGATCGCCACGATGGCCGAGCAGAAGGCGATCGTCGACGGCGATGGCGACCTGGGCGGCACGATGCGCCTGGGCGCCTACGAGGCGGTCCTGGTGCCGGGTTCGCTGGTGGCCAAGACCTACGGGACCGAACGGGTCAGCGAACGGCACCGGCACCGTTACGAGGTCAACAACGCCTACCGCGCCCAGCTCGAGGAGGCCGGCCTGGTGATCTCCGGCGTGTCGCCGGACTCCGAGCTGGTCGAGTTCGTCGAGCTCCCCACCGAGGTGCACCCGTACTACGTGGGCACCCAGGCGCACCCGGAGTTCCAGAGCCGGCCCACGCGCTCCCACCCTTTGTTCGCGGGTCTGGTCGCCGCTGCCCTCGCCCGACAGGGCGAGGAGTGATCCCGGCGGCGGACGAGCCCGGCCCGCTCGCCGACGTCGAGGCGCCTCGCCCCGTGCTGGGCCGCGAGACCGTCTGGGAGGGCCGGAAGTTCACGATGCGGTCCGAGGTGGTCGACCTCGGGGCCGGCGGCACGGTGGTGCGCGAGTTCCTCGGCCACCCCGGTTCGGTGGTGGTCCTCGCGCTGGACGAGGACGAGCGGGTGCTGATGCTGCGCCAGTACCGCCACCCGGTGCGTTCCGAGCTGTGGGAGCTGCCGGCCGGTCTGCGCGACGAGCCGGGGGAGCCGGCCGTCCGCACCGCCGCACGTGAGCTCGCCGAGGAGGCCGATGTCGTGGCGCACCGCTGGTGGCGCCTGGTGGAGTTCCTCGCGAGCCCTGGCTGCTCCGACGAGCGGGTCGAGGTCTTCCTTGCCCGCGAGCTGACGCCCGTGCCCGTCGACGAGCGCCACGCGCGCCACGCCGAGGAGCTCGACATGGTCACCGCCTGGGTGCCGCTGGACGAGGTCGCCGGCGCGATCCTCGCGCACCGGGTCCACAACCCGGCCGCTGTCGTCGGGGTGCTCGCCGCGGTCGCCGCTCGGGCGTCCGGCTGGCGCACCCTCGAGGCCGTCGACCTCGACGGGTGAAAACCGGGCGGGATGCCCATCCGGCCCCGCCGGGACCGGTCCCGGCGTAGGGAGCCCTCCTACGATGGGCGCGTGCATCCGGCCGACTGGAGGAGCGGAGCCCTGCTGCGTCCCGAGACCCGCGGCTGGGTCCTGACGTTCCTGCTCGGCGGCTCCGCGATGGTCGTGACCGTCCTGGCGGTCGCGCCGCTGACGGTGGAGTCCACGACGGAGCCGGCGGCCGGGTCCGCAGTGGTGCTCGTCGCGCTGGCCGCTGCGGCGGTCGCGGCCCGTCGTTCGACCAGCGGGCTGTGGCTGGTGACGGCCGCCACGGTGCTGCTGGACGCCTGGTTGCTCGCCGAAGCCCAGACCCTCGCCGGCTCGATGCTGGTCCTCACGGCGTTCAGCTACCCGGTGCTCTACTCCGCCTACGCGTTCGAGAGCCGGTTGCTGCACGCGATGCTGGTCCTGACGACCGTCGCCTCCGCGGTGGGCCTCGCCCGCTCCGACGCCGGCCTGCGGTGGATCGCGTGGGCCGCAGCCGTGGGGGGTGTGGTGCTGGCGGCCGTGGCCCTGGGCCGGGTGATGGCGCTGCTGCGCTGGTACGCGACGGTCGACACGCTCACCGGGGTCCTGACCCGCTCGGCCTTCGCGGCCGTGGCCGCCTCTGCCCTTGCCGCGGGCCGTCGGCGTGACGAGCCGGTGGTCCTGGTGCTCCTCGACCTGGATGGGTTCAAGGCCGTCAACGACACGCACGGGCACGCTGCCGGTGACGAGGTCCTGGTGCGGACCGTGGAGTCCTGGCGCGCGCGGCTGCGCGGTCAGGACGTGCTGGGCCGCGTCGGCGGCGACGAGTTCGCCGTGCTCCTGCCGGGCACGGACCTGGACGGTGCGCGGCGGGTCGTGGCCGAGCTGGCCGTGACGAGTCCGATCGCCTTCTCCGCCGGGATGGCGCTCGCGTCGCCCGACGACTCGCTCGACGACGTGCAGCGCCGGGCGGATGCCGGGATGTACGAGGTCAAGCGCAGCCGGCCCGAGGTCGGGACGGTCGACCCGGCGGGCGCAGACGCCTGACCCGGACCAGGCGTCGGGGGTGATCAGGCAGCGGTGGCGGCAGGGGACGCCGGTGCCGGCTCGGGCGCCGGCGCGACCGGCGTCCGCGGGCGCAGCGCGAGCACCTGCGCGGTCTGGGCCACCACGATGAGGGAGGCGCCGAGCATGTGCAGGCCGACCAGGACCACCGGTAGACCGGTGAAGTACTGCAGGTAGCCGATCGCCCCTTGCGCGAGTGACAGCCCGAGCAGGTCACCGCTGCGGCGCAGCGCCAGGGCCAGGGCAGGGTCGGCGCCCGGGCGGCGGGCCTGACGCCACAGGTCGGCGGTGAGCGCCACGAGCACTGCGAGGAACAGCCAGACCGACAGCGAGTGCGCCCTGGTCACCAGCAACGGGTCCAGCGCATACCGGTAGGGGGCGTTCGCATCCCCGGAGTGCGGGCCGGTGCCGGTGACGACGGTGCCCAGGGTCAGCATGACCGCGGTCAAGGGCACGAGTACGACCGCGAGCGCACGCGTGCGGCCGGCGATCGCCCAGCGGGGCGCGGCGTCGGGCGCCGCCCAGCGCAGCGCGAGCACCGCGGAGGCGCTGATCAGGAGCATCGAGATGAGCAGGTGCGAGCCGACCAGGGCCGGGTGCAGGTCGACCAGCACGGTCAGCCCGCCGATCACCGCCTGGGCCAGCACGCCGATGAGCGGAACCGTCGCCAGGGCCCGCAGGCCGTACGTCCGACGCGGGCTGCGCCAGACCACCCACAGCGCGGCGACGGCGAGGATGACCAGCACACCGGTGAGCGTCCGGTTGCCGAACTCGACGTACGGGTGGAACGAGGTCGCCTCGTGCCGCACGGGCGTGAACTGCCCCGGCTCGCACTCGGGCCAGTCCGAGCAGCCGAGCCCGGACCCGGTCAGCCGGACCGCGCCGCCGGTCACCACGATCGCGACCTGACCGACGAGGTTGGCCCACAGGACCCGGCCGGCCCAGACCGACGACGGACGGGACAGCCCGGACAGTGCGCTCACGGGGCCCAACCTATGTCACGACCACCGGAACGTGCGGGCCACCAGGGCGGACACCCCGACGGCCCACACCGTCAGGACCACGAGGGCGCCGATCGGCAGGCCGTGCCCGCCGAGCGTGGCGCGCAAGGCGTCGCCGAGCGCGCCGGAGGGCAGCAGCGGGGCGAGCACGGCCAGCGGGCCGGGCAGCCGGTCGGCGGGCGCCACGATGCCGCCGCCGACCAGCAGCAGGATCCACAACAGGTTGGCGGCACCGAGCACTGCCTCGGCCCGCATCGTGCCGGCCAGCAGGAGCCCCAGCGCGACGAACGCCCACGTGCCGAGCACCAGCGAGAGCATGCTGCCGGCCAGCTGGGCCGGACGCCACCCGAGCGCCACGGCCACCCCGCCGATCACCAGGACCTGCCCCACCTCGACCACGAGGACCGCTACGACCTTGCCCGCGACCAGGCCGCCGCGTCCGAGCGGGGTGGTGGCCAGGAGCCGCAGCACCCCTGCCCGCCGGTCGAACGCCGTGCTGATCGCCTGCGACGTCAGACCCGTCGACATCACCGCGAGGGCCAGCACGCCGGGAGTGACGACGGCCAGCCGGTCCTCGCCGAGCCCGAGCAGGTCGGTGCGCCCCAGGACGACGAGCACCAGCACCGGGAGCACGAGGGTGAGGAGCAGCTGTTCGCCGTTGCGGACCAGCGCGCGTACCTCGAACGCGGCCTGGGCCAGCACCCGTCGCCACGCGGGAGCCGGGTCGTGGTCGGGCGCCAGGACCGGTACCTGCCTGGTGGGCCCGCTCGGTTCGGTGGCGCTCATCGCAGCTCCCGTCCGGTCAGGGCCAGCACGACGTCCTCGAGGCTGCGATGCCCGGCGGCCAGCTCGAGGATCCGCACGTCGTTGTCCCTCGCCCACCCGGTGACCTTGTGCAGGAGCGCCGGGCTGGGTGCGCCGCGCACCTCCAGCAGGCGGCTGGACGCGACCACCGGCACCCGCAGCAGGTGCTCGAGCTCCTCCCGGTAGGCCCCGGGGTCGCGGTCGAGCAGGATGCGCAGGCCGCGGTCCTGGCCCACGAGCTCCGCGGGGCTGCCCGCGGCGCGCACCCGACCCGCGTCGAGCACCACGACCTGGTCGGCCAGCTCGGCGGCCTCCTCGGTCCGGTGGGTGGTCAGCAGGATCGTCGTGCCCTCGTCGCGCAGCTCGCGGACCAGGTCGCGCACCGCGACCCGGGCCTGGGGGTCCAGCCCCGCAGTCGGTTCGTCGAGCAGGAGGACCTGGGGGCGGCCGACCAGAGCGGTGGCCAGCGCCAGGCGCTGACGCTCGCCGCCGGAGAGCCGCCTGACCGGCCGGCGCAGCAGCGCGCCCAGCCCGAGTCGCTCGACGAGCTCGCCGCGGTCCCGCGGCCGGGCGTGCATCGCCGCGACGTGGGCGAGAACCTGGCCGGCCGGCGCGGCGAGGGGCAGACCGCCGTCCTGGAGCATGACGCCCACCCGGGTGCGCAGGGCCGGGTCGTCGGGCGCGCGGCCGAGCACCTCGATCCGGCCCTCCGTCGGGGTGCGCAGGCCCACGATGCACTCGACGAAGGTCGTCTTGCCGGCACCGTTGGGACCGAGCAGCGCGGTCAGCCGGCCGCGGGGCATGGTGAGGTCGATGCCCGCCAGCGCCTCGTGGCGGCCGTAGCGGACCACCAGCGTCGAGGCGACCACACTCACGGCCCGAGAGTCTATGGCTCGTCGGCGCCGCGCCGTATCAGTGGGGTCCGGGCGTGCGGGTCCGGTGGAGGTGAGGGTCCCCTTCGTTGCGGGGAAGGATTTCAGCAACGAAGATGTTGCTAATTTGAGGCGCAAGGCCCGCCGGAGCTCGACCACGACGGAGGTGACATGGACTCGACCGAGAGCGACAGCTCGACGCGGGACCGGATCCTGCGCCTGGTCGTCGAGGCCGGGCCGGTGTCCGTGCTCGAGCTCGCCGAGGACCTCCGCCTCACGCCTGCCGGGGTCAGGCGTCACATCGCAGCCCTCGAGGAGGCCGGTCAGGTCGCGGCCCACACCTCGCGCCCGCACGGTGCCCAGGGACGCGGACGGCCCGCACGCCGCTACGTGGCGACTGTCCAGGCCCAGGCGAGCCTCGACTGCACCTACGCCGAGCTCGCCGAGCAGGCGCTCGACTACCTGTCGCAGGTCGCCGGGGACGACGCGGTCGAGCAGTTCGCGGAGCGCCGAGCGGGCGACCTCGAGGCCGCACTCGCCCCTGCCGTGGAGGGCGAGGCGTCGCTGCGTGAGCGCACCGCGCGCCTCGCCGACGCCCTGTCGGTCGAGGGTTACGCCGCATCCGTGCGCTCGGTGCCCGGTGGCCTCGCCGTCCAGCTGTGCCAGGGCCACTGCCCGGTCCGCGACGTCGCGGCGACCTATCCGGTGCTGTGCGAGGCTGAGACCCGCGCACTGTCGCGGCTGCTGGGCGTGCCCGTCCAGCGGCTGTCCACGCTCGCCGCCGGCGGGCACGTCTGCACCACCCATGTCTCGCTGCGCGCAGCGCAGCAGGCCGACGCACACCCGGAGCCGGCCCTGGCGTCGGCCCGATCGACCACCGCCCCACCGACCACCGACCACCGCCTGACGGCGCCTGTGGAGGGAGACCGATGACTGCACCCACCGAGCCGGTGACCACCCCGAGCTCCGACCAGGAGATCATCGAGTCGATCGGCGCCTACGGGTACGGCTGGCACGACTCCGACGCCGCCGGCATGTCCGCCCAGCGCGGGCTCTCCGAGGAGGTCGTGCGCAACATCTCGGCGCTGAAGAACGAGCCCGAGTGGATGCTCAAGACCCGGCTGAAGTCGCTGCGGCTCTTCGACAAGAAGCCCATGCCGCACTGGGGCGCGGACCTGTCGGGCATCGACTTCGACAACATCAAGTACTTCGTGCGCTCGACCGAGAAGCAGGCGACGAGCTGGGACGACCTGCCCGACGACATCAAGAAGACGTACGACCGGCTGGGCATCCCGGAGGCCGAGAAGCAGCGCCTGGTCGCCGGCGTCGCCGCCCAGTACGAGTCGGAGGTCGTCTACCACCAGATCCAGGAGGAGCTGGAGGAGAAGGGCGTCATCTTCGTCGACACCGACACCGGTCTGCGCGAGTACCCCGAGCTGTTCCGCGAGTACTTCGGCACCGTCATCCCGCCGGGCGACAACAAGTTCGCCGCGCTGAACACCGCCGTGTGGTCGGGCGGCTCGTTCATCTACGTCCCGCCGGGCGTCCACGTGGACATCCCGCTGCAGGCCTACTTCCGGATCAACACCGAGAACATGGGCCAGTTCGAGCGGACGCTGATCATCGCCGACGAGGGCTCGTACGTGCACTACGTCGAGGGCTGCACCGCGCCGATCTACTCCTCGGACTCGCTGCACTCCGCGGTCGTGGAGATCATCGTCAAGAAGGACGCCCGGGTCCGGTACACGACCATCCAGAACTGGTCGACCAACGTGTACAACCTCGTGACCAAGCGGGCCACAGCCGGCGAGGGCGCGACCATGGAGTGGGTCGACGGCAACATCGGCTCCAAGGTCACCATGAAGTACCCGGCGATCTACCTGCTGGGCGAGCACGCCAAGGGCGAGACCCTGTCGATCGCCTTCTCCGGCGCCGGCCAGCACCAGGACGCCGGGGCGAAGATGGTGCACGCCGCGCCGCACACCTCGAGCTCGATCATCTCCAAGTCCGTCGCGCGCGGCGGTGGCCGCACCTCCTACCGCGGGCTGGTGCAGGTCCTGGAGGGCGCCGAGCACTCGGCGTCCAACGTGCTGTGCGACGCGCTGCTCGTGGACCAGATCTCCCGCTCGGACACCTACCCCTACGTCGACGTCCGCGAGGACGACGTGTCCATGGGCCACGAGGCGACGGTGTCGAAGGTGAGCGAGGACCAGCTCTTCTACCTGATGTCCCGCGGCATGCCCGAGACCGAGGCCATGGCGATGATCGTGCGCGGCTTCGTCGAGCCGATCGCGAGGGAGCTCCCGATGGAGTACGCCCTCGAGCTCAACCGGCTCATCGAGCTCCAGATGGAAGGCTCGGTCGGCTGACCGGCCGCCGCCCCACCGCCCCGCAGACCCGAGCGAGAGAGCACACCACCCGATGACCACCCAGACGTCCGGCCCCGTCGCGGGCCCGTCCACCGACCACAGCCGTGCCGTCGCCGACGGTGCGCACAGCCACGGCGTGATCCCGCAGGCCTCGCGCGCCGAGCGGCGGACCTCGTTCGAGCTCGCCGACTTCCCCGTGCCCACCGGGCGCGAGGAGGAGTGGCGGTTCAGCCCGCTGCCGCAGTTCGCGCCGCTGTTCGACGCGACCGGCCAGGGCCTGGCCGCCGGCGGCGTCCAGGTGACGGTGGTGAACCCGCCCGAGGTCACGGTCGAGATCGTCGGGCGGGGAGACGAGCGGCTCGGCACCGTCGGGCGACCCGGCGACCGCACCGCCGCCGCGGCGTGGTCCTCGTTCGCCGAGGCGACGGTCGTGACGGTGCCGCGCGGCGCGGTCGCCTCGGCCGCGACCAGCGTCCGGATCGAGGGCGTGCCGGGCACCGGCCCGACGGCATCGCACCTGCTGGTGCACGCCCGCGAGCTGAGCGAGGCGGTCGTCGTGGTCGACCACGTCGGTCCCGCGTCGCTGGCCGAGACGGTCGAGGTGGTCGTCGAGGACGGCGCCCACCTCACCCTCGTGTCCATCCAGGACTGGGACGCCGGCTCGGTGCACGCCGCCGCGCATCGTCTGGTGGTCGGCCGCGACGCCACCGTCAAGCACGTCGTGGTCACCCTCGGTGGCGAGGCGGTGCGGATCACGCCGGACGCCGAGTTCAGCGGCGAGGGTGCGGACCTGACGGCGCTCGGCCTGTACTTCGCCGACGCCGGCCAGCACCAGGAGCACCGCCTGTTCGTCGACCACAACGTGCCGGCCTGCCGATCGAGGGTGACCTACAAGGGCGCGCTCCAGGGCGTCGGCGCGCACACGGTGTGGGTCGGTGACGTGCTCATCCAGGCGCACGCCGAAGGCACCGACACCTACGAGCTCAACCGCAACCTGGTGCTCACCGACGGCGCGCGCGCCGACTCGGTGCCGAACCTGGAGATCGAGACCGGCGAGATCGAGGGCGCCGGCCACGCGTCGGCGACCGGCCGGTTCGACGACGAGCAGCTGTTCTACCTGATGGCCCGAGGCATCCCCGAGACCGAGGCGCGCCGCCTGGTCGTGCGTGGCTTCTTCGCCGAGCTCATCGGTCAGATCGGCGTGCCCGAGGTCGAGGAGCGGCTGATCGCGGCGATCGAGGCCGAGCTCGAGGCGAGCATGACGACCCTGGCGGGTGCCTGATGACCGCCCGGCCCGCCTGTCTGCTCACCGACCTCGCGCCCGGTAGCGCGGTGCGGGTCGAGATCGAGGGCGCCGCCGGCGTCGTCGAGGTCGCCGTGGTGCGCACCGAGGACGGCGACGTGCACGCGGTGTCCGACGTCTGCTCCCACGGCCAGGTCTCGCTGTCGGACGGCGAGATCGAGGACCACACCGTCGAGTGCTGGCTGCACGGCTCGACCTTCGACCTGCGCACCGGCGCACCCCTGGCCCTGCCGGCCACCAAGCCCGTCCCCGTCTACCCCGTGACCCTCGACGGCGAGCGCGTGCTCGTCGACGTCGACGTCTGAGAGGAACCGCATGTCCACCCTGCAGATCCGCGACCTGCACGTCAGTGTCGAGACCAAGGAGGGCGCCAAGCCCATCCTCACCGGCGTCGACCTGACCATCGCCGCGGGCGAGACCCACGCGATCATGGGCCCCAACGGCTCCGGGAAGTCGACGCTGGCCTACTCGCTCGCCGGCCACCCCAAGTACCAGATCACCAGCGGCTCGGTGACCCTGGACGGCGAGGACGTGCTGGCGATGACCGTCGACGAGCGGGCCCGCGCGGGGATGTTCCTCGCCATGCAGTACCCCGTCGAGGTGCCCGGCGTGAGCGTGTCGAACTTCCTGCGCACCGCCAAGACCGCGCTGGACGGGCAGGCCCCGCCGCTGCGGCACTGGGTCAAGGACGTCAAGAGCGCCATGGAGCGCCTGCGGATCGACCCGGCCTTCGCCGAGCGCAACGTCAACGAGGGCTTCTCGGGCGGGGAGAAGAAGCGCCACGAGATCCTCCAGATGGAGCTGCTCAAGCCGAAGATCGCGATCCTCGACGAGACCGACTCCGGTCTGGACGTCGACGCGCTGCGGATCGTCTCCGAGGGCGTGAACCGGGTCAGCGCCGACGGTGACGTGGGCGTCATGCTCATCACGCACTACACGCGCATCCTGCGATACGTGAAGCCCGACTTCGTGCACGTGTTCGTCGCCGGCCGGATCGCCGAGGAGGGCGGGCCCGAGCTCGCCGAGCGCCTCGAGGCCGAGGGCTACGACAGGTTCCTCGCCACCACCTGAGCGAGCGGGCCCGGGCGACCGGGCCGCCCGTCCCCACCACCCCCATCGGAGGACAGATGACAACCGCGGCCCTCAGTGCCGGCGAGCTTGCGGCGGTCCGCGCGGACTTCCCGCTGCTCGGCCGCACGTTGCGCGGTGGTCGTCGGCTCGTCTACCTCGACTCGGCGGCCACCTCGCAGAAGCCCGACGTCGTCATCGACGCCGAGCTGGAGTTCTACACCCAGCGCAACGCCGCGGTGCACCGCGGCGCCCACCAGCTCGCCGAGGAGGCGACCGAGGCCTACGAGCAGGCGCGCGCCCAGGTCGCCGCGTTCGTCGGCGTAGCGGCCGACGAGATCGTCTGGACTGCGGGTGCCACCGCCGGGATGAACCTGCTCACGTACGCGATGTCGAACGCGTCTCTGGGCCGCGGCGGCGCTGCCGCTCGGCGCCTCGCGCTGGGGCCGGGGGACGAGATCGTCGTCACCGAGGCCGAGCATCACGCCAACCTCGTGCCGTGGCAGGAGCTCTGTGCACGCACCGGGGCGACGCTGCGGTGGATCGGGGTGTCCGACGAGGGGCGGTTGCGGCTCGACCAGCTCGCCGACGTGGTGGGGGAGCGCACCCGGGTGGTCGCGGTCTCGCACGCCTCGAACGTGACGGGCGCGATCACCGACGTGCCGACCGTGGTCGCCGCGGCGCACGAGGTGGGCGCACTCGCGGTGCTGGACGCCTGCCAGAGCGTGCCGCACCTGCCCGTGGACCTGCCCGCACTCGGCGTCGACGTCGCGGTGTTCTCCGGGCACAAGATGCTCGGACCCACCGGCGTCGGTGCGCTGTGGGCCAGGCGGGAGATCCTCGAGGCCATGCCGCCGGTGACCACCGGGGGGTCGATGGTCGAGGTCGTGACCATGGAGAGCGCGACGTACGCCCCGCCGCCGCTGCGCTTCGAGGCCGGTACGCAGATGGTCGCCCAGGCTGTCGGGATGGGCGCCGCGGCGCGCTACCTGCAGGACCTGGGCATGGACGCCGTCGCCGAGCACGAGGCCCAGCTGACCCGCGCGCTGCTGGACGCCGTCGCCCGGGTGCCGGGGGTGCGGGTGATCGGCCCGACGGACCCGGTCGACCGGCTCGCGGTGGTGTCGTTCGTGGTCGACGGCGTGCACGCGCACGACGTGGGCCAGGTGCTGGACGACGCCGGGGTCGCGGTGCGGGTGGGGCACCACTGCGCGCAGCCGCTGCACCGGCGGTTCGGTATCGCGGCGACGGCCAGGGCGTCGGCGTCGGTGTACACGACCCTGGAGGACGTCGAGGCGTTCGGGGCGGCGCTGGCCGACGTACGACCGTTCTTCGGACTCGGAGGAGCCGCATGAGCCAGGCGATGGAGCAGCTGTACCAGCAGCTCATCCTCGACCACGCCAAGCACCCGCACGGCAAGGGGCTGGCCGAGCCCGGCACGGCCGAGTCGCACCAGGTCAACCCGACCTGCGGCGACGAGGTCACGCTCCGCGTGCACCTGGACGGCGACACCCTGGGCAAGGTGAGCTGGGACGGTCAGGGCTGCTCGATCTCGCAGGCGTCGCTGTCGGTGATGTCGGGCCTGGTCGAGGGCCAGCCCGTGGCCCGCGCCGAGGAGCTGGGCGAGACGTTCCGCGCGCTGATGCACTCGCGCGGCGCCGGTCTGGACGAGGACCTGGAGGACGAGCTGGGTGACGCGACCGCCTTCACGGGCGTGGCGCAGTTCCCGGCCCGGGTCAAGTGCGCGCTGCTCGGCTGGGCGGCGCTGCGTGACGCGTTGGCGCAGGCCGGCGTGGCGAACAAGGAGGAGGACCGATGAGTCCGGTGTCGGTGGCAGACGTCGAGGAGGCGATGCGCGACGTCATCGACCCCGAGCTCGGCATCAACGTGGTCGACCTCGGGCTGGTGTACGGCGTCGTGGTCGACCAGAACAACCACGCGGTGATCGACATGACGCTCACGTCCGCGGCCTGCCCGCTGACCGACGTCATCGAGGACCAGTCCGCGGCGGTGCTCGAAGGGATCGTCGACGGGTTCCGGATCAACTGGGTCTGGATGCCGCCGTGGGGCCCGGACAAGATCACCGACGACGGCCGCGAGCAGCTGCGGGCCCTGGGCTTCAACGTCTGAGCCGCGAGGCCGGTGCCGGAGGGCGACTACAGGTCGTTCGTGGCGAAGGTGTCGCACGCCGCCGGGTCGCCCTGGTCGTAGCCGACCAGGAACCAGCGCTGACGCTGGTCGCTCGAGCCGTGCGTCCAGGTGTCCTGGTTCACGCCGATGCCCGCGGAGGCGTGGATGTGGTCGTCGCCGACGGCCTGCGCCGCGGACAGCGCGTCGGCCAGCTGTGCCTGGCTGATCGGCTCGAGGAACGGCACCCCGGTGTCCGGATCGACGGTCGACGCGGCGTCGTGGGCCCACAGCCCCGCGTAGCAGTCGGCCTGGAGCTCGGTGCGCACCGAGTCCGAGCCCGCGCCCGCGCCGGTCCGGTTCGCGGCGTCCAGGACGCCCGTGACGTTCTGGATGTGGTGGCCGTACTCGTGCGCGACGACGTACTCCTGGGTCAGGGCCCCACCCTGCGCCCCGAAGCGCGTGGTCAGCGTGTCGAAGAACCCCAGGTCGAGGTAGATGGTCCGGTCCGGCGGGCAGTAGAACGGGCCGGTGGACCCCGAGGCCGTGCCGCATGCGGTCGGCCAGGTGCCGGAGAACTCCTGGACCTCGGGCAGCGGTAGCTGCCCCTGGTCGGCGAACACGCCGGTCCAGTAGGCGTCGAGGGACTGCACGGTCGCGCTCAGCCGACAGGCCGGGTCGGTGTTGGCCTGCTCCGCGGTGCAGTCGCCGATGGTGTCGTTCTGCGCCTGGGCACCAGGGTCCGCCTGGGTGCCGAGCTGGTCGGCGACCTCGCCGTTCCCGGTGAGCTGGAGCAGGAGCACGATCACGAGCCCCACCAGCCCCAGCCCGCCGCCGACGGCCACACCGCGCCCGCCGCGCCCGCTTCGCACACGGCCGCCCTCGAAGCTGCCACCCTCGCGGAAGGTCATGGCGCCACCGTAGGTCCTGGACCACCGCGGGCGGCAGCACCGTCCCCGATGCCGCGGGCGGCGAGCGCGTCTCCGGTGGTCTGGGCGCGGCCGACGGTGCGGATCGCCAGCGGGATGAGCAGGGCGCGGGGGTTGCGGTCCAGACCCCTCGCACGCGCGGCGTCGCGGGTCTGGCCGGCCAGGTCCGCCAGCGCGGGCATGGTGCGCAGCATCAGGGAGATCGCCAGCGCGACCGCGTCGGGGTCCACCCCGACCCGCCGCAGGGGCCGCAGCGCCCGGACCACCGCGTCGAGCAGCACGTCGGCCCGCGTGGTCACCGTCACGACCGTCGCGGCCAGGACGAGCGACACGAGGTCGGCGGCGACCTCGACGCCCACCTCCCAGCCCCGCTGCCAGGTCTGGTAGGCACCGACCAGCACCGCCGTCACCAGCACCGGCGCCAGGCCCCGCAGGGTCGAGCGCAGAGGAAGCCGCGCCACGGCCGCGAGCACGACGGTGGTCGCAAGCACCGCCAGCGCCGACCACGGCCCGCGCAGCACCACCAGTGCCACGCCCAGCGCCGCCAGGCCGCCCAGCCGCAACCACAGGGGCGACCGGTGCACGAGGGTCGCGCCGGGACGGTAGAGGCCCGCGGGATCCAGCCAGCTCATCGCGGTGCCATGAGGGCCTGGTAGGCGTCCACCGCGGCTGCGGCCGGACCGTCGTGCACCACGCGACCCTCGTCGACGACGAGCACCCGGTCGGCCCGCCGGGCGGCGTCCAGGTCGTGGGTCACCAGCAGCAGCTGGGCGTCAACCCCGTCGAGCAGCGCGTCGACCAGGCGGCGCCAGCGCAGGTCGAGGAGCGTCGTGGGTTCGTCGCACACGAGCACCCGCGGCTCGGTGGCCAGCACGCCCGCGAGCGCAAGGAGCTGCTTCTGGCCGCCGGACAGGGCGTGCACCGGGGTGGTCGCGTGCTCACCCAGCCCGATGCGCTCGAGCCACGCGCGTGCGGTGGCATCGCGCTGTGCGGCGCCCGGGACACTGCGGCGCAGGGAGAGCGCCACGTCCTCGACCGCCGTCGGCATGACGAGCTGGGCGTCCGGGTCGGTGAACACGAACCCGACGGCGGCCCGCACCTGCGCGCCGTGCTGCGCGACGTCCAGGCCCAGGGTCCGCACGCGTCCGGTGGTCGCCGGGCGCAGCCCGTTGACCAGCCGGGCGAGCGTCGACTTCCCCGAGCCGTTCGCCCCGATAACCGCGACGCGCCGCTCGATCAGCGTGAGCGTGGTCGGGTGCAGGAGGACGCGGGGCTCGCCACGCGCCGTGGTGACCGTAACGCCCGCGCCGTCCAGCTCGATCACGCGAGCCTCGCCGTCACCCTCGGATCAGGCCGGGGTAGGCGCGGTGCACGGCCGCGGCGACGATCACGACCACGGCCAGCTTGATCGCGTCGAACGGCAGGAAGACCACGTTGAGGGCGAGCGCCTCGACCAGGCTCACCCCGATCCGCGCGGCCAGCACCGGGACGCCGATCGCGTAGATCACCGCGGTCCCGGCGAGCCCGCCGAGCGTCAGGCGCACCACCTGCGGGACGAGTGCGCCCGAGCCGCGCTCGACCACCAGGCCGACCACCCATGCGGCCAGTGGGAACGCGAGAAGGTAGCCGACCGAGGGCTTGGCGAACGTCGCCAGACCGCCCGTGCCCTCGGCGAACACCGGCAGGCCGGCGAAGCCGACCAGGAGGTACAGCAGCACGGCGAAGGCGCCGCGCCTGGACCCGAGCACGGCACCGACCAGCAGGACGCCGAACGTCTGCAGCGTGATCGGCACACCGCTGGTGCCCACCGGGATCGCCAGCAGCGAGCACACCGCGACGAGCGCCGCACCGGTGCCCACCAGGGCGATGTCGGTCGCCGCGGCGCGGCGCGCCGGCACGGCGCCGGGGACGTCGGGGATCGCGTCTTGGGTCACAGGTCCTCCCGCAGGGATTTCGGCTGGCCCGCGCTCGCTCCGGCATGGCAGCCTCGACGGGTCCCCGTGAGGCTAGCCGGTCGTAGGATGAGCGTCGCCTGTGCCGGGCGACAGAACGCCAGCATGCCGCTCGGAGGAAACCTCAGTGATCAGTGCCCACGACGTGGAGCTGCGGGTCGGCGCCCGCGTGCTCCTGCACCCGTCGACGTTCCGGGTCGCTGCGGGGGAGCGGATCGGTCTGGTGGGCCGCAACGGTGCCGGCAAGACCACGCTGACCAAGGCCCTCGCCGGCGAAGGACAGGTCACGGGCGGGCGCGTGGTGCGCTCGGGTGACGTCGGCTACCTGCCCCAGGACCCGCGCACCGGCGATCTCCAGGTGCGTGCCCTGGACCGGATCCTGTCGGTGCGCGGGCTGGACGACATCGTGCGCCGCATGCGCGACACCGAGGGCGAGATGGCCTCGGCCGACGACGAGACGCGCGACCGCGCCCTGGAGCGCTACCCGCGGCTCGAGGCGAGGTTCACCGCCGCCGGCGGGTACGCGGCGGAGAGCGAGGCGGGGCGGATCGCCGCGAACCTCGGGCTGCCCGAACGAGTCCTCGGCCAGTCGCTGGCCACGCTCTCCGGCGGGCAGCGCCGCCGCGTCGAGCTGGCCAGGATCCTGTTCTCCGGAGCCCAGACCCTGCTGCTCGACGAGCCGACCAACCACCTGGACGCCGACTCGATCGCGTGGCTCCGGGACTTCCTCGCGGTGTACCCGGGTGGGCTGCTGGTGATCAGCCACGACGTGGGCCTGGTGCGCACCGTGGTGAACAAGGTGTTCCACCTGGACGCCAACCGCGCCGAGCTGGACCAGTACAACCTCGGCTGGGACGCCTACCTCGCCCAGCGGGAGACCGACGAGCGCCGTCGCAAGCGCGAGCGCGCCAACGCCGAGAAGAAGGCCGCCGCGCTCATGGCGCAGGCCGACCGGATGCGCGCGAAGGCGACGAAGGCCGTCGCCGCCCAGAACATGGCCAGACGCGCCGAGCGGCTGCTGTCCGGGCTGGAGGCCACCCGGGCCAGCGACAAGGTCGCGCACCTGCGCTTCCCGGAGCCGGCGCCGTGCGGGCGGACCCCGCTGACCGCGACCGGGCTGAGCAAGTCCTACGGCTCGCTCGAGGTGTTCACCGACGTCGACCTCGCGGTGGACCGTGGCAGCCGGGTCGTGGTGCTGGGCCTCAACGGTGCGGGCAAGACCACCCTGCTGCGCCTGCTGGCCGGCGTCGAGCAGCCGGACACCGGCGTCGTGGAGGCGGGCCACGGGCTCAAGCTCGGCTACTACGCCCAGGAGCACGAGACCCTCGACACGTCGGTCACCGTGGTGGAGAACCTCCGGCACGCGGCGCCCGACCTCTCCGACACCGAGGTGCGGTCCGTGCTGGGCTCGTTCCTGTTCTCCGGGGACGACGCGGACAAGCCGACGGCCGTGCTGTCGGGCGGGGAGAAGACCCGGCTGGCGCTCGCGGTGCTGGTGGTGTCCGCCGCCAACGTGCTCCTCCTGGACGAGCCGACCAACAACCTCGACCCGGCGAGCCGCGCCGAGGTGCTCTCCGCGCTGCACCGCTACTCCGGCGCGGTCGTCATGGTCACCCACGACGAGGGCGCCGTGGAGGCGCTCGCGCCCGAACGAGTGGTGCTCCTGCCCGATGGGGACGAAGATCTGTGGAACGAGGACTACGCGGACCTGGTCGCGCTCGCGTGACCCGCGTGGTCTCCAGGGCTGTCGCCCTGGCACACCTCAGGGCCAGGAGGAACCAGATGAGCTCGAAGCTCCCCAAGGGATCCCGGATCACCGGTGGCAGCCGGAGCGACCTGGCCGGCACGCTGGTCGAACGCTACGGGCGCGGTGAGTCGATCCGTTCGATCGCCGACGACATCGGGCGCTCCTACGGCTTCGTGCACGGCCTGCTCGTGGAGTCCGGCGTGGCGATGCGCAGCCGTGGCGGAGCCACGCGCGGTGCGGCTGCCGAGGCCCGTCGCGCGGCCCTGCGCGGCGAGGGCTGAGCCGGGCGGGGACCGCGGGCCGGCCGGCAACCGGCCTCAGGGCCGGGTCGACCGGGCGGCCGTCTCCTGGGCGTCCAGGAGCGCGTCCTCTTCCTGCTCGGCCGTCGGCCGACGGCGGGCGGGTCGCGGCGACGGTGCCGTGGCGCCCTCGCGTCGCAGCAGGACGACGGCGCCGATCAGCGCACCGGTGGCGAACACCCACCACTGGAAGGCGTACGACAGGTGGGGTCCGAGGTCGGTGCTGGGCAGCGCGAGCGGGGCGAGCCCGGCGGGTGCCGCGCCGTCCTCGGTGACCGCCTGGGCGTAGCCGGTCAGGGCCGGCTGGGTCCACGGGGCCGCCGCGGCCGCGCGGGCCGCGGACGTCTCGATCACCTGGACCTGCCCGGTCGGCGCGTCGCGGTCGGTGGGCCGCTCGGACACCCTGAGCCGTGCGACGAGCTCGACCGTGCCCTGCGGCGGTGCCGGCACATCGGGCACCGCGGTCGCCGCGCCGGCGGCCGGCAGGAAGCCGCGGTCCACCAGGAGCACGGTCCCGGACTGCTCGCCGGATCCGACCAGGAACGGGGCCAGCACGTGGTAGCCGCTCACCCCGTTGACCGGGCGGTTGCGCAGCAGGACCGTGGCGTCCGGTAGGTACTGACCGGTCGCGGTGACGCGCTGCCACTCCTGGCCGGCGGCGACGGTGGTGCCGCCGGCCATGGCCTTCTCGAGCGGGACGGGTGGTGCGTCGTAGTTCGAGGTGACCACGGCGATCGCGGCGCTGCGCGCCAGGTGCCGGTGCCACTGCCACAGCCCGAGCATCACGCACGCGGCCGAGACGAGGCTCGCGACGGCCATCGTCGCGATCGCGCGCCGCAGCCGCTCGCTCACCCGTCGTCCTCGGTGAGGTCACCGACCGGGATCGTGTCGCGCCAGAACTCGCGCGTGTCCAGGTGGCGCTCGAGGTGGGGACGGTGGTCGTCGCAGGCCAGCCAGACCTTGCGGCGCTCCGGGGCGTGGATCCGCGGGTTGTTCCAGCGCACCGCCCATGTCGCCGGTGCGCGGCAGCCCTTGGCGCTGCACACCAGCTCGGCGGCGGGTTCACTCACGGTCGTCCTCCTGGCGCGCGGGGCCCTCGATGTGGTGCGGCTCGATGAAGGTACCGGGGTCCTCGCCGCGGCTGCGCCCGGCGTTGGCGAGCACCACCGCGACGTAGGGCAGCACCACCGCCCCGACGGCGAGCAGCCACCGGGTCCAGTTGTCCACCACCACCGCGCCGATGAAGCACGCGACGCGCAGGCCCATCTGGATGAGGTACCGGTGCGTGCGGCGCGAGAGGTCGTCGCTCAGCGACTCGCGCGCGGAGGTGATCCGGGGCACCTCGGGCGCGCCCCGTCCGCCCTCGGATCGTCGCACCGGCTCAGGCTAGCTCCGGGCGGCGACGGACGCCGCTCCGGGGGCGTCGAGCGCTGCCGCCCGCCCGCTGGCAGGCCCACCGGCCGGGCTCCGGTACGGTCAGGCGGTGCCCGGCGAGCGACCGGGTCCGGCAGGGAGGTGGATCGTGGCGCCCAACCAGCCACGCAGCGTGCTCATCACGGGCGGGAGCCGGGGCATCGGCCGGGCGATCGCGGAGCGGTTCGTCGCGGCCGGGGACAAGGTCGCCGCGCTGCACCGCTCGGGCGGCGTGCCCGACGGCGTGCTGTCGGTGCACGGTGACGTGACCGACTCGGCGGCGGTCGACGCGGCCTTCGCCGCCGCCGAGGCCGAGCACGGCCCGGTCGAGGTGCTGGTGGCCAACGCCGGCGTCACCCGTGACCAGCTCGTGATGCGGATGACCGACGAGGACTTCACGTCCGTGGTGGACGTGAACCTCACCGGGGCGTTCCGGTGCGTGCGACGGGCCACCACGCCGATGCTCCGGATGCGTCGTGGTCGGATCATCCTGATCTCGTCGGTGGTCGGGCTCTACGGCGGGCAGGGCCAGGTCAACTACGCGGCGTCCAAGGCCGGGCTGGTCGGCATGGCCCGATCCCTCACCCGGGAGCTGGGCGGTCGGGGCATCACCGCGAACGTCGTGGCCCCCGGCTTCATCGACACGGACATGACGGCGGAGCTGCCCGCCGAGCGCCAGGCGGCCTACAGGGCAGCGATCCCGGCGGGCCGCTTCGCGACGCCGGACGAGGTGGCCGGGGTGGTCGAGTTCCTCGCGTCGCCCGCCGCGGCGTACATCAGCGGCGCGGTGATCCCGGTCGACGGTGGTCTCGGGATGGGGCACTGACACTTAGCCGCGCGGCGCGGTGCCTGTACGGTCGGTCCGGACGGATGAAGGTGAAAGGAAGCGACGTGGCTCTGCTCGACGGCAAGAAGGTGCTGGTCACCGGGGTCCTGACCGAAGGCTCGATCGCCTTCCACGTGGCGCGGCTGGCGCAGCTCGAGGGCGCCGAGGTGGTGCTCACGTCGTTCGGCCGGCAGGCCCGGCTCACGGCGGCGATCGCCAAGCGTCTGCCCACCGAGGTGCCGGTGGTCCAGCTCGACGTCACGGACGACGCCGACCTGGCCGCGCTGGCCGAGCGGCTGGGAGAGCACGTCTCCCACCTGGACGGCGTCGTGCACTCGATCGGCTTCGCCCCGCAGTCGGTGCTGGGCGGGAACTTCCTGGCCGGCGAGTGGCCCGACGTGGCGACGGCGTTGCAGGTGTCCGCCTACTCGCTCAAGTCGCTCGCGGTCGCGACCCGGCCGCTGCTGCGACCCGGCAGCTCGATCGTCGGGCTGACGTTCGACGCGTCGTTCGCGTGGCCGGTGTACGACTGGATGGGGGTGGCCAAGGCGGCCTTCGAGTCGACCGCGCGGTACCTCGCCCGGGACCTGGGGCCGGAGGGTGTGCGGGTCAACCTGGTCTCGGCCGGGCCGATCCGCACCACCGCCGCCAAGTCCATCCCCGGTTTCGAGGCGATGGAGAGCGGCTGGCCGGCGCGTGCGCCGCTCGGGTGGGACGTCACCGACCCCGTGCCCACCGCCAAGGCCGTCGCGGCCCTGCTCTCCGACTGGTTCCCCGCCACCACGGCGGAGATCGTCCACGTGGACGGCGGGGTCCACGCGATGGGGCAGTGAGGCGACCGTGACCGCGTCCCGCCCCGGCGGCCGACGCCTCGTCCTGCTGCGGCACGCGAAGGCCGAACCGGGTGGCAACGTCCCCGACCAGCTGCGTCCCCTCGCGATGACCGGCCGGCGCCAGTGCGTGGACGTCGGCGTCCGCCTGGCGACCGGTGGCCTGGTCCCCGAGCACGTGCTGGTCTCCTCGGCGGTGCGGACCCGCCAGACCTGGGACCTGGTGCGGCAGTCGCTCGGCGACGTGCCCGAACCCGAGGTGGTCGTCACCGACGAGCTGTACGACGCCGGGCCACGTGACGTGATGGCGTTGCTGCACGGGATCGACGAGCGCGTCGCCACCGTGCTCGTGGTGGGGCACGAGCCCACGATGTCCGTCGCCGCGGCGCTGCTCGCCGACCCGACGCCGCCGGTCGGGGACCTCGGCCAGCTCCACGCGGGGCTGCCCACCGCCGGCTACGCCGTGCTCGAGCTCTCCGACTGGGCCGGCGTGGCCCGCTCGGCCCTGCGCCTGCTCGAGGTCGTCCGGCCGCCGCGCTGAGCGGCACCCCCATGCCGAAGGACGGAACACCCGTCCATGCCCGACCGGCGCCGTGGCAGAGTGCGGGACGTGGCCACGATCCGACCGTTCCGCGCCCTGCGTCCGCCTCGTGAGCTCGTCGAGGCGGTGGCGGCGCCGCCCTACGACGTCGTCGACACCGCCGAGGCGGCCGCGCTCGCGGCGGGCAACCCGGACAGCTTCCTGCACGTCACGCGACCCGAGATCGACCTCGCGGACGCCGATCCCCACTCCGAGGCCGCCTACGCCCAGGCCCGCACCGCGCTCGCCGACGCCGTCGCCAAGGGCGCTCTGGTCGCTCGGGGGCCGGCGGTCCTCGTGTACCGCCAGGAGATGACGATCCGGCTCGGCGAGCGCGCCGTCGCCGCGAGCCAGACCGGCGTGGTCGGCTGCGTCTCGACGGCCGAGTACCGAGCCGGAGTCATCGCGACCCACGAGTTCACCCGGCCCGACAAGGAGGACGACCGGACCCGTCACATCGACACCCTGGGTGCGCACGACGAGCCGGTCATGCTCATGTACCGGACCGACCAGCCCGGCGCGGCGCAGGTCGGCGCCGTCGTCGCGGAGGTCACCGCCGGTGAGCCCGAGTACGCCTTCGAGGCCGACGGCGTGCGCCACACGCTGTGGGAGGTCTCCGATGCCGGGCAGGTGACGCGCCTGGTCGAGGGCTTCGAGCGGATCGACACGCTGTACGTCGCCGACGGGCACCACCGGTGCGCCGCGGCCGCCCGGGTGGCCGAGCGCCGTGCCGAGCCGGAGGCCGCGTACTTCCCGGCCACCGTGCTCGCGGCGGACCAGCTGACGGTGCTGGCCTACCACCGGGTCGTCGCCGACCGGGCCGGGCTCGACACGCCGGACTTCCTCGCGGCGCTCGAGGGGGCCTTCGCCGTCGAGCCGGTCGACCAGGCCCCCGATCCGGCTCGGCACCAGCTCGGGGTCTACACGGACGGTCGGTGGTACCTGCTGACCGCCCGTCCCGGTGTGGTGGACGAGCAGGACCCGATCGCCCGGCTCGACGTGGCGGTGCTGACCGAGCGGGTGCTGGCGCCGGTCCTGGGCATCACCGACCAGCGCACCGACCGGCGGATCACGTTCGTCGGCGGGATCCGGGGGACCGATGAGCTGGTCCGCCGGGTCGACCAGCTGCCCGCGGGGGTCGCGTTCGCGCTGCCGGCCACGACGACCGCCGATGTCATGGACGTGGCCGACCTGGGCGAGGTCATGCCGCCGAAGTCGACCTGGTTCGAACCCAAGCTGCGCTCAGGGCTGTTCGTGCACCCGTTCGCCTGAGCCGGTCCGCCCGCGCTCGGACGGGCCGTTCTGCGTCAGGCCTCGACGACGGTGCCCTTGGGCACCACGGTGACACCGGACTCGGTGACCGTGAAACCGCGGGCGAGGTCGTGCTCGTGGTCCAGCCCGACGCGGGCGCGCGGCTGGACCACGACGTTCTTGTCGAGGATGGCGCGGTGCACCTGGGCGTGACGGCCGATCTCCGCCTCGTCGAGCAGCACCGAGTCGCTCACCGACGCCCACGAGTGCAGGTAGACGTGCGGGGAGAGCACCGAGCCGGTGACCGTCGCTCCGGAGACCAGCACGCCCGGTGCGACCACGGAGTCCGCGGCGTGGCCCATCCGGCCTGGGCCGGCGTGCACGAACTTCGCGGGCGGCAGGTTCTGGTACCCGCTGAACAGCGGCCACTTGGCGTTGTACAGGTTGAACACCGGGTTGACCGAGATCAGGTCCATGTTCGCCTCGTAGTAGGCGTCCAGGGTGCCGACGTCGCGCCAGTAGTCGCGGTCGCGGTCGGTGGAGCCCGCGACGTCGTTCTCGACGAAGTCGTAGACCCCGGCCTCGCCGCGCTCGACGAACCACGGCACGATGTCGCCGCCCATGTCGTGGCGTGAGGTCGGGCTCTCGGCGTCCCTGGTCACGGCCTCGACCAGGGCGTCCGCGTCGGCGACGTAGTTGCCCATCGAGGCCAGGATCTCGTGGGGCGAGTCGGCCAGCCCGACCGGGTCGGTGGGCTTCTCCAGGAACCGGGCGATGCGGTGCCGGTCGTCCTTCTGCGTCTCGATCACGCCGAACTGGTCCGCCATCCCGATCGGCTGGCGGATCCCGGCGACGGTGAACCGTGCGCCGGACTCGATGTGCGAGGCCACCATCTGCGAGAAGTCCATCCGGTACACGTGGTCCGCGCCCACGACGACGACGATGTCGGGCTTCTCGTCGGTGATGGTGTTGAGGCACTGGTAGATGGCGTCGGCGCTGCCCAGGTACCAGTGCTTGCCGACGCGTTGCTGGGCGGGCACCGGGGCGACGTAGTTGCCGAGCAACGGCGACATCCGCCACGTCTTGGCCACGTGCCGGTCCAGCGAGTGCGACTTGTACTGGGTCAGCACGACGATCTGCAGGTAGCGGGAGTTGACCAGGTTCGACAGCGCGAAGTCGATGAGCCGGTACATCCCGCCGAACGGGACCGCCGGTTTGGCACGGTCCGCCGTGAGCGGCATCAGTCGTTTGCCCTCGCCACCGGCGAGGACGATGGTGAGGACTCGCGGCGTTGCCATGTCCACACCCTAGGGGCCCTCGGGGCACGCTGCCAGGAAGTGGGGCCGTGGCGCCGGGGCCCTCGCGGGTCGGCGCCACGGCCCGTGTCGTCAGCGATGTGCCCGGTGCCAGGGCCACAGGGCCGGGTCGGCCAACGAGATGAGCTCGCGGGCCTGCTGGGCGAACCACTGGCCGGCCGCGGGGTCCACCACGCCGCGCTCCGGGTCCAGGTCCCCGGCCGAACCGTCGCGGGTGCACTGGCCGTCGGACTCGCCGGGGACCTTGATCCACAGGTACGCGTCGACCAGCGGGTCGCCGGTGTCCGTCGTCGGCCTCAGGCCCAGGCCGCGGTCCGGCGGGTTGCACCAGCTCTGCGCGGTACCGGCGTCGGGGTACCCGGCGGCCGCCCAGTCCCACGGTCCCTGCCCGTTGCGGCTGGTGTCGATCACGAAGTGCGTCTTCGCCTGGACGGAGTACCGCGCGCTGATGCCGGAGACGTTGAGCGCCGGGTCGGTGGCGTCCTCGCTCCACTCGCCGTAGGCGTTGAGTGCGACGCCGGTCCACGGCCCCAGCAGGTCTGCGATCGCGGTGCCCTCGGGCCCGCCGTTCCAGTACTGGTTCGCGCAGTCGGGGAAGTCCGCGGCGACCGGATCGCCACTCCAGACCGGGGAGGTGACGGCCGTCTCGATGCACTGGGAGATCCAGGTGCCGTAGAACACCTGGTTCGTCGTGTACTCGTAGTTGGAGGCGTTGAGGAAGAACCCGTCGGCGCGCTGCACGCCGGCCTTGAGCAGCCGGAAGGCCGACTCGCTCACGTTCTGCCAGCTGCTGTGGGTCGCGTCGAGGTAGACGGCGGTGTGGGGGAGCGCGCCGAGGACGTCGACGGCGTGGTTGAGCTGGGCGAACCGCGCCTCGGGTGTGGCCTCCGGGCCGTCGACCGTGCAGTTCTGGCTGCCGTCCAGCTCGCTGGTGTAGTTCGGGATGAGCCCGAGGCCGTCGGGCTCGAGGATCACGACCGCCGGGCGGTTGCCGATCCCAGCGGCGAAGGCCTCGATCCATGCTGCGTAGTCTGCGGTGCTCAGCGCCCCACCGGCGGAGTACTGCCCGCAGTCGCGGTACGGCAGGTCGTAGGCGACGAGGACCGGGACAGCGCGTCCGGTGCGGCGCACCAGGGCGCGCACGTCGGCCCGCACCTCCTCGGGCGTGCCGCCGGTGAACCACGTCGCACCCGGGTAGCGCCCCAGCCGCAGGGCATCGAGCTTCGCCTGACCGTGCAGGTGCCGGGCCGCCTGATAGGTCGTGGACTGGTGATCGACGAACAGCCGGGTGTGGTCGTCGAGGACGTCGTCGGCGGACGCCGGACCGGTGAGGGACACACCCATGACGATCGCTCCCAAGATCGCTGCGGCGGCGCGGAGGGTACGGCGAGGCGATGGCATGACGGCACTCCCTTGTGTCCGTTGTCCTGTGTCCGTGGTCTCGACGCGGCCAGGGTGAACGGCGCCGGTCACGGCTGTCAAGGATTTCGTCACCATTGGTGGGACCGGTCTCATCAGATGAGCCGACAGGCCGCCCTCGAACGCCGGAAGGTCACGGTCGCATCACCCTTCCGGCGCGGCGAGGCCCGGCCTGCACCGCCTCGCTAGGGTGGCGTCGTGCGCGTCGACCTGCTCACCCGCGAGTACCCCCCACACGTCTACGGAGGGGCAGGTGTCCACGTCGCCGAGCTGTCCGCGGTGCTGCGCCGGCACGCCGACGTCCGGGTGCGCTGCTTCGACGGGCCGCGGGACGCCGAGGGGGTGACGGGGTACGACGTGCCGGCCGAGCTCGCGGGCGCGAACCCGGCTCTGGCCACGCTCGGGGTGGACCTGCAGATCGCGCAGGACTGCGCGGGGGCCGACCTGGTGCACTCCCACACCTGGTACGCCAACATGGCCGGGCACCTGGCCGGTCTGCTGCACGACGTGCCGCACGTGATCAGCGCGCACAGCCTGGAGCCGCTGCGGCCCTGGAAGGCCGAGCAGCTCGGCGGCGGCTACGCGCTGTCGTCCTGGGCCGAGAAGACCGCCTACGAGGGAGCCGCGCGGATCATCGCGGTGAGCGCGGGCATGCGCGAGGACATCCTGCGCAGCTACCCGAGCCTGGACCCCGACGACGTCGTGGTGGTCCACAACGGGATCGACCTGAGCGGCTGGCGCCGGCCGGAGGGCGAGGAGGACGTCGCCGCGGCGCGCGCGTCGGCGCTCGCGCGCGGGCTGGACCCCGACCGCCCGTCGGTGGTGTTCGTCGGCCGGATCACGCGGCAGAAGGGCCTGCCGTACCTGCTGCGGGCCGCCGAGCGGCTACCTGCCGACGTCCAGCTCGTGCTGTGCGCCGGCGCGCCGGACACCCCCGAGATCATGGCTGAGGTCACCGGGCTGGTCGCCGATCTGAGGCGCAAGCGTGAGGGCGTGGTCTGGATCGAGGAGATGCTGCCGCGGCGCGAGCTGGTCTCGGTGCTCTCCAGCGCGACGGTGTTCGCATGCCCGTCGGTGTACGAGCCGCTCGGCATCGTCAACCTCGAGGCGATGGCCTGCGGCCTGCCCGTGGTGGGGACGGCCACCGGCGGCATCCCCGAGGTCGTCGACGACGGCGTGACCGGCGTCCTCGTGCCGATCGAGCAGGTGACGGACGGCACCGGCACCCCGGTCCACCCGGAGACCTTCGTCACGGACCTGGCCGACGCGCTGTCCGCCGTGGCGACCGACCCCGATCGCGCCGCCCGGATGGGCGCCGCCGCACGGCGCAGGGTCGAGGACCACTTCGCGTGGGAGGCGATCGGCGAGCGGACCCTCGAGGTCTACCGGTCCGTCCTCGGCTGACCGGCGGCGAGCGTCGCGGCGGTCACCGCACGGCGCGCCGCCCTGCCGACCTCACGTAGTGCGGTCGCGCGCTGGTCGGCCTGCCACAGGTTCACCGAACCGCCCTCGTCCAGGGTGGCCAGGTGGACGATCTCGATGAGCCGGACGGCCTCGAGCAGCGTGCCCAGTGCGCGGTGGTCGATCTCGGGCGGGACGTCCGCCAACCCCGGCGCGGCCCGGAGCCGGGACAGGGCCGCGGTGGCCTCGGGGCGCCACCGCGCGACGTCCAGGTCGTCCAGCGCACGGACGGCCTGCTGCAACGTGGCGCGCAGGTCCGCCTGCGCGTCGGCGAGGGTGCCGAACGCGCCGACCAGCGAGCGATGGCCGCTGGGCAGCGCGAGGACCCGCCACGTGACGGTGTGGCCGTGGTCGGCCGCGCTGCCGAACTCGACCACCTCCGGGACCATGGCCCAACCGCCGTCCGCGCCGAGCGCCACGACGCACTCGCCCGCGTCCGCAGCGATGCCGGCCACCTCGGGCGGCACGCCGAGGTCCCCGGGGACCGGCAGGAGCGCAGCGACCTCGCGCAGCCCGACCATCCCGGTGAGCAACTCCTCGAGCCCGACCGGGATCGGCGCGTAGCCCTCGACCACATGCGGCTCGTCCTCGCGCTCGATCGCATGCACGGCCCGCCGCAGGTCCGAGCGGGTGCGTGGGGCGTGCCGCAGCCACAGCGCCAGGAGCACCGAGCGGGGCAGGGTGCGGGGCGAGAGGTCCACGCGTCCAAACCTACGGCCTGGCGGACGCTCGGCACGGGCCGCCGCCGGTAGGGTCGGAAGCCATGAGCATCACGACCGCCGGCCCCTCCGACACGGTGCTGGAGCTGGCCGACGTCTCCCTGCGCCGAGGCTCCACCACGATCCTCGACCGGGTGAGCTGGCGGGTCGCCGACGGCGAGCGCTGGGTGATCCTGGGCCGCAACGGAGCCGGCAAGACCACCCTGCTGCAGATCGCCGCGGGTCGGATGCACCCGACGTCCGGGACGGCCGACGTGCTCGGCGCGCGGATGGGCCGGGTCGACGTGTTCGAGCTGCGCCAGCGGGTCGGGGTCTCCTCGGCGGCGCTCGCCGACCGGATCGCGCCGGACGAGCGGGTGCTCGACGTGGTCCTCACCGCCGCCTACGGCATGACCGGACGGTGGCGCGAGGCCTACGAGGCGCTGGACCACGAACGGGCCAGGGCGCTGCTGGAGGCGTTCGGCGTGGCGCGGTTCGCCGACCACCGCTGGGGCACGCTGAGCGAGGGGGAGCGCAAGCGCACCCAGATCGCCAGATCGCTGATGGCCGACCCGGAGCTGCTGCTGCTCGACGAGCCCGCGGCCGGCCTGGACCTGGGCGGCCGCGAGGAGCTCGTCGCAGCGCTCACGGAGCTGGCCCTGCACCCGGCGTCGCCGGTGCTCGTGCTGGTGACCCACCACGTGGAGGAGATCCCGGCCGGCTTCACACACCTGCTGCTGCTGAAGGACGGGCGGGTGCACGCGGCCGGCCCGCTCGAGGAGGTGCTCACGGGCACCCAGCTGAGCGAGACGTTCGGGCTGGACCTCGTGGTGGACCGGCACGGCCAGCGCTGGTCCGCGCGCGCGGCCCGGTAGGCGTCGCGGGCCCGGTCTGCCGCCCGTAGCCTGAGGGGGTCGGAGCCGGCGTCCTGCCCGGCTCGTGGGCACCGCGTGACCGGCTCCCGAACGTCCCCGACGGGGCGAGCGCGCGTCGATAGAGTGATCGCGCCGGAAAGGAGCCGACGATGGCCTGGGCCTGGTGGTTGGGGATCGCGCTGCTGCTCGCGGTCGCGGAGATCCTCTCGCTCGACCTGTTCCTCATCATGCTTGCGGGCGGTGCGCTCGTCGGCCTCGTCCTCGCGCTGCTGGACACGCCGTTCTGGGTGCAGGTGGTCGGGTTCTCGCTCGCCTCGATCCTGCTCATGTTCGCGCTGCGTCCATGGCTGCTGCGGCACCTGCGTCGTCGGGTGCCCCTCGTGGAGACCAACGCCCCTGCGCTCGTCGGGCGGACCGGGGTCGTGGTCGCCGAGGTCACCGAGCGCGCCGGGCGGATCAAGCTGTCCGGCGAGGTCTGGACCGCCCGCACCGAGAACGACGAGGTCGTGCCCTCCGGTGCGGAGGTCCGCGTCGTGCGGATCGCCGGTGCCACCGCTGTGGTGACCCGGGACCAGGACCACATCGTGCAGGACACGGGGGCCGACGTTCCGTCGGCGCCTGCCGACCCATCTCAGGAGACCTCTTCGTGAACGGACTCAGCACCACCGACATCATCGGCTACGCGATCCTGGCGATCCTTGTCATCGTCGTGATCGTCATCCTGGTCCGCGCGGTGCGGATCGTGCCGCAGGCGAAGGCGTTCATCGTCGAGCGACTGGGTCGGTACTCGCGCACCCTGGACGCCGGTCTGCACCTGCTGGTCCCGTTCATCGACCGGGTGCGCGCCGGGGTGGACCTGCGCGAGCAGGTTGTCTCGTTCCCGCCGCAGCCGGTGATCACCTCCGACAACCTCGTGGTGAGCATCGACACGGTCATCTACTACCAGGTCACCGAGCCGCGCTCGGCGGTCTACGAGATCGCCAACTACATCCAGGGCATCGAGCAGCTGACCGTGACGACGCTGCGTAACGTCGTCGGCTCGATGGACCTCGAGCAGACCCTGACCAGCCGGGACCAGATCAACGGCCAGCTGCGCGGCGTGCTGGACGAGGCCACCGGTCGCTGGGGCGTGCGCGTCAACCGCGTGGAGCTCAAGTCGATCGACCCGCCGGCCTCGATCCAGGGCTCGATGGAGCAGCAGATGCGTGCCGAGCGTGACCGCCGCGCCGCGATCCTGACCGCTGAGGGCGTCAAGCAGTCGGCGATCCTCACCGCCGAGGGTGAGAAGCAGTCGGCGATCCTGCGGGCGGAGGGCAGCGCGCAGGCCGCAGTCCTGAACGCCGAGGGCGAGTCGCGCGCGATCCTCCAGGTGTTCGACGCCATCCACCGCGGCGACGCCGATCCGAAGCTGCTGGCCTACCAGTATCTGCAGGTGCTCCCGGAGATCGCCCGGACGCAGTCCAACAAGGTGTGGTTCGTGCCGACCGAGTTCACCGCGGCGCTGGGGGCCATCTCCCGCGGCTTCGGCGGCGGGCCGGCGCCGGAGGACACCGACGCGTTCGCACCCGCCCGCCCGGCGGGGACGTCCCCGCTGACGCCCGACGACCTCGGCCCGAGTGCGTTGGGTGATGCCGCGGATGCGCTGTCCAAGGCACGCGCGGAGTCCGCCGCGGCGACCGAGGACGCGACCCGGTCCGGCACCCTGTCCGGGCGCCGGTTCGACCCCGAGGCCGAGGTCGGCCAGCACGCGGACGAGCCTCCCGGCCCTCAGGACTGAGCGGGACGGGCCGGAGCGGTCCGGCGGGTCTTCCCGATCTGCCCCCACGCACGGTCGATACTCGGCGCCGTGCCCGATCGTCCGGCTGCCGTCGGCGTGCTGCCCAGCGGGCCCGGCGTGTACCGGTTCCTCGACGCTCGGTCGCGGGTGATGTACGTGGGCCGGGCGACCGACCTCCGTCACCGCGTCGCGTCCTACTGGGGTGACCTGTCCGACCGCCGGCACCTGCGTCGGATGGTGCCCCAGGTCGCCGAGGTGCAGGCGGTGCCGTGCGCCTCGGTGCACGAGGCGGCATGGCTCGAACGCAACCTGCTCGAGCGCTCGAGGCCGCGGTGGAATCGCGTGCGTGGCGGCCTCGAGGTCCCCACGTACCTCCACCTCGTGCAGCGTGGCGGCGGCCTGGCCTTGGTGGCCGCGCACGATCGTCGCGAGAGCGCCGGCGTGCGGTCGTTCGGCCCGTACCTCGGGGGCACGCAGGGTCGGCTGGCCGCCTCGGGTCTGGACCGCGCCCTGGCGCTGTCCTACGCCGGGCGGCGCAGCGGCGGTTTCGACCGGGACATGGCCCGGCTGCTCGGGGTGGTGGACGGCGACCTGGACGAGCGCGTCGCGCTGGCGGTGCGCGTGCTCGAGCGCGAGCCGGGGGCGCTCACGTCGGTGCGTGCGGAGCTGGTGCGGCGCCGCGACGCGGCGAGCGCCTCGTTGGCGTTCGAGCTGGCGGCGCGGGTCGCCGCCGAGCTCGAGGCGCTGGAGTGGCTCACGGCGGAGCAGCGGGTGACCGTCGACGGCGCGGGTGACACGCGGGTGCGCGGCTGGGCCGACGGGGTCCTCGTGACATTCGACGTGACCGACGGGCGGGTGTCCCGATGGGTGCAGCGGCCGGCGACCGACGCGGACGCCGGCGCCGTCGAGGCGACCCCCGAGTGCTGGCGACCCTTCGCCCGGGAGGCGGCGGAGCTCGCCGCCCGGCTGTCGAGAGCCGAGCGGCCGTGAGCTCTCAGCGCACCGGCTCCGGATCGCGGTCGGCGGCGACGTCCAGCGGTGCGTGCGCGGCGCCGGACACGTCGCTCCTGAGGTCGCCCGCGAGGCGGCGCGTCGTGCGTCGTCGCCACCAGGCGGCCACGGCCGGCTGACCCGCGAGCACGCCGCCGAGCACCATCGCCATGCCGATGGCCTGCGACCACCCGAACGCCTCCCCGGCGACGGCCACCCCGAGCACCGTCCCGACGACCGGGTTCAGCAGGCCGATGAGGGCGGTCGCGCCGGCGGGCATCCGGGTCAGGCCCCGGAACCACACGACGTAGGCGACGACGGTCCCGACCACGGCGAGCCACAGGAGGCCCGCCACCGCGCCGGCGTCCAGGGCCGGGGGAGCGCCCTCGACGGCCGCGGCCACCGGGACCAGGACCAGCCCCCCGGCGACGAGCTGCCAGGACACCAGGGTCACCATGTCGACCGGCGGCTTCCACCGCTTGACCAGGACGAACCCCAGGCCGGAGACCGCGACCGAGCCCGCCGCGGCCGCGACGCCGACGAGGTCGACGGCGGCGCCGGCGCGCAGCACCAGGAGCGCGACGCCGAGCAGCCCGACCACGGCTCCGACGACCCTCGAGCGGCCCGGTCGCTCGTGGAGCAGCCAGAGTGCGAAGGCGATGACCACGAGCGGTGAGCCGGCCTGCATCGTCGCGGCGAGCCCACCGGGCAGGTGGTACGCGGCGAGGAACAGCAGGGGGAAGAAGGCGCCGATGTTCACCACGCCGAGCACGGCGGCGCGCCACCACCACGAGCCCTGCGGCAGCCGGCGGCGCACGGCGAGGAGCACGAGGCCGGCGGGCAGCGCGCGGACCGCGGCGGCGAACAGCGGACGGTCGGGCGGGAGCAGCTGCTCGGTGACGATGTACGTGGTGCCCCACGCCAGCGGCGCGACGGCGGTGAGGGCCACGGTGCGGATCGAGGTGTCCATGCCCGGGTCAATATCTTCCGAGGAAGATATATTCCTCGTATGGACGACGAGCGCGCTGCACACGGTTCGGCCACGCCGGACGGCCTCGACCACGTCGGTCGGATCCTCGCCCAGTGGCACCGCGAGCGTCCGGACCTGGACGTCTCGCCGATGGGGGTGATCGGTCGGCTGCACCGTCTCGCGCGGGTCCTGGACGCCGAGCTCGCGCCGGTGTTCGCGGCCGAGGGCCTCCGCGACGGCGACTTCGACGTGCTCGCAGCGCTGCGCCGGTCCGGCGCGCCCTACGAGCTGTCGCCGGGCGAGCTCGTGCGGACCACCATGGTCACCTCCGGGGCGACGAGCAAGCGGCTGGACCGCCTCGAGGCGGCCGGGCTGGTGGCGCGCCGGCCGGACCCCGACGACGCGCGAGGGCGACGCGTGAGGCTCACCGATGGCGGCGTGGCGACGGTGGACCGCCTGGTCGCGGCGCACGTCGGCAACGAGCACCGGCTGCTGGCCGGGCTCGACGCCGACGACCGCGCCGCGCTGGCGGTGCTGCTCGAGCGGTGGGGGCGCGCGCTCGGCGACCCGCCGGTCACCTGAGCGCGCGCCGCCGGGTCACTCGGGGATCCAGTCGAACACGTCGGGGTTGGGGCCGGTGCGGCCGTCCTCGCCGCGGTCCAGCCCGGCGATGGTCGCGAGGTCGTCGTCGGACAGCCGGACGTCGACCGCGCCGAGGTTCTCGCGCATCCGCTCCGGGTGCGTGGTCTTGGGGAACACGATGTCGCCACGCTGGAGGTGCCAGGCGAGGACCACCTGCGACGGCGTCGCGCCGACCCGCTCGGCGATCGCGGTGACCACGGGGTCCGCGAGCACCTGGCCCTTGGCGATCGGCGACCAGGCCTCGACCACGGCGCCGTGCCGGTGGGTCGCGGCCCTGGCGGCCTCGTTGGTGAGGTACGGGTGGACCTCGATCTGGTTGACCGACGGTGCCACGCCGGTCTCCGCCACGATCCGGTCCAGGTGGCCCGGCTGGAAGTTGGAGACCCCGATGGTGCGGGCCCGGCCGTCGGCGAGGAACTCGGTGAGCACCCGCCAGGTCGACACGTAGTCGCCGTCGTACCGGGTCGGCAGCGGCCAGTGGATGAGGAACAGGTCGACGTAGTCCGTGCCGAGCTCGGCGAGGGTGGTGTCGAACGCGCGCCGGGCGTCGTCGGGCCGGTGGAACCCGTTGTTGAGCTTGCTGGTCACCCAGACCTGGTCGCGCGGCAGGCCGCTGGCGACCAGGCCCTCGCCGACGCCGCGCTCGTTGCGGTACATCTCGGCGGTGTCGATGTGCCGGTAGCCGGCCTCGAGGGCCTCGGCGACCACGGCGGCGGTGTCGGCGGGCGGGACCTGGAACACGCCGAACCCGAGCTGGGGGATGGCGGCGGAGTCGGACAGCTGGATGGTCGGGACTGGTGTGGTCATGGGTCCAGCCAACCCCGATCGGATCGATTCGTCTCGCGGAACGGCCCGCGAGTTCGCTCGAAGAGAACCTCGCCCAGCCAAATGAGTGAGCACTCACTCCGTTGTGCTACCGTCGTCGCCGTGCCAGCCAGCCGGACCGAGACCGAATCCCGCGCGGGGGCCGAGCAGGACGCCGGTGCCCGCACCCGGCTCAGCCCCGAGGACCGTCGCGCGGCCGTCCTGGACGCGACGATTCCGCTGCTCATCCAGCACGGCCTGGGCGTGACCACCCGCCAGATCGCCGAAGCGGCCGGCGTCGCCGAAGGGACCCTCTTCAGGGTGTTCGACGACAAGCGAGCGCTCATGGTCGCCGCGGTCGCCCGCGCCCTGGACCCGCTGCCCGTGGTGGCGGCGATCCGCGGCGTGGTCACGGATCGCGACCTCGAGACGGTGCTCGGGGACGTCGTGGACGTGATCCGGGCGCGGAGCGAGACCCTCCGCGGTGTCATGGCGGTGGCGCACGAGATGCGCCGCGCGTCCGGCGAACGGGCCCCTGACGGGCTGCCGCGCGCGGTGTTCGACACCGACGACCCGGCGACCCGTGCCGACGTCGACCGTCCGGGCAGTCTGGCGCACGCAGCGCACCAGCTGCGCGGCAAGGCCGGCCGTGCGCCGGAGACCATCATCGCCGCCGTCGCCGACGTGCTCGCCGGCCACACCGCGGAAATGCGTCGTGATCCCGCTGTGTGTGCGCGCATCCTGTTCTCGATCGTGACCTCGTCGTTCCACGACCCGTTCGGACCGGCGGACCAGCTGACCACGCGCGAGATCGTCGAGGTGTTCCTCGACGGCATGCGCGCACGCCCGACCCCGTCCCACACCCCGGAGACCCCATGCTGATGCGTCTGCTGCGCACCTACCTGCGCCCGTACGCCGGTCCCTTGGCGCTCGTGCTGGTGCTCCAGCTCGGCCAGGCGATCGCCAACCTGTTCCTGCCCAGCCTCAACGCCGACATCATCGACAACGGCGTGCTGACCGGCGACACCGGCTACATCATGCGGACCGGCGGCGTGATGCTCGCCGTCACGCTGGCACAGGTGATCGCGACCATGGTCGCGGTGTACTTCGGCGCGAAGGTGGCCATGTCCCTGGGCCGCGACGTGCGCTCCGCGATCTTCCGACGGGTCCAGGTGTTCTCCGCACGCGAGGTGGGCACGTTCGGCGCCCCGTCGCTGATCACCAGGACCACGAACGACGTGCAGCAGGTCCAGATGGTCGTCATGCTCTCGCTGACGCTGCTGGTCGCCGCTCCGGTGATGGCCGTCGGCGGCGTGATCATGGCGCTGCGCGAGGACGTCCAGCTCTCGGGTCTGCTGCTCGTGGTGATCCCCGTGCTGCTGGTGTTCATCGGCTTCGTCGTGTCGCGGATGCGGCCGCTGTTCCGGTCCCTGCAGGTCAAGATCGACGGGATCAACCGGATCATGCGCGAGCAGATCACCGGCATCCGCGTGATCCGCGCCTTCGTGCGCGACACCCACGAGCGCGAGCGCTTCGGCGACGCCAACGCGGACCTGCGCACGGTGGGCATCCAGGTCGGCCGCCTCATGGCTCTGCTGTTCCCGTTCGTGCTGCTGGTGATGAACCTGACGAGCATCGGGGTGCTGTGGTTCGGCGGCATGCGGATCGACACCGGCGGGATGCAGGTCGGGGCGCTGACGGCGTTCCTGTCCTACATCATGCAGATCCTCATGGCCGTGATGATGTCGACGATGATCTTCATGATCGTGCCGCGGGCCGAGGTCAGCGCCGAGCGGATCACCGCGGTGCTCGACACCGAGACCACCGTGGTGCCGCCGGCCGTGCCGGTCACCGAGCTCCAGGGCCGTGGGCACCTCGAGCTCAAGGGCGTGAGCTTCGGCTACCCGGGAGCCGACGAGGACGTGCTGCACGACATCAGCCTGGCCGCGGAGCCGGGGAAGACCACGGCGATCATCGGCTCGACCGGTGCCGGGAAGACGACGCTGCTCAACCTGGTGCCGCGGCTGTTCGACGTGACCGACGGCCAGGTGCTGGTCGACGGCGTCGACGTGCGCGACCTGGAGCTGGACACGCTGTGGTCCCGGATCGGTCTGGTGCCCCAGAAGCCGTTCCTGTTCAGCGGGACCGTGGCCTCGAACCTGCGCTACGGCGACGAGGACGCCACCGACGAGGAGCTGTGGCACGCGCTGGAGATCGCCCAGGCGGCCCGGTTCGTCCGGGAGATGGGCGGCCTCGAGGCCCCGATCGCCCAGGGCGGCACCAACGTGTCCGGCGGCCAGCGCCAGCGTCTGGCCATCGCGCGGGCCCTGGTGCGCAAGCCGGAGATCTACCTGTTCGACGACTCGTTCTCGGCGCTGGACTTCGCGACCGACGCGGCGCTGCGCCGCGCCCTGGTCCCGGTGACGCGTGAGGCGACGGTGCTGGTCGTCGCACAACGTGTCAGCACCATCCGGCACGCGGATCGGATCGTGGTGCTCGAGGACGGCCGCGTGGTCGGCTCGGGCACCCATGAGGAGCTGATGGCGGACAACGAGACGTACCGAGAGATCGTCCTGTCCCAGGTGACCGAGAGCGAGGCGGCATGAGCGCGCAGCGACCGGCCCCGGCCGGTCCGCCCGCGGGCGGACCGGGCCGTGGCCCGATGAGCGGCGGCCCGATGGGTGGGCTCGGCATGCCCACCGCCAAGCCGATGGACTTCCGCGGCTCCCTGCGCCGGCTGCTCGGCGAGCTGCGTCCGGACCGCCTGATCATCTACGCGATCCTCCTGCTCACCGCGATCAGCGTGGGGCTCAACGTGCTGGGACCGAAGATCCTGGGCCACGCGACCAACGTGATCGTCGAGGGCGTGGTCGGGAAGATGCTCGCGGAGCAGGGCATGCCGGCCGGCATGACGCAGGCCCAGGTCGAGGAGGCCCTGCGCAACGCCGGTCAGGCCAAGGTCGCCGACCTGATCTCGACGATGGACGTCACGGTCGGGCAGGGGATCGACTTCCACGCGCTGGCGATGGTGCTGTTCGGCGTGCTCGCGCTGTACCTCGGCGCGTCGCTGTTCGGCTACATCCAGGGCTGGCTGACCACCGGGGTGGTCCAGCGGACCGTCTATCGACTCCGGCAGCGGGTCGAGGACAAGCTGGGTCGCCTGCCGCTGTCGTACTTCGACAAGCAGTCCAAGGGTGAGGTGCTCTCGCGCGTCACGAACGACATCGACAACCTCGCCCAGACCATGCAGCAGTCCCTGAGCCAGCTCATCCAGGCCGTCCTCACCCTCGTTGGCGTGCTCGCGATGATGTTCTGGATCTCCTGGATCCTGGCGCTGATCGCAGTGGTGACCATCCCGCTCTCGGCGGTCATCACGATGCAGATCGCCAAGCGTTCGCAGCCGCAGTTCGTCGAGCAGTGGCGGTCCACGGGCACGCTGAACGCCCACATCGAGGAGATGTTCACCGCCCACGAGCTGGTCAAGGTGTTCGGACGCCAGCGTGCCGCGCAGGAGACCTTCGACGCCGAGAACGAGTCGCTCTACCAGTCCTCGTTCAGGGCCCAGTTCATCTCCGGGCTGATCATGCCCGCGATGACGTTCGTCTCGAACCTCAACTACGTGGCGATCGCCGTGGTGGGCGGGCTGCGGGTGGCCTCCGGCGCCATCTCGATCGGTGACGTCCAGGCGTTCATCCAGTACTCGCGCCAGTTCACCCAGCCGATCACGCAGGTCGCCTCGATGATGAACCTGCTCCAGTCCGGCGTGGCCTCGGCCGAGCGCGTCTTCGAGCTGCTGGACGAGGACGAGCAGAGCCCCGAGCCGGCCGAGCCGGCCCGCGTGGAGAAGGTCGCCGGACGGGTCGCGTTCGAGGACGTGTCGTTCCGCTACAAGGAGGACACCCCGCTGATCGACGGCCTGTCGATCGTGGCCGAGCCCGGTCAGACGGTCGCGATCGTCGGCCCGACGGGTGCGGGCAAGACGACCCTGGTCAACCTCATCATGCGGTTCTACGAGGTCGACGCGGGGCGGATCACGCTGGACGGCGTGGACACCGCGACGATGGACCGCGAGGACCTGCGCTCCCGCATCGGCATGGTGCTCCAGGACACCTGGCTGTTCGGCGGGACGATCGCCGACAACATCGCCTACGGCAAGGTCGAGTCCACCCAGGAGGAGGTCGAGGCCGCGGCCCGCACCGCGTACGTCGACCGCTTCGTGCACCACCTGCCCGACGGGTACGACACCGTCATCGACGAGGAGGGCTCGAACGTCTCGGCCGGCCAGAAGCAGCTCATCACGATCGCGCGGGCGTTCCTGGCCGACCCGGCGATCCTCATCCTCGACGAGGCGACAAGCTCGGTGGACACCCGCACCGAGGTGCTCGTGCAGGAGGCGATGAACGCGCTGCGCGCCGGGCGGACGTCGTTCGTCATCGCGCACCGGCTGTCGACCATCCGCGACGCGGACGTGATCCTCGTCATGGAGCACGGGCAGATCGTCGAGCAGGGCTCGCACGAGGCGCTGCTGGCCGCAGACGGCGCGTACGCGCGGCTGTACCGGTCGCAGTTCGAGGAGGCCGCCGCGCCGATCGAGTGAGGTGGGCACGCACGAGACCGGGGCCGTCGGCCGCCGCCACGAGGCGGTGTCCGACGGCCCTCGCCGCGTGCGGCGTCAGGCCTTGGCCCCCTTGCGCTCCTCGATGCGGTTGCGCAGGAAGATCATCGGGAGCACGAGGGTCGCGAGCGCGGTGACGAGCCAGACGATCAGGGTGCCCAGCACCCAGGCCGTGACCCCGTCGATCGTGAGGCCGTCGGCGATGAGCGTGGCGATGAGCAGGGCCACGAACGTCGACACCAGCCCTACCCCGCCGATGAAGGCGTTGGCGTACTTGTGGGTGAGCTTGAGGATCAGTGGCGAGAGGATCCACTGGGCGACAACGAACACGATGAGCGCGACGACGAAGCCGGTGACCGACACGGTGAAGTCGGTGACGAGGAGCGAGGCCACCCAGATGCCCAGGGCGGCCGAGCCGAGGAAGATCGCTGTGCGGATCAGGAAGACCACCATTCATCGAGGGTAAGCCTGTGACGCCGCTGTGTGACAGGTCTCGACGCTCCCGATGACGCGCCTGCTCAGAGTCCGTCGGCGGCGGCGAGCAGGCGACGGCCGACGTCCCTCGTGGACGCGACCAGCTGCGCGCCACCCACCACGCGGAAGTCGACCGGCAGTGCCGCGAGCTGCTCGGCGTACCAGCGCGGGTTGCTGGTGGTGCCGACCAGGCGCGTGGTGGCGTCGCCGGCCGCCTCGAGTCGGCCGAGCACGCGCGGCACCCGCCGCGTCAGCGCGGCGTGCGGAGCCGAGATGAGCACCTCGGTGGCGTACTCCCAGCCGGCGGCGAGGTTCTCCTCGAGGAGGGTCACGGGGTCGGCGTCCGGGGGAGGCACGGCGGCGTCGTCGAGCGCGCGCACCGAGGTCACGCGGTCCACCCGGTAGGTGCGCACCGCCTCGGTCGCGGTGAGCCGGCACAGCAGGTACCAGCGGCCGTGGCGGACGAGCACCGACCACGGGTCGACCTCGACCTCGAGGTCGGTGCCTGCCTCGGTCCGGTACCCCACGACGGTGCGCCGGCGGTCCGCGCAGGCCTGCACCAGCGCGACGGTGGTCGAGGGGTCGGGTCGAGCGGCGCCGCGGTCGGGTGCCGCGGCCGCGGCTCGGCGCACCGCGGACGCCTGGGCCGAGACGGCCTCCGGCAGCGACTGGAGGAGCACCGCAAGGGCGCGGCCCACGGGGTCCTCAGGGTCGGCCGCCGCGTGGTGGCCGTCCAGCACGGCCATCACCAGGCTGAGCGCCTCGGCCTGGGTGAACACCAGCGGCGGCAGGCGCACCCCGCGGCCCAGTCGGTAGCCGCCGGCCGGTCCGGGCGCGGACGTCACCGGGATGCCCGCCTCGCGCAGGATCGCGACGTACCGGCGGGCCGCGCGGTCGGTGACGCCGAGCCTCGCGGCGAGGCGGTCGGCCCCGATGCCCGGCTGGGTCTGGATGAGCTCGAGCGCGCGCAGCGCGCGCGCGGTGGGACTGACGTCGCTCGGCACGGCACCTCCGAATGCGGAAGCAGATCGTCCGCATCGGAGTCTACGGTGCCGGTCATGGCGATCGAACACCGCGACGAGGACCTCTCCGGCAGCCGCTTCGAGGGGGTCGACCTGTCCGGCACGCGCCTTGAACGCGTCCGCCTCAAGGATGTGGCGATCGAGCGGGCCAACCTGTCCGGGGCGCGGGTGCGCAGCATCTACTGGGACGGCGGTCGCATCCGCGGCATCGAGATGCGCGACGTCGAGATCACCGGTGAGCTGGACAACGTCACGATCAACGGCGTCGAGGTCGGCCCGCTGATCGACGCGGAGCTGGCCAGGCGGCACCCCGAGTACGGTCTGCTGCGCCCGACGATCGCGGCGGGCTTCCGCGAGATCTGGCCGGTGGTCGAGGCGCTGTGGGACGGCACCGTCGCCAGGGCCCGGACGCTCGAGGCGCGCGACCCGGAGCTGCTGCACGAGGGCGTGGACGGCGAGTGGTCGTTCGTCGAGACGCTTCGGCATCTGGTGTTCGCGACCGACGCCTGGGTGCGTCGCGGCATCCTCGGCGACCCGAGCCCGTGGGACCCGCTCGACCTGCCGTGGGACGAGATGCCCGACACGCCAGGGGTGCCCCGTGACCGCAGCGTGCGTCCCACGCTCGACGACGTGCTGGCGCTGCGCGCGGACCGGATGGCCGGCGTCCGTGCACTCATCGCACACCTGACCGACGAGCGTCTCGCGGAGCTGACCGCGCCGGTTGAGGGTCCGGGCTGGCCCCCGCCGCACGCGTTCCCCGTCGCCGAGCCGTTGCACGTGGTGCTCAACGAGGAGTGGTGGCACCGGCAGTACGCCGAGCGGGACCTGACAGCGCTGGCGGCCCGTGAGGGGATCGCCCTGGACATGAAGGAGCCCAGATGACCCAGACCACGCCGCCGGCCCCCCCGTGGGAGCCGCCGATCGCGGGAACCGAGGCCGAGCAGCTGTTCGGCGCGCTCGACCGGCTGCGCACCACCTTCCGGTGGAAGGCCGACGGCCTGGACGCAGCGGGCCTCGACCTCCACCTGTCCGGTGCGCCGTCCCCGGCCGTGTGGCGGCCGCACGGCCCCGAGGTGCCGGACTGGCGGCCGGTGTCCGGGACGTGGGAGTGGTGAGGTCGGCGACCTCGCTGGTGCCGGGGCCGGTGGCGGTGCTCCCGGCCGACCTCGCGGGCTGGGAGGACCTGCAGACCGTGCTGGGCGAGCGCGGCCAGGCGGCCCGCTGCCAGTGCCAGCGCTACAAGCTCGCACCGAAGGAGTCGTTCGGGCGGCTCGGCGTCGACGAGCTGCGCCACCGGATGCGCGAGCAGGTGGGCTGCGACGAGCCCGGGGCGGGTACGTCGGGCGTGGTCGCCTACCTGGACGGAGAACCGGTCGGGTGGTGCGCCGTCGAGCCGCGCACCGCCTACCCCGGCCTGCTGCGGGTGTACCGGATCCCGTGGCAGGGCCGCGCCGAGGACAAGGCGGACGACTCGGTCTGGGCCGTCACGTGCGTGTTCACGCGCGCCGGTCACCGGGGTCGTGGCGTGGCGCACGCGCTGGCCGCCGGGGCCGTCGAGCACGCCCGCCGGAGCGGGGCGCGCGCGGTCGAGGCCTACCCGGTCACCCGGTCCGACGTGACGTGGGGCGAGGAGCACCCGGGGACGCCGTCGATGTTCGCCGCAGCGGGCATGACGGTGGTGCACCGCCCCTCGCACCGGCGCGCGGTGATGCGCGTGGACCTCTGAGCGCCGCGTCCCGCGTCGTCCGCACGGCAGAATGCGGGACGTGCCCGTGGTCCCCATCGCCGACCCCGCCGACGACCGGCTGACCGACTACACGTCCCTGACCGACGTGGCGCTACGCCGCCGGATCGAGCCCGAGCGCGGTCTCTACATGGCGGAGTCGTCCACGGTGCTGGGCCGCGCGCTCGACGCGGGGCACCGGCCCCGGTCGGTGCTGTGCTCGCCGCGCTGGCTGGCCGACGTCGAGGCGATGCTCGCCGGGGTGCCGGGCGGCACGGACGTGCCGGTGTACGTCGCCGAACCCGAGGCGCTCGAGGCGATCACCGGGTTCCACGTGCACCGCGGCGCGCTCGCGGCGATGCAGCGCCCCGCGCTGCCGGGGGTCGCCGACCTGCTCGCCGCCCGCCCGGACGGTGCGCCGGTGCGACGGGTGGCGGTGCTGGAGGACATCGTCGACCACACCAACGTCGGGGCGATCATGCGCAGCGCCGCCGCGCTGGGCGTCGACGCGGTGCTGGTCACGCCGCGGTGCGCCGACCCGTTGTACCGCCGCGCGGTGCGGGTGAGCATGGGGACCGTGTTCCAGGTGCCGTGGACCCGGATCGACCCGTGGCCGGGCGGGGTCGAGGTGCTGCGCGGGCTGGGGTTCACCGTCGCGGCGCTGGCGTTGGCCGATGACGCGATCACGCTGGACGACCTGGTGGCCGACCCGCCCGAGCGGCTGGCGCTGGTGCTGGGCGCGGAGGGGGACGGGCTCAAGCCCGCCACGGTCGCGGCCGCGGACCTGGTGGTGCGCATCCCGATGGCCGGCGGCGTGGACTCGCTCAACGTCGCGGCCGCGAGCGCCGTGGCGTTCTGGGCGACGCGGTGAGCGGCGCCGGGGCCGGGCGTCCGCCCGGGCTCGTGATCGTCCCCACGACGTTGGCCGACCCGCGGGCGGCGGCGATCCTGGCCGAGTACCTGGCGATGCGCCGCGCCGCATGGCCCGCCGAGCGCGGAACGTGGGAGGTGCCGATGCCCGACCCGGCGACGTTCGCGCCGCCGCGCGGGTCGTTCGTCATCGCGTGGCATGGCGGGCCGGAGCCGCGAGTCGTCGGCGGCGGGGGAGTCCGGCTGCTCGACCCGGAGCGGGCCGAGGTCAAGCACCTGTACCTGCGCGAGGAGGTGCGCGGTCACGGCTGGGGACGGGGGCTGCTCACCGCCCTGGAGCGGGAGGCCGTACGCCTCGGGGCGAGCATCGCCGTGCTCGACACCAACGACACGCTGCCCGCTGCCGCGTCGTTGTACCGCTCGGCCGGCTACACGGAGGTCGAGCGGTACAACGACAACCCGAACGCGACCCACTGGTTCGCGAAGGCGCTCGAGGTCTGACCCTGCCGCGCCCCACGCGGATCCACGTCGGCGCCCGCCGTCACGCCAGTTGAAGACTCGTTCATGTTGTAAAGTGCGCATGCCGTCATGAGGGAGGCGTCGTGCCCGAGGTCTACAAGGCGAAGGCCGAGCTGTTCCGCACCCTCGGGCACCCCGCGCGGATCCGGATCCTGGAGCTGCTCGCCGAGCAGGACCGGCCCGTCCACGAGCTGCTCGACGCGATCGAGATCGAGCAGTCCAACCTGTCCCAGCAGCTGGCCGTGCTGCGCCGGGCCGGTCTGGTGGACCAGCGACGCGAGGGCGCTGAGGTGGTCTACGCCGCGAGCGTGCCGGCCGTCGCCGAGCTCCTGCGGGTCGCCAGGCGGCTGCTCGCGGACCTGCTGACCGACCAGGCGTCCCTGCGGGCCGAGCTGGTGCCGGGCGAGGGCGGGGCCGGATGAGCCTGCGCGGTCTGGCCCGACTGGTCCGCCGGACCGGCCGGGTCGCCGAGCCGGCGCCGCCTGCGCCCGAGCCGCTCGCGGGTGTCGACCCGGCGCTGCGGGGAAGCGTCCAGGTCCGCCACGTGGACGCCGGGTCGTGCAACGGGTGCGAGATCGAGATCGGTGCCGCCTTCGGGCCGGTGTACGACGCCGAGCGCTACGGCGCGCGCCTGGTCGCCTCACCACGGCACGCGGACGTCGTGCTGGTCACCGGGGTGGTGACACGGAACATGGCCGAGCCGCTGCGGCTGACCGTCGCCGCGACCCCCGAACCGCGGGCCGTGGTCGCGCTCGGCGACTGCGCGCGCGGGTGCGGGCTGATGCGTGACGGCTACGGCGTCGCGGGAGCGGTGAGCGACGTGGTCCCGGTGGACCTCGAGGTACCGGGCTGCCCGCCCGAGCCGGCCGCCGTCGTGGAGGCGCTGCGTCGGGTGACCGGCCGGTGACCGCACCGCTCGTCGCGCAGCTCGCGCTCGCGCTGGTCGCAGTCCTGGCAGCCGTCGCGGCGCCCGACCGCATTCGCGGCGCCGTGGCGGGTACCGCCACCCTGGCCACCGCCGCGGCCGGTGCCTGGGCCGGCGTGCTCGCGCTCGGCGGCGCGACCGGCGCGCTCGAGGTGCCCAGCGCGCTGCCCGGGGTCGTGCTGCGCCTCGCGCCGGACCGGCTCGGTGGCCTGTTCATGCTGGTCGCGGGCGTGGTCGGTGCTGCGGTAGCGGTCTACGCGATCGGGTACGCCCACGGCGTCACGGCGTCACGCACCCAGTGGGCGGCCCTCCCGGTGTTCCTGCTGGGCATGCAGCTGGTGCCGGCGGCCGGTGACCTCGTGGCCTTCCTGCTCGCGTGGGAGCTCATGGCCGGCGGTTCGACGGTGCTGGTGCTCGCCGAGCACTCCCGCCGCGCCCAGACCCGTGAGGCGGCCCTCTGGTACGCCGTCACGACCCACCTGAGCATGCTCGCGATCCTCGGGGGCTTCGCGGTGCTCGCAGCCCAGACCGGGGCCACCGACTTCGCCGGCCTCGCTGCGGCCGACCCTCGGTCCGCGGCGGCGTCGCTCGCCTTCGTCCTCCTCGCGGTGGGCTTCGGGACCAAGGCGGGTGTCGTGCCGCTGCACGTCTGGCTGCCGCGCGCCCACCCCGAGGCGCCCAGCCACGCGTCGGCGGCGATGAGCGCGGCGATGGTCAAGATGGGCGTCTACGGCCTGCTCCTGGTGACCCTGCGCCTGCTGCCAGGCGGCCCGACCTGGTGGGCCGCCGTCCTGGTCGGCGTCGGCGCGCTCTCGGCCGTCTACGGCATCCTCCAGGCCGCCGTCGCGTCGGATCTCAAGCGCCTGCTGGCCTACTCCACCAGCGAGAACGTCGGACTGATCGTGCTCGCGCTCGGCATGGCGCTGCTGCTGCGCGACGAGGCGGACGCACCCGCGTCGCTCGCACTGCTCGCCTGCCTGCTCCTGGTCGTGAGCCACGCGGCGTTCAAGACCACGCTCTTCCTCGGGGCCGGTGCGGTCCTGCGGGCCACCGGGGAGCGTGACCTGGACCGGCTCGGCGGGCTCGCGCACCGGATGCCCTGGACGACGGCCGCCTTCGGGCTGGGCGCGCTCGGGGCCGCGGCGCTGCCGGTCACCGGCGGGTTCGTCGCCGAGTGGACCCTGCTCCAGGCGATGATCCACGCCGCGGAGCCGGGTGAGCGCGTCGTGGCGGCGACGGTGCCGCTCGCGCTGGGGGTCATCGCGCTCACCGCAGGCCTCGCGCTGCTGACGTTCGTCAAGGCGTTCGGGATCGCGTTCCTCGCCCGGCCACGCAGTCTCGGTGCCGAGACCGCCCGCGAGGTGCCCGTGGGGATGCGCGTCGCCATGGTCGCGTCCGGCGTCGCCGTGGTCGGGCTGGGCGTGGCGCCCGGGCCCGTCGCGGCCGGGCTCGCGCAGGCAGTCGGCGTCGACGGCGTCGGGTCCGCCGGGCTGGGAGGCGTGACGCTGGACGGGGTGGGTGCCGTGCTCGACCCGGTCGCGCTCGCGGTGCTGTCCGTGGCCGTCGTCCTGCCGGCGATCGTGGCCTCCGCCGTGCTCGCGCGCCGGCGTCCACGGACGGTCGGCGCGCCGGCGTGGGGCTGCGGGCGCATCCGCACCAGCCCACGGATGCAGTACACCGCGACGTCGTACGCCGAGCCCCTGATGCGGGTGTTCGACGACGCCCTCCAGCCCACCCGTGACATCGAGGTGACCCACGTCGCCGAGTCGCAGTACCTGGCCGACCGGGTGCAGTACAGCCAGCGGGTCGACGACGTGGTCGAGGTGCGGCTGTACGCGCCCGTGATCCGCGTGGCCGACCGGGTCGCCGACGCGGCGCGCCGGGTGCAGAACGGCTCGATCACCCGCTACCTCGCGTTCGCGTTCGCCGCCCTGGTCGTCGTGCTGGTGGTGGTGTCCCGGTGAGCGCGGTCGAGGTGGCGGGGCGCGTGCTGGTCGCGATCGTCCAGGTGGCGGTGGTCACCGCGCTGGCGCCGATCGTGATGGGCGTGACCAGGCAGACCCGGGCCCGGCTCGAGGGACGTGCGGGCGCCGGGGTCGGCCAGCCGTGGCGGGACCTGCGCAAGCTGTGGCGCAAGCGGCCGATCCGGGCCACCGGCACGACCGCGGTGGGCGTCGTCGCGCCCCTGGTGCTGCTCGCCTCCGGGCTGGTGGCCGGCGCCCTCGTGCCCCTGGTGGTGGCCGCCCCGCTGCCCCAGGTGCCGGGCGACCTGTTCGTGGTGGTGTCGGCGCTCCTGGTGGGGACCGTGGCGCTCGCGCTGCTCGGCCTGGACGCCGGGACGGCGTTCGGGGGGATGGGCTCCAGCCGCCACATGATGATCGCCGCGCTGGTCGAGCCGACCGTCCTGATGGCCGTCTACGCGCTGTCGATCCCGGTGGGCAGCTCGACGCTGTCGTTGATCGTGGCAGCGCGCCGTGATGACCCGGCGACCATCGCCTCCCCGGCCGGCGTGCTGGCCGTCGTCGCGCTGGCCGTCGTGGTCCTCGCCGAGACCGGGCGGCTACCCGTCGACAACCCGGCGACCCACCTCGAGCTGACGATGGTCCACGAGGCGATGGTGCTCGAGACCTCCGGCCCGGACCTGGCGTGGGTCGAGCTCGGGTCGTGGCTCCGGCTCACCGTCCTGCTCGGGCTGGTCGCGAACCTCATGGTGCCGTGGGGCGTGGCCGGTGGGGCGAGCCCCGGCGCGCTGCTGCTCGGCGTGGTCGCGCTCGCGGCGAAGGTCGTCCTGCTGGGTGCGGCGCTCGGCGCGGGCGAGGTCGCCATGGCCAAGCTGCGGCTGTTCCGCGTGCCAGAGCTGCTCGCCGGGTCGTTCGCGCTCGCGTTCCTCGCCGTCACCGCCTCCTACCTGGTCGCATGAGGGGAGCCGCATGAGCCTCGACGGTCTCGCGACCCAGCTGCTCGCGCTCAGCACGGGCGCGCTGCTGCTCACCGCCGCGCTGCTGGTGTGGCGCCGCTCGCTCGCCGCCGCGGCGCGGCTGCTGGCCGTCCAGGGCGTGGCCCTCGCGGCGCTCGTGGTGAGCATCGCGGCCGCGGAGCGGGACGCCGAGCTGCTCGGTGTGGCTGCCGTGGTCCTCGCGCTCAAGGGCGTCGTGATCCCGCTCGTGCTGGGCCGCGGCGTCCGCGCGACCGGGGTCGACCGGGAGAACGCGCTGCGCGTCAACCCGACCTCGGGCCTGGTGGGAGTGACGTTGCTGGCCACGCTCGCCTACCTGGTCAGCCGGCCGATCACCCAGGCCACCGCCGGGATCGGGGGGACGGCCGCAGGGCCGGCGGCCTTCGCCGTCCCGGTGGGTCTGACGATGGTGCTCGTCGGTCTGCTGCTGGTGGTGACCCGGCGGCGGGCGCTGTCCCAGCTGGTCGGGTTCCTCGTGCTGGACAACGGGATCGCGACCGTCGCGTTCCTCACCGCCGCAGGCGTGCCCTTCGTGGTGGAGCTCGGCGTCTCGCTCGACGTGCTCCTGGTGGCGCTGATCCTGGCGGTGCTGTCCGGGCGGTTGCACGCGGCCCTCGGCGCGGTGTCCGTCGACGAGCTGAACGAGCTGAGGGACTGATGGACGCGATCGTGCTGGTCCCGCTGCTCGCCCCGGCACTGCTGGGTGCGGCGGCCGTCGTCGTGCCGGATCGCCGGGTGGCCGCCTGGTCGGGCGTGGTGGACTCGGTGGTGGTGCTGGCGGTCGGGCTGGTGCTCCTCGCGCGGCGTGGCCCGGTGCCGGACCTGGCCGACGGGCTGCTGCGTGCCGACCAGCTCTCGGCGTTCATGCTCACCGTGATCGGTGCCGTCGGTCTGACCGCCACCTGGGGTGGTGTCGACCGGGCGGCCGGCCGGGCCACTCGCGCGGAACGCCGCTACGCCGCGCTGGTCTGCGTGTTCCTCGCGGCGATGTCGCTGGCCGTGCTGACCGACAACCTCGGAGTGCTCTGGGTGGCCATCGAGGCGACCACCGTGGCGACGGCATTCCTGGTCGGCCATCGCGGGACCCGTCGCTCGCTCGAGGCGGCCTGGAAGTACGTCGTGCTCGGGTCGGTCGGTGTGGCGATCGCGCTGCTCGGCGTGGTGCTGCTGTACGCAGCCGGTCGCAGCGCCGGCGAGGCGACGCTGTCCTGGACGGTCCTGACCAGCGGGCGGCTCCCGCTGGATCCCGGTCTGGTCCGCGTCGCCGTCGCCCTGGCCGTGCTCGGGTTCGCGACCAAGGCCGGACTCGCGCCGATGCACTCCTGGTTGCCCGACGCCCACGGGCAGGCGCCGGCGCCCGTCTCCGGGCTGATGTCCGGCGTGCTGCTGGCCGTCGCCCTCTACGCGATCCTGCGGGTCCGGGCGATCGCCGACGTCGTGCTCGGACCCGGCCTGATGCGCGGCCTGCTGATGACGGCGGGACTCGGGTCCCTCGCGGTCGCCGCGGCCCTGATCCTGCGCCAACGCGACTACAAACGGTTGCTCGCCTACTCGAGCATCGAGCACATGGGGCTGCTCGCCGTCGGTGCCGCGATAGGCGGCCCGCTGGCCATGGCGGCCGTCCTGCTGCACGTCCTGGGTCACGGCCTGGCCAAGGCGACCGCGTTCGTGGTCGCCGGGCGCATCCTCGCCGCGGAGGGCACCAGCCGGATCCAGGACGTGCGCGGGCTGCTGGCCCGCCGCCCGGCGCTCGCGGTGCCGTTCGTCGTGGCTGTGGCGGCACTGCTGGGGTTCCCGCCCTTCGCGCTGTTCTTCACCGAGGTCGCGATCGTGGTCGCCGGATGGCAGGCGGGCCTCGGCTGGGCGATGGCCGTGGTGCTCGTGCTGCTGCTCGCGGTGTTCGCCGGACTGGTCCGGGCGACGGCCGCGATGGTGCTCGGTCCGGCCGGCGAGCGGACCGGCGCCGACGCCTCCGGCCCGTCGCGACGGGGCGCAGGTGGGCCGGTCACGCCGCTCGTGCTGGCGCTCTGCGCGACGGCGGTGGTGGGCTTCTCGGCGCTGCCGGTCGGCGCTGCCATCGCCCGGGCTGCGGGGGTGGTCGGATGACCGTCGTCCATCACCGCGGGGACGGGGTCGTGGAGCGGCACATGGCCCCCGAAGGGCTGACCGACGCCGTCACCGAGCTGCTGGCAGCCGGTCACCGGCTCGCCCTGGTCGCGGGCCACGACGACGCGGAGCGCGGGTTCCACGTCGCCTACGCCTTCGCCGGGCCCGGCGGCGCCCGGACCGAGCTCGTCGTCCGCGTGCCGCGGGGCACCCCGGCGGTGCCGTCGCTGGCGGCGATCTCGTTCCCCGCCGGACGGTTCGAGCGCGCGATGCACGACACGCTGGGGATCGTGCCCACGGGCCACCCGCGGCCCAGGCGCCTCGTGCTGCATGACCACTGGCCGGCCGACTGGTTCCCGATGCGGGCCGACGCGTCGCCCGAGGCCCGCTTCCGTCCCGACCAGGGCACGTTCTCGTTCGTGCCGGTCGAGGGGCAGGGGGTCTACGAGATCCCGGTCGGGCCGGTGCACGCCGGGATGATCGAGCCCGGCCACTTCAGGTTCTCCGTGGTCGGGGAGACCATCGTGCGGATGAAGGCCCGGCTGTGGTTCGTGCACCGGGGTATGGAGAAGCTGTTCGAGGGCCGGGCGCCGGCCGACGGGATCGCGCTGGCCGAGCGGATCAGCGGCGACACGGCCGTCGGCCACGGCCTCGCGTTCGCGATGGCCGTCGAGGGAGCCTTGGGGCTTGAGGTGAGCGAGGAGGACCGGCTCGTGCGGGCGCTGCTGCTCGAGCTCGAACGCCTGCACAACCACGTGACGGACCTCGGCGCGATGGCCAACGACGTCGGCTTCGGCGTGGTGAACGCGCACGCCCAGCGGCTGCGCGAGACCTTGCTGCGCCACCACGCCCGGCTGACCGGGCACCGCCTGCTGCGCGGCGGGATCACGGTGGGCGGTGCGGTGCTGCGCGCCCCGGTCGACACCGAGCTCGTCGGCCGGGTCGCTGCCGAGGTCGCCGAGCTCGTGGACGTCGCGCTCGGCAACGCTGTGGTGGTCGACCGGTTCACCGGCACGGCGGTGCTGACCCGCGAGGCCGCCCAGAACATGGGTGTGCTGGGCTACGTCGCCCGGGCCAGCGGTCTGGCCCACGACGCGCGGCTCGATCACCCGTTCGTCGACCTCGGCCCGGAGCTTCGTGTCGTGACCAGGGACGAGGGCGACGTGATGGCGAGGTTCGCGGTGCGGGCCGAGGAGGCCGCCGTCTCCGCGCGGCTGGTCGCGGACCTCGCGGGGCGGCTCGGCACCTCGCCGGGATCCGGGACGGCTCGGTCGGGGCCGGCACCCGGCGACGCAGGTGCCGGGGTGGCCGCGGGGCTGTCGCTCGTCGAGGCGTGGCGGGGGACCGCGTGCCACCGTGTCGAGCTGGACGGGGCCGGGCGGCTCGCCCGGGTCGCGGTGGTCGATCCGTCGTTCTTCACCTGGCCGGCGCTGCCGGTCGCCCTGGCGGACACGATCGTCCCGGACTTCCCCCTGGCCAACAAGAGCTTCAACCAGTCGTACGCCGGGAACGACCTGTAGCGGCGCGGCGGGAGGGCGCCGGGTGGCCATCCCCACCCGACGCCCTCGCGCCTCCTAGATCTCCGCGACCACCGCGTTGACGGGGCCGGCGGCGACCGGTGCATCGAGCACCGGACGGTTGGAACGGATCACGCCATCGGGGTCGACGAGCTCCTTGAGCAGCCGGAGTCTGACCACGTCGGGCCCGGGGTAGCTGCGGGCCACCGTGTCCGTCCGGTCGAGGAACGTCAGCGGCGCGGTCGCAGTCGCCCACGGCGCGACGGCCGCGAGCAGGGCGTCCAGCCCGCCGGACATCACCGGTGCGAGCTCGGGTGCGGGCACGATCGCCAGCCCGGAGACCAGGTAGGGCGAGTCGTCGGGGCCGGCGACGGCCGGCACGGCCTGCTCGGCCAGGGCGTCACCCAGGTGCCGCAGCTGGACCTGGAGCAGCGGGGTGCCGCTGCCCACGCCCACGGCGGCGACCAGCGCGTCGATCGCGGCGTCGTCCATGCCGCGCAGCCGGGTGGCGGCGAGCATCGAGGGGCTCGGGTCCTCGGGGTCCTCGGCGACCTGGCCGACCTCGGCGACGTCGACCGGCCGGATCGCGTCCCGAAGCACCGGGCCGGCCCGGCGCACGTCGGCGAGCAGGTCGTCGAGCGTGGCCCGGTCTCCGAGGTGCATGGCCTGGACGATGGCGAGCGACTGCCCACGCATCGGCTCGGGGATCGCCTCGATGTCCGGCAGGTGCAGCAGCGCCGCCCACAGGGTCGTCGCCGGACCGGCGTGCGTGGTCGCGTCGCGCCAGGCGCGCAGCACCGCGGGCGCGGCGGTGCCGGGGAACGCGAGCGTGCCGCCGTGCAGCTCGGGGGCCGGGAACAGGTCGACCTCGACGGCCGTCACGACCCCGAAGTCCCCGCCACCACCGCGCAGCGCCCACATCAGCTCGGGGTCGGACTCGTCGGAGACCCAGCGGCGGTGGCCGCGAGGGTCGACGACCTCGGCCGCGCGCAGCGCCCGCGACCCGTTGCCGTAGGCACGGCTGAACCAGGACAGCCCGCCGCCGAGCGCGAGCCCCACCACCGTGACGTCCCCGCTCGACCCGCACAGCGCGGTGAGCCCGGTGCCGGCCAAGGCGGCCTGGAGCGCGCCGAGCTTGACCCCGGCACCGACCCGGGCGACCCGGGCCTCGGCGTCGATCCAGATGTCGTCCAGCGCGCCGGTGCGCACCAGCACGACGCCGCGCAGGTCCGAGCTCGCGCCGTGGCCGCCCGGTTGTGCGGTGACCGCCAGGCGGTGGGCCGCGGCGTGCCGGACCGTGCGCGTGACGTCGTCGGCGTCTGCGGCGAGCACCGCGGCGATCGGGTGCTGGTCGACCGCGACGTTCCACGGCATGCGTACCGCGTCCCAGTCGAGGTCGGTGGGCCGCACGATGCGGCCGGTGAGGTGCAGGCCGGCGAGCGGGTCGCCGGCGAGACCGTGGTGGTGTGCGTGGCCGGTCCGGTCCTCGTGGGGCGGGTTCACGGCCTGATCAGTCGTCGTCATGGCGGCAACTGTCGGGGTGCGGCCCGGAGCCGGACCATCCCTTTTCACTGGGTTTCTCGTCCCCCAGCACACCCGGAGGCGAAGAACCCAGAAACCTGGGGGTTTCCTGCGCAAGGGACGAACGTCACCATATGGGGTGTGACCACTCTGCGCACCGACCCCGTGCGTCGCGGTCTGGACGCACTCGCCCGGTCCGGCCTCGACTGGGAGTCGTTCGCCCACGGCGCGATCGACCTCCTCGGCCGTGCGGTGCCCTTCGACGCGGCATGCGTGGGGCCCGCCGACCCGCGGACCGGCCTGCTCACCGGGTCGGTGAAGCGTGGCATGGGCAACGACAAGGACTTCGAGTTCCTGCGCCACGAGTACCTCGACGACTCGGTCAACCTGTTCCTGGACCTCGTCCACCGGCCCGTACCGGTGGCGATCCTGGTGGACGACACCGGCGGCCACCCCGAGGTCGCCTCGCGGCACCGCGAGCTCTTCGTGCCCGAGTGGGACCTGGGCCACGAGGTTCGTGCCGCGGCGGTGCTCGACGGCCGTCCGTGGGCCGGGTTCTCCCTGTACCGCTCCTCGGGCGCGGGCGGGTTCAGCCCCGCCGAGGCGGACTTCCTGGCCAGCGTCGCGCCCACCGTCGCGCTCGGGGTGCGGGCCGGTCTGGTGGCCGGTGCGGCGCAGGCCGCGCTGGAGGCCCCCGAGGACGGCCCGGCGGTCCTCGTGGTGGGTCCGGACGACCGCGTGCTCCAGGCCTCACAGGCCGCACAGTCGCGGGTCGCCGACCTGGGCGGCGACGTCTGGCGGCGCCTGCCGACGGCGGTCGGCTCGATCGTGGCCGTGGCGCGGGCCCTCGCGGCGGGGCACTCGACCCTGGTGCCGCGCCTGCGGGTGCGCAGCCGGTCGGGGCGCTGGTTCGTGGTCCACGCCTCGCCGCTGGCGTCCGCCGACGGCGGCGCGGCGCAGGTCGCGGTGACCATCGAGGAGGCCGGCCCGGGGGACGTCGTGCCGCTGGTGGTGGCGGCGTTCGGACTGACCGGTCGCGAGCGTGACGTGCTCGTCGCGGTGGTGCAGGGCTCGAGCACCGCGCAGATCGCCGCCGCCCTGCACCTGTCGCCGTACACCGTCCAGGACCACCTCAAGGTGATCTTCGACAAGGCCGGGGTGAGCAGTCGTCGTGAGCTGATCGCCAAGGTGGTGCTCGAGCAGTACGCGCCGCGGTTCGGCGGCCGGCTCGGCACGTCCGGCTGGTTCGCCGACGACTCCGAGCCCTCGGCGGTCGCGCCGGTCGCGTGACGCCGGTCAGGAGTCCTCGGGGCTCCGGGGTTGCAGGCCGGCGAGGACGACCGGGCCGACGGCGAGCACGTGGCCGGTGGGCGTCACCACCAGCGCGTTCGCGGTGACCATGGACCACGGCGCCGTCCAGACGACCTCACCGGTGGCCAGCCGCCGGGCGACCATCTGGTACTCCGTGCCGGGCCTGACGTCGTCGGCGTACTCGGGCACCGAGCTCAGCGCCACGACCTCCACACGCGCCACGATCTCGCCGTCGGTCACGATGCTCGGCCACGCACCGACGACGGAGGGTTCGGTGCGCCAGAGCTCCTCGCCGGACCGGGCGTCGACGACGGCGAGCCACTCGTCCGACCGCAGCAGCAGCCGGCGGTCGACCAGTGCCTGGGGTTCGGCCGCCCTGTCGGTGCTCCACAGCTCCTCGCCGGACCGGGCGTCGATGGCGCGCAGCTCGGCGGCGCCCTGCGGCGCGACGAGCAGGACGTCGGCCGCGGTGCCGTCGTCGGCGGTCGGTTGTGCCAGGTACCCGTCGGTGACGAAACGCTCGCTGCCGTCGGCCTCGAGGACGCGGACCCGCTTGGTCCGCGCGCCCGGCCACGACGTCTCCGACTCCTCGACCGCCTCCGCGCCGCCGGGCAGCGCGGCCCTCGACGTCACCACGGAGCCGGAGCCTGGCAGGCGGGCACCGGTCGCCGTGTCGAGGTGGACGACGGTGGTCGGGGTGACGACCTCGACCACCTCGGGCTCGAGGTAGGCCAGGGGACGGTCGCCGTCGGCCACGGTGTCACCGGTGTAGGACCAGCGCTCCTCGGCAGTCGAGGCGTCCCAGCGGGCGGCTGCGATGTGGCCGTCCTCGTCGAGCCCGACCGCGACCACGTCGGTCCCGAGGACTCGTGCGTCGACCTCGGTCCACGGGAGCGCCACCGTGCTCACGAGCATCCCGTCGGACACGTCGACGACGTCGAGCCTGGCCCCGTCGGCGCAGAGCAGGAGCTCAGCGCCATCGGTGGGTCGGGTGGGTGTCGGATCGGTGGTCGGGAAGCGGCATGTCGCGTCGGCGGTGATGGTCGCACTCGTCCACAGCACCGCGCCCGAGTCGGGGTCGAGCGCCCGCAGGCGTCTGCTCTCCCCGTCGTAGGAGACCAGCACGCCCGAGCGCTCGGCGGCCCCGACGTAGGTGCCGTACGAGCGCCAGGCGTCGTGCACCGGAAGCGTGAGGTCGGAGGCGAGGCCGTCGGTGGCTGCCAGGCGCGCTGCTCGCCGCTCGCTGCGCACCCACGACGTCGCCGGCACCGCCACGGTGAGGCACAGACCCGCCAGCAGGGAGACCCGCAGCCAGAGGGGAAGCCGACCCCATGCCCTGCGGAGCGCGTGCTGCGCCTCGCTCTCCGGCGCTGCAGTCGGGAGCTGCTGATCCCCGTCGAGGTCCACCGCGATCCAGTCGCGGTGCGACTGTCTCATCGCTCCAGGATCGCACCGGGCGTCGCTCCACGTGGGCGAACCCGCGCTCTCGCCCGGATCCCGGGACGCCGTCTCGGCTCGCGGCCCGAGGGCGGTCCGGGCCATGGCCGGCCTGGGGACGGCGCGGTGTCCCGGGCTCAGCGGCCGAGGCCCTCGACCGCCTCGACGCCGAAGGCCGCGAGGTCGCGGCCGGGCAGCACGATCTTGGAGCGGCGCACCCCGCTGCCCACGATGACGGGTGCCTGGTCGGCGAGCACGTCGGCGTCCGCCATGACGCGCCAGCCGACCGGGAGGCCGATCGGTGTGATGCCGCCGTACTCCATCCCGGACAGCTGCACGGCGCGCTCGGTGGGCAGGAACGTGGCCTTGCGCACGTCCAGCAGGCGCCGCACGACGGTGTTGACGTCGGCCCGGGTCGTGGCGCGCACCACACACCCGGCGAATCGCTCGTCGCCGCCCCGCCTGCCCACCACCAGGACGCAGTTCGCCGACGCGTGCGGGTCGAGCCCGTAGGCCTGCGTCAGCGCCGCGGTGTCGGCCAGGTCGGGGTCGATCTCGGCGACCAGGACGCGCGCGGCCGCCGCCGGTTCGCGCGAGGCGAGCAAGCGCACCGCGTCCCTGGTCGGGGGTGCCAGCAGGTCCGGCCGGGTGAGCGCGGGGGCGGCGACGAGGTCCACGCGGCCATGATGGCCGCTGCCCCCCGCCTCTCGCGCGCTCAGCGTCCAGGCCCCGGCGACGAGTTTCGCCCGCGCGCCGGCTAAGGCCGTCGCCCGATCGGCCGATCTACCGGTAGGGGGTCGGCGACTCGGAGGATGAGTGGACACGCACGGCCAGCGGGCGTACCTGGGCGTCGCGCTCCTCGGTGTGCCGCTCGTGGCCCTGTGCGCACTCGGCGACGTGTCGCGCTACGCGGCGGTCGCCGCGGCGAACCTCGTCGTGCTGGTGGTCCTCGCGGTCGCGCGTCGCCGTGGCGGCGTCCCCGCAGGGCCCGGCGGATCGCTGCTGGTCGCGGGCGTTGCGGTCCTGGCAGCCCACAACGTCGAGACCCTGGCCGCGGTCGCCACCAGCGGCTCGCCCGCCGACGGCGCCTTCGCGGTGGCGAGCCTCGGGCTGGGCTACGCCCTCCTCCTCACCGGTGGCCTGGCCGTCACCTTCCCATCCCTCCACCGCGACGTCGGGGGTGTGCTCGATGCGATGGTGATCGGGTTGGTCGTCGCGGTCGTGATGTGGGGGGTCGTCCTCGGCCCTGCTCACGAGCGCCTCGGTTCGGGCGTCGTCACCCGTGCCTACGAGACGTTCCTCGTCCTGCTCGCGGCGGCGTTGACCGGTGCAGTCGTGCGAGCCGCGGTCGTCGCGCGCGGCGCGCGGACGGCGGCCTCCCTCCTCGTCCTCGCGATGTGCGCGGCAGACCTGTCCGACATCGCCTACACGCTGACCTTGGACCGTGCGACCGGCCTCTCGGCCTGGTGGGCGAGCGCGGTGGCCGTCGTCGCCCTCGTTGCCTTCGGTGCCGGGCTCGCCCACCCCGCCGTCGCGGCGGTGGCAGCGCACGGGACCGGCACCCGCGGGCTCACGCGATCACGCCTCGTGCTCCTCGGCGGAGCGCTCGCGGTGAACCCGGCGATGGCCGGTGTCCAGGCGGTGGCCGGGCACCCGGTCGACGTCGCGCTGCTCTGCGTCAGCTCACTGCTCCTGGTGCCCCTGGTGCTCTGGCGGATCGGGCTGCTCGCCAGCTGGCACGCCGACGCGGCCCGACGTCTGCAGGACCTCGCGTCACTCGACGCGTTGACCGGTCTGCCGAACCGCCGGACGATGACCGCACACCTGGAGTCGACCCTCGACCGCCTGGCGGCCGGCACGTCGCCCGGGGCGGTCGTCCTCTATCTCGACCTGGACGACTTCAAGGCCGTCAACGACACGTACGGGCACGTGATCGGCGATCGTCTGCTGCAGGCCGTTGCCACCCGGGTGAAGGCGTGTGTCCGCTCGTGCGACGTGGTCGCGCGCTTCGGCGGTGACGAGTTCGTCGTGGTGCTGGAGGGTGCCCCGCAGGACATCGAGGCCGTCGTCCTGCCGGGCCTGGAACGCGCGATGGCGGAACCGGTGACCATCGACGCCGTCGTGGTCTCGGAGCTGGCCAGCATCGGTGTCGCCGCGATCAGCCCCGGCGAACGCGTGGACGCAGAGACGGTTCTTCGCCGTGCGGACGCGGAGATGTACCGCGTGAAGCGGGCTCGTCGGCAGGCTCGCGCGCAGACCGCAGGCGTGTAGGCGCGCGTGCCGCGCGTCTGACGCTCGCTCTCAGTGTCGGTAGGTGGGCGCCAACGTCGCGCGCGCGAGGGTGTGGAACAGCGTGTTGAACGCGACGGCGGTGGGCGTGGCGCTCGCGTCGACGCCCAGGTGCTCGACGTCCAGGGCGTGCACGGCGAACACGTAGCGGTGCACCTGGTCGCCGACCGGGGGAGCGGCGCCCAGGTAGCCCTGGCCACCGCCGTCGTGGCGCACCTGGAACGCGCCGGCCGGCAGGCCGGACCCGTCGGGCGCACCGGCGCCGGAGGCGAGCGAGGTGACCGAGGCCGGGATGTCGACCACGCTCCAGTGCCAGAACCCGGCGGGGGTGGGTGCGTCGGGGTCGAAGCAGCTCACCACGAAGCTGCGGGTGCCCTCGGGGAAGCCGCTCCAGGACAGCTGGGGCGACGTGCTGCCGCCCTCGGCGGTGAAGGGGTGCGCCATGGGTGCCCCGTCGGTGACGTCGGTGCTGGTCACCTCGAACGCCGGGACGGCGGGCAGGAGGGAGTACGGCTCGGGTGCGGTCGGTCGGGTCAGGTCCACGGTGCACCTCCTCGAGGCCATCTTCGTCACACCGGCCGTGTGCCGCACGGGGAGCGGTGCCGGGCCGGTTGACACCTGTCGGCGTGTGGGTGTGGAGTGGGATACTCGAACAGATGTTCGATACGACGGCTGAAGCCCGTCGAAGGTGTGGAGGCGACGATGAGTGCGGTGGCGGTGCCGGGCCGGCCGGTCGCGCTCGATCGCGCCGCGGTCGCCAGGGCCGTGCTCGCCCGCGCCGAGGAACGCACCGGGACGGCCCGGCGTCCGTGGGGAGACCGTGGTGACGTCGTCCGGGGCCCGGTGCGGGACCACGGTGTGCGGTCCCTGCCGGTCGACCCGACCCTGGACGCCCTGCTGCCCAGCGGTCTGGAGCGCGGCACCACGCTCACCGTCGCAGGGTCCACCTCCCTGCTCCTGGCGATGCTGGCGCGGGCGTCGGCCGACGGGGCGTGGGTCGCGGTGGTCGGGCTGCCGGCGGTGGGACTGCTGGCCGCCCACCAGCTCGGGCTGTCGCTCGAGCGCCTGGTGCTGGTGCCGGACGCCGGCCCGGACGGGCCGCGGGTGCTCGCCGCGATGGTCGACGGGGTGGACGCGGTGGTGGTCGGTGACGTCGCGCTGACCGACGTGGACCGCCGCAAGCTCAGCGCCAGGGCCAGGGAGCGCTCGGCGGTGCTGCTGAGCACCGGACCGTGGCCGGGGGCGTCGGTGGTGCTCACCGCGCAGGGGTCGCGGTGGTCGGGGGTCGGCCGCGGCGAGGGTCGGTTGCGCACCCGCGTGCTCACGGTGGCCCGGGAGGGCCGCGGGGCCGCCGGCCGCGGTTGGCACGGCCAGGTGCCGCTGCCCGGTGTCGGTGCCGCCCGGGGCGCGCGCCTGCTCGGGCTCGACGGGCGGCGAGCCGGATGAGCACGACGCTGGCCGACGCGGCAGCGGCGGCACCCGAGACCCGGCCCCGCCGCACCGCAGCGCTATGGGTGCCGGACTGGCCGGTGCTGGCGGCGATGGGCGCCGCGCAGGTGCCAGCCCACCTGCCGGCCGCTGTGCACGACGGGCGTCGGGTGGTGGCGGCCTCCGCCCAGGCCCGCCGGCAGGGTGTGCGGCGCGGCATGCGGCGGCGCGCCGCCCAGCAGTGCTGTCCCGAGCTGGTGCTGCTGAACGCCGACCCCGGGCGCGACGCTCGCGAGTTCGAGCCGGTCGCGCTGGCCGCCGAGACCGTGGTGGCAGGGATCGAGGTGGCCAGGCCGGGCCTGGTGCTGCTGCCGGCGGCCGGGGCGGGGCGCTACCACGGCTCGGAGCTGGTGCTGGCCGAGCGGTTGGTGGACGCGGTCGCCGAGGTCGGCTGCCAGGCGCAGGTCGGGATGGCCGACGGGGTGGGTGCGGCGGTGCTGGCCGCCAGGGCCCACGCGATGGTGCCGCCGGGGGAGACGGCCCGGTTCCTGGCCGGCCGGTCGGTCGCCGAGCTCCAGCACGTGACCACCGACGGTGCCGCCGAGGTCGCCGACCTGGTGGACCTGCTGGTCCGGCTCGGCGTGCGCACGCTGGGCGACCTGGCCCGGCTGCCCCGCGGTGACGTGCTCGCCCGGTTCGGGGTGTGGGGCGAGTGGGCGCACCGGGTGGCCTCCGGCCAGGACGACCGGCCCACCGCGCTGCGCCGCCCCGAGCCCGATGTGGCGGTGGCGACCGAGCTCGACCCACCGGTGGAGCGGCTCGAGCAGACCGCGTTCGTCGCCCGGCGGCTGGCCGAGGAGCTGCACGCCACGATGGTCGCCGCGGGGGTGGGGTGCGGGCGGGTGCGGATCACCGCCGCCACCACCGAGGGCGCCGAGCTGGTGCGCACCTGGCGCACCGACACCGCGCTCGGCGGACTGTCGGTGGCCCGGCTGACCGATCGGGTGCGTTGGCAGCTGGACGGCTGGCTGACCGCTCAGCAGGCACGGCGCGGCGGCGCCGATGACCCCCGACCGGGACCGCTGGTCCGGCTGGGGCTGCTGGCCGAGGAGGTTGTCGCGGTCGGTGCGGAGCAGGGTCGGCTGTGGGGGCAGGCGGCGGGTGCGGACCTGCGGGCTCAGCGCGCCGTGCACCGGGTCCAGGGTCTGCTGGGTCCCGAGGCTGTGCTCGCCGCCCGGGTGCAGGGTGGGCGTGAGGTGCGCGACCAGGTGCACCTGGTGCCGTGGGGCGAGGAGCGGCCGCCCGAGCGGCGGGTGGACGCGCCATGGCCGGGACGCCTGCCACCGCCCGCTCCGGCGACGGTGCTGCCCGCGCCCGTCGCGGTCCAGCTGTGCGGCACCGACGGGCGACGGGTCGAGGTGGACGCCCGGTTGGGGATGAGCGCCGACCCGGCGGTGGTCTGGTGGCCGGACGGCACCTCGCAGACCGCCGTGACCGGCTGGGCAGGCCCGTGGCCCGTGGTGCAGCGCTGGTGGGGCGACACCCCGCACCGTGCGGTCTACCTGCAGGCCACCCTCGAGGACGGCCGCGCCGTGCTGCTCGCGCTGACCGACGGGGCCTGGGCGCTCGAGGCGCTCTATGACTGAGGACCGGGGACGGCCGCGCTATGCCGAGCTGCACGCGCACTCGGCGTTCAGCTTCCTGGACGGTGCGAGCCAACCGGAGGACCTGGCGGCCGAGGCCGCCCGGCTCGAGCTGTCCGGCCTGGCGCTGACCGACCACGACGGTCTGTACGGCGTGGTCAGGTTCGCCCAGGCGGCCCGGGACGTGGGCCTGCCCACGGTGTTCGGCGCCGAGCTGCACCTGGCCACCGCCGACGGCGTGCTCGACGAGCCGACCGGCACCCCCGACCCCCGGTCGACGCACCTGCTCGTGCTGGCCCGCGGGCCCGACGGGTACCGCGCGCTGTCCTCAGCGATCGCCGACGGGCACCTGGCCACCGGGTCCAAGGGCCTGGCGCGCTACCGGCTCGAGGAGCTGGCCGCCGCGGCGGACGGACAGTGGCTGGTGCTCACCGGCTGCCGCAAGGGCGCCGTCCGCCAGGCGCTCGAGGGCACCGGGAGGGTGCGGCGGTCCAGGCCCGGCACCGAACCGGCCCTCGACACGGACGCCGCGCGCGCCGAGCTGGACCGCCTGGTCGCACTGTTCGGCGCGGGCAACGTCGCCGTCGAGGTCACCGACACCGCCGACCCGTGGGACCACGAGCGCAACGACGCGCTGGCGGCGCTTGCCGAGGCCGCCCGCCTCCCGCTGGCGGCGACCACCAATGCCCACCACGCCGGGCCGCAGGACGCCGACCTGGCAGCCGCGCTGGCCGCGGTGCGGGCCAGGTCCAGCATGGCCGACATCGACGGCTGGCTGCCCGGCGGCACCGGGCGGCACCTGCGCTCGGCCGTGGAGATGCTCGACCGGCACCGCCGGCACCCGCAGGCCGTGGCCACCGCTGCGGCGCTGGCCGACGAGTGTGCCTTCGACCTGGCGCTGGTGGCGCCCAGCCTGCCGCCGTACCCGGTGCCGCCCGGTCACGACGAGGCCAGCTGGTTGCGTGAGCTGGTCCGCCGCGGTGCCACCGAGCGGTACGGACCGCGCGAGGCCGAGCGGGTGCCCGGCGCCTGGGCCCAGCTGGACCACGAGCTGGACATCATCGAGCTGCTGGGCTTCCCCGGCTACTTCCTCATCGTCCACGACCTGACGGACTTCTGCCGGCAGCGGGGGATCCTGTGCCAGGGCCGCGGATCGGCCGCGAACTCCGCGGTCTGCTACGCCCTGGGCGTCACCGCCGTGGACGCGGTGCGCCACGGCCTGCTGTTCGAGCGTTTCCTGGCACCCGAGCGCGACGGCCCGCCGGACATCGACGTCGACATCGAGTCCACCCGTCGCGAGGAGGTCATCCAGTACGTCTACGAGCGGTTCGACCGCCGGCACGCCGCACAGGTGGCCAACGTGATCTCCTACCGGCCGCGGTCTGCGGTGCGCGACGCCGCCCGGGCACTCGGCTACGACGCCGGCCAGCAGGACGCCTGGAGCAAGTCCGTCGAGCGCTGGGGGTCGCTCAAGGGTCCCGAACCGGCCAGCTCGTGGTGGACGATGCACCGCTCCGGCCCGGTGAGCCCGGGCGCCGTCGCGGACCTGCCCACCTGGTTCGGCCCGCACGGCACCTACGGCAAGCCCGAGGCACCCCGGGCCGCGTCGGGTGGACGGGCCGACCGGCCGCACACCGACCACCTGCCCGGCCTCGGGCGGGACGTGGCCGGGCCCGGGGACCGCTCCGGCGTCGGCGCCCCGATCGGCCGCAGCGAGGCGACCTGGACCCCGACGCTCGGCCACCCGGGCTCGCGTGAGGCGCCACCGGGCACAGTGACCGACGACGGGCACGACGTGGTCCCGCCGCACCGCCCGCCGGCGGCCACCGAGGAGGGGCTCATCCCCGCCGAGGTGATCGATCTGGCCGAACGCTTCCTGCGTCTGCCGCGCCACCTGGGCATCCACTCCGGCGGCATGGTGATGTGCGACCGCCCGGTGGTCGAGGTGTGCCCGGTGGAGTGGGCGCGCATGCCCGGGCGCACGGTGCTGCAGTGGGACAAGGAGGACTGCGCCGACGCCGGCCTGGTGAAGTTCGACCTGCTCGGTCTGGGCATGCTCTCCGCGCTGCGCATCGCCTTCGAGCTGGTGGCCAGGCACGAGGGTCAGGACCTGAGCCTGCACACGCTGCCCCAGGAGGACCCGGCGGTCTACGACCTGCTGTGCGCCGCGGACACCGTCGGGGTGTTCCAGGTCGAGTCGCGCGCGCAGATGGCCACGCTGCCCAGGCTCCGGCCGCGGGAGTTCTACGACATCGTCATCGAGGTAGCGCTCATCCGGCCTGGGCCCATCCAAGGCGGGTCGGTGCACCCCTACATCGACCGGGTGCGCGGTCGCCAACCGGTGACCTACCTGCACCCGCTGCTGGAGCGGTCCCTGGCGAAGACCAAGGGCGTGCCGCTGTTCCAGGAGCAGCTCATGCAGATGGCCATCGACGTCGCAGGGTTCACCGGCTCGGAGGCCGACCAGCTGCGGCGCGCGATGGGCTCCAAGCGGTCCATGGAGCGCATGGAGGCGTTGCGCGCCCGGCTGATGTCCGGGATGGCAGAGCGTGGGGTGACGCCGGACGTCCGCGAGCAGATCTACGACAAGCTCAAGGCGTTCGCCGACTTCGGGTTCCCCGAGTCGCACGCGTTCTCGTTCGCCTACCTGGTCTACGCCAGCTCGTGGCTGAAGGTGTACCACCCGGCCGCGTTCCTCGCCGGGCTGCTGGCGGCCCAGCCGATGGGGTTCTACTCGCCCCAGTCGCTGGTGGCCGACGCCCGCCGGCACGGGGTCCCGGTGCTGCGCCCGGATGTGCAGGCCTCGGGCGTGCTGGCCGGGCTCGAGCGGCTCGGCGACGGCGAGTCGGGCGACGAGAGCCCGGTCGGCGGTGGTCGGGGCGGGAGCCGACGTGGTGTGGACACCGGCCCGCAGGCCGGTGAGGGCCGCTGGACCCCGGCTCCGGACCTCCCACCGGGCACCGAGGTGCGCCCCGGCCAGGTCGCCCTCGAGGTCGACCCCACCCTGGCGGTGCGGATGGGCCTGGCCTCGGTCCGCAGCGTGGGGGAGCAGGTCGCCGAGGAGGTGGTCGCCGAGCGCACCGCGCACGGACCGTTCGCCGACCTGCGAGACCTGGTGCGCCGGGTTCGCCTCACCACCACTCAGCTCGAGGCCCTGGCCACCGCGGGTGCGCTGGGCTGCTTCGGCGTGGAGCGCCGCGCCGGGCTGTGGGCGGCCGGCGCGCTGGCCCAGGAGGGGCCGGACACCCTGCCCGGGGTGTCGGTGGGGGTCGAGGCGCCGACGCTGCCGGGGATGGACGAGGTGGAGACCGCGATGGCCGACGTGTGGGCCACCGGGGTGTCGGTGGACTCCTACCCGACCCAGTACGTGCGCGACGGCCTGACCGCCGCAGGGGTGCTCACCGTGGCGCAGGCGCACCGGCACGAGCCGGGGCGACGGGTCGCGGTGGCCGGCGTGGTCACCCACCGCCAGCGGCCCGGCACCGCGGGTGGTGTGACGTTCCTCTCCCTGGAGGATGAGACCGGCCTGCTCAACGTCATCTGCACCGCCGGGGTCTGGCAGCGGTTCCGCACGGCGGCTCGCTCGTCGGCAGCGCTCGTGGTCCGCGGGGTGCTGGAGCGGGCGGACGGCGCGACCAACCTGGTCGCCGAGCACATGGCGTCACTGTCGCTGCGGGTGCCGTCGAGCTCCCGCGACTACCGCTGAACCGGCCGTTCAGTCCTCGTCGACGTCCCCGCCGTCGACCGGCTCCTCGTCCCCGGTGTCCTCGTCGCCGTCCGGCCGCACGGGCACCGGGGTGCCCACCGCTGCCTCCAGGGCAGCCATGTCCGTCGGCGGCTCGAGCACGCGCAGCCGCGCGAACACGGCCCACGCCACGGCGACCAGCGGCACCGCGACGACGGCGCCGAGGATCCCGGCAACCAGGGTGCCGGCGGTCACGGAGATCGCGACGACCACCGGGTGCAGCGACACCTGCTTGCCCATCACCAACGGCTGGAGCACATGACCTTCGAACTGACCGATGAGCGCGATGACCACACCGACGAGCAGCGCGTTGAGCAACCCGTTCGCGGCGAGAGCGACGATCATCGCGATGACCATCGCCAGCGGCGCACCGATCAGCGGGATGAACGCGCCGATGAACACCAGCACCGCGAGCGGGGCGGCGAGCGGCACCCGCAGGATGAGCAGCCCGATCGCCGCCAGGAAGCCGTCCGACGCCGCGACCAGGAACGTCCCTCGCGTGTACCCGGAGAACGTGTACCAGGCGACCCCGCCGCCCACGTACCAGGACGCCCGGAACCGGCTGGGCAGCTGGTTGAGGAACCACGTCCACATGTCGGTGCCGCGGATGAGGAAGAACACCGTGAAGAACGTCGCGAGCGCCAGCGCGGTGAACACCTCGACCACCGACCCGGCGCTGGTCAGCGCGGTGCTGGCGACCTGGCCGGAGTTGTCCTGGATCCACTGCTGGGCCTGGTTGAGCCAGTCCTGCACGTTGGCGTTGGTGATGGTCAGGTGCAGCGGCGAGTTCTCCAGGGTCGTCAGGATCGTCGTGATGCCCTCGTTGAACTGCTTCGCGAGGTCCTGCCACTGGCCCGCGACCGAGAAGCCGATGTACGTGAAGAGCCCGGCCACCACCGCGAACGCCAGGATGATCGACAGCGCCGCGGCCAGGCCGCGCGGCATGACCTTGTCCATGACGTTGACCACCGGACGCAGCACCGCGGTGAACACCAGCGACAGGAACACCGCGATGAACAGCAGCAGCACCTTGGTCGTCGCGAAGAACACCAACGACACGGCGGCGATCACCACGATGATCCGCCACGACCAGCCCGCCGCGGCGCGCAGCCAGAGCGGGGCGACCTCGACCGGCTCGTTGTGCCGGCGGCTGCCGGCGACCCGGCCGATCACGCGGGTTCCGCCGGGCAGCTGGGCGGCAGCGGCGCGGGGCCGCTCGGTCGCCGCGGAGTCGTCGCGATCGGTCACAACGCGCCCTTTCGGAGAGTGGACACGGCCCGTTCCGACGCCAGTCTGCCCCAGCCTGCGGCGTGCTGACCTGCTGCCACTCCGTGCTATCTTGGCTGCCGCGCTCGGCGCCCTGACCAGGGTGTCCGGGTCCACCTCGTCCGGGTGGCGGAATGGCAGACGCGCTAGCTTGAGGTGCTAGTGCCCGTATAGGGCGTGGGGGTTCAAGTCCCCCTCCGGACACTCGTTGAGACAGCGAGCCGACGGGCCGTGACCAGCAGAGATGCGGGTCGCGGCCTTTCGTGCGTCTGACTGCGTCTGCGGCCGACGCGGGCGGCACCTGCAGGCTGGGAGACCGTCAGGCACTGTTCACCGCCGCGCGAGTCATGCGCTGTTGTGGTCGGGAGTTGCCGCCTGCTTGACTGCGGCTCGGGTCTCGCGAGAGCCCGACACGACAGGGGGAATCCTATGAGCACGCATCTAGCCCGTCGCATCGCCTCCGCCGCCGGGGGCCTGGTCCTGATGCTTGGCGTCGCGGTACCAGCGGCCGGAGCAGCGACCGTCACCCCTCCGCCCGCAGCCACGATCACGACTCCCGCCGCCGCCACGCCGGCGATGGTCTCGGACTGGACGTGGTACGAGGGGCCGTTCAGCAGCTACTCGAAGTGCGAGGCGCGCGCCGCCTACATCCGGCACGTCTACGGCGGTACCCACTACGGCGCGATTGTCGACACGAAGTGCGCCGCGGTCTACCTGCCGTACACATGCCCACCAAAGATCGGCATCTCGCTACTGGTGAAGTCGATCACCGGCGTCGGTGGTGGTGGCGGTGGAACGTGGTCGATCCGCCCCAAGTCGTTCGTGCCAGCGGCAACCGTCTGCTAGCCGGCCGCCGAGGGACGCCCGTGGACCTGCGTCAGCTTCTCGTCACCACAGGCATCCCTGTGTCTGCCTGCGGCCCAGTGGTCCTGGTCGCCGGGGGCCGTGCCCTACTCGTCGACCAGACGGGCCTGGTCGAGGCGTGGGGTCGCCAGGTGCCCTTCCCGGAAGACACGCCTGGGTTGGTGCCTCTGGTCGGTGAGGTCCCGGGCAACCCGGGCGACATCGTCACTGTCACGGGTGTGTGGACCGGAACGGCGCTGAGTGTCGCATCGGTCCATCCTGAGCCGAATGTGTCGATGCCTTCGCCGCCCGCCTTGTACGACCCGAGCGACGGCGCGTCTCCAGACCTGTGGGACCGAGGGCTCGTCGCAGCTGCCGAGCGCCCACTGTGGGATGCCGGCGCACTCGTCGGGCGGGTTGTGGTGCGGACGGGCGGCAGCATCGTGGTCCGTGTGTCCACCCACGATCCGGTCATGACCGCCCGCGCCCTCCTGCCCGTCTTCGGCGAGGCGCTCGAGGTGGTCCAGAGTCCGTTCAGCGCCGACGACTACGCACGAGTCGACGCCCTGATCGAGGTGGCCGAGCGCGCCGGCGTCCTGGTGGCGACGAGCCAGGAGACGGACTCGCAGGCGGTCGTCCGGCGGTCGGTCGAGGTCACCCATGTGGTCCCGGCGATGGTTGCGGCCGCAGCCCCGATCCCGGACGGCCTCGTCACCGTCGGTGCGCTGGTCTACCCCGTTCCCTCGGAGTAGGCGCTCGCCGGTGTCACGCGGGCCGGGAGGCTCGCCGCAGGACTCACAGCTCGTCGAGCGGCACAGCGGCGTCGGCGAGACGTTCCGCGTCGACGGCCCGGCCTGAGGTGACCAGCGTCGTCAGCGGCTCGGTCGCGTCCCAGGTGTTGACGTGCATGGCGGCGGCGACCCGGTCACCGGCGAGCCAGAACGCCACGAAGGCGAGCCCCGCCACGTCGCCGCGCAGGACGACGCGGTCGTAGGAGCCGGCGGGCGCGTGGCCGACGTACTCCATGCCGAGCTCGTACTGGTCGGTGAAGAAGAACGGCAGGTCGCGGTAGGTGGCGTCCTGGCCGAGCATCGCCCGCGCCGCCACCGGCCCCTGGCTGTTCGCGGTGGCCCAGTGCTCCACCCGGATCCGCCGGCCGAGCACCGGGTGGTCGGCGTTCGCGATGTCCCCGGCTGCCCAGACGCGCGGGTCGGCGGTGCGGAGGTGGGCGTCGACCAGCACCCCGTTGTCGACGGCGAGGCCGGCGGTCTCCGCGAGCTCGGTGCGGGGGACCGCACCCACGGCCACGAGCGCGAGGTCAGCGTCGAGCCGGGTCCCGTCGGTCAGCTCCACGGCCTCGAGCGCACCGCCCGTCCCCACGAAACGTGCAACGCCTGCGGACGTGCGCAGGTCGACGCCGTGGTCGCGGTGCAGGTCGGCGAACACCCGAGCGACTCGCGGTCCCAGGATCCCACCCAGCGGGACCTCGCCCCGCTCGACGACCACGACCTCCGGGCCGGCAGCCCGCGCTGCTGCGGCAACCTCGAGGCCGATCCACCCGCCACCGACCACGACCAGCCGCCGGCCGCCCGCGAGCGCCTGCTTGAGGGCGTCGGAGTCGTCGAGCGTGCGCAGCTGGTGGATCCCGGCGAGGTCGGCGCCCGGGACGTCGAGCCGCCGAGGCCGCGAGCCGGTCGCCAGGAGCACGCCGCCGTAGCCGATGCGTTCGCCGTCCCCGGTCACGACGACCTGGTCGTCGCGGTCGAGCCCGGTCACCTGGGTGCCGGTGCGCAGGTCGACGTCGTGGTCGCGGTACCAGCCGTCGGGGCGGGAGAAGACCTTGTCGCGGGGCTCCTCGCCCATCAGGTAGCCCTTGGACAGCGGTGGACGCTCGTAGGGCGGGTGAGGCTCGGCGCCCAGCAGCGTCACCGAGCCGTCGAAGCCCTCGGAGCGGAGCGTCTCGACGGCGGTGACCCCGGCCTGGCCCGCTCCCACCACGACAAGGCGTGGACGACTCATGACACCTCCACGGTCCCGATGCGTGAATCGGCCCGCAGGATCGGTCCGTGGGCCGTCACGGCCACTGAACCACCGTGCCCGCGCGCCCGCACGAGCACGGTGCTTCGCCCGGGGATGGCGGGCGGTCAGCCGCCGCTGCCGGCCGGCGCCGCGCACGCGGCCTCGCCGCCGGAACCGAGGACCAGGTGGCCGGAGGAGCAGCCGGTGATGGCCGACACACAGAGCAGGGTTGCCGCCAGCCACGCGCGTGTTCCCACGGCACTCCTCGATGCACGCCGCCGGTCCGATGCCGCCCGCGCGCGGCACGATTCCGCCAGGCCCGAGCGCGGTGAACGGGTGCTGAACCTGCTGTCCGGAGTGCAGACCACGAGCACCAAGCGGCCGGTAGGGTCCGCGCATGGGGAACGACGCACCCGCCGTGCTCTTCAGGTTCCGCCCTGACCAGGTCGTCGAGTCTGCCGACCTCCCGCTCGGCTTCGCGGAGGGGGGCGAGCTCGGGGAGTCTGACCTGGACCGCCTCGACTGGAAGCGGGCCGCGCGCGCCTTCGACGGGGATGGCCTGCGCATCGCGCTCCGGTGCGGCCGTGCGAGCCGCCAGGGCCTGACGGTGCAGGCGGCGGACCTGCTGGTGCTCGACCGACCGCACCACATGCGCCAGGTCCAGGCGGAGTCGACGCGGAGCAGGCGCGCGATGCGGCGGAACCTGGAGCGTGAGGTCATGCATCCCTGTGTGCGCGAGGCCCACAACCGGTCCGACGCCGCCGCGGACACCCGAACCCTGGAGTCGCTCGTGAAGGCCGACGAGGCTGCCCGGAGGGCCCTGGCCGCACCGCCGTCGACGGAGCTCGTGCAGCACTGGCTCGGGCTCGGCGGCTTGCTTCCCGACCCGGCCTGAGCCCTCACGGCCGCGTCGTCCTTCGGTGCGATGCAGCCCTACTCCAGTGCCGCGACCTCCGTGCCGCGCAACGCCGGCAGCGCGCGCGGGGACAGCCTCGCGACCAGCACGGCGATGATCACGGCGAAGGCCAGGCTCATCGTCCCGTCGCCCCAGCCCAGCCCACCGACCGCAGCGCCCTTGCCCGTCCAGTCGGCGACCGAGGCTCCGAGCGGGCGGGTCAGGACGTAGGCGATCCAGAACGACGCCACCGGGTTCCAGCCCCACCAGCGGTACCCGATCGCGGGGACGCAGATCGCAACGGCGAACAGGACGATCGACCCCGCGTAGCCCAGGTGCAGCGTCCGAGCGGTCATGTCCCCGACGGCGGTCCCAGTGGCGAACGTCGCGGCGACGGCGGCCCAGTAGAACAGCTCGCGGCGCCACGTCGTGACCGCGTGCACCGAGAGGGTGCCCTCGACCCGCCGCCACGCCCAGAAGACGCCGGCGAGCACCGCCGCGTAGGCGATGCTCGAGGCCAGGTACGGGACGCCGAGCACGACGTGGACCACGTCGGCCGCCATCGTGCCGAAGATCCCGACCATGACCACGGCGAGCCAGTACGCCCAGGGTGTGTACCGGCGGCGCGTCAGCTGCACGGCCAGCGCAGCCGCGAACGCGACGAACCCCGCCAGCACAGCGGCCACGGGGTTGATCGCGACCACCAGGTAGTCGGACGCGGACTCGCCGAGCGCGGTGGACAGGCCCTTGACCGCCCAGAAGGTCGCGGAGATCTCCGCGACCCGCACGGCGGTCGACGACCAGGAGGTGGGGATGCGCAGGCTCACCGTCACGTGCGGCATCGTGCGTGGTGCGGCTGGGAAGCGTCTGGGAGTCGGCCCACCTACCCGTCGAGCGTGGCTCGGACCCGACGCTCCTCGTCGTCGGTGAGTCCGGCGCGGCGCGGCTCGGTGCGGTGGTCCTCGTAGGCCAGCACGTCGCGGAACGTCTCGGCGAGCGGGCGGGTGTGCAGGCCCGCCTCGCGGGCTCGCGCGGTGTTGAGCGTGGCTAGGCCACGGGCGTCCGGGTCGTCGATCCACAACGGGAGCGACGTCGGGCCCATCCACGAGCCGACGCCGAGCTCACGCAGGCGCTCCGGCGGGACGGGGCGGGGCCGGGCACCGCTGCCGCCGACCTCCGCGGCGACGGCGAGCGCCTCCGCCAGCGAGAGCGTCGGCCCGGTGGCGTTGAATGTGCCGGCCACCCGGTGCTCGGCGGCGGCGACGATCCAGTCGGCCAGGTCGCGCACGTCGATGAGAGCGCAGGGCTGGTCCGGGTCGTCGGGGACGATGGCGTCGTCGCCGGTTGGGTGCGCGAAGCGCCACGGCCAGTACCCGCTGCGCGCCGACACGTCGCCCGGGCCGCCGATGAGCCCCGGGCGAACGATCGTGGCGGGTGCGTCCGCGGCGCGCACCGCATCCTCGCAGGCCACCTTCGCCTCGCCGTAGACCTCCGGGCTCGTCATGACCTCGCCGTCCAGCGGTTCGAGGACGGGCGCGTGCTCGTCGGCCTCGACGCGCGACGCGTCCGCGTAGACGCTCGCCGTCGAGACGAACACCCAGTGGCCCGTGGACAGGTCCCGCACGGCGCGGCGGACCTGGCCCGGGTGGCGCGAGACGTCGACCACGACGTCCCATACGGCACCCGCGACGGGTGCCAGGCCTGCGTCGTCGTCGCGGTCGCCGGCGACGAACCGCGCCCCGTCGGGCGCGGGAGCGGTGCCGCGGGCCAGGCACGTCACCGCGTGCCCGCGCCGTTGGGCTGCGAGCGTGATCTCACGGCCGAGGAACGCCGTCCCGCCGAGCACCAGGAACTCCACGCGTGCAGTGAACCACCCGAGGCCCGCGACCGTCGCGCAACGGGGCGGTCGGGCCTCAGTCCGCGGAGACCTCGACCACCTCGCCGGCCTCGACGTGCAGGCGGCGGGTCAGGCGCACCGTCTCGAGCATCCGGCGGTCGTGCGTGACCAGCAGGATCGTGCCGTCGAACGCGTCCATCGCCGCCTCGAGCTGCTCGATCGCCGGCAGGTCGAGGTGGTTGGTCGGTTCGTCGAGGACCAGCAGGTTCACGCCGCGAGCCTGGAGCAGCGCGAGCGCAGCGCGGGTCCGCTCGCCGGGCGAGAGCGAGGACGAGGCCCGGCCGACGTGGTCGGCGCCCAGCCCGAACTTGGCCAGCAGGGTGCGCACGTCGGCGGTCGGCCAGTCGGGTACCTCGACGGCGAACGCCGAGCCCAGCGGAGCGTCGGACTCGAACGCGGCCCGCGCCTGGTCGACCTCGCCCACCAGCACGCCCGAGCCCACGTCCACCCGGCCCTCGACCGGCGCCAGCCGACCGAGCAGCAGCGCGAGCAGCGTCGTCTTGCCGGCCCCGTTGGGCCCGGTGATCGCGACCCGGTCCTGCCAGGTGACCTCCAGGTCCACCGGCCCGAGCCGGAAGTCGCCCCGCTGCGCCACCGCGCCCCGCGCCGTGCTCACCACGGTTCCCGACCGTGGCGCGGCCGCGATGCTCAGCTGGAGCGACCACTCCTTGCGCGGCTCGGTGACCTCTGCCAGACGCTCGATCATCCGATCCGTCTGACGGGCCTTGGCCGCCTGCTTCTCGCTGGCCTCGGTGCGGTGGTGCTTGATGAACTTGTCGGGGTCGGTGGCCTTGCGGCGTGCGTTGCGCACGCCCTTGGCCATCCACGCCCGCTGGCGGCGGGCGCGGGCCTCGAGCGTGGACCGGCGCGCCGCGTACTCCTCGTACGCCTCGCGGGCCCGGCGGCGGGCCACCGACCGTTCCTCGAGGTAGGCGTCATAGGAGCCGCCGTACACCTGGACCCGCTGCAGGCTGCGGTCGATCTCCACGACGGAGGTCACCGTCCGGCTGAGGAACTCCCGGTCGTGGCTGACCACGACGATCGGCACCTGGGCCCGCGCCACGAACGTCTCGAGCAGGGCGAGACCCTCGGCGTCCAGATCGTTGGTGGGCTCGTCGAGCAGGTACACGTCGTACCGGGACAGCAGCAGTGCCGCCAGGCCCGCGCGCGCTGCCTCGCCGCCGGACAGGGCGGTCATCGGCAGGTCGAGGTCCACGTCCAGGCCCAGGTCGCGGGCCACGACCGCCTGGCGCGAGTCGAAGTCCGCGGCGCCCAGGGCCGTCCAGTCCTCCAACGCCCGGGCGAAGGCGTCGTCGGCACCGGGCCCGCCGTCGGCCAGGGCGTGCGAGGCGGCGTCCAGGGCGGCGGCTGCGGCGGCGACCCCGGTGCGGCGGGCCAGGTGGTCGGCGACCGTCTCGCCCTGCACCCGCTCGACCTCCTGCGCCAGGTACCCCAGGTGCGCGTGCGGAGGGGACACGGCCACCGTCCCCGCGTCGGGCGCACGCAGTCCCGCGAGGATGCGCAGCAGCGTCGACTTGCCGGCGCCGTTGGGCCCCACCAGTCCGACCACGTCCCCAGGCGCGACGACGAGGTCGACGCCCGTGAACAGCTCACGGTCGCCGAACCCCGCACCCACGCCCTTGGCCTGAACCGTCGCCGCCACGGCGGACATCCTCGCCCCCCGGGCGGCCTACGGGCACATCCATTCCACGGGAGCCGGAGCGGGCGCCCGCGCTCGGGCGCGGGACTCAGCTGCCCAGCTGCTCGGCGAGGAACGCGGTGGTCTGCGCCCACGCCGCCGCCGACGCGTCCGCGTGGTAGGCGACGAAGTCGGAGTTGTCGAAGGCATGGCCGGCGCCCTCGTGGAGCTCGACGCGTGCCCCCTGCGGCTCGACCGCGGCGGTGATGCGCGCCACGGTCGGCGGGTCGAGGTAGGCGTCGGCGGTCCCGAAGTGCATCAACGTCGGGCAGGTCACCCGCGCAGCCAGGTCCATCAGCCGGGGCAGCGCCGACCCGTAGTAGGCGACGAGCGCGTCGGGGCTCTCGGTCGCGGCGACCTCGAAGGCCATCCCACCGCCGAAGCAGAAGCCGACCAGCGCGCTCGGGCCGCTGACCTCGGGCCGCTCGCGCAGCACACGCTGGGCGGCGATCGTGTCCGCCACGCCGGTCGGCCAGTCGAACCGCTGCGACAGGGCCAGACCCTCGTCGAGCATGTCCGGGCCATTCGGCACCGCCGCCACGCCGAGCCGCCAGAACAGCTCGGGCACCAGCACCACGTACCCGAGCGCGGCCAGGTCGGCGGCGCGACGCCGGATGTAGGGGCTCACGCCGAAGATCTCCTGCACGAGCAGCATGCCCGGTCCGCGCCCTGCCTCGGGCAGCCACAGGTGGGCGGGCATCTCGCCGTCCCGGAGAGGGACGGTCACGGTCTCGGTCACCGCGTGAGTATCACTCCGCACCGCGGGCGGCGCCGCTCGAGGCCCCACCTCGGCCATCGAGCCAGGTGCCGCCGGATGCGTCGGTCGGTCGCATCCGGGACGCTTGGGGCAGGAGGCCTTGGTGAGCAGAGCCGTCGAGGAGATCAACCGCTCGATGCTGCGGGTGCGCGACGCCATCGACGCGCGCTACCGCGACGAGCTGGACCTGGCGTCGCTCGCGGCCGTCGCCCACGTCACCCCGGCGCACCTGGTGCGGTCCTTCCGCCGGGTGTTCGGCGAGACGCCGCACCGCTACCTGCAACGCCGTCGGGTCGAACGTGCGATGTACCTCCTGCGGTCGACCGACTGGTCGGTGACCCGGATCTGCACCGAGGTCGGATTCACGAGCCTGGGCACGTTCGGGCGGACGTTCGCGGCCGTCGTCGGGGAGAGCCCCACCGCCCACCGGGCACGGGGGCCGATGGCACCGGTGCCGTCGTGCTTCACGATGGCGTGGGCACGACCGGCGCAGGCCGCCCCGGGCGCCGCGCAGCCGGCGCAGTCCGCGCAGATGCCGATTTCGGAGAAGCGCGCGGCCGAGGTGCAGCCGTAGCGTCGCCGGCATGAACCTCACCGCGAACAACCTGTCCTCGATCTACGTCCTCGACCAGGACCAGGCCCTGGAGTTCTACGTCGGTGTCCTGGGACTGGAGGTCACCGCGGACCTGATGTTCGGCCCCATGCGGTGGCTGACCGTGCGGGTGCCCGGCGACAGCAAGCAGATCCTCCTGGAGAAGCCGGGCCCGCCCGCCCACGACCCCGCGACCGCCGACCAGGTGCGCGAGCTCGTCGCCAAGGGCGCCGGCGGCGGATGGCTCGCCTTCACCGCGGACGACGTCGACGCGGTGTACGAGCACCTGGTGGCTCACGGTGTCGAGGTCGTCCAGCCGCCGGCCGACCAGTCCTACGGTCGTGACATGGGGCTGCGCGACCCGTTCGGCAACAACCTGCGGATCGGGACGTTCCCCAAGATCTGAGCTGCGCCGGACCGCCGCGTGTCGGGCATGATCGTCCACCTGCCGGGAAGGAGGCGGGAACACCTCACGCCCGACGTGCGTTGTACCGATTCGAGAGGGAGAGTTCGTCGTACCCCTCCGAGAGGCCACTTCCATCATCCCCATCGTCTTCGTGCACGGCACCAGGACCTCATCTGCCATCTGGGACCCCCAGGTCCAGGCGCTCGAGGCCGTCGGCCACGGTTCGCACGCACTTGATCTTCCGGGCCACGGTGCCCGCTCCGTCGAGCGCTTCACGCTCGAGGGCGCGCTCGAGGCGATCGACGCGGCGGTGGAGGCGCAGACCGCCCCGCCGATGCTGGTCGGCCTGTCGCTGGGTGGCTACCTGTCGCTGGCCTACGCCGCGCGCAACCAGGACAAGCTCGCCGGTGTGATGCTGTCCGGCTGCTCGACCGAGATCGCCGGCAAGCCGTTGCGGCTGTACCGGCGGTGGACCTCGAGGATCGCCGCGACGTTCCGCCCGGGCGGAACGTGGTACGTGGTCGCGGACATGCTCCACGCCATGCACGGCTACTCCGCCCTGGCCGACCTGCGGCGCCTGCTCGTGCCGGTGTGGATCGTCAACGGGCGCCGTGACCCGCTGCGGTGGGGCGAGTGGCGGATGCGTGCCGCCCTGCCGTTCGCCCGGTGGCACGTGGTCCCCGGCGCCGGTCACGACGTCAACTCCCACGCCCCGGCCGAGTACACCCGCATCCTGCTCAGCGCCCTTGCCGAGCTCGGCCCCGAGCGCGTGCTGGCGGAGGTCGGCGCCCGACGCTGACCCGGGCAGGACCGGCCCGCGACCGGAGCCCGGCGCGCGACCAACGTCCCACGCCCGGTCCCCGGCTCGGCCGACGGTCGCCCGACCGGCCCGCGCGGCCCGCGGTTCGCGGCACGGCCGCGCCTGGTGCTCGCTAGCGTTCACGGCGAGCCAGGGGAGGCGCGTGCGATGGTTCAGGTCTCGTCACAGCAGGTGTGGGACGTCCTCGGCAAGCAGGTGTTCGCGGTCGTCGGGATGGTCAGCGCCCGCGGCGAGGGGCGCACGGTGGGCATCGTCCCGACGGTGCACGACGGCGCGCTGTGGTTCCTCAGCAAGGGCGGCGAGTGGAAGGTCAAGCACCTGCGCGCCAACCCCGAGATCTCCGTGACCTACCCGATCGCCAAGCGGATCCCGCTCATGCCGTGGATCAGGATCCCGGCGGCGACCATCACGTTCCGGGGCACCGCCACGGTGGTGCCGGGAGGTGACGTTCCCACCGACGTCTGGCAGGCGCTGACCCGCGGGCTCGAGGTGCCCGACGAGGGCGACGACCCGCACGTCGGGGTCCGGATCGACCCGCACGGCGACTTCGTCACCTACGGGGTCGGCACCTCGCTGATGGGTATGCGCGACACCCTCAACGCCCGCGGACGCGCCCCGGTGCGGTGATCCTCCCGAAGCCCGCGGACGGGTCACCCGGCCTGGGTGAGGGCTTCGGCGGGCGGGGCACCTAGCGTCGAGGTCGTCGGCCCTCGGAGGCCGGCCCCGCAGCCGCGGGTCGCGACGAGCCGGGAGGTACCCGTGAGCGCTCATCCGGACCCCGACGACCTCGGTCCCGTCGACGTGGCGGTGGTCGCGATCCGCGGTGATGTCACGGTGGGCGTGGCCCAGGCCCTGGCGCGGCTGCACCGTGACGGCGTGGTACGCGTGCTCGACCTGGCCGTGATCCGCAAGGCCGACGACGGCACACCCGCGTACCTCGAGGTCGACGAGGCAGGGCTCGGCGACGCCTTCGCGTGGCTGGGCGACGAGGAGCTCGACCTGCTCAGCGACGAGGACCTGGCGGCGGTCGGCGAGGGAGTCGAGCCCGGGTCCTCGGGTCTGGTCGTGGTCTGGGAGAACGCGTGGGCACGTGACCTCGCGGTGGCCCTGCGGGCCGAGCACGGCTCGCTGGTGATGCACGAACGCGTCCCGCGCGAGACCGTGGTGGCAGCCCTGGCCGCCCTGGACGACTGACGAGAGACGGAGGCTGACCATGCGAGGACGACGGATGGGACGGCCCGGCCTGGTGGGCACGATGGCCAGGACGGCCGTGATCGCGGGCACCGCGTCGGCGGTGTCCGGCAACGTGCAGCGCCGTCAGGCGACGAAGTACGCCGAGCAGGCGTACCCACCCCCGGCACCGGTGGCACCGGCCCCCGCAGCCGCACCGGCACCCGCACCCGCCCCAGCGCCGGCGGACGCGATGATGGCTCAGCTCGTCCAGCTCGGGGAGATGCGCAACCAGGGCCTGCTCAGCGACGCGGAGTTCGCCGCGGCCAAGGCGCGTCTGCTGTCGTCCTGAGCGCGCTCCCGCCACCGGCGGGCTAGCGTGGGGATGACGCGATCGGGCGGCGGCCGAGGGGAGAATCCCGTGGCGCGTGGCGTCCTGGCGAGGGACCTGCGCGATGCCGTGCTGGGCGCCGTGGCGACCGGCATCGCCCTCCTGCTGGCGGCCGCCGTCGTACCAGGCCTCGAGGTGCAGCACTGGTGGGCCACCGTGGTGGTCGCGCTCGCAGTCGGCGCCCTGGACCTGGTCCTTCGACCCGTGCTGCGACCGATCGCGATCCGGGTAGGCGTGCCGGGCGCGCTGATCCTCGGCGTGCTCGCGCAGCTGGTGGGTGTGCACCTCTCGCTCGTCGTGGTGCCCGGCGTGTCGGTCTCCGGCCTGGGTGCGAGCGCGGCGACGCTCGGGGTGGTCGCGCTGGTCCTGGCCGTCGCGCGGTGGGTCCTGGGTGCGGACGACCGTGACTACCTCGTGGCCGACCTGCTGCGGCGCGTCCCGAGCGGCCCCGATCGCGGGCAGGACGACCCCCCGGGGCTCGTGGTGGTCCAGATCGACGGGCTCGGCTACCCCGTGCTGCGGCACGCGATCGCCTCGGGTGACGTGCCGACCCTGGCCGGGTGGCTACGCGCCGGCACGCACCGCGCCAGGTGGTGGTGGGCGCGCGTGCCCTCCACGACCCCCGCGAGCCAGGCGGGGCTGCTGCACGGGACCAACGACGGCATCCCCGCGTTCCGCTGGTACGACAAGCGTGCGGGCCGCCTGGTGGTGACCAACCGGCCGGGCGACGCCGCGATGGTCGAGGCGCGCCTGACCGACGGGCACGGACTGCTCGCCCCCGGTGGCGCCGCGGTGTCCACGATGTTCACCGGAGACGCCGAGACGGCGCTCATGGTGATGAGTCGCGCCGGGCGCCGCGGCGGTCTGGGATCCGGCGCGAGCTACCTGCGGTACTTCGCCCGGCCCTTCGTGCTGTCGCGCTCCCTGGTGCTCACCGTCGGGGAGCTCGCCAAGGAGCTCGCGCAGGCCCGCCGCCAGCGCGTGCGCCGGGTCTGGCCCCGGGTACCTCGACGCGGCGCGTACGTCGCGCTGCGGGCGATCACGAACGTGCTGCTGCGGGACCTGAACGTCTCGCTCGTCGCCGAGCAGATGGCCCGCGGCGTGCCGGTGGTGTTCGTCGACCTGGTCGACTACGACGAGATCGCACACCACAGCGGGGTCGCGCGTCGCGAGGCGATCGACGCCCTGGCGGGGGTGGACGCGGCGATCGGCACGCTCGAGCGGTTCGCGGCCAGGTGCCCTCGTCGGTACCGGTTCGTGGTGCTCTCCGACCACGGCCAGAGCCAGGGACCGACGTTCGCCCAGCTCAACGGGCGGTCGCTGGAGCAGGTGGTCTCCGAGCTCACGGGCGTCGGCGGGCTGGACCTGGTGGCGGCGACGGGCCAGGAGGAGGTCTGGGGCCCGCTGGCGACGTTCCTGTCGGACGTGCCCGGCCGAGGCGGGACGACCGGCGCCGCGAGCTGGACCCCTGGGGCGCGCCGCCCGCGACGCACGCGGCGCCCCGAGAGCCCGGACGCCGCCGAGCCGCCGTCCGACCAGGACGCGTCGCGTGCGGTGGTCGCGGCCTCCGGCAACCTCGGGCTGGTCTGGTTCCCCGAGCTGCCCGGACGGGTGGACCTCGACACGCTCGCCGCGCGCTTCCCCGCGCTGGTGCCCGGGCTGCTGGACCTGCCAGGGGTCGGATTCCTCGTGGTGGACAGCGTGCGCGGGCCGCTGGCCGTGGGACCGCACGGCGTGCACGCCCTGACCGACGGGCGGGTCGAAGGCGCCGACCCGTTGAGCGCGTTCGGACCGCGGGCGGCCCGCGACCTGCTGCGCGTCGCGGCGATGGCCGAGGCCCCCGACGTGCTCGTCCACTCCGCCTACGACGAGCAGACCGGCGAGGTGCACGCGTTCGAGGAGCTCGTCGGGTCGCACGGCGGGCTCGGTGGCGACCAGAACCTCGCCGTGCTGCTGCACCCCGTCGAGTGGGAGCTGGACGCGGACCTGCTCGACGACGCCGAGGCGGGCGACGCGGTGCTCTACGGCGCGGACGCCGTGCACCGCCAGCTCATCCGGTGGATCGCGCGGGCGGGCGTGCACGGCGGGCGGCCCGGGGCCCCGGTGCGCGACGACCCGGCCGACCACGGGGTCGAGGCGGCCGAGGGCCCGGAGACACCGCCGTGAGGCTCACCTGGTGGGGGCACTCGTCGGTGCTGCTCGAGGCCGACGGCGTCCGGCTGGTCGCCGACCCGGTGCTGCGACCCCGGATGGGTGCGCTGCGCCACGTGAGCCCGCCGGACGCGCGCGCGTGGTCGACACCGGACGCGGTGCTCCTGTCCCACCTGCACCACGACCACTGCGACCTGCCGAGCCTGCGGGGGCTCGGGGCCCCCCTCGTCGTGGTGCCACCCGGGGCGGGTGACTGGCTCGCGCGGCACGGCGTCGAGGGGGTGACCGAGGTGGAGCCCTGGGCCTCGGTCGCGATCGGCCGAGGCGTGCGGGTCAGCGCTGTCCCCGCCGAGCACAGCGGGCGCCGCGAGCCGTGGGGGCCGACCGCCCTGGCGGTGGGTCACCTGGTGCACGGGCCTCGGACCACGAGCTGGATCGCCGGCGACACCGCGCTCTTCGACGGGATGCGCGAGCTGTCCGGCCTGGGGCCGCGCGGCACGGTCGACCTTGCGGTGGTGCCGGTGTGGGGCTGGGGGCCCAACCTCGGTCCGGGCCACCTGGACCCCGACGAGGCGGCGGAGGCGGTGGCACGGGTCGGCGCCCGGCACGCGGTCGCGGTGCACTGGGGGAGCTTGCACCCCGCGGGGATGCGCACCCTCATGCGGCACCACCTGACCACGCCCGGCGAGCGGTTCGCGGCCGCGGTGCGTCGTGCGGCGCCCGGCACGACGGTGTACCCCTTGGCCCCCGGTGAGGCGTTCCGGGTCTGAGCCGGCGACCGGGGCGGGCGCGGCTCCTCAGCCCGCGGCCTCGGATCGCTGACGGCGCTCGTACGCCGACAGCACCGCGTAGCTCAGGAAGAAGCTGACCACCGAGATCACCAGTGCCCCGAGCAGCGCCCACCAGAACGAGTCGATCCGCAGACCGACGTCCGTCAGACCGGTGATCCACGCGGTGAGCGCCAGCATCAGCGCGTTGACCACGAGCGTGAACAGGCCGAGCGTCAGGACGTACAGCGGGATGGACAGGAACACCACCAGCGGCCTGACCACGGCGTTCACCAGGCCGAACACCAGCGCGACGGCGAGCGTGAGGAGAACCGTGGTGCCCACCCCCCGGTCCTCGGGGACCAGGGTGAGGCCGGGAAGGATCAGGACCGTGAGCCAGATCGCCACGGCGTTGAGGACCAGTCGAACGAGGAACGTCATCGTGGGCTCCTTGGGTCGGCGACACCTCGTGACCCGCGGTGGGGCGGGCTTCACCCCGTGGGGATGATCTGCTCCGCCGCGTGAGTACCTATCGTGCCCGAGATGGACGCAACGCACGTCAATGATCACGCGGTGTGCCTCGACGGCCGCCGCTTCCGGGCCGTGGCACCCCTGGGGCGGGGCATCGTGCCGGGCGACCTCGTCGTGCTGACCACGGGCACCCAGCAGGTGCTCGGGCAGGTGCACGGCCTCAGCCTGGACGGCGACGGGCCGCGCGGCGACCCGACGGTGGTCGCGGAGGGGGACGTGCTGGGCCTGCTGGGTGCCGACGGTGTGGAGCTGGGCCCGACCGCCCCCTTCGTGGCAGACCAGGTCCAGCGGGCCGGGACGGCCGCCACCGTGGCGCTGCAGGAGAAGACCGGCGCGACCATCCCGGTGGCGACCCGGACCGTGTCCGACGGCGAGGTCGACGTGCGGCTGCGGCCCGGCAAGCTGAACCGGCACACGTTCCTGTGCGGGCAGAGCGGCTCGGGCAAGACCTACGCGCTGGGGGTGCTGCTCGAGCAGATGCTCGTGCACACCGGCATCACGATGGTCGTCCTCGACCTGAACGCCGACTTCGTGCGCCTGTACGAGGTGCGCACCGACGCCGACCCCGCGCTGGCCCGGGCGTTGGAGCAGATCGACGTCCGGGTCCTGCGACCGGCCGGCGAGGGCACCGACCCGCTCGTGGTCCGGTACCCCGACCTCGATGTCCGTGCGGCGGCCGCGGCGATGCGTCTCGACCCGCTGGTCGACCGCGACGAGTACGAGGAGGTGCTGCGCTACCGCGAGGAGGCCGAGGGCGGCCGTCCCCTCGACATCGAGCGGCTGCGCGCGCCGGGCCGGACGCCCGAGCAGGAGCGCCTGCACCAGCGGCTGCGGAACCTCGGCGTGCTCGACTGGCAGGTGTGGGCCCAGGGCGCCAGGCCCGTGACCGAGATCCTCGACGACCGACACCGCGCCACCGTCCTGGACCTGTCCGGCTTCGCCCAGCCCGAGGAGCGCCTGCTCGTGGCGCTCGCGGTGCTGGACCACCTCTGGGCGCACCGCGCCGAGCGCCGGCCGACCCTGGTGGTGATCGACGAGGCGCACAACGTGTGCTCGGCGGCGCCCGACGGCCCGCTCCAGGCGGCGGCCACCGAGCGGCTCGTCCAGATCGCCGGGGAGGGCCGCAAGTACGGGCTGTGGCTGCTGCTGTCCACCCAGCGACCGTCGAAGATCCACCCGAACGTCCTGTCCCAGTGCGACAACCTGGCCCTGATGCGCATGAACGGGCCCAGCGACCTGGCCGAGATCTCGTCGGTGTTCGGCTTCGCACCGCCCGAGCTGGTCGCCAAGGCGGCCCGGTTCGGGCTGGGCGAGGTGCTGCTCGCCGGCGGCTTCGTGCCGGTGCCCACCGTGGCACGGATGGGGTCGCGGCTGACCGCCGAGGGTGGGGCGGACGTCCCGGTGCCGCGTTCCTGACCGCTGCCGACCCCGCCTCAGTCGGGCAGGCGGTGCATCTCCAGGAGCGTGAGCCGCAGCAGCGAGAACCGCGCGATCAGGCCCTCGAGCTCGTCCTGGTCGACGAGCGGCCCGTACAGCACGTGGTCGCTCGTCGCGGACACGTGCAGTCCGGGGAAGGCGTGCTGCACGGTCTGCGACAGCCGCTCTGCGAAGCGGAACTCGTACCGGAGTGTCTCGTTCACCGCTGCCCTCGTCCCGGCGGGTCGTCCCGGCCGGCACGTGGCGCCGCCCGGTCAGGCTGAGGCCCTCAAGCCTGGCGCCACGAGGGGGCCGGTGACCTCACCCGTCCCGGACGACCTCCTGTGGCGACCACGGGGCGGTGCCGATAGCGTCGACCCGTCGGCGTCGTCGTGCGGGGCGCGCCGCGGAGCCGTCACGGGGGTGCCGTGGAGCGAGCACCGCAGGCACGACGCGGGGTACCCGCGCCGAAGACCCGTGTCCCGAGCATCCCGGCGGACCTGGTCGGCCGCCGTCGACTGCTCGACAGCCTGTGGTGGGACAGCGCCCCCGATGGTCGGGTGGCACTGGTGACCGGCGCCGCCGGGGCGGGCAAGACGACGTTGGTCGCCCTGTGGCTCGAGCAGCGACGTTCCGAGCAGGAGCTGGCCGTCGCGTGGGTGTCGCTCAACCCGCAGGACGACGAGGTCCACGCGTTGTGGTCGGCGGTCCTGGTCGCGCTGGAGCAGTGCGGCGCGTGGTCCGACACCCCGCCCCTGCACGACCTCGAGGCGCCGCGCCGCAGCGTCGGCCAGGGCTTCCTGGCGCAGCTGGTCGACGCGATCGAGAGCGCAGCGGTCCCGGTGTGCCTGGTGCTCGACGACCTCCACGTGCTCCGGGACCGGGCCGCGCTGGACAGCATCGACGCGCTGCTGCGCAGCCTCCCGAAGAGGTTCGAGCTGGTCCTGAGCGCCCGGTTCACCCCGGACCTGGCGGTGGCACGCCTCCAGGTCGAGGGGCGCCTGGTGCGGGTCACGGCGCCCGATCTGGCCTTCACCCGCGAGGAGGTCGGCGCCCTGCTGCACCGTCACGGCCTGCAGGTCTGCCCCGAGGACCTCACGGCGTTGCACCGGCGCACGGAGGGTTGGGCGGCCGGGCTCGCGCTCGCCGTGTCGTCGATGGGACGGCGCGCGGACGTGCACCGCTTCATCGAGGAGTTCGCCGGGGACGATCGCACGATGGCCGACTACCTGGTCGGCGAGGTCCTGCGTCAGCTCGAGCCGGACGTGGTCGACTTCCTGCTGGCCGCCTCGATCTGCGACGACGTCGACCACGACCTCGCCGTGGCCGTCACCGGGCGACCGGACGCAGCGCGGCTGCTGGACGAGGTCGAGCACGCCAACGTCCTGGTGACGCGGGCCGCCGGCCACGACACGACGTACCGCTACCACGCGATGCTGCGGGAGTACCTCCAGGCGGAGCTCGCGCGGCGCGACCCGGGCCTCGTGCCGGTGCTGCACCGCCGGGCGGCGGGGCGGCTCGCGGCGCGGGGCGAGCCGCTGCGGGCCCTCGAGCACGCGGTCGCTGCGGCCGACCCCGGGCTGGTCCGGGACGTCGTGGCGCGGGAGGGCCTGCGGCTGGTCTGGACGGGATCGGCCTCCAGGGTCCGACGTGCGCTCGCGCGCGCCCGGCGTGCGGGCCTGGTGGACCCCGTGCTCGGGCTGGTCGAGGCGGTCGCCGCGCTGGATGCGGGGGACACCGCTGCGCTCGCCGACGTCGAGCACACCTTGGCGGTCCTGCCGCCGTCCGCCGTCGCGGATCCGGCCTGGGCGCTGATGGCCACGCTGGTCCGCGCCCGCATCGCGCTGTGGAACGGTGAGGTGGCGGCGGCCGTCGAGCTCGTCGGAGAGGTCGACCGACCGCTCGACCCCGACCTGAGGCTGTACGCGGACGGTGTGCGCGCGGCCGTCCGGCTCTCCAGCGGCGACCAGGACGCCGAGGAGCTGCTCACCGACGTGGTCGCGCGTGCTCGGGCGATGGGTCGGCGCGGCCAGGTGGTCAGCGGGCTGGCCCAGCTGACCGTCGCGGCGGGTGCCCGGGCCGACACGGTCGAGGTGGTCGCCCGCGCCCGCGAGGTGCTGGACCATGCCGATCGGCTCGGGCTCGGTGGCGGCCCGCACGGCGCGACCGCCCACGTCGCCCTCGGCTGGGCAGGCTATCTCCGGGCCGACGACGAGATGGCTGCCACCGGTCTCGCGGAGGCCGTCGCACTGATCGACGCCGGTGTCTGCGAGCCGGCGACGGAGCTCGCCGCCCGGACCCTTGCGGCCGTCCTGGATGCCGACGCGGCCCCGGCGGTGGCCGCGGACCGGTTGCGGGCCGCGTGGGGCACGGACCGCCCGCTCGCGGCGTGGCGCGCGCTGGCCGCGATCGTGCCCCAGACCGAGCTGCGACTGGCCCTGGGGCTCGGCCGGCGAGTGGCGGCCGAGCGGATCGTGTCGGCCACTGCCGCCCGGCTCGGTGAGGGAGCCGAGACGGTGCTGCTGCGTGCCGCCCAAGCCCTCGACCGGGGTCGCCCGGACGTGGCGGAGCGCCATGTCCGTCCTGTGCTCGCCGGGAGCCTGCCGGCGGTGAACGGGGTGACCTCGGTCAGCGCCCACCTGCTCGGCGCGACCGCCTGGGAGCGCCAGGGCGGCCGGGTCCGCGCGCACCGGGCGCTGGTCGACGCGCTGGCGGAGGCGGAACCGCTGGGGCTCGCGCGCCCGTTCCTGGACTCCGGACCGGAGGTGCTGGCGCTGCTCGACGACGGGATCGGCCGGTTCGGGCGCCATGAGGCGTTCGTCGCCCTGCTCCGGTCACGTCGCGTGGCGCACGAGGCCCCCGGTCCGCAGAACCTCACCGCCAGGGAGCTCGAGCTCCTGGCCGAGCTGCCCACCCTGGGGACGAACGAGGAGATCGCGGCCGCGCTCGTGGTCTCGGTCAACACCGTCAAGACGCATCTGCGCAGCATCTACCGCAAGCTCGGGGTCTCCACCCGCCGCGAGGCCATGCTCGCCGCCCGTCGGCGCGGCCTGGTGTAGGCGGTGCCCGACCGGACCGGGTCCTCACCCGGCTGGGGTGAGGCCCGGCCGACGGGCCGGGCCTAGCCTCCGACCACGGCAAGCAGGAGACCGGGAGGGACGATGGGGGAGGACGGCTCCGCGCGCGAGGCCGGCGCAACGGCCGACGAGAAGGCGCCCGCGGACGGTGCTCCCGCCGAACCGATCGGTGCCGAGCGGATCCGGGACATCATCGCCGTCGTCATCCTGTCGATCACGGCCGTGCTCACCGCCTGGAGCGGCTTCGAGTCGAGCAAGTGGGGCGGCGAGATGTCGATCTCCTTCTCCAAGGCGTCGACGGCGCGGATCGAGGCGTCCAGGGAGGCCGAGCGGGCGAACGCCGCGCGCGGCTACGACCTGGACGTCTTCGGCATCTACGTGCAGGCGCTCGCCTCGGACGACCAGGTGCTCGCCGACTTCGCCGAGGAGCGCTTCAGCGATGCCTTCCGGCCCGCGTTCGACGAGTGGATCGCGATGGAGCCGCTGCAGAACCCGGACGCCCCGAAGAGCCCCTTCGCGCTCGACGCCTACCAGCCACCCGGCCAGCAGGAGGCGGCGGAAGCCGACGCCCGGGCCGACGAGCTGTTCCAGACGGCGTTGCGCAACAACCAGCGCGGCGACAACTACACGTTGCTGACGGTGCTGTTCGCCCTCGTGCTGTTCTTCACCTCCGTGTCCGGGCGGCCCAAGCTCGCGTCCATGCGGTGGTTCATGCTCGGTCTGGCCGTCACCCTCGCCATCGTGGGGGCGGGCTTCCTCGCCGCGTTCCCGAAGATCATCTAGCCACCGCCAACCCGAGAGGCGCCCTCACCATGGTCACCGGACGGACCCACGACACCGCGTCAGAGGGCTGACCCGGTGAGCCCGCCCCGCGCCAGACGGACGCCGTCCGCCGACGAGCCGGACCATGAGGAGCTGCTGGCCAGGATCGCGAGCCTGGAGGCGGAGAACGCCACCCTGCGGACGTCCGCCGAGCCCCCTCGTCGGCGTGGCGGTCGGGGGCGGTCCGCGGCCGTGGTCGTGCTGGTCGTGGTCGCCGCGCTGCTCGCCCCGGTCGCGGTCACCCTCGCCTGGGCTCGTGGACTGGTCACCGACACCGACCGCTACGTCGAGACCGTGGCGCCGCTCGCCGACGACCCGGCGGTGCAGGCCGCGATCACGGACCGCGTCACGACGGCCCTCGCGGACGCGCTCCGGGTCGACACCCTGGTGCAGAACGCCTCCGACGCGCTCGACGAGTCCGACCTGTCGCCGGCGGTGAAGCTGCTGGTGCGGTCGTTGGGCGGGCCCCTGATCGACGCGCTGCGCAGCCGAGTGCGCTCCGCCGTGGCCTCGGTGGTCGGCTCGGACGCGTTCGCGACGGCGTGGCGGGAGGCGAACCGGGCCGCCAGCGAGCAGCTGGTCGCCGTGCTGCGCGGTGACCCTGACGCGATCGCGCAGCTCGACGAGGGCGGCACTCTCAGTGTGGACCTGGCCAGCGTCATCGAGGTGGTGCGCCAGAACCTGTCCGACAGCGGCTTCGGCCTGGTCGACCGCCTGCCTGCCGTCACCGCGAGCTTCCCGCTGCTGTCCAACGGCGACCTGGTGAAGCTCCGTGGCCTGTACCGGGCGATCGACCTGCTGGGCACGGCGATGGTCTGGGTCGTGCTCGCTCTGCTGGGCGCCGCGGTCTGGCTGGCTCGGGACCGGCCCCGGACGGTGATGGTGTCGGGCTTCGTGATCGCGCTGGCCGGTGTGATCCTCGGCGCGGGCATCAACGTGGGACGCGGCGTCTACACCGCGGCGGCGGCGGGCCAGGTCGCCCGGCCCGATGCCGCGGTGGCCGTGTACGACCAGGTCGCCTCCGGCCTGCGGCTCGCGACGCGGACGACGCTGGCCCTCGGACTGGTGATCGCCCTGGTCGGGTTGGTCGCGGGGCGGTCGGCCGCGGCCGGGGGTCTGCGCGCGGCGCTGACGAAGGCGGGGGAGGCGGCCGGCCGCAACGGCGTGCTCGCCCAGGTCCGTCAGGGGCCGGTCGGGGTGTGGCTCGCGCGGCACCTCACGGTGGTTCGGGCGGGCATCGGCGTGCTGGCGGGCCTGGTCCTGGTCCTCGCCGATCGGCTGACCGGTGGCCTGATCCTGTGGGTCGGCGCGGTGGCGGCGGTCCTGCTCGTGGTCGCGCAGGTGCTCGCCGCGCCGGAGGAGGCGGGGGCGTCGGCCGAACCGGAGGAAGCGGGGTCGCCGTCCGGCGGCTGATCGAGGGCCGTCAGCGCCCGCGAGCCGCGGGCTCCTGGCCGGGCTGGCGGGACGGACGGTCTGCCGGCAGGTGCTCGAAGATCAGGCTCGTCTCGGTGTGGGAGATCTCGGGCCTGGCGGAGAGCTGGTCGACCACGAACCCGCGGAGCGTCTCGGTGTCGCGCGCAGCCACGTGGACCAGGAAGTCGTCGGTCCCGGCCACGAAGTAGACGTCGAGCACCTCGGGCACGGCGGCGAGCTCGCGGCCGAGCTTGGCCATCGCGGCGCGTGCGGTGCCCTGGACCCGGACCGCGATCATCGCCTGGAGCTGGTGGCCCAGGGCCGCCGGGTCGATGTCTGCGTGGAACCCGCGGATCACCCCCGACTCGCGCAGCGCCTTGACCCTGGCCAGGCACGTCGACGGGGCGATTCCCACCCGGTCGGCGAGGGCGTTGTTGGCGATGCGGGCGTCGGCCCGAAGGACACGGAGGATGGCGCGGTCGGTGGTGTCGAGCGCGGGGCGCCGAACTTTGTTCGGCGACGTCGGCCGACGTGTGCCGCTGCCCGAAGAAGTGACTTCCATTGACCCAAGATACCGAACAGAATGAACCTGTTACCCACCCGAAACGCAACTTCCCACACACTTGTGAGGTCGGGCACATCCACCGCAGACCGAGCGGAGACAGCGATGCAGATCGGGATTCCCACCGAGCGCAAGGTCCACGAGTACCGCGTCGCGGTCACCCCCGCAGGGGCGCACCAGCTCGTGGCCGCTGGGCACGAGGTGCTGATCGAAGCCGGTGCCGGCCTCGGGTCGGCGATCACGGACGACGACTACCGGGCCGCGGGCGCCACGATCGTGCCCACCGCGGAGCAGGTCTGGGCGGCCGAGATGGTGTGCAAGGTCAAGGAGCCGATCGCCTCGGAGTACGGCTACCTGCGTCGGGACCAGGTGCTGTTCACCTACCTGCACCTCGCGGCGGACCGGGCCTGCACCGACGCGCTGCTGGCTGCGGGCACCACCTCGATCGCCTACGAGACCGTGCAGCTCGCCGACGGCTCGCTGCCCCTGCTGGCGCCGATGAGCGAGGTCGCCGGCCGCCTGTCGATGCAGGTCGGTGCCTACCACCTGATGCGCAGCCAGGGCGGGCGTGGCCTGCTGCCCGGCGGTGTGCCGGGCGTCGCTCCGGCCAAGGTCGTCGTCCTGGGCGGCGGTGTCGCAGGCCACCACGCCATCGAGGTCGCAGTCGGGATGCGCGCCGACGTGACAGTGCTCGACGTGTCCCTGCCCCGGCTGCGCGAGCTTGACGCGCTGTGGGGCGGCCGGGTGCGCACCCTCGCGTCGACGCCGTACGCCATCGAGGCAGCGGTCCTCGAGGCGGACCTGGTCATCGGTGCGGTCCTGGTGGCGGGTGCACGGGCGCCGAAGCTGGTGAGCAACGAGCTGGTGTCCAGGATGAAGCCGGGTTCCGTGCTCGTGGACATCGCCGTCGACCAGGGCGGCTGCTTCGCCGACACCCGGCCCACGACGCACGCCGAGCCCACCTTCGAGGTGCACGGGTCGGTCTTCTACTGCGTGGCGAACATGCCCGGGGCGGTCCCGGCCACGTCCACCGCGGCGCTGACCAACGCGACCCTGCCGTACCTGTCCAGGCTGGCCGACGCCGGCTGGCACACGGCGCTCGCGCAGGACGAGGCGCTGCGCCGCGGCCTCACCACCCACCACGGGGCCCTGCTCAACGCCGCGGTGGCGCAGGCGCACGGCTACGCGGTGACGGACCCGGCCGGCCTGCTGGTCGGCTGAGGCGGGCGTCCGGGGCGAGGCGGGCCACCCTCTCCCGGCGGGCCTCGCCCCGGATCGCCGGCCCGACGGCCTAGGGTCGCCTGTCGTGGAACCCGTGGAGCTGACAGACGGTGCGGTGCTGCTGAGCCCGCCCACCGAGGCGGACGTCGACGCGATCTTCGACGCGTGCCAGGATCCCGAGATCCAGGCGTGGACGACGGTGCCGAGCCCGTACGAGCGCGAGCACGCCGAAGGGTTCGTGCGCGAGTGGGTGCTCGCCGGGTGGTCGGAGAACCGGCACGCGACCTGGGCGATCCGCGAGGGCGGGGCGCTCCGGGGCATGGTCGGGCTGGCGATGCGCCCGCCCGGCTCGGCCGAGATCGGCTACTGGATGTCGCGCGAGGGGCGTGGACGCGGGCTGTTGCACCGTGCGGTGCTGCTCGCCCTGGGCTGGGCGTTCGACGCCCCGGACGGCCCGCGACTGGAGCAGGTGGAGTGGCGCGCATTCGCCGGGAACTGGCCCTCGTGGCGGGTGGCCTGGCGGGCGGGGTTCAGGTTCGAGGCGGCCGTGCGGCTCGGGGTCAGCCACCAGGGCACCAGGCGCGACGACTGGGGCGGGACGCTGCTGCGCGACGACCCCCGCGAGCCCGTCGCGCCGTGGCCCGCGACGACGATCGCGGCGCCGGTGCCACCCGAAGGTCCGATCCGCGCCGTGCGTTGACCGGGCCTGGCGTGCGCCGTCACACGTAGCGGCGCACCAGCTCGGCGAGCTGGGCGCCGTACCCGCCGCCGAACAGCACGGCGTGCATGCCCACCGGGTACACCTGGTGCAGGCCCACCAGGTCCCGCCAGCCGTCGGGTAGGGCGGCAGCCTCGTCGTAGGCCGCCAGCACCCTGCCCAGGTGCGGCAGGCCGAACAGGGCGAGCATCGCCAGGTCCGTCACGGGGTGCCCGCCGTGCGCCGCCGGGTCGATGAGCACCGCGCCGCGCTCGGTCCACATCACGTTGCCCGACCACAGGTCGCCGTGCAGGCGCGCCGGGGGCAGGCCGTCGTCGAAGTCGCCGTCCCGCAGCCGGCCGGCCAACCGGTCCAGGTCCGTGCGCAGCTTGCCGGACAGGGCCCCGCGCCGCGCCAGCAGGTCGCGCACCTGGTCCACCCGGCGGTCGGCCTGGAAGCCACCCCAGGCGTCACGGTGGTCGGCGGGCAGCGGCAGCGGCTCGTCCAGCGGCCCGAAGAAGCCGTCGCCGCGCCAGCCGGCGGGCGGGGCGCCGAACGCCGGGGCGCCGGCCGCATGGGTGGCGGCGAGCGCGCGGCCGAACGACTCGGCGGCGACGGCGTCCGGGGCGGCGGGGGAGAGGCGCTCGAGCTCGAGGGCGTCGTCGTGCACCGCGAGGACCCGGACCACAGCGGCGCCGCCCGTGGCGGCGGCGAGCCAGCGCAGGCCCGCGGCCTCGCACGCGAAGAACCCGGCGGGGGCGCCCGAGCGGTGCTTGCGGAACGTCGCGGTCACCGGTCCAGTCCACCACGGGTCCGACGTGGGCTCACCCGACCAGGGCGCGCAGGCGCTCCACCGCCGCGGGGTCGGCGCGGGTCAGCCGACTCTTGGTGAGGTTCTGGCGGACCAGCCAGCGTACGTCGGGGTCGGGGTCCTGCGCCCAGCGCTCGAAGCGCGGCAGGCCGACCGCCGGGTCGGCCGCCACCGCCACGCTCCAGCAGTACGCCAACCCCTGGCGCAACGTGCGGGCGTCGGGCTCCCGGCGTCGGGTCTCAGGAAGGGCGCGCAACGCTGCCGTCGCGGTGTCGAGCACGTCGAGCGCGATCGAGACCGTCGTGGGGTCGTGCAGGAGCCGTGGCTCGCACACCCCTGCCGCCGCCGCCCGTTGCACGAGCGGTCCGCCGTCGGACCACGCGGCCAGGATCTCGCGGAGCAACCCCGGCTCGCGGTCACCGATCCGCTGGAGCGCGAACGCGACGCCCTCGCGCACCCGCCACCGGCCGTCGTCCGCGGCGGTGCGCAGCCGCTCCGCGTCACGGTCGTCGACCCGATCGACCAGCCGGCCCAGTCCCGCGGTGCCGCACGTCGCCAGGTACTCGTCGGCGTCCTCGGCCCAGGCGCGCAGGAGATCCGGTGGGGCCAGGTCGCCCACGACGTCGAGCAGCTCGAGATTCGCCCTGGGGCCGGGCAGGCCGGAGTGCTCGGTGAGGTAGGTGGCCCACTGGGAGGTCGGCATCGCCTCGAGGGCCGCGGCGTGCGCGCGGCCCGGTGCCGTACGCCTCACAGCACGGGCCCGTGCTCGGGCCGGAAGGCGACCATCGGGAAGGACGCGAACATCTCGACCGGGTCGTCGAACGTGCCGGCCGGCACCGCGCCGATCGCGGCCATCACCCGCGGTCCGACGCGGGCCTCGAACCGGTGCGCACGCCCGAACCGCTCGGCGACCTCACGGCCCTCCTCCGGCGTGAGGAACCGCTGCTCGGGCACGAACTCCGCGCGCCCGGTGCGCACCAGCGTCGCGGGGTGCTCCTGGAGGTTCCGGTACCAGTTGGCGGTCGGGCCGTAGGCCGAGGCGACGATGCGCTCGTCGGTGACCGGGTCGTGCACCACCACCTCGAGCACCGTCGTCAGGTCGCGGCCCGACTTCCGCCCGACGTGCTGCACCGCGAGGAACCGCCCGCCCAGAGTCCAGCCGAGGCCGTGGCCGTACAGCCAGTTCGGTGCGTCGAAGACCACCTTGGCCCACGGGCGGGGTCGGGGCCGCGTGGTCGGTCTGGGGTTGTTGCCGGAGTCCATGTCCGTCTCCCTGGTCCCGGCCAGGTTATGCCCGCGCGCGGCCCGGCGTACTGCGCGCGCGAGTCCTCGCCGACGGCTGACAGGATGGCGGCATGCCTGCGTCCCTTGACCCTGCCAACCCGTTCGCCGCGCCCTCGACGCTGCCCTACCGGCTGCCGGACTTCGCCGCCATCCGCGAGGAGCACTACCTGCCCGCGTTCGAGGCCGGGATGGCCGAGCAGCGCGCCGAGTTCGAGCGCATCCTCACCGACCCCGCCGCGCCGGACGAGGAGAACACCCTGCTCGCGCTCGAGCGCACCGGGCGCCTGCTGCACCGGGTGTCGAGCGCGTTCTGGAACATCGTCGGGTCGGACTCCACGCCGGGCCTGGAAGCGATCGAGGAGCAGGTCGCGCCGCGGCTCTCGGAGCACTACGACGCGCTCTACCTCGACCGGCGGCTGTTCGACCGGCTCGAGGCACTGGCCGCCAGGGCCGGGTCCGGTGAGGTCGAGCTGCCCGACGACGCCGCCTACCTGCTCGAGCACCTGCGCCGGGACCTGATCCGGGCCGGCGCGGCGCTGCCCGAGGACCAGCAGGAGCAGGTCAAGGCGATCAACGCGCGGATCAGCACGCTCGAGGCCGCTTTCAGCCGCGAGCTGCTCGCCGAGTCCAACGACAGCGCGGTCCTGATCACCGACCCCGCCGAGCTCGACGGGCTCTCGGACGCCGAGGTCGCGGCCGCGCGCCAGGCCGCCGCGGACCGGGGGATCGACGAGGGCTGGTTGCTCGAGCTGTCTCTGTTCAGCACGCAGCCCCAGCTGGTCGCGTTGGCGAGTCGCGACGTGCGCGAGCGACTGCACCGGGCGTCGCTGGCCCGCGGCATGCGCGGCGGCGATCACGACACCCGCGCGACGCTGCTCGAGCTGGTCCGGTTGCGGGCGGAGCGGGCCGGCCTGCTCGGGTACGACCACCACGCCGCGTACGTGGCCGAGGACGGCACCGCCAAGACCGCCGCGGCCGTGCACGCGATGCTCGCTCCGCTGGCTCCGGCGGCGGCTGCGAACGCCCGGGTCGAGGCCGCCGACCTCGAGCAGGCGCTGCGGGCCGACGAGCCCGACGCCACGCTCGAGGGCTGGGACTGGCCGCGCTACGCCGAGCGCGTGCGCGGTGAGCGCTACTCGCTCGACGACGCCGCGCTGCGCCCCTACCTCGAGCTCGAGCGGGTGGTGCACGAGGGCGTGTTCCGCGCCGCCCACGAGCTCTACGGCCTGGACTTCACCGAGCGCACCGACCTGGTCGGGTACCACCCGCAGGTCCGGGTGTTCGAGGTGCACGACGAGCACGGAGACCCCGTCGGGCTGTTCCTGGCCGACTACTACACGCGGGCGTCCAAGCAGGGCGGCGCGTGGATGAACTCGCTGGTCGACCAGAGCCATCTGCTCGACGAGCTGCCGGTGGTGGTCAACAACCTGAACATCCCCAAGCCGCCGGACGGCGAGCCGACCCTGCTGACCTGGGACTTCGTCATCACGCTGTTCCACGAGTTCGGCCACGCGCTGCACGGGCTGCTGTCCGACGTGCGGCTGCCCTCGCAGTCAGGCACCGACGTCCCGCGCGACGTCGTGGAGTTCCCGTCCCAGGTCAACGAGATGTGGGCCTGGGAGCCGCAGATCCTCGCGCACTACGCGGTCCATCACGAGACCGGTGAGCCGATGCCCGCCGCCTGGGTCGAGACACTGCGGGCCTCACGCCAGTTCAACGAGGGCTTCGCCACCACCGAGTACCTCGGTGCCGCGCTGCTCGACCAGGCCTGGCACCGGCTCGCGCCGGCCGACGTGCCCGCCGAGGTCGACGCCGTGGAGGCGTTCGAGGCCACGGTGCTCGAGCAGGTCGGCGTCGCGGTCCCGGCGGTGGCTCCGCGCTACCGCACGACGTACTTCAAGCACGTCTTCGGCGGCGGGTACGCGGCCGCGTACTACTCCTACCTGTGGTCGGAGGTGCTGGACGCGGACACCGTCGAGTGGTTCACCGAGAACGGCGGGCTCAGCCGCGAGAACGGTGAGCGGTTCCGAGCCGCGCTGCTCTCCCGTGGTGGTTCCGGCGACATGATGGCGTTCTTCCGCGCGCTGCGCGGTCGTGACCCGGAGATCGGCCCGCTCGTGGCGCGCCGGGGGCTGACGCCGGTGGCCTGAGTGGCCGGCTTCGAGTACGCCGAGAGCGGGGCAGGTCCGGCCGTGCTCTTCCTGCCGGGCAGCTTCGGCACCGGTGCCGGGTGGAAGCACGTGCTGGGCCACCTCGGGGAGCGCTACCGCGTGGTGACCACGAGCCTGCTCGGCTACGGAGCCACGCCGGAGGTCCGGCCCGACGGCAACGCGACGATGGCCCAGCAGACCGCGGTGATCGACGCGATCATCGAGCGGATCGGCGAGCCGCCGCACGTGGTCGCGCACTCGTTCGGCGGGCTTGCCGCCCTGGCCCACGCCGTGTCCGGTCGGAAGGGCGTCGCGGGTCTGGTGCTCGTCGAGGCCAACCCGCTCGGGCTGCTGCGGGTGCTCGGAGAGCTGGACCACTACGCGATGTTCACGGCGATGACCGATCGGTACTTCGCGGAGGTCGCCGCCGGCCGCGCCGACGCGGCCGGGCGCGTCATCGACTTCTACGGCGGGCCCGGCACGTTCGACGCGATGCCGGCGAAGGTCCGCGAGTACGTCGTGGCCACGACGGCTGTCAACGTGCGGGACTGGACGTCGGGCACCCCGTTCGAGCCCGACGCCGAGACGCTGCGGTCGATCGAGGTGCCGACGACGGTCGTCCGCGGTGGCGCCGGCCATCCGGCGATGCTCCGGATCGCCGAGCTCCTGCACCGGAACATCCCGGCCGCGCGGCTCGTCACGATCGACGCGGGCAGCCACTTCCTGCCCAGCACGCACCCTGCCGAGCTCGCGGCGCTGGTCCGCGAGCACGTCGACGACGCGCCCCGCTAGGTCACCAGCGCGGGGCTGACGGCGCCGGGCCGTTGCGAAACGATCACGGCGGTGCGTCGGATCGCCGAGGTGGCCCCAGGTGCGGTCCGCGCCCCGTAGCGTGCGGTCGAGCGCCATGGCAGGACGTGGCGCGCGGGGGGAGGCGGCGCTGGTGCTGCGGGCGTGGCGGGTGCTCGTCGTGGCGCTGCTCGCGGTCGGCGGGCTCGCCGGGTCGGCCGTGGGTGCGAGCGCCACGGATCGCGACGAGGCGGCCGCCGACGCGGTGCTGCGGACCGCGGGCGTCGCGTGGTTGGCCCAGGCCCTCGCGCCCGACGACCCCGGCTCGGTCAGCGCGTCGATCGAGTTCGGGCCCGCCCATGCGGTGCACCAGTTCTCGCGCGCCTACGCGCGTGGTGACGCGACCGCCCCCGTACTGGCCGAGCCCTCCGAGTGGGTCGCGGCGTGGACCAGCCCGGGGATCCCGCGCGGCCTGATCCGGGTGTGGCGACCATCGCAGCAGATGGAGATCTCCGGGTCGGACTTCGACGCCGCGGCGGCGCAGGCGCTGCTCGCCTGGGACGGTGCCGGTGCCCTGGTGGAGGAGCCCTGGCGCGCCCGATGGTTCGTCCTGGAGGGCACCACGTTGACCACGCTGTCCGGGCCGACCTACCTCGATGCCCCACTGGCCGCGTCCTACGACACAGGCACGTACGCGACGGACATCGCCGCCTACCTCGACTCCGCGCAGGACATGCCCGGGGTGTGGATCGGGCCGCTCTACCTGGGTCCCAGCGGCACGGTGATCCCGGTCGTGGCGATCGTCCTGCTTCTGGCCGCGGTGGCGATCCTGGGGGCCCGACGGCGGCGACGGCGCCGGTCGGGCGAGCCGCCGGCTACAGCGTCCGGTGCACCCGGATGATCTTGCGCCGGAGCCACACCTTTCGCGCACCCCCGGCGTAGAGGCGTGTGCGCGCCAGCTCCCATCGGCCGTACTCGGCCTCGTCGGTGAGCAGCCGACCAGCCTCGGACCTGCTGGTCCGCTGATCGATCGTCAGCACGCGGTACTCGTACTGAGCACCGCGTGCCCGCCACCCGTCCGGTTCGAGCCCCTCCGCCATCGCAACGGCTCCCTCCTGCGGTATCTGGTGCCATTGTCTACCGCGCGGCGATACGGTCTGGTCATGACCGTAGACCCACGCGCCGCGCTCGACCGACTGCTCGCAGCGCTCGAGGCGCACTACCACGCGGTGGCCACGCGCCGGGCCGACGACGACCCCAAGGTCGATGACGCCTACGACGTGCTCGCCGACGCGTTCGAGGTCTACGACGACGCCATGGTCCGGGTGCACGGTGAGACGCTCCCCTTCTACCTCGCCGACGACGAGACGGACGACGAGGACGACGACTCGGACGACGACGAGGACGACGACGAGGACGACGAGGACGACACCGACGTCGACCTCGACCCGCTCGACGGCGTGGAGCTCGAGGAGAGCTGAGTCCGGCAGCACGGCAAGTCCGGCAGCACGGTGTGATCCGCTGAGTCGAACCCTCCGGGCGAGCCCCGATCCGATCGAGGCGTGGGGTGCCGGGAGCCGCCGTTCCCGGTCATGGCCGACGTGCACGAGGGTGACGCGCCGTCGCCGGCGGCTCCCGGCACCCCACGCGGCGAGCCGGCGCTCAGACGCCGATCCGTGCGGGGCCGTCCACCCTGCGGACGCCCGTCCGGGCCTCCGACACGCTCCGCCGCGTCGGCCGCCGCCCGCACCACCGTCGACGGCTTGCCCGCAGATGGCGTGGCGGCACAGCGTCGTCCGCTGATGCCGCACCGTCGCGCGCCGGAGTCGCGTGTCAGGGTTGGCTGCGATGTCCTGATCCCGCCGACGCCGGAGCCTGCGTCCGATCCAGAGGAGTCCTCGCCGTGACCGACCCCGCAGAGCGTGACGCCTCGTTGTTCCCGGACCCCGACGTGGCCCTGACGCAGATCCTGGTCGTGAGCGACGTCGTCCGCTCCCGGGAGTTCTGGACCGAGGTGCTGGGTGCCGAGCTGTACCGCGAGTACGGCGGAACCAGCGTGGTGCTCCGCTTCGCCGGAGCGTGGCTGCTGCTCGTCCTCGGTGGTGGACCGACCGCGGACAAGCCAGGCATCACGCTCGCGCCGCCGACCGATCCAGACATGGTGAGCGCGGCGATCACGCTCCGGGTGGCCGACTGCCGGGGCGCCTACGACGTGCTCGTTCGGCGCGGGGCCCAGTTCCTCACTCCGCCGTACGACTGGGGCGCAGAGGTCCGCTGCTTCCTACGCGATCCCGATGGCCACCTGATCGAGCTGTCCGAAGCTCGCGGCTGACGCACTCGATGAACGACCGGACGTCGTTCCGGAGTACGAAGCGCCGGGCCGGCGCCTTCGACGGGCCTGTCGCGACACGTCCATCGCTCCGGCTCGCAGTGGCTGAGCGCCCGGCGTCAGCGGCGCTCGGGGTAGCCGAGCGCCGGCGCGCTGACCTCGTCGAGCGCGGCGAGGATCTCCGGCGGGAGCACGGCCGTGCTCTCCAGCACCGGGGCGAGCTGGGCAGGCGTGCGCGCCCCCACGATCGCCGAGGAGACGTCCTGGGCGAGCACCCAGGCGAGCGCGACCTCGAGCGGGGCGATCTCCAGGCCCTCGGCCGCGGTCAGCACCGCGTCGACCACGGGCGCCGTCGTCGCACCCAGGTACGGTGCGACGAACCCGGCCAGGTGCGCCGACGCGGCGCGTGAGTCGGCCGGCACCGTGCGACGGTACTTGCCGGTCAGCACGCCCCGGCCGAGCGGTGACCAGGCGAGCACGCCGGCACCCACCTCGCGGGCGGCGGCGGTGACCTCCCGCTCGATGCCACGCTCCAGCAGCGAGTACTCGACCTGGACCGCGGCGAGGCGCTGCGGGGCGAGCAGGTCAGCCACCCGCACCGTGCGCCAGGCCGGGTGGTTCGCGAGCGCGACATAGCGGGCCCGCCCCGTCGCCAGCACGTGCTCGAGCGTCGCGGCGACCTCGTCGGCCGGCGTGGCGGAGTCGGGCTGCTGGACGCAGAACAGGTCCACGTGATCGGTGCGGAGCCGGGCGAGCGAGGCGTCCAGCGAGTCGAGCAGGGCGCGCCGCGAGGTGTCGGCGACCGCCCCGTTGGCCGTGCGGCGGACGCCCGCCTTGGTGCACAGCACGACGTCCTCTCGGTCCACGACCTCGCCGAGCAGCGCGCCCAGCACGAGCTCGGCCGCACCGTCGCCGTACGACGCCGCGGTGTCCACGAGGGTGCCGCCCGCATCGGTGAAGTTGCGCAGCAGCTCGGCGGCGGGCTCCGCCTCGGTGTCCCGACCCCAGGTCAGCGTGCCCAGCCCCACCGACGACACTCGCAGCCCGGTGGTACCGAGCACTCGTTCCTCCATGTCCGCGAGGCTACGCGGCCCGCGGCGCCAGAAGGGAACGGCGCTCCGCGGCCCGCACACCGCCCGCCCACGGGGCGCTGCACACCGTTGTTCGCACGCGAACCTGTGCGCGGCTGCGTACTGCAGGCAGTACGAGGACGCACCGTTGCTCGCATGCGAGCTGGGTGGGCGCGCCTCGGCCCCCGTGCGCCTGTACCGTGACCCCCCGTGACGTGGTGGGAAGCGACAGTGCTGGGGCTCGTCCAGGGCCTGACCGAGTTCCTCCCGATCTCCTCCAGCGCGCACCTGCGCATCGTCGGGGAGCTCATCGGGAGCACCGACCCGGGGGCTGCGTTCACCGCGATCACCCAGATCGGCACCGAGAGCGCCGTGCTGCTGTACTTCCGGCACGACATCGCCCGGATCGTGGTCGCGTGGTGGCGTGCCATCACCGGCAAGCGCGGGACCGACTGGCGCTCCCGGATGGGCGAGGGCGACCCCGACGCGCGGATGGCGTGGTGGATCGCGCTCGGCTCGGTCCCGATCGTGGTGCTGGGCCTGGCGTTCCAGGACACGATCACCACGGCGTTCCGCAACCTGTACCTCATCGCGGCGACCCTGCTGGTCTTCGGCCTGGTCCTCGGCTGGGCGGACCGTGTCGGCGCCAAGCGCGACGGCCTGGAGAAGCTGAACGGCAAGCACGCCGTGTACTACGGCTTCGCCCAGGCGATGGCGCTGATCCCGGGGGTGTCCCGGTCGGGCGGCACCATCACCGCGGGTCTGCTGATGGGCTACACCCGGTCCGCTGCCGCGCGGTACTCGTTCCTGCTGGCCATCCCCGCCGTGCTCGGCTCGGGGTTCGAGCAGCTGGTCACGAACATCGACCTGCTGGGCACCGAGGGGCTGCCGAGCCTTCCGATGACGTTGCTCGCGACGGTGATCGCGTTCGTCGTGGGCTACGTGGTGATCATCGGGTTCCTCAAGGTCGTCAGCACGTACAGCTACCAGCCGTTCGTCGTCTACCGGATCGGCTTGGCGATCGTGGTGCTGGTGCTGCTGGTGACCGGCGTGCTGCAGCCCTACGGCACCGGCGGTCCGTGAGCAACGGCGAGCGCGAGCCTTCCGAGGTCCGGTGCGGCCCGGCGGCTCCGGCGCGCGGCGTGCAGGTGCTCGACCCGCGCGACGTACCGCTGGGTGGCCCGCGCGCGATGCACGTGCGGCGGACGTTGCCGCACCGGGAGCGCTCGTTCGTCGGGGCGTGGTGCTTCGTCGACCACTACGGGCCCGACCCGATCACGACCACCGGCGGTATGGACGTGCCGCCGCACCCGCACGCGGGCCTGCAGACCGTCACGTGGCTGTTCGCCGGCGAGGTCGAGCACCACGACAGCGGCGGCGGGCACGTGGTGGTCCGGCCCGGCGAGGTCAACCTCATGACGGCCGGCCACGGGATCGCCCACTCCGAGGTGTCCACCGCCGGCACCGCGACGCTGCACGGCGTCCAGCTGTGGGTGGTCCTGCCGGAGGCTGACCGGGACCTGCCGCGCGAGCTCCAGCACCACGCCGCGCCGCCGGTGGCCTTGGCCGACGGCGTGCGGGCCAGGGTGCTGGTGGGGGAGCTGGGCGGGCACCGGTCGCCGGTGCGCACCCGCACCCCGCTGCTGGGGGCAGAGCTGGAGCTCGAGGCGGGTGCGGCGTGGACGGTGCCGGTGGACCCGGCGCACGAGCACGCGGTGCTGGTCGACGCCGGCACGGTCCGGTGGCACGGTGCGGCGCTCGGGCCCGGGCAGCTCGGCGTGGTCGACGCCGGCCCGGCCGAGCTGCGCCTAGAGGCGGACGTCGCCGCACGCGTCCTGCTGCTGGGCGGCGAGCCGTACCCCGAGCAGATCGTCATGTGGTGGAACTTCATCGGCCGCGACCACGACGAGGTGGTCGCCCTGCGTGAGGCGTGGCAGGCAGGCTCGGCGCGGTTCGGTGACGTCGTGGGCTACCCGGGCCGGCTGTCCCGGCTGCCCGCACCCACGATGCCCGGCGGAACGCTGCGACCGCGGGCCCGCAGGCCAGGACACTAGGCTTCCGGCGTGCAGACCTGGCCCGCGCCCTCCGTCCCTCTCCTTCCTGGCCGAGGCCTTCAGGTCCGGGTTCGCGGCCTGGACGGGACGTTGGTGCCCGCCGCGACCGGCCCGGTCGCCGGGATGTACGTGTGCGGCATCACGCCCTACGACGCGACCCACCTGGGCCACGCGGCCACCGCTGTCGCCTTCGACCTGCTGCACCGTGCGTGGCTCGACGAGGGGCTCGAGGTGCGCTTCGTGTCCAACGTGACCGACGTGGACGACCCGCTGCTCGAGCGGGCCGCTGCGCTGGGCGTCGACTGGGCGACCCTGGCGGCCGAGCAGTCCGCCCTGTACGCCGACGACATGACCGCGCTCGCTGTCCTGCCACCCCAGGTGTACCTGGGCGCCGTCGAGGCGATCCCGCTGGTGGCCGACGCGGTCACCCGGCTGCTCGACCGCGGGCTCGCCTACCGCGTGCCGCTGGAGCCCGGCGCCGGAGGGGCGCACCCCGAGCTCGGCGACGTCTACGCCGACGCGCACGCCCCGGAGGTGGAGCTCGTTCCCGGCCTGGACCACGACGCCACCGTGGCGCTGTTCGCCGAGCGCGGCGGTGACCCGGCCCGCCCCGGCAAGCGCGACCCGCTGGACCCCGCGCTGTGGCGGCGCGAGCGCCCGGGCGAGCCGGCGTGGGACGCCGGTGTGCTCGGCTCCGGGCGGCCCGGCTGGCACATCGAGTGCACGGTGATCGCCGAGCAGGCGCTGGGCGACGCGTTCGACGTGCAGGGTGGCGGCCGCGACCTGTGCTTCCCGCACCACGCGATGAGCACCGCCCACGCCAAGGCCCTCGGTGGGCAGGGCGCCCGGGTGCAGCTGCACGCCGGGATGGTCGCCCTGGCGGGGGAGAAGATGAGCAAGTCGCTGGGCAACCTCGTGCTGGTGTCGACGTTGCGCACTGAGGGCGTGGACCCGATGGCGGTGCGCCTGGCGATCCTCGCCCACCACTACTCGCAGGACTGGGAGTGGAACGACGAGGTCCTCGCGACCGCCACCGAGCGGCTGACCACCTGGCGCGCCGCGGTCTCCGGCAACGGCGGCCCGGACGCGACCGCGACGCTGGCCGAGGTCCGTGCGGCACTCGCCGAGGACCTCGAAGCCCCTCGTGCCCTGGCCGCGGTGGACAGCTGGGCGTCGACGTCGCTGACCCTGGGCGGGGACGTCGAGGGCGCGCCGGGCGTGGTCGCCCGGGCGGTGGACGCACTGCTGGGGATCCGGCTCTGAGGCGCCCGGTCGGCGTCGCGGCAGAGCCGCCTCAGGACGTGCAGACCGAGTCCGGCGTGCGGACGAACGAGTAGTCCATCCCGGGGCTGGACATCACGATCGTGTCGCGGCCGATCGGGAAGAGCTCCAGCTCCTGACCGGGGCTCTCGGCCCAGGGTGCCTCGTGATCGGCCAGTCGCCACAGGGAGCCGTCGATCGGGCCGACGACGGTGCCCTGGCACTGCGGTCGCGGGTTCCAGACGTAGCGGGCGCCGGTCGGCGGCATGCCCCGGTAGCCGTCCTCGACCAGCGGGCCGGGCTGCGGACCGGCGTTCGGGTCGCGGTGGATCTGCGCGTCGGTGGCCACGGCGTCGGGCCGCGAGAGATCGACGTCGACCAGGGTGCGCTCCTGCGGTGCGCCGGGCGGGGGAGCCTGCGCGTCGAGCTGGACCGTGAACGGACCGGTGGGCAGCAGGGTGCGCTGGACCGCGACGACGAACGAGTGCGGGTTCGCGTCGGCGTTGCACCCCGTCTGCGGGCCGGAGCCCGGCACGACGAGCGTGCCGTGCAGCGTCGCGCCGTCGACCACGACCCCGTCGAGTCGGACGGGGCAGCCGCTGCCGTAGACGGCACCGAACCAGACGACGATCTCGTGGTGCCAGTCGACCTCGGGGGCCGGGCCGGCCAGACCCGACTCCTGCCAGAGCGCGGCCAGCTGTGCGTCGGTGGTCGCCACGTCCGTGCGGTACGGCTCCCCGGTGCCCTCCGCGTGACCGAGCAGGCGCCAGCTCTCGCCGCCGTCGGCCTGCTCGCCCTCGGGGACGAGCCGGGCGGGGTCCACCGCGTCCACGCACAGCGGTTCGCCGGCGAACGTGCGTAGCGCCGCGTCCGCCTCGGGGGAGGCGACGACGCCCGAGACCTGGAGCAGCCCCCGAGGCACGTCGGGCGACAGAGCCATGGTCCGGGTCCCCGCCTCGGTCAGCGCGACCCGGACTCGCTCGCCCAGCGCCTCGAGCTCGGCGAGCGTGCGCGGCACCGCCACCACGACCACGCCCTCACCGGGGAACCGCGCGGCCACCTGCCCCTGGAGAGTGGCGACATCGCTGCCGGGTCCGAACCCGACGGTCACCCAGCCGTGGTGGTCGCGGTCCAGCCAGAGCTGGGCGAAGCCTGGTTCGCCGGAGGCCCATGCGCTCACCTGCGCCACGAGGGCGTCGGCGTTGCCGTACCGGGGCTCGTCGCGGTACAGCGCCGCGTCGGCCGTGATCGTCGGCGCGTCGAGGCAGGACGGGAAGCCCGCGTAGCCGTCCGCGACCCCCACGTCGGCGCCACCGCCCGCGCACGCCGCGAGGCCGGCCGTCAGCAGGACCGGCGCGGCGCACCACGCGAGCGCGCGCGTCATCCGTGCGCCGCGTCGCATGCCCCGTGCCATGCGCGCCCCCTCGACCTCTCCGCGGGACCCGACGGTCCTCACGGTGTGTGTCGCGACGCCCGACGTTCTTGCGGCGGCTGCGGTCAGCTGCCGGGCGTGTCGCGGCGGCGCAGGTAGCGCTCGAACTCGCGAGCGATCGCCTCGCCGCTGGCCTCGGGCAGCTCCGCGGTGTCCTTGGCCTCCTCGAGCTGCTGGACGTACTCCGCGATCTCGCTGTCCTCGGCGGCGAGCTCGTCGACACCGTTCTGCCACGCCTCGGCGTCCTCGGGGAGCTCGCCGACGTCGATCGCCTCGCCGAGCAGCTCCTCGATCTTGGTGAGCAGAGCCAGGGTGGCCTTGGGCGACGGCGGGTGGGCGACGTAGTGCGGCACGGCCGCCCACATCGACAGGGTGCTCATGCCCCGCTCCCTGGCCTCGTGGGCCAGCACGCCGACGATGCCCGTCGGCCCTTCGTAGGTGCTGCGGTCCAGGTCGAGCGCAGCGCGGATCTCGGCGTCGTCGCTGGTCACGGTGATCGGGATCGGCCGGGTGTGCGGGACGTCGGCCAGCAGCGCGCCCAGCGTGATGACCGTGGTGACGCCGAGGCGCTCGGCGGCGTCCAGCAGCTCCGCGCAGTAGCTGCGCCAGCGCATCGACGGCTCGATCCCGTGCACCAGGACCAGCTCGGTGCCGTCCGACGGGCGCTCCGCCACCGCGATCGATGTCACCGGCCACGTGATCCGGCGCACCCCGTCGGGGTCCGTCGCGACCTGCGGGCGGTTGACCTGGAAGTCGTGGTACTCCTCGGGGTCCAGCTCGTCGACCTGCTCGGCGTCCCAGGCCTGGTGCAGGTGCACGACGGCCTGCGAGGCGGCTGACCCGGCGTCGTTCCAGCCCTCGAAGGCGGCGATCATCACCGCGCCTCTCAGGGCGTCGGGCGGCTGGGGCGCGTTCATGCCGACCAGCGTAGGCGCTGCCGCCGCGAGCGCCGATCCCGCACCCCCGCGCGGCGCGATCCCTACACTGACGCGATGGCCACAGCCGACCGCCCTGCCCTGCCCGCCGCGGTGCTCTGGGACATGGACGGCACCCTGGTGGACACCGAGCCGCTGTGGTTCGCCGCCGAGGCCGCGATCGCCGAGCGGCACGGCGTGCCGTGGGGGCCGGAGCTGTCGGCCCAGCTGGTGGGGATGCCCCTCGAACGCTACGCGCAGATGCTGGTCGAGCGTGGTGTGGCGCTGCCCACGCCGGACCTGGTCAGCGCTCTGGTCGACATCGTCGCCGCAGGCCTGGACCAGCGGATCACGTGGCAGCCGGGCGTGCTCGACCTGCTCGCCGAGCTGGCGGCAGCCGGCGTCCCGTGCGCCCTCGTGACGATGTCCTACCGGCGGCTGGCCGACGCGGTGGTCGCCAAGGCACCGGCGGGAGCCTTCAGGGTCGTGGTGACGGGGGACGACGTCGAGCACGGCAAGCCGCACCCCGAGCCGTACCTGCGTGCCGCGGCGGAGCTGGGGGTCGAACCACACCGCTGCGTCGCGCTGGAGGACTCGCCGCCGGGGATCGGCTCGGCGATGGCGTCAGGAGCTCGGACACTCGGCGTGCCGCACATGGTGCCGGTGGAGCCCCGGCCGGGACTCAGTCGGGTGCCGACGCTCGCCGGGATCGGCCTGGCCGAGCTGGCGAGGATCGTCGCCGGTGAGGATCTCGACCTGCTGGCCGCCCAGGCGGACTGACGGCGGGCCGCGACGCAACGACGTGCGTGCCGAGCCTCAGCTCTCGGGCCGTACGCCGAGCGCGCGCTCGACGGCGTCGGGGTCCAGCGGGGGCGGCGTGCCGCCGAACGCCGGGCACAGAGCCCGGTGGGCGCACCAGTCGCACAGCGGCGAGGTGCGCGGCGCGAACTCGCCGCGGCGCCCCGCGTCCAGGATGCTGTCCCAGAGCGCCGCGACCCGGCGCTCGATCACCGCGAGCTCGCGCTCGTCAGGAACGTGGCGCAGCAGGACGCCGTCGCCCAGGTACACGAGCTGGAGCATGTCCGGCACCCGACCCCGCAGCCGGGAGAGCAGCAAGGCGTAGAACCGCATCTGGAACAGGGCGCTGGACTCGAAGCCCTCGCGCGGTGAGCGCCCCGTCTTGTAGTCGACGACCCGCACGGCACCGTTGGGGGCGACGTCCAGGCGGTCGACGATGCCCCGCATCTCCCAGCCGCCCTCGGTCACCAGACGGACCGGGAGCTCGCGCTCTGCGGGTTCGAGGCGATTGGGGTCCTCGAGGGTGAAGTAGGTCTCCAGCAGAGCCCGAGCCGCGGCGAACCAGCCGTCCTCGCCGCCCTCGTCCAGGACCTCGGTCGCGCGCGGGTCTGCCGCGACCAGCTCGGCCCACACAGGTGCGAGCAGATCCGCCGCCGCGTCCGGGGTGCGCTGGCCCGCGGGCCGGTCGAAGAGCCGCTCGAGCACCGCGTGCACCAGCGTCCCGCGCAGCGCTGCCGGGCTCGGCGGCTCGGGCAGCCGGTCGATGACGCGCAGCCGGAACAGCAGTGGGCACTGCTGGTAGTCCGACGCCCGCGACGGCGACAGGCCGGGCAGGCGCGGGCGCTCCTCCTCGGGCTCGAGGCTCTCCGGGTCGAGGGCGGGCTCCGGTGCGACGGTGGGTTCCACGTCCGCGAGCGTACGTCCCGGCACCGACGTCCCGGCGGGCAGGTGCGCGGCCGACGCCCTTAGGGTGGGGCGGTGAGCGAACCGTCCCGGCAGCGAGGGTGGGTCGTCGGGCACATCTGGCGGGTGCCGGTGGTGCTCTCGCCCGGGTGGCTGGTCGCGGCCGTCGTCCTGACGCTGCTGCTGCTGCCGTTCGCCGAGCGTCTCGCCCCCGGCGCGAGCTCGGCGTTCGTCTGGCTGCTCGCGCTGTCCGCCGTCCTCCTGCTGTTCGTGTCGACGTTCCTGCACGAGCTGGCGCACGCGGCCGCCGCGCGACGCTACGGGATGGTGGTGCACCGGATCGCGCTGACCCTGCTGGGCGGCCACACCGAGCTGTCGGACCGGGCGCCAGGGGCCGGGCCCTCGGCGGTGGTCGCCGTGGTCGGGCCCCTGACCAACCTCGCCCTGGGCGCGGTCGCGTGGGGGGTGTGGCGCGTGCTCCCGGGCCAGGGTCCCCTCGAGGCGCTGATCCTCGCCCTGGCCGTGACGAACGGGTTCGTCGCGGCGCTCAACCTGCTGCCCGGGCTGCCGCTCGACGGCGGGCGCGTCCTGGAGGCCGGGGTCTGGGGCCTGACCGGCCGGCGGGCGACCGGGACCCGGGTCGCCGGCTGGGTCGGGCGCATGGTCGCCGTGGCCATCGCCGCGTGGGCGCTCGCACCGGCCCTGACCGGAGGCGTCGACCTGACCCAGGTGCTGTGGGCGGCCCTCATCGCGATGTTCATCTGGACCGGTGCGAGCCAGGCGATCGCCGGGGCGAGCGTCGAGGAGGCACTCGAGCAGCTGTCCATCGCCGGGCTGACCATGCCCGCCGTGCTCCTCGCGGCCGATGCCCCGGTCTCGGCGGCCGACGCCGCACCGCCGGGTCACGGGGTGGTGCTGGTCGACCCGTCGGGGCAGCCGATCGGGTACCTGGACGGCGCGGCGTCGGCGGCCATCCCCATGCACCTGCGCGCCGCGACACCGCTCAGCGCTGCCGCCTCCCCGCTGCCCCCTGAGGCGCGGGTCCCGGTGGGCCTGGACGGCCGGGACGCCGTCGAGGCGGTGCGCCAGGCGGCCGCGCGATCCCCGGTGATGGCCGTCGTGGCGCCGGACGGCGCGGTGATCGGGCTGCTGCGTGCGACCGACGTGGTGCGTGCCCTGCGGGGCGCGGACGGCTGAGCCGGCTGGACCCCCGCCCGCTGCGACGGCAGACTCGGGCGCCGTGACCCACCCCACCGGCGCCCAGCAGCGGCGCGGCCCCTTCCGCGCCGGCGAGCGCGTGCAGCTCACCGACCCCAAGGGACGGCTGCACACCATCACCCTGACGCCGAACGCCTCGTTCCACACCCACCAGGGCTACTTCCACCACGACGCGCTGATCGGTGCCAGCGAGGGCAGCGTGGTCACCGGGTCGGGCGGGGTGCAGTACCTGGCCCTGCGGCCACTGCTGAGCGACTTCGTGATGTCCATGCCGCGCGGCGCGCAGGTGGTGTACCCGAAGGACGCCGGGCAGGTCGTCACGATGGGGGACATCTATCCCGGGGCCCGGGTGGTCGAGGCCGGCGTCGGCTCAGGTGCGCTGAGCATGAGCCTGCTCCGGGCGGTGGGTGACGGCGGGGTGCTGCACTCGGTCGAGCGGCGCGAGGACTTCGCGGCGATCGCGCGGGCTAACGTCGAGGCGTTCTTCGGTGCCCCGCACCCGGCCTGGCGGCTGACCGTCGGCGACCTGGCCGACGCGCTCGTGGCCGAGCCGGCCGCGAGCGTGGACCGGGTGGTGCTCGACATGCTCGCGCCCTGGGAGAACATCGGTGCGATCGCCCACGCGCTGGCCCCGGGCGGGGTGCTGACCTGCTACGTCGCGACCACCACCCAGCTGTCCCGGCTGGCCGAGGACCTGCGTGCCGACGGCCGGTTCATCGAGCCGACCGCCTGGGAGTCGATGGTCCGGACCTGGCACCTCGAGGGGCTCGCGGTGCGACCGGACCACCGGATGATCGCCCACACCGGCTTCCTGCTCACCACCCGCCGGATGGCCGACGGCGTGGCGGTGCCCGAGCGCATCCGCCGGCCCGCCAAGGGCGCCTACCCGCCGGGCGAGTGGACCCCGGAGGACCTTGGCGAGCGCGAGATCTCCGACAAGAAGGTGCGTCGCGTCCGCCGCGACCTCGGCGCTGCTCCGCCCCCCGCCGACGCGCCGCCGGTGGCCACCGACTGAGACGACCCGGCGCGCGGGGCCCCTTGCCCGCGACTCTCCCCGCTACGCGACCTATCGTGGGAGGACCTGCAGCGGGAGGCACCATGACCCACACACCGGACCACCGTGATCCGGCCGGCGAGGGCGCCAACCAACCCTGGCCGGGAGCGCAGCAGCGCGCCGAGCACGCCCGCCAGGCCGGCGACGCCGCCCGTCAGGCCGCTGCGCTGGCCGCCAAGAACGAGCGGCTGGCCGAGGCGCTGCGTGCCGCGAGGGACCGCATCGTCGAGCTCCAGAGCCAGATCGACGACCTCGGTCGGCCTCCCGCGACGTTCGCGACCTTCCTCCTCCCGCGCGAGGGCAACACCGCTGTGGTGGTGCAGCAGGGGCGCAAGCTGCACGTCCAGGCTGGTCCCGGCGTGGACGTCTCGGTGCTGCGCGCCGGGCAGGAGGTCCGGCTCAACGAGGCGATGGTCATCGTCGAGGCCGGTGCCTACGAGCAGGTCGGTGAGATCGTCACCGTCAAGGAGCTGCTCGAGCCCGACCGTGCCCTGGTGGTCGGCCGCGGCGACGAGGAGCGCGTGGTGCGCCTCGCCGGTCCGCTGCTGTCGGCGACCGTGCGCGTCGGCGACGCGCTGACGGTGGACTCCCGCTCGGGCTTCGTGTTCGAGCTGATCCCCAGGTCCGAGGTCGAGGAGCTCGTCCTCGAAGAGGTCCCCGACATCGACTACGAGGACATCGGCGGCCTTGGCGCGCAGATCGAGCAGATCCGCGACGCGGTCGAGCTGCCGTTCGCCCACCCCGAGCTGTTCCGCGAGCACGGTCTGCGCCCGCCCAAGGGCGTGCTGCTCTACGGCCCGCCCGGGTGCGGCAAGACGCTCATCGCCAAGGCCGTGGCCCGGTCGCTGGCCGAGACCCGCGGCCGGACGCCGGACGGCAAGCCGGGCACGTCGTACTTCCTCAACGTCAAGGGTCCGGAGCTGCTCAACAAGTACGTCGGGGAGACCGAGCGTCACATCCGGCTGATCTTCGCCCGTGCCCGGGAGAAGGCGTCCCAGGGGTCGCCCGTCGTGGTGTTCTTCGACGAGATGGAGTCGCTGTTCCGCACCCGCGGCACGGGCATCTCCTCCGACGTCGAGACCACGATCGTGCCGCAGCTGCTCGCCGAGATCGACGGTGTGGAGCGGCTCGACAACGTCATCGTCATCGGGGCGTCGAACCGCGAGGACATGATCGACCCCGCGATCCTGCGGCCGGGCCGCCTCGACGTGAAGATCAAGATCGAGCGGCCCGACGCCGAGGCCGCCAAGGAGATCTTCGCCAAGTACCTGACCCCGGACCTGCCGCTGCACGCCGACGACCTGGCCGAGCACGACGGCGACCGGGACGCGACCGTCGGCGGGATGGTCGAGCGCGCCGTGGAGCGGATGTACGACGAGTCGACCGACAACGAGTTCCTCGAGGTGACCTACGCCTCGGGCGACAAGGAGGTCCTGTACTTCAAGGACTTCGCGTCCGGCGCGATGATCCAGAACGTCGTCGACCGTGCGAAGAAGACCGCGATCAAGGACTTCCTCGCCACCGGCCAGCGTGGGCTGCGGGTGGATCACCTGCTCACCGCGTGCATCGACGAGTTCCACGAGAACGAGGACCTGCCCAACACCACCAACCCCGACGACTGGGCCCGGATCTCGGGCAAGAAGGGCGAGCGGATCGTGTTCATCCGCACGATCGTCCAGGGCAAGGCCGGCAAGGAGAGCTCGCGCACCATCGAGACGGTCAACCCGACGGGCCAGTACCTGTAGCCACGTCACCGGCTCGCGGTGCGACTCGGGTCCGGCGCAGCGCCCCGACGAGGGCGGCGCCGGTCATGACCAGCGCCAGTGCACCGCCGGCGCCCCAGATCACCGCGAGCGCGACGATCTTGGTCGACGTGGTGAGCGCAGCCACCGAGGCGACGGCCACGCCCACGGCGACGTGCGTCACCCACCACCGGGTCGAACGCGGCACCGTGGCGACCCCGGGGTCGTTGGAGTGGCGCAGGTTGCGGGCCAGCACGAGGCCGAGGACCGCGTACAGCCCCAGGGCGAAGGCCTGGCGTGGTCCGCTAACCGGGTCGTCGCCGCCTTGGGCGAGCAGCACGAAGAAGGCGAGGAAGCCCACGGTGACGAGCCACAGGGCCAGGTAGCCGCCGCGCTGTGGCAACGCCTCGCCCAGGTGCTCCACGCGCGGAACCCGCGCCGCCCAGGCCACCACGGCCCAGATCGCGAGCGCCGTGAGCCCGAGCGACGCCACCGTGACCGCGCCCATGGGGCCGTGCGAGCCTCCCGCCACGACGCCGACCAGCACCGTGGCGCCCCACACGCGTCGTGGACCGAACGAGCGGAGCCGACGCGGCAGGAGACCCCACAGACGCGGCTCGCGGACCAGGACCTGCTCGGCGAGCACGAGCGGCAGGATCGTCGAGACGAAGGGGTGGTGAAAGCCGGCCACCACGATCAGGGTCGGCAGGTCGACCGGGCCGAGGGGCGTCGTGCTGTCCCAGGGTGCGTCCCACAGCACGCGCGTCACATAGAACTCGTAGAGGCCCATGATGACGCCGGCCGTCCACAGTGCCGTCAGGGTCGGCCGCGGGTTGCGCCGCAGGACGATCGAGGCGAGCAGGAGCACCTGGGTGCCGTAGACGGGGACCAGCAGGACCCACATGGCCGGGTCGAGCAGGCCCCACGGGGCGGATCCGATGCTCACCTCGGCGAGCGCGATGGACAGGCTCGTCACCAGCACCACGGCGGCCAGGCGGGTCCGCCTCGTCGCTCCGGTGTCCACGGTCCGGACGGTATAGGTGTGCGAGGGCCGTGGTCATCAGGGTCCTCCCTGATCTGTGGCGGTTGCCGTGGCCGCGGCGCGGTCCGTTCGGCGGGCGCCAGTAGCCTGGCGCGGTGAGCGTGCGCCGGGTCATGGGGATCGAGACGGAGTACGGCGTCCTGCAGCCCGGGCGCCCGCAGGCCAACCCCATGCTCCTGTCCAGCCACGTGGTGAGCGTCTACGCGGCGGTGCACGCCCGGTCACGCGCCCGGTGGGACTACGCCGACGAGGACCCGCTGGCGGACGCGCGCGGGTTCCGCCTGGCCCGCGCGGCGGCGCACCCCTCGATGCTCACCGACGAGCCCGAGCACCCGGCGCCCGGTGCCGCCCCGGCCGACGACGCCCTGGACGTCGCGTCGATGGAGCGGCCGGTCGCCGAGGAGTACGACGACCCCGGGGCGGCCACGTCGATCCTGTCCAACGGCGCACGGCTGTACGTCGACCACGCCCATCCGGAGTACTCCTCGCCGGAGGTGACCTCGCCCCGGGACGCGGTGGTCTGGGACAAGGCGGGCGAGCGCGTCATGCTCGCGGCGGTGCGGGCCTGCGCGGAGAGCCCGGCGCTGCCCGAGATCGTGCTGTACAAGAACAACGTCGACGGCAAGGGCGCGTCGTACGGCACCCACGAGAACTACCTGGTCGACCGATCCCTGCCGTTCGGCGTGCTCGCCGCCCAGCTCATGCCGTTCCTGGCCACGCGTCAGGTGTTCGCCGGCGCGGGGCGCGTGGGCCTGGGCCAGAACGGTCAGCAGCCCGGCTTCCAGCTGTCCCAGCGCGCCGACTACATCGAGGCGGAGATCGGGCTCGAGACCACCCTGCGGCGCCCGATCGTCAACACCCGCGACGAGCCGCACGCGGACCGGACCCGCTGGCGGCGCCTGCACCTGATCCTCGGCGACGCGACGATGCTCGAGGTCGCGACCTGGCTGCGGGTGGGGACGACGTCCCTGCTCCTCGGCGTGCTCGAGGAGGCCGGCGAGGACGGCGTGCCCGAGCTGGCGACCCTGACGCTGGCGGACCCGGTGGCGGCGGTGCACGCGGTGAGCCACGACCCGACCTTGACCGCCCCTGTCGAGCTGGCCGACGGGCGCCGGATGACCGCACTCGAGGTCCAGGGGGCGGTGCTCGACGTGGTGCGCGCTCGGGTCGACGACCCGGAGGCGGACGAGGTGCTGGACCGGTGGGCCTCGGTGCTGGAGCGGCTGGGCCGTGACCCGGCGCTGTGCGCCCGTGAGGTCGAGTGGGTGGCCAAGCTGCGGATCCTGGAGGGCATGCGCCGGCGGGACCACCTGGCCTGGGACCACCCGCGCCTGGCGGCGATGGACTTCCAGTGGTCCGACGTGCGGCCCGAGCGAGGCCTGTACCACCGCCTGGTCGCGGCCGGTGCGGTGGAGCGGCTGACCACCGACGAGGAGGTCGAGCGTGCCGTGCACGAGCCGCCGGAGGACACCCGGGCGTACTTCCGCGGCACCGTGGTGCGCAGGTTCGCCGACGCGGTGCGGGCCGCGAGCTGGGACTCGGTGGTGCTGGACGTGCCGAGCCTGCCGACCCTGCAGCGCATCCCGCTGCGCGACCCGTGGCGGGGCACCAAGGCGCACGTCGGCGAGCTGCTGCGCACCAGCCCGGACGCCGCGACGTTGGTGCGCCGACTGGTCCCGCGCTGAGGGTGCGGGCGCGTCGCGGGGTGGTCGGGGCCCGCGCGCGTAGCTGGGTGGCCGGGGCCCGCGCGCCGTCCGGCGACCGGGCCCCGAGCGCGGGTCGTCACCCTGCGCGCCTAGGATCGGAGCAGGGACCGGCAGACCGGCCCGGTCGACCGGGCCGTCCACGCCGGTCCGCCCGTCGAGAGGAGGCCAGCCATGGCAACCGAGCAGCATCGCGCCCGCCGCGACGACCACGAGCCGGACGAGGACGCCACCCCGCCGCCCGCGTCTGCTCCGAGTGCGCAGACCGCCGAGGTCGACGACCTGCTCGACGAGATCGACGACGTGCTGGAGTCCAACGCCGAGTCGTTCGTGCGCGGGTTCGTCCAGAAGGGCGGTCAGTGATCGTCGATGCCTGACGCCCCCGGCCGCCTGCCGCGGTCGTTCACGACACCCGGCAGCGCCTCGTTCGTCGAGTTCCTCGCCTCGCACGACCCGACGCTGCTGCCCGGCGGCCGAGCGCTGCCCGCCGGTGAGGCCCCGGCGAGCCCGCACGGCACCACCATCGTCGCGTTGCAGTACTCCGGCGGGGTGGTCATGGCGGGCGACCGGCGGGCGACGGCAGGCTCGATGATCGCCTCGCGGCACATCGAGAAGGTGCACCAGGCGGACGACTACTCGGTGATCGGGATCGCCGGCACGGCCGGCCTGGCCCTGGAGCTCGTCCGGCTCTTCCAGCTCGAGCTGGAGCACTACGAGAAGATCGAGGGCACGCTGCTCTCCCTGGACGGCAAGGCGAACCGCCTGGCCACCATGGTGCGCGGTGGCCTCGGCCTGGCGATGCAGGGCCTGGCCGTCGTCCCGCTGTTCGGCGGGTTCGACCTGGACCGCGGCGCGGGGCGGATCTTCTCCTTCGACGTCACGGGTGGGCGCTACGAGGAGACCGACCACCACGCGGTCGGCTCGGGCTCGATGTTCGCGCGCGGCTCGCTGAAGAAGCTGTGGCGGCCGCGGCTGTCGGAGGTCGACGCGGTGCAGGTCGCCGTGCACGCGCTGGTCGACGCCGCCGACGACGACGCGGCCACCGGTGGCCCCGACCCGCTGCGCCGGCTGTGGCCGACGGTCGCGGTGGTCGACGCCGACGGGTACCGCGCGGTCGGTGACGCCGAGCTCGGCGCGGCGGTCGAACGCGTCGACGCCGTGCGTCGGCAGGAAGCGGGTGAGCAGCGATGAGCATGCCGTTCTACGTCTCGCCCGAGCAGCTGATGAAGGACCGGGCCGACTACGCACGCAAGGGGATCGCACGCGGCCGGTCGGTGGTCGTCGTCGGCTACGACCAGGGCATCGCGTTCGCCACCGAGAACCCGTCGGCGGCGCTGCACAAGATCTCCGAGATCTACGACCGCATCGCGTTCGCCGCGGTCGGCAAGTACAACGAGTTCGAGAACCTGCGGGTGGCCGGCATCCGGTACGCGGACCTGCGCGGCTACTCCTACGACCGGTCCGACGTCAGCGCGAGGGCGCTCGCCAACGCCTACGCCCAGACCCTCGGCACGGTGTTCACCACCGAGTCCAAGCCGCTGGAGGTCGAGCTCGCGGTCGCGGAGGTCGGCGCGACGCCCGCCGACGACCAGATCTACCGGCTGTCCTACGACGGCTCGGTCACCGACGAGCGCCGCTACGTGGTGATGGGTGGTCAGGCGGACCGGCTCGCCGCGCGGCTCGAGGAGGGCTGGCGCGAGGGCCTGGACCTGGCCGCCGCGGTCGGCCTCGCGGTGGGCGTGCTGGGCTCGCAGGGCGAGGACGAGCCGCGCGCGATCGAGGCCGCGCAGCTCGAGGTCGCCGTGCTGGACCGCGCCCGCCCGCGCCGAGCGTTCCGGCGCCTGGGCGCCGACGTGGTCGCGGAGCTGCTCGCGGCCGCCGGGGGCTGAGGGTGGACAAGCGGATCTTCGGCCTGGAGACCGAGTACGGCGTGACGTGCGCGGTGCCCTCCGGCCGCGGGCTGTCCGCAGACGAGGTCGCCAGGTATCTGTTCCGCAAGGTCGTCGCGTGGGGGCGGTCGTCGAACGTCTTCCTGCGCAACGGCTCACGGCTGTACCTGGACGTGGGCTCCCACCCCGAGTACGCGACGGCCGAGTGCGACTCGATCCGCCAGCTGGTGGCGCACGACCGCGGCGGCGAGCTGGTGCTCGAGGGCCTGGTGGCCGACGCCCAGCAGCGTCTGGCGAACGAGGGCGTGCCGGGCACGATCCACCTGTTCAAGAACAACACCGACTCGGCGGGCAACTCCTACGGTTGCCACGAGAACTACCTGGTGCGCCGCAAGGGCGACTTCGGCCGCATCGCCGACGTGCTCGTGCCGTTCCTCATCACCCGCCAGGTCCTGACCGGCGCGGGCAAGGTGCTGCCGACCCCGCGGGGCGCGATCTACACCCTCTCCCAGCGGGCCGACCACATCTGGGAGTCGGTCTCCAGCGCGACCACCAGGTCCCGCCCGATCATCAACACCCGCGACGAGCCGCACGCCGACGCCGAGCTGTACCGCCGGCTCCACGTGATCGTCGGGGACTCCTCGATGTCGGAGACCACGACGATGCTCAAGGTCGGTGCGACCGACCTTGTGCTGCGCATGGTCGAGGCCGGGCTGCCGATGCGCGACCTGGGCCTGGAGAACCCGATGCGGGCGATCCGGGAGATCAGCCACGACCTGTCGGGCACCGCGCCGGTCACGCTGGCCACCGGCCGCACCACCACCGCACTGGACGTGCAGGACGAGCTGTACCAGCGCGCGCGGGACTTCGCCGAGGCGGAGCTGGACACCTCCGGGGAGGTCGGGCGGGTGCTGGACCTGTGGCGTCGCGGCCTGGAGGCGGTGCGCAGCGGCAACCTGGCCGCCGTGGAGCGCGAGCTCGACTGGGTGATCAAGCTCCGGCTCGTCCAGCGCTACCAGGCCAAGCACCAGATCTCCCTGGACGACGCCAGGATCGCTCGGCTCGACCTGGCGTACCACGACATCTCCCGCACCGAGGGTCTGTACCACCTGCTCGCCCAGCGCGGCCTGGTCGAGCGGGTGATCAGCGACGTGGAGGCGTTCGAGGCGACTGCCGTGCCGCCGCAGACCACGCGGGCCAAGCTGCGCGGGGACTTCGTGCGGCGGGCCCAGGAGGCCAGGCGCGACTACACGGTGGACTGGGTGCACCTGAAGCTCAACGACCAGGCCCAGCGCACCGTCCTGTGCAAGGACCCGTTCGCCAACGTCGATGAACGGGTGGACCGGCTCCTCGAGTCGATGTGATGTGAGGGCTCGGTGAGGACTCCGGTGCCCCGCTGTGCCCGACCGCTGCCTGCGGTGAGCCACCGACTACAGTGACGCGGGCCGCCCCGCGGCCGGGACCGGACGGACGAGACTGGGGAGGTGCGAAGGTGGGACGACGTCGGTGGACCCGCGTGCTGTCCGCGACGGCGGTCGCGCTCGCCCTGGTGACCTCGGCCTGCACCGGACCTGCCACGCCCTCGGCCGACATCCAGGTCAGCGGGGAGCTGGGCGCCACGCCGCAGCTGCACTTCGTCACCCCGCTGGACGTGACGAAGCAGCGCGTCGAGGTCCTCGCGCCGGGGGAGGGCGAGCAGCTGGCGGACAACCGACCGGTGCTGCTCGACTTCTACGCCGAGTCCGCGCAGGACGGGTCGCTCATCGCCGAGACGTACAGCGGCGAGCCGCGGGCGTACACCATGTCCCCGGACTCGCTGGGGCCCGACCTGTACAACGCGCTGCACGGGCAGCGCGTCGGGGCCCGGATCCTGCAGGTGGCGCCCGGACGCGACGGCTATCCGGCGGCGGTCGCGGTCTACGACGTGCTCCCGACCCGCGCCACGGGCGAGCCGGTCCCGCCGCGCGAGGGGCTGCCGACGGTCACCCTGGGGCCGTACGGCGAGCCGACGATCACCGTGCCCGCCACGGACCCCCCGACCGAGGCCGTGGCGCAGCCGCTGCTGCGCGGCGACGGTCCGCAGGTCGAGGCCGGGCAGGTGGTCACCGTGCAGTACGTCGGCGTGACCTGGTCGGACGGGAAGGTCTTCGACTCCACGTGGGCGCAGGGCAAGCTCCCGGCAGCCTTCCCGATCGGCGTAGGGTCCTTGCCGTCAGGCTGGGACGACGGGATCGTCGAGCAGACCGTGGGCAGCCAGGTGCTGCTCGTGCTGCCGCCGGACTCGGGCTTCGCCGGCACCGACCAGGACCTGGCGAACCAGACGGTGGTGTTCGTGGTGGACATCCTCGCCGCGCGTGGCGGGGTGGCGGGAGGGTCGTCGTGACGGTCGCGGTCCGCGTCATCCCGTGCCTGGACGTCGACGCCGGCCGGGTGGTCAAGGGCGTCAACTTCGCCGACCTGCGCGACGCCGGCGACCCGGTCGAGCTGGCCCGTCGGTACGACGCCGAGGGCGCTGACGAGCTGACCTTTCTGGACGTCTCCGCCTCCTCGGGCAACCGCGAGACGACGTACGACGTGGTCCGGCGCACCGCCGAGGAGGTCTTCGTCCCGCTCACCGTGGGGGGTGGGGTGCGCTCGGTCGAGGACGTGGACCGCCTGCTGCGGGCCGGGGCCGACAAGGTCGGGGTGAACACAGCGGCGATCGCGCGACCGGAGCTGGTGGCCGAGATCGCTGCGCGGTTCGGCAGCCAGGTGCTGGTGCTGTCGGTGGATGCGCGGCGGGTGGTGGACGGGCCGCCGACGCCGTCCGGGTACGAGGTGACCACGCACGGCGGCCGCCGGGGGACCGGCATCGACGCCGTCGAGTGGGCCAGGCGGGCGGTCGAGCTGGGCGCCGGCGAGGTGCTGCTGAACTCCATGGATGCCGACGGCACCACCTCAGGGTTCGACCTGGAGATGCTCGCCGACGTGCGGCGTGAGGTCGCGGTGCCCCTGATCGCGAGTGGGGGAGCGGGCACCGTCGAGCACTTCGTGGCGGCGGCGCAGGCCGGGGCCGACGCGCTGCTGGCCGCGAGCGTGTTCCACTTCGGTGTGCTGAGCGTCGGCCAGGTCAAGGACGCGTTGCGCGCGGCCGGCGTCGTGGTGCGCTGAAGGTTCTCAGACCCGGCGGACGTCCGCGAGCATCCGCTCGACGTCTGCCGGCGGTCCGTCCACGGTCACCTGGGCCGCTCCGGTGCGGCCGAACGCGTGGAGCACCAGCTCGCCGACCCCGCCGCTGACGGTGACGGTCCCGGCGGCCTCCGGGTCGCCGAGCCGCGCGGTCCGGCCCGGAGCCTGGAGCACCAGGGCCGACGTGTCGAGCCAGCACCGGTACAGACGCGGCGCTGCGCGCACCAGCCGGTGCCACAGCGCCTCGTCCTCCGCGGCGGCAAGGACCCGCGGTGGGCCGGGGCTGTCGGGCCGGCGCCGCACGTCCTCGGCGTGGACGAAGAGCTCGAGGTGCTGCGCCGCGTCCCCGGCCCAGCTCAGCGGGGACCAGCGTGGTGGGCCCTCGCGGACGGCCGAGACCAGCCGGGCGTAGCCGGCCGGGTCGGCAGCCCGGTCGCCGCGGGCCAGTGTGACGCGGGCGGTCCGCGCCGAGAGCGCGGGTACCGCGATGCCCGCCGCGGTGAGCATGTCGCGCTCGCGCAGCACGACGTGGGCGGCCAGGTGCTCGGTGCGCCATCCCTCGCAGAGCGTCGGGACACCGGGGCCCGCCTCCTGGAGCGCGTCGGCGAGCGCGGCGCGTTCGTGGGGGTGCCAGGCCATGCCGGCCATGCTGACACGCGGTCGGCGGTGCGGCGCGTCGGGTCTCGGGGGCGGGGCGCCCGGGTTCGGATAACGATGTCGGGCGTGTCGGCAGCGCCACCTAGGATGGATCCGGACGCAGCGAGCGCTCGACGCCGCGCGTCCGGGCCACTCCTGCATCGGGCGGGTGCGCCACCCCACGTTCATGACGGGAGCTGTGTGAGCCAGGTCCGCAGGCACACCCTGCCGGGCGGTCGGCTACGTCGCGGCGCCCTTCTGCTGTGGCGCGGGATCGCCGCGCACCCGCGCACGTACGTCGCGGCGATCGTGACGTCCGGCCTCTTCGGTGGCCTCACGGTCGCGATCAGCCAGGTGCTGGGCCGCGTGACCGACCAGGTGGTGGTCCCCGCGATCGGCGGCGACCCGGTGGCCCGTGACGCGGTGTGGCTGGCCGGGCTGGCGATCCTCGGGGTGGCGGTGACCCTGGCGCTGGCCGTCGCCGGGCGGCGGATCTTCGCCGGGATCGGCTATGCGGACATCGGGGCGGATCATCGCCGGGGTGTGACCCGCCAGTACCTGCGGCTGCCGATGTCGTGGCACCGCGCGCACCCGACCGGCCAGCTCCTGGCGAACACGAGCAGCGACGTCGAGGCGGCCACCGGCGTGTTCAACCCGCTGCCCTTCGCGCTCGGCGTCGTGGTGATGATCGTGGTGGCCACCGTGGCGCTGCTGCGCACCGACGTGTGGCTCGCGCTCACCGCGCTCACCGTGCTGCCGCTCGCGGTGCTGGCCAACCTGGTCTACCAGCGACGGATGTCCCCGGTCGCGACCCGTGCCCAGCAGCTGCGCGCGGAGGTCTCCGACGTCGCGCACGAGAGCTTCGAGGCCGCCCTGCTGGTCAAGTCGCTCGGCACCGCGGACGTCGAGGAGGCCAGGTTCGCCGCGGTCGCCGACCATCTGCGCGAGGCCAACGTCCAGGTGGGGCGGGTGCGCGCGGTCTTCGACCCGGTGATCGAGCTGCTGCCCAGCGTCGGCACCCTCGCCGTCCTGCTGGTGGGCGCCGGGCGGCTTCAGGCAGGCGCCGTGCAGACCGGCGACGTCGTGGGTGCGGCGTACCTGCTGACCCTGATGGCGGTGCCGGTGCGGGCGTTCGGCTGGGTGCTCGGCGAGCTGCCGCGGGCGCTGGTCGGGCACGACCGGATCTCCCGCGTGCTGGACGCGCGGGTCGAGCAGGTCCCGGGGACCGGGGCGTTGCCGCGCGCGGCCGGCGGGCTCGACGTGCGGCTGCGCGGCGTGAGCGTCCAGGTGGAGGACGCGTCGGGCCCGCACACCCTGCTGCACGACGCCGACCTGGACCTGCCCCCGGGCCGGGTGATCGCGCTGGTGGGGCCCACCGGCGCCGGGAAGACCACGCTCGCGGGGCTGCTGGCCAGGCTGAACGACCCGTCGGCCGGACAGGTCCTGCTCGACGGGCGTGACATCGTCGACGTCCGCAGCGAAGACCTGACCGCGCAGGTCGCGCTCGTCGCGCAGTCGACCTTCGTGTTCGAGGACTCGGTGCGCGCCAACGTCACGCTCGCCGACGCTGACGACCCGTCGGCCCCGTCGGACGAGGCGGTCTGGGACGCCTTGGCCCTGGCGCAGGTCGATCGGGTGATCCGCGGGCTGCCCGACGGGCTGGACGCGAAGCTCGGCGAGCGCGGCGCGAACCTGTCCGGCGGCCAGCGCCAGCGCCTGGCGATCGCCCGAGCCGTGGTGCGTCGCCCGCGTCTGCTGGTGCTCGACGACGCGACCTCGGCCGTGGACCCCCAGGTCGAGCGGCGGATCCTCACAGGGCTGCGCCGACGCACCGAGGAGAGCCCCACCGTCCTGCTGGTCGCCTACCGGATGTCGTCGGTCCTGCTGGCGGACGAGGTCGTGCACCTCGACGGTGGGCGCGTCGTCGACCGCGGGACTCACGCCGAGCTCCTGGCGCGCGACCCCGGGTACCGCGCGCTGGCCACGGCGTACGAGGTCGACAGCGAGCGGAGGGCGGTGCGGTGAGCGTCCGGATGGACTCCGGCGAGCACCACGGTGCCCGTCACGTGCTGCGGCGCGGTCTCGAGGTCTCCCCGGAGCTCCTCCAGGGCGTGTGGGTCACGCTCGTGCTCGCGGTGCTGGCCTCCGCCGGGCGCATCGTGGTGCCGATCGCGGTCCAGCAGACCGTGGACACCGTGATCCTGGCGCCGGGTCCGGTGCACTCGGACCGCCTCGCGCTGCTGGTCGGCGCGGCGGGGCTGGCGCTGGTGGTCACCGGGGTGTGCACCGCGCTGGTCAACGTGCGGCTGTTCCGCTCCAGCGAGGCCGGCCTCGCCCGGCTGCGCGTGACCGCGTTCCGCCGGGTGCACGACCTGTCAGCGCTCACGCAGGGCACCGAGCGGCGTGGCAGCCTCGTCTCCCGCGTCACGTCCGACGTCGACACGATCTCGCTGTTCGTGCAGTGGGGCGGGATCATGCTGCTGGTCTCGGTGCTCCAGCTGGCCGCCGCGACCGCGCTGATGGCCGTCTGGTCCTGGCAGCTGACCCTCGCGGTGTGGGCCGCGTTCCTCCCGCTCCTGCTGGTGCTGCGCCCCGCGCAGAAGAAGGTCTCCGCCGCCTACGCGAAGGTCCGCCAGTCGGTGGGCGCGATGCTCGGTGCGGTGTCCGAGGCCGTCGTGGGTGCCGAGACCGTGCGCGCCTACGGCGTGGCCGCGCGGACCCAGCGCCGCATCGACGACGCGATCTCCGCGACCCGCAACAGCCAGGTGGGCGCGCAGACCCGGGTCGCAACGGTGTTCTCGGCCGGCGTGTTCGTGGCCAACGCGGTGCTCGCCGTGGTCGTCGTGGCCGGCACGCTGCTGGGCATCGGCGGGTCGCTCACCGCCGGGCGGCTCCTCGGGTTCCTGTTCCTGGTGCAGCTGTTCACCGGCCCGGTGCAGATGGCCACCGAGATCCTCAACGAGCTGCAGAACGCGCTGGCCGGGTGGCGCCGGGTGCTCGGCGTGATCGACACCGAGGTGGAGATCGCCGACCCGCACCACGGCGGGGTGCCGACCCCCACCGGCCCGGCGCACGTCGCGCTGGAAGGCGTCGACTTCGCCTACCCCGACGGCCCCACCGTGCTGCACGACGTGCACCTGGAGGTCCCGGCGCGCACCAAGGTCGCCGTCGTCGGTGCCACCGGCTCGGGCAAGACGACCCTGGCCAAGCTGGTCACCCGGCTGGTCGACCCGGCGCGCGGGCGGGTGCTGCTGGACGGTGTGGACCTGCGCGACCTGAGCCTGAACCGGCTGCGCGAGCGCGTGGTCCTGGTGCCGCAGGAGGGCTTCCTCTTCGACGGCACGCTGGCCGAGAACGTCGCCTACGGCGCGCGTGGCGCGGCGACCGCCGACCTCGAGGAGGTCTTCTCCGAGCTGGGTCTGGCGGACTGGCTGGCGTCGATGCCGGACGGCCTGCGCACACAGGTGGGCCAGCGCGGGGAGCGGCTGTCGGCGGGGGAGCGCCAGCTGGTCGCGCTCGCCCGCGCGCACCTGGCCGGCGCCGACCTGCTGGTCCTGGACGAGGCGACCAGCGCCGTCGACCCCGCGACCGAGGTCCGGATCGCCCACGCCCTGGACGAGCTCACCGCCGGCCGCACGACCGTCACGATCGCCCACCGCCTGTCGACCGCCGAGGCCGCGGACCTGGTGGTCGTGGTGTCCGAGGGGCGGATCGTCCAGGTGGGGTCGCACCACGAGCTGCTGGCGCAGGACGGCCCCTACGCCGCGATGCACGACGCCTGGCTCGCGCAGACCCGCTGATGGACGCCGACGAGTGCCGTGAGCGGTTCGCCGCGTCCTCGCACGCCTACCTCGCCACCGCCGACGCGCGCGCGGTCCCGCACCTGGTGCCCGTGACGTTCGCACTCGTGGGCGCCGACGAGATCGCCGTCGCGATCGACCACAAGCCCAAGCGACCGGGCGATCCGCACCGCCTCCGCCGGATCCGCAACACCACCGAGAACCCGCGCGTCGCGTTCCTCGCCGATCACTACGACGACGACTGGGAGCGCCTGTGGTGGGTCCGCGCCGACGCCACGGCACGCGTGGTGGATGCGGGGTCGGATCGCGAGCGCGCGATCGAGCACCTCGCAGCGCGCTATGCCCAGTACCGGTTCGTGCGCCCGGCCGGCCCGGTCCTCCTGGCCGTCGTGGACCGCTGGAGCGGGTGGACGGGGGTGGCCGACCCGTGACACGACGACTCCACGTGCCACGCGTGCTGCGGGTTGCGCACCATCCCTGGCATCGTGTGGATCGTGACCCGGCCCATGGCGCCCGAAGGGCAGCCCTCATGGTGGCGGCGCGTCCGGGTCGCCCTCGATCGGGTGGGGCGCTCGCAGCGGTTCGCCGGCGCGGTCAGCTTCGTCGGGGCCTTGATGCTCGCGGCGATGGCCTCCTACTCCAGTGACAGGGACGCCCACCTGGGGCCCGACGCTCCCACTGCTGAGGCGACGATCGTCGACATCGTTCACCCGTTGGGCGAGCGCAGCGAGGATGTCGTGGTGGAGTTCACCACCAGCGGCGGGCGCCGCGTGCGGGCGCAGACCGAGGAGTTCATGTTCAGCCCCTACCCCGTCGTCGGGTCCACGGCCGTCGTCCGGTACGACCCCCGGGACCCCGAGGAGTACGTCCGCGACGTCCGGTGGGGTGGCGACGGGTTCCTGACGGTCATGCTTGCGTCGTTCAGCGTCGTCTTCACGCTCGGCGGAGTGCAGGGCTTCCGGCGCCGATTGCCCGCCTGGGTGGTCAACTGGCGGGGCTGACCTCACACGAGTGGGGACCGCGAGGTGCTGGGTGACGGTCGGCAACGCCATGCCGAGGGGTGCGGCGAGGGCGCTCTTGACCTGCTCCGTCTCGTGCCAACCCTTGCGCCCTCGCCGCATCGGCGTGCCGTGGCAGGATCGTCCGGTGACTCTCGACCCCACGGTGGCCACCCGTCTGAAGCGCGACGACGCAGGTCTGGTCTGCGCCGTGGTGCAGCAGCACGACACCGGTGAGGTGCTCATGGTCGGCTGGATGGACGACGAGGCCCTGCACCGCACCCTGACCACCGGGCGTGTGACGTTCTGGAGCCGCTCCCGGCAGACCTACTGGCGCAAGGGGGACACCTCGGGGAACGTGCAGCATGTGAGGTCGGTGCAGCTGGACTGCGACGGCGACGCCCTGCTGGTCCGGGTCGACCAGGTCGGGGCGGCGTGCCACACCGGCGCCCGGAGCTGCTTCGACGCGGGCGGCGACCTCGGCGCGGTGGTCGGGCCGTGACCCCCGCGGTCCCGCAGCCGCTCGCCTGGGGGTCGACCTGGCCGACCCTGCCGGAGTTCCGTGAGCTGGCCGCCGACCGGCGCGTGATCCCCGTGGTGCGGCGGCTGCTGGCCGACGAGGTGACCCCGGTGGGCCTGTACCGCACGCTCGCCAAGGGCCGGCCCGGCACGTTCATCCTCGAGTCGGCCGAGGTCGACGGCACCTGGGCGCGGTGGTCGTTCGTCGGCGTGGACTCGCGCGCGACGCTCTCGGTCGCCGACGGGCGGCCGCACTGGTCGGGTGACGTCCCGGTGGGGGTGCCGCGCGAGGGCGACGTGCTCGACGTGCTGGCGGGCACCCTCGAGGCGCTGCGCACGCCGGCGCTGGCCGGGCTGCCGCCGCTGACCGGCGGCCTGGTGGGCACGCTGGGCTGGGAGATCGTGCGGCACTGGGAGCCGACCCTGCCGGCCAAGGCGCCCGACGAGCTCGGCGTGCCCGAGCTGGTGCTCTGCCTGGCCAGCGACCTCGCGGCGGTGGACCACGTCGACGGCTCGGTGTGGCTGATCGCCAACGCGATCAACGCGGACGGCACCGACGAGCGCGTCGACGAGGCCTGGGCCGACGCCGTGCGCCGGCTCGACGCCATGCAGGAGGGCCTGGCCCGGCACGAGCCCGCCGTGCCCGGTGTGATGGCCGACGTCCCCGAGCCGGAGCTGGAGTTCCGCTCCACCCGCGAGGAGTACGAGGCCTCGGTGCGCGCCGGCAAGGAGGCGATCCGCGACGGCGAGGTGTTCCAGGTCGTGCTGTCGCAGCGCGCGGACCTGGACTGCCAGGCCGACCCGCTGGACGTCTACCGCGTGCTGCGCACGCTCAACCCGAGCCCGTACATGTACTTCCTGCACCTGTCCGACCCCGCCGGCCGGGACCTGGCGGTGGTGGGTTCCAGCCCCGAGACGCTGGTCCGGGTCGAGGACGGGCGCGTGCTCACCTACCCGATCGCCGGTTCCCGCCCGCGCGGCGGGTCGCCCGAGGCCGACGCGGAGCTGGCGGCCGAGCTGCTGGCCGACCCCAAGGAGCGCGCCGAGCACGTCATGCTCGTCGACCTGTCCCGCAACGACCTGGTCAAGGTGTGCGAACCGACGTCGGTCGAGGTGGTCGAGTTCATGGCGGTGCGCCGGTTCAGCCACATCATGCACATCTGCTCGACGGTGGTCGGACGCCTGCGGGCCGGGGCGACGGCGGTGCAGACCCTGGTCGCCACGTTCCCGGCCGGGACGCTGTCCGGCGCGCCGAAGCCCCGGGCGATCGCCCTGATCGACGAGCTCGAGCCGGCGGGCCGTGGCATCTACGGTGGCACGGTCGGCTACTTCGACTTCGCCGGGGACATGGACATGGCGATCGCGATCCGTACCGCGCTGATCCGAGACGGGCGCGCGAGCGTGCAGGCCGGCGCGGGGATCGTGGCCGACTCGGTGCCGGCGACCGAGTGGGTCGAGGCCCGCAACAAGGCGGCCGCCGCGGTGCGCGCGGTGCAGCTGGCCGCGCGGTTGCGCCCGGCGGCGCCGTGAACCGCCGCACCGCCGTGCTGGCCCTGCTCGCCGTGGCGGTGGCCATCGTGGCCACGTCCGCGCCGGTGTGGATGCACGGACAGACCTCCAGCGCCGTCGCGAGCGTCGTCCCGGTGAGCGTCGCCGGCGGGCAGGCGGCCCCGGGAGTGGCGGCGGGCGGGCTCGTGGTGGCCGCCGCGGCCCTCGCACTCGCCCTGGCCCGGCGCGCCGGGGTGGTGGTGGCCGCGGTGGTCGCGGTGCTGGCCGGTGCGCTGGTGGTGGTGGCCGCCGTGACGGCGCCGGCACGTGCGGCGACGGTGCTCGGCTCGGCGGCGGCCGAGCTGGTGGGCGTCTCCGCGGTGGACTCCGTGGTGGTGACCGCCTGGCCGTGGGTCGCGGCGGCCCTGGGCGCGCTGGCCGGAACGGTCGCGGTGGCCGCCGCGGTCGGCGCCCGCCGGTGGCAGGGCCCGTCGGGGCGGCACGAGACGGGTGAGCCGGACGCCGGGACCTCACCGGCCATCTCCCCGCCCGCCGACGACTCCGGCACGGACGTCGAGCCCGGCCCCGTGGAGCCGGGCGCGGCCTGGGACGCGCTCAGCCGCGGAGAAGACCCGACCTGAAGCGGCTATTCTCGGCGCACACCGAGGCAACGGAGGAACGATGACCCAGTCCAGCGGACCCGGCGAGCGTCCCGCGCTGCCACCCGCTCCACCGGCCAACCACGGCAACACCCGCGCGGCCTGGGTCACGGTCACGGTGATCATGATCGGCGGGCTCGTGGCGGGTCTCGCGGTGATGGCCGCACTGCCGTGGCTGTTCTGGGTGGGCCTGGGGATCGTCCTGGTCGGGCTCGTGGTCGGTCGGGTGATGCGGTGGCTCGGCCTCGGCCAGCCGACCTCCCCCACCGAGAAGGACGCCTGAGTCTCGCGGATCGGGCAGGTCGGGAGCACCTCGGTCCGGCCCCTACGATGGCCACAGGTGCCTGGGGGCAGGAGGTGGGTTCGGATGACAGTGCTCGACGAGATCGTCGCAGGCGTCCGTGCCGACCTGGCGCGCCGTGAGGAGGCCCTCCCGCTCGCCGCGGTGAAGGAGCGCGCCGCCCGGGTCCCGGGGGCCAAGGACGCGCTGGCGCGGTTGCACGACGACGCCGCCGTCGGCGTGATCGCCGAGGTCAAGCGGTCGAGCCCGAGCAAGGGCAACCTGGCTCCGATCGCCGACCCTGCCGCACTGGCCGCCGAGTACGAGGCCGGAGGTGCCGCGGCGATCTCGGTGCTCACCGAGCAGCGGCGTTTCGGCGGCTCGCTGGCGGACCTCGACGCGGTGCGTGCCGCGGTGGACATCCCCGTGCTGCGCAAGGACTTCGTGGTCACGCCGTACCAGGTCTGGGAGTCGCGGGCGCACGGCGCGGACATCGTGCTGCTCATCGTCGCCGCGCTCGAGCAGACCGTCCTCACCTCGCTCGTCGAGCGCGTGCACTCCCTGGGCATGACCGCCCTGGTCGAGGTGCACGACGGCGAGGAGGTGAGCCGGGCGTTGGATGCCGGGGCCCGGTGCCTCGGGGTCAACGCCCGCAACCTGAAGACCCTCGAGGTGGATCGCACGACGTTCGCCCGGGTGGCCCCGCTGATCCCGCCGGGGATCGTGCGGATCGCGGAGTCCGGCGTACGGGGCCCGCACGACGTCATGGACCACGCCCGCTCCGGCGCCGACGCGGTGCTGGTGGGCGAGTCGCTGGTCACCGGCAAGGACCCGCGTGCCGCCGTGGCCGACCTCGTGGCCGCGGGCGCTCACCCGTCGCTGCGGGCGGTCCGGCAGTGACCTCGACGCCCCCTGCACGTGGTGGTGCCCCGGCCTCGGCCGCGCTCCGGCGGGCGGTCGCGGCGCTGGGTGAGCGCGGACCGCTGGCCGAGCAGACCGGGCCGTACTTCGGCGAGTTCGGCGGCCGGTTCGTCCCCGAGGCCCTCATCGCGGCGCTCGACGAGCTCGACACCGCCTATCACAAGGCCCTCGCCGACCCGGCGTTCGGCGCCGAGCTCGAGCGTCTGCACCGCACGTACACCGGCCGGCCGAGCCCCCTGACCGAGGTGCCCCGGTTCGCTGCGCACGTCGGCGGGCGGGCGCGGGTCTTCCTCAAGCGCGAGGACCTCAACCACACCGGTTCGCACAAGATCAACAACGTGCTGGGCCAGGCCCTGCTGGTCAAGCGGATGGGCAAGAAGCGCGTCATCGCCGAGACCGGCGCCGGGCAGCACGGTGTGGCCACCGCGACGGCCGCCGCGCTGCTCGACCTGGAGTGCACGGTCTACATGGGCGAGGAGGACACCCGCCGCCAGGCCCTCAACGTCGCCCGGATGCGGCTGCTCGGCGCCGAGGTGATCCCTGTCAAGATCGGGTCGCGCACCCTCAAGGACGCGATCAACGAGGCGCTGCGCGACTGGGTCGCCAACGTCGAGACGACGCACTACCTGCTCGGCACCGTGACCGGGCCGCACCCGTTCCCGGAGATGGTCCGCGACTTCCACCGGGTGATCGGCGAGGAGGCGCGGGCGCAGCTGGCGGAGGAGACCGGCCGCCTGCCGGACGCGGTCGCGGCGTGCGTGGGCGGCGGCTCGAACGCGATGGGCATCTTCAACGCTTTCCTGGATGAGCCCGGCGTCCGCCTGTTCGGCTTCGAGGCCGGCGGCGAGGGTGTCGACTCCGGCCGGCACGCGTCGCGGTTCTCCGGCGGCGCGCCCGGCGTGCTGCACGGCGCCCGGTCCTTCCTGCTCCAGGACGACGACGGGCAGACCCGGCCGACGCACTCGGTGTCGGCAGGCCTGGACTACCCGAGCGTGGGGCCGGAGCACGCGTGGTTGCACGGTCTGGGACGGGCCACGTACCTGCCGGTGACCGACACCGAGGCGATGGACGCGTTCAGCCTGTTGTGTCGCACCGAGGGGATCATCCCGGCGATCGAGTCCGCCCACGCGCTGGCCGGCGTGCTCGCGCTCGGGCCGGAGCTCGCCTCGTGGGACCTGGACCACGACCCGCTGATCCTGATCAACCTGTCCGGACGCGGCGACAAGGACGTGGAGACCGCGGCGCAGTGGTTCGGGCTGCTGGGGGAGGACGAGTCGTGACCGGTACCGCGACCGGCAGCCGCACCGCCACGCGCCTGCACGAGCTGCGCGACCAGGGCCGTGCCGCGCTCGTCGGGTACCTGCCGCTGGGCTACCCCGACGTCGCCGGCTCCGTCGACGCCGCGCGCGCGATGGTCGAGGCGGGCGTGGACGTCGTCGAGCTGGGCGTGCCCTACACCGACCCGGTGATGGACGGGCCCACCATCCAGCGCGCCGTGGAGCACTCCCTGGCCGGCGGCACCCGGGTGCGCGAGGTGTTCGGCGCGGTCGAGCAGATCGCCGCCACCGGCGTGCCGGTGCTGGTGATGACCTACTGGAACCCGGTGCTGCGCTACGGCGTCGAGCCGTTCGCGCGGGACCTGGCCGCGGCGGGTGGTGCCGGGCTGATCACGCCGGACCTGATCCCCGACGAGGGCGCGCAGTGGCTGGCCGCGTCGGAGGAGCACGACCTGGACCGGGTGTTCCTGGTGGCGCCGAGCTCGACCCCGGAGCGCCTGGCGCTGACCGCGGCCGCCTCGCGGGGGTTCGTGTACGCCGCGTCGACCATGGGCGTGACCGGTGCCCGCGCCCAGGTGGGGGAGCGGGCGGAACAGCTCGTCGCCGACACCCGCGCGGCCGGTGCCGATCTGGTCTGCGTGGGCGTGGGCGTGTCCACGCCGGAGCAGGCCGCCGAGGTGGCCACGTTCGCCGACGGGGTCATCGTGGGCAGTGCGCTGGTGCGTACCCTGCTCGACGCCCCGGACCCGGCTGCGGGCCGCCGGGAGCTGGCTCGGCTGGCCGGAGACCTCGCCGCGGGGGTCGCTTCAGCGCGGCGCTGAGTTCCGTGCGACGATGTGGCCCGATATGAGCATCTCGACCGCGGCGTCACTGCTGCTCCCGACCGCCATCCCCAGCCCGTCGCAGAACGTCTGGTACATCGGGGTGTTCCCGATCCGTGCCTATGCGATCGCGATCATGATCGGCATCGTCGTCGCGATCTGGATCGCCCGACGACGCTGGGCCGCGCGGGGTGGCGACCCTGACACGGTCCTGGAGATCAGCTTCTGGGCGGTGCCCTTCGGCATCGTCGGCGGACGGCTGTACCACGTCATCAGCTCACCGGACGCGTACTTCGGCGTGAACGGCGACCCCATCCGGGCGCTGTTCATCTGGGAGGGCGGCCTTGGCATCTGGGGCGCCGTCGCGCTCGGCGCGGTGGGTGCCTGGATCGGCGCGAGGCGGCAGGGCGTGAGCTTCGTGGTGTTCGCCGATGTCGTGGCGCCGGCGCTGCTGGTCGCGCAGGCCATCGGCCGGATCGGCAACTACTTCAACCAGGAGCTGTTCGGCGGACCGACGACCCTGCCGTGGGGGCTGGAGATCAGCCCGACCGCCCCCGAGTTCCCACCCGACCTGCCGGCCGGCACGCTGTTCCACCCGACGTTCCTGTACGAGATGATCTGGAACCTGTCGGCCGCGGTGTTCATCGTCTGGCTCGAGCGGCGTTTCAAGCTGGGCCACGGGCGGGTGTTCTGGGCCTACGTGATGGCCTACACCAGCGGCCGGGTGTGGATCGAGATGCTCCGGATCGACCCGGCGCACACGTTCTTCGGCCTGCGCCTCAACGTCTGGACCTCGATCCTGGTGTTCCTGGGGGCGCTGGTAGCCTTCGTCGTGGTCGGGCGTCGTCACCCCGGGCGCGAGACCACGGTGCTTGTCGCAGCACCAGGGGACACGGCACACGAGGCCTCGGACCCGGAAGCCTGAGGCATATGCGTGCACCGCCGTCGGCGGGTGCCGGGTATGGCTGTGCGGCGCGACCAGGTATCGTCGCCGCGATCCGGGCGACGACGCCCCAGGACAGTTTCCTGACCACGTCCCCGGGCTCGCCCGGGCCGTTGCGAGGACGGTGCAGATGACCCGGCCGCTCCACCCGGTGCCCGAGGGGCTGTACGACCCGGCAGCCGAGCACGACAACTGCGGTGTCGCCTTCGTGGCGACCCTGCGCGGCACGCCGGGCCGCGACATCGTCGACGCAGGCCTCACGGCCCTGCTCAACCTCGACCACCGCGGCGCGGTCGGTGCCGAGAAGGACACCGGTGACGGTGCGGGGATCCTCACCCAGATCCCGGACGCCTTCCTGCGCGACGTCGTGCACGTCGAGCTTCCCCCGGCTGGCCACTACGCGGTCGGCACGGCGTTCCTGCCCACCGACCCGGCCGAGCGGGCCCGCACCGAGCACGGTGTCGAGGCCCTGGTGGTCGCCGAGGGGCTCGAGGTGCTCGCCTGGCGCGACGTGCCGGTGACCGCGGACCTGGTCGGCTCGATCGCGCGGTCCACGATGCCGGTGTTCCGCCAGCTCTTCGTGGCAGACCCCGAGCGCCGGCTCGCGGGCATCGACCTGGACCGCCGGACGTTCCGGGTGCGCAAGCGTGCCGAGCACGAGCTGGGGCTGTACTTCGCGTCGCTGTCCGCGCGGACCATCACCTACAAGGGCATGCTCACCACCGGTCAGCTCGAGCCGTTCTTCGCCGACCTGTCCGACCCGCGGTACGCCTCCGAGCTGGCGCTGGTGCACTCGCGCTTCTCGACCAACACGTTCCCGTCGTGGCCGTTGGCCCAGCCGTTCCGCAACCTGGCGCACAACGGCGAGATCAACACGCTGCGGGGCAACCGGAACTGGATGGCCGCGCGGCAGTCCACGCTGCGCAGCGAGGCGCTGGGCGACCTCGGGCCGCTGATGCCCGTGTGCACCCCGGACGCCTCGGACTCCGCTGCGTTCGACGAGGTGCTCGAGCTGCTTCACCTGGCGGGCCGCTCGCTGCCGCACGCCATGCTGATGATGATCCCGGAGGCGTGGGAGAACCACGCCGAGATGGACCCCGACCGGCGGGCGTTCTACCAGTACCACTCCACGCTCATGGAGCCGTGGGACGGCCCGGCGGCGATGGCGTTCTCGGACGGCACGGTGATCGGCGCGGTGCTGGACCGCAACGGCCTGCGGCCGGGGCGGTACTGGATCACCGACGACGGCCTGGTCGTGCTGGCCAGCGAGGCCGGCGTGCTCGACCTCGACCCGGCGACCGTGGTGCGCAAGGGCCGGCTCGAGCCGGGCCGCATGTTCCTGGTCGACACCGGGCAGGGCCGGGTGATCTCCGACGACGAGGTCAAGTCCCAGCTCGCTGCGCAGCGCCCGTACGCGCAGTGGATCGAGCAGCACTCGGTGTTCCTGCCGGAGCTCCCCGAGCGCGAGCACGTGGACCACTCGTTCGCGTCGGTGCGTCGGCGCCAGCGGGCCTTCGGGTACACCGAGGAGGAGCTCAAGATCCTGCTCGGCCCGATGGCCGCCAAGGGCATCGAGCCGATCGGCGCGATGGGCACCGACACCCCGATCGCCGTGCTGTCGTCCCGGCCGCGGCTGATCTTCGACTACTTCACCCAGATGTTCGCCCAGGTGACGAACCCGCCGCTGGACGCGATCCGCGAGGAGCTCGTCACGTCGATCGGCGGCGCGCTGGGGCCCGAGCCGAACCTGCTCGAGGACCTGCCCGAGCACGCCCGCAAGCTCGTGCTGCCGTTCCCGGTGCTCACCAACGACGAGCTCGCCAAGATCATCCGGATCGACAAGGCGCCCGAGCTGCACGGCGTCTTCCGGGCACACACCGTGCGCGGCCTGTACAAGGTCGACGGCGGCGCGCAGGCCTTGTCCGACCGGCTCGACGAGATCTTCGCCGAGGTCGACCAAGCGATCGCGGACGGCAAGAACTTCATCATCCTGTCCGACCGTGACTCGGACGCCGACCACGCCCCGATCCCGTCCCTCCTGCTGTCCAGCGGGGTCCACCACCACCTGCTGCGCAACCACACGCGCACCCGGGTGAGCCTGGTGGTGGAGGCCGGGGACGTGCGCGAGACGCACCACGTCGCGCTGCTCATCGGCTACGGCGCCGCCGCGGTCAACCCGTACCTGGCGATGGAGACCGTCGAGGGCATGGCCAAGGACGGCACCCTGGCCATGTCGCCGACCGACGCCGTGGCGAACCTCATCAAGGCGCTCGGCAAGGGCGTGCTCAAGGTGATGAGCAAGATGGGCATCTCGACCATCGCGTCCTACCGCGGTGCGCAGGTGTTCGAGGCCGTCGGGCTCTCCCACGAGGTGATCGACCGGTTCTTCGCCGGCACCACGAGCCGCCTCGGCGGTGTGGGTCTCGACGTCATCGCGGCAGAGGTGGCCGCGCGGCACGCCGACGCCTACCCGGCCTCCGGCAACCCGCAGGCGCACCGCCGGCTCAACGTGGGCGGCGAGTACCAGTGGCGTCGCGACGGTGCCGAGCACCTGTTCGACCCCGAGACGGTGTTCCGCCTGCAGCACTCGACCCGGACGCGTCAGCTCGACGTGTTCCGGCAGTACACCCACCGGGTCGACGAGCAGTCCGAGCGGCTCATGACCCTGCGCGGCCTGCTGCGGTTCGCCGACGGCGTGCGCCCGCCGGTGCCGCTCGAGGAGGTCGAGCCGGTCAGCGAGATCGTCAAGCGGTTCTCCACGGGCGCGATGTCCTACGGCTCGATCTCGATGGAGGCGCACCAGACGCTGGCCATCGCGATGAACCATCTCGGCGCCCGGTCGAATACCGGCGAGGGCGGCGAGGACCCCGAGCGGCTCTACGACCCCGAGCGGCGCAGCGCGATCAAGCAGGTCGCGTCCGGGCGGTTCGGTGTGACCTCGGAGTACCTGACCAACGCGACGGACCTGCAGATCAAGATGGCCCAGGGCGCCAAGCCCGGTGAGGGCGGTCAGCTGCCGGGCGAGAAGGTCTACCCGTGGATCGCCAAGACCCGGCACTCCACGCCGGGCGTCGGCCTGATCAGCCCGCCGCCGCACCACGACATCTACTCGATCGAGGACATCGCTCAGCTCATCCACGACCTGAAGAACGCCAACCCGGTCGCCCGGGTGCACGTGAAGCTGGTCAGCGAGTTCGGCGTCGGCACGGTCGCGGCGGGCGTGTCGAAGGCGCACGCGGACGTCGTGCTCATCTCCGGGCACGACGGCGGCACCGGGGCCAGCCCGCTGACCTCGCTCAAGCACGCCGGCACGCCGTGGGAGATCGGCCTGGCCGAGACCCAGCAGACCCTGGTGCTCAACGACCTGCGTGACCGGATCTCGGTGCAGGTCGACGGCCAGCTCAAGACCGGCCGCGACGTGGTGATCGCCGCGCTGCTCGGCGCGGAGGAGTTCGGCTTCGCGACCGCCCCGCTGGTGGTGAGCGGCTGCATCATGATGCGGGTCTGCCACCTGGACACCTGTCCGGTGGGCGTGGCGACGCAGAACCCTGAGCTGCGTGCCCGGTTCAACGGCAAGCCGGAGTTCGTCGAGACGTTCTTCGAGTACATCGCCATCGAGGTGCGCGAGCACCTGGCGGCGCTCGGCTTCCGGTCGATCGACGAGGCCGTCGGGCACGTCGAGTCCCTGGACACCCGGGCGGCGATCGACCACTGGAAGGCCTCGGGCTTGGACCTCGGCCCGGTGCTCCAGGCGGTCGCGCCCCGGCCCGGCTCCGACCTGCACTGCACCAAGGCCCAGGACCACGGCCTGGAGCGGGCCCTGGACAACCGGCTCATCGCGCTGGCGGCCGACGCGCTGGACAACGGCCAGCCGGTGAAGATCGAGCTGCCGGTGCGCAACGTCAACCGCACGGTCGGCACGATGCTCGGCCACGAGGTGACCAAGCGGTACCTCGGCGAGGGGCTGCCGGACGGCACCATCGATGTCACCCTCACGGGCTCGGCCGGCCAGTCGTTCGGCGCGTTCGTGCCGCGGGGCATCACGCTGCGGCTGTACGGCGACGCCAACGACTACGTCGCCAAGGGCCTGTCCGGCGGCCGCATCGTCGTGCGGCCCGACCTCGCGTCGGTGCTCGGCGACCGGGACATCATCGCCGGCAACGTGATCGGCTACGGCGCCACGGCGGGCCAGGTGCTGCTGCGTGGCGTGGTCGGCGAGCGGTTCGCGGTCCGCAACTCCGGCGCGACCTTGGTCGTCGAGGGTGTGGGCGACCACGGCTGCGAGTACATGACGGGCGGCACCGTGATGGTGATCGGCCCGACCGGGCGCAACTTCGGCGCCGGGATGTCCGGCGGCGTGGCCTACGTCCTGGACCTGCGCGAGGGTGCGGTGAACGGCACGGCGATGAGCACCGGTGCCCTCCGGCTCACCCCGTTGACGCCACCCGACGAGGAGTTCGTCGAGACCCTGCTGCGCCAGCACGCCGAGGAGACCGGCTCGCGTCGCGCGGCCGAGCTGCTCGCCGACCTGCCCGCGGCGTTCGCCCGGTTCACCCGGGTCCTGCCCACCGAGTACGACCGGATGCGCACCGCGCTCGCGCAGGCCGAGGCCGAGGGTCTCGACGTGCACGCGCCGGGCGTGTGGGACCAGATCCTGGAGGTGTCCCGTGGCTGACCCCAGAGGCTTCCTCAAGGTGCGCGAGCGTGAGCTCCCGCCCTACCGCCCGGTGCCCGTGCGGCTCAAGGACTACCGCGACGTGGTGGCCGAGCGCACCCGCGAGCCGGAGGAGCTCGGCGCCGTCGAGCGCCAGGCGGGCCGGTGCATGGACTGCGGCATCCCGTTCTGCCACTCCGGCTGCCCGCTGGGCAACCTCATCCCGGAGTGGAACCACCTGGTGTGGAGTGGGCAGTGGGCCGAGGCGAGCGACCGGCTGCACGCCACGAACAACTTCCCGGAGTTCACCGGCAAGATCTGCCCCGCGCCGTGCGAGACCTCGTGCGTGCTGGGCATCAACGCGCCGCCGGTGACCATCAAGAACGTCGAGATCACGATCGTCGAGGAGGCGTTCGCACGGGGCCTGATCACCCCGCAGGTGCCGCACTTCCTCACCGGCCAGACCGTGGCAGTGGTCGGTTCCGGGCCCTCGGGCCTGGCCGCGGCGCAGCAGCTGACCCGCGCCGGCCACACCGTCGCGGTGTTCGAGCGCGCCGACCGGATCGGCGGGCTGCTGCGCTACGGCGTGCCGGACTTCAAGCTCGAGAAGCGCCTGATCGACCGGCGCATCGCGCAGATGGAGGCCGAGGGCACGCGGTTCCGCACCGGGGTCGAGGTCGGCAAGGACATCACCTGGACCGAGCTCCTCGCGCGCTACGACGCCGTGCTGGTCACCATCGGTTCCACGACGCCGCGCCTGCTCACGGTGCCGGGTTCCGAACTGGACGGCGTGGTGCCCGCGGTGCGGTTCCTCACGCAGAACAACAAGGTCCGGGCCGGGGACGACGTGCCGGACCAGATCACCGCGACCGGCAAGCACGTCGTCGTGATCGGCGGCGGCGACACCGGCTCGGACTGCGTCGGCACCTCGCTGCGGCACGGGGCCACCTCGGTGACCTCGCTGGAGATCGTCCCGCAGCCGCCCGTGGAGCGGCCGGAGAACCAGCCCTGGCCGACGTACCCGATGACCTTCAAGGTCTCGACCTCGCACGAGGAGGGCGGCACGCGGGAGTACCAGGCGTCGACCACCGCGCTCGTCGGGGACGAGCAGGGGCGGGTCCGGGGACTGCGGCTGGCGACCGTCGAGCGGACCCCGGACGGGCGGTTCGCCCCGGTCGAGGGCACCGAGCGGGAGATCCCGGCCGACCTGGTGCTGCTCGCGATGGGCTTCACCGGGCCGGAGACCGGGACCCTGGTGGAGCAGACCGGTGCGGACCTCACGGCGCTGGGCACGGTCGCGCGCGGCGACGACTTCGCCACGTCGGTGCCGGGCATGTTCGTCGCGGGGGACGCCGGCCGGGGGCAGTCGCTGATCGTCTGGGCGATCGCCGAGGGCCGCGCGGCGGCGGCCGGGGTGGACGCGTGGTTGCGGGGGACGTCCGAGCTGCACCGGCCGATCGCGCCGACGGACCGTCCGCTGCGGGCCTGAGGGACCGGCCGGCGACGAGCGGGTGAACGACGCGCGCCCTGCGCGTCGGGATGGAAAGGTCCCATGACTGAGGGCATAGGCTGAGGACATGCGTAGAGCGAAGATCGTGTGCACGTTGGGTCCCGCGACATCGACCCCCGAGATGATCCAGGCCCTGGTCGACGCAGGGATGGATGTGGCGCGGATCAACCGCAGCCACGGTGAGGCCGCGGAGCACGAGGCCCTCATCAAGCTGGTTCGCGACGCCGCGAAGGCCGCCGGCCGTGCGGTGGCCGTGCTGGTGGACCTCCAGGGCCCGAAGATCCGGCTCGGCCGGTTCACGGAGGGCAAGCACGAGCTTGCCGAGGGTGACACCTTCACCATCACCACCGAGGACGTGCCCGGCACCAAGGAGCTCGTCTCGACCACCTACAAGGGGCTGCCGGGCGACGCCCGCGTCGGCGACCGGATCCTCATCGACGACGGCCGGGTGGCCGTGCGGATCGTCGAGGTCGAGGGGCCGCGCGTGGTCACCAAGGTCGAGGTCGGCGGCCCGGTGTCCAACAACAAGGGCCTGAACCTGCCCGGCGTCGCCGTGAGCGTGCCGGCGCTGTCGGAGAAGGACAAGGAGGACCTGCGCTGGGGGCTCGCCCAGGGTGCGGACTTCATCGCCCTGTCGTTCGTCCGGTCCGCCGCGGACTACGACGACGTCGCACTGATCATGGCCGAGGAGCACCGCAGGGTCCCGGTGCTCGCCAAGGTCGAGAAGCCCCAGGCGGTGGACAACCTCGCCGAGATCGTCGACGCGTTCGACGGCATCATGGTCGCCCGCGGCGACCTGGGCGTGGAGCTCCCGCTCGAGCAGGTCCCGCTGGTCCAGAAGCGCGCGATCGAGCTGGCCCGCCGCTCGGCGAAGCCGGTCATCGTGGCCACCCAGGTGCTCGAGTCGATGATCTCGGCGCCGCGACCCACCCGGGCCGAGGCGTCCGACTGCGCGAACGCGGTGCTCGACGGCGCGGACGCCGTGATGCTCTCCGGCGAGACCAGCGTCGGCGAGTACCCGATCGAGGCCGTGCGCACCATGGCGCGGATCATCGACACCACCGAGACGCTGGGCGGCGACCGCATCGCGCCGCTGGGCTGGAGCCCCAAGACCCGGTCGGGTGCGATCACGCACGCGGCGGTCGACGTCGGCGAGACCCTCGGCGTGAAGTACCTGGTCACGTTCACCCAGTCCGGCGACACGGCCCGTCGGGTGTCGCGGCTGCGGTCGCAGATCCCCATGCTGGCGCTCACGCCGGACGCGGACATCCGCAACCGGCTCGCCCTCACCTGGGGCGTGCAGACCTACCAGGTGCAGACCGTCGCGCACACCGACGCGATGGTGGTGCAGGTGGACCAGACCCTGCGCCAGCACGGTCTGGCCGAGTCCGGCGACCTGGTGATCATCGTGTTCGGTGCCCCGGTGGGCATCCCGGGCACCACGAACTCGCTCCTGGTGCACCGCTTCGGCACCTGATCGACTCGACGACGAAGGCCCCGGGCGCGCGCCAGGGGCCTTCGTCGTCCCGCCCTTCTGGAACCGGATCGGTCACGCATTGACCGATCCGGTTCCAGAAGCGGCTAGATGAAGAAGCGGCCGTTGGACTCGTTGGCCTCACCGAGGAAGGTCGCGACGCCGCCGAGCTCGACGCCGTCGATGAGGTCCTCCTCGCGGATGCCCAGCAGGTCCATGGTCATGGTGCACGCGACCATCCGGACCCCGGACGCCTTGGCGGCGCCGATCAGCTCGGTCAGGCTCGGCACGTTGTGCTCGCGCATGACCTTCTTGATCATCGCGGGCCCGCCGCCGAGCATGTTCATGGTCGACAGCGGCATCGCGTCCGGCCCGGACGGCATCATGACGCCGAAGGCCCGCTCGAGCGCCGACTTCTCCGCCTTGGGGGCGTCCTGGCGCTTGAGAGCGTTCAGGCCCCAGAAGGTGAAGAACATCGACACCTCGTCGCCCATCGCGACCGCGCCGTTGGCGATGATGAACGCCGCGAGCAGCTTGTCCAGCTCGCCGGAGAAGACGACGAAAGCCTTCTTGTCCTTGATCCGCGCCGCGGCCCCGCCGAGCAAGGGTCCGCCCTTGCGGAACTTGGCGGCGTAGCCCGGGCCCTCGGGCGTGATCTCGACCAGCTGGTGGCCGTTGCGCTGCGCCCACGCGGGAGCGTCGAGCGCGAACCCGGGGTCCGACACGTGCGCGAGCACCTCGTCGCCGGGGGCCATGGTGAGCATCGTCTTGGTCAGCCGCATGATCGGGCCGGGGCAGGCCAGGCCGGTGCAGTCCAGGTCGACCACGACGCCGGTCGGGCCGGCGGTGGGGCTGCTGGCCTCCTCGGCGTAGGAGATCATCGGCGTGGTGGACTCCATCGACGTCGGGTCGACGTCGTGGAACGCACGGAACGTCGTCGAGCCGCCGGACAGCGTCTTGACGTCGGTGAAGCCGCGCTGGACGAGCGATCGGTACGCCAGGTAGCTGCGGAAGCCGACCGCGCAGTACAGCCGGATCGGGGTGTCCTTGTCCCAATCCTCCTGCGCGGCACGCAGGGTCTTGAGCGGGACGTTCTCCGCGCCGGGGATGTGCCAGATCCCGAACTCGTCCGGCCCGCGCACGTCGATGATCCGCGCTCCGTCGGTGGCCTCGGGGTAGTCCTGGGCGTACCAGAGCTGGAGGTCACCGCTGAGCACGTTCGACGCGACGAAGCCGGCCATGTTGACCGGGTCCTTGGCCGAGCCGAACGGCGGGGCGTAGGCCAGCTCGAGGTGCTCGAGGTCGTGCACGGTCATGCCGGCTCGGATCGCGGTGGCGAACACGTCGAGGCGCTTGTCGACGCCGTCGAAGCCGGCCACCTGCGCGCCGAGGATCTTCCCGTCGTCGGGGGAGAACAGCACCTTGACGTGCATCATCGCGGTGCCGGGGTAGTAGCCGGCGTGACCGTGCGGGTGGGTGCTCACGGTGCGGTACGGCACGCCGGCGGCGACCAGCTGCTTCTCGGAGGCGCCGGTACCGCCGGCCACCATCTCGAACACCTTGACCACGCTCGTGCCCTGCACCGCGTCGAACGTCGTGTCGCGGCCGCAGATGTTCTCCGCGACGACGCGGCCCTGGCGGTTGGCAGGGCCGGCGAGCGGCATGAGCCAGCTGTCCGGGAGCACCACGTGGCGCACCTCGACGGCGTCGCCCGCGGCCCAGATGTGCGGGTCGGAGGTCCGCATGTGCTCGTCGACCACGATGCCGCCGCGCGGCCCGATCTCCAGCCCGGCGGCGACGGCGAGCTCCGCGCTCGGCCGCACGCCCGCGGCCATGATCACCAGGTCGGTCTCGATGAAGGTGTTGTTCTTCAGCTCGACCTGGGTGCGACCGTTGGCCTTGCGGGTGAACGCCGCGGCCGCCGTGTTGAGGTGCAGCGTGATGCCGTGGCCCTGCAGGTACTTCTCCATCGCCCGGGTCATCTCGTGGTCGAGCGGCGGGACGATCTGGTCCGCCATCTCGACGACCTCGACCTTGACGCCGCGGTCGTGCAGGTTCTCGGCCATCTCCAGGCCGATGTAGCCCGCGCCGATCACCACGGCGTGCTTGGCGCCGCCGGTGCGGGCCTTGTCGCCCTCGCCGTCCACGACGGCCTTGATGACGTCCATGTCGCCGATCCGGCGCAGCACGTGGATCGAGTCCAGGTCGATCCCGGGCAGCGGGGGCCGGAAGGGGGCGGCGCCCGGCGCGAGTGCGAGCGCCTCGTAGGGCTCGTCGTACTCCTCGCCGGTGTCCACGACCCGTGCCCGGACGGTCTTCGCCTTGCGGTCGATCGAGACGATCTCGACGCCCGTGCGCACGTCGATGTCGAGCGTCTCGTGCAGGCTCTGCGGCGTCTGGAGGAGCAGCCGTGAGCGCTCCTTGATCGTCTCGCCGATGTGGTACGGCAGGCCGCAGTTCGCGAAGGAGACGTGGTGCCCGCGTTCGAACACCACGATGTCGGCGAGCTCGTCGAGCCTGCGGGCCCGGGCGGCGATCGACATGCCGGCGGCAACGCCTCCGACGACAACGATCTTCATGGCTGGGGTCCTCGATTCCGTGGTCGGTGTGGCGCACGGACGACCCCCGGGGCCAGTCACGCACCCACGGTGGAGCGAAGCCGGAGTGGTTGCCCACCCCGTGGGGATATACCCTACGGGGTATGTCGATCCCCACCCTGGGTCCCCGGTCCCGGATCGCCGTGACGCTTGTGGCGGCGACCGCGACGCTGCGTGCCTGGCCGGCGCGCCGGTACGTCACAGCGTCGGTGGCCGCACTTGTCACCGTACTCGTCGTGGCGATCCCGACGGCGATGATCCCGAACCCGGTCTTCGGGCGTGAGATCGGCGTGACCGCCTGGGCGTGGCCGGCCCTCGTCGTCACAGCCGCGCTCTCCGGGATGCTGTTCGCGACCTACCTGCGGTCCGCCGAGGAGCGGGCCGAGGCGACCCGGGAGGGCCGTGCCGGTGCGCTGGGCGGCTTCCTGACGTTCCTGGCGGTCGGGTGCCCGGTGTGCAACAAGCTCGCGCTGCTGGCGCTGGGCTACACCGGGGCGATCCAGTGGTTCGCCCCGGTGCAGCCCTGGCTGGCCGTCGGCGCCGTCGGGCTGCTGTCGTGGGCGCTGGTGCGGCGGCTCTCAACCGGCGACGCCTGCCCGGTCCCGAGCACCGCCCGGTAGTCCCGGAACACGACCGAGCGCTGGACGCGGTAGCTCACCAGGAACAGTCCGGTGTCGCTGCCGACCTTGGCTACCAGCAGGGGCACACCGATCCAGGTGAGCAGGCTGAGCGAGGCGTAGCTCGCGCCGAGCAGCACGACGGCGAGGGCGGCGTACCTGAGCACGACGCCCAGCAGGGGCGCGCCCCTGGCGGGCCGGAACGTGATGTGCCGGTTGAGCGCGAGGTTCGCCGAAGCGCTCACGAGCCGTGCGCCGACGACGCCGGCGAGCAGCGAGCCGGTGACGGGTACGAGCACCAGGAGCGCCGTGGTGTCGACCACGAACGCCGTGAGCGACGAGGCCGCGAACCAGAGCAGCGGCATGAGCACGCGCATCGAGTCCACCACCGGGCGGAAGTGCGAGGACGTGTTGTCCTCGAGGTAGATGGTCTCGATCTCGAGCTCCTCGACCCGGTACCCGGCGGGTCCGGCCTCGAGCAGCAGCCGCAGCTCGTACTCGAACCGGTCGCCGCGCACGCCGACGAGCCACTCGAGCATGCTCGGCGGGTAGCCGCGAAGCCCGGTCTGGGTGTCGTGCACGTCGAGCCCGGTGACCAGGCGCACGAGGAACCGGGTCGTGGTGTTCCCGAGCCGGCTGCGCCATGGCACGTGTCCGGTGAACCGTCGGCCGCCGAGCACCATCGCGTCCGTCTCGCGGATGCGGGCGGCGACGCGGAGCACGTCCGCCACCGCGTGCTGGCCATCGGCGTCGGCGCACACCACGGCCCGACCCGGGTGATGCTCGGCGACGTACCGGAAGGCCGCCTTGAGGGCGAAGCCCTTCCCGCTGTTCGGCGCGTGGCGCAGGAGCTCGGCGCCTGCGGCGGCAGCCGCGGCGAACACCTCGCGGTACGGGCTCCGCTGCCGTCGTCGATCACGACCACATCCAGGCCGGCGTCCGCGCGGCGCAGCGCGGCCACGAGGTCGACCAGCCGGTGGTCCGGCTCGTAGGCGGGGATGACGACGATCACGGCACTTACCCCGCGACGTACAGGATGTCGGAGACGCCGCGCTCGCCGCCGTTGCTGGGCTGATTGATGACCTCGCCGTCGAAGTACATGGTCGACGAGCCGCCGCCGTCGAGGTTGTAGGCGGTGGTGGCGCCGAGGTCGATGAGGATCTGGGCGAGCTCGGTCATGTCGACGCCGGCGCTGTAGCCGGGGCTCCGGCCGTCGACGACCACGAAGACCAGGTGGTTGTCGTCGATCACACCGACCGCGGTTCGCGGCTGGTTGCCCTGGATGGAGTGGTTGCCGACGTTGGTGTCGACCTCGACCTGGTCGATGCCGTCGACGATCAGACCGTTCTCGACGAGCGCCGGACCGAAGGACAGCGTGTTCCAGACCCCGGCCGCGACCAGCTCGTCGGCGGTGGTGGCGGTCTCGTCGTAGACCTCGACGTGGCCGTCGCGGTAGAACGCGAGCCCTTCGCGGGCGCCCGCGTCGCGGTACACGACGCCGTTGCGGATGACGATGCCGGTGGTGCGGAACCCGTAGTAGTCGCCGTTGATCGCGAGCACGGCGCCGACGTCAGCGGCGATGTCGGAGGTGTCCTCGGTGATGTTGAGGCCGAACTCGTTCTGCGCGAAGGCCGACCGCAGGACCGTCGCGTCGGACAGGACGACGTCGGCGACGTGGTACGTCACCTGGCTGTTGCCGCTGCCGGCCACGACCGTCGAGATCGTGATCGAGGCGTCGTCCGAGGTGTAGCTGGTCCCCGTGACAACGGCGTCGTCGGCGCTCGCGCCGGTGGTGGGCGGGACGTCGGTGCTCGTCGGGGAGCCGGACGCCGCGGCCTCGTACGCGGCGACGTCGGAGATCTCGATGTGCTCGATGACGAACCGGTCGAGCGCCCAGGCGGTCGCACCGACGAGGGAGAGGACCACGGTCAGGGAGGCGCCGATCACCGCACGGCGTCGACGGAGGGATCTGCGTGACATGCCCTGACAGTGGCCGTCACGATCTTGACGACCCCAGGTGGGCGCTGTTCACCGCCTGTGACCGTCGCTGCGCGCCCGCAGGGCCGTGCGACGGGGCGAGGCCCTGTGGGCGGGAGCGCTGCTCAGCCGGTCACGTGCGCGACGATCGCCTCGACGACCTCGGCCGGGCGCTCGAGGTGCGGGCTGTGACCCACGCCCTCGAAGACGACCTCGCGGTACGAGCCGCCGGCGGCCGCGTAGGCGTCCAGGACGGCGCGGGTCTGGGTCACCATCGGCTGCGGCGGCGCGACGTCGTCGCCGGGCCAGCCCGGGATCACGCCCGCCTTGCCGAGCATGTTGAGGTCGAAGTACGACTCGTCCGACACGATCGCGTCGGCGCTCCCACGGATCCACAGGATGGGCGGCTTGACCTCGAGGTCGACCAGGCCGGCGGTGGCGAAGTTGGTCGGGGCGAGCGAGTTGAGCACGCCTCGGGTGCCTGCGCCGAACCCGGGCCAGCTCTCGCTGGGCACGGCGTCGCCGGGGTAGTTCTCCGGGCCGGTGGCGGTGGTCAGCATCGACTCGACCCACAGGTCCTCGTGCTCGCTCGCGAACCCGGGGGAGACGTAGCTGGAGCGGAACACGCTGCGCGGCGAGGTCGGGGCCTCGTCGGACGTGTCGCCGTTCGCGAGGCGTTGCACGAAGTCGGGATTGGCGCCGCCCCCGCCGGTGCCCGCGCCGTCGGGCGTGAGCAGCGAGCCGTCCGCCCGGGTCCCGCCGAAGCCGTACGGCGACACCGGCGCCTGGAGCGTGAGGCTGAGCACGGGGTGGTCGAGGGCGTACTGCATGACGACGCCGCCGCCCATCGACCAGCCGACCAGGTGCACCGCACCGAGGCCCAGTGCCTCGAGGGTCGCGTGCACGTCGTCACTGAAGTCGCGGCAGCCCCGCGACGCGTCCAGGGGAAGGGTCTGCGTCCCGCCGAAGCCGCGCAGGTCGACCGCGATCACCCGCAGGCCCTCGGGCATCGCGAGCATGAGCTCCTGCCAGAACAGCGCCGACGAGACGTTGCCGTGCACCAGCACCACTGTGCGGTCGGCGGGTGTGCTCGCCTGGTCGGCGGCCCGTTCGAGGATGTTGACCGAGAGCCGTACGGTCGGGACGACCCGCGACGTGATGCCTGCCAAGAGCGTCATTGCTCCTCCTTGGGAGTGTCCCCTCACTCCACCCCGCGACGGATCAGCTCGATCGTGCCGCGCAGGTGGTTGCGCATGTCGTGCAGGGTCATGCGGTCGGTGAGGTTCTGGAAGATGAAGATGTCGGTCATGAAGTGCACGCACAGGTCCGCCAGCACCGACTTGTCGACGTCGGGACGGATCACCCCGTTCTCCTGGTCCCGCTCGATCGCGAGCAGGAACAGGTCGTGGTAGCGCGTCTTGATCGCGCGGATGAGGTTCAGCGACACCCCTGAGGCGTGGCTGTACATCACCTTGCCCATCTGGATGTGCAGCGGGTGGCGCGCGAGGTACTCCGTGTCCATCGCGTAGAAGTGCTCGAAGAAGGTCAGGAACGGGCTGGTGAGGTAGTAGTCGAACGCCGGCTTGGTGTACTCCCGACGCTCCTCGCGCAGCCGCTCGAAGGCGTAGACGTAGAGGTCTTCCTTGGTCTCGAAGTACTGGTAGATGCTCCCGCGGGGGATCCCGGCGGCCCGCACGATGTTGGAGAGCTTCGCCTCCTCGACGTTGCGCTTGCTGAACTCGTCGAGCGCGGCCGCCATCACCGCCTCCTGCTTGGCCGCAGGGAGGTTCAGGAAGGTCTGTGTGGGCATGTGGTCCCGCCTCGCGCCGGTCTGTGAGCACAGCAGGTCCGCCGGACGGCACGGACCGCCGCCCGAGGAGTGCAGGGAAAGTATGGTCCACGAGCGGACCGTGCCCGATCAGCACGCCTCGTACACCGTCGCGATGCCCATCCCACCACCGATGCACAGCGTCGCGAGTCCGCGCCGCGAGCCCCGCCTGGCCATCTCGTGCAGGAGGGTCACCACGATCCGCGCCCCCGAGGCGCCGATGGGGTGCCCCAGCGCGATGGCGCCGCCGTTGACGTTGACCCGGGACCAGTCCCAGCCGAGCTCCTGACCGACGGCGAGGGCCTGCGCGGCGAACGCCTCGTTCGCCTCGACGAGGTCGAGGTCGTCCACCTTGAGGTCCGCCTTGGCCAGAGCCCGTCGGGTCGCCTCGATGGGTCCCACGCCCATGATCGACGGGTCGACGCCTGCCTGCCCCCAGCCGACGAGCTTGACCATCGGCGTGAGGCCGAGCTCCTCGACGGCCTCGCCGCTGGCGAGCACGAGCGCCGCCGCGCCGTCGTTGATGCCCGACGCCGAGCCCGCGGTCACCGTGCCGTCCTTCTTGAACGCGGGCCGGAGCTTGGCGAGCGCCTCGGCCGTGGTGGCGCGGGGGTACTCGTCGACCGCGAACTCGACGGTCTGGCGCTTGACGGTGACCGGCACCGGCACGATCTCGTCGGCGAACTGGCCCGCGGCGACCGCGGCCGCGGCCTTGGTCTGGGACTCCAGGGCGAAGGCGTCCATCCGTTCGCGGTCGATGCCCCACTGCTCGGCGACGTTCTCGGCGGTGATGCCCATGTGGTCGCCGCTGAACACGTCGGTCAGCCCGTCGACGAGCATCGAGTCCCGCATCGGCGTCTCGCCCATCCGGGCGCCCCAGCGGGCCGAGGGCACGAGGTACGGCGCCGCCGACATGTTCTCCGTGCCGCCGACCACGACCACGTGGGCGTCGCCCGCGAGGATCGCCCTGGCACCCGCGACGATCGTCTTCATCCCGGACCCGCACAGCATGTTGACGGTGGTCGCGGTGACCTCCACCGGGATCCCCGCTGCGACGGCCGCCTGCCGGGCGACGTTCTGCCCGCTGCCGGCCGCGAGGACGCAGCCCAGGAACACCTCGTCGACCCGGTCGGGTGCGACGCCCGCTCGGCGCAGCGCCTCGGCGACCACCACGGCGCCGAGCTCGGCTGCCGGGGTGTCCTTGAGGCTGCCGCCGAAGCTGCCGATCGCGGTCCGGCACGCGGAGACGATGTAGAGGTCGGTCACGGGAGGTCCTCCGTCCGGGTTGGCGTCACGCGATCGTGATGCCGGTGGTCTGGTGGTTGACGAAGCCGAGCACCAGCGCGGTGAACTCGGCCGGCTTCTCGTACATCGCCGCGTGCCCCGCGCCCTGGATGACCACGTGGGCCGCGCCGGGGATCCCGGCGACCAGCTCGGTCTGGTTGGGCAGGGGCGTGACGTGGTCGTGCTCGGAGCTGAGGACCAGGGTCGGCGCCGTGATCCGGGCCAGGCCCTCGCGCTCGTCGTGCGTCTCGGCGCTCCTGGTCAGGCGAGCAAAGGCGTCGTAGACGTCGGCGGTGAAGGTCTGGACGAAGAACTCCTCGCGGGCGGAGATCCAGTCGTGGTTGGCCTGGTAGAAGCCGGGGGAGTAGACCACCGGGATGCACGTCCTGAAGAACACGTGGCCGTCGTGCGTGCTCATCGCGTGCTCCCATGACCTGCCGATGTCCCGCAGCCACGCCGAGGTCCAGGCCGTCGTGTTCGCCAGCACGAGCTTGTCGACCCGCTCCGGGTGGCGGGAGGCGAGGCGCAGCGCCACCTCGCCGCCGTAGCTGATGCCGCACAGGTGCGCCCGGTCCAGCCCCACGTGGTCGAGCAGGGCGAGCACGACCCGCTCCTGGAGCTCCTGGGTGTACTCGTGGTCGACCTTGCCGCTGGCGCCCTGGTCGACGAGGTCCACCAGGAGGAGCCGGTTGCGCGCGCTGAAGGCCGGCACGAACGCGCGCCAGGACGCGCAGGACATGAAGATGCCGTTGAGCACGACGAGGGGCTCACCCGAGCCGTGGTCCTCGTAGTAGATCGGCACGCCGTCGACGTCGAACGTGGCCACGGCCCTACCGCCCGGCCGCTGCGACCGTCGGGACCGAGGGCGCCACCGAGATGAAGCCGCACCGCACGGCCTCGTCGTAGAGCTCCTCGCGGAAGTCCGGGTGGGCGATCGAGATGAGCCGCTCGACGCGTTCGGCGATCGTGGTGCCGCGCAGGTTGACCGCGCCGTACTCGGTGACCACCCAGTCGACGTCGTTGCGGGACAGCGACACCGCGGCCCCCGGGCGCAGGGTGGGCACGATCTTCGAGATGACCCGGGTCTCGCCGGTCGCGCGGTCGGTCTTCTCGACGGTGCTGTACAGCGCGATGATCGACCGGCCGTTGCGCGAGCGCTGCGCCCCGGTGGCCGTGTCCGACTGGCCCCCGGTGCCCGAGATCTGCTGGGTGCCGATCGACTCCGAGCAGCACTGGCCGGTCAGGTCGATCTCGATGCTCGTGTTGATGCTCACCTGGTTGTCGTTGCGCGCGATGAGCCAGGGGTTGTTGACCTCCTCGCCGCGTCCGGTCCAGCAGTCCGGGTTCCGGTCGATGAACTCGTACATCTCCGCGCTGCCGAGCGCGAACGCGAACACCGCCTTGCCGACGTCGACCTGCTTGCGGGCGCCGGTGACGACACCGGCCTTCATCAGGTCCATGATCCCGGTGGTCATCATCTCGGTGTGGATGCCGAGGTCCTTCTTCTCGAGCAGGTAGCCGCACACCGCGTTGGGGATGCCGCCGATCCCCACCTGGATGCAGTCGCCGTCGTCGACGAGGTCCGCGATCGTCCGGCCGATGACCAGGTCCCGGTCGTTCGGTGCGGCGGCGGGGATCGTCCCGGGCCGCCCGTCCGACTCGATCACGTAGTCGATCGAGTCCCAGTCGAGGTAGTTCTGCCCGTAGGAGTACGGCGCGTTCGGGCTGATCTCGAGGATCCGCAGGTCCGCGTCGCGGGCGATCATCTCCTCGTACGTGTTGCCGCACGCGAACCGGGTCCGGCCGGACGCCTCGGGCATCGAGGCGAGCGAGATCATGATGCGCGAGCGCCGGTGGCTGTTGCGCTTGGTCCCCGCCAGGTGCAGGTGGTTGGGGATGAAGCTGACCCGCCCGGTGCCGGCCAGCTTGCGCAGCGGCGGGGTCGAGAACCAGCAGTCGATCTTGAACGACGACCGGATGTTCTCCTCGGAGAGGTACTCGCCCGGCACGGTCGGCAGGCAGTTGGTGATCGTGACGTCGCTGACCCGGTCGGCGATGCGGTGCAGGCTGCCGAGGAACGCCGGCGGCTCGTTGGCCCCGAGGCCGACGGTGATGTTGTCGCCGTCGGAGACGAGGTCCAGCGCCTGGTCGACGGTGATGAGCTTGGAGCGGTAGTCGAACATCACTTCGCCTTTCCCCAGCGGATGCAGGTGGAGGCCCACACGTAGCCGATGCCCGCGGCGATGAGCGTGACCAGCGAGCCGTCGGTGACCTTCCCGCTGGTCAGCCCAAGGTGCAGGGTCAGCATCTGGTCGACCTGGCCGATGTGGCCGTAGTCCTCGAGGTAGGTGGTCTGGTCCTCGGTGAGGCCGAGGTCCGCGAGCATCGCCAGGTGCTGGCTGCGCTTGAAGTGCAGCACCCCGAGGTAGTCGATGTCGGAGCGGGTCAGGCCGCCGCTCTTGCGCAGGCTCTCGTCGATGCACGTGTACCAGTTGGTGAGGCTGGTCGCGTTGAGCCGGTCCTTCATGCGCACCGGGTCCATCAGCCGCAGCGACCGGTAGCCCTCGGCGACGTTGTCCGCGGTGAACGGCTCGGCGATGCCACCGATCTCGACCCCGGCGATGCGGGCCAGCGACCCGTCGGACAGGATGTGGGTGCCGAGGATGAGGTTCTCGTCCATGCCCTTGCGGACCAGGAACGCCCCGCCCCCGGCGCCGAGGTTGAAGAACATCGACGCGGTGCTGTCGGTGTAGTCGACGAAGTCGCCGTTGCGGTAGCCCCCGGCGACCAGGACGGTGTCGATGTCGTCGTCCGCCAGGAGCATGTCCTTGGCCATCTTGAGCGCGGTGAGCGTGGTGCAGCAGCGGTTGGCCACGTCGATGCCCCAGGCGTTGGTGGCCCCGATCCGGTCCTGGATGTACAGCGCCGACGTGGTGAGCGCGTACTCCTTCCACTCCTCGCCGATGCACAGGATGACGTCGATCTCGAGCGGGTCCAGGCCGGTGCGCTCGAGCGCGTCGAGCGCGGCGAGCGCGCCCATCTCCTGGGTGCCGTCGTCGGGGCCGGGCACCGGCTTGGCGACGATGCCGAGCTTGTCGACCACGGCCTGCTCGGACCAGACCCCGCCGGTCGCCTCCGAGATGTCGTGCGCGGTCATGACCGGCTCGGGCAGGTACAGCCCGTAGCCGAGGATGCCGACGTTCTCCTGCGTGCTCATCACTGCCTCGTGAACTCGTGGTGGTGCGACGGGCCGGGGGCCGCCGGGGGCGGCCCCCGGCCCGTGCGCGTGCTACTGACCGAGCAGGCTGTCGATGCTCTGGAGCGGCTCGACCTGCTCCCAGCCGACCGGGTTGGCGTCGCTGACCGGCACGACCTTGGACAGGCTCATCTGCTGGGTGCCCTTGCGCTGCCCGTTGCTGAAGTCGATCGTCCCGCCGAAGGGGTTCTGGATCGGGGCCTCCTCCATGGCGGCCTTGTAGGAGTCCCAGGTGACGTCCTTGCCCTCGAGGCGCTTGAGCCCCTCGACGAAGAACGACGCGGCGATCCAGCCGGTCTGGGCGTAGACGTTGCTGGCGTACTCGGGGTCGACGTTGGCCTGGAAGTCCGCGAGCGAGGCCTTGGCGGTGTCGCTCGAGTAGTCCACCCAGCCGGGCCCGTACAGGTCGAACTTGCCCTGGATGTCGCCGCTGACGGCGTCGCTCATGGCCGACGACACGTTGACGTAGGAGGTGATCGCGTCCTTGTCGACGCCCTGCGCGGCGAGCTCCTTGACGATCGTCGGCATCGTGGCCTGGATGGCCGCGATGATGACGAAGTCGACGTCGGCGTTCTTGATGGACGTCACGGCCGCGGACACGTCGGCGGTACCGGCGGCGACCTGCTCCTCGACGTAGTCGATGCCGTCCATCGACTCGATCTGCGAGACGGCACCCTTCTCCAGGTCGGAGCCGGCGTCGTCGTTGGTGTAGATGATGCCGATCTTCTTGGCGCCGAACTTGCCGGCCGCGTAGGCGGCCATGAGGCCGCCCTCGGTGCGGTACAGCGGCTGGACGGGGAAGAGGTTGGCGCCCTCGGCGTCGGTCTTGGCGTCCTCCGCGTAGAGCTGGCCGATGCCGGTGGCGAAGTACACCGACGGGATGCCGGACTCCTTGAGGGTGTCGACCGTCGCGGCGACGACCGGCGTGCCGAAGTGGCCCACGATCGCGAAGACCTTGTCGTCCTCGATGAACTTCGTCAGGGCTGCTGCGCCCTTGGCGGGGTCGAACTCGTCGTCGGTGTGCAGGAGCTTGATCGTCCGGCCGTCGATGCCGCCGTCCTTGTTGACCATGTCCAGGTACCCCTGGATGCCGGCGATGAACGGCACGCCCACCGGGGCGTAGGCCCCGGAGGTGGCGGCGCTGTTGGCGATGAGGACCTCGGTGTCCGTGATGCCCTGGACCTTGCCGCCCGAACCGCCGTCGGTCGAGGCGCTGCCGCTCCCGTCCCCGGCGTCGTTGCCGGTGTCGGCGGCCGCGCCGCCGGCGCACCCTGCCATCATCAAGGCGAGCGACGCGGCGAGCGCCGTCGCGAGGAACTTCGTGCTCTTCACGGTGTCTCCTTCGTGTTCTTCTCCGGGTGCTTGCCGCCCGAGCCGAGGTAGGCCTCGACGAGCGCGTGGTCCTGGATGAGGTCTGCCGCCGGGCCCTCGATGTGATTGCGCCCGGTGGCGAGCACGTAGGCGTAGTCGGCGATCTTGAGCGTCTGGAGGGCGTTCTGCTCGACGATGAGGACGGTCGTGCCCTCGGCCCTGATCTCGGCGAGGATCCGGAAGATGTCCTGCACGACGAGCGGGGCCAGGCCCAGCGACGGCTCGTCGAGCAGCAGCAGCCTCGGGCTCGCCATGAGCGCCCGTGCGATGGCGAGCATCTGGAGCTCGCCGCCGGAGAGGGTGTAGGCCAGCTGGGTCCGGCGCTCCGCCAGCCTCGGGAAGTACCCGTAGCAGCGTTCGAAGTTCGCAGCGACCTGCGCGCGGCTGCGGACGGTGAAGGCTCCGGTGCGCAGGTTCTCCTCGACCGTGAGGTCGGCGAACACCTGCCTGCCCTCGGGGGACTGGGCGATGCCGAGCCTGGTCACCTTCTCCGCGTCGAGGTGGGTGATGTCGCGGCCCTCGTAGGTGATCGAACCGCCGGCGACCGGTGTCAGACCGGACACGGCCCGCAGGGTCGACGTCTTCCCGGCACCGTTGGCGCCGAGCAGGGCGACCACCGTGCCCTGCGGAACGTCGAGGTCGATGCCCCGCACGGCCTCGACCGCGCCGTAGCGGATGACGAGCCCACGGATCGACAGGGCGTGGTCAGTCATCGTCACGCTCTCCCAGGTAGGCCTCGTGGACCCGGACGTCGCGCTGGATCTCCTCCGGCGTGCCCAGCGCCAGGAACTTGCCGAAGGAGATGGCGCAGATCCGGTCGCAGACGTTCATGACCAGCCCCATGTCGTGCTCGACGAGGAGCACCGAGCAGCCGAACCTGTCGCGGATCTGACGGATGGTGTCGGCCAGCTGCTCGGTCTCGGACTCGTTGAGGCCGGCGGCGGGCTCGTCCAGGATGATCAGCCGGGGCTCGGCCATGAGGGTGCGCGCCATCTCCAGACGCTTGCGCACCCCGTACGGCTGGCCGCCGGCGATCTGGTCCGCGAGGTGGTCGATGGACAGGAAGCTGAGCGCCTCGCGCGCCTTCTCCCGGTACTGCGCCTCTTCCTTGCGGGCGCCCGGGAGGCGCAGCATCTGGGAGAGCATCGAGGCCTTGAAGTCGACGTGGCCCCCGATCAGCACGTTGTCGAGCACGGACAGCTCGGGGATGATCTCGACGTTCTGGAACGTGCGCACCAGGCCGTACCTGATGACCCGGTGGACGGGCTCGCCGACCAGGTCGATCGCGTCGGAGCCGTGGTGCCCGGCACGGTCCAGCCGCTCGGCCCCTGGGGCGAACCAGACCGCCCCGGCGTCGGGCCGGTAGAACTGCGTGATGCAGTTGAACACCGTGGTCTTGCCTGCGCCGTTGGGCCCGATGAGGCCGAAGACCTCGGTGTCGGCGACCGAGAACGAGAGGTCGTCCAGGGCCTTGAGGCCGCCGAAGCTGATGGACAGGCCCTCGACCCGCAGCACGTCGCTCATCGCACGCCCACCTCGTCGCGGACGGTCTCGACGGGTTCGGCCGGTCGGCGACGTCGGGCGAGCAGGCCGCGGCCGATGTCCCACAGGCCGCGCAGGCCCTGGGGGAAGAACATGATCGCCACGATGATCAGGACGCCGGAGAAGATGTACGGGAGCCCGGACACGTCGCCGATCACCGGGAGGCGCTTGAGCACGAGCTCGGGTACCGCGAAGATCACGAACGCGCCGACGACCGTCCCGTAGATCGAGCGCAGGCCGCCGACCACGACCATGGCGACGACGTTGAGCGACAGGAACAGGTTCCAGGTCGACGGGTAGGAGCTCTTCAGGAAGAACAGGTACAGGGCGCCCGCCAGGCCCGCGTACATCGTCGCCACGGCGAAGGCGAAGAGCTTGTACTTGAGCACGTTCACGCCCATCGCCTGGGCTGCGACCTCGCTGGCGCGCATCGCGTGCAGGGCCCGGCCGAGCTGGCCGTGCACGATGTTGTGGGTGAGCATCATCACGAGCACCAGGGCGACGACGATGATGAGGAAGACCACGGCGCGATCGGCCTGGACCCCGAAGAGCACCGGGTAGCGCGACTGCTTGCCCGCGGTGCCGTGCGTGAACCACTCCGCCTGCTCGAAGGTCTTCAGCAGGATCTCGGAGATGGTGAGGGTGGCGATCGCGAGGTAGATGCTGCGCACCCGCAGCGAGACCACGCCGACGAGGACCCCGATCACGGTCGGGATGACCAGCGCCGCGAGCACGGCGACCCAGAAGCCCAGCCCGAGATCGTCCTGGACGTATGCCGCGAGGTAGGCGCCCAGGCCCATGAAGCCGGCGGTGCCCAACGAGATGAGGCCCGAGTACCCGAGGAGCAGGTTCAGGCCCATGGCGACGATCGCGTAGATGAGGGTGAAGCCGAGCGTCATGAGCGTGCTCGTCATGAGGAGCCCGGAGCTCGCGAGCACGGGCAGCAGCATGAGCAGGGCGCCGAAGACGACGAAGCCGACGTGGGGGTTCCGGGCCAGGCGGGCGGCCGTGGTGGGGGCGTCGCTCATCGCTCACACCTTCTTCAGGTAGGTCTTGCCGACGAGGCCGTTGGGCCGCACCAGCAGGAACAGGAGGATGAGGAGGTAGAGCAGCTGCTCGCCCCACACCGAGCTCACGTACAGCTGCAGGTAGTTCCCCGCGACGGCGATCAGGTAGGCGCCCAGCACCGGTCCGTAGAAGGTCTGGAACCCACCGAGCACGCAGGCGAACAGCGCCGTGACCTGGACGGTGTTCATGAACGTCGGTGTCACGGTCGTGGCCGGCGCGATCATCACCGCGGCGAGCATGCCGAGCACGCCGGCGGTCGCCCAGGCCAGCATGGTGACCGAGCGGGTCGGGATGCCCATCAGCCGCGCGGTGCTGTCGTCGGAGGCGGTCGCCCGGATCGCGAGGCCGATCTTGGTCTTCTGCAGGACCACGAAGAGGGTTGCGGCGATCGCGACGCCCAGGCAGATGTTCAGCAGGCCGTTGTAGGACAGGTAGGCGTCACCGATGGTGATCGCGCCGTCGGGGATCGCCTTCGGCAGGAGCATCGGCTCGGTGCCGAACAGGATCGGCGCGAGGCCGAGGAAGACCATGATCAGGCCGAGGGTGACGATCTCCTTGCCGACCGTCGTGGCCCGTCGCAGCCGGCGGATCACGGCGACGTCGACGGCGAAGCCGAGGAAGATGGCGACGACGGCGCCGACCAGGACGCTCGCCCACAGCGGCGCGCCGGTGCGGTTGAGCACGAACGCCACCGCGGTGCCGCTGAACATGCCCATCGAGCCCTGGGCGAAGTGCATCACGCGGCTCGTGCGCCACACGAGGATGATGCCGAGCGCGGCCAGCGCGTAGACGCTGCCCGTCTCGAGGCTCCGCAGCAGCGGTTGTAGCAGCCCCACCTGACGGCACGCTCCTTCGTTGGAGTCCAACCTGACACTTGTGACATCTGTCGCGGACGTCGTAGGTCGGATCCGCCGTGGGAACGTGGTCGACCTTGACGCACGTGCTGGGGAGGAAGATATGACGCACATGTCATCCGTGGCAAGGCCCGCGCGGGAATTCCCTCCATCGGGCGGCGAGCCCGCGTGATTGCGCAGGTCAGAGCGCATCATCCCATGTCACAGCCCGATAACTCCCGCGTGTCGTCGGGACCCGGACCGGCGGACGACGCCGTCGACGGCACCCGAGCCGACCGGGCAAATGACTAGGGTGTCGCTACGCAGCGCGCGAGCTCGTGGCAGGCTTGACAGCCGACCCGGACGGGGTTCTATCCTCCAACATGACAAGGGTGTCATAATGCGGAAGGCGGGGCGATGTACGACGACGAGCTCGCGGTGGGCGACTCTGCGTGGTTCGAGAAGACCATCTCCGAGGCCGACGTGTACGGCTTCGCCGGGATCGTGGGCGACTTCAACCCGGCCCACGTGAACCAGCACTACGCCGAGCAGACGAGGTTCGGCACGCGCATCGCTCACGGGATGCTGTCGGGCAGCCTCTTCTCCACCGTGTTCGGCACCTCGTTGCCCGGCGAGGGCTCGATCTACGTGTCCCAGACGCTGACCTTCACCGCGCCGGTGTTCCTCGGCGACACGGTCCGCGCGACGGTGACCGTCGCCGAGAAGCTGCCGAAGGGCAGGGTCCGGTTCGACTGCGTCGCGGCGAAGCCGGACGGCACCGTCGTGGTCACCGGTGAAGCCGTGCTGCTGCCGCCTCGACGTCCGGCCGCCTGAGGAGGCCCGCGATGGACTTCGTCGCGTACGACCTGTCGAACCAGGTGGCCACGATCACGATCACCCGCGAGGAGGCGCTCAACGCCCTCGACGCCGCGGTGCTCGCCGAGCTGGACGCCGCGCTGGACCGCGTGGTGGCGGACCGGGCCAGGGCACTCGTCGTCACGGGGGCCGGCCGGGCGTTCGTCGCGGGGGCGGACGTGGCCCGGATGGCGACCTTCTCGGTCGCCGAGGCGCGGGCCTTCAGCGAGCAGGGCAACCGGGTCTTCCGCAAGCTCGAGCTGCTCGGCGCGCCCTCGATCGCGGCGGTGAACGGCTACGCGCTCGGCGGTGGCTGCGAGCTCGCGCTGGCGTGCGACCTCAGGGTGGCCTCCGAACGGGCCGTGTTCGCCCAGCCCGAGGTCGGGCTCGGCGTGACCGCCGGGTTCGGCGGCACCCAGCGTCTGGCCAGGCTCGTCGGGCCGGCGGTCGCGAAGGAGATGCTGCTGTCCGGGCGCCGGGTGAAGGCCGACCGCGCCCTCGAGATCGGGCTCGTGAACTCCGTGCACCCGCCCGAGGAGCTGCTCGACGCGGCGCGCGCCCTGGCGGACGAGATCGCCCAGCAGGCGCCCCTGGCCGTGCGCGCGACCAAGGCGGCCCTCGCGCGCGGCGCTCATGTCGACCTCGACGCAGCGCTGGCCATCGAGGTCGAGGAGTTCGCGGCGTGCTTCGAGACCGCCGATCAGCGCGAGGCCATGGGCGCGTTCGTCGAGAAGCGTCAGCACGCCCCGTTCCAGGACGAGTAGCGAGAAGGAGCAGTCATGCGCGTGGGAGTCGTCGGCGCCGGGACCATGGGGGCCGGGATCGCCGAGGTGTTCGCCCGGACCGAGGGGTTCGAGGTCACCCTCACCGATGCGAGCGTGGAGCTCGCCAGGACCGGTGCGGTCCGGATCGCCAAGAGCCAGGACCGGCTCGTCGCCAAGGGCAAGATCGACGCCGAGACGGCGGAGGCGACCAAGGCCCACGTGACGGTCGGCGGGCTCGACGACCTCGCCGACGCCGACCTGGTCATCGAGGCGATCGTGGAGAGCACTGCGGTCAAGCGCCCGGTGCTGGAGCGTCTGGACGGCCTGTGCGGCCCGGACGCGGTCTTCGCGACGAACACCTCGTCGCTGTCGGTCACCGAGCTGGCGACGGGTCTGGAGCACCCGGTCGTCGGCATGCACTTCTTCAACCCGGCCCCGGTGATGAAGCTCGTCGAGGTCATCGCCGGCGCCGCGACCCCGCCGGACGTGGTCACCCGGGTGTCAGAGCTGGCCACCCGCCTCGGCAAGACACCGGTCGTGGTGAACGAGGCGGCCGGCTTCGTGGTCAACCGGATCCTCGTCCCGCTGGTCAACGAGGGCGTCGAGGTGCTCGCCGCCGGGACCGCGTCGGCGCAGGACATCGACACCGCCATGAAGCTCGGCGCGAACCACCCGATGGGCCCGCTGGAGCTCGGCGACCTGATCGGGCTCGACGTCGTCCTCGCGATCATGGAGGTGCTGCAGGCGGAGACCGGGGACCCGAAGTACCGGCCGCACCCGCTGCTGCGCAAGTACGTCCGGGCCGGGTGGCTGGGTCGCAAGAGCGGTCGAGGGTTCTACCCGTACTGACCGGGCGGCAGGGACGGTGCCCGACCGGGACCGAGACCCGCCTGCGTGGAGCGGCGCGGTGACGACGACGCGACCGCGCCGCACGTTCGTGCGAGAATCATCCCATGAGTGACACGCACCGCAGCCTCACGATCACCCGCACCGCCCAGGGGGAGTACCTCGCACGCAACGCAGACGGCGTCGAGCTGGAGTTCGGGGCGGGCGGCATGTCCCCGGTGGAGCTGCTCATGGCGGCGCTCGCCGGGTGCGCCGCGGTGGACGTGGACGTGGCGACGAGCCGGCGCGTGGAGCCCGAGCGGTTCACCGTACGGGTCGACGCCGAGAAGCTGACCGAGGGCGGCAACCGCCTCGAGGACGTGGTCGTCACGTTCGACGTCGCCTTCCCCGACGGCCACGAGGGCGACGTGGCCCGGACGGTGCTGCCGCGCGCCATGGCCGTGTCCCACGACCGTGCGTGCACGGTGTCGCGGACCCTCGAGGCCGCGACACCCGTGACCATGCGTCTCGCATAAGACCACCGGTTGCCAGGGCAAATCGTCGGGCGCAAACTGACGGCCTCACCCGAGGAGGCCGGCATGGTGACTCAGATCCCCGACTCGCTCCCGGTGCTGGGACCGGGCGCACACCGACGCCGCAGCGACGGCGGCTGCTTCATGGAGTGGGCGAGCCTGCTCGCCGGTGAGCGATGGAGTGACCACCCGCGGTGCACCCACCCGCTGCTCGCGCACCTCGCGCGCACGGTCAACGACACGGTGGGTGACGCCGCTCGCCAGCGCATGGTGCCCCTGATCCCGGCGGTCATCGGCCTGCGCGGCGACGCCCGCTGGGACCTGGAGATCGCTCTGCTGGTCACGCGTCGCGCCCTGGAGCTGTCGACCGACCGGGAGAGCGCCCGGACGCTCGCGGCGGGGGTCCTCACCCTGGACCGGGCCCTGGCGACCCTCGACGGGCGCACCGGTGGGGCCTTGCGGCCCTCGAGCGCGGCCGTGCTGGGTGCCATCCCCGAGGCCACCGGGTGGGCCGAACGCTGGACCGCCCGGCTGGGCGTGCCCCGCTCCGGCTACCGGGACCTGTCCCGGGCGGCCGTGGACCGGTCGCTGATCCTGCTCGCAGGTCGGATCGGCTCGGACCGTGACGGGGTCCTGCTCGACGTGCTCACCGATGCGATCGAGGTGTGCGCGCGACTGGCGGGCCGGCCGTCGGCCGAGGTGCGCTTGGCACCCGAGCCCGCCTTCGCGGGCTGAGCGGGGCTGGCGGCCCCGCCGCCAGAGCCGCCGCCCGACCGATCGGCTAGACCCGGACCCGGACGCCCTCGTCGCCGGAGCGGATGATCGCGTGCGCGACGGCCAGAGCGCGCCGCCCGGCCGAGGCCGGGACCGGGGGAGGGTCCCCGGCGCGCAGCGCAGCGAGCAGGTGTTCCACGTAGCGGTCGAAGGTGCCGTGGAAGTTGCGCGCCTCGTCATCGAAGTAGCCGGCCTGCCAGACCCGGGCGACGTCGTCGCCGGCGCGGGAGAGCGTGAGCCGGCGCACCGTGTCCTCGACGAGCCCACGCCCGTGCGTGCCGTTGACCTCGAGCAGGTGGGTGCCGGGGTAGGCGTACGACGAGTCGTAGGTGCCCAGCAGGGTGCCGACGGCGCCGGAGGCGAACTCGAGGGCGACGGCGAGGGTCGTGACGGTGCCCGGGTGGGTCCCCTCGAACGTCTGGGCCATCACCGAGGCGATCGGGCCGCACAGGTGCTCGAGCATGTCGATGCCATGCACCTGGGTCTCGATGAGGTTCGCGTGGCGTGAGCCGCCGAGGTTGGGCTCGCCGCCGAACCGCCAGGTCGCGAACACCGGCCGGCCCAGGTCGCCCGCATCGACGGCGGACTTGAGGCGCTGGACGGGCTCGGCGTACCGGTGGTTGAGGTCGATCGCGAAGAACAGGTCGCGCGCGGCGGCCGCGGCCAGCAGGGTGTCCGCCTCGTCGAGGTCGAACACGAGCGGCTTCTCGACGAGCAGGGGCACGTCGCGCTCGATGAGGTGCAGCGTGGGGGCGAAGTGCTCCTCGTTGGGCAGGATGACGGTGACCAGGTCCGGACGCTCGGCGTCGAGCATCACGTCCACGTCGGTGTACCCGCGCGTGCGGTAGGCGGTGGCGCGCGCCTCGGTGCGTGCGGGGTTGCGGCCCACCACGGCGACCAGCTCGGTGTCGGTCCGATCGGCGAAGACCCGCGCGTGCTGCTCGCCCCACCCCCCGGTGCCGACGACGGCGACGCGCACAGGTGCGACGGTCGCGGGGGTGCGGGGCCATGAGGCGGGGCGGAACTCGGGCACGGGCACCACTGTGCACCATCGCCGGTCCGCTCGGTCCGCCCGGCGGTCGGGAATGCTCAAGTTGTCGCCGTGGTTGTCGATGAACCAGGTGGACGGCGGCGCACCCGCTGCGGTCCACCGTACGCAGTACGCCACCGGGCGGTACGACATCCCGCCCCGGTGCTGCGTCCCGGGTGGGTCACGGGCCTGGAGTCATGGGCACCGGATGCGGCCGGGTGGCACGTCCCCGACGGCGACCAAGGCGCCGGTCGTGGTTCAAGCTCCCCGAGAAGGGCAAACGGGGGAGCGGGCGGGGACGACGATGTCGGTCCGCGCCGCGTCGTGGTGCTCAGGCATCGCGGCGCGGCGTCGCGACGTACGGGCGCGTCGACGCGCCCCCGTCAGGCGACGTGCGTCGCGTCCGTCGCTCGAGGGTCCACCTTGCGCTCGGTGCCGGAGGCCTCGACCAGGACGTCGGTGATCTCTGGGCCCACGAGCTCGTACCGCTCGAGCAGGGCGTCGCGGAGCGCCTCCACGAGGTGCCGGTTGCGCGAGAGCAGCCAGACCACCCGCTTGCGAGCCTCGTCCAGCACCTCCTCGACCTCGGCACGGGCCTTGCCGTCGGCGAGCACCGCCGAGACCAGGTCCTTGCCGGTCGCGGCGAACGAGACGAGCGAGCCCGTCATCCCCGCGGCCCCCACCATCTGGGCGGCGGTCCGGGTCGCCGCCGCGAGGTCGCTGGCCGGTCCTGTGGTGGTCTCTCCGAAGAACAGCTCCTCGGCCACGAGCCCGCCCATCGCGATCTGGACGAGCGAGCGCAGCTCGCCCGAGGTGTGCGTGTAGACCTCCTCGGTGTCGGAGTGCGCGAGCAGACCGAGTGCCGACCCGCGCTTGACGATGGTGAGGACCTCGAGCGTGCGACCCGGGGCGACCAGCCACGCGGTGACGGCGTGGCCGGCCTCGTGGGTGGCGATGAGGCGCTGCTCGTGCTCGGTGTACGTGACCGGGTGGCCGATGCCGATCATCTCGGTCAGCCGGGCCTTCTCGACGTCCTCATAGGACATCCGGGTGTCGCCGCGCCGCAGGGCGTTGACGAGGGCCTCGTCGAGCAGGTGCTCGATCATCACCGGGGTCCACTCGTTGGTGGCGGCGGCGATCCGGTCCCGGATGGCGGGGGTGGACAGCTCCGGGTGGTGCGCGCGGCGGGCGAGGAAGTGCTCGACCAGGGCGCGCCGTCCGTGCACGTCCGGGGTGGGGAAGGTCATCCGCCGGTCGAACCGGCCCGGGCGCAGCAGTGCCGGGTCGAGGGAGTCCGCGCGGTTGGTGGCGGCGATGAGCAGGATCGGGGCTCGCACGGGCCGGATCTGCTTGATCTGGCGGTCGGCGGGGAGCAGCAGGTTCACTGCGGCGACGATGCGGTTGACCAGGCGCTGGCCGCGCGTCGGCTGGTCGAACGACTGCATCTGCACCAGCAGCTCGTTGACCACGCCTCCGGTGCCCTCGGAGATCACCGGTGAGACGACGGTGGCGCGGTCGCTCGTGGCGGAGGGCGAGCCGAGCAACCCGCCGCGGCGCATCGCGATGGCGTCGATCTCCTCGATGAAGCCGATCGCGCCGCCTTCTCGCCGTGCCGCATCACGTAGGGCGGCGAAGTATGCGCGGATCTTGCGGGCCGTCGCGCCGTAGTACATGGACTGGAACGAGGTGGCGGAGACGAAGAGGAACGGCACACCGGCCTCGGCCGCCATCGCCTTGGCCGTCATCGTCTTGCCGGTCCCGGGAGCGCCCTCGAAGAGCAGGCCGCGTCGAGGTGTGCCGCCCATCTGCTCGGCGAACCGGCGATGGGTCTGGAACAGGTCGATCGAACGCCGGACGTCCTCCAGCACCGGGTCGATGCCGATCACGTCGTCGAGCGTGACGTCGACCTGCTCGGGGCGGTAGGTCAGGTGCGGCGACCGCCCCGACATGAGCTGGGTGCCGAGCAGGAGGACCAGGAGCGCGGCGAAGAAGAGCACCGGCACGAGGATGAGGGGGTCGATCGCGGGCAGGCTCGGCCACGGGGACAGGCCGAGCAGCGGCGCGACGATGAACCAGGCCTCGACCGTGAGCGCCACCGTCGCCCAGCGGTACACGCGGCGCCGGCGCAGCCTGTCGCGGTCCGCGGCGATGTCGTGCTGCTGCACGCGTGCGTCGGGCACACGGACCACCCCCTCCGGGTCCGCTGGGCGGGGCCCGTGGTCCCACTGTGGACGAACCGGACATACCGGGCAACGGGAAGTGACCCGTTCGGGTGAACGCACGGGGTCGCCGTCCCGACGGGCGGACGGCGGCAGCCTCGAACGGGCTCGCTGCGGTGGCTGGGGATGCCGGAGCGGGTCGGTCGTGGGCGCGTATCGTCCGAGGCGGGGCTCGTCGGAACGGGGTGCGGCCATGGGCGAACGGGCGGACGGCGACGCGCCCGCGGCGCCACGACGGATCCGCGACCTGGCGGCGGCGACGCCCGCGGGGCGCGACCGCTACGTGGACCTGCTGCGCGCGGTGTCGATCCTCGCGGTGGTGCTGGGCCACTGGACCGTGACGGCGGCCGTCACGACCCCGCAAGGCCTCGGCGGCGTGAACCTGCTCGACATCGAGCCGTGGACGCATCCGCTGACCTGGCTGTTCCAGGTGATGCCGGTGTTCTTCCTGGTGGGTGGGTACGCCAATGCCGCGTCGCTCGCCGGGCACCACGGGCGGGGTGGCAGCGCCGTGGCATGGGTCCGGGGCCGGGCGCTGCGCCTGCTCCGGCCGACCGCGGTGCTGCTCGGCGTGCTCCTCGTGGTGCGGGTCGTCGCGGTGGCGCTGGGCGCGAACCCCGACGAGGCACACCTGGTGGTGTGGACGGCGACGTCCCCGCTGTGGTTCGTGGTGGTCTACCTGGCGGTCGTCCTGCTCGCCCCGGCGGCGGTGGCCGCGCACCGGCGGTGGGGTCTGGGGGTCGTCGTCGCGTTGGTCGCGATCGTGGCGGTCGGTGACGTCTTGCGGTTGGCCACCGGGTCGGCGGCGCCCGCGACGGGCAGCTATCTGGCGGGCTGGTTGGCCGTGCACCAGGTCGGGATCGCCTGGCAGCACGGGGCGCTGCCGGTGTCGCGGCGCGCCGGGTGGGCGATGGCGGTGGCCGGGCTCGGGACGGCGGTCCTGCTGACCGGACCCGGCCCGTACGGCGTCGCGATGGTCGGTGCCGCGACGCCGCCTGGCCTGACCAACACCGCACCACCGACGCTCGCCCTGCTGGCGCTGGCGACCGCCCAGACGGGGGTGGTGGTGCTCCTGCGGCGGCGGGCCACGGCCTGGCTCGTGCGGCCGCGGGTGTGGACCGGCGTGGTCGCGGTGAACGCGGTGATCCTCACGATCTTCCTGTGGCACATGACGGCGGCCGTGATCGGCGGCTACGCGCTGGTGGCGACGGGGGTGCTGCCCGAGCCCGCCGTGGGATCGGGCGTCTGGTGGGCGCTGCGGGTGCCGTGGGTCGCGGCGCTGGGCGTGGTGCTCCTGGGGCTCGTCGTGGTCTGGCGCCGGTTCGAGGCGCCGCTGGCTAGCGACCGGGTGCTGACCTCGTCGACGCCTGCGGTGGTGGCGGGTCTGCTCATGATCCTCGCGGCGCTGGCGTCGTTGGGCGTCACGGCCGCGCGGGGAGCCGCGCCGCAGGTCGCCGGGCTCCCCGTGGTCGAGCTCGGGCTGATCGCGGCCGGTCTGGTGGTCCTGGTCCGGGCGGGGCGACCCGGCGCCGCAGGGTGATGAGCCCCCGTCGGGATCAGTGCACCTCCTCCTCCGGGGCGGTCCCGGCCCGGTAGAACATGAAGCGGCACGGCTGACCGTCCTTGGCGAGGGTGACCGGCCTGCGGAACTCCATCCCCGTGCGCTCCTCGATCGCCTTGTACCCGGTGATGTCGTGGTCGCAGCCGAGCGGTGCGAGCTCCGGGAGCGTCATCGTGGCGATCTGGCAGTTGCGGCACTCGTGGACCACCATGACCTTGAGGTCGTCGGACACGTCCAGCAGCTCGTTGGGGTAGTTCGGGTCGTCGCTGAACATCGCGCGGTGGTAGGCCCAGAAGGCCTCGAACGGGTCCTCGAAGCGGGCGAGCAGGTCGGCCTGGTAGAAGTCGGCCATCATGAACGTCGACGCCCGCTGGATCGCGCGCCGCGCGAAGTCGTAGGCCGCCGTGGCGCCGTCACGGCGCTCCAGGACGCCGTGGATCACCACCAGCAGCACCCACTCCGCCTCTGCGATCGCCCCGAACCGCAGACGCATCTCGCGGAAGCCCGCTGCGTGGTGACGCAGCGTCGTCGGCAGCCTGAACGGCAGCGCGAGCCAGAACGCGACGAACCGCGGCCAACCCAGGGCCCGGCGCAGCTCGCTCGCGAACACCCAGGACACCCGCAGCTTGGAGGTCAGCGACCACGGGATGAACGGGAAGTGCTTGCCGTAGTGCGGCAGCTGCTCGACGGATGCGGTGGGTCGGTCGGTCACGGTGTCCTCCTGGGGCGGTGGGGATCGGTGGGGGCGGGGACCTGCCGGCCGGGGCGGTCGGCGAGCAGGCGCAGGATGGGGCCGAGCGCAGTCCGGAGCGTGACCAGGCGCGTGGCGGCGTCCCTGGCGGCGGTGAGCGGCCGGCCCGAGCGGAACATCAGCCGCGCGAGCGACCGGGAGGCGTCCTGGGCGGCCTCCACCCGCGGACGCTGTCCGCGTTCGTAGGCATCGAGCGCGGAGCGCACGCCTCCGGGTCCGACGCCTTCGAGCTGGTCGGCGAGCGAAGCCGCGGACTCGATCGCCATCGCCGCACCGACCCCGGCCGTCGGGAGGAAGGCGGCCGCGGCGTCGCCGACCAGGGCGACCGGGCCCTGGGTCCAGCGCGCCGAACGTGCGTCGACGAAGTCCCAGCGATGTGCCTCGGGCGCCGCCGCGACCGCGTCCAGCGCCGCGGCGAGCCGGGGCCCGGGGCTCCGGAGCAGGGTGCGGACCCGGTCGGCGAGGCCGAGGGGCCCGCGTGCCGTGGCGGCCGCGGGGCCGCCGAGGAAGACCCCGGTGCGTGCGCGGACCGGGTAGAGGCCGAGGAAGAACCCGTCGCCCCAGACCTCCTCGTACAGGTCGGGGTCCTCGTCGGGCGGCGCCCACGCCACCCAGCCGCCCCAGCCGGTGTCGACCCGGGTGACCTCCGCGGGCCGCAGCAGCTGGGCGCGCACGCCCGAGTGCAGGCCGTCGGCACCGACGACCACGTCGACGGCGACCTCGTGGCGGGTGCCGGACTCGAGCAGGACCGCCGTGGCCGGGCCCTGGCCGTCGATGCGCTCGACGACGGTGTCGAAGCTCACCGGCAGCTCGTCGCCGCCGAGCAGGTCCAGGAGAGCGGCGCGCTCGATGCCGCGGTAGTGGCCGAACGGGTCCATCGCCTCGTCGAGGCGATAGGTGCGCAGGTGCTGGCCGTGGCGTCCGTGCAGGGCGTAGCGGCGCATGCCGACGCTCCGGGCGAGGTAGGCCGGCTCGGCCTCCAGTCGGCGGACCACCGGATCGACGAACGGCAGCATGCCGAGCATGTAGCCACCGCCGTGCTCGGGACCGGTTCGTTCGACGAGCAGGGGATGCAGGCCCCGCTGCCGGAGCAGTCGGGTCGCCGTGACGCCTGCCACTCCGGCACCGACGACGAGAACTCGGAGCCGATCGTCGCGCTGCGCGGCGACCTGCTGCGCCAGGGGCGTCGGTGCTCGCATCTCATCCTCGATTGGACCGGGTGGTCCACTCACCGTAGCGCGAGTGGACCGGGTGGTCCAACGCAGGCTACGGTGACACCGTGACGGTGGGGGAGCTGGCCCCGGAACGACTGGCACTGGTGCTGGGCACCGCGGCACGCGAGTTCGCGGCCGTGGGCTACGAGCGCGCCTCGCTGAACCGGATCATCGCCGAGTGCGCGATGAGCAAGAGCTCCTTCTACCACTACTTCGACTCCAAGGCCGCGCTCTTCGACACGGTGGTCCGCAGGGCGATGGTCGGCCTCGCGAGCGACCTCGCGGTGCCGCCGCCGGAGGCGCTGCGCGGTCCGCACTTCTGGGACGGGCTGGAGGGGCTCACCGCGCGGGTCCTGGCCGTGGCGGCGCGCGGCGACTGGTACGCCGACGCGGCGCGGCTGTTCCACCTGCCGGACGCACCGGTGGGGGAGAGTGCCGCGGTCCGCGAGTCGATGGCGGCGATCGCCGGGTGGTTCGGGGAGCTCCTGGCGGTGGGCCGGTCCTGCGGCCAGGTCCGCGACGACCTCCCCGCGACGCTCGAGGCGACCCTGGTGACCGATGTGGTCCGTAGCCTGGACCGCTGGTCGCTCGAGCACGCCGCGGACGGTGCCGTCGACGGCGGTGCGGTCGCCGCCCTGCTGGTCGACGTGCTGCGGCGACTGCTCACACCCCGAACGCCTCCGTCCGGTCCCGCGCGAGCGGGGTGAACACGGCCCGCGTCGGCTCAAGTCGCGGCGCCATCTGCCGATCGACGGGTATGGCGACTGAGCGCCCCCAGGGGGTGAGTGACGAGGACGTCGCTGCGGTGCTGACCCGCTACACCGGTGGGCTCCTCGTCGCGCTCGGTCACGACGGGTTCCGGGTGCCGTTGCCGCAGGCGGAACCGCTGTCCTCCTTCCGCACGGTCGAGGTCCCTCCCGACCGCGCGACGATGGTCGACCTGATGGTGCCCACCGAGGCGATGGTCGTCGTCAGGACATGGGAGCGGGCGCGCGCGCAGGGCTTCGCGATGAGCCCGGTGCACCTTCGCAACGCGCCGGACCGGCTGATGACCCTGGTGATCGTCGACGCGCGAGAACAGTTCGGCGTGTGGCTGGGTCTGGTGGCCAACGGCGGTGTCCCGGAGGCCGACGAGCCCGAGGTCGACCCGTCGCAGCTCGCGCCGCTGCGCCCACGGCAGGGCGTGGTCCGGCTGGACTTCAACGCGGTCGTGACGGGCATCGACGATCGCGCCGCGCGGATGCTCGGCTGGGACCCGGACGAGGTGATCGGCGTCCGGTCCCTGGAGTACATCCACCCGGACGACCACGAGCGTGCCATCTCGAGCTGGCTCGAGATGCTCTCCCAACGCCGCACCGTCCGGGTCCGCACCCGGCGCCGGCGAGGCGACGGGTCGTGGCTGTGGACCGAGTCGGAGAACGTCGTCGTCAGCGTGAGCGAGGACAATGAGTGGGTCGTGGAGGCGCACCTGAGCGACATCAGTGACGAGATGGCGCTGTACGAGGAGCTCCACCAGCGCGAGGAGCTGTTCCGCCGGCTCGCCGAGTCCCTGCCGTCCGGCGTGCTCCAGGTCGACTCGGGACGCCGGGTGCTCTACGCCAACCAGCGGCTCACCGCGATCCTCGGGACGGCAGCGACGGACGTGCTCGCCGACCAGATCGTCAACCTCGTCGAGGCGGACAGGGTCCGGTTCGAGGCGGCGATCGGCGCGGCCGTCGACGAGGGGCAGGACAGCGACGTCGAGGTCGAGCTCGAGCTGCCCGCGACCGGCGAGCGCCGCCGTTGCATGGCGTCGGTCGTGGCCGTGGCGGGGCCGGCCGGTGGCCGCGGGGCTCTCGTCTCGGTGCACGACATCACCGAGGCGGCCCGGATGCGCGAGGAGCTCCAGGTCCGGGCCACGGTCGACGCGCTGACGGGCTGCCTCAACCGCGGATCGGTGATCGCCGCCCTCGAGCACGCGCTGAGCCCCGATCGACGCGGGATCACGGGCGTGATCTACATCGACCTGGACGAGTTCAAGGTGCTCAACGACACCTTCGGCCACGCGGCCGGCGACGAGATGCTCGTGGAGGTCGCCGGCCGGATCGGCGACGTGCTGCGCGAGGGCGACCACGTGGGGCGGCTCGGCGGCGACGAGTTCCTGGTGGTGTGCCCGGGGCTGGCGGATCCTGACCAGGTGATGGCGATCGCGTCGCGACTCCGGAACCGGTTGACCGGCCCCGCGAGCCTCACCGCGGGCATGGTGGGCGTGCGTGCGAGCATCGGCGTGGCGATCGGCACGCCCGGATCACCCGTCGACGACGTCGTCGCACGCGCCGACGGTGCCATGTACGCGTCCAAGCAGGAGCGCATGGGCCGCGTCGTGCTCTCGTGAGCGCGGGCGCACGCCCGGCCCCGGCGCGGACGACCGCTCAGAAGGGCAGGCCGTGGGAGAAGCGGTACTCGACCCAGAGCAGCTTGCTCCAGGTCTCGGGACCGCAGCGACCGTCGTACGCGAGGCCGTAGCGTGCCTGGAACCAGTAGACGGCGCCCGTGGTCGCCGAGCCGTAGATGCCGTCCAGGGCCAGGTCACGCCCGAAGAAGAGATTCATCGCGAACTGGAGCTGCGTGACGCAGCGACCACGGGATCCGTAGTGCAGGTACGTGCGCCGGCAGTCGGGCGAGATGATCGAGGTCGTCCGCAGGACCGTGGTGGCGGACTGCGCGGTGGCGGTCCCCGAGGACGCCGCGGCGACGGGCCCACCGGCCACGACGATGGTGCCGCCGAGGATGAGTGCCACCAGGGCGCGCGCAACTAGGGTCGTGCTCATGGTTTCCCCCTCGCCCGACGCGCCGCCGACGCTCCCCCTGAGCGTCTCCCCGTCGGCGCGGCCGATCGCTCTTCGACGCTAGCAGGCAGCAGGTGTGACGAGCGGGCCGATGGCACGGGGTCGAGGATCGAGACGGCGGGGGATCGTGGCCGAGCGGAGAGGCGAGCAGATGGCGTGGGACGTGGCCGGCCGGCGCCCCGGGTCGGTCCGATGAGGCTCCGGGGCCCGGTGCGGCTGGCAGCGCGCGCCGCCGCATGGGCGGCGGGCTCGGGGCTGGCGCTCGCGTCGGTCGCGCTGGCGCTCGACGTCGCCGAGCCGGCCCTGGCCCACAACCCGGAGCTCGCCGGCGACGTCGTGGCGTTCTACCCGGAGCACCCGGATGACGAGGTGCTGTGGGGTGCCAGTGCGATTCGGGCGGCGCTGGACGAGAAGGGTGCCGACAACGTCTACGTGGTCCTGGTGTCCCAGGGCCGGGGCGCGGACCCGTTGCCCCGCCCGGCGGGGTGGGACGCGCTGAGCCCGGCCGAGCGCGGGGCCCTGCGGGTGACCGAGTTCCGCGCGGCGATGCACGCGCTCGGCCTGCTGGACGACCACGTGATCGTGCTACCGGACACGGTGCCCGGCCCGGCGGACAACTACGCCGAGATGCGCACCACGGCCCTGGAGCTCCAGCGCGCCGCCGAGCGGCAGGGCAAGTCGATGACGCACGTCGCGCACTCCTACGTGCTGGACTCCAACGCCCTGCATCGCGGCGACGGCCAGGTGATCCGGTCCCTGCTCGACGAGCACGAGATCACCAGCGCACTGTTCTGGATCAAGCCCTGGTACCGGTTCCGGGTGCCCGCTGCGGACCTGGTGCGCTTCCAGTCGCTCACCCAGGCGGACGTGGACGCCGTGCGTGCGGCGATCCGGGAGTACACGACGTCGGATCCCGCGGACGGGCGGTTCGCCATCGGTTTCCGCAGCACCCCCGGGTACTTCGCGCTCCTCCAGATGGACCCGCGGATGACGTCCGTGCTGCACACGGCGGCCGTCGCGGGTTGAGCGCTGGTGCGCCGACGGAAGGGAGCGGGCATGCCGACGGACGGGGGTGAGAGGGTGCCCGAGCAGGCGGTCGAGGCCGGCGGGGGAGCACGGTGCACGGTCCATGTCGCCCGGGTCGGTCGCGAGTGGGACGCCGCGTCGGCGGAGGCGCTGAGCCCCGCCGAGCAGCAGCGTGCCGCCAGGTACCGGGACGACCGCGCCCGGGCGCAGTTCGTGACCGGCGCGATTCTCCTGCGCCACGCGGCGGGTGCCGCCCTGGGAGTGCCCGCGGACGGCGTGGCCGTGGACCGGACCTGCGACCGGTGCGGCAAGCAGCACGGCCGGCCGCGGTTGCCCGGGACCGGCCTGGAGGCGTCGGTGTCGCACTCGGGTGGCCTGGTCCTCGTCGCCGTGTCGACGGGGCCGGCCGTGGGCGTGGACGTCGAGGAGGTGGCGCTGCGCCCGGGGCTCGACCCGCTCGCTCTCGCGGCGCGCACCTGTTCGCAGGACGAGCGCCGGCACATCTCGGACGTGCGGGGATTCGTGACGTACTGGACCCGCAAGGAGGCGGTGCTGAAAGCGACCGGTGAGGGTCTCCGGGTCCCGCTGACCGACGTCGTCGTCACGCCGCCGCACGAACCGGCGGGCCTGGTCGCGTGGCGCGGGCGCCTTCGACCGGAGTGCCGGATGCTCGACCTGGACGTCGGTGCGCACCATGTCGCCGCGCTGGCTCTCCTCACGCAGGAGCCTGTCGCGGTGCTCGTCGATCGGCCGGACTGAGCACCACGGCAGCACGGGTTGCCGTGCGGACGAGTCTGCTCGATCGGCGCGCGCGGTCACCCCTCGGGGGTGAGGCGCCCTCCGCGCGGTGGGCCGTAGCGTGCCGAGGACCTGGGTTCTCGAGGAGTAGGGCCGACCATGGCGGGGCGACGGCACCGGGGCTCGACCGGCGCGGTGACCTGGACCGAGCAGACCGTGCAGGTCGGTGGCTTGGACGTCTTCGTGCGTACGTCGTCGCCGCAGGTGGTCGGCAGGACCCCGATCGTGCACGTGCACGGGTTCGGCATCTCGGGTGCGTCGCTGCTGCCCACTGCCGAGCGCCTCGGCCTGATCGCGACGAACGTCGTGCCCGACCTGCCCGGGCACGGGCGCTCCGCGCGCTGGGACCGTGCCATGGGCATCCCGGCGCTGGCGGAGGCCCTGGTGGAGCTGCTCGACGTGCTCGGGATGGAACGCGTGGTGCTGGTCGGCAACTCGATGGGCTGCCCAGTGAGCCTCGAGGTGGCGCACATGGCACCGTCGCTCGTCGAGCGGGTCGTGCTGACCTCGCCCGCTGGCGGCCTGCACAACCAGCCCCTGCGGCGGGCGATGCGCCAGATGCTCCAGGACGTCCCTCGCGAGGACCCCAAGATGGCCGCCGTCGCGGTGCCGGACTACGCGAAGTTCGGCCCGGTCAACACCGTGAACCTGTTCGCCGAGCTGACCCGGTTCCCGACGCTCGAACGCCTCCTGCGCACCGCCGTGCCGACCTTGGCCGTCATCGGGACCCGCGACCCGCTGATGCCCCCGCCGCAGCGGGTGCTCGAGCTGGCGCGCATGGCCCACGACGACATCACTGTGGTGATCATCGAGGGCGCCGCGCATGCGGTGAACTTCAGCCACCCCGGTGAGCTCACGCACGTGATCCGCTCGTGGCTCGACGGGCGCGAGATCCGCGACGACCCCGACGAGCCCGGGCTCAGCCGGGTGGTCCACCTGCCTCGGTCGTGAGGGCGGCGGCCACGACCAGCTCGAGGAACGCCGGATCGCTCAGTGGCCGGAAGTGACCCGGCGTGCCGACGACGTGATCGGCGTCGCCGTTGAGTGACGAGCCGGTCGGGATGTGAGGGTCCCACACGCTGCGCACGGCGGTGATCCGGTCGTCGACGGAGCGCTCGGTCGCCAGGGCGCGCAGGGTCCGGTGCGTCGGCCGGAACTCGAGGACCGCCGGCGTCGGGAAGACCCACGCGAGCGCCGAGCCCTGGTAGGGCGTGTTGAGGCTGATCATCCGGGCGACGCGCCCGGTGGGGTCGTGGCGGAGCATCGCCAGCTTGCCGATGAGCCCGCCCTTGCTGTGGGCGACGAGCAGCACGTCGCGCAGGTCCTCCTGCTCGAGGAACCGGCCGAGGATCGCGGCCTGCCGGGCGATCGGCGCGCGGTTGAAGCCCAGCCGCGGCACGGCGTGCACCCGCAGGCCACGTGCGTGCAGGCGCTCGGCGAGCGGGCGCATGAACGTCCACGCCTCGTAGACCCCGGGCACGAGCACGACGGGCCGCCCGACGGGCGTCGCGGGCTCGCCGAGCTCCTGCGCCCGGGGCCGGCGGTCCAGGGCCAGCGCCTGCCAGCGCACCGCGTCGGCGTAGTCGCGGACCCGCCACCAGGCGTGCACCGCTGCGCGCGTGACACGGAGACTGTCGAGGCGCGAGAGCGCCGGTCGGCGTGACGGCGTCATGCCGGCCATGGTGGCAGGTCCGCGGGAGCGGGACGGTCGTCGGGCGTGCCGCGTAGTCGGGGTGACGAAGCGGGCTACGCCGAGGGGACGAGGTCGGCGAAGACGACGATGTTGTCCTCGTAGTGCCCGGTGCCGCGGTTGAACGCCCCTCCACAGGAGATGAGGCGCAGCCCGGCGTGATCGAGATCGCCGTACACGAGCTCCGTGGGGAAGGCGTCCTTGGGGAACTGACCCACCCGGACCACACGGAAGAGCGCGACGGTGCCGTCGGCGCGGGTGATCCGGATGTCGTCATCCGTGGCGAGCGAGCCGAGCCGGTAGAAGACCCCTGGCCCGGTGATCTGGTCGATGTGTCCGGCTATCACGGCCGGGCCGATCTCGCCGGGGGTCGGCCCCCCGGTGAACCACCCGGCCGGGAAGCCCCCGGGGGGGACCTCCAGGGCACCGTCCGCGAGGAGCCCGAGCGCCATGAGCTCGGAGTCCACCGCGATCTGCGGGATCTCGATCCGGACGGGCACGGATGCGGTCATGACGAGGGGCGGCGTGACTGCCGTCCGGTCTGGAGCCGGGGACGTCGACACCGATGGGTGATCCCCCGCCGTCGCCGCGCTCACCGTCGCGTCGCCCACGGGGGTGCCGCACGAGGCCGTGGTCAGCGTGATCAGCAGTGCGAGGGAAGCGGTCTTCCAGGGCGCCACCGGATCACCAGCTCGCACGGAGCAGACGTGGCCACGGGGCGTGCTCGGTGCCGCGACCCATGTGAGTCGCCGCGCCCGGGGCGACCGGTGCCGAGCCCCCGGACAGGTCGAGGCTGCTGCCGTCGCCCGTGGCCACACCGCCGCGGGGCGCGACGGCCACCTGGGCCGTGACGTCACCTGTGTCGGTCGCGCCGGCCGTGCCCGCGCTGGGTGCGGGGGTCTGCGAGGTCGCTGGCGCCGGCGTCGTGTCCGTGTCGGCGCACACGGGTCGGGTGATGACGTTGTTGATCATCGTCACCTCGCCGACCTGGGCCAGGGCGCGACCCTCGAGCGTGGCACCGGCCTCGAAGGAGATCGTCATCTCGGCGAGGATCGTCCCGGCGAACCGGCTCCCGGCCTCGATCGTGGCCGATGTCGGCACTCGCCAGTAGAGGTTGCAGGCCGTCGCTCCGTCGATGAACGTGATGGAGCTGGCGGCGCCGGCCAGGAGCGTGGACAGCGACTGGAACACGAAGACCGCGTTCGGGTCGCCGTTGGCGTCCAGCGTGAGGTTCCCATTGAGCTCGATGACGCCCCCGGTGTCGTAGACGCCGGGCTCCAGGGTGAGCCCGGCGAGCTCCACGCCGCCGAGCGGGTCGGGCGACTGGGCGGACGCGGCGCCGTAGGCGGTCACCAGGTCGGTCTTCGCCTGCTCCGTGACGGCGGTACCGCTGCGGTCGACCCCGCCGACCAGGGTGATGGTTCCGAGCCCCGCGATGCTGGTGGTGGGGAAGCTCCCGATGTCGCCTCCGAGGGTGGTCGCGCCGGTGTTGGTGACCCCCGCCCCGGCGAGGACGGCGAAGGTCGACGCGGAGCCGAGCTCGACCGGCGTGCCGGTGGCGGCGTGTGCCGCTGACGGGAGGGCGATGAGGGCGACGGTGACCAGCACCACGGCGGCACGCGCCGGAGTGGCGCTGCGTGGACGGTCGGGTGCGCTGAGCTGTGTGTTCACGAGCGATCCTTCGGGAGGGGGAGTGGTGCGACGATGGTGCACGGCGTGCGGGCACGGGCGAGGTGCCTGCCGTGGTGTGGGGAGCCGTCCGGGCAGATCCGCTCGGGCCGCGCGGCGGCCTCGGTGGCGGGAGAGTGATCGTGACGGGGCGGCGATCGTGTGGTGCCGAACTGCGCGGTCATGATTTCGGCGCGCCCGTTGATTTATGACCCTAGCATATTTTGTCGGAGTTTTGGCGGCGATTCATGTTGCCAAATCAGGACATTTGGGCCGACATTTTCTCGGAGACGCGCCCGGTCCTCAGCCGTCCTGAGCTCCCTCGCGTTCATCGGCTGCCGCATCGCGCCGGTTGGCGACCGCGTCGCGGTGGTCGGCCGTCTGGTCGCGCCGGTTGGCGACGGCGTCGCGGTGGTCGGCCGTCTGGTCGCGCCGGTTGGCGACGGCGTCGCGGTGGTCGGCGGTCTGGTCGCGCCGGGTGGCGGCGGCCCGCGGCGCCCCGCCGACCTCGGGCACGGGCGCGGGAGCCGGCACGTCGCCGAGGACGGGAGAAGCGGCCGGCGGGCCGAGGGCACGGGTCCGCGCGTCGCCCGTCCCGAGCCACACGGCGAGCGCCTGCGCGTCGAGGGGCCGGCTCAGAAGGTACCCCTGCATGTAGTCGCAGCCCATCTGCCGCAGCAGGGCGAGCTGCTCCACGGTCTCGACCCCCTCCGCCACGGCTCGGATGCCGACCGCGTGGGCAAGGGCGATCGTGGACGCGACGATGGTGGTGTCGGCGTGGTTGGTGCCCAGGCCTGCCACGAAGGACTGGTCGATCTTGATCCGGTCGACCGGGAAGTGCCTGAGGTACAGCAGCGACGAGTAGCCGGTGCCGAAGTCGTCCAGGTCCAGCTGGATCCCGAGGGTCTTGATCGCGGCCAGTGTGAGAGCGGCGTCCTCGAGGTCGACCATGAGGGCCGTCTCGGTGATCTCGATCGTGAGGGCCGACGGTGCACAACCCGAGTCGCGCAGAGCGCCGGCGAGCATCCCCACGAGTCCTGGGTCGCCCAGCTGGCGGGCCGAGACGTTGATGCTCACACTCAACGGCGTCGACCGAGGGGCACGCAGGGTGACGGCGGTCTCGCACGCGGTGCGCGCGACCCATGCGCCGAGCGCGACGATCTGGCCGGTCCGCTCGGCGACGTCGATGAACGACGCCGGTCCCAGCAGACCGGTGCCGGGTCGCTCCCACCGCACCAGCGCCTCGACGCCGGTGATGGTGTCGTGGGCGAGGTCCATCATCGGTTGGTAGTGCAGGCGCAGCTCGTCGTGCGCGATGCCGTGGCTCAGGTCGGCGTGGAGCTGGGCCATGTCCGGGTGGTGCATCGAGTCGGAGTGCCAGGCCACGCGGTCGCGACCGGCACCCTTGGCGTCCCTGAGAGCACTCATGGCCGCGGGGAGCAGGTCGGCCACAGCCTGTACGTCGGCCGCGGAGGTTATCGATCCCACGGCCAGGCCCATACGAGCCGCGAGCCGGATCTGGTGGCCGTCCACGTCGAAGGGCTCGCGCAAGCGTGTGATGACGGCGTCGCTCAGCTGGGTCAGGGCCGCGCCGGCGTCGGCGGCGTCCACCACCCAGACGAAGACGTCAGGCCGCCACCGTCCGAGGTAAGCGGCGCCGGTGGGGGCGATGAGGCGCCGCGCGAGCTCACGGAGGACCGCGGCACCGGTGCGGGGGCCGTAGGCCTCCTGCACAAGCCCGAGCGCGTCGACCTCGAGCGCCGCGACCCCTCGGGACAGCCTCGCCGGGAGCGGATCCGCGAGGCGCGTCTGAAGCGCACTACGGTCCGGGAGGTCGCTCAGCGCGGCGGGCTCCGGATGCGGCAGCGGGTGGCCAGGGAGGCCTCGTTGACGTGGCGCCCGCGGTGGTGCGGCCCGGTCCCGGTTCGGGGTCACGGCGATCGCTGAGGTAGGCCAGTCGGGTGTGCGCACACCGATGGCGGGGCCCGGAAGGCCGTGCGGCTGACCGGTCTCATGCCGTCGGATCCCACGGATGCCCCCCGATGCCTGCGGATGCGGCACGCCACGCGGCACGCATCCTGCTGGCGACACTACGCGCTGGGAGGGGGCCCGACCAGCGGTCGCCCCTCCCGCACCGGGGTGCGCGCCGGAGGCCGGACCTCTCGTGGGCGCGTGGCGGAAGGGCGGGCAGGGGTGGGGCTCGAGGTGCGGTCGGGCCTGCGCTGTGTTCCTCTGATGAGGTGTTCGCGCCGTGACCTGTCGGGTCTCGCGCCGCGACACCGCAGCGGAGACCTGAGGGCTCCGCGCGGTGGCACAGACCGTGAACGTCCGCGGTCCGAGTTCGGTGGGGGCACCACGCCGAGTGAAGGCGGCGCCCGGCTCGCGCTGGGGAGCGTGGGGCCGAGGCGCCCAACCGGTCCCGCTCGGCCCACCTGGCCGGTCGGGGCCGGCGCCGCGTCCGACGGCGCGAACGCACCGTCGTCATGACCGACCAGGGGCGGGGGCCCGGTGGTCGCGCCGCCCTGCTGCAGCGCGCGGTCGACCACTTCGCCGAGCACGGGATCGGGGACACCAGCTTGCGCGCGCTCGCCGAGAGCATCGGGACCAGCCACCGCATGCTGCTGTACCACTTCGGTTCTCGTGAGGGGCTCCTCGCCGCCGTCGTGGAGCACGTCGAGGTCGCGGCGCGCGCGAACTTGGCCGAGCAGCGTGCGGACGCCGAGCCCGCCGGCGACCCGGTCGCGCGGACCGTGCGCGAGTACGCCCAGGCCGTGGTCGCGCCCAGGACCGGCTCCCGAGGCGTCGCGTCGACGTAGGACTGGTCACGTGTTTAGTATGTTGGTCATGCGTATAGCCGACAGTTCCGACGGCGGGTTGTCGCCCGACCTCACCGCGCGGGCGCGTATCCGCGAGGCGGCGATCCTGTGCTTCGCGGAGGAGGGCTTCGACGCGTCCTTCCGCACCATCGCGGCACGTGCCGACGTCTCGCCCGGGCTCATCACCCATCACTACGGCACCAAGGAGGCGCTGCGCGCCGAGTGCGACGCCGAGGTGCTGCGCCAGTACACAGCGGTCAAGACCAGCGCCGTCGACCAGCCGGCCGGCTACCTGATGAGCCACCTCACGGCGCCGGGCTTCGCCGCGGACCTCATGGTCTACATGCTGCGGGCGATCCACGCCGGTGGGCAGCCGGCACGCGAGTTCCTCGAGCAGATCATCGACAGCGTGCGGGGGGTGATGGCCCACAGCGTCGAGACCGGCATGGTCCGCCCCTCGCGCGACGAGGAGGCGCGGCTGCGCTACCTGACCTACCTCACGACCGGCGCGCTCCTGGTGCAGTTCATCACCTCGCCCCACGCCACCCCCGCGGAGTTCATCGCCTCGATCCAGGCGGGCCAGCAGGACCAGATCCTGCCCACGCTCGAGCTGTTCACCGAGGGCGTCCTCGCCGACCGCACCTTCCTCGACGAGTACCTCACCTACCTCAACCACCGTGACGAAGGAACGACAGATGTCCAGCACTGAGATGGCCGTCGAGATCGAGGGCCTGCACAAGCGGTTTGGCCACGTCCACGCGCTGCGCGGACTGGACCTGCGCGTCCCGGCCGGCCAGGTGACCGGGTTCCTGGGACCCAACGGCGCGGGCAAGACGACGACGATCCGCATCCTGCTCGGGTTGCTGCGCTCCGACGGCGGCCGGGTGACCATGCTGGGTGGTGACCCGTGGACCGACGCCGTGCGCCTGCACCGGGACCTCGCCTACGTGCCCGGCGACGTCACGCTGTGGCCCAACCTCACCGGCGGTGAGGCGATCGACATCCTGGCCCGCCTCTCGGGGCCGCTCGACCCCGTGCGCAAGCAGGCCATGCTCGACCGGTTCGAGCTCGATCCCACCAAGAAGGCACGCACGTACTCGAAGGGGAACCGGCAGAAGGTCGCCCTGGTCGCGGCCCTCGCGTCCCGCGCGCGGCTGCTCCTCCTCGACGAGCCGACCAGTGGCCTGGACCCGATCATGGAGGCCGCCTTCACCGAGTCGATCCGCGAGGTCAAGGCGGAGGGCCGGTCCGTGCTGCTGTCCAGCCACATCTTCAGCGAGGTGGAGAAGCTCGCCGACCGGGTGGCGATCATCCGCGAGGGTGTCACGGTCGAGGCCGGGACCATGGCGGAGCTGCGCCACCTGACCCGCACCCAGGTGACGGCGGTGCTCGACGGTGGTGCCGACGCCCTCGCCGCGATGGCCGGCGTCCACGACCTGACGCGAGCGGACGAGCACGTGACGTTCGCCGTCGACGACGACCGGCTGCCGGCCGTCCTCGCCGAGGTCGCGCGGCTCAGCCCGCGCTCGCTGGTGGCCAACCCGCCGTCGCTCGAGGAGCTGTTCCTGCGGCACTACGGCGACGAGCTCGCCGCGGTCAACAACGGGAGCCGGCAGTGACCGCCCGCGTCGAGGCGACGGCGCCCCGCGTCCCGGCCCCCGCGGTCCAGGTCGTCCACCGGCCGCCGGCCGACGGCCTCGCCGGGCTCGGAGCCATGACCAAGTTCGTCGTGCGCCACAACCGCGTGCGACTCGTGGTGTGGTTCGTGGTCATCGTCGGGCTGTTCGCCTACGTCGGCGACTACTACAAGGGTCTGTTCACCACCCAGCGGGCGCTGGACGACTTCGCGGCGCTGTCCGACACCCCGGGCATCAGGGCGCTCACCGGGCTCGCAGCCGCACCGGCCACCCTCGGCGGCGCGGTGTGGACCAAGATCTGGATGACCTGCGCCCTCAGCCTCGCGCTCGGCGTGGTGTTCCTGGTCACCCGCAACGGGCGGGCCGACGAGGAGCTCGGCCGCACCGAGCTGCTCCGCTCGCGGGTGCTCGGCCAGCATGCGTACGCGGTCGCGTCGTGGCTGGTGATCGCAACGCTCAGCGTGCTCATCGGGCTGTTCACGGCGCTGTCGTCGGCGGCCCTCGGGCTCGACCCGGCCGGCGCGGGGACCACTGGCTCGTGGGTGGTGGGCGCCTCGCTCACCGGCGTGGGGCTGATGGCCCTAGGCGTCGGCGCGGTCGCCGAGCAGGTCGCCTCGACGTCGCGCGGCGCCAACGCCCTCGGCTCGATCGTCATCGTCGGCTTCTACGTGCTGCGCATGGTCGGCGACCTCGGCAACGGCGTCCTCACCTGGGCGTCTCCGATCGGCTGGGGTCAGCAGATGGCCCCCTGGGGCGCGAACCGCTGGTGGCCGTTGGCGCTGCTCGTCGGGCTGGCCGCGGCGCTGCTGCTCGCGGCGTGGGCGCTGGAGGCCCGCCGCGACCACGGAGCCGGCCTGCTGCCGGAGCCGGCCGGCAAGGCCGGGGCGCCCGCGCGTCTCGCGACGCCGCTGGGTCTGGCGCTGCGCCTGCAGCGCGGTCCGATGATCGGGTGGAGCATCGCCGTCGTGCTCAGCGCGGTGCTGTTCGGCTCCGTTGTCGACCAGATGAACCGACTCCTCGCGGACGCCGGGACGGACACCACCGCGATCCTGCGCGGCACCGGCGTCGATGCGTTGCTCGCGCTCCTGGCCGGGCTCATCGGGCTCCTGGGCGCGGTGTTCGCCATCCAGTCCGTCACCCAGCTGCGAGCCGACGAGGCGAGCGGCATCGTCGAGCCCCAGCTCGCCGGCGCGTTGTCGCGGACCCGGTGGGTGCTCCAGCGGCTGCTCATCCCTGCCGTCGGTTCGGCCGTCCTGCTCGGCATCGGCGGGTGGCTGATGGGCGCCGGCTACGGGGCGTCGATCGGTGACTCGTCGCAGGGCCTCGTGATGGCCGGCGCCGCGCTGGCCTACTGGCCGGCGAGCATGGTGCTGGTCGGGCTCGCGGTGCTGCTGTTCGGGTACGTGCCGCGCGTGGCGATCCCCGTGACGTGGGGTGTGGTCGCGGGCCTGTGGTTCGTGATGCTCATCGGCGATGCGCTCCACCTGCCCGCGTGGGTCCTGGACGTGCTGCCGTTCTCGGCGACCCCGGGCCTGCCGGCCGAGCCGATGTCCTGGACGCCGCTGGTCCTGATGACGGTGGTCGCCGTTGGGCTGGTGGGCGCCGGGCTGGCCCGGTTCCGGCAGCGGGACGTCCAGCCGGGGTGACGCCCCGGGCGCGAGCGTACGGTGGTTGTGAGGGAGGGCGACGGCCGTGATTCCGACGATGATCGTGTTCGGCTTGGTCTTCGGACGCTGGTGGCGGCTCACCCTTCCGTTTGCTGCCGTGGTCTGGGACGCGTGGCTGCTCGCGGACGGCGTGATGGGCATCGAGCTCGGCCTCATCGGCGCAGCGCTGCTGGCGATGGCGAACGCCGGCGTGGGTGTCCTCGTCCACCAGGGCGTCCTCCAGGGCTACCGGTGGCTTCGTCGGGGTTCATCGCGTCGGCCGCCCGCGACCACCGCTGCCTGAGCGTCTGCCGTCGCCGGACGCGACATGCAGGCCCGAGTCGCGGACCCCACACTGTGCGACATGGATTCGCGAGCCTCGACCGAGCCGATCGCCGCTGGTCAGCGGCTGCCCGACGTCGCCAGGTACGCCGGTGGCGTCTCCTCCGACGCCCACCACGCGGAGCTTCGAGCGTCGGTGAAGCTGCTCGGGCGGCTCCTCGGCGAAGCCCTCATCCGGCACGAGGGCGAGGACCTCCTGGAGCTCGTCGAGCGGGTGCGCGGCCTGTCCCGCGACGGCAGGGACGAGGAGCTGCACGACGTCCTGTCGGCCGTCGACGACGCCACGGCCGTGCGGCTGGCCCGCGCGTTCACCGCCTACTTCCAGCTGGCCAACATCGCCGAGCAGCTCTACCGGTGGCGTGAGCTCGCCGCGGGCGCCGAGGGGCCGCTGGCGACGACCGCGGGCCGGATCGGCACCGCCCTCCAGGCGGGCGACCTGGGGGAGGACCTGGTCGACGAGGTCCTGGCCAGGCTGGAGTACCGGCCGGTCTTCACCGCTCACCCGACGGAGGCCAGCCGCCGGTCGGTGCTCGAGCTGCTCCGCAAGATCGCCGACGTGGTGGCCGCGCTCGGCGACCCGGTGCGCTCACCGCAGGAGACGCCGCGGCTCGAACGGCGGCTCGCCGAGCTCGTGGACCTGCTGTGGCAGACCGACGAGCTACGGGTGGTCCGGCCCGAGCCGCAGGACGAGGCGAGGACGGCGGTCTACTACCTGGAGTCGCTCGCTGCCCACGTGGTCCCGGACCTCCTACAGGAGTTCGACCGCACGCTGGCGTCGGTGGGCGTCGAGCTGCCGGTCGGCGCCCGTCCGCTGCGCTTCGGCAACTGGGCGGGCGGTGACCGCGACGGCAACCCGTTCGTCACCCCTCAGGTCACCCTCACCGTGCTCGGGCTGCTGCACGACCACGGCCTGCGCACCCTGGTCGCGGCCGCGGACGACCTGCTCACGGAGATGAGCGCCTCGACCCGGGTGGTCTCGGTCGGCGACGAGCTGCTGGCCAGCCTCGAGGCGGACGCCGCGGCGCTGCCCAACACGCACGCCCTGGTGCGCCGACTCGACGCCGAGGAGCCGTACCGCCAGAAGCTGTCCTACGTCCGCGTGCGGTTGCAGCGCACCCGCGAGCGGAGCGCCCACGGTACAGCCCACGAGCCCGGCCGCGACTACCTCAGGCTGGACGAGCTGCTCGCCGACCTCACCCTGGTGCGCGACTCGATGATCGCCGGCGGCGACCGGCTCACGGCCGACGGCGGGATCCTCCGGATGATCCGCACGGCCACGGCGATCGGCTTCGGGCTGGCCACGCTGGACATCCGCGAGCACAGCCAGCGGCACCACGACGCGCTGGCCGTGCTCTACGACCGGCTCGGCGAGCTGGACACCCCGTATGCCGACCTCGAACGCGCCGACCGGGTTGCGCTGCTGCGCGCCGAGCTGGGGTCGCGGCGCCCGCTGCTGGGTGGGGCGCGCGTCGAGCTCCCCGAGGCGGCGACCGCGAGCCTGGAGCTGTTCGACGCGATCGGCGAGGCGCTCGACCGGTTCGGCGACGACGTGATCGAGACCTACATCGTGTCCATGACCCACGACGTGGACGACATCTTCGCCGTGGTCGTGCTGGCCCGCGAGGCCGGCCTGGTCGACCTCGGGACCGACGAGCGACCCGCGACGGCGCGGATCGGCTTCGCCCCGCTGTTCGAGACCGTCGCCGACCTGGAGCGGAGCGGTGACTTCGTGGACGCCATGCTCTCCGACCCGGCGTACCGGCGGCTCGTGGCTGCCCGCGGCGACGTGCAGGAGATCATGCTCGGCTACTCCGACTCGTCCAAGGACGCCGGCATCGCCGCCTCCCAGTGGCAGATCCACCGCGCCCAGCGGGCGTTGCGTGACGTCGCCGCCCGGCACGGGGTCATGCTGCGCCTCTTCCACGGCCGCGGTGGGTCCGTCGGTCGAGGTGGCGGCCCGACCGGTGAGGCGATCATGGCCCAGCCCAACGGCAGCCTGGACGGGCCGATCAAGATCACCGAGCAGGGCGAGGTGATCTCCGACAAGTACACGCTGCCCGGCCTGGGCCGCTGGAACCTCGAGAACGCCCTCGCGGCGGCGCTGGAGGCGTCGGTGCTGCACCGGCAGCCGGCCCTCCCGCCGGAGGTGCTCGCCGGATGGGACGAGGCGATGGACCTCGTCGCCTCGGCTGGCAGGTCGGCCTACCGCGAGCTCGTCGGCGACCCGGCCCTCGTGCCGTTCTTCGTCTCCGCCACGCCGGTGGAGGAGCTGGGCAACATGAACATCGGCTCGCGGCCCTCCAAGCGTCCCGGTGGCGACGGGGACCTCAGCGACCTGCGCGCGATCCCGTGGGTGTTCGGCTGGACGCAGGCGCGGATCATCCTGCCCGGCTGGTACGGCGTGGGTTCCGGGCTGGCCGCGGCGCGCGAGACCGGCGGGGGAGACACCCTGGCCGAGATGTACCGCGCGTGGCCCTTCTTCCGGACCTTCGTGTCCAACGTGCAGATGACGCTGACCAAGACGGACCTGGACCTGGCCGGCCGCTACGTGCGCGAGCTGGTGCCCGCGGACGCCGCGCCGCTCTTCGAGCGGATCCGGGCCGAGCACGCCCGCACGGTGGCCGAGGTGCTCGCGGTGACCGGCCAGAGGGAGCTGCTGGAGTCGGCGCCGCTGCTGCGGCGCACGCTCGAGACGCGCGCGGACTACCTGCTGCCGCTGCACGCCCTGCAGGTCTCGTTGCTGGGGCGCACGCGCGCCCAGCACGATGACGCGGACCGGGACAGCGACCTGCAGCGCGCGTTGCTGCTCACGATCAACGGGATCGCCGCGGGGCTGCGCAACACTGGGTGAGGGCCGCAGACACGAGGCCCGACAATGGTGCCGGAGGTGACCCGTGGAGACGGCAGCGCTGTACCTGGCGGCCGCGGTCGCGGGTGGCCTGGTCGCCAAGCTCGTGCGTCTGCCACCCTTGGTGGGCTTTCTCGGGGCGGGATTCGCACTGGGTGCCTTGGATGTCCCGGAGCCGGCCAACCTGGACACCATCGCCGAGCTCGGCGTTGCCCTCCTGCTCTTCGCCATCGGCCTCAAGCTGGATGCCCGCATCCTTCTGCGACGCGAGGTCTGGTTCACGACGGTTGCCCATCTGGCCGTGTCGGTCGCCCTCGCGCTCGGTTTCCTCGGAGTCATGGCGGTGGCGGGGTCGGCCTTCGTCGCACAGGAGTCGATGGCCGGTCTCGCACTGGTGGGTTTCGCGTTGGCCTTCTCCTCGACCGTGTTCGTGGTCAAGGTGCTCGAGGACCGGTCGGACACCCGGAGCCTGTACGGCCGCATCGCGGTCGGAATCCTCGTGGTCCAGGACCTTGCCGCGATCGTGTTCATGAGCCTGGTCGGTGGCCGGGCGCCGAGCCCGTGGGCGCTCCTCCTGCTGCTCCTGGTGCCCGGGTCGTGGTTGCTCTTCCGTCTGTGGGATCTGGTCGGTCACGGAGAGATGCAGGCGCTGTTCGGGGTGCTGGCGGCCATCGGCCTGGGGTACGCGGCCTTCGAGGCCGTCGGCATCCAGGGTGACGTGGGCGCGCTCGTGGTCGGCGCACTGCTCGCGCGACATCCGCAGGCGGGCGAGCTGTCGCGCTCCTTGACGACGTTCAAGGACCTCATGCTCGTGGCGTTCTTCCTGCAGATCGGTCTGCACGGCGCCGCCACGCTCGGCATGCTCGGTACCGCCCTGCTCCTGCTGGTGCTCCTCCCGTTCCAGGTCGCGGTCTACGCAGGGCTGCTGTGGTTCATGCGTCTGCGTCGACGCACCGCGTTCCTCGCCGGCCTCGTGCTGGGGAACTTCTCCGAGTTCGGCATCATCGTCGCTTCGGTCGGCGCCGACGGCGGGCTGCTCAGCGACGACTGGGTGGTGATCATTGCGATCGCAGTCGCCCTGAGCTTCGGCCTGTCCGCGCTGGTCAACCGGCGCGGGGTGGAGCTGGCGACCCGCCTGGTGCCGCTCCTGCCCCACCAGGGCAACGCCCGGCTCCATCCAGAGGATCGCCTGGTGGACATCGGGGAGGCGGACGCGGTCGTGCTCGGGCTGGGCCGGGTCGGGGCGGCGACCTACGAGCGTCTGAGGGACGAATACGGGCTGCGCGTCGTCGGCGTCGAGCACGACGAGGCCCGGATCGGCGACCTTGCCGCACGCGGCTTCGAGGTGTTCCGGGCGGACGCGACCGACCTTCAGTTCTGGAACCGGGTGGAGCGCGCCGGGAGCGTCCGCGTGGCTGTGCTTGCGATGCCCTTCCACAACGCGAACCTCATCGCTCTCGCGAGGCTGCACGCGGCGGGCTTCACGGGACGGGTCGCCGCGATCGCCAGGTACGACGACGACGTCGCCGAGCTACGCCGGCATGGCGCGCAGGCGGTCTTCCACCTGTACGGGTCTGCCGGTGCGGCTCTCGCCGACCACGCCGTCGAGGAGCTAGGTGACCCGCCTGCGCCTGAACGGCAGACGACCCCGGACGAGTGAGAGCGTCGCGCGACGAAGCGCACAGGGTCGCTTGGCACTCGAGGGGCGGGTGGGACGCCGTCGGGCGGTCGAGACTCGCGGCGGCTGGGCAGGATGCGGGCGCAGCGCGGGCAGGTGCTGGCAGCGGTCCGTCAACACGGCGCCCACCGCGTGCGGGTTCGCCTCGCCCGTCATCGACTGTCGGCCGGGCCGCTTGGGGTCGCGAGAGGCTGGGCCATCCTGGTCGGCGATCGGCGCCCTGGTTGGTGCAACCCGAGAGGCGGCCAGGCAGCGCTGCGGCCGCGGGCCTAGATTGGCCGTGGGACGGGAGTGAGGTCCGTGATTCCGAGCATGATCGTCTTCGGGCTCGTCTTCGGACGCTGGTGGCGCTTCGCACTCGTGCTCTCTGCGGTGATCTGGGCCGTGCTGCTGGTCGCCGGCGGCGTGATGGGCTTCGAGCTGGGCCTGCTGGTTGCGGCCCTGCTGGCCGCGGCGAACGCCGCGATCGGCGTCCTCGCGCATCAGGCAGTGCTCCGGGCCTATCGGTGGCTCCGCCACCGGCGGCCTCGCCGAGGCGGGGCCAGCGCGGCGGCCTGAACCGGTCGCGGCCCGGTCGCCCTGGACTACGTGGCGGACCCCACGGCGGTGCGTCGTTGAAGACGGCGACTTCGCCGTAGCTGTTGTCGACGCAGCGCTGCGCGAGCTGGGCGGCCTCCGCGCCGAGGACCTGCTCGACGTCCGCGAGGTAGAGGCAGTCACCCTCCAGCACCAGCCTTCCCCGGACCAGCGCATCCATGCCGCCGCGCGCCGACGGCTCCGTGTATCGCATCACTGGTCCATCCAGCGGGCCAGCGCGGGGCCACCGCCGAACGCGGCGCAGCGCTGAGCGCGAGGAACAGCGGGAGAACCACGAGACGGGCCGACTTCACGCGGCCCGACCTAGCTCGCGTCACGCGTCGACTGGCTCCGACTCATGGTCGAACAGTCCGAAGACGGGATCACCCTCGAGACGATCCTGGCGGCCCACCGGCCGACGTTCGTCGACGACTCGTACGAGGCCAGTACGCGGGACCCGTCCGTGGCGTGCAGAACTGGATCGGCGGGTCGGACCGCTCAACGCTGAGAGCCGCACGCGTGCCCCCGCACCCCGACCGGGTCGGCGAGCTCATGGACGACCTCGACCCCGTCGCCCAGGCGACGATCGCGCACGCCCAGTTCGAGTCGACCCACCCGTTCACCGGCGGCAACGGGCGCGTGGGCAGTGCCCTGATCAACGGGATCTCGCGACGGCGGGCGCTCATCACCGGTGTCGCAGTGCCGATCGCCTCGGCCCATGGTCTCCGACCGAGACCACTGCTTCGACCTCGCCTGCGGGCACCGGACCCGGGATGTGACCGCTACCTGGCCGGGGCGGCGAGCACGGCATCACGCGAGGCCCAGGTCTCCGCGGCGAACATCTTCGCGCTGCCCGACGTGTGGCGGGACAAGGTGAAGGCACGCGCCGGGTCTGCGGCCGCCGAGCTGCTCACCCTCCTGTCTTCGCCCCCGATCGTCGATGCGGACGACGTCAAGCGGCTCAGCGGAGCATCCACAACCGGGGCCTACCGTGCGATCACCGGCTCGTCGACGCCAGCGTCCTCAGACCCATCACCAGTCCAAGCGGGACATGACCTGGGCCGCCGGTGACGTCCTCGACGGGGCCGACGGCCTCGTCTCGCGGCTGCGACTCGCCGGTGCCTGAGGCTGACCACCGCCTGTTGCCCAGCGCCTGCGGCGACCCTCGACCAGCTGACGATGCCGACGTCGGCGTGCTCGCCGGCTACATCTTCACCGTGTGTTCAGGGGCACGTCGCTGGCGTGCGCGCCCGCCGCGATGATAGAAGTGTCTAGCGGTCTTGACCCGAGTCAGCGTGCAAGATGACAACGGGCAGACCGTTGCCAACTCAACAACGCAGGGGGAACAAGATGCTGGCTACGCACGCTCTCAAGCGCCGCGTTGGCGCGATCTCGGCCGCGAGTGTCATCGCACTCGCGGTGGCGGCAGCACCGGCCGCAACCGCCGCGGAGACCACCGCAGGCGCCGACGACATCACAGCGGTCGTCGCGGTCAACGGCATGTACTACGCCAAGAGCGAGGGGACGCTGCACTCGGCGGCGTCGGGCAAGTCGGTCGCGTCGGTGGCGGCAGCCGCCGACCTGCCGGATGACAACATCGTGTTCGAGGTCACCGCGCCAGAGGACCAGATCGACGCACTCATCGATGCCAAGATCGCCGAAGCCCAGGCGCAGATCGAGGCCGACACCGCGACGTCGCCCACGGGGGGCGTTACCCCGATGGCGGGGGGCCAGAACTTCGTCTTCGGCGACTGCGGGTCGTCCTACGTGATTCTCAGGACGACCAGCTCTCAGACCCAGGGGCAGGCCTACGTGGAGGCGGGGTTCTACCTGAAGGGCGTGACGTCCACCGGGGCGTACAACACCGACACACTCGTATACAGCAACGCGGCGGCCGACCTGTGGACCGGACACCTGAAGGACAAGGGCAACCTCGCAGGCAAGACCGAGTGGTCCAAGGGAACGCGGTTCGACCTCCCCAAGACCCAGGACTACGGCGCGCACTTCTACATCGGCACGGTCCAGGTGGTCATGAATGGCCAGGCGACCGTGTGCAACACCCTGGGCCCGCGGGTCGACAACGTCCGCATCACGGTGAGATGAGCCGAGTCCCGCTACCGACCGCGTCCGCCATGTGCGGCATCCCAGGGAGGCGCGATGCATAGCGGACCCGGCCCGCAGACGTCGGCGCGAACTGGCACACGTTGGACCATCGCCCTGTACATCCGTGACGCGCTGGGGCTGCCGTTCTCGCCCGACATGCCTCGTCTGGCGCCAGCGATCCGCCAGAATGCGAACGAGGAAGCGGACCCACCGGTCACGGAGAGCGGGTGGGCCGAGTGGCTCGACCGGCTGGTCGAGGGGACACCCGGCTCGCTCCTGCGGCCGGATCACGATCCTGGTCTCCTGACCTGGTACGACCGTCTGGAGCTCGAGGCGCGCGACTGGGAAGGGCGGGCAGCGCAACCCGGGCGGTACGAGTCCTCGCTGGTGCCGAGACTGCTCCGCGAGGCCAAGAGCAGTGGCGTGCAGGGCATGGTGCACGAGACCGAGTTCGTCCCGGTGGAAGGGCGCTGGCACCTGTCCCTGCGCCCGGACCTACTGCTCGTCAGCGTCGCGACGTGGAACGACGCCGAGGAGATGGACCGCATTCTGGAACCGTTGATCCGGAGCGCTCTGGGACTCTCGCGGCCATCCTCGGGCGACTGAGGCGGGTTGCGGCAGCATCGAGTAGGCGAGCGCGGTGGGAGCCCGTGTGGCGAACCACCGCGCCCGCTCACTCGGCTCTGCTCCGCTGACGTGGCCTGCGGGCCGCTGTGCGGCATCGGACGACCCGGGCGACGACGGGCGGGATGGCCCCGACGAGGTTGGTCCTGCCGTTCAGCGCGGCTGTCAAGGCTCGCGAGTGGCCCGTCCCAGTCGGCCAGCGTTAACCAGGGCAGGCGGCCAACCGGAAGCTGCGCCCGCCGCGGCGCCCAGCGGTCGTGGAAGGCCTTGCCGAGGACTTGCGTGAGGGATAGGAGGTCCGCGAAAGGACCACCGGCCGGCACGCAGTTCGAGCAGCGATGCGCCGAGACCGAAGGCGGGGCCAGCATCTGCGCGGTGCACCGATCGATGAGCGCAACGTGCCACGCTGGCTCGTCAATGGTCGACCTCCACATCCACGAGATGCGAGGCGCCGTCACCGGGCCTGTCGGCCCCCGCCCGATCACGCGTCACCCTCGCACGCCTCCAACGCACCACCGCAGAGCCAGGTTGCCTCCGGGAGCCGGACCCCTCGACAGGATCATCGGGCATCGCGCTGCAGCTGGGTATCTGGACCTCTACGCGGCGGCGCGCATGTGTGCACAGCCTTGGGCCTCGGAGTTGGCCCCGAGCGACCGTGGACTAGGCACCCGCCGACGGGTCCCCGGTGGCCGACGTCCCGACGCGGCGCGCGCCGGGTTCCGGATTGACCGCGGCCGCGCGTCGAGTCTGAAGTACGGCCTCCGACCAGAGGCGCGGCGCGTATCTTCCCGGACAGGGCCACGCGCGGCCCGCGACGTGTGGGGTGGGGGCGATGCGCAGTCTGCGCGGGTGGCTGGTCGTCGCCGCAGCGGTGGTCGCGGTCGGTGTGCTTGCCGAGCCTGCCGTGGGCGCGACTGAGCCGGACCCAGACGAGGTGGCGGCCGATGCAGTCCTGCAGGCGGACGGCGTCGCGTGGCTGGCTCAGACGATCGATTCGGAGAACCCCGACTCCGTCACCGGCTCGCTCGGTATCGGGGCGGCACACGCGGTGCACTGTTTCTCGGACGCGTACGTCCGTGGCGACGCGACCGCCCCGGTTCTGGGTGAGACGGTGGAGTGGGTCGCGGTGTGGACCCGGTCGGGGACCCCGGCGGGCCTGATCAGGGTGTGGCGGCCCTCGGACCGCATGGAGCTCGCCGGTGTGGACTGGGACGAGGTCACGGCCGGAGCGGTCGCTGCCTGGGACGGCTCGGGTGCTCTGGTCGAGGAGCCGTGGCGAGCGCGCTGGTTCGTGCTCGAGGGCACGACCTTGAGCACGCTCTCCGGGCCCAGCTACAGCGACAGCGTCCTGGCTGCGTCCTACGACACCCGCACGTATGCGGCCGATGTCGCCGCGTACCTGGAAGCGTCCCAGGACATGCCCGGGGTGTGGCTCGGACCGGTCTACCTAGGCCCTCCCGGCGTTGTGATCACGATCGTGGCGATCGCGCTGATGCTCCTGGCCGGTGTGGCTATAGCGGTGTCACTGGCGCGCCGACGCACGGCCTGAGCCGGCTACCCACGCCGCAGGGGTTCCGCCCCACGGGCGCCGGGTCGAGTTCGATCGTCGCCAGTCGAGTAGCGGGGAGACTGGTAGAGGTATATCGGTACCGGTATAATCGCTCCAGTGGACACCGCGATGCTGATCCGTTCGACCCGGGAGCGCGCCGGGCTGAGCCAGTATGCGCTGGCGGCCCGCGCCGGGACCTCGCAGCCGGCGGTCTCGCGATACGAGTCGGGCGCTGCGTCGCCGTCGGTCGAGACACTGGACCGGCTGCTTGCGGCGATGGGGGCCAGGCTCGAGCTGTCCGTCAGCGAGGCCCCGCGCCAGCTGGATGCGCGCACGCCCCGAATGGCGAAGCTGCGCGCCCACCGCGACCAGATCCTCAAGGCCGTCCAGCGGAACGGGGGCAGCAACGTGCGGGTGTTCGGCTCGGTCGCCCGTGGGCAGGACACTCCCGAGTCCGACATTGACCTGCTCGTCGACCTCGACGTGCACACCCACGGGTTGCTCCCGTTGGCCGCGATCTCCGACGAGCTCGCGGCGCTGCTGGGGGAGCGCGTCGACGTCGCGCCGGCGAGCGCCCTGCCGCCGCACGTCGCGGCGGCCGCCCTGGCCGAGGCGGTGCCGCTGTGAGCCGCACCGACGCCCAACGGCTGCGCGACATCCTGACCGCCATCGAGGCGATCGACCGTGCCGAGGCTCTCGCAGCGCGCCATCCCGGCGACGCGGACCTGGCTGACGCGGTCCTCGCAGCGGCGCAGTTCCACGTCTTCACCATCGGCGAGGCCGTCAAGGCGCTCTCGGCCGACCTGACCGGCGGCCACCCTGAGGTGCCCTGGTCGGACATCGCCCGGATGCGCGACCTGATCGGCCACCACTACTACAAGCTCGACGCCCAGATCGTCCGCGCGACCATCGGCACGCCCCTCGACGCCTGCCACGCCCTGCTCTCCGAACTCGAGCCGATCTCGGAGCCTGACGCTGACTGACGCTCGTCGCTGGACCGATGACGCAGGGAAGACTCGTCTTGCACGCCGAGCGCGCTGTTGCGTTGGAGCGCTTGACGGCATCCGCTAGGGGCCGGCTTGCGCCCGGCCTTGCGGTGCCGGCGGTTCTCAAGTGCGGCTGCGCTGGGAGGATGGATCCATGACGGATGTGGGCGACATTGCCGCGTTGTTGGCCGCGTTCGGATTCGGCTCACTCGGCGCAGCCGCGATCGGCCGAGCGCGCGAGCAACGTGGCGCTCGGGCCAGGGTCCTTGGCGCACTCCACGAGGTCGAGCGGCGTAGGTGGTACGACCCGGACGGGGAGCCGTTCGTCGCGGCAGTCATGGAGCTCCAGGCCGCAGCACTCGTTGCCAGGGTTCCCAGACGACTTGTCGAGAACTACATCGTCGCAGCGCGTGTCGCGTACGGCCTGAGCCACGACAACTGGGAGGAACGCGGCGGGGATGATGAGTTCGCAGCGGGGATCGCATCGGACGTCGCCAATGTCGCGCGAATGATGTCGCGCGTCGTCGCAGACGCCATCTGGCGCCCCTGGTGGGGTCGTATCGGGGCACGGCGACACCTTCGCCGAATGGAAGCCGCTGTCGCGGCCCTGCCTGCGAGGTATGCGCAGCGGTTCGCGTCCATTCGGCAGTACGGCTGAGCCAGGGTAGCCGGGCCTGGCCCGACGGCCAGTCAGCACGTGGTCGCGGATGTTCGATCAGACCGGAGTCAGGCGAGTCGGCCCATCGGCGCGGCGGGCGAGACGGTTCCGCGCCGGCAGCCGATCGCGAGCCAGACACGAGCCTGCCGGCGTGCTCGCCGGGGCTTGACCCCTGATGTTGGACACGCGGGTGGTTTCACGCGGCGGTCGCCAGCCTAGTGGCGCCGTGGTGGGTGTTCTCGTAGGTGATGGGGCTGAGGTGGCCGCACCAGGAGTGGCGGCGTCTGGTGTTGTAGCGGGTGATCCAGGCGAACACCGCGCGGCGGGCGGTGGGCGGGTCGGGCCAGCCGGGCGCGCCGACGAGGGTCTCGCGTTTGACGGTCGCGTTGAACGACTCTGCCAGGGCGTTGTCCGCCGAGGAGCCCACCGCGCCCATCGAGCGGGTCACGCCCAGGCGGTCGCACAGGGCGGCGTAGTCGGTGGAGGTGTAGACCGACCCGTGGTCGGAGTGGAAGATCGCCCCGGCCATCGACCCGCGCTCTCGGGCCGCTGCGCGCAGGGCGTCGGTGACCAGGTCGGTGCGCATGTGGTCGGCGATCGACCAGCCGACCAGACGCCGGGAGTAGCAGTCGATCACGGTGGCCAGGTAGAGGAACTGCTTGTCCCCGCAGGGCAGGTAGGTGATGTCCCCGACGTAGACGGCGTTCGGCGCGGTCGCGGTGAAGTCCCGGCCGAGCAGGTCGGGGACCTTCGCCGCGGCCTGGTCGGGGATCGTGGTGCGCACCCGCCGGCGCAACCGGATCCCGGCGATGCCCCGCTCGCGCATCACCCGGGCGACCCGCTTGTGGTTGACCCGGGTCTCGGGGCCGGCGCCGTCGTTGAGCTCGGCGGTGATCCGCGGAGCCCCCAACGCCTTGTCACCCGCGTGCACCCGCGTGATCCGCTGCGCCAGATCCGCGTCGGCTCGCGCTCTGGCCGCCCGGGCCGGGGCGGCGGCCGCCCAGGCGTAGAACGACGAGCGGGCCACGCCCACGACCTGGCACAACCGCTTCACCTCGAAGGCGTGTTGGTGGTCGGCGACGAACTGGAAGCGGCTCACCAGGGTTCGTCTCCCCGGCGAAATACTTCGCCGCCGCGCGCAAGATCTGCCGCTCGGTGTCGAGCTTGCGGGCCTCGGCCTCCAGCTCGCCCACCCGCGCCCGCAACCGCGCGACCTCCTGCTCAGGTGTCTCGGCACCCGGCGGCGGGGCACTCGAGCGCGCACGCGACTGGCCCCGGATCGGCACCCCGGCGGCCTTGATCCAGTTCGACAACGTCGTGTCCATGATCCCCAGATCAGCCGCGATCCCCGCGACCGTCGCCGTCGGCGTCGACCGATACAGCTCCACAGCATCGCGACGGAACTCCGCCGAGTACGTCTTCCTCGCCATGACCAGATCGTCTCGCTTCCTCCAGGCCAAGCCCGGAATCAGCGTGTCCAAGATCAAGGGTCAAGGCCCATTGTCCCCATGTGGGGACAATCGCTGCGTTTCCGCAGGTCAGAGCCGTGCCCCGAGTGGGATTCGAACCCACACTGGATCGGGTTTGAGCCGAACGCCTCTGCCAATTGGGCTATCGGGGCATCGCCGCCACCGGAGCGCGGTCACCTCCCGGGATGTGATCGCTCACGGCTCGGGACGGCTGACGCGGGCTCCACGTCGCGACGCGACTAGGCTAGCGCCGTGACGACCAAGGAACCTGCCGCCAAGAAGGCGAAGCCGGCTGCGGAGGACGCTGCCGGGGACGTGACCGCCAGGGTCGACCTGCCGACCGAGGGCGTGGCGCCCGAGCCGGCTCCCACCTCCGGGAAGCCACGGCGTGCCGTGGTCGCCGAGGACGAGGCGCTCATCCGGATGGACGTGGCCGAGACCCTGCGCGAGGCGGGGTACGAGGTGGTCGGCGAGGCCGGCAATGGCGAGGAGGCCGTGGCCCTGGCCACGGAGCTGAAGCCGGACGTCGTCGTGATGGACGTGAAGATGCCTGTGATGGACGGCATCACCGCGGCGGAGAAGATCGCCAAGGAGCACGCCGCGCCCGTCGTGCTGCTCACCGCGTTCTCGCAGTCCGAGCTGGTCGAGAAGGCTCGGGACGCGGGTGCGATGGCGTACGTCATCAAGCCGTTCACGCCCGCGGACCTGTTGCCGGCGATCGAGATCGCGATCTCCCGGTACCGCCAGATCGTCGCCCTCGAGGATGAGATCGCGGACCTGGGGGAGCGGTTCGAGACGCGCAAGCGCGTGGACCGCGCCAAGGGTCTGCTGATGACCAAGATGGGCCTGAGCGAGCCCGAGGCCTTCCGCTGGATCCAGAAGACGTCGATGGACCGCCGTCTGACCATGCGCGAGGTGGCCGACGCGGTGATCGAACAGGTCGGCGGGGGCTCGTAGCCCTCGACCATTGACGAGGCCGGTGCCCGCCAGCGCATGCTGAGCGCCACCGGCCTTCGTCGTCTCAGGCCTCGGACCTGCGGTGACGAGTCGATCACAGTTCGGCAACGCCGCGATCCTGATACACCAGATTTCACAATCCGGACACATGCGGGGGTTACCGTGCGCTGCACAGTCCCCCCCCAGTGCGGCTGTGCACCGGGGGTCCGTGATCACCAGAGGGGTGCCACGTATGAAGAAGACCACCCACGCAGTTCGCGCCGCTGCACTGCTCGGCGCTGCTGCACTGGCCCTGACCGCCTGTGGTGGCGGCGGAGGTTCGGAGGGCTCGAGCAGCTCGAGTGCAGCCGGTGGCGGCGGCTCGACCGACGCGCTCAAGATCGGCTCGCTGCTGCCGCTGACCGGATCGCTGGCGTTCCTCGGCCCGCCCGAGGTCGCCGGTGTCGACCTCGCGGTGAAGGAGATCAACGAGGCGGGCGGTGTCCTGGGCTCGGATGTCGAGCACATCTCGGCGGACTCGTCCGACGCGGACCACGCCGACGTCGCGCCGCAGTCGTGGTCGGACCTGCAGAGCCAGGGCGTCTCGGTGGTCGTCGGTGCCGCGTCCTCCTCGGTCACCAAGCTCGTGGTGGACGACATCACGAACGCCAAGACCGTCATGATCTCCCCGGCGAACACCGCGACCTCGCTGTCCGGCTACAGCCCGTACTACTTCCGCACCGCTCCGCCGGACACCGTCCAGGGCTCGGCTCTGGCGAACCTGATCGTGTCCGACGGGGTCAGTGACCTGGGCATCCTGGTGTTCAACGAGGAGTACGGCACCTCGCTGCGCGACGTCGTGAAGGCCGGCGTGGAGGCTGCGGGCGTCACGGTGACGTACGGCAACCCGGGTGAGGAGTTCGACCCGGCGGCGGCGTCGTTCACCGACGCGGTCACCTCGATCCTCGCGACCAAGCCGTCGGCCATCGCGCTCATCGCGTTCGACCAGACCAAGTCGATCATCCCCGAGCTGGTCGCGCAGGGCTTCACCGGTTCGCTCTACATGGTCGACGGCAACACCGCCGACTACTCCGGTGACTTCCCCGAGGGCACGCTCACGGCGTGGAACACGCAGGGCACCATCCCCGGCGCGTTCCCCGACGACGCGTTCCAGAAGCGTCTGGCCACGGTCAACGACTCGCTCGACAGCTACGCCTACGCGGCCGAGTCGTACGACGCGACCATCCTTGCGGCCCTCGCGGCGGTCAAGGGCGGCGGGACCGACGGCGAGACCATCCAGGCGAACATGGCGGCGGTCTCCGGGGCGAACGGTGGCAAGGAGTGCACCGGCTTCAAGGAGTGCGCGGACCTGATCGGTCAGGGTGAGGAGATCAACTACCAGACGGTCTCCGGCGCCGGTCCGTTCAACGCGGACAACGACCCGTCCTCGGCGTTCATCGGGATCTACTCCTACGCCGACGACAACACCAACTCGTGGGTGAAGGCGATCGAGGGCACTGCCTGAGCCGACCCGCACGCGTCAACCAGCAGGGCCCCGGCGGACTCGTCCGCCGGGGCCCTGCGGCGTCCGGTGGAGCCGCAGTCGTAGGTGGGTGCCGGGGCGCGACGCGGGGCCAGGGGCCGGACTGAGACCGGGGCTGGGCTCAGGCCAGGGGCCGGACTCGGACGGGGCTGGGCTCAGGCCAGGGGCCGGACTCGGACCGGGCCGGGCTCAGGCCAGGGGCCGGACTCAGCCCTCGGTGGCGTCGCCCTCGGCGTCGCGCTGGTCGACGGTCCTGCGCTCGGCGACCGCGGCGGCCTCGGCGTCGGCTTCGACGTCCGTGGCCAGGGTGCCGAGGTAGAGCTCGATGACCTTGGGGTCGTTCATCATCTCCCGGCCGGGACCGGAGTACGCGTTCGCGCCCTGGTCGAGCACGTAGCCCCGGTCGCAGATCTGCAGCGCGCGCCGCGCGTTCTGCTCGACGATGATGATCGAGACGCCTGCCTTGTTGATCCTGCGGGTCCGGATGAAGGTCTCGTCCTGGCGCACCGGCGACAGGCCGGCGGACGGCTCGTCGAGCAGCAGCACCTTCGGGTCCATCATCAGCGCACGGGCCATCGCGACCATCTGACGCTCACCACCCGACAGAGAGCCCGCACGCTGCTTGCGGCGGTCGCCCAGGGTCGGGAACAGGTCGACGATCTGCTCGAACCGGGACGCGAACTTCTTCGGGTCCTGGAACACGCCCATCTGCATGTTCTCCTCGATGGTCAACGAGGGGAACACGTTGTTGGTCTGCGGCACGAAGCCCACCCCGCGGTGCACGAGCTTGTCGGCGCGCAGGTTGGTGATCTCGTCGCCGCGCAGGGTCACCGAGCCGGCCCGGATAGGCACCAGGCCGAACAGTGCCTTGAGCAGGGTGGACTTCCCGGCGCCGTTGGGGCCGATGATGCCGACCAGCTCTCCGGGATGCAGCACGAGGTTGCACCCGTTGAGGATGTCCACACCCGGCAGGTAGCCGGCGTAGATGTCCTTGGCCTCGAGCAGCGGCTCGCCCGCGGGTGCGCCGCGGTGCACCTGGGCGTCGGTTGTCGCGGTCATGCGTCCTCCTGCGTCCGGTGCTCCTCGGCCTCCGCCTCGGCCTCGAGCTCCACCAGGACCTCGTCGTCGAGCAGCGAGTCGTCGCCCAGGTCTGTCTCGTGGTGCGCTCCGAGGTAGGCGTCGACCACGGCCTCGTCCTGCATGATCGTGGCGGGCGGCCCCTCGGCCACCACACGGCCCTCGGCCATCACCACGACCCAGTCCGAGATGTGCCGGACCATGTGCATGTCGTGCTCGACGAAGAGCACCGTCATGCCCTCGTCCCTCAGGTCCTGGATGTGGCCCAGCAACGACTGGGTCAGCGCGGGGTTCACCCCCGCCATCGGCTCGTCGAGCATGACCATGGTGGGCTTGGTCATCAGCGCCCTGGCCATCTCCAGGAGCTTGCGCTGGCCGCCGGAGAGACTGCCGGCGAAGTCCGCCGCCTTGGTGTCGAGCTTGAAGCGCTCGAGGAGCTCGGTGGCCTGGGCCGTGATCTCGGCCTCGCGGGTGCGCCACAGCGGCGGCACGAGGCTGCGCAGCAGCCCCTCGCCGGACTGGTCGGTCGCGCCCAGCCGCATGTTCTCCAGGACCGTCATCCGCGACAGCGCCTTGGTGAGCTGGAAGGTGCGGACCATCCCGGCGCGGGCGACCTTCGCCGCCGACATCCGGGAGACCTCCTTGCCGTCGAAGGACCACTCGCCGCTGTTCGGCTTGTCGAAGCCGGTCAGCAGGTTGAACAGTGTGGTCTTGCCCGCGCCGTTGGGCCCGATGAGCGCGGTGATCGCGCCCCGCTGGATCTCCAGGTGGTGGACGTCGACAGCGGTCATGCCGCCGAAGCGGCGCGTGACGTTGTCCGCAACGATGATCGAGTCGGGCTTGGCCGCGCCGGGCTTCCGCGGCACCGCCGCGAGGTCCTTGGCGATGCGCTCCTTGGGGGTGATGTGGGCGTCAGCGGGCATCGATCGCCACCTCCTTGCGATCGCCGAGGATGCCTTGTGGTCTGAAGATCACCAGCAGCATCAGGGTCACTCCCACCAGCACCCAGGAGAACGCCTCGGCCTGCGTGCTCGACACGATGTCGAACGGCAGGTCACGCAAGGTCGACTTGATGAACATCAGGACGGTCCACATCAGGATCGAGCCGAGCAGCGGCCCGAACACCGTGGCCGCGCCACCGAGCAGGAGGATGGTCCACACGTTGAACGTCAGGGTGCGGCCCAGGGCGTCGGCCTGCACCGCTGACGGAAGCACGTAGATCATGCCGCCGAGCGCGCCGAACAGGCCGCCGAGCACCAGCGCCTGCATCTTGTAGCCGTAGACGTTCTTGCCCAGCGAACGGACCGCGTCCTCGTCCTCGCGGATGCCCTTGAGCACCCGACCCCACGGGCTGCGCATCCATCGCCACACCAGCACGATCGCGATCACGACGAGCGACCACGCGACGATCCGTAGCCACCAGCTGTTCGACAGGCAGTTGGAGTACTGGAACGGGCCGAGCGACCACGAGCCGTCCGGTAGCGGACAGGCGTTCTGGAACGAGCCCTTGAAGTCGTTCCCGGAGATGCCGGAGTTGCCCCCGGTCACCGCGGTCAGCGACGAGGAGCGGACGGTGAGGCGGGCGATCTCCGCCGCGGCGATCGTGACGATGGCCAGGTAGTCCCCGCGCAGCGACAGCGTCGGGATGCCGAGGATGACCGCGAAGACCGCAGCGGCCGTGAGAGCGGCGATGACGGCCATCCACACCGGCCACCCGTTCATCGTCGCGATCGCGTAGCCGTAGGCGCCCATCAGCATGAAGCCCGCCTGGCCCATGTTGATCAGGCCGGTCATGCCGAAGTGCACGTTGAGGCCGATCGCGGCGAGTGCGTAGGCCGCGGTGGCGGGCGCGAAGATCTCACCGACCACGTTGGTGAGGATCCGGGTCCAGTCCATGACGTGTCCTTCCCTCGTCCCTCAGCCGACCCGGTCCGCGCGCCCGAGGATGCCCTGGGGCCTCACGAGCAGGACGAGGATGAGAATGAGCAGGGCGCCCGCGTAGCGCATGTCTGACGGCATGACCAGGCTCGCCATCTCGGAGACGATCCCGATCACGAGCGAGCCGGCCAGCGCTCCGAACGCTGTGCCGAGGCCGCCGAGCGTCACGGCAGCGAACATCAGCAGGAGGATCGTGCCGCCCATGTTCCAGGTGGTCGCCTGGAAGTACAGGCCGGTGAGCACGCCGCCCAGTGCGGCGAGCGCTGTCGCGCCCACCCACACGGTCCGGATCACCCGCTCCACGCCGATGCCGGACGCGGCGGCCAGCGCCGGGTTGTCCGAGACCGCGCGGGTGGCGCGACCGGTGCGGGTGAACAGCAGGAAGTAGGCCACCGCGCCCAGCACGAAGATCGCGATGAGCGCCGACAGCAGCGTCTGCACCGAGAGCACGACCGGCCCGATGTACACCGGCGAGGACGACGTCGTCACGATCCGCAGCCGCCCACCGCCGAAGAGGAACTGGAACAGGTACTGCAGCGCCATCGAGAGCCCGATCGTCACGATCATCTGCTGCGTGGTGCCGACCCGCCGTTTGCGCAGCGGGCTCCAGATACCTGCGTCCTGCAGCCAGCCGGAGGCACCGCCGATCGCGATCGCGATCGCTGCGGACAGCCACAGCGGCAGGCCGACGAGCTGGGTGAAGACGTAGGCCATGATCGCGCCGAGCGTGACCTGCTCGCCGTGCGAGAAGCTCGACAGGCCGGTCGTCCCGTAGACCAAGGAGAGTCCGACCGAGGCGAGCGCGAGCAGCAGACCGAACACCAGGCCGTTCGCGAACTGCTGGGCGACGCGGTTGCTGCCGCCGCCGGTCGGCGCCGAGGTGGTCGGGTCCGCACCCGTGTCACCGCCGGTGCTCTCACCCGGGGACGGTGTCGCGGTGGCGGTGCCCCCGGTCTGCGGGGTGCCGAGCGGGAAGAGCGCCCCGCCCTGGCGCCCGAGCTCGACGCTCACCACGCGCGACGTGGTGGACGGGTCGCGCAGGGTCTCGCCCGCCGGCAGCGTCGCGACGTCCAGCGTCACCGTGTAGTCACCGGCCTGCGTCACCGCGAGCGTCCAGCGTCCGTCGTCCCCGGTGGTCACGGTGGTGCTGACGTCCGGGCCCGTGACCTCGAGCTGGACCCCGACCGCAGGATCGCCCGCCGCCGTGCGCATGGTGCCGATGAGGCAGGCGGTCTGGGGGTCGGGGGTGCAGGGGTCGTTCGTCGCGGCCGACGCTGCGGGAGAGGCGAGCAGCAGGCCGATCAGCGCGAGGAGGGTCGTGGCGAGCGAGGCGTGCCAGACGCGACGTGGGCCGCTGCTGCCGGGCCGTCGGCGCCGCTCCGTGGGCGGGCGGGGGTTCGTCGGCGACGAGGGGGCCGTCAGCTGCACCGTTTGCCTCCGTGCGGGTCCGTGCGCGTTGTCCTCGCCGGCCCTCGCCGACGACGTGCCCTTGGGCCGGGTGAGGCGACGATAGGGACTTCATGTGTCCTGCGGGTTTCGCAGGAGTTCACCTTGGCATCGTTGTGCGCACGTGGACAGTGCTACCGGTCAGTAGCCGTCCGTTGGGCGTTCGTGCAGGTGGATCGGCTTCCGCGGGGGCGCGGGTGTGGTTATGGTGCCCTCAGGTCGCCAGTGGGGGCAGTGGCGCCGTCGATCACAGGAGGGTGACGGTGCTACCCACGCGCGTGCGCCAGGCCGAGCCGGACGACATCCCCGGCCTCGCGGCGTTGACCCTCGCAGGCCGCCGCGAGTCCCAGGTCAGCAACCAGGTCTGCGCCGCCGATCCGGAGGTGATCGGGCGCCAGCTGAGCGCCTACGCCGGGGCGCCTGGTGCCGTGGTGCTCGTGGCCGAGGACGACGCCGGTCAGATCTCCGGCCTCCTCCTGGCGAGGGTGGTGGGCCCCAACCCCTTCACCGACGAGCCGAGCCTCGTGGTGGAGGCCGTCTACGTCGCGGCCGCGGCTCGGCGGCGGGGCGTCGGTCACGCCCTGATGAGCAGCGCAGCCGAGCTCGCGCACGAGGCGGGTGCCGTCGACGTCTATGCCGCGCCGATCCCCGGCGCACGCGGGATGCAGCGGTTCTTCGTGCAGCTGGGGTTCACGCCGGCCGCGTCCCACCGGACGATCCCGCTCGCGGCGCTGCGGCGCCGCCTGGTCGATGCCGTCCCCTCGCGTCGGCGGTCGGTGCACCGCGGCCTGGAGGACCTCATCGCGCGCCGCCGGCAGAGCAGGCTGGCCACCGGTGAGATCCCGGTGGTGGCTCCCGCCGAGCCTCAGGACCCGTCGGCGGACAAGATGAGGCAGGTCAACCGCGCCGTGCACAGCCGGCGGCCCTGGGAGTCCTCGACCACGATCTCGTAGGACGCCGTGCTGCGCCCCAGGTGCAGTGCCCGCGCGGTGCCGGTCACCACGCCCTCGCGCGTCGAGCGGTGGTGGGTCGCGTTGAGCTCCAGGCCGACCGCGTGGCGGCCCGGGCCGGCATGCGTGCCCGCCGCGTAGGACCCGAGCGTCTCGGCGAGCAGGGCGCTGGCCCCGCCGTGCAGCAGCCCGTACGGCTGGGTGTTGCCGGCCACGGGCATGGTGCCGACGGCGCGCTCCGCGGTGACCTCGACGATCTCGATCCCCAGCCGCCCGAGCAGCTCGCTGCCGGGTCCGTCGGGGCGGTGTCGGGGCGTGGTGGTGTCGGTCACGCGGGCTAGGTTGGCACCTGTGACCGACCCCGCGCGACCTCGCCTGCTGCTCGTCGACGGGCACTCGATGGCCTACCGGGCCTTCTTCGCCCTGCCCGTCGAGAACTTCGCGACCACGACGGGAGAGCCGACCAACGCGGTGTACGGCTTCACCGCGATGCTCGCCAACCTGCTGCGTGACGAGGCGCCGACGCACGTCGCGGTGGCGTTCGACGCGGGGCGCACCACGTTCCGCACCGAGCGCTACCCGGAGTACAAGGCCACCCGGGACGCCACGCCGCAGGAGTTCAAGGGGCAGGTGCCGCTGATCAAGGAGATCTGCGACTCCATGCGGATCACCACGCTGGAGCAGGCAGGGATCGAGGCGGACGACATCATCGCCACCCTCACCCGTGAGGCTCTCGAGGCGGGCCTCGAGGTGCTGGTCTGCTCCGGCGACCGCGACGCCCTCCAGCTGGTCGGGCCGGATGTGACGGTGCTGTACCCACGCAAGGGGGTCTCGGACCTGGTCCGGTACACCCCGGAGGCCGTCGAGGAGAAGTACGGCGTGCCGCCCCAGCGGTACCCGGACGTCGCCGCGCTGGTCGGCGAGACCAGCGACAACCTGCCCGGCGTGCCGGGCGTCGGGCCCAAGACGGCCGCGAAGTGGGTCACGACGTACGGCGACCTGGACGGGGTGCTCGCCGCGGCACCGGGGATCTCGGGCAAGGCGGGCGAGAACCTGCGCGCGCACCTGGCGCAGGTGCGGCTCAACCGGGAGCTGAACGCTGCGGTGGTCGACGCCGAGCTCCCGGTGGGCGTGGCCGACCTCGCGGTGCGCGCGTGGGACCGCGAGGCGATGCACCGGGTGTTCGACGCCTTGCAGTTCAAGGTGCTGCGCGAACGCCTGTTCGCGATGGTCGGCGAGGAAGAGGCCGAGGCGCCGGCGCTGACGCTCGACGTGCGGCGAGCCGTCCCCGGCGAGGTGGGCCCGTGGCTCGGGGCCCGTGCGGCCGGGGCGGTAGCGCTGGACGTCGAGGGGCGTGCGACGCCGGCCGGCGGCGACGCGTGGGCGCTCTCCGTGTCCGACGGCCGTGAGGCGCTGGCGGTCGACCTGGCCGAGATCGATCCGGTCGACGAGGCCACACTGGCCGCGTGGCTCGCCGACCCGGGGGCTCCCGTCACCGTGCACGGGGCCAAGGACGCCTGGCACGCGCTGGCGGGCCGGGGCCTCGAGCTCCGGGGTGTCGTCTTCGACACGCTGCTCGCCGCCTACCTGTGCCACCCCGACCAGCGCTCGTACGACCTGGCGGACCTGACGATCCGCCACCTGCACCGCGAGCTGCGGGCCGAGGCGGGCGACGGCGACGCGCAGGGCGCGTTGGACCTCGGACTGGCCGGCGGCGGTGCCACGGCCGGTGGCGTCCGAGCCGGCGCGGTCGCCGAGCTGACCGAGGTGCTCGGGCAGGACCTGGTCGACCGCGGTGCGCGCCGACTGCTGGAGGAGGTCGAGCTCCCGCTGGTCGACGTGCTGGCCCGGATGGAACGGGCGGGCATCGCCGCCGACCAGACCCAGCTGAGCGACCTCGAACGGTCGTTCGCGGCGCAGGTCGCCGACGCCGCGACGGAGGCGTACGCGGTGATCGGCCGCGAGGTGAACCTCGGCTCGCCCAAGCAGCTCCAGGAGGTCCTGTTCGACCAGCTGGACATGCCCAAGACGAAGAAGATCAAGACCGGCTACACCACGGACGCCGCGGCGCTGACGGACCTGTACGAGCGCACCGGGCACCCGTTCCTCGCGCACCTGCTCGCGCACCGCGACGCCGCGCGGCTGCGCCAGACGGTCGAGGGGCTGCTGCGCTCGGTCGCGCCCGACGGGCGGATCCACACCACGTTCCAGCAGACCATCGCCGCGACCGGGCGGCTGTCATCGACCGACCCGAACCTGCAGAACATCCCGATCCGCACCGAGGAGGGCCGGCGGATCCGGCGGGCTTTCGTGGTCGGCGAGGGCTTCGAGACGCTGCTGACCGCCGACTACAGCCAGATCGAGATGCGGATCATGGCGCACCTGTCGGGTGACGAGGGGCTGATCGCGGCGTTCAACTCGGGGGAGGACCTGCACGCCTACGTCGGCTCACGCGTGTTCGGCGTCCCGACGGACGAGGTGACGCCGGCCCAGCGGTCGAAGATCAAGGCGATGTCCTACGGCCTGGCGTACGGGCTGTCGTCCTTCGGCCTGTCCAAGCAGCTGTCGATCTCGGTCGGCGAGGCGTCGGACCTGATGGCCGACTACTTCGAACGGTTCGGGGGAGTGCGGGACTACCTGTCGGGCGTGGTCGAGGAGGCGCGGCGCACCGGCTGGACGGCGACCCTGCTCGGCCGGCGCCGCTACCTGCCGGACCTGACCAGCGACAACCGCCAGCGGCGGGAGATGGCCGAGCGCATGGCCCTCAACGCGCCGATCCAGGGCTCCGCCGCGGACCTCATCAAGGTCGCGATGCTGGGCGTGGACGCGGGGCTGGCGGAGCAGGGCCTGGCCTCGCGGATGCTGCTCCAGGTGCACGACGAGCTCGTCCTCGAGGTCGCGCCGGGCGAGCGCGAGGCGGTCGAGCAGCTGGTGCGGACCCAGATGGGCAACGCCGCCGCGCTCAAGGTCCCGCTGGACGTCTCGGTGGGTACCGGCTCGTCCTGGCACGAGGCCGGTCACTGAGGTCCCGTCAGCCTCCGGGTTTGCGCGTCACGAGGATGAGGGTGCCCGGCAGCAGCGCACCGCGAACCGGCCCCCAGCCGCCCCAGACCTCGGTCCGGCCCTGCGGCCACTCCGGCTCCACCAGCCTGTCGAGCACCAGGCCGGCCCCGACCACGTCGGCGATGTGGTCGGCGAGGGTGCGGTGGTGCTCGGCGTACTCGACCCGGCCCGTGTCGTCGGTCTCGACGTACGGCGTCCGGTCGAAGTAGGACCGCACCGCAGTCAGGCCGCGCTCGGACGGGTCGTCGGGGAACGCCCAGCGGATCGGGTGGGTCACCGAGCACACCCAGCGCCCGCCGGGCCGCAGGACCCGCGCCACCTCGCGGTGCACGCGGTCGGCGTCGGGGACGAAGGGGAGCGCGCCGAACGCCGTGAACACCACGTCGAACGCGGCGTCCGCGAACGGCAGGGCGCGGGCATCGGCCAGTACCAACGGGACCGGGGCGGCCGACCGCGCGTTGAGCCGCGCCGCCTCGGCGAGCATCCCGGCTGCGACATCGGTGGCGACCGCCCGACCGCCCTGCGCGGCGCACCACCGGGAGCACTGGGCGGCACCCGCGCCGACCTCCAGGACGTCGCGCCCGTCGATCGGCCCCAGGAGGTGGACGTCGCGCTCGTAGAGGCCCTCGGGGCACCAGAGGAAGTCGTCGACACCCAGCGCGTCGCCATGCTCCGCGAGGTACTCGGCGGCATGGGTGTCCCACCAGCGGTGCGGCACGCCCTCCGGCGGCAGCGGACGGTAGCCGGCTGTTCGAGACACCGCGAGTCCCCCTTCCGGTCGGCCTGCTCCTGGGGCATCCTCCCAGGCATGGGCAGGACCCCGTCGCCGGTCGTGCGCCGCATGGCCAAGGCCCTCGCCGTCCTCGCGGTCGTGGTGGTGCTGCCGGCCGTGGTCGCCGGTGCCGTGTTCGGTGCCGGCGCTGAGCAGGGACTGGTGCTCGGGTTGCTCGGCGGCCTGCTGGCCACGACCGCTGCGGGCCCGCGGGCCGCGTCCGCTGTCGCCCCGGTTCTCGTGCTCGGTGGGGTCGGCGTCTCGGCGGCTGCGGGGACCTGGGCGTGGGTCGCCGTGCTCGGGGTGCTGGGCGTCGTGGTCGGGGCGCTGGCCGCGCGGGCCGCGGGATCGCCGCTCCTGGAGGTCGGCGTGGTGCTCTGCGTCGTCCCGGCGGCCGAGAGCCCCGTGCGGCTCGCGGTGGGGCTGGCGCTCGGCTACGCGCTCGGTGTGGTCGCGGGCGCGGCGACCGGGGCCGGCGCACAGCGGCTGCGCATGCGCGACGCCGACGCCCGTCTGGTCGTGGCCCTCGGGGCGCTCGGAGGTCTCGCGGTCGGCGGCGGCGCGGCGATCGGGTTCGCGGCGGGCTGGGACCACGCGGGGTGGCTGCCGCTGACCGTGCTGCTGATCGGCCAGGCGCGGCTCGCGGACCTCGACCGTGGGCGGGCGCGGATCCGGGCGAGGCTGCTGGGCACGCTCGTCGGGCTGGTGGTACTGGTGCCCGTGGTGGTGCTCGTGCTGCCGCAGGCCTGGCATGTCGCCGCGACGATCGTGCTGCTGGGCATGGCCCTGTCAGAGGTCCGCACCCACTACTGGCTGTCGCTGGCCGCCGGTACCGCTGCCGTGGTGCTCGTCGGCTCTGGGCCGGTGGAGGAGACGTCGGGGGAGCGGCTGGCCGCCGTGGTGATCGCCGCGCTCGTCGTGGGCGTCGCGTCGGCGCTCATCGGTTGGGGTGCGCGGCTGCGGGCCGCCGGCTGACCGGGACGCGCCGCCGGCTCAGCGGTCGTCGGGCTCGGTGGCCAGCGCGGCCATCACGGGGCGCAGGGCGAGCCACCACTGCTCCCGCGGCCGGGCCAGGGCGGAGTCCACCAGGTCGGCCATGGCGCGGATCGGCTCGGCCGTGGGTCGCCCGTGATCGCTGCCGACGAACGCCCACTGGCTCGTTCCGGCGGAGATCTGCGCCGAGAGCCAGTCCACGCAGTAGGCCGCGAGCCGGGTGGCGTGCACCCGGTCGAACGGGGTCGGGTTGCCGCCTTGCTGCAGGTGCCCGAGCACCATGGGGCGCACGTCGAACTCGCCCTGCGACTCCTCGGCGAACAGTCGGCACATCACGTCGGTGGTGTAGCCCTCGCTGGCGGACTCGTTGCGGATCGCGAGGTGGAAGCGCCGCCCGGCCCGGAAGCTCGCGACCATGCGCTCGACGTCCTGCGAGAGGTCGGCCAGCGTGACGCCCTCCTCGTGCAGGTAGACCCGCTCGGCCCCGGTGCACAGCGCGCCGAGCAGCGCGAGGTAGCCGCAGTACCTGCCCATCACCTCGACCACGAAGGCGCGCTGGGACGCCATCGCGGACTGCTTGAGCCGGTCGACGCCCGCGACGATCTCGTTGAGCGCGGTGTCCGCGCCGATCGTCGTCTCCCAGCCGGGCAGGTTGTTGTCGATGGTGGCGGGCAGGCAGATCACCGGGATCGAGAAGCCGGGGTAGCGGTCGCGCTCGACGTGCATCTCGTACACGGCCTGGTAGGCCCAATGCCCGCCGACCACGAGCAGCGCGTCGATGTCGTAGTTCTCCAGTGCGCGGCTGACCGCGTAGTACTGCTCCATGGTCGGCATCCGGCGGCGGGTGCCGAGCTCGGCGCCGCCGAGACCCACCCAGCCGTCGACGTCGCCCCAGGCGAGCTCGTCGATGCGACCGTCGACGAGCCCGAGGAACGAGCCCGTGACGCCGAGCATCGTATGGCCGCGCGACTGCCCGAACCGCACGGCGGCCCGCACCGCGGTGTTCATGCCCGGCGCGAGGCCGCCGCCGTGCAGGACCGCGATCCGGGCCCCGCCGCTGGGCGCCTCGTGCGCGCGGGCGATCCGGTCGAACACCTCGACCATGTCCGTGAACGAGGACCCGCGCGCCGCCATCGCCTCCCGGTACCGGCCCGCCTCGATGAGCTGAGGGATCTGCCGGGTGCGCTCCACCGCATCCATCAGCGGCGTGCGGTATACCCGGTTGTCACGAACGCCGATCAGCTGGGGCTCGTGGTCGGGCCCGGCCTGGACGACCTCGAGCGCGGCGGCGTGGCCGAGCAGGGTGGGCATCCAGCGGTCGTAGGCACTCGGGGCACCCCCTCGCTGGACGTGCCCCAGGATGGTGACGCGCACGTCCTCCCCGAGCCGGTCCGCCAGCACGTCGCGCACCTGGGTCGAGGTGATCGCCCGACCGTCACGGTCGGTGGCGCCCTCGGCCACCACGACGATGGACTCGCGCCGCCCCGCGGCCCGGCCCTCGCGGAGCCGGGTGCACATGTCGTCCTCCCAGCCCTCGGCGGGCGGGTTCTCAGGGATGAGGACGTAGTCCGCGCCGCCGGCGATCGCGGCCATCAGCGCGAGGTACCCGCAGTGCCGGCCCATCACCTCGACCACGAACGAGCGCTGGTGGCTGGCCGCGGTGCTGGCGAGAGCGTCGATCGCCTCGAGGATCCGGTGCAGCGCCGTGTCGGCGCCCACGGTCATGTCCGTGCCGACCATGTCGTTGTCGATCGACCCGACCACTCCGGCGATGACGAGGTGGCCGTGGCGGGCCGCGATCTCCGCGGGCACGGTGCCGGCCTCGACGAGCTCGGCGAGCAGCTCCGGCCACCCGGCGCGGAACACGTCGGTCCCGGTCAGGGATCCGTCGCCACCGACCACCACGAGCCGGTCGATGCCCCTCTCGAGCAGGTGCTGGGCCGCCCGGCGGCGGCCGTCGCGGGTGCGGAAGTCGGTCGACCGGGCGGTGCCGATCACGGTGCCGCCACGGTGCAGCACGGAGCCGACCGACCTCCACTCGAACCGCCGGATCCGGTCCCCACCGTCGACGAGTCCCTGCAGCCCCTCGAACACCGCGTACACCTCGGCGCCGGCGCCGATCGCGGTACGCACCACCGCGCGCACCACGGCGTTCATCCCAGGGGCGTCTCCGCCCGAGGTCAGGACCGCGATGGCGGGTCGATGCTGGTTCGTGGCTGTCGGCATGGCATGTCCAATCGTGCGTGGTCCGCGGCCAGCGTAGGGGCGGGCCGGGGTCTTTGACCGGCCTTCCGGCCACCGCCTAAGATGGCGGAGGCGCAGTCCGCCCTCGGGCGGGTGTGGGGGCTCTTCGAGGGCCGTCCTGCGCCACGCACAATCCCAGCACTCTCCCTGTCCGCACTACGTCCATGTCCGCATCGGAGTCCCACTACACATGACCACCTCTCCCACCACGACGACGCCGCAGGTCGCGATCAACGACATCGGCACGGCCGAAGAGCTGCTCGCCGCGATCGACGCGACCATCAAGTACTTCAACGACGGCGACATCGTCGAAGGCACCGTTGTCAAGGTCGACCGCGACGAGGTCCTCCTCGACATCGGCTACAAGACGGAGGGGGTCATCCCCTCCCGCGAGCTCTCGATCAAGCACGACATCGACCCGGACGAGGTCGTCCAGGTCGGCGATGCTGTCGAGGCCCTTGTTCTCCAGAAGGAGGACAAGGAGGGTCGGCTCATCCTGTCCAAGAAGCGCGCGCAGTACGAGCGTGCCTGGGGCACGATCGAGAAGATCAAGGAGGAGGACGGCGTCGTCACCGGCACCGTCATCGAGGTGGTCAAGGGCGGCCTGATCCTGGACATCGGCCTGCGCGGCTTCCTGCCCGCGTCGCTGGTCGAGATGCGCCGGGTGCGCGACCTCCAGCCGTACGTCGGCAAGGAGATCGAGGCGAAGATCATCGAGCTCGACAAGAACCGCAACAACGTGGTCCTGTCGCGCCGCGCCTGGCTCGAGCAGACGCAGTCCGAGGTGCGCTCCACCTTCCTGCAGACCCTGCAGAAGGGCCAGGTGCGGCCCGGTGTCGTCTCCTCGATCGTCAACTTCGGTGCGTTCGTGGACCTCGGCGGCGTCGACGGTCTGGTGCACGTCTCGGAGCTGTCCTGGAAGCACATCGACCACCCGAGCGAGGTCGTCGAGGTGGGCCAGGAGGTCACCGTCGAGGTGCTCGACGTCGACTTCGACCGCGAGCGGGTCTCGCTGTCGCTGAAGGCGACGCAGGAGGACCCGTGGCAGGCCTTCGCCCGGACGCACGCGATCGGTCAGGTCGTGCCCGGCAAGGTCACCAAGCTCGTGCCGTTCGGTGCGTTCGTGCGCGTCGAGGACGGCATCGAGGGCCTGGTGCACATCTCCGAGCTGGCCGTCCGCCACGTCGAGCTGCCCGAGCAGGTCGTCAACGTCGGCGACGACACCTTCGTCAAGGTGATCGACATCGACCTCGAGCGCCGGCGTATCTCGCTGTCGCTCAAGCAGGCCAACGAGGGTCTCGACCCGACCTCGGAGGACTTCGACCCGGCGCTGTACGGCATGGCTGCCGAGTACGACGACAAGGGCAACTACAAGTACCCCGAGGGCTTCGACCCGGAGACCAACGAGTGGCTCGAGGGCTTCGAGGCGCAGCGCGAGGCGTGGGAGGCCCAGTACGCGGCCGCTCACGAGCGCTGGGAGGCGCACAAGAAGCAGGTCGCCGAGGCGATGGCCGCGGACGCCGAGGTGGCGTCCGGCGGTGCTTCGACCGAGACGAACTACTCGTCCGCCCCGGTTCCCGAGGCCGCCGGCACGCTGGCGTCCGACGAGGCGCTGGCCGCGCTCCGCGAGAAGCTCACCGGCAACTGACGCACTGACACGAACGGGCCGGGCACCTCACGGTGCCCGGCCCGTTCGTCGCCTCCGCCCCGTCCGCTCGGTTCGCATGCGAACACGACTGCGCTCCCGAACGCCGGGGAGCACGAACCCGCGCGTAGGTTCGAACCGGCGCGCGGAATGTCAGGCGTCGTGCTCGGCGTGGTCGCCGGCCCACTCCGTGTGGAAGACGCCGTCCTTGTCGGTGCGGTGGTAGGTGTGCGCGCCGAAGTAGTCGCGTTGGGCCTGCACCAGGTTCGCGGGCAGACGTTCGGCGCGGATCGCGTCGTAGTAGGCCAGCGACGAGGAGAACGCGGGCGTCGGCACCCCGTGCGCCGCGGCCAGCCCCACCACCCGCCGCCAGGACTCCAGGCCCTCGGCGACGGCATCGGTGAAGTAGGGGTCGGCCAGCAGCAGCGCCAGACCGGGATCGCGCTCGTAGGCCTCGGTGATCCGGTCCAGGAACTTGGCCCGGATGATGCACCCGCCCCGCCAGATCCGGGCCATCGCACCACGGTCGACGTCCCAGCCGTGCTCGGCGGACGCCGCGGCGATCTGGTCGAACCCCTGGGAGTAGGCCACCACCTTGGACGCGTACAGCGCGCGACGGACGTCCTCGACGAAGGCGTCACGGTCGGTCACCTGCCACGGGGTGGTCCCGGCAGGCAGCCCGCGGCCCGCGGCGCGCTGGGGGACCGAGCCGGACAGGGCGCGGGCGAAGGTCGCCTCGGCGATGCCGGTGACCGGGACGCCCAGGTCGAGGGCGGACTGCACGGTCCAGCGCCCGGTGCCCTTCTGCTCGGCCTGGTCCAGCACGACGTCGACGAACGCGGCGCCCGTGACCGGGTCGGTGTGGCCCAGCACCTCGGCGGTGATCTCGATGAGGTAGGACTCCAGGTCGCCCGTGTTCCACTCGGCGAACACCTGCGCCAGAGCGGCGGCCGAGGCGCCCAGCGCGTGGCGCAGCAGGTCGTACGCCTCGGCGATGAGCTGCATGTCGGCGTACTCGATGCCGTTGTGCACCATCTTGACGAAGTGGCCGGCGCCGTCGGGGCCCACGTGCGTGCAGCACGGCACACCGTCGACGTGCGCGGAGATCTCCTCGAGCATCGGGCCGAGCGTGGCGTAGGACTCGGCGGAGCCGCCGGGCATGATCGACGGGCCGTTGAGCGCCCCCTCCTCGCCGCCGGAGACCCCGCACCCCACGAAGTGCAGCCCCTTGTCGCGCAGTGCCGCCTCGCGCCGGATGGTGTCGGGGAAGTGGGCGTTGCCCGCGTCGACGACGATGTCGCCGGCCTCGAGGAGCGGGACCAGCTCGTCGATCACCGCGTCGGTCGCGGTGCCCGCCTTGACCATGATCACGACCGTCCGCGGCCGGGCGAGGCTCGCCACGAAGTCCTCGGTCGACCGGGACGGGACGAACGTGCCCTCGTCGCCGTGCTCGGAGATCAGCGCCTCCGTGCGTGCCCAGGTGCGGTTGTGGACGGCGACCGGGTAGCCGTGCCGGGCGAGGTTTCGCGCGAGGTTCCGGCCCATCACCCCCAACCCCGTGACCCCGATGCGGGCGAGGTTCGACGATGCGGCCATCTCGGTCCTTTCACTCCCGGCGGGCCGCGTGGACACGCGTCCCAGCGCCGGTCGGGCCGACGCCTTCTCACCTTCCCGCTGCGACCGTCCTGCGGCAAACCGGGGCTCGCTACGCTGCCGGGGTGAGTACTGCGTGGCCTGCCCACCCCGGCCTGCGCCGCGTCGGTCTGACCGGTGGCATCGCAGCGGGGAAGTCGGTCGCGGCCAAGCGGTTCGCCGAGCTGGGGATCCCGGTCGTGGACCACGACCGCCTCGCGCGGGACGCGGTGGCGCCCGGCAGCGCGGGCCTCGCGGCGGTCGAGCGGGAGTTCCCCGGCGTGGTGGTCGCAGGGGTGCTGGACCGCGAGGCGCTCGGCGCGCTGGTCTTCGCCGACCCCGGGGCCCGGGCGCGGCTCAACGCGGTGGTGCACCCGCTCGTGCACGACGCGGCGATGGCGGCCGAGGCCGAGCACGTCGCGGCGGGCGTGCACACCCTGGTGCACGACGTGCCGCTGCTGGTCGAGACCGGCCAGGCCGGGCACTTCTCGCCCGTGGTGGTGGTGGACGCGCCGGCCGAGCTGCGGGTGTCGCGCCTGGTGGCGGAACGCGGGCTCAGCCCGAGGCAGGCCTGGGAGCGGCTGGCCGCGCAGGCCGACGACGAGGAACGCCTCGAGGCGGCTGACGTGGTGCTCGACGGATCCGGTGACGTCGCGGACCTGCGGGCCCGGGTCGACGCCCTGGTCGCGTCGTGGGCCGGAGGACACAGGTGAGCGTCGGTACGTCCCGCGGCTCGGAGGCGCCGGTCCTGCTCACCGGGTTCGCGCCGTTCGACGGTCAGCGGGTCAACGCCTCGTGGCTCGCGGTCCAGGAGGTGGCCAGGACCTGGTCCGGGCCGACGTCCCTGGTGGTCGAGCGCCTGCCCGTGTCGTTCGAGAGCGCGCCCCGGGTGCTGCTGGAGAAGGTCGCGCGGTACCGGCCCCGGCTGGTGGTGGCGGTCGGCGAGGCGGGCGGCCGGTCCGCGGTGAGCCTGGAACGCGTCGCGGTGAACGTCGTGGACGCCTCGATCCCGGACGCGGACGGGCACCAACCGGTGGACGAGCCGGTCGAGGCGGGCGCGCCGGTGGGGTACCTGTCCGGCCTGCCGTTGCGCGCCTGCCTCGCGGCGGTGCGCCGCACCGGGGTGCCGGTGGAGATCTCCGGCTCCGCGGGGGCCTACGTGTGCAACGCGGTGTTCTACCGGCTGATGGCCGCGGTCGAGGGCGGCGGGATCGCCGCGGGGTTCGTGCACGTGCCGCGGACCCCGGGACAGGTGCGGGAGGGCGAACCCGCGATGGTGACGCCCGACGCCGCACTGGCGCTGCGCGTCGTGCTCGACACCGTGCTGGCCGGCGTCTGAGACCGCGGTCGCGCCGGTGGCCGCGGCCGGGCCCGGCGCGAGCGTGTCGGACCCGCACCGTACCGTGGTGCCATGCGTCCCGTGACCGACCTGCAGCGTCAGGCCAGGCCCTTCGAGGTCATCTCGGAGTACACCCCGTCGGGTGACCAGCCCACGGCCATCGAGGATCTCGCGACACGCATCCAGGCGGGGGAGAAGGACGTCGTGCTGCTCGGCGCCACGGGCACCGGCAAGTCGGCGACGACGGCCTGGCTCGTCGAGCGGCTGCAGCGGCCGACGCTGGTGATGGCGCCCAACAAGACCCTCGCGGCGCAGCTGGCCACGGAGTTCCGCGAGCTCCTGCCGAACAACGCGGTGGAGTACTTCGTCTCGTACTACGACTACTACCAGCCCGAGGCGTACATCGCGCAGACGGACACCTACATCGAGAAGGACTCGTCGATCAACGACGAGGTCGAGCGCCTGCGGCACTCGGCGACGACGTCCTTGCTCACGCGGCGCGACGTGATCGTGGTCGCCTCGGTGTCCTGCATCTACGGCCTGGGGACCCCGCAGGAGTACGTGGACCGGATGGTGCGGCTCGAGGTCGGGCAGCACATCGAACGCGACCAGCTGCTGCGTCGATTCGTGGCGATGCAGTACACCCGCAACGACATGGCGTTCACCCGGGGCACGTTCCGGGTCCGGGGCGACACCGTGGAGATCATCCCGGTGTACGAGGAGCTGGCGATCCGGGTCGAGTTCTTCGGTGACGAGATCGAGGCGATCACCACGCTGCACCCGATCACGGGCGACGCGATCCGGTCCGAGCAGGACGTCTTCCTGTTCCCGGCGAGCCACTACGTCGCGGGGCCGGAACGCATGGAGCGGGCGATCTCCTCGATCGAGGCCGAGCTCGCCGAGCGACTCGAGACCCTGGAACGGCAGAACAAGCTGCTCGAGGCACAGCGGCTGCGCATGCGCACCACCTACGACATCGAGATGATGCGGCAGGTCGGCAGCTGCTCGGGTATCGAGAACTACTCGCGGCACATCGACGGCCGCGGTCCCGGCACGCCGCCGAACACCCTGCTGGACTACTTCCCCGAAGACTTCCTGCTCGTCATCGACGAGTCCCACGTGACCGTGCCGCAGATCGGCGCGATGTACGAGGGCGACATGTCGCGCAAGCGTGCGCTGGTGGACCACGGGTTCCGGCTGCCCAGCGCGATGGACAACCGGCCGCTGCGCTGGGAGGAGTTCGTCGAGCGGATCGGCCAGACGGTGTACCTGTCGGCGACGCCCGGCCCGTACGAGCTCGCCCAGTCCGACGGCGTGGTGGAGCAGATCATCCGGCCCACCGGCCTGGTCGACCCGAAGGTGGTCGTCAAGCCGACCACCGGCCAGATCGACGACCTGCTGGAGCAGATCCGGCAGCGGGTCGAGCGCGATGAGCGCGTGCTGGTCACCACGCTGACGAAGAAGATGTCCGAGGACCTGACCGACTACCTCCTCGAGCGGGGGATCCGGGTGCAGTACCTGCACTCGGAGGTCGACACCCTGCGCCGGGTGGAGCTCCTGCGCGAGCTGCGCCAGGGCCACGTGGACGTGCTGGTGGGCATCAACCTGCTGCGCGAGGGCCTGGACCTGCCCGAGGTGTCGCTGGTGAGCATCCTGGACGCGGACAAGGAGGGCTTCCTGCGCTCGGGAACCTCGCTGATCCAGACCATCGGCCGCGCGGCGCGCAACGTGTCCGGCGAGGTGCACATGTACGCCGACCAGATCACCCCGGCGATGGCCGCGGCGATCGACGAGACCGAGCGCCGTAGGGCGAAGCAGGTCGCGTACAACGAGGCGAACGGGATCGACCCGACGCCGCTGCGCAAGCGGATCAGCGACGTGACGGACATGCTCGCCCGGGAGGACGTCGACACCGCCGAGCTGCTCGCCGGCGGGTACCGCAAGACGCCGCGCGCGGGTCGAGCGCCCACGCCGCAGCGGGTCGGCGAACGACCTGCCCGCGCCGAGGTGGCCGAGCTCCCCGCGACCGAGCTGGCCGACCTCATCCAGGAGCTGAGCGACCAGATGCACGCCGCAGCGGCGGAGCTGCAGTTCGAGCTCGCGGCGCGGCTGCGTGACGAGATCGCGGGCCTGAAGAAGGAGCTGCGCCAGATGCGCGCAGCGACGGGGTGACGAGGGAGACCATGGACCGGACGATGACCCTGACGTTCGACGCTGCGGACCCGCGGGCGCTCGGCCAGTTCTGGATGGCGGCGCTCGGCTACGTCGAGGAGCCCCCGCCCGAGCCGCACGAGGACTGGCCATCGGCGCTGCGGGCGTGGGGGCTGCCCGAGGAGCGCTGGAACGACGCCTACGCGATCGTCGACCCCGACGGCGTCGGCCCCCGCGTGTTCATCCAGAAGGTGCCCGAGTCGAAGACCGCGAAGAACAGGCTCCACCTGGACGTGGGGGTGCCCGGCGCCAAGGGTCGCACCCCACGACCGGGCCCCGACGCGGTGCGGGCGAATGCGCAGCGGCTCGTCGGCCTCGGGGCGCGCCAGGTCACCGAGTTCGACGACCCCGCGACCGGCAGCTTCTGGATCGTGATGGCCGACCCTGAGGGCAACGAGTTCTGCTGCGTGTGAGGGGCTGGGCTCAGATCGCGCCGATGTGCGACGCCACGGCGGTGTGCAGGGCGGCCATGGCCTCGTCGGCGGCCTTCTGCACGGCCGGGTCCGGGTCGTGCGGCGTGTGCAGCAGGAGGCGGACGTGGGTGCCGTCGGGGTGGCCTCGCATCAGGATGCTGCCGTGGTACCCGCTGCCGTCCTCGGCTTCCCAGTCGACCCGGCGGTGCAGGGCGTCCACCCGCCAGTGCGACTCTCCCGCCACCGTGCTGCCGTCCGGCAGGTGGGCTGCGGCATGCACCTCGCCCGGCGCCGTGGTGTGCACGTCGCCGATGAACGCGGCGTAGTCGGGGAGGTGCTCGACCTTGCTCAGGTAGTCGAACACCACGTCGACGCGCGTCGCGAGCTGGGTGCTGCTGTGGTAGTCAGCCATGATCCCTCCTCGCAGGTGGTCTCCCCGCCAGTGTCGGCCCGTAGCGGGCGGTGCGCGCGGCGGCGCGGGTCGGACGACCCGACGGGGCCCCGTGGTGGTCGCCTATGCTGCGGCCACGGAGGGGAGTACTCCCGACGCGGCGGTGCCGTCATCACGGATGACCAGGTCGTCCCGGTGCCGCCGGTCCCCACGGGGACGGAGGAGACCTCTGGTACGTGTCCGCGCCGTGGAGGCGCCCCGATGTGCCGGAGGCCCGTGTGAACGTTCCCCTGTGGGTGTGGGGTGCGACCGTCCTCGGGGTCCTGCTGCTGGTCGCGATGGACTTCTTCATCCACCTGCGCACCCCGCACGTGCCGCGGTTCCGGGAGTCCGCGCTGTGGTCGGCCGGGTACGTCGCGCTGGCGCTCGTCTTCGGCCTCGGGATGCTGCTGGTCGCCGGGCCGGACCGCGGCACCGAGTTCTTCGCGGGATACCTGACCGAGTGGTCGCTCAGCGTGGACAACCTGTTCGTGTTCCTGCTGATCCTCGGCCGTTTCTCCGTGCCGCCGCAGTACCAGCAGAAGGTCCTGCTGGTCGGGATCGCGATCGCGCTCGTCCTGCGCGGTGGCTTCATCGCGGTCGGCGCTGTGGTGATCGCGAACTTCAGCTGGGTGTTCTACCTGTTCGGCGCGTTCCTGGTGTACGCCGCGATCCAGCTCGCGCGCGAGGACCACGACAGCGCCGAGACCACCGAGTTCCACGAGAACCTCATGCTGCGGATGGTCCGGCGCGTGGTGCCGTCCACCACCCGGTACCACGGTGACCGGCTCACCGTCGTCGAGCACGGCCGGCGGCTGATCACGCCGATGCTGGTCGTCATGGTCGCGATCGGGACCACTGACGTGCTGTTCGCGCTCGACTCGATCCCCGCGATCTTCGGGCTGACCAAGGAGCCCTACATCGTCTTCACGGCGAACGCCTTCGCCCTCCTGGGCCTGCGGCAGCTGTTCTTCCTCCTCGGCGGGCTGCTGGAGCGGTTGGTGTACCTGTCCGAGGGGCTGGCCGTGGTGCTCGGCTTCATCGGCGTCAAGCTCGTCCTCGAGGCCCTGCACACCAACGAGCTGCCCTTCATCAACGGCGGCCGGCCGGTGGCGTGGGCACCGGAGATCCCGACGCTCGCCTCCCTCGGCGTGATCGTGGCGGTCCTCGGCATCGCCGCGGCGGCGAGCCTGGTGCGTACCCGGCGGGACGCCGACGACGCGCGCCTCGCAGGCGTCGACACTGACGACGACCCGCAGCCCTGAACGGCCCGCCACGCCCGGGGTTCGAACAGTTGTACGTGTCGGACGGGACACCTACGATGGCCGGGTGAACGACCGTCTGCGCGTCCAGGGGGCGCGGGAGCACAACCTGCGCAACGTCGACGTGGACCTCCCGCGCGACGCGTTGATCGTCTTCACCGGACTGTCCGGGTCGGGCAAGTCGTCCCTGGCGTTCGACACGATCTTCGCCGAGGGGCAGCGGCGCTACGTGGAGTCCCTGTCGGCCTACGCCCGGCAGTTCCTGGGGCAGATGGACAAGCCCGACGTCGACTTCATCGAGGGGTTGTCGCCGGCCGTCTCGATCGACCAGAAGTCGACCAGCCGCAACCCGCGGTCCACCGTGGGCACGATCACCGAGGTGTACGACTACCTGCGCCTGCTCTACGCCCGTGCCGGCACGCAGTTCTGCCCGGTGTGCGGGGAGCAGATCTCCCGTCAGACGCCGCAGCAGATCGTCGACCGCCTGCTCGACCTGCCCACCGGGACCCGGTACCAGCTGCTCGCGCCCGTGGTCCGCGGTCGCAAGGGCGAGTACGCGGACCTGTTCGCCGACCTGCAGTCCAAGGGTTTCGCCCGGGCGCGCGTGGACGGCACGGTGATGGCCCTGACCGAGGTGCCGCCGCTGGAGAAGAAGCTCAAGCACACCATCGACGTCGTGGTGGACCGGCTCGTGGCCAAGGAGGGCATCCGCCGCCGCCTGACGGACTCCGTCGAGACGGCGCTGGGTCTCGCCGGCGGGCTGCTGGTCGTCGAGCTGGTGGATGCCGAGGCCGACGACCCCGGCCGCGAGCGGCGGTTCTCCGAGCACCGGGCCTGCCCGAACGACCACGAGCTGACCCTCGACGAGATCGAGCCGCGGACCTTCTCGTTCAACGCTCCGTACGGGGCGTGCCCGGAGTGCACCGGGATCGGCAGCCGGCTCGAGGTCGACCCGGACCTGGTGATCCCGGACGAGGACGCCACGTTGACCGGTGGCGCGGTCGCACCGTGGTCGCAGACCTCGTCCGACTACTTCCAGCGCGTCCTGACCGCGCTGTCCGAGGAGCTCGGCTTCGGCATGGACGTGCCGTGGCGGGCGCTGCCGCAGCGGGCCAAGGACGCGATCCTCTACGGCCGCGACCACAAGGTGCACGTGCGCTACAAGAACCGGTGGGGTCGCGAGCGTCAGTACTCGACCGGGTTCGAGGGTGTCATCTCGTTCATCGAGCGACGGCACGCTGAGACCGAGTCGGACTGGTCGAAGGACCGCTACGAGGCGTTCATGCGCGAGGTGCCCTGCCCGGTGTGCGACGGTGCGCGGCTGAAGCCCGAGGTGCTCGCGGTCCGGGTCGGGGGGCTGTCCATCGCGGACCTGTGCCGCCTGCCCATCGACGAGGCGAAGGTCTTCCTGGACCGCCTCGAGCTCGGTGAGCGCGAGCGCGCGATCGCCGCACAGGTCCTCAAGGAGATCCAGGCCCGGATGGGGTTCCTGCTGGACGTCGGGCTGGACTACCTGTCGCTCGAACGTCCGGCCGGGACGCTGTCGGGTGGCGAGGCCCAGCGCATCCGGCTCGCCACCCAGATCGGTTCGGGGCTGGTGGGCGTGCTCTACGTCCTCGACGAGCCGTCGATCGGCCTGCACCAGCGGGACAACCGGCGACTCATCGAGACCCTCACGCGGCTGCGCGACCTGGGCAACACCCTGATCGTCGTCGAGCACGACGAGGAGACCATCCGCACCGCCGACTGGATCGTCGACATCGGGCCCGGGGCGGGGGAGCACGGCGGGCGCGTGGTCCACTCCGGTGACCTCGCGGGCCTGCTGCGGTCCAAGGAGTCGGTGACGGGCGCCTACCTGTCCGGTCGGCGGGAGATCCCGGTGCCGGACGTGCGCCGGCCCGTGGACCGCGACCGCCGGCTGCGGGTGATCGGGGCCCGCGAGCACAACCTGCGCAACATCGACGTGGACGTGCCGCTCGGGGTGTTCGTGGCGGTCACGGGCGTGTCGGGCTCGGGCAAGTCGACCCTGGTGAACTCGATCCTGTACACGGTGCTGGCCAACGAGCTCAACGGCGCCCGGCAGGTCCCGGGGCGGTACACCAGGGTGACCGGCCTGGAGCACCTGGACAAGGTGGTGCACGTCGACCAGGGTCCGATCGGCCGGACCCCACGGTCGAACCCGGCGACGTACACCGGTGTGTGGGACCACGTGCGCAAGCTGTTCGCCGAGACCACCGAGGCGAAGGTGCGCGGGTACGCGCCCGGGCGGTTCTCGTTCAACGTCAAGGGTGGGCGGTGCGACGCCTGCAACGGTGACGGCACCATCAAGATCGAGATGAACTTCCTGCCCGACGTGTACGTGCCGTGCGAGGTGTGCCACGGCGCGAGGTACAACCGCGAGACGCTCGAGGTGCACTTCAAGGGCAAGACCGTCGCCGACGTGCTCGACATGCCGATCGAGGAGGCCGCGGAGTTCTTCGCGGCGATCCCGGCGATCTCCCGGCACCTCAAGACCCTGGTCGATGTGGGCCTGGGCTACGTGCGGCTGGGTCAGCCGGCGCCGACGCTGTCCGGGGGCGAGGCCCAGCGCGTCAAGCTCGCCTCCGAGCTCCAGCGCCGCTCGACCGGCCGGACCATCTACGTCCTGGACGAACCCACCACGGGCCTGCACTTCGAGGACATCCGCAAGCTGCTCGGCGTGCTGCAGTCGCTGGTGGACAAGGGCAACTCCGTCGTGGTGATCGAGCACAACCTCGACGTCATCAAGAACGCCGACTGGGTCATCGACCTCGGTCCCGAGGGTGGTGGCGGTGGTGGCACGGTGGTCGCGGAGGGCACCCCGGAGCAGGTCGCGACGGTCGCGGGCTCGTACACCGGGCAGTTCATCGCCGAGCTCATCGAGGGGCCGGTCGCAGTCGGCGCCTGAGCCGGCTCTGAGCGGGGGTCGCCGACCCGTCAGTGGATGGCTTCGGCGGGCTCGTCCGTCTCGACGACGTGCCGGGTGGGCTCGCAGCGCACGGGGAAGTTCACCGACTGCTTGATGAAGCAGTACTCGCCGGCGCGCTCGTGAAGCTCGGCCAGCACGTGGTCGGGCACGTCCTCGCGCAGCGTCACCCGCGGGTGCAGCACGACCTCGGTGAAACGGCCCATCCCGCCCGATCGCACCCGCATGGTGCCTGCGGCGTCGTCGTGGTAGCCGGTCACCACCACGCCCGCGTCGGCGGCCAGGTGGAGGAACCAGAGCATGTGGCACTGGGCGAGTGCTCCGACCAGGAGCTCCTCGGGGTTGTAGCGGCCCGCGTCTCCCCGGAAGGTCGGCTCTGCCGACCCGAGCAGCAGGGGCTTGCCGGGGAACTCGACCTCGTGGTCGCGGCTGTAGGAGGCGTAGCCGGCGGTCCCGGTGTGTCCTGCGCCGGTCCAGGTCACTGCGGCGGAGTAGCTGTGCAGGATGCCCATGCCTCACCGTACCGAGCCGCACGCCCCGCGCGGCAGGGGGCGGTGCGGACCGCTGTCGCCGCCAGGCCCGAGGGGTGGCGGCCGGGCCGCCGGTGCGCGGATCGTCGGCGCCGCGGCCTACCCTCGCACCATGGCGGACCCGACCACCTACCGGCCTCGTCCCGGGCAGGTCCCCGACTCCCCAGGGGTGTACCGGTTCCGCGACGAGCACGGCCGGGTCGTCTACGTCGGCAAGGCCAAGTCGTTGCGCTCCCGGCTCGCCTCCTACTTCCAGGACCTGTCCGCGCTGCACCCGCGCACCCAGCAGATGGTCACCACTGCCGCGTCGGTCGAGTGGACGGTGGTGGGCACCGAGGTCGAGGCCCTGGCCCTGGAGTACTCCTGGATCAAGGAGTTCGACCCGCGGTTCAACGTCAAGTACCGCGACGACAAGTCCTACCCCTACCTGGCCGTGACGCTGGGCGAGGAGTTCCCGCGGGTCCAGGTGATGCGCGGTCGCAAGCGCCCGGGCACCCGCTACTTCGGGCCGTACGGGCACGCCTGGGCGATCCGGGAGACCGTCGACCTGCTGCTGCGCGTGTTCCCGGTGCGCACCTGCTCGGCCGGGGTGTTCAAGCGTGCCGGTCAGTCGGGCCGCCCGTGCCTGCTCGGCTACATCGACAAGTGCTCCGCGCCGTGCGTCGGACGGATCTCGCCCGAGGACCACCACGTCCTGGCCGAGGAGTTCTGCGACTTCATGGCGGGCGACACCCAGCGATTCGTCCGTCGGCTCGAGCGCGAGATGGCCATGGCCGCGCAGAACCTGGAGTTCGAGCGGGCCGCCAAGCTCCGCGACGACCTGGCAGCGCTGGCCCGGGCCACCGAGAAGAACGCCGTCGTCCTGGGCGACGGCACCGACGCGGACGTCTTCGCCCTCGCCGGGGACGAGCTCGAGGCGGCGGTGCAGGTCTTCCACGTCCGGGACGGCCGGATCCGCGGTCAGCGCGGCTGGGTCGTGGAGAAGGTCGAGGACCTCGACGACGCCGAGCTCGTCGAGCACCTGCTCCAGCAGGTCTACGGCGAGGACGCCCCCGCCCAGGAGCGCGCGTCGCAGGGTGCGAGCCGCCCCGAGCGGGCCGCGACGGCGACCAGCGCCGTGCCCCGCGAGGTCCTCGTGCCCGTCCTGCCGCCCGACGTCGAGCAGGTCGAGGCATGGCTGCACGGGCTCCGCGGGTCCAAGGTGCGGGTCCGGGTCCCGCAGCGCGGCGACAAGAAGGACCTCGCGGAGACCGTGCGCCGCAACGCCGAGCAGGCCCTCGTCCTGCACCGCACCAAGCGCGCCGGGGACCTGACCACCCGCAGCCAGGCGCTCCAGGAGATCACCGAGGCACTCGGCCTGGACTCCGCGCCGCTGCGGATCGAGTGCTACGACATCTCGACCACGCAGGGCACGCACCAGGTGGGGTCGATGGTCGTCTTCGAGGACGGCCTGCCACGCAAGTCCGAGTACCGGCACTTCGTGGTGCGCGGCGAGGACGGCACCGGCGCCCGGGACGACACCGAGGCGATGCACGAGGTGCTCACCCGGCGGTTCCGCCGGTACCTGGACGACGTCGCCCAGAACGGCTCGCCGGACCTGGGTGACGGCCCGCTGCAGAGCGGCGAGGTGTCCGCCACGGACGGCGCACGGCCCGGCCGGTTCGCGTACCCGCCGCAGCTCGTGGTCGTGGACGGCGGAGCCCCCCAGGTCGCCGCCGCCGCGCGGGCGCTGGCCGAGCTGGGCGTCGATGACGTGGCGCTGTGCGGGCTGGCCAAGCGCCTGGAGGAGGTCTGGTTGCCGGGGGAGGAGTACCCGGTGATCCTGCGCCGTGGGTCCCAGGGGCTGTACCTGCTCCAGCGGGTCCGTGACGAGGCCCACCGGTTCGCGCTCCAGCGTCACCGGACCCGGCGCAGCGCCGGCATGACCGCGTCGGCGCTGGACGGCGTGCCCGGCCTCGGCCCCACCCGGGCGGCGGCCCTCCTGGACCACTTCGGGTCCGTGGCCAGGCTGCGTCGAGCGACCGCGGAGGACATCTCCGCGGTCAAGGGCATCGGGCCCGCCACGGCCGAGGCGGTGGTCGCGGCGCTGTCCCGGAGTGGCGCCGGCTGATCGAGGGGCTGCCGGCCCGGCCCGGATGGACTCGCCGGGTCGTCGTGCGCCGCGGCTGGCATGCTGGTGCCATGGAGGAGCCGCCCCCGACCACCGTGCCCTCGGGCATCCCCGCGCTCGAGGCCTCGACGGCCTCCCCGCGCGCCGAGCTGCCCGAGCTCCTCGTGGTCACCGGCATGTCCGGCGCGGGGCGTAGCCGGGCTGCCGCTGTGCTCGAGGACCTGGGCTGGTACGTGGTCGACAACCTGCCGGCGCAGCTGCTCGGCCAGCTCGCCGGCATGCTGTCGTCCGGCCCCGGCGGCGTGCACCGTCTCGCGGCCGTGGTCGACGTGCGCGGCCGGGAGCTGTCCGGTGACCTCGTCGGCGTCCTCGACGTGCTGCGCGAGGCCGGCAACGACTTCCGCATCCTGTTCATGGACGCCTCCGACGAGGTGCTGGTGCGCCGTTTCGAGACCGTGCGCCGGCCGCACCCGCTCCAGGCGGGGCGGCGCATCCTGGACGGCATCGCCGAGGAGCGCGAGATGCTGCGGGGCGTCCGCGACCGGGCCGACGTCGTGATCGACACGACCGAGCTCAACGTGCACGACCTGGCGCGCGAGGTGACCTTGGCCGTCGCCGGCGGCGAGGACCAGGACATGCGGATCAACGTGCTGTCCTTCGGGTTCAAGTATGGGCTGCCGCTGGACGCGGACCACGTCGCCGACGTGCGGTTCCTGGCGAACCCGTACTGGATCACCGAGCTGCGCCACCTGACCGGTCGCGACGAGCCGGTCCGGGACTACGTGCTCGGGCTGCCGGGCGCGCGGATGTTCGTGGAGCGGTACGTCGCGACCCTCGAGCCGGTCATCGCGGGCTACCAGCACGAGGACAAGAGGTACGCGACCGTCGCGATCGGCTGCACCGGTGGCAAGCACCGGTCCGTCGCGATCGCCGAGGCGGTCGCAGCCGAGCTGCGCAGGCGGGGCTCGCGCGTGGTGGTGACGCACCGGGACCTCGGGCGTGAGTGATCGGCCCCGCCACGTGCCCGTCGCGGGCGGACGCGGTCCGGCGGTGGTGGCCTTGGGCGGTGGTCATGGGCTCGCTGCGACGTTGTCCGCCCTGCGCCTGATGACGGACCGGCTCACCGCCGTGGTGACCGTGGCCGACGACGGCGGCTCGTCAGGTCGGTTGCGCGACGAGCTCGACATCCTGCCCCCGGGCGACCTGCGGATGGCCCTGTCCGCGCTGTGTGACGACTCGGACTGGGGGCGCACCTGGCGGGACGTGCTCCAGCACCGCTTCGCGACCCAGGGGCCGCTGGACCGCCACGCGGTGGGGAACCTGCTCATCGCTGCGCTGTGGGAGCTGCTGGGCGACCCCGTCGCCGGGCTGGACTGGGTGGGCCGGCTGCTCGGTGCGCGCGGCCGCGTGCTGCCGATGTCCTGCCAGCCGCTGGCCATCGAGGCCGACATCGTGGTCGACGGCGAGCCGCGGACCGTGTACGGCCAGAGCGCGGTGGCCGTGACGCCGGGTCGGGTCGAGGCGGTCCGCCTGCTGCCCGACGGCGCGAGCGCGTGCCCCGAGGCCGTCGCGGCCGTCGACGAGGCGGACTGGGTGGTGCTCGGACCCGGCTCGTGGTTCACCTCGGTGCTCCCGCACGTGCTGGTCCCCGAGCTGTCCGCCGCCCTGCACCGCACCGCGGCCCGGCGCTGCGTCACCCTCAACCTGCGTCCGGACGACCCCGCCGCGATGACCAACCTCGAGCACCTGCGCGCGCTCGCCGAGCACGCCCCGGGCATGCGGGTCGACGTCGTGGTCGCGGACCCCGGCGCCGTGGTGCACCTGGACGAGCTCGCGGAGCAGGCTGCTGCGATGGGTGCTGAGCTGGTCCTGCGCCAAGTCGGGGTGGGCGACGGCAGTGCCCGTCACGACGCGCTGCGCCTCGCGGCGGCCTTCCGCGACGCCTTCGAGGGGCACTGGGGCGACCTGGGCGGTGGGCCGGGGATGGCAGGATGACCCCCATGGCGTTGACGGCACAGGTGAAGGACGAGCTCGCCCGGTTGCCGGTCGACAAGACCTCGTGGCGCAAGGCGGAGGTCTCGGCGACCCTGCGCTTCGCCGGAGGTTTGCACATCATCTCGGGTCGGATCGTGATCGAGGCCGAGCTGGACACCGGTATCGCTGCGCGGCGGCTGCGCCAGTTCGTCTCGGAGGTCTACGGCCACACCAGCGACGTCGTGGTGGTCTCCGGCGGGGGCCTGCGCAAGGGCACCCGGTACGTGGTCCGGGTGGTGCGCGACGGGGAGTCGCTGGCCCGGCAGACCGGTCTGCTCGACGCGCGCGGGCGCCCGGTCCGTGGTCTGCCCCCGCAGGTGGTCAGCGCCGGGGTGGGGGAGGCCGAGGCGGCGTGGCGCGGCGCCTTCCTGGCGCACGGCTCGTTGACCGAGCCCGGCCGTTCCGCGGCGCTGGAGATCACGTGCCCCGGACCGGAGGCGGCGCTGGCCCTGGTCGGAGCGGCGCGCCGGCTGGGCGTGGCCGCCAAGGCCCGTGAGGTCCGCGGCGTGGACCGGGTGGTGATCCGCGACGGCGAGGCGATCGGCGCGATGCTCACCAGGCTCGGCGCGCACGACGCGCGTCTGGTCTGGGAGGAGCGCCGGATGCGGCGCGAGGTGCGCGGTACGGCCAACCGCCTGGCGAACTTCGACGACGCGAACCTGCGGCGCTCGGCCCGTGCCGCGGTGGCCGCGGGCGCGCGCGTGCAGCGGGCCTTCGAGATCCTCGGCGAGGAGGTGCCCGACCACCTGCGCCAGGCCGGTCGGCTGCGTCTGGAGCACAAGCAGGCGTCCCTGGAGGAGCTCGGCCAGCTCGCCGACCCGCCCCTGACCAAGGACGCGGTCGCGGGCCGGATCCGCCGCCTGCTGGCCACCGCGGACAAGCGCGCGGCCGAGCTGGGGATCCCCGACACCGAGGCCGGGCTGACCCCGGACATGCTGGACGTCTGAGCCGCTCAGAGCCCATCGTCGCGACCGCTCGCGGGGCCGTCCGGGGAGGGCCGTCGCCCAGCTGTCAGGACGCCGCCCGACTGCTGGACGAACGTCCTAGCGGGAATGTGTCCGCCGTGTAACCTGAGTCTCACTGGCACTCTCAGGACGATGATGCCAGGCGCGTACAGCGCCGTACGCAACCGTTCATGACCCAGCCGCGTGCCGGCCTCCCGGCGCGCTCCTAGGAGGCACAGTGACCATCCGCGTCGGCATCAACGGCTTCGGCCGCATCGGCCGCAACTACTACCGGGCGCTCGTGGCGTCGGGGGCCGACATCGAGATCGTCGGTGTGAACGACCTCACCGACAACAAGACCCTGGCTCACCTGCTGAAGTACGACACCGTGCTCGGTCGCTTCCCCCTGAGCGTCTCCTACGACGACGAGAACATCATCGTCGACGGCAAGAAGATCCGTGCGCTGGCCGAGCGCGACCCGGCGAACCTGCCGTGGGCCGAGCTGGGCGCCGACATCGTCATCGAGTCGACCGGCTTCTTCACCGACGCGACCAAGGCCAAGGCCCACATCGACGGCGGCGCCAAGAAGGTCATCATCTCCGCGCCGGCGAAGAACGAGGACGCGACGTTCGTCATGGGCGTGAACCACACCCAGTACGACGCGGCCGTGCACCACATCATCTCCAACGCGTCCTGCACCACGAACTGCCTGGCCCCGATGGCCAAGGCGCTCAACGACGCGTTCGGCATCGAGCGCGGTCTGATGACCACGATCCACGCCTACACCGGCGACCAGAACCTGCAGGACGGCCCGCACCGCGACCTGCGTCGCGCCCGCGCCGCCGCGCAGAACATCGTCCCGACCACCACGGGTGCCGCCAAGGCCGTCGCCCTGGTGCTCCCCGAGCTCAAGGGCAAGCTGGACGGCTACGCGCTGCGCGTGCCGACCATCACCGGCTCGGCCACGGACCTGACCTTCACCGCGGCCAAGGAGGTCACGGTGGACGAGGTCAACGCCGCCGTGAAGGCCGCTGCCGAGGGCCCGCTCAAGGGCGTCCTGGAGTACGTAGACGACCCGATCGTGTCGAGCGACATCATCACGAACCCGCACCAGAGCATCTTCGACTCCGGCCTGACGAAGGTGATCGGCGACCAGGTCAAGGTCGTCGCCTGGTACGACAACGAGTGGGGCTACTCCAACAGCCTGGTCAACCTGACCGTGTACGTGGGCGAGCGCCTCTGACCGTCCCGAGCACCTGCTCATGACCGACGTCCGCGAGCCCGGCGACCTCGTTGCCCGGGCACGCGGACGTCGTCGTGTCCGCCCGTGATCCACCCATCCGACCGAGGGACCAGATGAAGACCATCGACGACCTGGGCGACCTGCGCGGCAAGCGCGTGCTCGTCCGTTCCGACTTCAACGTGCCGCTGGACGGCACCACGATCACCGACGACGGGCGCATCCGCGCCGCGCTGCCGACCCTGACCCGCCTGCTCGACGCCGGCGCGCGCGTGGTCGTGACCGCGCACCTGGGCCGCCCGAAGGGCGAGCCGGACCCGAAGTACTCCCTGGCGCCGGTCGCCGCGCGGCTCGGTGAGCTGCTCGGCAAGCCCGTCGCCCTGGCCGACGACGTCGTGGGCGAGTCCGCCAAGGCGACCGTCGCGGGCCTCGCCGACGGAGAGATCGCGCTGCTGGAGAACATCCGGTTCGACGCCCGCGAGACCTCCAAGGACGAGGCCGAGCGCGGCGCGCTGGCCGACGAGCTGGCCGCGATGGCGGATGCGTTCGTCTCCGACGGCTTCGGCGTGGTGCACCGCAAGCAGGCGTCCGTGTACGACGTCGCGCTGCGTCTGCCGCACGCTGCGGGCCTCCTCGTGCTCGGCGAGGTCCAGGCGCTGCGGAAGGCCACCGACAGCCCCGAGCGGCCCTACGTGGTCGTCCTGGGTGGCGCGAAGGTCTCGGACAAGCTCGGCGTCATCGCGAACCTCCTCACCAAGGCCGACACCCTGCTGATCGGCGGCGGCATGGTCTACACGTTCCTGGCGGCGCAGGGCCACGAGGTCGGTTCCTCGCTGCTCGAGGCGGACCAGGTCGAGACCGTCAAGGGCTACCTGGCCGAGGCGGGCGACAAGATCGTGCTCCCGGTCGACATCGTCGCTGCGGACTCCTTCGCTGCGGACGCTCCGTACGTGACCGTCGCGGCCGACGCGATCCCCGCCGGCAAGATGGGCCTGGACATCGGCCCGAAGTCGGCCGAGCTGTTCGCCGACGCCATCAAGGGCGCGAAGACCATCGCGTGGAACGGCCCGATGGGCGTGTTCGAGTTCCCGGCCTTCGCGGCCGGCACCAAGGCCGTGGCCCAGGCCCTGGTCGACACCGACGGCTTCTCGATCGTCGGCGGCGGCGACTCCGCCGCGGCGGTCCGGCTGCTCGGCTTCGACGAGGCCGGCTTCGGCCACATCTCGACCGGCGGCGGCGCGAGCCTCGAGCTGCTCGAGGGCAAGACCCTGCCCGGCATCGCGGTTCTGGAGGACTGATGGCACGCACCCCGCTCATGGCGGGCAACTGGAAGATGAACCTCGACCACCACGAGGCCACCCATCTGGTCCAGAAGCTCGCATGGACGCTCAAGGACGCCAAGCACGACTACGAGCAGGTCGAGGTGGCGGTCCTGCCGCCCTTCACCGACCTGCGGTCCGTCCAGACGCTCGTGGACGCCGACAAGCTCGAGGTCCGCTACGGCGGCCAGGACCTGTCGATGCACGTGTCCGGGGCGTACACCGGGGAGATCTCCCCGGTGTTCCTGGCCAAGCTCGGCTGCACGTACGTCGCGGTCGGGCACTCCGAGCGCCGGCAATACCACGGCGAGGACGAGGCCGTGACGAACGCCAAGGTCAAGAACGCACTGGCCCACGGCCTCGTGCCGATCCTGTGCGTCGGCGAGGAGCTCGAGATCCGCAAGGCCGGCAACCACGTGTCGCACACGCTGGCCCAGCTCGACGGTGGCCTCGAGGGCCTGTCCGCCGAGCAGGTCGCAGGCCTCGTGATCGCCTACGAGCCGGTCTGGGCGATCGGCACCGGCGAGGTGGCCACCCCGGAGGACGCGCAGGAGCTCTGCGGCGCGATCCGGGCCCGGGTCGCCGAGCTGTACGACCAGGCGACGGCGGACGCCGTGCGGGTGCTGTACGGCGGCTCGGTGAAGTCCGGCAACGTCGCGGCGATCATGGCGCAGACCGACGTCGACGGCGCCCTGGTCGGCGGCGCGAGCCTGGACGCCGAGGAGTTCGCGAAGATCGTGCGGTACCAGTCGCACCAGGTCGGCCTCTGACCGACGCGTAGCCGCGGGTCCGTCCGGTGCGCCGGGCGGACCCGCGGCACGTTCACCCGACCGGGTTCGGCCGATCCGGACCTCGTCGCCTATCCTTGTCCGGGCGCCACGATGGCCGAGCAGGTCCGCGACCGGCGCCGACCCCGAACGAGAGACACATCCATGAGTGCACTTCGCATCGTCCTCGAGATCCTGCTGGTCGTGACGAGCTTCCTCGTCGTGGTGCTGGTGCTGCTCCACAAGGGCAAGGGCGGCGGACTCTCGGACATGTTCGGCGGCGGCATCTCCAGCGGAGCCGGCACCTCCGGCGTGGCCGAGCGGAACCTCAACCGGATCACGGTGGGCCTGGTCCTCGTGTGGACCGCCGTCGTGGTGCTGCTGGGTCTCATCCAGCGCGTGAGCTGAGAAAGGTCCGGCGATGGCGAGCGGCAGTGCGATCCGTGGCTCCAGGGTGGGCGCGGGACCGATGGGCGAGGCCGAGCGAGGCGAGGCGGCACCGCGGGTGTGGGTGTCCTTCTGGTGCGCGAACGGTCACGAGACCAAGCCCTCCTTCTCCGAGGACGCCGGGATCGAGATCCCGGAGACCTGGGACTGCCCGCGATGCGGCTACCCGGCGGGCCAGGACCGCGAGAACCCCCCGGCCCCCGTGCGCAACGAGCCCTACAAGACGCACCTGGCCTACGTGAAGGAGCGGCGCAGCGACGAGGACGGCGCCGCGATCCTCGAAGAGGCCCTCGAGGCGCTGCGAGCCCGCCGGGGCGGTTGAACCGCCGAGATCCGTTTCTGGTCCCGGGCGAGGTCCCGGGTTCGAGGACCGGCCCCTGGTTAGGGTGGCTCGGAGGGCGCTGATGCACGAGCTGTCGATCACCCAGGACGTGGTCCGGACCGTGGTGGACCACACCGACGGACGGACCGTAGCGGGCGTGCGGCTGCGTATCGGCGCACTCGCGGGGATCGTCCCCGACGCTGTGCGGTTCTGCTTCGACCTGGCCACCCAGGGCACCACGCTCGAGGGTGCCTGGCTCGAGATCGAGGAGGAGCCGGGTCGGGGGCGGTGCCGGGTGTGCCGGAACGAGTTCGAGATGGCCGACCTGCTACCCCTGTGCCCGTGCGGGAGCACGGACGCCGAGGTCGTGGCCGGCCGTTCGCTCATGGTGACGTCGGTGGAGGTGGTCTAGGTGTGCGACACCTGCGGGTGCGGTGCGACGGATGTGCGAGTGGTGGACCCGGGGACCGGTGCGGTGACGCACACCCACGACGGCGTCACGCACACGCACGAGGCCGGTGAGCTCGGGCACGCGGTTCCCGAGCCGCACAGCCACGACGGCGGCCGGACGTTCCACACGCACGACGAGGTCCCGGCCACGGCCGAGGCACCCGCACACTCGCACGGGACCACGACGGTCGAGCTCGAGCTGGACGTGCTGGGCAAGAACAACGCCCTGGCCGGCGAGACGCGCGCCTGGCTGGCCGCGCGGGACCTGGTGGCCGTGAACCTCATGAGCTCGCCGGGCTCGGGCAAGACGACCCTCCTGGAGCGCACGATCCGCGAGACCGCGGGACGGCAGGTCGTGGTGGTCGAGGGAGACCAGGAGACGCTCCTGGACGCCGAGCGGATCCGGGCGGCGGGCGCACGCGCCGTGCAGGTCAACACCGGTGCGGGCTGCCACCTCGACGCCGAGATGTTGCGCACCGCCCTGGACTCGCTGGCGCCGGAGAACGGCTCGCTGGTGATGGTCGAGAACGTCGGCAACCTGGTGTGCCCGGCCCTGTTCGATCTCGGCGAGCAGGCCCGCGTCGTGGTGATCTCGGTGACCGAGGGCGACGACAAGCCGCTGAAGTACCCGCACATGTTCTCCGCGGCCGACCTCGTGGTGCTCAACAAGACCGACCTGCTGCCGTACGTCGACTTCGACGTCGAGGCGCTGACGGCGCACGCCAGGGCGCTGCGGCCCGGGGTGCGCGTGCTGCCCGTGTCGGCGCGCACGGGCGAGGGCCTGGACGCCTGGTACACCTGGCTCGCGGAGCTGTCGGCCTGAGCCCCGGTCAGGCGGGCGCGTCGGGTCCCGGCGTTCCACCGGGTAGCCGCGCCGCTGCGGCGAGGTCGATCAGCCACAACGTCGCGTCCATGCCGTGCACACCGACCGCCGGGACGTCCCAGCGGTCCGCGTCGGGCGCCTGGGCTGCGGCGACGGCCTCGGCCTTGTCCGGTCCGGCGACCAGGAACCACACCTGCCGGCTGCGCTCGAGCGCCTCGAAGGTGAGCGAGACCCGATCGGGCGGAAGCTTGGGGGAGTCGTGCACGGCCACCGTGATCGCGCCCGTCGTGCGCTGCGCCGGGTGGTGCGGGAAGAGCGACGCGACGTGCGCGTCCGGACCCATCCCGAGCATCACCACGTCGAAGGCCCCGCCGCCCGCGCCACGGATCTGGTCGGCGTAGTCCGCGGCGCTCTGCTCGACCGAGTCGACCCGGTCGGGGCCCGCGACCCGGTGCACCAGGGCAGGGTCGAGCCCGAGCGCCAGGAGCCCAGCGTCGTCGGCCTGGGTGTCGTTGCGGTCCGGGTGCCCGGTCGGCAGGTACCGCTCGTCGCCCCACCACACCCGCACGCGGGACCAGTCGACGCACGAGCGGGCCGGCGCCCGGCCCACCGCGGCGACGGTCGCCGCCCCCATCGAGCCGCCGGTGAGCGCGATCTCGGCGATCTCGCGCTCGGCCTGCACGTCGATGAGTGCCGTGAGGAGCCGGGCCGCGACCGCGTCCGCGAGCGACGGCTTGTCCGGGTGCACCAGGAAGCGGGCGCGGCGGGCGGGGCTCATGCGACGCCGATCCGGGCCAGGCCGTCGCGGAGCACCTCGCCGTAGACCTCGTCCGGGTCCATCCGCCGCAGCTCCTCGGCGAGACACTCGGTCAGGGTGCGCAGCGGCATCGCCAGGTGCCGGTCGGGCTGCCCGGGCTGGTGCAGCAGGGCGACGCGGCCGTCCGGCCGGTCCACGATCACCGGTCCGGTCGCGCGCTCGAGGCGGACCGACGTGACGCCCTGGGCGTCCGGGTCGAGGTCCAGCTCGACCGGGCACCGCAGCGCCTGGGCGAGCCACGCGGCCAGGAGCGTCACCGACGGGTGGGTGTCGTGCCCGGCGACGACGGCCTTGTGGACCTTCTCGAACGGCGGCTGGTCGAGCGCGGCGGCGAGCAGTCCCCGCCACACCGTGAGCCGTGTCCACGCCAGGTCCGTGTCGCCCTCGTGGTACGCGGTGCGCAGGGTGCGCAGGCTGTCTTGCGGGTGGGCGCACTCGAGGGTGTCGGTGACCCTGCGGCCGGCCATCGTGCCGACCGGATCCCCGGACGGGTCCGGGGGCACCTCGTAGGGCCACCACGCGACGATCGGGGCGTCCGGGAGCATCAGGGGCGTGATGAGGGTGTCGGCGTGCCCCAGCAGCTCCGGGCCGGCCTTGAGGACGATGACCTCGCTCGCCCCCGCGTCGCCGCCGACCCGGATCTCGGCGTCCAGGTGCGTGTTCGCGTTGCCGCACCGGCACAGCACGATGATGCGGCACGGGTGCTCGCGGCTCGCGACGTTGGCCGCTTCGATCGCGGGCTCGGGGTCGCGGTCGCCGGCGTCGATCACCAGCGTGAGCACACGCCCGAGGGCGATGGCGCCACCCTCGTCGCGGACCTGGACCAGGGACTTGGCCACCGCACCCGTGGTGGTGTCGGGAAGCTCGAGAATCATGCGTTCCTCCTCACGGCCGGCGCCAGACCCTGCCGTCGCGCGCCATCATGGCGTCGGCCGACGGCGGGCCCCACGACCCGGACGGATAGGGCTCGGGCGCGCCGTGGCGCGACCAGTGGTCGAGGATCGGGTCGAGGATCTTCCAGGACAGCTCGACCTCCTGCTGCCGTGGGAACAACGGCGGGTCACCGAGGAGCACGTCGAGGATCAGCCGCTCGTACGCCTCGGGCGAGGACTCCGTGAAGGCGTGGCCGTAGCCGAAGTCCATCGTGACGTCGCGGACCTCCATCGCGGTGCCGGGCACCTTGGATCCGAACCGCAGCGTCACGCCCTCGTCGGGTTGCACCCGGATCACCAGGGCGTTCTTGCCGAGCTCCTCGGTGGCGGTCGACTCGAACGGCAGGTGCGGTGCCCGCTTGAAGACCACTGCGACCTCGGTCACGCGGCGTCCCAGCCGCTTGCCGGTGCGCAGGTAGAACGGCACCCCTGCCCACCTGCGGGTGTCGATGTCCAGGCGGACCGCCGCGAACGTCTCGGTGATCGAACCCTGCGCGACGCCCTGCTCCTCGAGGTACCCGGCCACCTGCTCGCCGCCCTGCCAGCCCGCCGCGTACTGCCCGCGGGCGGTGTGCCGGTTCAGGTCCTTGGGCACCCGGACCGCCGAGAGCACCTTCTCCTTCTCGGCGCGCAGGTCGTCGGCGTCGAAGGACACCGGCTCCTCCATCGCGGTGAGAGCCAGGAGCTGGAGCAGGTGGTTCTGGATGACGTCGCGTGCCGCGCCGATGCCGTCGTAGTAGCCGGCGCGACCGGCGATGCCGATGTCCTCGGCCATCGTGATCTGGACGTGGTCGACGTAGTTGGCGTTCCAGATCGGCTCGAACAGCTGGTTGGCGAACCGCAGCGCCAGCATGTTCTGGACGGTCTCCTTGCCCAGGTAGTGGTCGATCCGGAAGACCGACTCCGGGGCGAACACCTCCGAGACGACGTCGTTGAGCTCGCGCGAGGACTCCAGGTCGCGCCCGAACGGCTTCTCGATGACGACCCGGCGCCAGGCGTGGTCGTGCTGGGTCGCCAGGCCGGACCGGGAGAGCTGGCGCAGCACGAGCGGGAACGCCTTGGGCGGCACCGACAGGTAGAACGCGTGGTTGCCGTTGGTGCCCTGGTCCGCGTCGAGCTCGGCGACCGTGCTGCTCAGCCGGTCGAAGGCCGCGTCGTCGCCGAACTCACCCTGGACGAACCGGATGCCGTCGGCGAGCTGGCGCCAGGTGCTCTCCCGGAAGGGCGTCCGGGCGTGCTCCTTGACCGCGTCATGGACGACCTGGGCGAAGTCCTGGTCCACCCAGTCCCGCCGCGCGAACCCGGTGAGCGCGAAGCCGGGTGGGAGCAGCCCACGGTTGGCCAGGTCGTAGACCGCCGGCATGAGCTTCTTGCGTGCCAGATCACCGGTGACGCCGAAGATCACCAGGCCGCACGGCCCGGCGATCCTGGCGAGTCGGCGGTCGCGCGGGTCGCGGAGCGGGTTGCGCTCCGCGGTCACGGCGCGGCTCACGCGGCGCCCTCCATCGCGCCGCGCACCGTGCCGAGCAGGTCCTCCCAGGCGTCGGTGAACTTCTGCACACCCTCGACCTCGAGCTGGTCGGTCACGGCCGCGAGGTTCACGCCGACCCCCGCCAGCTCCGCCATGACGCGCTCGGCGTCGGGGTAGGCGTGGATGGCGTCGGGCCGGATCAGGCCGTGGTCGGCGGTGGCGGTGAGGGTGGCGCCCGGCATGGTGTTCACCGTGTGCGGCGCCACGAGCTCCTCGACGTACCGCGTGTCGCGGTAGGCCGGGTCCTTGGTGCTCGTCGAGGCCCACAGCGGGCGCTGGGTGCGGGCCCCTGCGGCGGCCAGCGCGGTCCAGCGCTCCGAGGCCCGGGTCTGCTCCCACAGCCGGTAGGCCAAGCGTGCGTTGGCGATCGCCGCGGTGCCGCGCAGCGCCACGGCGGGGTCGTCGCCGATCTTCTCCAACCGCGCGTCGACGGCGGTGTCCACCCGGGACACGAAGAACGAGGCCACGGACGCGAGCCGGGAGAGGTCGATGCCGGCCGCGTGGGCCTGCTCGAGACCGGCCAGGTGGGCGTCGAGCACCTGCGCGTACCGCTCGAGGGAGAAGATCAGCGTGACGTTGACGCTGATGCCCTCGGCCAGGGCGGTGGTGATCGCGGGCAGCCCCTCGACGGTCGCGGGGATCTTGATGAACAGGTTCGGTCGGTCCACGGTCGCCCAGAGCCGTCGCGCCGCGGCGATCGTGCTCTGGGTGTCGCGGGCCAGCCTCGGGTCGACCTCGATGGACACCCGCCCGTCCGAGCCGTCGGTGGCCTCGTAGACCTCGGCGAGCACGTCGCACGCGTCACGCACGTCGTCGGTGGTGAGCCGGAAGACGGCCTCCTCGACGTCCAGGCCCTCACGCGCGAGCTCGGCGAGCTGGGGAGCGTAGGCGTCCGTCCCGTCGACGGCCTTGGCGAAGATCGACGGGTTCGACGTCACGCCGATCACGCCCCGGGTGCGCACCAGGTCGGCGAGACCGCCGTCGTGCACCAGGGGGCGGGACAGGTCGTCGAGCCAGATCGCCACGCCCGCGTCGGCGAGGTGGACGAGAGGTCGGGGGATCTCGGTGGGTACGGGCAGCATGTGCGCACCTCTCCGGCCGGCGCCGGAGCGCCGACCCTCAGCGGTCCGCGGCGCCGCAGTGGCGCCGCGGTGCTGCCCTACTCGCCCGCTGCCGCGGCCAGGGACTCGCGGGCCGCGTTGACCACGGCCTCCGCGGTGATCCCGAACTCGCGGTAGAGGGTGCCGTAGTCGGCCGAGGCCCCGTAGTGCTCGAGGGAGATCGAGCGGCCGGCGTCGCCGACCAGACGGGCCCACGGCATGGCGATCCCGGCCTCGACCGAGACCCGGGCGCGCACCGACGGGGGCAGCACCTGATCACGGTAGGCACGTTCCTGCCGATCGAACCACTCGAGACACGGTGCCGAGACCACGCGGGTGGCCACGCCGGCCTGCTCGAGGTGGGTGCGGGCCTCGACGGCGAGCTGCACCTCCGAGCCGGTGGCGATGAGGATGACGTCCGGTGACCCGGTGCTCGCCTCGAGCAGCACGTAGGCGCCCTTGGCCACGTCGTCGGTGGTCGCGAACCCGTCGGCGCCCCGCGGGAACGTCGGGACGTTCTGGCGGGTCAGGACCAGGGCGGCGGGGTTGGCGGTGTTCTCCAGCACCGCGCGCCAGGCCGCAGCGGTCTCGTTCGCGTCGGCGGGCCGCACGACGTCGAGGTTCGGGATCGCCCGCACCGCGGCCAGGTGCTCGACCGGCTGGTGGGTGGGGCCGTCCTCGCCCAGACCGATCGAGTCGTGGGTCCACACGAAGATCGACGGGACCCCCATCAGCGCCGCGAGGCGCACCGAGCCGCGCATGTAGTCGCTGAAGGTGAAGAACGTGCCGCCGTACGGGCGGGTCAGGCCGTGCAGCGCGATGCCGTTGAGGATCGCGCCCATGCCGTGCTCGCGGATCCCGAAGTGCAGCGTGCGGCCGTACCAGGTGCCGGCGAACTCCTCGGTGGAGCGCTCCGGCGGCAGGAAGGAGGGCTCGCCCTTCATCGTGGTGTTGTTCGAGCCGGCCAGGTCCGCCGAGCCACCCCACAGCTCGGGCAGCACCGGCGCCAGCGCACTGAGCACGTTCCCGGACGCGGCGCGGGTGGCCACCGACCCACCGGCCTCGAACGTCGGCAACGCGTCGGTCCAGCCCTCGGGCAGCTCCTTGGCACGCAGGCGGTCCAGCAGAGCGGCGCGCTCGGGGTTGGCCTCGCGCCAGTCGCGGTAGCCGGCATCCCACTCGGCGTGCATCGCCTCGCCCCGGCGGACCATCGCGCGGGTGTGCGTGATCACCTCGGGCGAGACCTCGAAGCTCTTCTCGGGGTCGAAGCCGAGCACCTCCTTGAGGCCGGCGACCTCCTGGGTGCCGAGCTTGGAGCCGTGCGAGCCGTGGGTGTCCTGCTTGGTGGGCGACGGCCACGCGATGATCGTCCGCAGCCGGATGAACGAGGGCATGTCCGTGACGGCCTTCGCCGCCTCGATCGCCTCGAGGAGCGCTGCCGGGTCCTCGCGGTACTCGGTGCCGCCGTGTGTCCAGTCCACCGACTGGGTGTGCCAGCCGTACGCCTCGTAGCGCGCCAGGACGTCCTCGGTGAAGGCCACGTCGGTGTGGCCCTCGATCGAGATCTTGTTGTCGTCCCAGATCACCACGAGGTTGCCGAGCTTCTGGGTGCCCGCGATCGACGACGCCTCCGAGCTCACACCCTCCTGGAGGTCCCCGTCGGAGGCGATCACGTACACGAAGTGGTCGAACGGGCTGGTGCCCGGCGCCGCGTCGGGGTCGAGCAGCCCCCGCTCACGCCGGGCGGCCATCGCGAACCCGACCGAGCTCGCGATGCCCTGGCCCAGCGGGCCGGTGGTGATCTCCACGCCCTTGGTGTGGCCGTACTCCGGGTGGCCCGGCGTCAACGACCCCCAGGTGCGCAGCGCCTCCAGGTCGGACAGCTCCAGGCCGTAGCCGGCCAGGTACAGCTGGATGTACTGGGTCAGGCTCGAGTGGCCCGCGGACAGGATGAAGCGGTCCCGACCCAGCCACGACGGGTCGGTCGGGTCGTGCCGCATCACACGCTGATACAGCAGGTACGCGGCAGGGGCGAGGCTGATCGCGGTCCCGGGGTGGCCGTTACCGACCTTCTCGACGGCGTCGGCGGCCAGGACACGCACGGTGTCGACGGCGCGCTGATCCAGGTCGGTCCACTCGAGGGGGGTGTTCACGCTCACACGTTCCTTCCAGGCCAGGCCGTGGGGTCGGTGTCCCGCGGGCTCGGGTGCGGGCCACGGTGCGCCGCAGAGGCGACCGGCACGAGCCTAGCCCCGGGGCCGTGGGACCTGCGCGGCGGTCCGGGGTGCGGCTCGCCTGGGCTGAAAGGCCCAGGTCGCCTACCATGGTCCCTGCGCCGGAGGGGCCAGACCCGGCACACCCGTCCCACAGTGATCGGAGTCCGCCCACCGTGCGCACCATGACGACGGACACCTCGACCGTCGCCGAGGGTCCGGCCGCCGTCCGACGCGACCGGATGGGCCGGGCGCTGCGCACCGTCGCGGCGTACGTCGCGCTGACCAAGCCGCGGATCATCGAGCTGCTGCTGGTCACCACGCTCCCGACGATGATCCTGGCGGCGGACGGGCTGCCCTCCATCGGTCTGGTGCTGGCGACGCTGGTCGGCGGCACCGCGGCCGCCGGGGCGGCCAACACGCTCAACTGCGTCCTGGACCGCGACATCGACTCGCTGATGAACCGCACGCGCCGGCGGCCGCTGGTCACGGGCGAGATCGGGGCGCGTTCGGCGGTGGTCTTCGGGCTCGTGCTCGGTGCGGCGTCGGTCGCGTGGTTCGCGCTCCTGGTCAACCTGATGGCCGCGGCCCTGGCCCTCGCGGCGATCCTGCTCTACGTCGTCGGCTACACGATGCTGCTCAAGCGGCGCACGCCGCAGAACATCGTGTGGGGCGGCATCGCCGGGTGCATGCCGGTCCTGATCGGCTGGTCCGCCGTGACCGGGTCGCTCGCCTGGGCCCCGGTCGCCCTGTTCGCGGTGATCTTCCTGTGGACCCCGCCGCACTACTGGCCGTTGTCGATGAAGTTCCGGCGGGACTACGCGGCGGCCGGCGTGCCGATGCTTCCCGTGGTCGCGGGGAACACCCGCGTGGCGCTCGAGATGCTCGCCTACACCGCCGCGATGGTGGTCGCGTCCCTCGCGCTGGTGCCGCTGGCCGGGATGACCTGGGTCTACGCGACGGTGGCCGGCGCGCTGGGCCTGTGGTTCGGCTGGAGCGTCGTGGGCCTGCTGCTGCGTTCGCGCCGCCCCGACGGCACCAAGCTCGGCGAGATGAAGGTGTTCCACCGGTCGATCACCTACCTGACGCTGCTGTTCATCGCGGTGGCGGTCGACCCCTTCCTGCCGGTGTGACGTGGACGGTCCGGACCGGCTCGCCGACGCGGCGACGGCGTTCCTGGACCACCTCGCCGTGGAGCGGGGTCTGGCCACCCACACCCTCGCGGCCTACCGGCGCGACCTGGAGCGCTACCGGGCCTTCCTGACCGCTCGCGGCCTGGCCGACGTGGCCGACGTGACGCCCGCGGACGTGCGCGACTACGTGCTGCAGGTGCGCCAGGGCACCGACGGGCGCCCGCCGCTCGCCGCGTCGTCGACGGCGCGCATGGTCGCCGCCGTGCACGGCTGGCACCGGTTCGCCGCGCTGGAGGGTTGGGCGCCCGCCGACCCCGCGGCAGGGGTCAGGCCGCCGGCCCGACCGCGCCGGCTGCCCAAGGCCCTCAGCATCGAGCAGGTCGGCGCGCTGTTGGACGCGGCGGGGGTGGGGGAGGGCGCGGTGCCGCTGCGGGACCGCGCCCTGCTCGAGCTGCTGTACTCCACCGGCGCGCGGATCAGCGAGGTCGTCGGCCTCGACGTCGACGACCTGGACCTGGAGGTCGGCCAGGTGCTGCTGCGCGGCAAGGGGAGCAAGGAGCGCGTCGTCCCCGTGGGGTCGTTCGCGCGGGACGCGGTGCAGGCCTACCTCGTGCGCGCCCGACCCGAGCTCGGGTCGCACGGCCGGGGGACCCCGGCGTTGTTCCTCAACACCCTCGGCCGGCGGCTGAGCCGGCAGTCCGGCTGGGCGGCGTTGCGCCATGCCGCGGACCGTGCCGGGCTGACCACACCGGTGTCGCCGCACACGTTGCGGCACTCGTTCGCGACCCATCTCCTGGCCGGCGGAGCGGACGTCCGCGTGGTCCAGGAGCTGCTGGGGCACGCGTCGGTGACCACCACCCAGATCTACACGCACGTGGCCCCCGAGACGCTGCGCGAGGTCTACGTCGCCGCGCACCCACGCGCCGTCGGCTGACGCACGGCCGGTGCCCCGACCTACGTTCGGTGGAGGCTCGGAAGAGGCCGGTGGGGCGCCGATGGCGAGCGGGTGCGCTGGGGTAACCTCGGGCGCGTGACGAGCCAGGACACCGAGCACGCAGCCACCGATCTGGTCGGGCGTCCGATGCCCGAGTTCGGCGAGCCCGCCCCGCTCACGTCCACCGGACCGGCCCGGATCATCGCGCTGTGCAACCAGAAGGGTGGGGTGGGCAAGACCACCTCCACGATCAACCTCGGTGCCGCGCTGGCCACCTACGGGCGCAAGGTGCTGGTGGTGGACTTCGACCCCCAGGGCGCCGCGTCGGTGGGGCTCGGGGTCAACCCGCACGAGCTGGACAAGACCGTCTACAACCTCCTGATGGAGCGCGACGCGACCCTGTCCGAGGTGGTGCGTCACACCTCGGTCCCCGGCCTGGACCTGCTGCCGGCGAACATCGACCTGTCGGCGGCCGAGGTGCAGCTGGTCGGGGAGGTCGCCCGCGAGTCGGTCCTGTCCCGGGCGCTGCGGCCCGCGGAGGACGACTACGACGTGATCCTGGTCGACTGCCAGCCGTCACTCGGCCTGCTCACGGTCAACGCCCTGACCGCCGCGCACGGCGTGCTCATCCCGCTGGAGTGCGAGTTCTTCGCGCTGCGCGGTGTGGCGCTGCTCATCGAGACCGTGGAGAAGGTCCGCGACCGGCTCAACCCACGCCTTCACATCGACGGCATCCTGGCCACCATGCACGACGCCCGCACGCTCCACTCGCGCGAGGTGCTCGCCCGCGTGCACGAGGCGTTCGACGGTCAGCTGCTGCACACCGTGATCTCGCGCACGGTGAAGTTCCCCGACGCGTCGGTCGCGGCCGAGCCGATCACCACGTACGCCCCCAACCACCCGGGAGCGCTGGCCTACCTCCAGCTCGCCCGGGAGCTGGTGGCCCGCGGCGATGCCGCCTGAGGACCTCGCGGCGCCGACCCGCCCGGGGCCGTTCGAGGTCCACCTGGAGAACTTCTCCGGCCCGTTCGACCTGCTGCTCGGGCTGATCGCCCGCCACAAGCTGGACATCACCGAGGTGGCGCTCGCCCGGGTCACCGACGAGTTCATCGCCGCGGTACGGGCCGCCGAGCACTCGGACGCGCCGTGGTCGCTCGGGCAGATCAGCGAGTTCCTGGTGGTGGCCGCGACCCTGCTGGACCTGAAGGCCGCCCGCCTGCTGCCCGGCGAGCTCGACGCCACGGAGGACCTGGAGCTGCTCGAGGCACGCGACCTGCTGTTCGCCCGCCTGCTGCAGTACCGGGCGTTCAAGGACGTCGCCGCGTACCTGGGCGAGCGCCTGACGGCGCAGTCGCGGCGCCTGCCCCGTGCCGTGAGCCTGGAGTCGCACCTGGCGGCCCTGCTGCCCGAGCTCGTGCTGGCCGTGGGGCCCGACCAGCTCGCGCGGATGGCGGCCGAGGCCCTGGCGCCCAAGCCGGTCCCGGTGGTGTCGTTGGCGCACCTGCACGCCCCGGTCGTGAGCGTGCGCGAGCAGGCGTCGGTGCTGGCCGACCGCCTGCGCCGGGCCGGCGCGTCCTCGTTCCGCTCGCTGGTCTCCGACGCGGGCTCGACCGGCGTCGTGGTGGCGCGGTTCCTCGCGGTGCTCGAGCTGTTCCGGGAGGGCATGGTGGGCCTGGACCAGGTCGACGCCCTCGGGGAGCTCACCGTGCGCTGGACGGGTGCGGCCGAGGGCGAGGTCCAGGTGAGCGACGACTACGGCGCGGCGGCCGGCGCCCACACCCCGGCGGGCGAGAGCCCACCCACCGACGAGGAGGACCTGTGAGCGACCACGAGGACCTGACCCGGCCGGTGGACGAGGTCCCCGACAGCCCGCACGCGGGTCTGTCGGAGGCCGCCCCGGACGAGCTCGCGTTCGACGTCGGCGAGCTGCCCGGCGGCGCCCGCGCGGCCCTGGAGGCCGTCCTGATGGTGGCCGACGAGCCGATCTCCGCGATCCGGCTCGCCGCCGTGCTGGGGCTGCCGACCGCGGCGGTCGAGGAGCTCCTGGGCGATCTGGCCGAGGAGTACCTCACCCAGCTGCGCGGCTTCGAGCTGCGACAGGTCGGCGACGGCTGGCGGTTCTACTCGGCGGCACCGTACGCCGACGTCGTGGGGCGGTTCGTGCTGGACGGTCAGACCGCTCGGCTGACCCAGGCGGCCCTGGAGACGCTGGCCGTGATCGCCTACCGCCAGCCCGTGACGCGCGGGCAGGTGTCGGCCGTACGGGGGGTGAACGTGGACTCCGTGGTGCGCACCCTCGGCGCCCGCGGCCTGGTGCACGAGGTGGGCACCGAGCCCTCCGGGGCGGTGCTGTACGCCACGACGCCGTACTTCCTGGAGCGGATGGGGCTGACCAGCCTGGACGAGCTGCCGCCGCTCGCGCCGTACCTGCCCGACCTCGCACAGCTGGACCTGGACGAGGGGGCCGCCAGGTGACCGCGCCGGATCCGAGCACGGAGGGCGTGCGGCTGCAGAAGGTGCTCGCCGGCGCGGGCCTCGGCTCGCGTCGGGCGTGCGAGGCGCTGATCGCCGCGGGCCGGGTCGAGGTGGACGGCGTCGTGGTGCGCGAGCAGGGCGTGCGGGTCGACCCGACGAGGGCGGTGCTGCACGTGGACGGCAAGCGCGTGCAGCTCGACCCGGACAAGGTCACCCTCGCGCTGCACAAGCCGCGTGGCATGGTCTCCTCGATGCACGACGAGAGCGGGCGTCCGGACCTGTCACAGGTGGTGAGCGACACGCGGCTGTTCCACGTCGGCCGGCTCGACGCGGACAGCGAGGGCCTGCTGCTGCTCACCAACGACGGGGAGCTGGCCCACCGCCTGATGCACCCCTCGCACGAGGTGGCCAAGACCTACGTGGTGACCGTGCAGGGCAGGGTCAAGCCCGGGGTCGGCGCCGTGCTGCGGCGCGGCGTGGACCTGGAGGACGGGCCCGCGGCCGTGGACGACTACCGGCTGATCGACGTGACGGCCCAACGCAGCCTGGTGGAGGTCGTGCTGCACGAGGGACGGAACCGGATCGTGCGGCGGATGTTCGAGGCCGTGGGGCACCCGGTGATCCGTCTGGTCCGCACCCAGATCGGTCCGGTGCGGTTGGGCGAGCTGCGTCCCGGCCAGACCCGCGCGGTGCAGGGCAGCGAGCTCGGCGCCCTGATGGCCGCCGTCGGGCTGTGACCCGGTACGCTCGCTGGCCGTCGAGGAGGAGCAGCGTGCGTCAGCGAGGAGCCAGGTGAGCGGGGCCGGCGGGCACCCGGCGGCGACCCGCGGGCCGGTGCGGGTGGTGGGTACGGGGCTGCTCGGCACCAGCGTGGGTCTTGCCCTGCGCGCGGGCGGAGTCGACGTGGTGCTGGCGGACCCCTCCCGAACCACCGTGCTGCTGTCCCGCGACGTGGGTGCGGGCCGGTTGCCGGCCCCCGACGAGCCCGAGCCGGCGCTGGTCGTGGTCGCCGCGCCACCGGACGTCACGGCCGAGGTGGTGCTCGCCGAGCTCGCCGCCCATCCGCGGGCCGTGGTCACCGACGTGGCCTCCGTGAAGGGGACGGTCGCCCAGGCGGTCGCCGCCGGGGGCGGGGACCTCGCGCGGTACGTCGGGTCGCACCCGATGGCCGGCTCGGAGCGTTCCGGGCCGACCGCCGCGCGGCCCGACCTGTTCGCCGGGCGGCCGTGGGTGGTGTGCGCCGGCGGCGCCGACCGTGATGCGGTCCTGGCGGTGCGGACCCTGGCGGTCGACGCCGGGGCGACCCCGGTGATGCTCGAGGCGGCCGAGCACGACGCCGCCGTCGCCCTGGTGTCCCACGTGCCACAGGTCGCCGCGAGCCTGGTCGCGGCCCGGTTGCGCGACGCAGGTCCCGCAGCGCTGGACCTGGCCGGTCAGGGCCTGCGGGACGTGACCCGGATCGCCGCGAGCGAACCCGGGCTGTGGACCTCGATCCTCGCGGCGAACTCCGGGGCCGTCGTGCCGGTCCTGCGGGCGCTGCGCGACGACCTGGACGCACTCGTGGGTGCGCTGGAGCGGGCGGGCGGGCAGGTGGCCGAGCCCGCCGGGGCGCTGGGCACCGTCGCCGCCGCGATCGCCGCCGGCAACGCGGGCGTCGGCCGGATCCCGGGCAAGCACGGCGGGTCCCACGCGACCTACGACGTCGTCACGGTGCTCGTCCCGGACCGGCCCGGCGAGCTCGGCCGGCTGCTGGTCGACATGGGCCACGCCGGGGTGAACCTGGAGGAGCTCGCGATCGACCACGCACCGAGGCAGGCGGTCGGCCTGGCGTCGCTGTCGGTGCTGCCGGGACTCGGTGCACGCCTGGAGGACGAGCTGACGGCTCGCGGCTGGCGGGTGGCCGGATGAGCCTGCGCACGCCGCTGGTGGTGGCGATCGACGGCCCCTCCGGGTCCGGCAAGTCCACCGTGAGCCGCCGCGTCGCGGCGCACCTGGGGCTGGCCTACCTGGACACCGGCGCGATGTACCGCGCGGCCACCTGGTGGTGCCTCGAGCGTGGCGTGGACCTGGACGACGCGGCCGCGGTGACCGCCGCAGTGCACGCGATGGTCCTGGACCTGGACGTGAACCCGCGCTTCCCGTCGTTCGCGGTGGACGGCAGCGACGTGGGCGTGGCGATCCGCGCACCGGAGATCTCCTCGCTCGTCTCCCGGATCGCGACCAACCTCGACGTGCGTGCGGACCTGGGCGCCCGCCAGCGCCGGGTGATCGACCTGGAGTGCACGCCGGACGGCTTCAGTGGGGGTCGGGGGATCGTGGTCGAGGGTCGTGACATCACCACGGTCATCGCTCCCGACGCGGACGTCCGCCTGCTGCTGACCGCGAGCGAGGAGGCGCGGTTGGCCCGCCGCGCCCGCGAGCTGCACGGGGCGGCGGACGCCGCGGCGGTCGCCGCGACGCGCGACCAGGTGGTGGGCCGTGACGCCCAGGACTCGACGGTGGTCGAGTTCCGCACCGCCGCAGACGGTGTCGTGACGGTGGACTCCTCGGGACTGGACCTGGAGCAGACCGTGGAGGCGGTGCTCGAGCAGGTCGAGCGCATGGCGGGGCGGTGAGCGCCGCGCGGGCGGCGGCCCGGGTCCCGGGCCGGGCCGGACCGGTGTGGTCGCGGCGGGTCGGCTGGTTCCTGGGCCACGTGGTGTGGAACACCGAGCTGGTCGGCGCGGAGCACCTGCCCGCGACGGGGCCGGTGGTGCTCGCTGCGAACCACGTGTCGGTCATCGACGGGCCCCTGCTGCACGGGGTGGTGCCGCGGGGCACGCACATCCTGGTCAAGCAGGAGGTCTTCCACGGGCCCATCGGCATGCTCCTGCGTGCCGCGGGCCAGATCCCGGTCGACCGCTCGTCCGGGCGGTCCGCGCTGGAGGCTGCCCTCGGCGTGCTGCGGCGCGGGGGTGCGGTCGGCATCTTCCCGGAGGGCAACCGAGGTCGCGGCGACGTGTCAGGCGTGCGGGCGGGCGTCGCGTGGCTGGCGGTCCACGGCAACGCCCCGGTGGTCCCCGTCGCGATCCTGGGCAGCCGTCGTACCGGAGAGCCGCTCGGCCACGTGCCCGGAGCGCGTCGGCGTCTGGTGGTGGAGCTGGGCGCTCCGGTGCAGCTGGACGTGCCGGACGACACCCCGCGCCGGATGGCGGTGTCCGCGACCGCGGAGGCCGTCGCCGACGCCATGGCGCGTCACGTGCAGGACGCGGCGCGACGTCATGGGATGCCCCTGCCGGAGGACGACCCGCGCGCGACGTCCGACTGACGCTGCGCCCGCGGCGAACGCGGTTCGGCAGCAGGGGGTGGTCCGGGGGAGGATGTCCGCCATGAACACCCCCAACGCCGACGCCGCGCGTGAGCAGGCCCTGCGCGCAGGCCTCGCCGACTACGAGCTGGCCGAGGAGGACCTCGCGCTGCTCGACGGCGAGGGAGGTCCCGACGCCGGCGCCGCCTTGGCCCCGCTGCCGACCGTCGCCGTGGTCGGGCGCCCGAACGTCGGCAAGTCCACCCTGGTCAACCGCATCCTCGGCCGCCGCGAGGCCGTGGTCCTCGACACCCCCGGCGTCACCCGCGACCGGGTGAGCTATCCCGCCGAGTGGGCCGGTCACGCGTTCACGCTGGTCGACACCGGCGGGTGGGAGACGGATGTCGCCGGGCTGGACGCCCGGGTCGCCGAGCAGGCCGAGGTAGCGATCGACCTGGCCGACGTCGTGGTGTTCGTGGTCGACGCCACGGTCGGCGCGACCGCCACCGACGAGCGGGTCGTGCGGCTGCTGCGCAAGTCCGGCAAGCCCGTCGTGCTGGCCGCGAACAAGGTCGACGGCCCGCGCGCCGAGGCCGATGCGCTCGCGCTGTGGAACCTGGGGCTCGGCGAGCCGCGAGCCGTCTCCGCGCTGCACGGGCGGGGGTCGGGCGACCTGCTCGACGCGGTGATCGCGGCCTTGCCCGAGCGTGGTACGACGGGTGGCGCTCCGGCTGAGGGTGGCCCGCGCAGGGTCGCGCTGGTCGGGCGGCCGAACGTGGGCAAGTCCTCGCTGCTCAACGCCCTCGCAGGGTCACAGCGGGTGGTGGTCGACGAGGTCGCCGGGACCACGCGCGACCCGGTGGACGAGCTGATCGAGCTCGGCGACCGGCAGTGGTGGTTCGTGGACACCGCCGGGATCCGGCGCCGGGTGCACCAGACGACCGGCGCGGACTTCTACGCCTCACTGCGCACCCAGGCCGCGATCGAGAAGGCCGAGGTGGCCGTCGTGCTGGTGGACGCGAGCGAGTCGCTGACCGAGCAGGACACCCGGGTGATCTCCCAGGTGGTCGAGGCGGGCCGGGCGCTGGTCATCGCCTACAACAAGTGGGATCTGATGGACGACGAGCGCCGTCGCTACCTGGAGATCGAGATCGAGCGCGACCTCGTCCAGGTGCAGTGGGCTCCCCGGGTCAACATCTCCGCACTCACCGGGTGGCACCGCGCCAAGCTGGTGCCCGCGCTGGACGTCGCACTCGAGTCGTGGGACACCCGCATCTCGACCGGTCGGCTCAACGCGTTCCTCGGCGAGCTGGTGGCCGCTCACCCGCACCCGCTGCGGGGTGGGAAGCAGCCGCGCATCCTGTTCGCCACCCAGGCGTCGACGCGCCCGCCGCGGTTCGTGATCTTCGCGACCGGGTTCCTCGAGGCCGGCTACCGGCGCTTCATCGAGCGGCGGCTGCGCGAGACGTTCGGGTTCGAGGGTTCGCCGATCGAGATCTCGGTGCGCGTGCGGGAGAAGCGGAAGCGGTGATGCGGTGAGCGGACCGGGCGCGCACGGCGCGGTCGGCGGTTCGTCGATCGCCTCGCGGGGGCTGCTGCTGCGCTGGGGGCTGCCGCGCGACCCGGGCGCGTCCACGACGCTGGCCGGGTTCCTCGTCTCCGGCGTGGCCACCGTGATGATCACGCGAGCGTTCCTGGCAGCGACCGGCTACCCGCAGCTCGGCGGGCAGGGCCTGCACATCGCGCACGTGCTGTGGGGTGGGCTCGGGATGACGGTCGCGGTGGTCCTGCTGCTGACCTTCATCGGGCCCGCGATCAGGCCGCTCGCGGCGGTGATCGGGGGCATCGGGTTCGGGCTGTTCATCGACGAGATCGGCAAGTTCGTCACCGACGACAACGACTACTTCTTCCGGCCGACGGCCGCGCTGATCTACCTCGTGGTCGTCGCGCTCATGCTGCTCGGCGAGGCGCTGAACGGCCGCGTGCCGCACCGTCCTTCGGAGTACCTCGCCGCGGCGGCCGACCAGGCCGTCGCGGGCCTGCCGGGCGGGTTCACGCCCCACGCCCGGGCCCACGCGCGGCGCCTGCTGCAGCGGGGCGCGGGTGAGCCCGGTGCCACGGAGCTCGGTGCCGTCCTCGAGGTTGTGGACGAGGACCACAGCGAGGCGCCGAACCCCGTGGCCACGGTCTCCGCGTGGGTGGTGCGGGCGTCACGCCGTGCGGTCGGCGCGCGGTACGTGCCGGGAGTGACCGTGACGGTGCTGCTGCTGAGCACTGCGCTGGGCGTGCTGCGCGGGCTGGTCGAGTGGCACGCGCTGGGGCTCGCGTGGTGGGTCGCCGCCGGGATGCTGGGCGGCACCGCGGTCAGCACCGCGCTGGCGGTCGCGGGGCTGGTGGTGGTGCGGCGGGACCGGCACGTGGCCTATCAGCGGTTCCGACGCGCGGTGATGGTGTCGCTGCTCGTCACGCAGTTCTTCGTGTTCATCGTCGAGCAGTTCACCGCGGTGTGGGGGCTGCTGGTCGACCTGGCCGTCCTGATGCTCGTCGAGGCCGAGCTGAGCCAGCTCGAGCAGCCCGACGATCACCCGATCCGCGTCGCGAAGGGCAGGCCCACCGCGTTCTGAGCAGGCCACGGAGCCACGACCTGCACGAGCACCGTCCGGTGGGCGGAGCAGGCCATCACCAGCGCCACCGCCCACCCGACCCCGGTCCAGCCGAGCAGCAGGTTGACCAGCGCGACGCCGCCGTGGTTCGAGCGGCCACGGGTCGCCGCGACCGCCCACGGCAGCAGGTAGCCGAACGAGGCCACCGCGAGCAGCCACGCGACCACGAGGACGGCGTCGTGCGGGACGCGGCGGTCGGACACCACGACCGTCGACCACGGTCCGGCCCACGGCGCGGGTGCCTGCCACATCGCGGCAGGGGCCGGCGGGGCGGGGACCGGTCGCGTGGGGGGCGACGGGATCGGGCCGAGCACCGCGGTCGCCGGGAGCACGACGCCGGTGGTCGCCGGCGCTTCGCGGGACAGGTCGGCGGGCGGATCGGCCAGCAGCGGCAGCTCCACGGTGTCCTGCCAGTCCGCCAGGGCCGCCTCGTCCAGGTCGTCGTCGCGCACGGCTCCTCCTCGGGTGGTGCGCGCGATGCTACGGGTGCGGGATCACCGCGCGGCCACGAGGTGATCACGACTCGGTCCGAGCGGTGGTGCGCGGACGAGGTCTCGCGCACGTGTCGCGAGAGTGGGGGATCGCTGCGGTAGCATCGTCGTCGGCTTCGGCCGAACGGGATGTGGCGCAGCTTGGTAGCGCACTTGACTGGGGGTCAAGGGGTCGCAGGTTCAAATCCTGTCATCCCGACAGTGAACGAGCAGGTCAGAGGCCCGCACCGCTTTGGCGGGGCGGGCCTCTTGGCTTGATGACAGCCGAAGTGACAGCCTAAGTACGCCCTGGACGAACACGGACGCATGGGAGCTCGGCGGGACGCCCACCCAACCGGCGCGGGGCTCCGCGCCCGATCCTGGTCGTATCCGAACCCACACCGTGTCAGCGCTGACCCATACGGTCGTCGCAAGGGTCGTCAGCAGCGGCGGAAGGGTCACGGTGAGCCAGGAGGAGCAGCGGGAGCGCGCTCTGCGGCGCGATCTGTTGCGGTACGTGACGGCCGAGGTGGCCGACGACTACGCCGCGATCATGGACCTGTTCACCGCCAACCTACTGGTGGACCTATCGGCGGCTGAGGTCGCTGAGCGGCTGCGCACCACCGGGGTCCACTTGAGCACCGATGACGTGGAGACCCGCTGCGAGCAGCTGCTCGCGTGGGGGAACCTCGTCCCGTCGTTCCGTGACACGCGGGTCAAGACGATCGCGGAGTACATGCGGTCCCGGGCCAGGTACCAGCCGTCCAAGCTCGGGGGGATGGTGCACCGGCAGGTCACCGACCTCATGTCGGAGGTCGGTGGGGTGCGGGAGGTCGCCCGGGAGCTGCTCGGCGGCATGGTGACGAACCTGCAGGGGATCGTCCGAGCCGCAGGCGAGGGTTCACCCGACCTGGACAGCCTCGCAGGTGACGTCTCCCGTCTGTTCGCCGACCACCAGCTGTTCGCCGACTCCGTCGCGGAGTTCTACGGGCATCTGCCGACGGTTCTGTCACGGTTCGACCTTGCCGGTGAGGAGTACGTGGCGTTCAAGGAGCTCTTGGTCACCTACGTGCACCTGGTGTCCGCGGACGTTTCCCGTCACGCCCCGGCCCTGGGCTCGCTGCTGGGTCAGCTCGAGCTGAACCTGGGCCACCTGCTCGACCTGCTGGCACCGACCGTGGCCCTTCAGAACGTCGACGGCACCGCCGCGAAGCGCTCACCCGGGCGCACCGAGGAGGACTGGGACGCCCTGGTCGCCTACTACACCGCGACCGGGGGCCGTGCCGTGCCCGACCAGCTGCGGGCGGCGACGGACGCGGCTTTGAACCAGCTGCTCGTCAACGCTAAACGGATGCTGGCTGCCGCCGGGACCGGCATCTCCCGCCACACCGATCTGCGCAGGCTGGCGCAGTGGTTCGCGGTCGCCGGCACACAGGACTGCCACCGCATCTTCGACGCTGTCTTCGGGCTGTACCCAGCCCGGCACGTGACCGTCGGACCGGAGGAGGGGGACCTCGTCCCCCCGGCGACGTCGTGGTGGGTGGCCGACCCCGTCGACGTGCCCGTGTCGTTGCGTGAGCGAGGTGACCGGGCCGCTCGAGGGCGCACGTCCTCCGTGCCCGACCCAGGCCTGGAGGCGCTGCGCCTGCAGGACGAGGCTGCCGAGGAGGCCGCAGCCCGGTCCGCGGCGGGTGCTGAGCTGATGGCCGCTGGCGACCTGCACGGTACGCGGCTGTCGCCCGCGGCGCGTGACGTGCTACTGGAGCTGCTCGCTGACGCGCTGGGCACCGACAGCGTCCCCGACGAGGACGGGGCCGTCGGGGTGTGCGAGGCGCCCGACCTTGGGGTCACGTTGACCGTAAGGGCCCAGCGTGGGGACGCGACGGTGTGCACGTCAGTGGACGGCGTGCTGCACGTGGCAGACCTACGCCTCGCTGTTCATCCGCTGCAGGTGCGGGCTGCCGAGCCTGCCTCGTTGGCGCAGGCGGCACGGTGAGCCCGGCCCCGTCGACCAGCAGCCACGAGGCGGCGGTGCGCCGTGACGCCGCCCGCGCCCTGCTGCGCCACCCGCTGCTGACCGATCGGACCTATCCCGACGAGCTCGCGGCGGTGCGCGTGCACGCCCGCGAGCTCACGAGCCTGTTCGGCCAGCAGCTGGGCTACCGGCTGATCGTCGAGCCGTCCTTCGCCCGACTGCTGAAAGAGCCGCCAGGCCCGGCCGCCCCGTGGCGTGGCGCGACCCGCAGGTCAGGGACCCCGTTCACGCCGCGGACCTACACCTACCTGGCGCTCGTGTGCGCGGCTCTGCTGTCGGCCGAGATCGGTGATCAGGTGCTGGCCTCAAGGCTGTTCGAGCAGGTCCGCGCCGAAGGTCACCTTGCCGGTGTCGACCCGGGCGACAACTACCAGGACCGGCGCCAGCTTGTGACCGCACTGGAGTGGCTCATCGACCTGGGTGTGCTGGAGGAGACCGACGGGTCGGTGGGCGGATGGGGCGACCGGCGCGACGAGGCGTTGCTGAGCGTGAATCGGACCGTGCTGCCGCACCTGATCTCCCGACCGCTGCACTCGCTGCCCGGGCCGGACGCCCTGCTGGAGGAGGGACCGGTCGGCTTCGGACTCGACCAGCCGCGCCGGTCCCTGCGCCGCAAGCTCGCCGAGCAGCCCGTCGTGGACCGGGACACGATGACCGACGCCGAACGCGACGTCATGTCCCGCGAGCGGACTGAGCTGACTCGGACCCTGGCGGACGCGTTCGGGCTGCACCTGGAGGTCCGTTCAGAAGGCGCGCTGGCCTTCGACGTCGACGCGCAGGCCACCGACGTCACCTTCCCCTCCCAGGGCACCGTCGCCCAGGCGGCGCTGCTGCTCATCGATGCAGCCATCGACACCCACCGCCCCACAGCTCTGACCACCGCGAGCGTCAACGGACGCGTCGTGCGCGGGCAAGGGGTGTCCTACGCCGAAGTCGACGAACACCTCGCGCACCTGGTCACCCGGTACGGCAAGGGATGGTCTGCGACGTACACCCACGACGTGGCAGGTCTGCGCGCAGCCGTGGTTGCACTGCTGACGTCGATGGGCCTGGCCCACGACGACGGCGAGCAGGTCGTGCTGCTCGCGGCGTGCGGCCGGTTCCGGCCCCTGCCGCACGCCGCACCGTCGATGACCCGGGCCCGCGCTCGCTTGCACGCAGCGCCCGCACCGACGCCGCCGTCCCTGTTCGATGAGGAGACCTCGTGAACGACCTGTCCTTCGATGCCATGGCGGCCGTTCACCACCCGCACAGGTGGCGCCTAAACAGGGCCGGCATCCAGAACGTGTGGTTCTACTACGACGCGACGTTCGACTTCTCCGGCGGCCGGTGCATCTGGCGAGGCGTCAACGGTGCCGGAAAGTCCCGGGCGATGGAAATGCTGCTGCCGTTCCTACTGGACGCCGACCGACGCCGCATGGACTCCACGGGCAGCGGTCGGGTGCGCCTGGAGGATCTGATGAAGGCCGGCGGCGCCGACGGCAACCGTCTGGGGTACCTGTGGCTGGAGGTCGAGCGGGACACCGGTGACGGTCTGGCGCACCTGACGCTGGGCGCCCTAATCCGCTTCTCGAGCTCGACCGCCGAGGCCAAGGTCTGGTACTTCACCACCCCGCAACGGGTCGGTGTCGACCTGCACCTGATGGACCACAACCGCAGCCCCCTGTCCCGGGCGGACCTGATCGCGGCCATCGGCGCCGACCGGGTCACCGACACCCCGGCACGCCACCGCGACCGGGTCCGCACGGAGGTCTTCGGGCTGACCGGGGTGGTGGGCGAGCAGAGGTTCGCCGGCCTGATGCAGCTGCTGCACACGCTGCGCGCCCCGGACGTCGGCAACCGCATTGACGAGGGCAACCTGACGCGCATCCTGTCCGAGGCCCTGCCGCCGCTGGCCGAGGACGCCCTCGCCGCCGCCGGGACGAAGCTGGACGACCTGCGCGAGACCCGCGACGCCCTGGCACGCAGGGCCGCCAGCCACGCGAGCGTCGCCGGCTTCGTCGACCTGTACCGCCGGTACGCCGCTGCGGAGCTGACTACGACCGTTCAGGACGTGGAGGAGGCTGCGAAGAAGTGCGCGATCGCCCAGGACGAGGCGGACGCCGCCGCCGAACTCGCGCGGGAGCACGCGGAGGTCGTTGCGGAGCTTGAAGGCAAGGCCGCCGCACTGACCGAGCGCGAAGAGGCCCTCGCCGGCCAGATCGAGGGCATCCGCGGCTCAGCGCGCTACAAGGCCGTCGCAGATCTGGCCGAGAAAGAGCAGGCCAGCGGGCGCCTGGAGCGCAGCGCAGATCTCGCGTGGGATGGTGCCAGCCGCGCGCGCGGCACCCACGAGAAGACGGTGCGGGCCGCCGACCTCAAGGCGAAGGCAATCGCAGCAGAGGTCCAGACCGTCGCGTCCGGCGTCGTAGCTGTGTGCGGCGACCTCGGCGTGGTGGGTGTGCCCCACCAACTGCCCGCCGGTCTGAAGTGCACGCTCTCGGCGGTGCCCGCCGTGCAGCAGCAGGTGCGTACGCACGCCCGCGAGGAGTCCACACCGGTCCCGGTCACCCAGCCGCAGCAGGTCGCCGTGGCTGCGGACCTGTCCCAGCTCGATGACGCTCTGGCGCGTGCCGGTCAAGCAGCCGCGGCCCGAGGCAACGTCGCGGAGCACCGCCGGTCCGTGGCGGCCACCCTGGCCAGCCAAGAGCGGACGCTGCTTGAGGCGCAGGGCATTGCCACGCGCGACGCCGACCAGGCCGAGCAGTCGCGTCAGGAGGCCGGCGAGGCCAGCCAGCTGCGTGACGAGGCCGCTGTCGGGCTCGCAGGTGCCTGGGCCGCATGGACCGAGCGCGTGGATACCGAGCAGTGCCTTGGGCCCGTCCGATGGCAGGACACCGCACTGGCTGCCGTCCTGGCCGACCGCGACGTCCTGACCGGTGACGTCCTGGACAACGACGACGTCACGGCGCTGCGGGCGGTCCCGGGTGAGCTCACCCGTCCCGCCCTGGACGACATCGCGGGCCGTCGCTCGCAGCTGCGCGGTGACGCGGCGGCGGCAAGCGCCACGCGGGAGGGTATCGACAGCGAGCTCTCGCAACTTCGGGCGGGCACGGACCCGGTGCCGCCGGGGGCGCCAGGCAGGGACGCCCCGGTCGTGGGCGGCGTGCCCCTGTGGCGGGCGGTGGACTTCGCCGAGCACGTGCCCGACCGGGAGCGCGCCGGCCTGGAAGGCGCCCTGATGGGCGCCGGTCTGCTCACGGCCAGCCTCGCCGCGGACGGGACCCTTACCGCAGAGGACGGTCAGGTCCTGCTTGGCCCCAGCGGCCCCGTTGCCGCCGACAACCTCAGCCGGCTCCTTGTCCCTGACGCCGCAGCGACCCGGTCCCCGGCCGAGGTCGTCCTCGCCGTTCTGGAACGGATCGGCGCCACTCTGGACGCCGGACCGGTCGCGGTGTGCTCCAGCGGTGCGTGGCGCAACGGGCCGCTGCGTGGCCAGTTCAGGCATGAGCAGGCGGCCTACATCGGTGCTGCGGCACGCCAGGCGCGACGTGAGGCCCTCATCGCCGACTTGGAGGGCCAGCTGGCGGACCTGGACCGCGCTGACGCCGACCGTGCCGAGCAGCTGGCCGCTCTGGAGTCCCGTCACAGCGCGGTCGTCGCGTTGGACAGGGCAGCGCCCGGCGGCGACCAGCTGGTCAGCCACCGGTCAGCGGCACGCTCGGCGGCACGCACGGCCGCGCAGGCGGAGAACCGCGCCCGAGAGGCCGACCGTAAGGCGCAGGCGCTCCGCACGGCCTATCAGTCAGCTTCGGCGCAGCACAGCCGCGCCTGCGCCGACCTAGAACTGCCCACCACGGAGGTTGAGCTCCGCGCGCTGACGGTCGCTGCTGCAACGGCGGGAGCGAATGTGGCGAAGGTCCGCGGGTCGGTGTCAGGGGTCCAGGCGTTGCTCGCAGAGCACGCGGAGCTGTACACCCGCGCTGCGGAGGAAGCCCAGAACCGCTCAACTGCCCTGGTGAAGGCCGGCGAAGCCCAGACGGACTGGGTGGGTGCGCGCAGCGAGCTCGAGCAGCTCAAGGTACACATCGGGGCCGACAAGGAAGCCGTCCTGACCGAGCTCAAAGCGGCGCAGGGCGAGCACGAGAGGACCAAGGCTGCCAAGAGCGCGGCAGGCAAGGCGCACGTGGAGGCAGTGCGTGAGGAGGGCATCGCCCGCGGCCTGATCGGCGGTGCGCGCGGGGCCGCGGACCGCGCTGTCAGCGATCTGGACGTTGCGCTCGCGCGGGCGCAGGCCCGCGTGACGCTGCCCGGGGTGTGGGTGGCGGTCACCGGTAGCGAGACCGTCACGATGCCAGGGCCGGGCCTGCCTGCTGCCGACGTGGTCGCCGCGGTTGCCGCAGTGCGTCCGACGCTGAGTGTCCCGGGAGCGCCCGTGAGCGCCAAGCAGGTCGACAGCGCGATTGAGGCGCTGCGTGGTCAGCTCACCGGCACCTACGACGTCGTGTGGGCGATCACCGAGGACCTGCGAACCGTCACCCTGCTGGACGCGACGGGCTCCTGGCATGTCACTGCGGCGCTGGCGACGCTGGACGATCTGCTGCGCGAGGGTCGCGGGGCGTTGAGCGAGAGAGAACGGACGATCTTCACCGAGTTCGTCCTGGGTGGGGTCGCTGAGGAGCTAGGTGCCCGCCTGACGCAGGCGGAGCAGCTAGTTGGCGACATGAAGACCTCCCTGCGCTCCATCCGTACGCAGCAGGGCATCGGCCTGACGGTCGGATGGGACCTGGCGGAGGGCACGCCGTCCAACGCGCGCGCTCTGCGAGACCTGGTGCGCCGCAACGTTCGGGTCCTCAACGACGCCGACAAGGCGACGCTTATCGGGCTGATCAAGGACCTCGTGGACGGCGCAGCCGCCCTGAACCCCTCCGCGGGGTATGCCCAGAACCTGGCCACGGCGCTGGACTACCGCGCCTGGCACAAGATGGACGTCTACATCCTGGGCCCGAGCCCAGGTCAGCGGCGCCCGGTGTCGCCTCGGTCCAAGCTGTCCCAGGGCGAGGTCCGCTTCGTCTCCTACGCCGCCCTGTTCGCAGCGATGGACGCGTTCCTGACTGGGCTGCCCGACACCGACCTGGCGCTGCGCCTTGTCGTCCTGGACGACGCGTTCGCCAAGGTCGACAACCAGGTCGTCGCCCAGTTCCTGGGCCTGCTGGTCAACCTCGACCTCGACTTCGCAATGACCGGTCACGGGCTGTGGGGAACGGTGCCGGAGGTCCCTGCCCTGGACGTGTACGAGGTCCGCCGGCGGGAGGGCGGGCCGGCCGTGACCACGCACGTGCACTGGGACGGCCACACCCGCCGCCTGCAACCGGTCGCCGCGCTGGCCAGCTCACGGTGACCAGCACCCTGCCGGCGCCCATGCGGGCCTACCTGGCCGTGGACAGCCTCGCGCCACTGTGGCAGGCAACGGCCCGGCACCTGCAACGGCGCCAACTCGAGGCGCGCGGCAGAGTGAGGGTCAGCCTCGACGAGGACGGCGCGACCCGCCTCGGTCAACTCTTGGGCGTGCTCGTGCGCCCTGGACAGGTGCAGGTCGACCTCGCGACGCTCGACCAGGCGATGCGCACGAGTGCCGCGGCGTGCGGTCTGGTGCCGGCCGTCGCGGACCTGACCGGCGCCGTACTGGTGGACAAGGGCGCCGCGGACGCTGCGGCTGGCCAGGCGTGGGCGCAGGTCTGGCAACACTTGGACACGGTGTTCGCAGACCGGGGCCTGGCCGGGGCGGACTGGGTCCCTTCCGTCGTAGCGAACCTGCAACGCACAGGTCTGCTCACACGGGCCGGTGTTGCGGTGGCCGCATCGGCGGTGCAGACCTTGGACGGCGTGCTGGATCGGGTCCACCTGCCGGACGCCGGGACCGCGACGCCAGGCGTGGAAGGTCGCCGGTGGCAGCTGGCGGAGCTGGCCGGGGTCGTCACCGGGGACGCCCACGCCCTGGACGGGACCACGTTGGCGGCGACGCTGGTGCTGCGTGTCCTGGCCGGCGCCGCCGGTCTCGCCAGCCCGAGCACGTCAGCGCAGGTCCGGCGGGTGTGGGACAGCGCCGGGGTGAGTACGGACAAGGTCTCTGGGACGGTCCTGGTGTGGGCGCTGCGACCTCCCGGCTCGGGCGCGTGGGCGCAGGTGATGGGTCAGCGAGCCGACCTCGGCCTGGTCACACACCTGACTTTGGCCGAGCTCGAGGTCGCCACAGCGCCGGTGGTCGCAGGGCAGCGGGTGTGGATGTGCGAGAACCCGCAGGTGCTGCAGGCCGCAACCCGCGCGGGGGTTACCGAACCGTTCGTGTGCACTTCGGGGAACCCGTCCGCGGCGGGATGGCAATTTCTGCATGCGCTCGTGGCCGCCGGTGCGGATGTGGCCTACCACGGGGACTTCGACTGGCCCGGGATGGAGATCGCTGGACGGGTTCTCGCTGCGGGCGCGCGTCCCTGGCGGCTGACGGCGCAGGACTACCGAGCTGTGGTCGCCGGGGCGGCCGGCGCGGGCCTTGAGCTGACAGGTGCCCCGGTGGGCACCTGGTGGGACCCGGACCTGAGTGTGGCGATGCGGGCGTCGGGCGTCGCCGTCCACGAGGAGGCGTGCCTGACCGTCTTGCTCGAGGACTTCGGTCCTCGGCCCAGGTCGATTGACGGAAGCGAGTAGGGGGAGCCTGACCCGGTCTCCCGGACAGTTGGGGTGGGGCCGTTCAGGCCGCGTGAGCGGCTTGGAGAGTGTGCGCTCTCGCAGCGGCGGCGACGCGAGGTACGTAGCAACCTCGCGGACCGGAGCCAGATGCGGTGCCCCGCCTCGGCGTGTGGCTCGCCGCACGACGTGCCGCGACGGTAGGGCGGGCGCACTGGTCATGGGGCTGTATCTGCTCTGTCTAGAGCCAGTTCCGCAGCTGCGCGTTCAAGGTGGCTGGGCATTCGCCTAGTGATCGCTGAGGCGGAGAGCGCCGTGATCGGATGGCCTCGAACTACGTCGAACGCACCGCTGACGGCTTTGGTGAGGGCCGCGGGCGGGGCGATGAGAGCAGAGCGCAGCTTCGCCCCTGCGAGGTCGGGATCTTCCGTGACGAGCACCCTCGGCAGGTCGCGTGCATTGAGTCGGAGGGTGCCCGTGCGGGCGAGCGCGCGGAAGGCCGTGGCGCTGTGGTCGCCGATGTCCGCCATCGTAGCGACGGCGCCGTTGAGGCTCGCACCGGCGCGCCGTGACGCCGAGTCCGCGAGGGTGGCGCTGCTCGTGCGGGCGTCGAGCGGCGCGAGGGTGGGAAGCACGCGAGCCAAGGCAACGAGGTCGTCGCGGACGGTTGCCCGCGGCGGAGCCAGAGTGACGAAACAAGAGAGCTCGCGGTGAAGCGCCTGCCAGGCGCGGCCCCGCAGAACGAGCGCCTCGGCTCCGCGATCGTGAAGGGTCGGCTCCGGGCCACTGGCGGGGTGGGCGCCGTGGAAGGCAGCGGTATGGGCATGTACGGCGATGCCGATTGTGGTGATGTCCCGCAGAGTCGCGAGGGCGTCGACGGGGTCGGCGCTCATCTCGAAGGTGGCTTGCCGCAGGCGGTGCATGCGGTCCCCGAGCTCGGTGACGGGGTCATCGGTGCGGATCGGAGTCCAGGTCTGTGGCAGTGCCTCGAGCTGGGCCCTGGCGTCTGAGACATGGCCGTCGCCGACCGCGCTCAGATCGCGGGCGAGGTCGGCGAGGCGACCCAGGCCGGGAAGCTGCTTCGCCACGACCGGCTTTCTCACGCCAGCCTGAAGGGCCCGCAGCGCGAGGGGATCCTCGGCGGCCAGGACAGTCGCGGCCAGGCGACCGAGCTCGACGAGTCCGGCGTCGAGGGCACGGGTGTCGATGGCGGCCGCGTCGGGCGTGCGAGGTCGCCCGTCGGCGTGGAAGTGGGTGGCGACGAGGTCAGCAGCCGCCCGCAAGCCCAGAGCGGCCTGGCGCCAGGGTCTTGTCCCTGGGGAGACCTGGGAGGGGTGGGGTCGCGCCTCGCCGACAAGGGTCTCGATTCCGGCGGCCAGGGCAATCGCAGCTCGTTCGCTCGGCGGCGCCCCGTCGCGGTGAGAGGTGAGCCCGATGCGCCGGATCTGCGCGGGCCACAGGAGGCGCCGCGTGTGCGATGCGATGGCGTCCAGGAGGGCGTGGAAGTCCCCGATCGTGTCCAGTGCCTCGTCGGCGGTCCAGAGCCGGTCGGTGCGGAGTGGCTCGGCGCCGGCTCGGATCTTCTCGGCGGTGCCGGCGAGTAAGTCGGCGTAGCTCGTCATGCCCAGCGCCCGGTGACCTTGGCCCGTCCTGTGATCAGGCGGGCCATGACCCGCGAGAGGGCGGCCTGGTCGGACAGGTCGAGCTCGACCTCCGCCAACGCGGCGGCCCGGTCCAGAGCGGCCGCAGCGAGCCGGTCGAGGATCGCGCGGGCCTCGACGGCGTCGTCGACGTCGCGCACGTGCCCAAGCCGCACGGCCTCCCCGGTCGCACGGAGGTTCGGACGGGCCCACTCGAGCTCATCTTGGGCGTCGCGGAAGTCCATCGCGGCGTAGGAGATCGACACCCCCACGCCCAGGGGCACGCTCATCGCCAAGTTCAAGGCGCCGAACCCGGCCGCGTAGGTCAGCGACCAGATGCCCTCCCACCCGGCGGTCGCCTCCGAGATCAGCGTCTGCGCCGGCTGCGTCCATGTGGAGCTCATCGCCCTCGTCCTTCCTGATCTGCATGTCGGGTTCGGGTCCCTCTTACCTGCAGGTGTGCGGATCGAGCAGAGAAGATCGCGCCAGTCGGCGTCACGGCGGCCACGCCACGACCGGCCCGGGGTTGGTCAGGTGTGCGACGCCGTCAATGCCGACGTTGACCTCGGCGTGCTCGTGGGACCCTGCCGCGTGTGCCAGGGCAGCCAGCACCAAGTGCAGGTTGGCGCGGTCGAGTCCTGCCACGACGTCGACGACGTCGACTGGCGCCTCGTCGATCAGCCCGGCGACCATGGTTAAGACTCGGCGCTCCCCGCCGGACAACGCGCCGGTCCCGCCGCGAAGCGCGTCAGCGTCGATCCACAAGCGCCCGTCCGGTTCGGTCACGATCCACGGCCACGCTGCGCCCGCGTACCGCCCGCCGAACGCTCGGAGCAGCAACTCGACGCCCGCCATCATCGGCAGCGATCCGCGCGCCCAGTCGTCGAGCCGCGCCGCGGACTCTTCCGGCTGCATCCCACTCATCCCGAACCTCCCGCGATCGAACCAACAGGCCGACCCGACGTCGGCATGTTCCTTGAGGCTCGCCACGCTCGGCCTTCTGGTGCTGATCAAGCGGCCGAGGCTGTGGATGACCGGCCCTCAACTGCAGGTGTGCGCGCGAGGGCAAGAAGACTCCGCGGCGGAGGCACGAGGATCCATGACTCGTCTGGCATCCACGGTCCGAGTGGGCTGGGCGGGGGCCGCCGGCGCCACATCTTCTGGCCCGGATCCGCACACCTGCAGGTATGGAGACGACACGGACGACGCCGAAGGCGGAGTCCGCCGGCGCCTGCCGCGCAGCGCGCCGGAGACCTGTGCCGGCGGCTCCGGGCGGTGAGCCGCCGTGGTGATGACGATGCACCGCCTGACCGCAGGGGCGGGCTACCAGTACCTGCTGCGGCACACAGCTTCTGGGGACTGCGACCGATCGGCGGCGGCCGACCTGACGGCGTACTACACGGCGTCCGGGAACCCGCCGGGGCGCTGGTTCGGACGTGGGTTGGCCGGGCTCGGCGACGGTGGCCCGGAGACTGGGTCGCCGGTGAACGAGCCGCAGATGGCGAACCTGTTCGGCCAGGGCAAGGATCCCGTCACCGGTGAGGCGCTGGGTCGCGCCTACCGGCAGTACACGCCCGCCGCCGAGCGCATTGCCAAGCAGATCGCCGCTCTCCCGCCCGGCCTGAGCGGCGACGCGCGCGAGGATGCGATCGCGACGATCACCCGGGTCGAGCTCGCCAAGCACACCGCGGCGGCGGTGGCTGGCTTCGACCTGACGTTCACCGCGACAAAGTCGATCTCGACCCTGTGGGCGATCTCCGACGAGGGCACCAGGACCGTGATCCTGGCCGCGCACCTGGCCGCCGTCGAGCAGGCGCTGGCGTTCCTCGAAGACACCGCCGCCTTCACCCGCACCGGCACCAACGGCTGCCAGCAGCACAAGGTCGATGGCCTGGTCGCGGCGGGGTTTGACCACTGGGACTCCCGAGCCGGGGACCCGAACCTGCACACCCACCTCGTCATCGCCAACAAGGTCCAGGGCCCGCACGACGCGTGGCTCTCGGTGGACTCCAGGGCCCTGCACCACGCCGTGGTGATGGTCTCCGAGCTCTATGACGACCTGCTTGCCGACGAGGTAGCCCGCCGTTTGCCCGTGCAGTTCGGGTGGCGTCATCGGGGCTCGCGCCGCTCGCCGGCCTTCGAGCTGGACGGGGTCAATGACGCGCTGATGACGGAGTTCTCCACCCGCAGCACCCAGATCGACGAGGCGATGACGGACGTCCTCGCCAACTTCTACGCGGCCCACGGGCGCGGTCCCAACCGCATCGAGGTCACCCGGCTGCGACAGCAGGTCACCCGCACCACGCGCCCCGAGAAGCACGTCACCCCACTAGCCGACCTGATGACGGTCTGGAAGGCACGGGCCACCCGCCGCACGGGCAAGACGCCCGCCGAGCTGACCGCCGCCGTCCTGCGCCTGTCGCAGACCATCCCGCAGCACTCCGAGCGCATCCCGGCGCCCGTCATCGACCGGCTCGCCGGACACACGATCGGTCAGGTGATGACGCGCCGGTCGACCTGGACCCGCTGGAACGTCATGGCCGAGGCCGCCCGCTCCACCCGGGCGATGCGCATGGCCACCCCTGCCGACCGCACAGCCCTTCTCGAACGCGTCACCGACGCCGTCCTCGCCAGATGCGTCAGCCTGCAGGCACCCGACCCGCTGATTATCCCTGCCGTCTACGCCCGGCCTGACGGGGTCTCCCAGTTCACCCGCACCGGTGAGGACCGCCACACCCACCACCAGGTCCTCGACGCGGAAGCACGGCTCCTTGACGCGGCCAGCCTTGACGCCGGGGCCCCGACCGCTCCAGCCTGGCTCACCAAGGCCGTCACCTCCCGGCCCATCCACCGCACCGACGGACGCAACGTCACCCTCGCCGCAGACCAGGCCGACGCCGTCGAACACGTCGCCGCGTCTCCCGCCCGGCTCGACGTCCTCGTCGGCCCCGCCGGCACGGGCAAGACCACCACCCTCGCCGCCCTGAAGGCCGTGTGGGAGACCGCCCACGGACGCGGCACCGTCATCGGCCTCGCACCCTCAGCCACCGCGGCCGCCGAGCTCGGCCAAGCGCTCGGCGTCGCGTGTGAGAACACGGCGAAGTGGCTGCACGAGTCCGGCGGCGTGGGCGCTCAGCGTCGCGCCGCGCTGCTGGCGCACCTGCACTCCGAACGAACTGCCTTCCTGGGGATCGACCAGCGGACCCGGCTGCGCACGATCGACACCGCGATATACACCCTGACCGCCCAAGGTGACCGCTACCGGTTGCGCCGCGACCAGCTCCTGATCATCGACGAGGCTTCCCTGGCAGGGACCTTCACGCTCGACGCCCTGACGGCGCAGGCGAGCGCGGCGGGGGCGAAGGTGCTGCTCGTCGGCGATCACAAGCAGCTTTCGGCGGTCGACGCCGGTGGCGCGTTTCACCTGCTCGCCGAGCGCGCCCGACCCGCGACACTCACGTCGCTGTGGCGGTTCAGCCAGCCGTGGGAGGCCGCCGCCACACGGCGCCTCCGCGGGGGCGACGTCGGGGTCATCGACGCCTACGCCGAGCACGACCGCATCAGCGCCGGCGCTGCGGAGGTCATGTGCGAGGACGCCTACGCCGCCTGGCAGACCGACACCGAAGCCGGCATTCCGGCGATCCTGATCGCCGCGGACTCCCACACCGTCGATGTCCTGAACACCCGCGCCCACAACGACCGCGTCGCCGACGGTCTCGTCGCCCCCGAAGGGCTCAACAAGGCCGACGGGACGAGGATCAGCGTCGGGGACCGGGTCCTGACCCGGTCGAACGACCGGCGCCTGCGCGCCCCGAACGGACATGTCCGCAACGGCGACCTGTGGCAAGTCGCCGCCATCGCCCCCGACGGCGCCATCACGGTCACCCCGGTCACCCGCCCCGGCTCCGCAATGCCCGCGACCGGGGGAGAGGTGACCCTGCCCGCGGCGTACGTGGCCGAGCATGTCGACCTCGGGTACGCGACCACGACCCACCGCGCCCAGGGCATCACCGTCGACCGCGCCCATGTCCTGGCCGCACCCGGCATGGTCCGCGAGAACCTCTACGTCGGCATGAGCCGCGGCCGTCACGACAACCACGTCTACATCGCCCTCGACGATGTCGACCCGACCTGCGACTACCTGCCCGATCGCCAGCACATCCCCGACGGACACGACGCCCTCGCCGCGATCCTGGCCACCTCCGGCGCTGAGCTATCCGCCACTGAGACGATCGCCGCCTCCCAAGACGAGGTCGCCTCGCTCAAGCGCCTCGAGCCGATCCGCCAGACCCTGATCGCCGACGCCGCCGGCCACCGCTGGGACGCCACGTTCCCCGATCTGGGACTGAGCGCCGACCAGTGCGAGCAGATCACGACCTCGCCCGCCCGCGGACCCCTGATCACCGCCCTCGAACGCGGCAGCACCCTCGGCCACCTCATGCCCCAAGTCCTGGCAAGCCTCATCGCCGGCCGGCCCGTCGACGGCACCGGCGCTGCCGTCGACGTTGCCGCCGTCCTCCACCACCGCGTCAACGACTGGCTGCACACCAAGGCCGACGACCCAACGTGCATCCGCGTCGTCCCTGACACAACAGGTGCACCCGACGACGTCGCCGGCCTCCTCAACCATGTCGATGAGCTCATCGCTGCACGGACCGACGCCCTGACCGACCAGGCAATCGACGCCCAGCCAGAGTGGCTCGCCGCTCTCGGACCGGCGCCCGCCGGCCTGGCCGCCCGGTCGGCCTGGCGCACCCAGGTCGCCGCCCACGTCGCGCACGACGACGCCACGAGCGGGCCCACAGCGATCCGGGTGCCCCCACCATCGACCCCGCGAGCCCCGACACCTGACATAGAACGGAGCGCGACCCGATGACCAGGACCATGCCGAACACGGCCCCCGACGGGTTCTTCCCAGAGCCCGTCCTGCACCAGCCCAGCGGCCCGCCCATGCCGATCATGTGGGCCGCCCACACTGCCACCGAGCAGCAGCACCTCCTCGACGAGCTCGACCCGTGGGTCACCTGGCTCGTCGACCACTACCGACTGGACCGCCGCAACGTACCCGAGTGCTGGTCGAAGCACTGGGAGCTCATCGAGGAACTCTCCGCTCTCCAGCTCGCATGGGAGGCCGCCTACGCCACCACGGCGCACGCCGACGCGCCCCTGACTTGGCACGAGCGCCTGGGGCTCGCTCGAGTCAGGCTCGCGGAGTGGGCCGCGCGGACGGGATGTCGTGCCGGGGAGCACCGGCCGTGAACCGGCCCTCCGCGCTGGGTCGCGGCTCGAAGTGAGTGGACGACAGGCCGGGCGCGGGGGTGGGCGAGCGTGGCATCTTCACCCGTATCTGCCGATGAGCACGCACTGGGCGACCGCATGCGCCGCCTGGCCCTCGCCTGCCGCGTGCCCCGCTTCAGTAGATCGCCACGGTTCTCGGCTGGACCCCGAGGACGGGCTCACCAATTCCTGATCACGGCTTGGAGCGTGTCTCGCTCGGGTTCTTGACTGGCGGCGGTCCGGCTGGCTTCGTCTTTGCCGTCCCCTTGTCGGGACGCGCGGCCCCTCTCATGCGGACCTACCTTCCGGCTCTGAATGGTCAGCGGGTAGTGCGCTCCTTGCATGGCGCTCACCCGCGCTCATCGCGCTTCCCCTCTTTGACCGGGCGGGTGCGAACCGGCGGCGGGGCGGTGGGCTTCTTCGGCGGCGAAGGGACCTGCTTCGCCGTCCGGGGTTTGTCGCTCACCGGCCATCTCCGGGCGGATGCTTGCCAGCCTTGAGAGTGATGCCGCGTACTGGCGGCGGGGCTGCGGGCTTCTTCGGCACCGCGGCCGGGGCGGCCTTGTTCTTCTCGCTCTTGCCTGCCATGCGCTCTCCTCCCACCTAGACCCAGGTTTGCACAGCCTGCACCGCAATCGCCAGGATCAGGACCAGCACCGCAACCAACAGTGACCACGCCGATCGAGCAAGCCTATTCCCGTCCTCGCTCGCGCCGCGGGTGTTGGAACGCAGGACCTGCGCGTCGCCGTTGTCGCCTTCGTCCTCGTCGCCCGCGCGTGCCTCAGGCGTGGTCAGCAGCATCTCCGCGAAGTGCTGGATCGGGGAGTAGTGCAGCGCCCCCTGTCGCACGGCCACCCACCCGTTGAGGGTGTCGTCCACCCCGACGGAGTCGGCGTCCTTCGGCAGCAAAGTCTGGACTGCGAACCACGCAGATGCCCCGACGGCGATCGCCCCGAGCAGCGCAATGCCTGCCACCCAGCCGTCAGACGGCGCCAGGCCGATCAGCAGGGTCAACGCGACACCGTCGAACCCCAGGAGCGTAGCCGCGGTGTTCCGGAAGCCCTGTCGGCGACGCTGCTGGTCAGCCAGCAGCCAGCGTCCCTGGTCCAGGAACGCCCGGTAATGGGGCTCCCAAGGGGTCTCTGGGGGCGGGTCCGGTTCGCTCACGCTCCCAGTGTGCCCGCCACCAGGGCGCGGTGTCGCTGGCTCCAGGCAGCGCAGGCGCCACCGCGCGGCGGCGACACGGCGGTCACCGCGGGCGCAGCGCTACCGTCTCGTCCATGTTCCTCTCCGGCGAACAGACGCAGGCTGCCGCAACCCTCAGCGCGAGCCAGGTGCTCCTCGTATCCGTGCCGTCACTCATCGCGCTCATCGGGGTTCTTCTCAGTTCCATTTACGGCGGCAGGACCGCGGCGCGGGCCGAGGAACGGCGCGCGAAGGCGGCAATTGATGCCGAGGACCGACGCGCTCAGGCAACCATCGACGCCGAGGACCGGCGACACGAACACGCCATAGCCCTTGAGCGACAGAGGATCACCACCGCGTCGCGCCATGGACTCTATGCCAGGATCGAGAGTGCACGGCGCGCAGTGATGAGCGCAGCTCTGGAGCTGTGGCTGCCGCCACTGAAGCCGCACGACTGGTACGCCTCTGGAAAGGCCGAACGAGACGTCGAAGCGTTCTTTTCGGTGTACGAGGCGCTTGCGGAGGTCAACGACGAAGCGTCACTCTATGGAAGCCAAGCCGTGAGTGAGGCCTGCAACAAGGTCTACTTCGCGGCCAACGGCGTGTTCTTGGACGCGAACACGATGTTGGAGAAGGGCACTGTCGACGCGATCAACGACGTGCAGAACCGCCTTCAAGTGCTTAATGCCGAGTGCAACCGACTCCTCACGGCCATGCGGACCGAGGTCGGCTCAGGCGGATAGCGTCAAGGATGGACGCGGGCCGTTGCCGAGGCAGAGGGCCGCCTGGCGGTTCGGTAGCCGGCGCTCGGGTCCAGTCATGCGCCGCGATCGTGCCGGGAGCGACAGGCCGCAGCCGGCCATCCGCTAACTGCGGCGGGTGGCGCGTCCGCCGGTGAGCGGTGCTAGTACGCGTCGGCCGCTCTCGGTGGCCGCTATCGACCGTTCGGATCACGGTCAGGGCGGGCAATCGTCTCGCCGGTCCGGGGGGTGGGCTGGTCCGGAACGGACCGTGGGAGGTTCGCGGCAACCGCTCTCAGGGCGGCGTTGCCGATTGCCTCGTAGTCGTGCCCGGCGAGTGATATGTACCGAAGCACGGTTCGCAGCGCCAACGCCGACGCGAATCTTACGGTTGCGGAGACGGTCCCTGGCTCCGGCTGGCGGACCGTTCGGAATCGTCCGGGCGCGTACTCGGAGCCGACCGTGACTTGGTGGGTTGCCTCGATGAACCACGCTTTCCCGTGCGCACCGGCCGACGCGGTGCGCCACAGGATCTCCGCGTCGTCGGGTGTCAACCCTCCGATTCGCGCGACCGCGCGAACCATGTCCAGGTAGCTCGGGGCGCGCTGCACCGTGTCGCCTGCGCGTCGTCGGATGTGTTCGATGCGATTGTCGACTTCCTGAGGGTCGGCGCCAGGCGTCTTCGCGGCAGTCTTGCGCATCTCTTCGAGGTTCCCGATGAGTAGCCGCAGGTGTCGCCGGACCCTCTCCGTTGACGCTTCGGGCTCCAGCACCCATGCAGCCTGCGAGGCGCTCTCGATGGCAGCTCGGGCTAGCGCGAAGTATGGCCGTGGCGGGTTGGCAACAGTCGAGCCGTTGACGAAGACCATCGGGGCCACGGCGTTCGACCACATGGACAGGTGATCGAGCGCTGCATCGAGGAAGCCCCTCGTGGCGTCCGACAGGTACTCGGACGGGAAGGTGGCGTCGTCCGCCGCGAGCGGACTCCCTGCGACAGGGTCACCCGTGGCGGCAAGTGCCCGTTCCGGCATCCGAGAGCGAGTCACCGACTCCACCCATGACTGACTGTCCGAAGACCCGACAGGGAACGGTGGCTTCATCGTCACGCTGGCAGGCTACGGCGTGCACCTCGTGCTGCACGGCGACGTTCTAGATGAAGTCGGCGCGCCCGGGCTCACTCCCTAGCGACGGGCTGAACCCGATCGAGTCGGAGGCCATCAGGACCGCACGGGCCACCCGGGCCGGGTGACTAACCGTCGGCACCCTTCCGTGCAGCAGATCCAAGTCATCCACGCCGTCGATGTGAGGGATGTGAGGGGCTACTCGTCGCCCGCTGGTCTGAACCACGGCTGGCCGTCGAACTCGCGGTCTTCGCCCGACATGGCAACGGTCACGAGCGTTGGCTCGGGCAGCTCCTCGGGGACGAACCTCTCGTCCTCGGGGTGGTGGAACAACCACTCGCTCGCGTTCACGACCGTGTGGAAGTTGAAGAACTTCTCCAGTTTCGTCGTACCGAGCTGAGTAGTGTCGGCTCGCCCCTGGTGGACCTCCTCAACCGGAATGGCCAAGTCGATCAGTGTGAGCCGTCCCGGCGTGTCCGGAGACTCCGAACCTTGGAAGGATCGGAGTTATGG
>JAHLLI010000005.1 GCA_020444245.1 Actinomycetales bacterium
CGCGCGCGATGGGCGACTTCTGGGAGTTCCCCACCGTGAGCCTGGGGATCGGGCCTCTAAACGCCGTCCACCAGGCCCGGATGAATCGGTACCTGGCCGCGCGCGGGCTGGTGGACACCGACGCCGCGCACGTGTGGTGCTTCGTGGGCGACGGTGAGACCGACGAGCCCGAGACGTTGGCGGCGATCCGGCTGGCGGCACGTGAACGGCTGGACAACCTGACGTTCGTGGTCAGCTGCAACCTCCAGCGCCTGGATGGGCCGGTCCGTGGGAACACGAGGATCGTCGACGAGCTCGAGGGCGTTTTCCGTGGAGCCGGGTGGCGTGTGGTCAAGGTGCTGTGGGGCAGGGAGTGGGAGCCGCTCTTCGCCGATCCTGCGGGCCAGCGGTTGCAGGCCCGGCTGGAGGCGATGAACGACGGCGACCTGCAGCGGCTCACCGTCCTGGAGCCGGCCGAGCTGCGCGCCGAGCTGTTCGGCGACGACCCGGCCCTGGCGCGACTGGGAGCATCCCTCGACGAGGCCACGTTGCGGGGTCTGCGGCGCGGCGGTCACGACGCGCGTCTGGTCCACGCCGCCTATGCCGACGCACTGGCACACCGTGACGGACCCACCGTCGTGCTCGCGCAGACCGTCAAGGGCTACGCCCTGGGCCCGAACTTCGAGGGCCGCAACGCGACGCACCAGATGAAGAAGATGACCGCGCCCCAGCTCAAAATCTTCCGCGACGTCCTCGACGTGCCGATCACCGACGCCGAGCTCAGCGACGGCCTGCCCCCCTACCTGCCGCTGCCCGAAGGGTCCGACGAGCTTCGCTACCTGCGCGAGCGTCGCGCGGCGCTCGGCGGGGTAGTGCCCCGCCGCCCCGAGGCGGCCACGGTCCTGCCCGCCCAGCCCGACGCGCGGGTGTTCGATGAGTTCGACGCAGGGTCCTCCGGGCGAGCCACGTCCACGACCGTGGCCTACACCCGGCTGCTACGCGGCCTGATGCGCGACCCGGTGCTCGGCCCACGCGTGGTACCCGTCGTGCCGGACGAAGGGCGCAGCTTCGGGTTCGAGGTGCTCTACAGCGAGTTCGGCATCTACGCCCCCGGCGGGCAGCGCTACACCCCGGTCGACGCTGGGCTCCCGCTGACCTACCGCGAGGCCGCGGCGGGCCAGGTGCTCCAGGTCGGCATCACCGAGGCCGGCGGGCTCGGCGACTTCACCGCCGCGGCCACCGCGGGCGCGACCTGGGACACGGCCGTGATCCCCTTCTTCACCTACTACTCGATGTTCGGGTTCCAGCGTGTCGGCGACCTGATCTGGGCGCTGGCCGACGCGCGAGGCCGGGGCTTCCTCGTGGGCGCGACCGCGGGTCGGACCACCCTGTCCGGTGAGGGCGTCCAGCACACCGACGGCTCGTCGCACCTCGCGGCCCTGGCCGTGCCGTCGTGCCGGGCCTACGACCCCGGATACGCCTACGAGACCGCCACGATCGTGCGCGACGGGATCCGGCGGATGTACGGCCAGGGCGAGGAGTGCTTCTACTACCTCACGCTCTACAACGAGAACTACGCCCAGCCCGCCAAGCCGGCGGTCTCGGGTGTTGCCGGTGTCGACGTCGACGAGGCGATCGTCGCAGGCCTGTACCGGCTCGACGCGGCTCCCGACGGCCGGCCGGCGCAGGTGCGCCTGCTCGCATCCGGCCCCTCGGTGGTCGCCGCGCGCCAGGCCAGGGATCGCCTTGCGCAGGAGCACGGGATCGCGGCCGAGGTCTGGTCGGTCACCAGCTGGAAGGCGCTGCGCGACGACGCCCTGGACGCCGAGCGGTGGAACCGCGAGCACACCTCCGGGCCCCGACGCACAAGCTACCTACGACGGGCCCTGTCGACGCCGGTCCCCACGGTCGCCGTGACCGACTACGTCACTGCCCTGCCGGACCAGCTCGCCAGGTTCGTGCGCGCCCCGTTCACCGCACTGGGGACCGACGGGTACGGGTGGTCGGACACGCGCGAGGCCCTGCGCGCCCACTTCGGGACCGACCCCGACGGTATCGTCGCGGCGTCCGCGGCGCTCCTCGCCGAGAACGACGACACGGGCGACCTGCCCTGGTCCGAGCCGAACGCGACGATCCCGCTCGTCGCGTGAGAGGAGCGCACCGTGACGCAACCGATGTTTCCCGAGCCCACGCCCCGGATCGCGTCGCGGCGCCGGGAGCTTGCGCCGCAGGTCCACGAGGCCTGGGACCGGTTCAGCTCGGCGGTGTTCGCTGACGGGGCCCTGGACGAGGTGACCAAGCAGCTCATCGCGGTCGCGGTCGCTCACGTCACCCAGTGCCCGTACTGCATCACCGGTCACACCCGGCTCGCGCGGCGCAAGGGTGCCTCCGACAGCCAGATCATGGAGGCCGTGTGGGTCGCCGCGGAGATGAGAGCAGGCGGAGCCTTCGCTCACTCGACGGTGGCGCTCCATGCACTCGACGGTGACGTGGGCGGGGCGCAAGGCCGATGACCGAGCTGGGGGCTGCGCCCGGCCGCGAGCCGGAGACTCCCAGTGATGGGGTATCGGCCGGTTTCGCAGGGGACGGGGTCCGGCCGGGAGGCGGTGACGCGGTGGTCCGAGAATCGCTGCCGGGGCGGGTCGGCGACCGGTCGCCCGGCGACCTGGTTGACGTGCTCTCGCGGTGGGCGGACTCGGGTGGCCATTGGCGGATCCTCGAGGAGGCCGATCACTGGCTCACGGTCGGGCTGTACAGCTGCGACGGCGGCGAGGAGATGACCCGCGTCACCGGAGCGCGCACCGCCGTGCTCACGGCATACCTCATGGGCAGGACCGAGAGCTGCTGAGCCGTCGCGACCCACCCCTCCTTGCCGTTGGTATGCGGTTGGTATGCAGACGCGGGTGGACCCGGGCGGACCGCAGTGGATCAGTCTGGAACCGGACGAGGCGCTGACCTGCGACGACGCCGGTATCGACGCTGGTCAGCGGGTTGGGATCGGGCGACGACCACGTCTCATAACCCAGAGGTCGCAGGTTCAAATCCTGCCCCCGCTACTTGTGAACGAAGGCCCGGACCACGTGGTCCGGGCCTTCGTCGTGCGGATCTAGGGCCGCTTCGATGCTCGAATCGACGCGGCTGTAGCGAGGCGAGGGCGATTCGTCCTGGTGCGCGGATGCGCCCCGGGCTGACGTCAGGCGCGTGTCCATTCCTTGTCGCCGCGAGTCCGCTCGGCAAGCGCAGCCTCCCTACCTGCCGAGAATGCTGATGAGGGCGCCGAGCAACCACATCGCGGTGATCAGTCCTGCGACTGTGACGAGACACCCCGTGAGCGCCCTGCGCGCCGACCCCGCGCCCTGACGTTCGGGGCCCTCAGGGTGCGATCGAGTGCTGCGTCGCTCGTTCGTGGTCCGGGTCCGCGATCGGTTCGGCCGCCTTCGTGGGGCGCGTGCCAACTCGGCGGTCGTGAGGAGCTCGGGGCTCTTCGGGCCCCCGAGCTCACGCCCGAGCAGGAGCGCGATGTCGGCGACATCGAACGGCGTGAGGCACGGAGGCAGTGCGACCAGCGTCTTAGCGAGTTGGTACCTGCCCACCACCATGGATCCCGGCCGTGCCTTGATCGGCTCCTGATCCTGTGCGACGAGGCATAGCACCGGGGCCACGCGCATGCGGTGCTCGGGTGCCAGCAGCGCGGTGACTGCGTCGCAGGCTCGCAGGACGCCGGCCACCTCCTCGGTCCGCCGGTATCCGTTCTGGAAGAGCTCGGCGTCGCGCACCTCGACGCGACCCGACCAGTTCTTCGCGTCGATGATGCAGACGCCGCCGGGCCCGATGGCGATGTGGTCGATGTTCCCTTGCGGTCGCCCGGGCCAGTGGACGTCGTGCAACGCGATCCAGCCGTACCTGGCCAGCGCGCCCAGCGTGTCGGCGACGAGCCGTTCGCCCTCGGCGCCTTGTGACCAGCGGCGCATGTCCTCTTGCGCCCGGGCGATCTGCTCTTGGGCGGCCGCGTCGGCTACGTCCTGCGCCGCCTGCTCACGCTTGAGCCTCTCGAGACGACGTGCCTTCCTGCTCGCCTGCTCCTCGGCGCTATAGCCGGCTTCCATAGCTCCCCCCGCTCGCTGGGCCGAAATGCCCGGCGCTTGATCATCGGCCTCGGCGTTCGCGTGCTTGAGCGCCCGGAAGAGGCGCCAGCACCGTGGTTAGGCGCGTGTGAACCGTTCCCAGCGCCACGCCAACCCGTCCCGGTCCGGCCGGTCCTTGGCCCGTGTCGGGACGACGATCGTCCGACCGTGCATCTCCTGTAGGCCGTGCTTGAGCATTGGGCCGTCGATCTCTTCGAGCACTGCGTGGTTGATCGCAACGCGGTAATCCGGCGAGACGCCGAGCATGTTCTGGTCGTAGGCGGCGTGGTGGATCTTGCACAGCGCCAGACCGTTGGACGTGGTCGGCAGCCCCAGCGGCTCCGAGTCCGGGACGATGTGCGCCGCGTCGAGCAGGGAACCGTGGCGTAGCTCGCAGATGGCGCAGCGGGTCTCGTAGGCGAGCAGCACCCGGGTGCGGAAGGCCGGCTGGTGCAGCCGCTGCTTGGCCAGGCGCCGGGCGTACTCGCGCTGCGGTTCTGACAGCTCGCGCACGTCGCCCATGTAGCGGAACGACTCGTCGAGCGCGATGACGAACTGCCGGTTCTCGGGCTCGTCGTCCACGACATACACCGGCATCACAGGTGTGAGGATGTTGGGCTGCTCCTTGCGGAACAGGATCAACGGCTGGCCGGTCTCCATCGCAGTGCGCAGCTTGCGGTTGTCACCCGTCCAGGGGTCACCCTTGCGGTAGGCGTAGTGGAGCAGGCCGTCGTCGGACTCGGCGTCGTCGTAGGGTCCGCTGGCCGACGTCACGATCGACAGGGTCGAGCTGAACTCCGCAGGGTTCCGGATGCCGCGTGAGAAGTCGATGATCGGCAGGTCGTGGCCGTCGATGCGGAAGCTCAGCAGCTCCTGGCGGTGCAGGAATCCGCCGTTGGCCTCGGCGCGCTCGCGCACCCAGTCGAGGATCTGCAGCCGTAGCCGCGCCTCGAGTGCCGTGTCCACGGGTCGAGCTCACCAGGTGCGGGTCTGCGCGGCAAGAGCCGTCTGGGTGTGCCAGCGCGGCTCGCAGCCCCGAGCCTCCCTCTACGACTCGTGAATCGGCGTCTTCGGCAGCTTCCTCACCCGCCGGGACCGTCGGCGCCGGCTTGGGATGAGGTCGCGCATCTGTTCGAGGTTGCCGAAGCACAGCAACCGGTCCCCGTCCTCGAGCACGTGCCGTCCGCCGGGGTTGGGGATGACCCCGGTACCCCGGTGCAAGGTGAGCACCGAGATGTCCCGCTCCGCCAGCCCCGACTCCGAGATGGGCTTGCCGACCATCGTCGAGGCGGAGTGCACGACGATCTCGGCGACGCCGTACTTGGTGGAGATGGTCAGCCGCTGCCGCACGTCGATCTCGGGGAAGGCGACCTGGTTGTCGATGAAGTCGATGATCGCCCCGGCCACGTCGAGCTTGGTCGCGGCCTCCACGCCTTCCAGGCCGGGGGAGGAGTTGACCTCCATGACCAGGGGGCCGTCCTCGCCCTCCAGCATGTCGACCCCTGCCACCCGCAGACCCATGATCTGCGCGGCCCGCACGGCGGTCTCCTCGTAGTCGCTGTCGAGGGTCACGGCCTCGACCGAGCCGCCCCGGTGCACGTTGGAGCGGAACTCGTCGCCCTGGGCGGTGCGGCGCATCGCGGCGACCACCCGGTCCCCGACGACCAGGGCGCGGATGTCGCGGCCCTTGCTCTCCGCCACGAAGCTCTGGATCAGCACGTTCTGCCGGGTGCTCTGCAGGGTCTCGATGATCGCCTCGGCGACGCCCTGGTCGGGGGCGAGGATCACGCCGATGCCCTGGGTGCCCTCCAGGAGCTTGATCACCACCGGGGCGCCGCCGACCCGCTGGATGGCCGGGCGCACGTCGGCACGCTCGCGCACGAACGTCGTCGGCGGCATGCCGATGTGGTGCCGCGCGAGGATCTGGGTGGCGCGCAGCTTGTCCCGGGAGTTGGAGATTCCGTTCGCCGTATTCGGGGTGTAGACGTCCATCTGCTCGAACTGGCGCACGACGGCGGTGCCGAAGTAGGTGATCGAGTTGCCGATGCGCGGCAGCACCGCGTCGTACTGCGAGAGCTGCCGGCCGCGGAACAGCAGGTCTGGTTCGTCCCCCGACAGGTCGATGGCGAACCGCATCGTGTTGAGCACCTTGACGACGTGCCCCCGGTCGAGGGCCGCGGTCCGCAGCCGCTGGGTCGAGTAGCTGCGTGGCGCGCGGGACAGGATGGCGAGCTTCACTGGGCTTCCCGGAATAATGTCGGCGTGGCAGAGCCCGCCAATTCAAACACCGTCGACGGCCTCCCCGAGCCAGGCGCGGTCGCCGGATGGCGCGAGTGGGTGAGGCTGCCAGAGGTGCCCGTCCGGTGGATCAAGGCCAAGCTCGACACTGGGGCCCGATCCAGTGCCATCCACGCCTTCAACGTCGAGGAGCGCACCGTGGACGGCGAGCCGTGGGTGAGCTTCTCCATCCACCCCTGGCAGCGCTCCGACGAGGACGCGGCGCGGCTGGACGCCCCGGTCATCGACCGGCGTCTGGTGCGCTCGTCCAACGGTGGCAGTGAGGAACGCCTGGTGGTGCCCATGGTGATCCGGCTGCTCGGGCGCGACGTCACCACCGAGATGACCCTGTCCAACCGGGACGAGATGGGGTTCCGGCTGCTCATCGGCCGTGACGCCCTGAGCCAGGGCTTCCTGGTCGACCCCGCCCGGTCCTACGTCGGCGGGCGGCCCCGTCGCGTCATCCGCCGCAAGAACTGGGGGCGGTGAGTGGCCCGCGACTCCCTGCCGATCGGCAGCGTCCGGGTTCGGGCCGGCACGGCCGCCGAGGTCGGCCTGCTCATCACCCGGCTGGTCACCGGCGGCGACGTCACGCTGCCCGTCCGGGTGGTGCACGGCCGGCTGGACGGGCCGGTCGTGTGGCTCGACGCGGCGGTCCACGGTGACGAGGTGGTCGGCGTCGAGGTGATCCGCCAGGTGCTGCGCACCCTGCAGCCCAAGCGGCTCCGCGGCACCGTGATCGCCGTCCCGATCGTCAACGTGCTGGGCTTCATGACCGGGGACCGGTACCTGCCCGACCGGCGCGACCTCAATCGGTCCTTCCCCGGTTCGGCCCGGGGGTCACTGGCCGCCAGGGTCGCCCACCTGTTCATGACCGAGGTGGTGAGCAAGTGCAGCGTCGGGATCGACATGCACACCGGGGCCGACCGCCGGGCGAACCTGCCCCAGATCCGCGCCGACCTCGACGACCCGGGCACCCTCGAGCTCGCCCGGGCGTTCGGCGCTCCGGTCATCCTGCACGCCCGGTTGCGCGACGGCTCGATCCGTCACGCGGCCGCGGAGTCCGGGGCACGGGTGCTGCTCTACGAGGGCGGGGAGAATCTGAGGCTCGACGAGTACGCCGTCGACGCGGGCGTCCGCGGGGTGCGGCGGGTGCTCGCCGCGCTGGGCATGACCGACCCCGTGGTCGAGGACGTGCCGCCGACGCTCGAGTGCCGGGGCAGCGGCTGGGTCCGGTCCCGGCGCACCGGGATCGCGCATCTCGACGTCGAGCTTGGCCAGCACGTCGTGGTGGGGGAGCGGCTGGGGTCGGTGTTCGACTCGTACGGCAAGACCCTGCGCACGGTGCGCGCCGACCGGGACGGCGTGGTGATCGGCCGGGCCAACGCCCCGATCGTCAATCCCGGCGACGCCCTGGTGCACATCGCCTCGCCCATCGCGGCTGCGGCGGCGGAGCCGGGGTAGCGCCGGGCTCGGGCAGAGGCGAGTGCCGCCCGCCGCCATGTGCGCCCGGGCGGGAGCTGCGCGGCAGGAAGGCCTGGTAGCGTTCACGCCCGCGGCTGATCTTGAGCCGACAGGAATCAGTAGGGGGCAGCGGTGCGTGGTTCACGGGAGTCGGTTCTTGCCTGCGTCGTGGCGGTGGCGATCGTCGCCGCTATCGGGAGCTCGGCCCAGGCGGAGACGCCTCCGGACCCGACGGAGCGTGTCGTCGACGCGCTCAAGGTCGCGCCTGACCTCGGGGCTGTTGCCCGGCCATCGGAGCGCGCTGAGGGCGAGCTTGTCGCGGCGCTCCCGGACAGCCCCGTCGTGGAGATGAGTGCGAACGGCGACGAGGTGTCGCTCGCTTCGCCGGGTGGCCCCGCGATCGCCCTCACGCTCCCCGACGAGGTCGAGACCGGGAAAGCCGTTGTTGCCGCCGATGGGACAGTCGTCTACGCCAGTGCGACCGCCCTCGGCGCCGACGTCGCCGTGCAGGCGCTTGACGGAGCGGTCTCGATCCAGACGGTCATCCCCGACAAGCGAAGCGTGCACGCGTTCACGTACCGACTCGGTGACGATGTGTCTCCGCGGCTCAGGGATGACGGTGGCGTGGACCTGCTGGGGAATGTCGACGGGGCGGTCACGATCGTCGGCCAGATTGCGGCGCCCTGGGCGGTCGCCGCGGACGGCTCCCCCGTGGCGACCACGTACGAGGTCGCAGGTGGGAAGGTCGTTCAGGTGGTCGCGACGACAGATGCCACCGCATACCCGGTTGTCGCTGACCCTCTGTTGACCTATGGGTGGGGCGTCTACCTGAACCTCCGCGGCTACGCGTGGAAGGCCGTCGCCGCGACACTGGTGGGCGCTGCGGTGGGTGTCACGACCGCAGCCTGCCTGGGTGCGAAGCTGCCCGCGGCGTGGGCGAAGGCCGTGGGGGCCGGATGCACGCTCCTTGGGGTGAGTACGGGTGTCTCCGCGCTCATGTCGGCGATCAAGCAAGTGCGCAACATGAGTGTGCAGTCGACGGGCTGCTACCAGATCATGCTTCTGAACATCGCGCACAAGCCGAACGTCGGACGTCTGACCAAGGTGGCCTCGTCGCAGTGTGCGTAGCGCCGCGCCGCGGAGCGGGCAGCGGGGAATCGAGCGGCAGGGGAACGAGATGACACCCGACGACGGCACACCGACCGCGCCTCCCGTGACGGAGCCGCGACGCAGCGCACCGGCACGTCGCGAGTGGTGGAGGTGGTGGCCGCTCGTCGCGGGCGCCGCCGCGGTGTGGGCGTGGTTCGCCTTCGGCGTCGACGTCCTCTACGCGGTCGTCGTCACCAGCGTCGCCGTCTATGCCCTCGTGGACGCCCTCGAGCGCGGCCGATCGGCAATCCGCACCGCGGTGGAAGCCGTCGCCTGGTCGGCGGGGGCGTGGCTCGCCAGCATCGTCCTTGGCGCTGCGACGGGCTGGGGGACAGGCAACCGGGTGGTTCTTGGCGCGTGGGGCGTCGCCGCCGGTGCTCTGATCGTCGTGCTCGTCCTGGTGCTCAGGAGGGCGGTGCGGCGGATCGGCTGAACGTCAGGCGGCGTGACCGAGTCTCGTGGCCCGCCGGGACGGCGGTCGTCACGACGTGGGAGGCCGAACCGAACGACTGACGTCCGGCCACTCGCCCGCACTGTCGTCGGAGGGCACGTCGTCCTGCGGCGTCGACCCGTCCGCGCTCGCGGCAGCGTCGCTGCGCTCGCCCTCGAACGCCTTGCGCACCCCCTCGGACACCTCGCTGAGGGTGGCCGCCATGGCGTCGGCCACCGACCGTCCGGTCTGCTTGACCTCGTCCTTGACCGCCGGGTCCTTCGCCGCGGAGGCCAGTGCATCGAAAGCGCCTTGCAGGGCTTCACCGACGCGGGCGAACGCGTCGGCCACGGGCTTGTCCTCGGGCGCGACCTCGGCCTCCTGCCGCGCCTCGTAGTGCTGCTTGAGGGAGGCGCCCAACCCCGTCAGGCGTTCTCCGGCGTCGTTCCAGGCAGAGCGTGCATCCGTCATGACTCCACCTCACCCCCATCTGCGCGCGGCGTCCAGTGCCCGAAGGCCTGGTCTCGCCCTCGTCGCGAACTCCGCTCCGCCCCCGACCCCCCGCACGTGGGATACCGTCGCGTCGAACCAGTTCGACAAAGGAAGACTCATGGTCAACATCGGGGATGTCGCGCGCATGGCGGGGGTCTCCCGCAGCACCGCGTCCTACGCACTGTCGGGCAAGCGGCCGACGTCGCCGGACGTCCAGGCTCGCGTTGCGGCGGCCGTGCAGGAGCTCGGCTACACGCCCAACGCCGGTGCGCGGGCTCTGGCCACCGCGCAGACGCGGGTGATCGGGCTGCTCGCGCAGTTCTACGAGGACGAGTTCGCCCCCGCGATGCTCCAGTACATCCTCGCCGTGTCCAACACCGCGCGTGAGCTGGGGTACGACGTCCTGCTGGTGACCGAGGAGAGCGGGGTGCAGGCCCTGCGTCGCATCACCGACTCCCGCATGGTGGACGGCATCGTCCTGCTGAACGTCGCCGAGGACGACCAGCGTCTGCCGGTGCTGCGCGACGCGGCGCAGCCCGGCGCCCTGGTGGGCCTGCCGGGAGACTGCACCGGCGTCGACGTCTTCGACCTCAGCTTCGAGGAGGCCGGGCGCCTGATGGTCGACCACCTCGCCGACCTGGGGCACCGCGACGTCCTGCTCGTCTCCCAGCCCGAGCACGTGATCGAGCGCGGCGGCGCCTACGTCTGGCGCCTGCAGAACGCCGCGGTGGCCGCCGCGGCCGAACGGGGCGTGAGGTTGCTCACCACGTTCGCCTCCACGCACCAGCCGGAGGTCGGCGCGGAGCTGCACGGCCTGCTGGACGCGCACCCGGAGGTGACCGGTCTGCTGGTGCACAACGAGGCCGCGGTGGCCGCGCTGCCCAGCGTGATGCACGCGCGCGGCATGGAGGCGCCCCGCGACCTCTCGGTGATCGGGCGGTACTCCGACGAGTTCGCCCGCACCTTCTCCCTGCCGTACTCGTCGGTGGAGAGCGCGGCGGACCTGCTCGGCGCCATGGCGGTGCGGCACGTGGTCCGCAGGATCGAGGTCGCCGCCGCCCGCGACGAGCCCTACGTCGTGGAGCTGGTCGCGCCACGCCTCGTGGACCGCGGCAGCACCGGTGTGCCGCCGCACGTCGTACCCGCCGCCGGCGCCTGAGCCGGGAGCGCGCTGTTATCGAACTGAAACCAAAGTGGCGAACCGGTTCGCTTGACCGGCGAACCGGTTCGCTGACATGGTTGTCGAACCGGTTCGCCGACGCTGTCGGCAGCGGCGTTCCAGGCAGCACGACGGGCGCGACTGCGCCGCCCGGGCCCCGGCCCGGGCCGGCCCAGGCCACCCGGGAGTGACCGGCTGACCGACGAGGCCGATCTCAACGACGAGAGGAATCACACGATGGCAACGATCAGCGCGCGTACCGCGGCTGGGATCGGCGCGGTTGCGGCCGCGGGCCTGCTCCTGACCGCCTGCTCCGGCGGCGGGGGAGTGGCGACCCCCGGCGAGACGGGGGCGGCCTCGGAGGGCACCACCACCGCGGAGATCACCTTCTGGGACCCGTACCCGCAGCGTGAGGCGGGGTCGGACTGGGACAACCTCGTCAAGGCCTGCGCCCCCGAGGGCTCCACGATCACCCGCACCAGCGCCCCGCAGACCGACCTGTTCAACCAGCTCACCACCGCGGTCAAGGAGGGCAACGCGCCCGACGTCGTGCTGCTGGACAACCCGCTGACGCCCGACGCAGCCGCCTCCGGCCTGCTCGCCACCGCTGAGCAGGCCGGGATCGACACCACGGGCATCGACGAGAACCTGCTCGGCCCGGGCATCGTCGACGGCGTCACCTACGGCGTCCCGATGGGTTCCAACGCCCTCGCGCTGTACTACAACAAGGACATCCTCGACGCTGCCGGGGTGGACCCCGCGAGCATCAAGGACTGGGACTCGCTCAACGCCGCCATCGAGAAGGTCGTGGCCAGCGGTTCCAAGGGCATCACGTTCTCCGGCATCGCCGGCGAGGAGGGCAGCTTCCAGTTCGAGCCGTGGTTCTGGGGTGCGGGCGCCGACTTCTCCGACCTCGCCTCGCCCGAGGCGATCAGCGCCGGCCAGCTGCTCTCGGACTGGGTCGGCAAGGGTTGGGCGCCGCGCTCGGCGCTGAACGACAACCAGTCGGCGTCCTGGGACCTGTTCCTCACCGGTGAGTACGGCTTCGCGGAGAACGGCTCCTGGTTCGCCGCGGCCGCCGCGGACAACGAGGACTTCACGGTGGGCATGGTGCCGATCCCCGGCAAGGACGGTGGGCTGGCCCCGGTGCCGACCGGTGGCGAGTTCGCGGTCGCTCCGCTGCAGTCGAAGGACGCCTCGGACCACTACGCCAACGCGGCCGCCGTCATCGACTGCCTGGTCGGCGGGGACAACGCCGCCAAGACCAGCGAGACGCTGGGCTACCTGTCCGCCAACCCGGAGATCCGGGCCGCCCAGGTGTCGTCCAACGACCTGTGGACGCCGTGGGTGGACATCATCACCGGTGCCCAGGGCCGCACCACCGAGCTCGGTGCGGACTACCCGGCCGTCTCCGGGAAGCTCTCCGAGGCCGAGCAGGCTGCGCTCAACGCCGCCGGTGACGCCGCCGCGGTCGAGACCGCCTTCAAGGACGCCGCCGGCAGCTGACGCCTCGTGGTGGGGCGTGCGGACCTCACGCCCCACCACGGTCACCGGCCCGACCCACCCACCCCGAGCTCAGGACTGGACATGACGAACGCAGCGGGCGCGCTGGTCGCCGAGGCGACCACCACCGGCGAGGCCGTGCCGCCCAGGCCCCGCAGGTCGCGGGCGCGATGGGCAGCGGTCGCCTTCGTCGCACCACTGCTGGTCTACCTGGTGGTGTTCTACGCCTTCCCGCTGGTGCAGAACGTCGCGATGAGCGTGCAGCGCTACGACCGGGGCACCTTCGTCAGCGGGGGAGCGCCGTTCGTCGGGCTGGACATCTACCGCGAGGTGATCGGGCAGCCGAAGTTCTGGCGCATCGTGGGCCAGACCGCGACGTTCACCCTGGTCTCCATCACCTTCCAGTACGTGATCGGGCTCGCGCTCGCCGTGTTCTTCCACCGCAGCTTCAAGCTCTCGGCGACCCTGCGGGCGATGTTCCTGGTCCCGTGGCTGCTGCCGGTGATCGTCTCGGCCACCACCTGGCAGTGGATGATGAACCCGGACAACGGCGCCATGAACACCCTCGTCGGCTGGTTCGGGATCGAGCCGGTGTGGTGGCTCAACGCCCAGCACTCGCTGATGTCGGTGACCATCGCCAACATCTGGCTGGGCATCCCGTTCAACCTGGTGATCCTGTACTCGGGCCTGCAGAACATCCCGACCACGCTGTACGAGGCGGCGGCGATCGACGGCGCCGGCCCGTGGCGCCGCTTCTGGTCGATCACCATGCCGCTGCTGCGTCCGGTGACCCTGGTGACCCTCCTGCTCGGCCTCGTCTACACGATCAAGGTCGTCGACATCATCTGGATCATGACGACCGGCACGGGGACCTCCCAGACGCTGGCCACCTGGTCCTACGGCATGGCGTTCGGCAAGGGGACCTCGGGGGTCATCCAGTACTCCGAGGCCTCGGCGGTGGGCAGCATCCTGCTCGTGATCGCCCTGGCGTTCGGGCTGATCTACGTCGCCGTCCAGCGGCACGAGGAGGGCTGAGCCATGCCTCGCGCCTGGTGGAAGACGCCCCTGGCCCTCGTCCTGACCGGGATCATGCTCTTCCCGGTGTACTGGATGGTGAACGTCTCGTTCACCCGGCGGGAGTCCATCCGCAAGAGCCAGCCGTTCCCGTTCGACTTCACCGTCGACCACTACCGGGTGGTCCTGCACGAGCAGCTGCCGTTCCTCGGCACCAGCCTGGCGGTGGGGGTCGGCACCGTGGCGCTCACCCTGGTGATCGCCGCGCCGGCGGCCTTCGGGCTCGCCAAGCTGCGGATGCCGGGCGGGCGGGCGCTCAGCTTCGTGCTGATCGTCGCCCAGATGATCCCGGCCGTGGTCATGGCGTTGGGGTTCTACTCGATCTACAACCGGCTCGGCCTGCTGGACACGATCCCCGGCCTGATCCTCGCCGACTCCACCATCGCGGTGCCGTTCGCCGTGATGCTCTTCACCGCCTTCATGCGAGGCATCCCGGACGAGCTCATCGAGGCCGCGAAGCTCGACGGTGCCTCGCACTGGCGGACCTTCCGGTCGGTGGTGATACCGATCTCGCGCAACTCGGCCATCACCGTCGCGCTGTTCGCCTTCCTGTGGGCGTGGTCGGACTTCCTGTTCGCCTCGACCCTGGACCGCGAGGGGGGCCCGCTCCGCCCGATCACCATGGGCATCTACAACTACATCGGCGCCCAGAACCAGGAGTGGGGGCCGATGATGGCGACCGCCGTCGTGGCGTCGATCCCTACCGCACTGCTGCTGATCCTCGCCCAGAAGTACGTCGCCGCCGGCGTCACCGCCGGCGCCGTCAAGGACTGACCTCATCCCTGTCCGCGTGCACCGCCCGGCGACGGGCAGTGCCGGTCGACCCCGGAGAAACACTGTGTCGAGCACGAGCTTCGAGTCCCTCGCCGACGGCGTCGTCTGGCGCGGCGACGGCGAGACCCTCATGGTCCAGGCGTGGGGCCCCGACAGCCTGCGCGTCCGCGCGACCCGGGCCGGCGCCGTCGTCGAGACCGGCTTCGCCCTGCTCGAGCCCGCGCCCACCCCGGTCGAGGTCACGGTCGACGGCGACGTCGCGACCGTGCGCAACGGCCGGATCACCGCCGTGCTGCGGGCCCGCCGGTTCCTGGACGTCGCGCTCGGCTACGAGGTCGGGCGGTGCACCGTGGAGTACCTCGACGCGGCCGGCGCGACCCTGCTCAAGGAGCTCGACGCGGGCGGCTCGCTGCGGCTCAAGGCACGCACCTTCACCCCGATCATCGGCGGCGACCACAAGGTCGCGGCGGCGTTCGAGCCGAACCCCGGCGAGAAGCTCTACGGGATGGGCCAGTACCAGCAGGACATCCTCGACCTCAAGGGCAGCACGTTCGAGCTCGCCCACCGCAACTCCCAGGCCAGCGTCCCGTTCGTGCTCTCCAGCGCCGGGTACGGGTTCTTCTGGCACAACCCCGCGATCGGCCGCGCCACGTTCGCCGCGAACCGCACCGAGTGGGTCGCGGAGTCCGCGGTCCAGCTCGACTACTGGATCACGGCCGGTGACACGCCCGCGCAGATCACGGCGGCGTACGCGGACGCGACCGGGCACGCGCCGATGATGCCCGAGTACGGGCTGGGCTACTGGCAGTGCAAGCTGCGGTACTGGAATCAGGAACAGCTCCTCGAGGTCGCGCGCGAGCACAAGCGCCGCGGCCTGCCGATGGACGTCATCGTCGCGGACTTCTTCCACTGGCCGAAGATGGGCGACTACCGGTTCGAGGAGGAGTTCTGGCCCGACCCGGCGGCGATGGTCGCCGAGCTGGCCGACCTGGGCATCGAGCTGATGGTCTCCGTGTGGCCGCAGGTCTCGCTGGAGTCGGAGAACTTCTCCGACTTCAAGCGCCGCAACCTGCTGGTCAACGCCGAGCGCGGCATCGACGTCCACATGGGCTTCGAGGGTCCCAGCGTGTTCCTCGACACGACCAACCCCGAGACCCGCGCCGCGGTGTGGGACCTGTGCCGTGCCAACTACCACGACCTGGGCATCAAGGTCTTCTGGCTGGACGAGGCCGAGCCCGAGTACGGCGTCTACGACTTCGACAACTACCGCTACCACCTGGGCTCCAACCTCCAGGTCGGCAACCTGTACCCGCAGGCCTACGCCCGCGCGTTCTACGAGGGCCAGGTCGCCGCCGGACAGGAGGGTGTGGTCAACCTGCTGCGGTGCGCCTGGGCCGGGAGCCAGCGGTACGGCGCCCTGGTGTGGTCCGGCGACATCCACTCCAGCTGGACGGACCTGCGCCGCCAGCTCACCGCCGGCCTCCACATGGGGGTCGCGGGCATCCCGTGGTTCACCACCGACATCGGTGGCTTCCACGACGGCGACATCACCGACCCCGCGTTCCACGAGCTGCTGGTGCGCTGGTTCCAGTTCGGCGCGTTCTGCCCCGTGATGCGCATGCACGGCGACCGCAAGCCCACCGAGCGGGTCGCCGCCGCGGACGGCAGCCGCAGGGCCGACAGCGGTGCGGACAACGAGCTGTGGAGCTTCGGCGAGGACGTCTACCGGATCCTCGCCCGCTACGTGCACCTGCGTGAGGACCTGCGCGACTACTCGCGCTCGGTGATGCGGGCCGCCCACGAGGCCGGGCAGCCGGTGATGCGCGCGATGTTCCACGAGTTCCCCGACGACCCCGCCTGCTGGGACCTCGCCGACCAGTACATGTACGGGCCCGACCTGCTGGTCGCCCCCGTCCTGGAGCCCGGCGTCACGTCCCGCGAGGTCCACCTGCCTGCCGGCGCCGCGTGGACGGAGCTGGCGACCGGCAGGGTGCTCGACGGCGGGCGGCGGGTCACCGCCGAGGCGCCGATCGACGTCATCCCGGTCTTCCTCCGGGACGGTGCCCAGCCCGGGCTCGTCACGGCCTTCGGCGCCGACGCGGGTGCACGATGACCGCTGTCCAGCGTGCCGCCGCGGCCCCGGCCGGTCTCGCTCCGGTCGTGGCCGCGGGCGGACGCCGCGGCATCGGGGTGGGCGAGCTCACCCTGTCGGGAGGCTTCTGGGGCACCCGCCAGCAGGTCAACGGGGACGCGACCCTCGAGCACTGCCTCTCCTGGATGGAGCGACTCGGCTGGCTCGCCAACTTCGACCGGGTGGCGACCGGGACCACCGACGAGTGCCGCCCGGGCTGGCAGTTCTCCGACTCCGAGGTCTACAAGCTCATGGAGGCCATGGTGTGGCAGGAGGTGCGGACCGGCGACCCCTGGGTGTCGCGCCAGCTGGCCGCCCTCACCGCCCGGATCGGCGCCGCCCAGGACGAGGACGGCTACCTCAACACCGCCTACGGGCACGCCGGCCAGGCGCCGCGCTACAGCGACATGTCCTCGGGGCACGAGCTGTACTGCACCGGCTTCCTCCTGCAGGCGGCCGTCGCGCGGTTCCGCACCGCGGGGCCGGACCCGTTGGTCGAGATCGCGCGCCGTGCCGCCGACCACGTCTGCCGCGAGTTCGGGCCCGAAGGGACGGTCGCGATCTGCGGCCACCCGGAGATCGAGCTCGGCCTGGTCGAGCTCGGACGGGCGCTCGACGAGCCGCGCTACGTCGAGCAGGCCCGGCTGTTCCTCGAGCGGCGGGGCCGGGGACTCCTCGACCCGATCCCGCTGCTCGGGCCCGCGTACTTCCAGGACGACCAGCCGGTCCGGGAGGCCGAGGTGTGGCGTGGCCACGCCGTGCGGGCCCTGTACCTCGCCGCCGCGGCCGTCGACGTCGCGGTGGACACCGGCGACGCCGAGCTGGTGGACGCCGTCGAGCGGCAGTGGACCCGGACGGTCGAGCGGCGCACCTACCTCACCGGCGGCATGGGGTCGCGGCACCAGGACGAGGGGTTCGGCGAGGACTGGGAGCTCCCCGCTGACCGGGCGTACTGCGAGACCTGCGCCGGCATCGCCTCGGTCATGGTCAGCTGGCGGCTCTACCTGGCCACCGGGGACGTGCGGTACCCCGACCTCATCGAGCGCACGATGTTCAACATCATCGCGACCTCGCCGCGGGCGGACGGTCGAGCGTTCTTCTACGCGAACCCGCTCCAGCAGCGCACGGCGGGTACGGAGGCGGACGCCGAGCAGGTCAACCCCCGGGCGGAGGGTGGGCTCCGCGCGCCCTGGTTCGAGGTGTCCTGCTGCCCGACGAACGTCGCCCGCACGCTCGCGGCCTGGCAGGCCTACGCCGCCTCCGTCGAGGGCGACACGCTGACCCTGATGCAGTACGCGACCGGCGAGCTGCGCGTCGAGCTCGACTCGGGCGTCCTGGTGCTCCAGGTGCGGACCGAGTACCCGGCGGCGGGGACCGTCGAGCTCGAGGTGGTCCAGACGCCCGGACCGCGGGCCTCGCTCCGGCTGCGCGTGCCGGACTGGGCGCACGGGGCCACGCTGACGCGGGTTCCGGCGCCCGGCCACGCGACGGACCCGGGCCGCGTCGTCGACCCCGGGTGGGCCGTGCTCGACGACCTGCGCGTCGCGGACGTGTGGCGCCTGGACCTCCCGACCGCGCCGCGCCTGACCTGGCCGGACCCGCGGATCGACGGCCTGCGCGGCACGGTGGCCGTCGAACGCGGCCCCGTGGTGCTCTGCCTCCAGTCGCGTGACCTGCCCGGTGCGCCCGACCTCACCGACCTGTGCCTAGACGTCGACGCACCGCTCGCGGACACGGGCGACGGGGCGGCGGTGACGCTGGTGTCCGCCGCGGACCGTCCCGCGCGCCCCGGCCACCCGCCGTACGGTCCGGCCGAGGTGTCCGGCGGCGCCGGGCGCGGGTCTCAGCATGCCCGGCTCGTCCCGTACCACTCGTGGGCCCAGGACGGGCCGACGGCCATGCGGGTGTTCCTGCCGGTCGCCACGGACGTCGGCTCGGGCTAGTCGGCTACGGCGCCGGTGGGACCGACGCAGGTCCGTCCGCAGTCACTTCCCGGCGGACGTCCCCTTGGTGCCCTTGCCGCCCAGATCGGTGACAGCCCCGGTCGCTCCGTGGACCTTGGGCTTCTTCTCCTGCTTGGGCTTGCGGGCCTCGCGGCCGCCCTTGTTCTTCGACGCCATCGGATGTCCCTCCGTCGCAACACGTGCCGTGGTGCTGGGCGCCGCGGTCTGAGGTGGCTCACGCTACGCCCGTCGGTGAACCCGGGCGCCCGCTCCCTCGACCGGACCCACGTCCGGCCGACCCTCAGGGCGCGAGCGTGTTCGCGAACACCTGCCACGCCAGCAGCGACTTCGCGACCAGGCTCAGCGTGATGTAGGCGCGCTCACCCACCAGGTAGTCCTTCCAGCGGCCGACCTGCTTGTACTGCAGCCACTGGTTGATCGCGAAGGTGTTGAACAGCAGGAAGATCGACACGATGATCCCGTAGACGAAGGCCGGCGGCTCGGCGCCGGACGTCGAACCGGGCGCGATCAGCAGGAACACCACGGCGAGCCACGGGACGATGCCGACCATGCTGCCGAAGACGAAGGGCAGCATCCCGCCCTCGCCGGGCACCTCGTACTTCTCCTGGACCCAGCCGAACAGGATCATCGCCGCGTTGACGGCGAAGATCGCGCTGAGCGCGATGATGTCGGTGATCCCGGTGATCTGTGCGATGAGGAAGATCATGATCGAGGACGACAGCCCGTACTCGACCCATCTGGCGATGTTGCGCTGCTGGGCCAGGCCCGCGGCGTAGCGCCGGAAGCCGGCGGGGGTGACGAGCCACAGGTGGGCGATCGCGCTCAGCGCGAAGAAGCCGAACACGCCCCAGGCCAGCTGCACGTCGAACAGCGCGACGCGCTCGAAGTTCGTCGACCCGGGCGGCCCGCCCAGGTACTGGGCGGTGACCGGCAGGCGGAAGTCGGTGGCGAGCAGCACGATCGCGACGGCCTGGACCGCGTGCACCACCCCGGCGACCAGGTTGTAGCGGCGCAGGCCGGCGAGTCTCTCGGCCGGGATCTCGATCGGGGTACGGGTGGCCATGGCTGGTTCTCCTGGGATCGGGACCGTGTCGAGTCCGGGACCGTGTCCTGCTCAGGGCTCCCCGTTGAGCAGCGCCGTGAGCTCGTCGACCTCGTGCCTACGGTGCTCAGGATGGCGCAGCGGGTGGTGCTGCGCGACCCGGTAGTGCGGGCGCAGCCCGAGCACGGCGAAGGTGCTCGCGGTGAACACCAGGACAGGCAGCACCGCGCCTGCGGCGACGAACGCGCCTGAGGCGCGGCCCTCGCCCGCTAGTCTCGCCCCGGACGACCCCCGGCGACCTGGAGGTGCGCATGGCGGCGGATCCGCTCCAGCTCTTCCCCGGCAAGGTGTTCATCTCCACCGCGCTCGAGGCGCTGGTGACCAAGACCCACATGTCCGGTGAGCTGCGCAACCGCTACCTGCAGCGTGCGGCGATGGCGGGGTTCCTCATCGGGCTGTTCTACGTGACGTCGTACGGGGTGCGCGTCGCGTTCGAGCAGCTGCCGGCCGCGGGCGCGGGCTCCTTCGCCGGGGTCGGAGCGGTGGCCGGGGCGTTGACCTTCGGCTGGGCCCTGGTGTTCATCTACTACACCAAGTCCGAGCTGCTGACCTCCAACATGATGCTGGTGATGGTCGGCGCGTACTACCGGCGCACCGGGTGGCGCCACGCGCTGCGCCTGCTGACCCTGTGCTACCTCGGCAACCTCGTGGGCGGGCTGGTGCTCGCCGGGCTGCTGCGGCTGTCGTCGCTCACCGACGGTGCGGTGATGGACCTCATGGTCGCCTCGGTGGACCACAAGCTCGACTACGTGGCCTCGGGCCCCGGCGGCTGGGGCGACCTGCTGGTCCGGGCCATCCTGTGCAACTTCTGCATCAACATCGCGATGCTCATGGTCTACAACGGCCTCATCAAGGACGACCTCACGCGGTCGCTGGTGATGATCGTCGCGGTGTTCATCTTCGCGTTCCTCGGCCTGGAGCACTCGGTGGCCAACACGGTGCTGTTCCTGGTGGTCGGCCTGGCGCACGGCGTGCATGTCGGGCTCGCGGCGGGCAACGTGGCGATCGCGCTGGTGGGCAACTTCATCGGCGGCGGGCTGCTGATCGGCACCTACTACGCCTACGTCAACGACGACCGGAAGTGGCATCCGCGCAGCGCCAACGAGGGTGCGCTGCCTGACACGGAGGCGTGACGGAGCGCGGCGTCCAGGGCCGCAGCGCCGTCAGGCCGTCCCCTCGCCGTCGAGGACGGCGTCCAGCAGGCCGGGGAAGGCGGAGTCGAGGTCCTCGCGCCGCAGGGAGACGATGCGGTTGCGCCCGCGGGGCTCGTTGCGGATCACGCCGGCCTCGCGCAGCACCTTCATGGTGTGCGACTTGGTCGACTTCGGCAGCGGGGGCTCGACGGCGAGACAGTCGGCCATCTCCTGGGGGCCCGATGCGAGCTGGCGGACCAGGTCCAGGCGTACCGGGTCGCTCAGGGCGAAGAGCACCTGGGTGAGCTCGAGGTCGTCCCGCGCCGGGTGTGGGAGGGGCCGGCCGCTCGTCATGGTTCGATTCTAGTTGAACGATCGTCGACAGGCGCCTACGCTCAGACAGTTCCAGAAGTATCGAACGATAGGACTGCCATGTCGGTCAGCACGGTCCCCCTCAGCAGCCCGTCGACGCGCCGGGCCGCGTCCTTCGGCCTCGCCGCCGTCGTGCCCGTCGCCGTGCTCGTCGGAGCCAGCGCACCCTCGCCCTTCTACCCGGTCCTCCAGGACCAGCTGGGGTTCTCGACGTCGACCCTGACCGGCATCTTCGCGGTCTACGCCGGCGCCCTCCTGGTGGCGCTCCTGGTCGCCGGCTCGCTGTCGGACCACGTCGGACGCCGGCCCGTCCTCTCGGGCGGCCTGGTCGCCCTCGCGGGCAGCATGCTCCTGTTCGGCGCGGCGCGGTCCACCGGCGCCCTGCTGGTCGCCCGGGTGGTCCAAGGCGTCGCGACCGGGGTGCTCACCGCCACGATGGCCGCCGCGGTGGCGGACCTTGCGCCGGCCGACCGGCCGGTGCGCGGCACGCTGGTCAACAGCGCCGGCCCGTTCGTGGGCCTGGCGATCGGCGCCCTGGTCGGCGGGTTCCTGCTGGACCGGGTGCCCGGGGTGCGCGGCGAGCTCTTCGCGACGGTCGCCGCCGTGCACCTGCTGCTGGCCGCGCTGGTGTGGGCGCTGCCGGAGACCTCGCCGCGGCACTCCGAGGTGTGGCGCTCGCTGCGACCCCGGGTCGGGGTGCCGGCCGGGGCGCGCTCGGTGTTCTGGCGCAGCGTCCCCGCCCTGGTCGCGACCTGGGCCACCGGCGGCCTGTACCTCTCGCTCGGCGCGCCGCTGGCCGGGAGCGTGCTGCACGTGACGAGCCACGTGGGTCAGGCGGCGGTGGTGGCGCTGCTGATGGCCGCCGGGGCGGTCGCCGCCTTCGTCGCGGTGGGCGCGCGGCACCCGCGCAATGTCGCCCTGACCGGCACGACGCTGCTCGCGGTCGGTAGTGCCCTCACGGCCGGTGCGGTGGTGGACGCGTCCGCCGCCCTCGTCGCGATCGGCACCGTCGTCGCCGGCGCCGGGTTCGGCTCGGCGTTCAACGGGGTGCTGCGCGCACTGTCGCCCACCGTCCCCACGGAGCAGCGAGGTGAGCTGTTCGCGGCGGTCTACATCGTGAGCTACCTCGCCTTCGGGCTGCCGACGATCGTGGCCGGGCTCGTGGTGGCGCACGCGGGGCTGCCGACGACGGTGGTGCTCTACGGCGCGACGGTCGCCGCCCTGGCCGCGACCGCGGCCTTGCTGCGGGTGCGTGACTGACGGTCGAAGGCCGCTGCGCCGGTGGTCTCGGCGCGGAGGCGTCGGGCGCTGGGACCGGATCGGCCCCGGGTGGTCTCGGTCGGTCGTCGGCGGCAAGCGTCGCCACGGCTCACGGCCGCGCTCAGGTCTGCGGCTTCAGCACCGCGATGAGCTCGTCGATCTCGTGCCCGCGGTGCTCGGGGTGGCGCAGCGGGCGGTGTCGCGCGACGCGGTAGTGCGTCCGCCGACCCACCCGCTCGCGGGTGAGGTATCCCGACTCCTCCAGGTCGCCCAGGATCGTCAGGGTGGCTCGTTCGCTGATGCCCACCCGGGCGGCGATATCGGCCACCCGGGTGGTGCGGTCCGCGGCCACGACCAGCAGGACCTGCGCGTGGTGGGTCAGGAACGTCCACCGGGGTACCTCGGGTCGGGGCCGGTCCTCGGGCTCTGGCACGGAAGCCATCATGGCGTCGGCGCCCCCTCCCGCGCGGGCCGCCGACGCCCCCACACGGGCTCGAGCTCGTCGAGCTCGGCGGCGGTGGCGAACCGGAAGGGCGGCTCGGCCGGCGCTGCCACGGACCGCCGACCCTGACCGCGGGTGGCCCGCAGGCTCGCAGCCAGCGCGACCGCCAGGATCGTCACGATCACCGCGAGCGACACCCAGGTGGGCACGTAGTAGAGGTCGATCTTGAGGATCATCTTGAGGCCCACCCACACCAGGACCAGGGCCAGGCCCGTCTTGAGGTAGACGAACCGGTGGACCAGATCGGCCAGCAGGAAGTACATCGCGCGCAGCCCGAGCACGGCGAAGGCGTTCGCGGTGAACACCAGGAACGGCTCGTCGGTCACCGCGAAGATCGCCGGGATCGAGTCGACCGCGAAGATGATGTCGGTGACCTCGACCAGCACGAGCACCGCCAGCAGCGGGGTTGCGAGCAGCACCCCACCACGCCGCACCACGAACCGCTGCCCGTGGTAGGCGTCGGTCATCGGCACCCAGCGGCGGAACAGCCGCAACGTGCGCGAGCGCGTGGGATCGATGTGCTCGTCGCGTGCCCGCAGCATGCGGTAGCCCGTGACCAGCAGGAACGCCCCGAAGAGGTACAGGACCCAGGAGTAGCGCTCGATGAGCACCGCGCCCGCGGCGACGAACGCGCCGCGGAACACCAGCGCGCCGACCACCCCCAGGAACAGCACCCGGTGCTGGTACTGCCGGGGCACGGCGAAGTAGGTGAGCAGGATCGCCCAGATGAAGACGTTGTCCACCGCGAGCGACTTCTCGATGAGGTACCCGGCGAAGTACTCGCCGCCTCGATCGGCGCCGTAGACCTGCCAGACGAAGGCCCCGAAGCCGACGCCGACGGCCACCCACGCCGCCGACCAGGCGGCGGCCTCGCGCACGCCGATGACGTGGGCGCGGCGGTGGGCGAGAAGGTCGACGGCGAGCATCGCGACGATCAGCCCGATCACCGCGAGCCAGAGCCAGAAGGGTGTGTCCACCGGAGCCTCAGAACCTGTCGAGGACGGTCAGGGCGACACCGTCGTGCTCGCCGAGCGCGCCGTCGGACACCAGGGCGACCCAGCCGCCGCGGTGCAGCACGGTCTCGATGAGCTCGTCGACCAGGTCGTCGATGACGTCGGGGTGGTCGACGTCGGCCGCGGGGGTCAGATGGTCGCCGTCGGGGCTGAGCCGGGCCGGCACGAAGAGCCCTTCCTCCACCGCGAGCATCTCCGGGCGCTCGCGTCGGGCCGCGAGCCACGCCGCGGCCATCCCGCTCACCGCGCGCCCCTCGCCGACCCGGCGGTCCACGAGGGCCAGGGCCTCCGTCTCCCGGGAGCGCAGGTACGACTCGACGACCGGGCGGATCCGGGCGGCCAGCTGGTCCAGCGGTGCGCCGGCGAGGTTGCCGGTCACGGTGCCGGCCAACCGCCCCAGGTGCCGCGAGAGGCCCGTGAAGATCGTCAGGAGCTTGGCCGGACCGACCACGATCAGAGGCATGGGGCGGGCGGCGAGGTGCGCGCCGAGCGCGTCGTCGACGTCGCGCAGGAACGCGGTCACCTCGGCGTCGCGCAGCCGCGGCCGGTCGGGGTGCCGGCCCCGGGGAGCGCGGTCGTCGCGCCCCCGCTCGAGCGGGAAGCGGCGCCCGGGTGCCGGGCGCACGCTGCCGAACACCCCTTCGTACAGCTGGACCTGCCGCTCGGAGAGGACAAGGACGCTGTGCCGCGGCGTGCGGTGCATCGCGCGCACGAGGTCGCGGGTGGCGAACGTGGGATCCACGACGGCGCGGTCGACCACCTCGACGGGAAGCGTGAGCCGCAGCGAGGTCGAGGCGTTCACGAAGAGCGCCACCGCGGCTCCGGTCGGGTCGGCCGCGGCCGCGTCGACCACCCGGTCGACCTCGTGGAGCAGGTGCTGGTGCGCGTCCGACCCGGCGTCCTCCGCCGCGATCCGGTCGGCGACCTGTCGCGCCAGCCCGCGCAGCCGGGAACGGTCGGTCTGGTGCATCGACGCGCCGGGTCGGGTGTGCATGAGGATCGACACCGACGGGTAGGCGCGCGCCCCCTGCAGGCGCAGGACGAGGGCGGGGTCGGGCGGGCCGACCTGCGGCGACGTCGCCGCGGACGGGCGTGCGAGAGCAGCTTGCGTGGTGGTCATCGGTTCCTCCGGTCCAGCGGTGACCGGAGGTCTCTCCCGGCCCTCAGGGCCCGGCTCGCCGGGCCGGCATGGGCCGGCCGTCCTGACGACGAAGCACGCTCGGGGATACTCCCCTCCTGGGAGATAAGTGAAGCACGCTTCATGTGTTTGCGCCAGACGAGCCGCGTGTGACGCCCGGCGCATGCCGAGGTGGATGGGCAGGAGGGCCGCGGCTCTCGGGCGGACCGAGAGGAGGCGGCCTGAGGCGGACTCCGCTCACCCGACCGACGTGGGCCGATCGGGCGATTCGGGTCGAACGTCATTGCTGCTGTCCGTTTTGCCCGAGTACGGTCCAGGGAGCAGGTTCCCCAAGGGAACGCCATGAGATCGGTATCACGAAGGGGGCAGGGGGGTGGTGCGGGGGCGGACGATCTCAGCGGCCGGTCCGCTGCCCGCACGGCCGCGACGCCCAGCCACCGATGGGAGCTCGTGACATGACCGCGACCGACGCCGGGCCTGCCGATGTCTGGACCATGTTCCTGGCGACGGCCCAGAGGTCGCCGGCGGCCGTGGCCATCGAGTCGCCCGGTGCCTCCCTGACGTTCGAGGAGGTCGTCGCGGCCTCCCGCCGGCTGGCCGCCGCCTTCGGCGACGCCGGCCTGGGCTCGGGCTCGGTGGTTCACCTGGCGCTGGGGAACACCCCGACGTTCCTCCCGGCCTTCCTGGCGCTGCGCTCGATGGGCGTCACCGTGGGGCTGGTCTCCTCCCGCTCCCGGGACTCCGAGCTCCAGGCGGTGTCGGAGCAGATGCCGCCGGACGCCTTCCTCGTGGCCTCCGACCTGGTCCCGGTGGTCCTGCACGCCGTGGGCGGGACCGAGGTGGCGGTGGGCTCCCTGGGCGCCGGGCACCCCGACCTCACGCTCGTGCGGCAGCAGCCGTCGGAGCCCCGGCCGGCCGGGGACCTCGCCATCGTGAAGTTCACCTCGGGATCCACCGGCAGGCCCAAGGGCGTGGGCATGACCGAGCGGAGCCTGGTCGCCGAGGCGCACAACTGCGTGGCGACCTTCGGGCTGCGAGCCGGTGACCGGGTGGTCGCGCCGGTGCCGCTCTCGCACGCCTACGGCTTCCACCTCGCGATCCTGCCCGTCCTCCTCGCGGGCACGTGTGCGGTGGCCCACGCCTCGTTCATCCCCAAGCTCGTCCTCGGCGCGCTCGCGCACCCGGCCACGGCGATGTTCCTCGGCGTGCCGAGCATGTACCGGGTGCTGCTCGAGACCGGCCGCGCCGACGCCCCGGACCTGTCGCACGTGCGCTACATGGCGTCGGCCGCAGCCCCGCTCCCGCCCAGCCTCGTGGCGCGGTTCCACGAGGCGTGGGGCATCGCGGTCTGCAACGTCTACGGGTCCTCCGAGACCGGCTTCGCGGCCGCGAACGTGCCCAGCGAGGCGCTCGACCACCCCGGGTCCGTCGGCCGGCAGGCGATCGCCGTGCAGGTCCGGGCCATCGACGAGGACGGCAACACGCTTCCCCCCGGCGAGGAGGGCGAGATCGCGGCCAGCGGCCGCGGCGTGGGCAGCGGCTACGTCAGCGGCGAGCGCGCCGAGGCCTTCATCGACCTCGGCGACGGCGTCACGGAGTACCGGACCGGCGACATCGGGGTGATCGATGCCGACGGCTATATCTTCCTGCTCGGCCGTCGTGACCACGTCATCAACGTCGGCGGCCTCAAGGTCTATCCCGCCGAGGTCGTGCGCGCGCTGGAGCAGGTCCCCGGGGTGACCGGCGCGCGCGCCTTCGCCGCCAAGGACCCGCAGGGCGAGGAGGTCGTGCACGCCGCCGTCACCGTCTCCGGTCCCACGTCCGAGTCGGAGATCCTCGCGTTCTGCCGGTCGAACCTCGCCGAGCACAAGGTGCCCCGGCAGGTGCAGGTCGTCGACTCCCTCGAGTCCGCGGAGGAGACCAAGATGAGCAAGCTGAGCGGAGGCGCGTGATGGAGACCGCACAGGTCGTGGACCGGCTGCGCACCGTGCTGTCGGCGTCGGTCCTCGGCGACCGGGGTGGCGAGGTGGCCGGCGACGTGCCCTTCGGCCACGAGGGGGTCGGTCTCGACTCGCTCGCGCTCGTGCACCTGCTGACCAGGATCGAGAAGGAGTTCGACGTCGAGCTGCCCTACGACATGTGGGCCGACGCCTCGCGCCTCTCGCTGGACGACTGCGCCGCCGCGATCACGCGGGTGCGAACCCCAGGAGGCCCGCCCGGGTAGCCCGCCCACCCCACCACCGCTCTCCGAGCGAGGAGACGTTCCATGCCACCCCCACCTCTGGCTGCCGGAACCGCCACCGTCCGAGACCTCACGCGCAACCAGCTGAACATCTGGCTGGGTCAGCAGGCTGCCCCCGGGCTCCCCGTGTTCAACGAGCTCGCCGTGGTCGTCATCGACGGGCACGTCGATCGCGGCCTCTTCGACCGAGCGTTCCAGGCGGTCATCGACGGGACCGACGCGCTGCGCCTCGCCGTCGACGACGAGGCCCCCGAGCCGCGGTTCCGGGTGCGCGAGCGGCTGAGCTACCGCTCGCCCCTGGTCGACCTGTCCGGCGAGCCCGACGCGGAGGTGGCGCTGGAGGAGTGGGCCAGGGGCTATGCGGACCTGATGCTCGACCTCTCCGACCGGCTGTTCGACTCGACCCTGGTGCGGCTGTCGGAGGACCGGTGGGCGTGGGCCCTGCTCCAGCACCACCTCGTGACGGACGCGACCTCCCTGACCCTCCTCGTCGAGCGGCTCAGCGACCGGTACCGGCAGCTCGCGGACACCGGCGAGCTGCGGCCGGTGGACCACCCGCAGCTGGTCGACTACATGTCCGGGCTCGAGGAGCTCACGAGCGCTCCCGGGTACGCCGCGACCGAGGCGTTCTGGCAGGAGCGGATGACCGGCGCCCCGCCGCCGATGGTCTTCTTCGACGGCCGGTCGCTCGCGCGGGACTCGCTGCACCGTCGTGAGCGTCACGACGTCGCCCTGGGCGCCGAGATGTCCCGCCGCATCCGGGACCTCGCCGGGCAGGACGGTATCCGCCTGGTGTCCGAGGACTTCTCGCTGTTCAGCGTGTTCGCGGCGGCGTTGTTCACCCAGCTGTACCGCACCAGCGGCGAGCCGCGGCGCTCCATCGGCGTGCCGTGGCAGAACCGGCCGTCCGAGGCGGCGGACACCGTCGGGCTGCTGATGGAGCAGGACCCGTTCACCGTCACGGTGGGTGACGACGACTCCTTCCGCAGCGTCGTCGCCAAGGTGCACCGCGAGGCGCTCACCGTGATGCGCCACCTGCCCTACGCCGCCGGCAACCCCGGCGGCCGGCTGTACGACGTCGCCCTCAACGTGGTCAAGGTCGCGGTCGGTGACGTCGCCGGCATGCCGGCGCACACGCGCTGGTACCGGCCCACGTGGGGCGAGGGGAGCGTCCTCCTGCACGTGCACGACCTGGCCGGCACCGGCGAGCTGACGCTCTCGTTCGACTTCAACACCGAGCTGTTCAGCCCGACCCAGCGCGAGTCGTGGATCGCCCAGTTCCGCCGGCTCCTGGAGTCGTGCACCCGCGACCCGGGGACACCGATCGCGGCGATGGAGATCCTGCCGGACGAGGAGCGTGCGCGCCTCGCCGCCTGGAACGAGACGGGCCGTGACTACCCTCGCGGATCGACCACGATCGACCTGGTCGAGGCCCGGGCGGCCGAACGCCCGCAGGACCGGGCGGTCACCTTCGGCGAGGAGACGGTCACCTACGCCGAGCTCCTGCGGCGGGTGGACCGCCTGGCGGGGGAGCTGCAGGCGCACGGCGCCGGTCGAGGCACGTTCGTGGGGGTGTGCCTGCACCGTTCGATCGACATGCTCGTCGCGGTCCTGGGCGTCATGCGGTCCGGGGCCGCCTACGTCCCCCTGGACCCGGCCTTCCCCGCCGACCGCCTGGACTTCATGCTCGAGGACTCGGGGAGCACCGTCCTGGTCACCCAGCGTGCCCTGGCCGGGGCGGTCTCCGCGGACGGGTGCGCCGTCCTGATGGTCGAGGACGTCGCCGACGCGGCGACCGGCGCGGGGGAGGGACGCGCGCCGAGCCCCGTCCGGGCGACTCCGGACGACCTGGCCTACGTGCTGTACACCTCCGGTTCGACCGGACGGCCCAAGGGCGTCGAGGTGCCGCACCGCGCGCTGACCAACTTCCTGTGGTCCATGCGTGAGACGCCCGGCTGCGGCCCGGACGACTCGCTGCTCGCGGTCACCACGCTGTCCTTCGACATCGCCGGGCTCGAGCTGTTCCTGCCGCTGATCAGTGGCGGGCACGTCGAGATCGCCTCCCGCGCCGACGCGATCGACGGCCGGCGGCTGCGCGAGCGGCTGGACCGCGGCGGCATCACGATCCTGCAGGCCACCCCGGCGACCTTCCGGATCCTGCTGGACGCCGGCTGGACCGGCACGCCCGGCCTCACCGTGCTGGTGGGCGGCGAGCCCCTGCCGCCGGAGCTGGTGGGCCCGCTGCTCGACGGCACGGAAGCGCTGTGGAACATGTACGGCCCGACGGAGACCACCATCTGGTCCTCCGTCGACCGGATCGTCTCGCCCGACGACCCGATCACCGTTGGCCACCCGATCGCGAACACCACGTTCCACGTCCTGGACCGGGGCGGCCGGCCCACCCCCGTCGGCGTGCCCGGCGAGCTGTACATCGGCGGGGACGGGCTCGCCCGCGGCTACCACGACCGACCCGAGCTCACGGCCGAGCGCTTCGTCACCGTCCCGACCTCCACCACGCCCGACGCGCGGCTGTACCGCACCGGCGACCTGGTCCGCTTCGCCGAGGACGGCAAGGTCGTCCACCTCGGGCGCCTGGACAACCAGGTCAAGATCCGCGGCTTCCGCATCGAGCTCGGGGAGATCGAGACGATCCTCGGCGAGCACCCGGCGGTCCGCCAGGCGGTGGTCGACGCCCGCTCGGTCGGCGCCGCCACCCCGGTCCTGGTCGCGTACTACGTCGCCCGGGACGGCGAGGAGCCCACGGCGCAGGACCTGCGCGAGCACCTGCGCGCCGCCCTGCCGGACTACATGGTGCCGAGCCACATCGTCGCGCTCGACAGCGTGCCCCTGACGCCCAACGGGAAGGTCGACCGCAAGGCCCTGCCGGACGTCGACGACGCCCAGGCCGCCGTCGGCCGCAGCCTGGTCCCGCCGCGCACGCCGGTCGAGCGGCAGCTCGCCGGGATCTGGGCGCAGGTGCTGCACACCGAGCGGATCGGGGTGCACGACGACTTCTTCGAGATCGGCGGTCACTCGCTGCTCGCGTTGCAGATGCTCAACAAGGTGGTGGCGGAGCTGGGGGTCGACGTCCCGCTGGACCGGATGATCGAGGCCTCGACGGTCGAGGCCCTCGCGGCCGTTGTCGAGTCGATGCGCGGCCCGGACGCCGACGACGGCTACGTGGAGGCTCTCACCGGGGTGTGGCGCGAGGTCCTGGGCGTCCAGGACGTCTCGCCGGACGACGACTTCCTGGCGCTCCAGGGCGACCGCGACCTGGTCGACGAGCTGCTGGCTCGGACCCGCCGGGCCGTCGGGGTCGTGGCCGAGGGCCTGTCGGCGGGCGACTTCCGGCGCCGGCCGACCATCCGCGCGATGGCCGAGACCCTGCGCCGCAACGAGGCGCCGACGCCCTCGCTGGTCGTGCCGCTGCGATCGACCGGGTCCAAGACCCCGCTGTTCCTGGTGCACGCCGGGGGCGGCTACGTGTTCTTCTACCGGGCGCTCGCCGAGGAGCTCGACCCCGAGCGGCCCGTCTACGGCGTGCGCGCCGAGTCCGCACGGGACGCCGGCGGACGGGCCTTCGTCGACGCGCCCCGCCTCGAGGACGTGGCGGCGCACTACGTCGAGGAGGTCGTCGCGGTGCAGCCCACCGGTCCGTACCTGCTCGGCGGTGCGTGCGCCGGAGGGATCATCGCGTTCGAGATGGCCCGCCAGCTGCTGGCCCGGGGTGAGACGCTGGCCGGCCCGGTCCTCCTGTTCGACTCGTTCCTGAGCAACAACCCCTACGTCGAGGGGGAGGACCTCACGGCGCTGCGCGCCGCGCGGCTCTACCCCGAGCCGAGGGTGGCACGGGTGGCGCGCAGCGCGCGGCGCGCGCTGGCGGAGGCGAGGTCGCTGGGGCTCGTCGCGGGCGCGGCCCACGCCCTCCGCACCGGGTTCCGCTTCGCCGGGCGAGCGCTGCGCCGGGTCGTGCGGCCGTCGGGCCCCCGGCTCCTGCCGGGCGAGGTGGCGATCCCGGACGCCGGGCCGGCCACGGCCGGGTCCAGCCCGGACGCGCTGCGGGTCCGCGAGATGGCCGAGTCGGTGAACGTTGCGGTCCGGCTGTCCAACGGCTACCACCCGCAACGGTTGCCGGTGGGTCTGGTGTGCTTCGAGGCCCCGCAGCTCGGACCGTCCGGGTTGTCGTGGAGCGGCGTCGCGGCCGGTGGGATCGTGGTGCACCGCGCCGTCGGCGACCACTTGGACATGGTGGAGCACCCCGAGGTGACCCGGACCGCGAGCCTGGTGGACGAGGCGCTGGCCGGCGTCGTGTGACGGCGGCGCGCGGCGCCGGCGGTCACACGGCGCGTGCGCCCTCGGGTGCAGGGTCGGTGCTGATGCGCGCGTGCAGGTGCATGTCGTGCCAGCCGTCCGCGTGGAGCACCGCGCTGCGCAGCGTCCCCTCCGCGCGGAAGCCCGCGGCCAGCGCGACACGGCACGACCCCGGATTGGCCGTGGAGTGCATGAGGTCGAGCCGATGGAACCCCGTCTCGAACGCCCACCCGACGAGGGCCTCGACGGCGGCCCGTGCCACACCCCGGCCTCGCGCGGCGGGCATGGTCCAGTAGACGAGCTCGCCGGACCCGTCCCCGGGGTGCATGACCCGGAACCCGACGCGCCCGAGAACACGGTCCTCGTCGCCGGCGACGGCCCAGCTGGCGGCGTTCTCGGCGCGCCACCCGGCGCGCCAGCGTTCGATGGTCTGCGCCGCCTCCTGCGGGTCGAGCGTGAGCGCGTGCCAGCGGCGGATCGCGTCGTCGGAGTAGGCCGCGACGAGCTCGGCGACGTCCGTGTCCCGCCAGGGTCGAAGCACGACACCCCGGCCCGAGACGGTCGGCTGCGCCGCAGCCCCGAGGGTGCCCGACGCGATCACGGGAGCGACGAGGAAGCTCATGCGGCCATCCTCGCGCGTCGCCCCCGGGCCACCTACTCATCGAGGGCGAGTACGCCTGGCGGGTCCTACCGCATCAGCGCGCGAGGGAACGCGAGCGCCGCGAGCACCGACGCCGCGGTCGCGGCGGCCAGCACCCAGAAGACGCGGATCACCGTCGCGTCGGTGATCGCCAGCCCCAGGGCCAGGACCAGCAGGGCACCGATCCCGTTCGCCAGCCCGAGGGCGATCCCGGATCCCATCGAGCGGTTCTCGGGGAAGATGTCCTGCCCGATGAGCACGCCGGGAGAGGCGGTGAGGAACAGCGCGGGCCCCAGGAATGCCGCGGCGGCCCACACCGCGGGGCCGTCCAGGTAGGCCACCGGCAGGATCAGCGCCGCCGTCGCCACCGCCGAGACGACCAGCACCGGCCGGCGGCCGAACCGGTCGGCGAGGTGGCCGCCCGCGAGGTCGCCGATCACCCCTGACACGATGATCGTCGTGATGAGCGAGGCGCCGGCGACCAGGCTGCTGCCTCGCACGTGCCACAGCACCGGCAGGAAGGTGACCAGCCCGAAGCTGGTCAGCGCGCGGGTCCCGCGATAGCCGAGCAGCAGCGCGAGCGGACGGCCGTGCTCGCGCCAGCGGATCCGGCCCACCGCGCGCGGCCGGGCCGGCAGGTCCGGGGCCCAGCGCAGCAGCAGGGCGACGGTCACCAGCCCCGGGATCGCGATGATCCACAGGTACTCCAGCCCCAGGTGGGTGGCGACGAGGCTCGCGGCCACCGGCCAGATGCCCCTGCCGAGCTCGCCGCCGACCAGGAACACGGAGGTGGGCAGGCCCTGCCTGCCGCGGAGCAGGCTCCGCACGCCGGACAGCGCCTGGGGGTGGAAGAGGGCGCTGCCCAGTCCGATCATCAGCAGCAGCACGATGAGCATGCCCAGGTCGTGGGTCACGCCGAGCAGCGCCCCGCCCGCCGAGCTCAGCAGCAGGCCCAGGACCACCAGCCAGCGGCCTCCGACCCGGTCTGCCACCCACCCGAGCAGCGGCTGCAGCGCCTGGCCGACCGTCAGCGACGCGATCAGGACGCCGGCCATCTGGACGGGCTGGTGCACCGCGACGAGCACGGCCGGCAGCACCCCGGGCAGGTAGTTCGCCGCACCGTCGTTGAGCAGGTGCGCCCAGGTGAGGCCGGCGAGCCTGCGCGCGGGCGAGGGGGAGCCGTCCGGCTCCCCCTCGCTCCGTCATGTGTCAGCGGTTGACGACCGCCCCCCACGGGAGGTGGTAGCTGCCGTCGGCCCCGCAGTCGACGTCCACGTAGCCGTCGTACAGACCGGTCGCGGCCGCCCGGGCTCCGATGAAGTCGACGGTGAGCGTCGACCCGGCGATGCTGGCGCTCGCGTACGCCGAACCCGTCGTGTCGACGACCGAGCAGGCGCTGCTGCTCATCGCGATGTCGACCGAGCCGTTCGCCGGAGCGTTGCCCTTGAACACCCCGAACGAGGCGTTCGCCGGGTAGAACGTCACCGCCGCGGCGTCGGCCGCCGGGAGGCTGATCAGGCCGCCGCCCTGCTCCCACACCGAGCCGCCGGGCTTGGAGGCGTCGGCGGTGGTGACCAGCGCGGACTTCACGTCCTGCGGCGTCCAGGTCGGGTGTGCGCCCAGGAGTGCCGCGGCTGCCCCGGCGACGTGCGGGGACGCCATCGACGTGCCGTTGTACAGCTCCCAGCTGGTCCCGGTGATGCCTGCGTAGGTGAACTGGACCGTCGAGGACAGGATGTTCACGCCGGGGGCCACCACGTCGGGCTTGACCGCGTAGGTGAACGGCACGGGCCCGCGGCTGGAGAAGTCGGCCAGCAGGTCCGGCGTCTCGGGCACGATCACCGGCGCGGTGATGACCGCGTCGGCTCCGGCCTCGAGCGCCTTGCCGGCGTCGTAGCTGACCATGACGGCCGGGATCTGGTCGTCGTAGCCCGGGGTCGTCGCCATGCCGATCGGGTCCTGGCCGGCGTAGGTGTAGACGATCGCACCGGCCGCGCCCGCCGCCTTGGCGTTGGCGATCTTCTGGCTGAACGAGCAGGTGCCGCGGGCGATCACGACGACCTGGCCGGTGTGGTCACCGGCTCCGGCCGCCGAGCACGCCTCGTTGTCCGTGCCGCTCCAGTCGACGATGTGGTAGGTGCTGCCGTCGAAGTCCGGGAAGTCGCCGGGCACGGCCGCGTAGGTCGGACCGTTGTCGACGACCTTGATCTGCACACCCATGCCGCGGTTGTTGGTGCTCGCGCCGACCGCGATGACCTCCGACGCACTGCCGGGCGAGCCGACCGTGTAGCTGCCGGGGCCCTCGTTGCCGGCCGAGGTCACCACGACGACGCCGGCCTGGACGGCCTCGTTGGACACCTCGGCGAGGAAGTCGTGCGGGCCCTGCGGGGTACCGCCGAGGCTCATGTTGATGACGTCCATGCCGTCCTTGACGGCGTCCTCGATGGCGTGCGCGATGTCGTGCGAGAACGCCGAGCCGCCGAAGGCGACGTAGCCGGCGCCGAACATCGGGAACACGTTGTAGTCGTACAGCTCGGCGCCGGGGGCGACGCCGGACAGCGTGGTGCCGGCCGAGGCCCACGGCTCGAGGTCCGTGATCGTCGTGCCGGCGCAGCCGCCGATCGTGCCGGCCACGTGCGTGCCGTGCGAGGAGGAGAAGTAGAACGGGTCGCCGGGGGACGGGATGTAGCCGGGGCCGGCGATGGCGGGCAGCGCGGGGACCTTGGGCATGACGCCGACGCCGCTGTAGTAGATGCCGCCGAAGTGGATGGTCTTGCAGGCGAAGAACGGGTGGCTCGGGTCGATGCCGGAGTCGATCACGCCGACCTTGACGCCCTTGCCGGCGTTGTCCGCGCCTCCGATCGTGCTCCAGAACTGGTCTGCGCCGATGAGGCCGACGCTCTGGTCCATGTCGAGGGAGTACAGGTTCGAGGTCTGGGTGCGCTCGACGCCGGAGATCTTCGCGACGTTCGACAGGCTCGCGCCGTTCAGCTTGACCGCGACGGCGTTCGCCGTGACGTAGTACTGGTCCACGATCTCGGCGCTCGGCGCCACCTTGGCGAGCTGGGCGGCGAAGCGCTCGTGCTGCCGCTCCATGCGGGACAGCGCCTTGGCGTAGCCCTGCGAGGTCGGGTCGAAGCGACCGTTGGTCTTGGTCGCGTCGTCGGCTGCCGCGGGTTGGCCGTTCAGCGTGATGACGACGTAGTCGTCACTCGCCGTCGTGGTCGTCGGATCGTCGGTCGTCGTCTGGGCGCTCGCCGCGGCAGGTGCGAGTGCGCCTGCTGCGAGCACGAGAGCCGCGAGCACTGTTGTCAGTCGTCGTGACACTTCCCGATACCTTCCCTCGTTCCAGGGAGCGGCCGACACCACCGGAGTCCGGTGGAAGTCGGCGGACCGGTCACCCTTGATCGGTGAGGTCACCATATTCGGGACAAAAGTCCCGTAGGTAACGTTGCGGACGTCAATCTTCAGCGCCACGCGGGGGGTCCATGAATCAGCAACCGGCGGTCCCCGGGACGAACGGGCCGGTCGCGGCCGCGGTCGCGGACCTCGCGTCCACGCTCGGGATCGCCCCGTCCGGCGTCACCGTGAGATCGCTGGAGGACGTCACGTGGCGCGACGGGAGCCTCGGGTGCCCCGCACCGGGGATGATGTACACGCAGGCGCTCGTCGCAGGGTCGCGGCTCGTGCTCGAGGCCGCGGGCGCGACGTACGAGTACCACGCGGCGGCCGGCGGGCCGTTCTTCCACTGCCCGAACCCGGCGCCGCCGTTCCAGGGCCACAGCGCCGCCCGGTAGAGGATGGGCACACCGGGCCGGACGGAGGTGGGTGCGATGGGGCAGGGGCCCCCGGCGGCACGTGCCGCGCTCGCGGTGCTCACCCACCTCGCCCGCCAGGCGGCGCCGGTGGGGGCCGCGGCCGTGGCCCGCGACCTGGGGCTGCCGCGCTCCACGGCGTACGAGCTGCTCCAGGCGCTCGTCAGCGAGGGGTACGTCGTCCACCTCGCCGACGAGCACGCCTACGGGCTCGGGCTGAGCGCCCTCGACCTCGGCGCGGCGTACGCCCGTCAGGCACCGCTCGCCCGGATCGCCCGTCCCGTGCTCGCGGCCATGGTCGACGAGACCGGGCTGCACGCGCACCTGTCGGTGCTGCACGGCCGGGACACCCTGTACCTCGTGGAGCAGCGTGCGACCCGCGGGCCGACGCTGGTCACCGACGTCGACGTGCGGTTGCCGGCCCACCTCACGGCCAGCGGTCGCGCCGTGCTCGCGGCGCTGCCCGCCTCGCACGTGCGGGCGCTGTTCCCCAGCTCGGCCGCGCTCGTCGACCGCAACGGCTCGGGGCCCCGGACGCTCGCGGAGCTGCGGGCCGTGCTGCGCCGGGTCCGGGCCCGCGGCTGGGCCGAGGAGGACGGTGAGATCACCGAGGGCCTGGCGTCCGTGGCCGTGCCGGTGCGTGACCACCTCGACTACCCGGTCGCCGCGGTCGCGCTGACCTTCCGTGCGGACCTCGTCGCCGCGGAGCGCAGGGCAGAGCTCGCGGCGGCGGCCCGGGGCGCGGCGACGCTGATCTCCCGGCGGCTCGGCGGGCACGACCCCCTCACCGCGCCGCGCCCCCGCTGAGGCCGCCGGCGAGGTGTCCAGGATCTCGGACACTTCGCGGCTCTGAGGCCTTCTGCGGGGCCCGCGCGAGGGTTTGACTGACGCCATGCTCACCCAGCCGACCCTCGCGCGCAGCGACCTGGCGGTCATGGTCGACGTCGGCCCGCTCCGGCCCGAGGACGTCGTCGCCGTGGCCAGGCGCGGCGCACCCGTGCGGCTCACCGACGCCGCGCGCGCCGCCGTCGCCGCAGGCCGCGCCGTGATCGACGAGCTCGCCGCCGACTCCCGTCCGCACTACGGCGTCTCGACCGGGTTCGGGGCGCTCGCCACCACGAGCATCCCGGCCGAGCGGCGTCAGGACCTGCAGCGGTCCCTGGTCCGCTCGCACGCCGCGGGCTCAGGCGCCGAGGTCCCGCGTGAGGTCACCCGGGCGCTGATGCTGCTGCGCCTGTCGACACTGGCCACCGGGCGCACCGGGGTCCGGCCGGTGGTCGCGCAGACCTACGCCGACCTGCTGTCGGCCGGGATCACGCCGGTGGTGCACGAGTACGGCTCGCTCGGGTGCTCGGGTGACCTGTCCCCGCTCGCGCACTGCGCCCTGGCGGTCATGGGCGAGGGCACGGTGCGCGACGCGACCGGTGCCCTGCTGCCGGCCGCCGACGCCCTGGCCGCGGCGGGCATCGAGCCGGTCACCCTGGTCGAGAAGGAGGGCCTGGCCCTGGTCAACGGCACCGACGGCATGCTCGGCATGCTGCTGCTGGCCGCGCACGACCTGTCGGTCCTGATCTCCACCGCTGACCTCGCCGCGGCGCTGACCATCGAGGCGCTACGCGGCTCGTCCACGGTGTTCGACGCCGACCTGCAGGAGCTGCGCCCCCACCCGGGCCAGGCCGCGTCGGCCGCCAACCTGCGCCACGTGCTGCACGACTCCGCGCTGGTCCAGCACCGCACCGACGGCGTGTTCACCCGGGTCCAGGACGCCTACTCGCTGCGCTGCGCCCCGCAGGTGCACGGCGCGGCGCGGGACACCCTCGACCATGCCCTGACCGTGGCGCGCCGCGAGCTCGCGTCCGCGATCGACAACCCGGTGGTCACGCTCGACGGGCGGCTGGAGTCCAACGGCAACTTCCACGGCGCACCCATCGCCTACGTGCTCGACTTCCTCGCGATCGCGGTGGCGGACCTCGCCTCGATCAGCGAACGACGCAGCGACCGGATGCTCGACACCGCCCGCAGCCACGGCCTGCCGCCGTTCCTCGCCGACGACCCCGGCGTGGACTCCGGCCACATGATCGCCCAGTACACCCAGGCCGGGATCGTCTCCGAGCTCAAGCGGCTGGCCGTGCCGGCGAGCGTGGACTCGATCCCGTCCTCGGCCATGCAGGAGGACCACGTCTCGATGGGCTGGTCCGCCGGCCTCAAGCTGCGCCGGGCGGTCGACGGCCTGCGCGACGTGCTCGCCGTCGAGATCCTCACCGCATGCCGGGCGCTGGACCTGCGCGCCCGCACCGACCCCGACGCCGCGCCGTCCCGGACGGCCGCCGCGGTGCTCGCCGCCCTGCGCGAGCGCGTCGCCGCGCCCGGCCCTGACCGGTTCCTGTCCCCGCAGATCGAGGCCGCCGTGGACCTGGTCCGCGACGGCAGCCTGCTGGCCGCCGCCCGCACCGCGCTCGCCGCCGACGGCCACGAGCTGCTCTGACCACATGTCCGCCGCACCCCGGAAGGACCCCGCGATGACCGACCTGTCCGTCCCGCACACCGTGCGCGCCCCGCGCGGCACCACCCTGACCGCCCGCGGCTGGGGCCAGGAGGCAGCGCTGCGGATGCTGCAGAACAACCTCGACCCGGAGGTGGCCGAGCACCCCGAGGAGCTCGTGGTCTACGGCGGCTCGGGCAAGGCGGCCCGGGACTGGCCGTCCTACGCGGCGCTGGTGCGCACCCTGACCACGCTCGGCGACGACGAGACGATGCTCGTCCAGTCCGGCCGGCCGGTCGGCGTGATGCGCACCCACGAGTGGGCGCCGCGCGTGATCCTGGCGAACTCCAACCTGGTCGGGGACTGGGCGACCTGGGACGAGTTCCGCCGGCTCGAGGCGCTCGGCCTGACCGCCTACGGCCAGATGACCGCCGGGTCGTGGATCTACATCGGTACCCAGGGCATCCTGCAGGGCACGTACGAGACGTTCGCGGCCGTGGCGCGCAAGCGGTTCGGCGGCACGCTCGAGGGCACCGTCACCCTCACCGGTGGGCTCGGCGGGATGGGCGGCGCCCAGCCGCTCGCCATCACCATGAACGGCGGCGTGGCGATCTGCGTGGACGTCGACGAGTCCCGGATCCGCCGTCGCATCGAGCAGCGGTACCTGGACGTCGCGGCCGACTCGCTCGAGCACGCCCTGGATCTCGCGGCCGAGGCCAGGCGCGCGCGGCGCCCGCTGAGCATCGGCGTGCTCGGCAACAGCGCGGACGTCGTCCCGGCGCTCCTGGCCGGCGGCGCCGAGATCGACGTGGTCACCGACCAGACCTCCGCGCACGACCCGCTGGCCTACCTGCCGCTCGGGATCGCCTTCGAGGACTGGCACGAGGCGCGCACCACCGACCCGGTCGGCTTCGCCAAGGCCGCTCGGGAGTCGATGGCTCGCCACGTCGAGGCGATGGTCGGGTTCCAGCGGGCCGGCGCCGAGGTGTTCGACTACGGCAACAACATCCGCACCGAGGCCAAGGCGGCGGGCTACGCCGACGCGTTCGAGTTCCCCGGGTTCGTGCCCGCCTACATCCGGCCGCTGTTCTGCGAGGGCAAGGGCCCGTTCCGCTGGGCGGCGCTGTCCGGGGATCCGAAGGACATCCACGCGACCGACCAGGCGATCCTCGACCTCTTCCCGGAGAACGAGTCCCTGACGCGCTGGATCCGGCTCGCGCAGGAGAAGGTCGCGTTCCAGGGCCTGCCGGCGCGGATCTGCTGGCTGGGCTACGGCGAGCGCGACCGCGCGGGCCTCCGGTTCAACGAGCTGGTCGCCTCCGGGGAGGTGTCCGCGCCGATCGTGATCGGCCGCGACCACCTGGACTCCGGCTCGGTCGCCAGCCCGTACCGGGAGACCGAGGCCATGCTCGACGGGTCCGACGCGATCGCCGACTGGCCGCTGCTCAACGCGATGGTCAACACCGCCTCGGGCGCGACCTGGGTGTCCATCCACCACGGCGGCGGGGTCGGCATCGGCCGCTCCATCCACGCCGGCCAGGTCACCGTCGCCGACGGCACCCCGCTCGCGGCGGAGAAGATCGCGCGCGTGCTGACCAACGACCCGGGGACGGGCATCATCCGGCACGTGGACGCCGGGTACCCCGAGGCGCAGGCGGCCGCCGCCGAGCACGGCGTGCGCATCCCGATGCAGGAGGGCCGGTGATCGGCGACGCGACGACCAGCGCGGCGTCCGGCATGGCACCCGGCGGCCCGGTCCTCGACCCCGTGGCGCTGCTCGCCGAGATCGACGACGTCGGCCGCGCGGCCGGCGGCGGGTGGTCCAGGCTGGTGCACACCGACGCCGAGCGGACCCTGCGCGACTGGTTCACCGAGCACGCCACCCGCCTCGGCCTGGACGTCGAGGAGGACCGCAACGGCAACCTGTGGGCCTGGTGGGGTGGCGACCTGCCCGGCGCCGACGCGCCCGGCGCGGTGCTGCAGGTCGGCTCGCACCTGGACTCGGTGCCGGCCGGCGGCGCGTACGACGGACCGCTCGGCGTCGTGACCGCGCTCGCCGCCGTCTCCCGGCTGCGGGCCGAGGCTTTCACGCCGCACCGGCCCGTCGTGGTGCCGGTGTTCGCCGAGGAGGAGGGTGGCCGGTTCGGCATCGCCTGCGCCGGGTCGCGCCTGATGACCGGGGCGCTGGACCCGGTGCGCGCGGGCGCCCTGGCCGACCCGGACGGCACCACGGCTGCCGACGCCGCGCGCCGGGTCGGTGCTGACCCGACGGCCTGGGGTCCCGACCCGGTACGGGTGGCCCGGATCGGCGAGGCCGTCGAGCTGCACGTCGAGCAGGGGCACCTGCCGACCTCGGGCGGCTGCCGGCACGGTGCGATGGGCCTGGCCGAGGCGGGCGCACCGCTCGGCCTGCTCACCGAGATCTGGCCGCACGGACGCTGGCGGTTCGACCTGGTGGGCGAGCCCAACCACGCCGGGACCACGCCGCTGGACCGCCGCGTCGACCCGATGCTCGCGCTCGCCGAGGGTGTGCTGGCCGCACGCCGGGCGGCCGAACGGCACGGTGTGCTCGCCACGGTCGGCAAGGTCAGGGTGGATCCTGGCGCGGTGAACGCGATCCCGTCGGCCGCCACGTTCTGGCTCGACGCGCGCGGCGCGGACCCGGCGGCCGTCGACGCGGCCGTGGCCGACATCGCCGCGGCACTCGGCGCGGCACCGGTGCGCGAGTCCTGGACACCGGTCACGCGGTTCGACGCCGGGCTGGGCGCCCGCCTGGCCGGCCCGGTCCGCGCGGCGCTCACCGCCGCGGGCGCGCCGACCGGCACGGACGGGCAGCCGCTGCTGCCTACCCTGCCCTCCGGCGCCGGGCACGACGCCGGGGTCCTCGCCGAGGCGGGCGTGCCCACCGCGATGCTCGTGGTGCGCAACCCGTCGGGGATCTCGCACGCCCCGGGCGAGCACGCCGAGGACGGTGACGTCCGCCTCGGGGCGGCCGCGCTCGTCGAGATCATCCGCGACCGGGCCGACGCAGGCTGGCAGGGATGACGACGACGACCCGACCGGCCGGCACCGAGGGGGCCTACTGGCTCCCCGCGGCCTGGCTGGGCCGGCCACCCACCGGGCGGGTCGCGGCCGGGGTCCGGGTGCGGCACGGCGCCGGTCTGGTGGTCGGGGTCGACGAGGGCGTCGAACCCTCGCCCGGCGACGTCGTGCTCGACGGGCTCGGGCTGCCGGCGTTCGCCGACGCGCACTCCCACGCGTTCCACCGCGCGCTGCGCGGGCGCACGCACGCCGGGGGCGGCACGTTCTGGACCTGGCGCGAGCAGATGTACGCGGTCGCCGCCCGGCTCACCCCGGAGATCTACCTCGACCTGGCGACCGCGGTGTACGCCGAGGCCGCGCTGGCCGGTGTCGGCGTGGTGGGGGAGTTCCACTACGTGCACCACCGCCCCGACGGCACGCCGTACCTGCCCGGCACCGCGATGGCCGAGGCGCTGGTCGAGGCCGCGGCCCGGGCCGGGGTGCGGCTGACGCTGCTCGACACGCTGTACCGGCGCGGGGGCGTGGACGAGGCCGGGCGGCCGGTCCCGCTCTCCGCCGAGCAGCGCCGCTTCGACGACGGCTCGGTCGAGGCCTGGGCAGCGAGGCGCGCCGGACTGCCCACGGCCGCGCACGTCCGCCAGGCGCGTGCGCTGCACTCGGTGCGCGCCGTCGGCGCCGCGGACCTGGCGGCGGTCGCCGCGCTCGGCGAGAGCGGTCCGCTGCACGTGCACGTCGCCGAGCAACCCGCCGAGGTGACCGCGTGCCTGGCCGAGCACGGCGTCACGCCGGTCGGGCTGCTCGACCGTCACGGCCTGCTCGGGCCGGACCTGGTCGCGGTGCACGCCAACCACGTGACCGACGCCGACGTCGCGCTGCTCGCCGAGCGGGGCGCCGGCGTGTGCGCGTGCCCGACCACCGAGCGTGACCTCGCCGACGGTCCGGGTCGCGGCGGCGACCTCGCCGCGGCCGGGGTGCCCCTGAGCCTGGGCACCGACCAGCACGCCGTGCTCGACATGCTCGAGGAGGCGCGGGGGCTGGAGATGCACGAGCGGTTGCGCACCGGCCGGCGCGGCACCTTCACCCCCGCCGCCCTGCTGGCCGCCGCGACCGCCGATGGCTACGCCGCCCTCGGGTGGGACGGCGGCCGGATCGAGGTGGGTGCGCCGTGCGATCTCACGGTCCTGGACGCCGCGTCGGTGCGTACGGCGGGAGCCCGGGCGGATCAGCTGTGGCTGGCCGCGTCGGCCGCGGACGTGCGGCACACCGTCGTGGCGGGACGGCCCGTGGTGCGCGACGGACGCTCGATCGTCGGCGACCCGGCCGAGCTGCTCACGCGGGCGCTCGCGGCGCTGCAGGATGGGTCGCCATGAGCCCCGCCCTCGCGCTGCCGGTCGAGATCCCGACACCGGCCCCGGGCCGCTCCCTGCTCCTGGACGACATCGGTGTGCTCGTCACCAACGACCCCGCGCGTGGCCTCTGGACCGCCCCGCTGCACGATGCGGCGGTCGTCGTGGCGGACGGGCGCATCGCCTGGGTGGGACGATCGGCGGACGCGCCCGCCTGCGACCACCGGTGGAGCGCCGAGGGGTCGACCGTGCTGCCGGGCTGGGTCGACTCGCACGCGCACCTGGTGTTCGCGGGCGACCGCGCGGCGGAGTTCGCCGCCCGGATGGCCGACCAGCCCTACACCGCGGGCGGCATCCGCACCACGGTCGCCGCGACCCGCGCCGCTCCAGACGACGTGCTGCGGGCCCGGGCGGTCGCGCTGGTGGCGGAGATGCGCCGACAGGGCACCACGACCGTCGAGATCAAGTCCGGGTACGGCCTGGACGTCGAGACCGAGCGGCGCTCGCTCGCGATCGCCCGCGAGCTCACCGACGAGACGACGTTCCTGGGTGCGCACGTCGTGCCCGAGGAGTACGCGGGGCGGACGGACGACTACGTCGACCTCGTGGTCGGCGAGATGCTCGACGCCTGCGCGCCGCTGGCCCGGTGGATCGACGTGTTCTGCGAGGTCGGCGCGTTCGACGTGGACCAGTCGCGCCGCGTGCTCGAGGCCGGGCTGGCCCGCGGGCTCGGCGCACGCGTGCACGGGCACCAGTTGTCGCGGACCGGCGCCGTGGGCCTGGCCGTCGAGCTGGGTGCGGCGAGCGTGGACCACTGCACCGAGCTGGACCCCGAGGACGTGGCGCTGCTGGCCGGTGCGGCACCGGTCGTGGCCGACGGTGCGGCGACGGCCCAGGGCGCCGCGGGGCGCGGCACGGTCGCGACCCTGCTGCCGGTGGTCGAGCTGTCGACGCGTCGGCCGATGCCGGACGCCCGGGCGCTGCTCGACGCCGGCGCGACGGTCGCGCTCGCCACGGACTGCAACCCCGGGTCGGGGTACTCGTCCTCGATGCCGCTCGCCGTGGCCCTCGCCGTCATCCAGCTGCGGATGACCCCGGCGGAGGCGGTGTGGGCCGCGACCGCCGGCGGCGCGGCCGCGCTGCGCCGCCAGGACGTCGGTCGGGTCGCGGTCGGCGCACGCGCGGACCTGCAGGTGCTCGACGCCCCGGACCCGGTGCACCTGGCCTACCGGCCCGGCGTGCCGCTGGTCAGGGCCGTGCTGGGCGGGTTCGCGGGGTCGCAGCCGGCCTGACGGAGGCGTCGCCGTGCCCGCACGCGGTCAGGGCGTGCGCGCCTCGACGCCCCTGACCAGGGCGTCACGGGCCCCCTCGAGGTGCTCGCGCATCAGCCGCTCCGCGGTCTCGCCGTCGCCGCGCTGCATGGCCTCGAGCACGGCGCGGTGCTCGCTGGCGATCCGGTCGCGCCCCAGCGCCTCCCTGCTCTGGATCATCGACAGGTGGATCTCGCCGCTCAGCGCGCCGTACATCCGTGACAGCCGGGGGCTGCCCACGGCGTCCACGAGCGCGCGGTGGAAGCCGAGGTCCGCCTCGACGAACACGCTGTGCCGCGCGTCGGGCGGGACGCTCGCCAGCGCGGCGACCGCGTCGCCGGCCCCGCTGGGCACCCCGCCGCCCTGCATGAGCGCGTGCACCACCGCGACCTCCAGCGGGACGCGGACCAGGAAGAGGTCCTCGACGTCCGCGCTGGTCAGCGCGGGGACGCGGGCCGACCTGTGCGGGTCGCGGCGCAGCAGGCCCTCCTGCACGAGAGCGGCCAGCGCTGCCTTGGCGGTGGGGCGCGACACGTCGTACTCGACGGCGACGTCGTTCTCGGCCAGGCCGACGCCCGGGTCCACGAGCCCGTCGAGCACCCGGGCGCGCAGGGTGTCGGTCAGGGCGTCGACGAGCGAGACGGTGCGCAGCTTCATGGGTCTCCCCCCGATGGTCCGCGCCGACGGTTGTCCGGCCTTCACCCAGCCTAGTGACTGCCGACCAGTCCGTGAGATTGTCACGTTGACAGACAAGTTATCTCGTCATACTTTGAGGACCCTCGTCCTGCGAGACACACATTGGCCCAAGGGAGTGCCACATGTTCCAGCCTGTCTCCGACCCCGTCGCGGGGTCACTCGTCCTCTCCGCCCTCGTCGCGGCCCTGCCCCTCGTGACCCTCTTCGTCCTGCTCGGCGGGTTGCGCTGGAAGGCATGGCAGGCCGGTCTGGCCTCGCTCGCCGTCGCACTGGGCGTCGCGGTCTTCGCGTTCGGCATGCCGGCCGGCCAGGCCATGCTCGCCGCGAGCGAGGGAGCCGCGTTCGGTCTCTTCCCGATCATCTGGATCGTGCTCACGGCGATCTGGATCTTCCGGCTCACCGAACTGACCGGCTACGACCTGGTGCTGCGCCGGGCGTTCGGCACGGTCTCGCCGGACCACCGGGTCCAGGCGATCCTCATCGCGTTCTGCTTCGGCGCGCTGCTCGAGGCGCTCGCGGGCTTCGGCACGCCGGTCGCGGTCACCGCCGTGATGCTCATCGCGGTGGGCCTGCGCCCGCTCAAGGCCTCGGCCGTGGCCCTCGTCGCGAACACCGCGCCGGTCGCCTTCGGCGCCATCGCGGTGCCGATCACGACGCTCGCCAAGATCACCGGCCTGGACGCCGACACGCTCGGCGCGATGGTCGGACGCCAGACGCCGGTGCTCGCGGCGGTCGTCCCGCTGGTGCTCGTGTTCATGGTCGACGGCCGCCGCGGGCTGCGGCAGGCCTGGCTGCCCGCCACCGTCGCCGGTCTGGCGTTCGCGGTCGCCCAGTTCGTCAGCGCGAACTTCATCTCGTACCAGATCACCGACATCCTCGCCGCAGTGGTCGGCGCCCTCGCGGTCGTCCTCCTGCTGCGCGTGTGGCAGCCGCCCGTGGCCGAGGACCAGACCGGCGCCGCTGGCACCTACACGCCCGCCCCGGGCGCGCCCGACGGCCCCGCGCCGTCCGGCGGCGAGGGCGGCACCGTCACCGTGACCGCCGTGGAGTCCGTGACCGGCACCGTCACCGCGCGTCGGGCGCTCATGGCCTTCGCGCCCTACCTGGTGGTCGTGGTCCTGTTCACGCTCGTGTCGATCGAGCCGTTCAAGACGTTCGTCGGCGAGCACTCCGGGTGGAAGTTCGCCTGGCCAGGGCTCGCGGTCGCGGGTGCAGACGGTGCCCCGCTCGGCGCCGCGACGTTCAACTTCAACCTGTTCTCCGCCGCCGGCACCACGCTGCTCGTGGCAGGCGTCATCACCGCGGCGCTGCTGCGGGTGCGGGCCGGCGAGGCGGCGCGGGCGCTGGTCGGCGTCGTGGTCCAGTTCCGGTTCACCATCCTCACCGTCGTCGCCGTGCTCGCCCTGGCCTACGTGATGAACTTCTCCGGCCAGACCGTGACCCTCGGCCTCGCGCTCGCCTCAACAGGCGGCTTCTTCGCCTTCCTGTCGCCGGTGGTCGGCTGGATCGGCGTCGCGGTCACCGGGTCGGACACGTCGTCCAACTCGCTGTTCGGCCTCCTGCAGACCACGGCGGCCGAGCAGACCGGCATCAGCCCCTACCTGCTCGCGGCCGCGAACACCTCCGGCGGCGTGCTGGGCAAGATGATCTCCCCGCAGAACCTCGCGATCGCCGCTGCCGTGGTGGGCATGGAGGGCCGCGAGAGCCTGCTGTTCCGCCGGGTCGTCGGCTGGAGCCTCGGGCTGCTGCTGGTGATGTGCCTGCTCGTGCTGCTGCAGTCCACGCCGGTGCTCGGCTGGATGGTGGTGAGCTGACCGTGTCCCGCCCCGCCCCGCTGCCCCCCGCAGGGCTGGCCGCAGCGCTCGCCGACCCGTCGCGGGTCTCCGTCCGGGCGATCGACCGGCTCCGGATGGGCCACGACGCCTCGCACTACGCGATGACCCCGTCGGTGGTCGCCTCGCCGGTGGACGCCGAGGAGGTCGGGCGTCTGTTCGCCGCCTCGGTCGCCTCGGGCATGCCGCTCACCTTCCGGTCCGGCGGCACGAGCCTCAGCGGGCAGGCCAGCACGTCCGGCCTGCTCGTGGACACCCGGCGCCACTTCCGGTCCATCGAGGTGCTCGACGACGGCGCGCGGGTGCGGGTGGGGCCGGGCGCGACGGTCCGGGCGGTCAACGCCCGGCTCGTCCGGTACGGCCGCAAGCTGGGCCCCGACCCGGCCAGCGAGATCGCCTGCACGCTCGGCGGGGTGGTCGCCAACAACTCCAGCGGGATGGCGTGCGGGACGGTCGCGAACACGTACCACACGCTCGAGTCGCTCGTGCTGGTGCTGCCCAGCGGCACGGTCGTCGACTCGGCGGCGCGGGACGCGGACGAGCGGCTGCGCGCGCTCGAGCCGGAGCTGTACGAGGGGCTCGCCCGGCTGCGGGACCGGGTGCGCGGCGACCGGGAGTCGGTGCGCACCATCGAGCGCCTCTTCGCGATGAAGAACACGATGGGCTACGGCGTCAACGCATTCCTCGACCACACCAGGCCGGTCGACGTGCTGGCCCACCTGGCGGTCGGGAGCGAGGGGACGCTGGGCTTCATCGCCTCCGTGGTGATGCGGACCGTGCCGCTCACCAAGCACGCCGTCACCGGCCTGCTCGTGTTCGATGACCTCGCCGGCGCGACGGGCGCGCTGCCCGACCTCGTGGCGACCGGGCCGGCGACCGTCGAGCTCATGGACGCCGCCGCCCTGCGGGTGGGGCAGCGCGACCCCGAGGCCGACGAGTCGCTGCGCCGGATCGACGTGCGCCGCCACGCCGCGCTGCTCGTGGAGTACCAGGGCGCCGACCCCGCCGACGTGGCCCGGCGGGCCGCCGAGGCCGAGCCGACGCTCACCGGCCTCGGCGCGCGCGGCCCGGTGGCGCTCACCGCCGACGCCGGCGCCCGCGCCCGGCTCTGGCACACCCGCAAGGGGCTGTACGCGACCGTCGCCGGCGCCCGGCCCACGGGCACCACCGCGCTGCTCGAGGACATCGTCGTGCCGGTGCCGGCGCTGCTGGACACGTGCGAGCGCCTCATCGGCCTGTTCGACAGGCACGGCTACACCGACAGCGTGATCTTCGGCCACGCCAAGGACGGGAACGTCCACTTCATGCTCACCGAGGACCTCTCGGCCGGGCGTCCGCGACGGTTCGACGCGTTCACCGAGGACATGGTGCAGGTGGTGCTCGACGCCGGCGGCTCGCTCAAGGCGGAGCACGGCACCGGCCGGATGATGGCCGGCTACGTCGAGCGGCAGTACGGGCCCGAGCTCTACGACGTGATGAAGCAGGTCAAGGCGCTGTGCGACCCCCGCGGGGTGCTCGCGCCAGGGGTCATCATCACCGTCGAGGGAGAGCCCGCCGAGCCCGACCTCAAGGTCACCCCACCGGTGGACGAGGAGGTCGACGAGTGCGTCGAGTGCGGCTACTGCGAGCCGGTGTGCCCGAGCCGCGACGTGACCACCACGCCCCGCCAGCGGATCGCGCTGCGCCGCGAGATGGCCAGGCTGCGCGCCGCCGGTGACCTGGAGACCCTGCGCGAGGTCGAGGCGGACTACGCGTACGACGCCGTCGACACCTGCGCGGTCGACGGCATGTGCGCCACGGCCTGCCCGCTGCGGATCAACACCGGCGACCTGATGAAGCGCCTGAGGTCCGAAACGGTCGGTCCGGCGGTCCGCAGCGGGTGGTCGCTCGCCGGGCGGCACTGGGGGCTCACCACCCGCGCCGCCTCCCTGGCCCTGAGCGCCGCACGGCTCGCCCCCCGACTGACCGCCAGGATCACGCGCGCCGCACGTCGGGTGGGCGACCCCGACGTGGTGCCGCTGTGGTCGCCCGACCTCCCGGGCGGCGGCAGCGCCCGGGCGCCGGGGGCACGCCCCGGCCCGGCCCGGCACACCGCCGGCGACCGGGACGGCGCCCCCGAGGTCGTGTACTTCAGCGCCTGCGTGCAGACGATGTTCGGGCCCAGCGAGGCGGGCCCCGGCGTGCGGACCGCGTTCGGCGAGGTGTGCGAGCGCGCCGGCGTCGAGCTCATCCAGCCTGCGGGGCGGACAGCCCTGTGCTGCGCTACGCCCTGGCGGTCCAAGGGCATGGTCGACGGCGCCCGCGCGATGGAGGAGCAGGTGGTCGAGGCCCTGTGGCACGCCACCCGCGGCGGCGAGCTGGACGTGGTGTGCGACGCCGCGTCCTGCACCGAGGGCCTGCGCCAGACCCTGGAGCACGTGACCCCGCCAGGCGGCCCCGGCTCGATCCGGGTGGTCGACGCGGTCCAGTTCGCCGCCGACCGGCTGCTCCCGTTGCTCCCGGAGCCGGAGCGGATCGGTTCGCTGGTGCTGCACCCGACGTGCTCCACCGCGCGGATGGGCATCGACGACACGCTGCGCAAGGTCGCCGAGGCGGTCGCCGACGAGGTGGTCGTGCCGCCGTCCGCCGGGTGCTGCGCGTTCGCGGGCGACCGGGGCATGCTGCACCCGGAGCTGACCGCCGGTGCCACGCGCGCCGAGGCGGCCGAGGTGTCGGGGGTGTGCGCCGACGCGTACGCCTCGGCGAACCGGACCTGCGAGCTCGGGATGTCCCGGGCCACCGGCCAGCAGTACCAGCACGTCATCGAGCTGCTCGAGGCCACCACCAGACCCGCCGGGGCCGGCGCAGGCACGCGGACGCCTGTTCGGGAGTCGGTCGCCGGCGCGTCAGGAGGAGCCCAGGGCTGAGGCCGGTCGGGCGGGCGTCACGGGAGGCGCCCGTCCGACCGGCGGGCCCGACGCGGCCGCCGACCGGACGGCCGACCGCGTCGGGCGTCCCCTCAGCGCACCCGGACCCGCGCCGTCCGCCCGTCCGCCGCCACGGCCGCGACGTCCGCGCCCGACCCGGTGACCAGGAACGTGACGCGCTCGCCGTCGACGGTGACCACGTCGACCTCGCGCCGGATCTCCTTGCCGCCGCTGAACACCTCGAGCACCAGCCCGTCGAGGTAGTCGTAGTCGGGGCGGTCGTCGCGCGCCCCGCGCGCCAGCACGGCGCCGTCGCGCACGTACAGCGGCAGCGAGTCGAAGCCGTGGGTCTCGCGCAGCCAGCGCCCGCCGGTGACGTGCTCGCCGGTGAGCAGGTGGGTCCAGGTCCCGGCGGGCAGGTACACCTCGACGGTCCCGTCCACGGAGAACACCGGGGCGACCAGCAGGTCCGGGCCCAGCATGTACTGCCGGTCCAGGTAGGTCACGGCCGGGTCGTCGGGGAACTCGAACAGCATCGGCCGGGCCACCGAGACCCCGGTCGCCGCGGCGTCGGCGCCGACGGTGTACAGGTACGGCATCAGCGAGTTCTTCAGCCTGGCGAACTGCCGGGTGACGGCAACCGCCTCGTCGTCGAACGCCCACGGCACCCGGTAGCTGTCCGAGCCGTGCAGCCGCGAGTGGCTGGACAGCAGCCCGAACGGCACCCAGCGCTTGAACACGGCCGCGTCCGGGGTGCCCTCGAAGCCGCCGATGTCGTGGCTCCAGTAGCCGAACCCCGACGCGGCTAGCGACAGCCCGCCACGCAGCGTCTCGGCCATCGACGGGAAGGTCGAGGTGTTGTCCCCGCCCCAGTGCACCGGGAACTGCTGGCCGCCGGTGGTCGCCGAGCGGGCGAACAGCACGGCCTCGCCCTCGCCGCGCACCTCGCGCACCACGTCGAAGACGGCGCGGTTGTACAGCTGGGTGTACAGGTTGTGCATGGTGGCGGGGTCGGTGCCGTCGTGCCAGACCACGTCGGTCGGGATCCGCTCGCCGAAGTCGGTCTTCAGTGCGTCCACACCCTGCGCGAGCAGCCGGCGCAACTTGTCCTGGAACCAGCGCACCGCCTCCGGGTTGGTGACGTCGAGCAGGCCCATGCTGGCGACCCACATGTCCCACTGCCACACCGACCCGTCGGCGCGTCGCACCAGGTAGCCCCGCTCGGCCGCCTCGGAGAACAGCACCGACCGCTGGGCGATGTAGGGGTTGATCCACACCGAGACGTGCAGGTCGCGGTCGTCGTGCAGCCGCTTGAGCATGCCCTCCGGGTCGGGGAACACCCGGCTGTCCCACTCCAGGTCGGTCCAGCTGAACTCGCGCATCCAGAAGCAGTCGAAGTGGAAGACGCTCAGCGGGATCTCGCGCTCGCGCATCCCGTCGACGAACGAGTTGACCGTGGCCTCGTCGTAGTCCGTGGTGAACGAGGTCGACAGCCACAGGCCGTAGGACCAGGCGGGCACCACGGCCGGCCGGCCGGTGAGGCGGGTGTACCGGTCGATGACGTCCTTGGGGGTCGGGCCGTCGACGACCAGGTACTCGAGCACCTCGCCGGGGACCGAGAACTGCACCCGCTCCACGGACTCCGAGCCGACCTCGAACGACACGTGCTCGGGGTGGTTGACCAGCACGCCGTAGCCGCGGTTGGTGAGGTAGAACGGCACGTTCTTGTACGCCATCTCCGAGCTGGTGCCGCCGTCGGCGTTCCAGATATCGATGCTCTGGCCGTTCTTGACCAGCGGCCCGAAGCGCTCGCCGAGGCCGTACACCGCCTCGCCGATGCCCAGGTCGAGCTGCGCGTGCACGTAGGGGCCGGGTGCGGCGAGCCCGGTCGTGCTCGCGCCGGTCAGCCCGGCGGGCTCGGCGCCCACCGTGGCGTGGGGGTCGAGGGTGAGGTACCCGAGCGACTTGTGACCCGAGCCGGTCAGCCGGGTCTCGTCGTGCCAGAACGACAGGTCCCACGGCTCGCCGCGGCGGACCTCGGCCCGCAGCGAGCCGGACGTGAGTGCCGCCCCGAACGCGGTGGCCTCGACGGTGACCGGGCCCCCGGTCTCGTCCAGCTCGAACCCGCGCACGGGGCGGCCGCCGGTGTGGTGCTCGACGCGCACCTTGATCACGCCCTCGGCCGGCGCGGAGAGCGTGACGGTGAGCACCGGCGTGTTGAGCACGTTGCCGCGCGACCGGATGGGCCGCGTCGGTGCGGTCACCACGAGCCGGTCGTCCTCGGCGGTCAGGTCGTAGGCCTCCTGGGCGTAGGCGGCGGTCACGCCGGGCCGCACGGCCCAGAACCCATCGGTGAACTTCACTTCACTGCTCCTGCCGTGATGCCGCGCGTGAGGGTGCGCTGGAAGATGATGAAGAAGACGATCGTCGGGATGACGCTGAGCAACGTCGCGGAGATCAGGGTGGTGACGTCGGTCTGCCGCTCGCCGGACAGCTGCTCGAGCACGAGCGGCACCGTCAGTGAGCTCGGCCGGTTGAGGAACGACAGCGGCAGCAGGAACTCGTTCCACGTCCAGATGAAGAAGAAGACCATCAGCACGTTGAGCGTCGGCCGAGAGATCGGCACGATCACCGAGCGCAGCGTGCGCCACCGGCTCGCGCCGTCCAGGGCGGCGGCCTCGAGGATCTCCTTGGGGAACGTGCCGTACAGGCTCGCCAGCAGATACGTGCCGAACGCGCCCTGGATCACGGTGAACGTGATGATCACCGACCACGGGTTCGACAGCAGGTGAGCCTTGTCGTACATCGTGAACAGCGGGTAGACGAGCATCTCCTGCGGGAGCAGGTTCGCCATCAGGAACAGCAGGGTGAGCCAGGTGCGGCCCTTGACCCGCCCGATGCCGATCGCGAACGCGTTGAGCACCGAGACCGTGACGGCCAGCACCGCGACCATCCCGGCGATGAAGAACGAGTTCCACAGCGCGAGCGGGAAGTTCTTGTCGTTCCAGAAGTTCACGACGCCGTCGGTGTAGAACGACCGCGGGAAGTCCAGCGGCCCCGACGTCGAGTAGTCCTGCGGCGACTTGAACGCGTTGAGCAGCAGCATGATCAGCGGGAACGCGATGACCAGCGCGAGCACGATCGCCAGCGCCACGAGCAGCCACTCGCCGACGGTGTGCGGGCGGCGCCGGCCGCGGGACCGGGGCGGGGCCGCCGGCCGGTCGGTGCCGGTGGGGGTGGAGAGGTCGAGGGTCGCCATGTCGCTCAGGCCTCCTTCTGCTCGGCCCGGCGCTGGGCGCGCAGGAACGCGATCGCGACGACCGAGACGACGATGGTCACCGAGGTCGCGATCGCCGCCGCGTAGCCCTTGTCGGTGCCGTTGCCGAAGAACTCGATGTACGCGTAGTACGACGGGACGTAGGTGGCCTTGTTCGGCCCGCCCTGGGTGAGGATGAACACGGGGCCGAAGACCTTGAGCGCGGCGATCGTGGTGGTCAGGGTCACGACGAAGATCTCCGGGCGGATCATCGGGCGGGTGATCGCCTGGAAGCGCCGGAACCAACCGGCGCCGTCGAGCTCGGCCGCCTCGTAGAGCTCGGGGTCGACCCGCTGCAGGGCGGCCATGAAGATCACCGTCGGGTAGCCGATCTGGATCCAGACCATCAGGAGCATGACCGAGAACAGCGCTGTCGACCCGGTGCCGCCGACCCAGTTCACCGACACGTCATGGCCGGTGATCGTGGACAGGAACTGGTTGAGCACGCCGCTGGAGTCCGGGTAGAGGATCCAGCCGAACAGCACGCCCGCCACGGCGATCGGGATCACCTGCGGCAGGTAGTACGTCGCCCGCAGGAAGCTCGCGAGCTTGCCCGAGAACCGCCGGCCGATGACGTCGAAGAGGATGGCGGCCAGCACGAGGCCCACCAGCGTCGGGATGATCACCATCGCGATGATCATGAAGACGATGTTGCGGAACGACATCCAGAAGGCGGCGTCGCCCATCAGCTTCGTCCAGTTCGCCAGGCCGACGAACTCCGGCGTGGTGAACCCGCCGCGCCAGGACATGAAGCTCAGCGAGACGTTGTAGACCACCGGGTACACCACGATCGCCAGGGTCAGCAGGATCCCGGGGATGAAGTAGACCCAGTACCCGATCGACCGGCCGCCGCCGGTCGGGATGCGTGGTGCGTCGTCGGTGGACCGGGTGCGCGGTGCGCGTGTCCGGACCCGTGCCGGTGCGCTCATGATGTCGGCTCCGTCCGGCGGTGCCCGAGCCCCCGTAGGAGCCCGGGCACCGCCTGATGTCAGGTCGGTGCTGCGGTGCGGCTCAGCGGTACTGCTCGGTACCCGAGTCGTAGTCGGACTGCAGCTGGCTCTCGGTCTGGTCGACGCTGAGCGAGCCGTTGATCAGCCCCTGCATGCCGGCGTTCAGGTCGTCGTAGAACGTCGAGGTCGGCCAGTCGGGGTAGAACGACAGGCCGTCACGGTCCAGGACGGTGTTGAACAGCGTGATGAGCGACTGCGCGTCCGGGTCGGTGATGTCGTCCGGGTTGGCCGCGACCGGCAGGCCGCCGCTGTTGCCCAGGATCGCCTGGATCTCGGGTCGCATCGTGATGTCGATGAAGTCCGCCGCCATCTGGGTGTGGACGTCGTCGGTCACCGTCGGGATCACCCAGATGTTGCCCGAGCTGCCCGGGACCAGGGTGGAGCCGGGGAAGTCGGTGATGCCGAACGTGAAGTCGGTGATGTCGGTGAGCATCCGGCCGTACCACCACGAGCCCGAGTAGAAGAACGGTGACTCACCGTTGATGAACGCCAGGCCGGCGTCCTCGGCGGTCATGCCGGTCGAGGCCTTGGCGACGTAGCCCTTGTCCACCCAGTCGGCCAGCGTCTGGGTGCCCGCGGCGACCGGGTCGGCGGTGAAGTCGACCGGGTTGTCGTAGAGCTGGTAGTCGTTGACGAACTGCCGGTCGGCGTTGTTCAGGACGAGCTGGTACCACAGCTGCCCGGAGGGGTACTCCTGGGCCGACGTGGTCATCGGCGTGATGCCCTTGTCGACGAAGGCCTGCATCTCGGACTCGAGCTCGGCCTGGGTCGTCGGCGGCTTCATGCCGTTCGCGTCGAGCATGTCCTTGTTGTAGTAGAGGAAGACGAACTCGCCGTAGTTCGGGACGCCGTAGTGCGTGCCGGACCCCATGACGCCGTTCTCGTCGTACATGGTCGTGGTCTGCAGCGACTCGGCGAGCTTGTCGCTCCACCCGTAGGAGTCGTAGAAGCCGTCCAGGGACTGCAGCACGCCGAGGGTCGACAGGGCGCCGGCCGTGCCGTTGCCCTTGTTGTACTCGGACAGGTCCGGCGCGTCGGACGAGACGAACAGCTGGCTCGCGGTGTCGCTCAGGTCCTCGAAGGAGGTGATCTGGTAGTCGACCGTCGCGCCGGTCTCCTTCTCGAACGCGTCGGCGGCGGCGCGCCAGGCCTTGCCCATCGCGGACTCGTCGTTCTCGTAGACCAGCACGGTGAGCGTCTGGCCCGAGAAGTCGGTCTCCCCGGACGGCGTGGCCGCCGGACCGCTGGACTCCGATGAGCCGCCGCCCGACGAGCAGGCCGCGAGTGACAGCGCTCCGACGGCGAGGGCCGCCACCAGCGCGTGCTTGCGGTGCTTCATGGTTCCTACCTCCTCGTAGTTGGCCCAAGGGCCGGGTGGGGTCGTGTGGTCAGGATCGTCGAAGCGCTTCGACGATGAACAGGGGAGAAGGCGCGCGGCGCATCACGCGACCTCCGTGGGGTGCGGCTGCGGCGCTCGCGCGACCGAGCCACGGGACAGGCGCACGGGGGGCACCAGCGTGACGCCGCCGGGGGCGACGGTGCCGTCGAGGATGCCCACCAGCGCGTCCACGGCGACCGGGCAGGTCAGGGCCGGGTCGAGGGGGAAGGAGTCGAAGGGCAGTGGCGCCCGGCCGGGAGCGGGGGTCATGCCGACGGCGATCACCGAGACGTCGTCCGGCACGCGCAGCCCGTGGCGCTGCAGGGCGGCCGTCAGCGCGAGCCCGACGTCCGTCAGGGTGCTGAGCACGATGCCGCTCAGGCCCGGGAGGCGCTCGAGGAGCTCGTCGACGACGGCGTCGGCGCCGGCCGCACGGGGGTGCACGATGGTGTGGGCGATGCCGAGCTCCGCGGCGCGCCGGGCGAAGGCCTCCTCGATGCGCAGCGGGTAGTTCGACTCCCGGTCCATCACACCGGGGAGGTGGGAGATCAACCCGACGGTCCGGTGCCCGGCGGCGTGGAGCGCGTCCACCGCATGCGTCACGGCGGCATCGAAGTCCAGGTCGACGCAGGTCAGGCCGTCGGTGTCGGCCGGCAGGCCGATGAACACCACCGGGCAGTCCAGCCGGCGGGCGAGGTCGGCGCGCTCGTCGTGGGCGGCGACGTCGAGCACCACGATCCCGTCCGCGAGCGAGGTCGCGGCGGACCGGCGCATGCCCTCCACCGCGTCGTCGTGGACCAGCAGGAGGGTGTCGTAGTCGTGCTCGCGCGCGGCCGTGGTGACCGCCATCGTGAACGCCATGTGGGCGGTGTGGTCGGTGTCCGGGTGCAGCGGGGTGGTCACGGCGATGATCTGCGAGCGCCGCGCGGCGAGGGCGCGCGCCGCGGCCTGCGGCGCGTAGCCGAGCCGGCCGGCCGCGGCCAGCACGCGCCGACGGGTGTCCTCGCTGATGGCGCGCTTGCCGGAGAGGGCGTACGACACGGTCGAGATCGACACGCCCGCCTCGCGGGCGACGTCCTCGATGGTCGCCATGTCCGTGACCTCGTTGTTCCGGATGAGTGTCGAAGCGCTTCGACGTGGCCCGACCATAGGTCCAGTGGCGGCACAGACGCAAGGGGCCGTTGCGGGATCGTGATGTTCGCGAACCTGCCCGTCCGCCGCCGGGCCCGGCGGTAGGGTCGCCGGGGAAGTCGCCAGACTCAGAGTCGAGTCGAAGCCCGCCCCTCGGGGTCCGGGCGGAGGATGGAGCCACGTGACCGACGTCGCACAGGTGCTGCACGAGGCAGGGCTGGACAACCCGGCGGCCCAGGAGTTCGTCGCCCACTGGGCGGCGCACACCGGGGCGGCTCGCGTGGAGGTGGTCAGCGCCGCTGACGACCCCCGCCTGATCGCCGAGTCCCTGGAGGCGGGGGAGATCGTGCCCGCGGGGGAGGGTCGCTACTACTCGCGCAGCTACCACAAGGACACCGCGCGCTCGGAGGAGCGCACGGTCGTCGCGACCAGCAGGCCGCAGGACAAGGGCGTCTACAACAACTGGCGCCACGCCGACGAGATCCGTCCCGTCGTCGAGGCGGAGATGAAGGACGCGCTGCGCGGCCGGACGATGTACGTCATCCCGTACCTCATGGCCCCGCCCGGAGCGCCGCTGGAGGCCTACGGCGCCGGGATCCAGCTCACCGACCACCGCACCGTGGTGCTGCACATGATCCGGATGGCGCGGGTGGGCGTCGACCTGTTCAACAGCCTCGCCGACCCCCGGATGTTCGTGCGGGCGGTGCACGTCACCGGGGACCTGGAGAACCTGGGCCACGGCACGCCGGACGACCGGCGCTACTTCGTCACGGTCGCCGACGAGCGCACCATCCTGCACTTCGGCTCGTCCTACGGCGGCAACGCCTTGCTCGGCAAGATCGCCCATGGGCTGCGCCAGGCCTGCTACGACGGCTGGGCGCAGGGCGAGTTCCTGGGCGAGCAGTTCATGCTGCTGGGCATCACCGACAAGCAGACCGGGAAGAAGTACCACATCTGCGGGGGCTTCCCGAGCGCGTCGGGCAAGACGAACCTCGCGATGACCCTGGCCCCGGACGCACTGGGCGACCGCTACCACGTCGACTTCTACGGCGACGACATCGCGTGGCTCTGGGTCGCGGACGACGGGCGCCTGTACGGCATGAACCCCGAGTTCGGCGTGTTCGGGGTCGCCAAGGACACCAACGAGCTCACCAACCCCACCGCGCTGGACGCCGTGTCCGAGGGCACGCAGGCGCTGTTCACCAACGTCGCCTACAACGAGAAGACCCACGAGGTGTGGTGGGAGGGCCGGACGCCGGAGCCGCCCGGGGACCTCGACGGGTGGCGGGACTGGAAGGGTGAGCTGGTCGCCGAGCGCGCGCCCGAGGACGCCGGCGCGCCGTGGGCGCACCCGAACAGCCGGTTCACCACGACCCTGGCCAACGTGCCCAACGTCGCCGACGACTTCGACAAGCCCGGGGGCGTGCCGATCGACGCGATCATCTTCGGCGGGCGGGCGCGGGACCGCGAGCCGCTGATCCGGGCGATCACCGACCTCGCCGAGGGCGTCTACGACGGCCTGACCCTGGGCGCCGAGGCCACGTTCGCGGCCGAGGGGCTGGACGGCCGGCTGCGCTACGACCCGATGTCGATGCGCCCGTTCATGGCCTACCCCGAGGGCGCGTACGCCGCGCACTGGCTGAAGATCGTCGGCGCGGCGGCCCCCCAGCCGATCTTCGCCCACGTCAACTGGTTCCAGCGCGCCGCCGACGGGCACTTCCGTTGGCCCGGCTACCGGGAGAACCTGCGCGCCCTGCTGTGGCTGATGCGGCTGCGCGACGGCGAGGTCACCGGCCGGCCCACGGCCGTAGGGATCGTGCCGACCGCCGAGGAGCTCGACCTGACCGGGCTCGACCTGCCCCAGGAGGACCTCGACGCGCTGCTGACCATCGACGTGCCCCGCTGGCGGCAGGAGATGGAGCGGCGCCAGGCGCACCTGGAGCAGTTCCACGACCTGCCCGAGGAGATCTGGGCCGCGCACCGGCGGGTCGCCGCGGCGCTGGACGCCGCGGAGGGCTGAGCGCGCACGGGCGCTACCCGATGGACGCCCCGGTCACGATGTGATTATATGGATGCAGCGTTCATATCAGTCACAGGAGGACCCATGACCACCACCACGACAGCACGCCGCGTCGCCCTGGTCACCGGCGGCAGCGGCGGCATCGGGCGTGCCGTCGTGGAGCGGTTGGCCGCCGACGGCCTCGCGGTCGTCGTGCACTACGCCGGCAACCGCGCCAAGGCCGAGGCGCTGGTCGACCGGGTCGCGGCGGCGGGCGGCGAGGCGATCGCCGTCGGCGGCGACGTGGCGGACGAGCACGCGATGGCGGCGGCGTTCGACGCCGCGGAGGCGATGCTCGGCGGCGTCGACGTCGTGGTGAACACCGCGGGCATCATGCTGCTCTCGCCGATCGCGACGCTCGACCTTGCCGACCTCGACCGGATGCACCGGACGAACGTCCGCGGCACCTTCGTGGTGTCCCAGCTCGCGGCGAACCGGCTGCGCGCCGGGGGAGCGCTGGTCAACGTCTCCACGAGCGTGACCCGGACGCACTTCCCGACGTACGGCGCCTACGCCGCGAGCAAGGCCGCCGTCGAGAGCCTGACCCCGGTCCTCGCCCGCGAGCTGCGCGGCAGGGACGTCACCGTCAACGCCGTCGCGCCCGGGCCGACCGCCACGCCCCTGTTCCTGGACGGCAAGGACGAGCAGGCCGTCGCGGCCCTCGCCAAGGCCGCGCCCCTGGAGCGCCTCGGGACGCCCGAGGACATCGCGGAGGCGGTCTCGTTCCTGGCCGGTCCGGCGCGCTGGGTCAACGGTCAGGTCCTGTTCGCCAACGGCGGCCTGGCCTGAGGCGCGCCCTAGACTCGCCGCGCGACCGCCCGCCACCCCGCCGAGCACAGGAAGCCCACGGTGCCGACCACCCCTGACGCCCCCGCTCCCCGCCGTGGTCGCGGGCGCCGCCCCGCCGACGAGGTGCGCGCCGACGTCCTCCGTGCGGTCGGCGCGATCCTGCTCGACGAGGGTCTGGGCGGCCTGACGTTCGAGCGGGTCGCGCGCGAGTCGGGCGTGAGCAAGACGACCCTGTACAAGTGGTGGCCGTCGGCCGGCGCCCTCGCGCTCGACGGGTACTTCCACGCGGTCGAGGACACCCTGGCCTTCCCGGACACCGGGGACATCAGGGCGGACGTCACGGCCCAGCTGCGCAGCTTCGTCGCGTTGATGACGCGCACGCCGGCCGGCCGGCTGCTCACCGAGCTGATCGGCCAGGCCCAGACCGACCCCGACCTCGCGGTGCAGTACAGGCGGCTGTACTCCTCGCAGCGGCGCCGGCTCGCCGTCGACCGGTTCCGCGCCGCCCAGCAGGTCGGGCAGCTCCGCGCGGACGTCGACCCGCAGGTGCTCGTCGACCAGCTGTGGGGCGCGGTCTACCACCGGCTCCTCGTCCCCGACGAGCCGGTGGGCGAGGAGCTCGCCGACGCGCTGGTGCGCAACCTCTTCGACGGGGTCGCCTGAGCCGGGGTGCCCGCCCTCGCTGAGGGCATCCCATTCGGGGGCGACTGCGGTGTCGATGGTCACGATCCGGCGCATGTCGTCTTCCAGCGACCTGCCCGATGAGCCGGGGGCTGTCGTGGCCCGAGGTGACCCGGCACGTGGCCTACCAGCGCCCGCGTAGGCGGACGTCCCTCCGGGGCGGAGGGATTCAGCTCCGCCCGAAGATCTGGCGGATCCACCTGGCGCGTCCCAGCCCCTGGTCGCTCGAACGCACCTCGTTCGTGGGACCGGCGCGCGCGAGCTGCGGCAGACAGAGTCGGCACCGTCCGGCCGGGCGGGATCGTGGAACTTCCGGCGCGGTATTCGTGCCGGAAGTTCCACGTTGGTGGGTGGAGGGCGCGTTCCTCGCCATGAGTGCCCGGTGCGCGGCAGGTGGGAGGCGTGGGACCAGGCCGTCCAAGATCGCCGGTTCTGGGCGCGGATCGGCGTCGATCGCGCCAGGTCCGGCCGAGAGGTGGCGATCATGGAAGGGAAGGGGAGCGCGCGCACATCGGTTACCCCGGATGCGACCGCGGAACAGCCAGTCACATCACGAGCCGCAGCCGCCGGTCCGATGCGGTGAGCTGCACGGTCTGGCCCCAGGTGGCGGTCAGGCGGTCGGCCTCGAGGCCGTCGCCGAACGCCACGAGCGCCTCGGACCGGACGACGACCTCGAGGGTGTCGCCCGGCGTGAGGGCGCCGACGGTGAGGTCGGTGCCGGTCGCGGGCGAGGGCCATGCCTCGCGGACGAACCACGCGAGCGCGTCGGACGCGGCGCCGGGGAGCTCCACGCCGCCGCGCTCGCGGGCGATCGAGGCGGCCCACCCGGTGGCACCCGTGCCGGTCGCGATGACCAGCCCCGACGAGGACTGGCGCTCGCGGCGCCCGTCGGGCAGGTGCAGCTCGTAGCGCGCGGACTGGTGGCCGACGTGGCCGAGGTAGACGTCGTTGAGCGCGTCGAGGGCCGAGCCGTCGTCCAGCGCCGCGCGGACCATCGTGCGGTCCTGCCACCGGGCCCGCCCCGCGGCGACGGCCGCGACCACGGCCCCGATCCGGTCGACGGGGTGGCGGACCAGCACGCCGGGGTTGAGCCCGGGGTCGGGGTCCACGCCGATCACCGGCTGACCGGTGAGGTACTTCGCGGTGTTCGCGACGAGCCCGTCCTGCCCGACCACCAGGACGACGTCCTCGGGGGAGAAGGCGAAGCGGTGCAGGTCGCCGCGCTCGACGCCGCCGCGCCGCCAGTCGCGCGGGATCGCGGCCGACGCGGCGCGCAGCGCGTCGGTCAGCGCGTCGTGCCGGGCCTGGACCTCGTCGAGCGACCGGCCCCGCGACCGGAGGAAGAACTCGGCCTGGCCGCGGGTGCCGTGGCGGTCCACCAGCTGGTCCAGCTCGCTGGCACGGTGGACCACCACGGCGCGGGGTGCGAGGGCCATGGTCACTCCCGGTGCCCGGTCAGGCCCGCGAGCGCACCGGTCAGCACGTCGGGCGTCACGGTGAGCTGGCCGATGTCGGGCAGGTGGCTCGCGAGCTCGCGGAGCGCGAGGACCCGCAGCACGTCGGTCGGGATCTCGGCGAACGCCGCCAGGCGCGCGCGCTCCGCTGCCCCGTCGGCCTCGCCGCGGATCCGCACGGCGTCGGCGTCCGCCGCGGCGAGGACGCCGCGCTGCTCCGCCGTCGCCCGGGTCTCGATGAGCGCCGCCGCCGCAGCCTCGTCGGCCCTGGCCCGAGCGTTGGCGCCCTCCTGGGCGACGAGGTGCTGCTCGCGGGTGGCGAGCTCGATCCGGGTGGCGAGCTCGTTCTCGGCGATCGCGCGCTCGCGCTCGACGGCCAGCGCACGACGCTCGTAGGTCGAGCGGTCGGCCTCGGACTGAGCGGCCTCGCGCGCCGGCGTCTGCAGCGCGCGTTCCAGGTCGGCGTCCGCGCGCACCGCGCTGACCCGGGCGCCGAGGACCTCGAGCCCGGTGGCCGCGCCTCGCTCGTCGTGGCGCAGCGCGGTGCCGACCTGCACGCCGAGCGCACCGGTCGGGGCGGACACCGCCTCGGCGAGGCTCATGGGGGCCAGGGCGTCCATGACGTGGCCCGCGGCCAGCTCGCCGAGCAGGCGTGCCACCTGCTCGAGCGGCGTCGCGGTCCAGCGACCGGTGGCCGGGTCGATGCCGAAGTCGAGGCGGCGGGCGGCGAGCTCCGGGTCGGCGAACCGGTAGCTCACGGTCACCTGGGCGGTGACCTGCTGCAGGTCCGCGGTGCGGGCGTGCGCCACGAGCGGGAGCTCACGGTCGTCGACCGGGACCTCGGACAGCACGGCCGACAGCGGCCGGAACCAGAAGGACAGGCCGGCGGCCGAACGGCGGACGACGCCGCCGGAGGCTTGGACCACGTGGGCGGTCGGGGCGGCGCGCAGGTGCCGCAGGAACGGGTAGCGGGTGATGGTGGCCATGTGCCCTCCTTGTTTGTCGTCATCTCGACGATAAAGGAGATGGTTGTTTCTCGTCAAGGTGACGAGATAAGGTCGGGCTCATGACCACCGGATCTGGCTATGACCCGGACGAGTACCCCCGGGTGGCGGTGACCGTCGACCTGGTCGTGCTCACCCTGCGCGACGGGGAGCTCTGCGTGCTCCTGGTCGAGCGGGGGGAGGAGCCCTGGCGCGGGGCGCGCGCCCTGCCGGGCGGGTTCGTCCGCCCGGACGAGACGCTGGACGCGGCAGCCGCGCGCGAGCTCGTCGAGGAGACGGGGCTGCGTGACGTGCCGGGCCACCTCGAACAGCTGCGCTCCTACGGCGACCCGGAGCGCGACCCGCGGATGCGGGTGGTCTCGGTCGCCTACCTCGCCCTGGCCCCCGATCTGCCGGAACCCGCGGCCGGCTCCGACGCCGCGGGCGCGAGCTGGGTGCCGGTGGACCAGGCGTCGGCGGGGCCGCTGGCCTTCGACCACGCGCGGATCCTGGCCGACGGCCTCGAGCGCGCCCGCGCCAAGCTCGAGTACACCTCGCTCGCCACCGCGTTCTGCCCGCCGGAGTTCACCGTCTCAGACCTGCGTGCGGTCTACGAGGCGGTCTGGGGGCGTCCGCTGGACCCCCGGAACTTCCACCGCAAGGTGACCGGCACCCCGGGGCTCCTCGCCGACACCGGCCGCACCCGGGCCGAGGGGCGAGGCAGGCCGGCCACCGTCTACCGCGCCGGGCCTGCGACGGGCCTGCACCCACCGCTGACCCGGGACGGCTAGGCCTGCCCGGGCCGGTAGCGTGCGAGGCGCAGCACTGCGAACGCCCCCACCGCGACCGGAAGGTGCACATGACCGACCACTTCCCAGCCGAAGCCGTCCTCTTCGACTCCGACGGCGTGCTCGTCGACTCCAAGGAGGCGGGGGAGCGGGCGTGGGTCACGTGGTCCCGCCGGTACGGCGTCGACCCCGACGTCGTGCTCACCGGGCTGCACGGCCGCCGGTCGCGCGAGACGGTCGCGCTGTACGTCGCCCCCGAGCTGGCCGAGGCCGCGACGGCGGTGATCGACGGGCTCGAGCTCGACAGCGCGGACGAGACCCGCGGGCTGCCGGGCGCGGCCGCGCTCGTCGCGTCGATCCCCGACGCGCGGCGCGCCGTGGTGACCTCCGCGCCGCGGGCGCTGGGCGTGGCGCGGCTCGGTGCCGCCGGCGTCCCGGTGCCGGGCGTGCTCGTCACCTCCGAGGCGGTCGAGCGCGGCAAGCCCGCGCCGGACCCCTACCTCGCGGCGGCGGTCGCGCTCGGGCTGCCGATCGAGCGCTGCCTGGTCTTCGAGGACTCCGAGCACGGGATCGGCGCGGCCCGCGCCGCGGGCGCCGGGGTGGTCATCGGGGTCGGCGCCTCGGCGCTCGGCCTCGGCTGCGACGCCGTGGTGCCGGACCTGGCCGCGGCGCGGTGGGTGGGCGACGGGATCGAGATCTCGCGGCGGCTCAGCGGGTGACCTTCCCGAACGCCGCCCCCAGCGGCCTCAGCAGTGCCGGCCGCACCGCGAACCAGCCCAGCGTCGCCACGGCGAGCACCCCGAGCGCCACGAGCGCGCCCACGGGTGAGGAGTCGTCGCGCGCGCCGAACATGTGGTTGAGGTTGCGCACCACGCCCGTGCTCGCGACGAGCCCGACGTGCACCGTCACGAAGGCCACGAACGCGACCATCACCGGGAAGTGGACGGCCCTGGCGCGATCGAGCGTGAGCACCCGGTCCAGCGCGGTCCTCGCCGGCCACAGGGCGGAGGTGCGCAGCCCGGTGACCGCGGCGAGCGGCGCGAGCACGAAGACCACCGCCGCGTACCCGAGCATCTGCAGGGCGTTGTAGGCGACCCAGCCGTTCTCGTGCGGCCAGTGCAGCGCGAGGTACTGCACGGCAACCGATGCGGCGTTCGGCACCACGTCCCAGCTGGTCGGGACCAGCCGCACCCAGCGGCCGGACGCGAGCAGGAGGACGACGTACGTGGCGCCGGTCGCGAGCCACACCACGTCCACCGAGACGTGGAACCACTGCTCGAGCGTGACGGTCGCCGGCCGGCGCCCACGGCGTGGTCCGCCGCGCCTGGTCCAGCGCCCGGCGGGGCGCGGGCTCGTCCGGATCGCCAGGCCGGACCTGACGATCAGCACCATGAGCATCAGGTTGGCGGCATGGAGCGCGGCGGCCCAGGTCGGCGTGCCCTCGAGCGCGGCGCCGTCGGCCACCCCCGGGTAGCGCGCGACGAACGCCTGGGCCGCCTCGGTGCCCCAGGCCAGCCGGGCGGCCAGGACCGCCAGCGCGAGCGAGACGACGCCCGCGGCCGTCAGACGGGCGGCCCGGGGGAACGCCGCGACGCGCGTGCGGGTCGCGGTCAGGGTCTGGGTCACCGGGTGCTCCTCGGGTGTGCCGGGTGGGGATGCTGCGCGGTCAACGGATCTTCGACGCCCCCACGTAGGGGTACTTCGAGAGCAGCGGCGAGCCCTCCTCGTACCGGGAGAACCGGAACGTCTCCGCAGGGACGTCGGGCACCGAGCTCGTGCCGTCCAGGATCAGGTCGGCCATCAGGCGTCCGACCGCCGGGGCGATCTTGAAGCCGTGCCCGGAGAAACCGGCCGCGACGTAGAGCCCGTTGATCGGCGTCGCCGAGATGATCGGGTTCCAGTCCGGGGTGACGTCGATCATGCCGGTCGACGTGGTCTTCACGCTCGGGTCCTCGATGCCGGGGAAGCGGTGCATCGCCTTCTCGGCGCACCGCTCGATCGCCGCGTCCTCGGCGTGGCTGGGGAAGCGGTCCGGGTCGGGGATCGGGCGCTCGAAGCCCCCGCTGTCGCCGAACAGCAGCTCGTGGCCGCGCTGGTGCACGTACTGCTTGGAGACCATGTCGGAGAACACCGGCCGGGCCCCCAGGTCCTGACCGGGGTCGATCAGCACCTCCTGGACCAGGTACGGCGTGATCGGCAGGTCGATGCCCAGCGGCGCGAGCAGCGGGACCGACCATGCGCTCGCCGCCACCACCACCGTCGGCGTGGCGAGCGTCGTGCCGTCCGCGAGCGTGACGCCGGTGACGCGCCCGCCGCTCACCTCGACCGACGCGACAGCGGTGCCCTGGGTGATCGACGCGCCGAGGCGCCGGGCCGCGCCGGCGAAGGCGTGCGCCGTCGCGTAGCCGTCGGCGTACCCGCCGCGGGGCTCGTAGGCGAACGAGGCGAAGTCGTCCAGGTGGGCGACCGGCCACAGTGCTGCGGCCTCGGCGTGGCCGATCTCGCCGGTGTCGATCCCGAGCGTCTGCTGGGCGGCGACGCTGGCCCGGAAGGGTGCGAGGTTGTCCTCGCCGATCCCGACCAGGTAGCCGACCTGCTCGAAGTCGACCGACGCGCCGAGGATCTCCTCGGCGTGCTGGAAGACCTCGAGGCTCTCCCGGGCGAGCGCGGCGACCTCGGGCACGCCGTAGTGGCACCGCACGATCCCGGCCGACCGGCCGGTGCCGCCGGAGCCGATCGCGTCGCGGTCCAGGACCGTCACGTCGGCGGTCCCGCGGGAGGCCAGGGCGTAGGCGATCGAGGTGCCCTCGACCCCCGCGCCGACGATGACCACGTCTGGGCTGCTCATGGTGTCTCCTCTCCGGTGCTCGTCGGTCAGGCCAGGGCCGGGCTGTCCCAGAGCAGGAGCTCGGTGCCGATGTTCTTCTGCACCGCGTTGGCGTAGACGCGGCTCGCCCAGGCGATGTCCTCGATCGGCATCCCGCCGACCCCGAGGATGCGGACCTGCTCCGGCGCGGGCGTGCGCGCGGCGGTGCCGCGCACCAGGTCGGCCAGGTCGGTGACCGTGGCGGGGTCGAGCTTGCCCTCGGTGACCAGGTCCCACATCTGGCAGCCGGCCAGTCCGATGAGCTCCCAGGTCGGGTAGGGGTACTCCTCGGCCCAGGTGGAGTACAGCCCCGAGTTGTCGACGACGTTGTAGGACCGCTCCAGCAGGAAGTCCGTGTCGAACTTCGAGAAGCCGACCACGGAGACGAACGCGCCGGGCTTGAGCCACTCCTCCTTGAGGTAGGGGTAGTTCGCCGACCCGGCGGGGGAGGACGTGCCGACGTTGATGACGTCGGTGTCCGTCACGCACTCCTCGACGCTGTCGACGACGTAGACCTCGAGCTGGGGGAACGTCTCCTTGGTCCAGCGCTGGAACTCGTCGAGCGAGGCCTGGCCGCGGCCAAGGACCTTCACGGTCGTCAGGGTGGGCCGCGCGGCGACGAACGCCTCCAGGCCCGTGCGGCCCATGACACCCGGGCCGATGATCCCGGCGACCGTCGCGTCCGGGCTGGCCAGGTACCGCGCGCCGACGCCCGGCACCGCGCCCGTGCGGTAGGCCGACAGCAGGTTCGCCGACATCACCATGAGCGGCGCACCGGTGTCCTTGTCGTTCAGGGTGAACATCAGGATCGAGCGGGGCTGACCCTTCTCCCGGTTCGCGACGTTCGAGCCGTACCACTTCATGCCGGCGAGGTCGAAGGGGCCGCCGAGGTAGGCGGGCATCGCCATGAACCGGCGGTCGGGCCCGTCCACGGGCATGTTCGGGAACGGCGAGGTCTCGGGGAAGGTGACCATCGCACCGTGCGAGTTGCCGTCGGCGCCGGCCATCCGGTAGTCGCCCGCGCCGAGGCAGGCGAACATCTCCTCCATCGCGTCGACGCAGGCGGGCATGTCGGTCACACCGGCCGCGATGGCGTCCGGTTCGCTGAGGTAGCGGAAGGTGATCTGGGTCTGCGACATCGTGGGCTCCTTGTCGGGCGTGCGGGTCTGCGGGCGGTCGGGACGGGCGGTCGGTCGGCTGGTCTCAGCAGTGGACGGGTTGGGCCTTGCGGACGGCGGCCACGGCGTCGGCCAGCACGGTGTGCAGGTCGCCGACGATGCCGAGGTCGCAGGCGCGGAAGATCGGCGCGTCGGGGTCGGTGTTGATCGCCACGACCTGCTTGGCGGCGACCATCCCGGCCAGGTGCTGGACCGCGCCCGAGATGCCGGCCGCGATGTACACCTCCGGCGCGACGCTCACGCCGGTCTGCCCAACCTGGCGCTCCGGGCTCGCCCAGCCCTGGTCGACGGCCACCCGGGACGACCCGACGGCAGCGCCGATCAGACCGGCGAACTCCTCGATGAGGCTGAAGTCCCCGTCGGTGCCGCGACCTCCGGAGACGACGACGGCGGCCTCGGTGAGCCGCGGGCCGGCGCCCGCCGCCTTGGGCGCGGCCGCGACCACCACCGGTTCGTGCGGGGCCGGCGTCAGGTCGAGCTCCAGCCGGCGCACGCCGGGTGTTCGCGGCGTCGGCGGCGGGACCTGGACCCCTGCCGAGACGGCGGTGACCACCGACGCCTTCGGGAGCTCGGTCGTCAGGTGCCACGTCGCGGTGAACGCCGTCGACGTGACGACCAGGCCGGGACCGCCGACCGCGATGCTGTCCGCCCCGACGCTCAACGGCCGTCCCAGTCGCAGCGCGAGCCGGGCGGCCACCTCGTTGCCGGCCCGGGTCGACGGCGCGAGCACCGCGTCGTCGGGCCCGACGAGCGCGGCGAGGGCCGCCACCCACGGGCCGCTCGGGCCGTCGGGTGCCAGGTCCGCCCAGGCGAGGTGGCTCGCCCCGGCAGCACCGAGCGCTGCGACGCGGTCGCGGTCGGGTGCCGAGCCCAGCAGGCAGGTCACCTCGTCGACGGCCGCGGCGAGCCGCACCAGGATCAGGTCGGCCTCGGCGGTCGAGTCGAGCTGGTCGAGCAGGACGGCGATCATCGGTCCACCTCCAGCAGGGAACGTCCGGCGAGCAGCTCCAGGAGGGCCGCGGCGCCGGAGCCGTCGGAGTCGGTGACGATCCGCGCCGGCGGACGCGGATCGGCCTCGACCGCGGACACGGTGCGGGTGCCCGGGGCGGTGCTCGGGGTCCCGAGGCCCAGCTCGCTGAGCCCCACCTCGCGCACCGGTCGGCGCCGGGCCGCGAGGATGGCCTTGAACGACGGGTACGTCGGTTCGCCGGACAGATCGGTCACCGAGACCACCGCGGGCAGCGGGGCGACGAGGGTGCGGCGGGCGTCGGGGTCGTCGCGCTGGATCGTCACGCGCCCCCCGTCCAGCTCGACCGCCGCCGCGTGACCCGCGCAGGCCCAGCCGAGCAGGTCGGCCACCAGCACCGGGACCACCCCGGAGCCGCCGTCCGTCGACGACATCCCGCAGACCACGAGGTCCGCGTCGCCGACGGAGCGGACGGCTGCCGCTAGCACGGCCGCTGTGGTGAGGACGTCGGCCCCGGCGAGCGCCTCGTCGCTGACCACGATGCCCTCGTCGGCGCCCATCTGCAGCGCCCGGGTCACGGCGGCCCTGGCGCCCCGTGGGCCCATGGTCACCGCGACGACGCGCTCGCGGGCCCGTCGCAGCCGCACTGCCTGGTCGACGGCGTACTCGTCGAGCCCGGAGAGCGTCCCCGCCCCGGCCTCGCGGTCGACCCTCAGGTCGGCCGCGAGGACCACGGGGTCCGCGGGGTCGGGCACGTGCTTGACGCAGACCACGATCGTCATGGCGACCTCAGACCGCGATCGCTTCGATGATGCCGGCGTACGTCTCCGGCCTCGAGCGCCGCAGCAGGCCGCCCTGCACGAGGCCGACGACCAGCGCGAGCGGCACCAGCGACAGGATGGCGATCGACAGGCCCCAGCCGTCGCCCCCGACCAGCATCGGGAAGTAGGCGACGATCGTCGCGCACACCCCGAGCAGGCCGACCGCGGCGAGGATCGGGGCGACCGTCGACTTCCAGACGCTGCGCTCCTCGTTCGGGAACCGCCGGAAGTACATGACGACCGCGACCGATGTCAGCCCCATCAGCACGACGATCGCGATCGTCGCCAGACCGGAGGACCAGGTGAAGCCCTGCATCACGGGGTCGAGGCCGATCACCGCGAAGGTCACGATGAGCAGCGCCGCGACGGCCGTCTGCGTGATGGAGGACACGTGCGGCGAGGCGTGCTTGGTGTGCACCAGGCTCAGCGGCGACGGCAGCACCTGCACCTTGCCCATCACGTGCTGGTAGCGCGTGAGCACGTTGTGGAACGACAGCACGCACGCGAACAGCGAGGTCAGCAGCAGGGTCTCGATCGCGATGCCGCCGACCGGGCCGAGGTAGTTCGCCGCGGTGTCGTGGATCATGCTCCCGGCGTTCGCGAGCGCGTAGTCGCCGACCTGGGTGGGGCCCCACGCCATGACCAGTGCCCAGCCGGCGAACGTGTAGAACAGGCCGATGACGATCACGGCGACGTAGGTCGCGCGGGGGATGGTCTTCTGCGGGTCCTTCGCCTCGTCGCGGAAGATCGCGGTGGACTCGAAGCCGATGAAGCCGGCGAAGGCGAGCATGAGGCCGACGCCGGGGGAGCCGGAGACGATGTTCGAGGGCGCGAACGGGGCGAGGGACAGGCCCTCGGCGCCGCCCTGCAGGATCACGGCGACCGAGAGCACCAGGGTGATGCCGATCTCGGCGACGAGCAGCACTCCGAGCACCTTCGAGCTGAGCTCGATGTTGCGGTACCCGAGGTAGCCGACCACCGCGATCGTGGCCAGGGAGTAGATCCACCAGGGCACCTCGGGGGCGCCGACGAGGGTGGTCAGGTACAGGTTGAGGCTGAAGCCGATGTAGAAGTACACGGCCAGCTGGACGGCGGTGTAGGTGAGCAGGGCCAGCCATGCGGCACCCAGGCCCAGCGCGCGGTTCATGCCGTAGCCGACGTAGGTGAAGAAGGCGCCGGGGCGAGGGACCGACCGGGCCATGGCGGCGAGCCCGACGGAGAAGAGCAGCAGCACGACGCCGGAGATCGCGTACAGGCTGGGGAACCCCACCCCGTTGCCCAGCGCGATGCCCAGGGGTGCGGCGCCGCCGATGACGGTGAGGGGCGCGGCGGCCGCGACGACCATGAACACGATGGAGCCGACGCCGAGCTGTCCGCTCAGCGATCGGCCGGTGACGTCCGGGGACGTGGAGGGGAGAACACCACCCGAGGTGGCCGTGCCTTGTGTGGTAGCCATGCCCGGTTATTCTCCGGGTGGAGAATTTCCGGCGCAGTCCTCCGATGTTTCCGAACCGTTGAGGTTTGGGCGAGTCGTGTGACGGTGGCGTTACCCGAGCACGGCTCCCGCGCGGCCGTCCGGCACGAGTGCGGGCTCCGGCTGCGGCCCGGTGAGGGTCTCGAGGAACCGGTCGAGCACCGCCCGCTGGCGCCGGGCCGAGGTCTGCCGGGGCATCAGCCAGCACATCGACTGCAGGCCCATCATCATCCACATCAGCTCGTCGACGATCGCGGAGTCCGGCTCGGCGATCGTCACCTCACCCGCCTCGCGGGCCTGCCGCAGGAAGGTCGCGAGCTCGTCGCCGAACGAGGCCACCGTGTCCCGGAAGACGGCCGCCATCGCCGGGTCCGCGAGCGCCGCCTCCCAGAACGCGATGACGATCCTGGCTTCGATGCGCCGCTCCTCGTCGATCGGCATGATCTCCAGGCACAGCCGACGCAGGGCGTCGAGCCCGGTGCGGTCGCCGACCGAGCGTGCCGCCCGCTCGACCGTGCGGTCGAACGCGCGTCGGTAGGCGGCCTCCATGAGGTCGGACTTCGTGGCGAAGTAGGGCTTGACCGCTCCGTTGGCGAACCCGGCCGCGTCGGCGACCCGGCGCAGCGTCACCGCCGCGAGCCCCTCGGCGACGATCAGCCGCCAGGTCACGTCGAGCAGGTAGTCCCGTCGCTCCGACCTGGCCACGACCTTCGGCATGACGGTCCGCTACCTCCCCGGTCGGCTCTGGCCGTTCTTCGGCTCCAGGCTAGTCGGGCAGCGGGCCCGCGTCGGTCGCGGCCGGCGGGTCGGGGTGTGCTCGGCGCGGGCGGATCGTTACCCGAGCGTGATGAAGAGGTCCTTGCGGACGCTTGTGTCATGACTTAACGTAAGTCATGACCGAAGGAGGTTGCATGGCCGAGCAGCTGACGACCCGAGACGTCCGGGCGCACAACCGTTCACGTGTGCTCCGCGAGCTCGTGCTCAGCCAGGAGTCGACCCGCGGCGGCCTCGCCCTCGCGTGCGGCCTGTCCCCGGCGACCATCACGAACGTCGTCGGCGACCTCGAGGCCGAGGGGCTGGTCGAGGACCGCGGCTCGGTGCCGTCCGACGGAGGCCGCCCGATCGTGCGGATCGGCATCCGCCCCGATGGCGCCTACCTGCTCGGCGCGGACGTCGGGGAGAAGGGCGTCGCGGTCGAGCTGTTCGACCTGTCGATGCGCCGCGTCGACCGTGAGTTCCGGGACGCCGCGACCCGCGGCGCCAGCCCGGCCGAGATCTCGGCCGCACTGCAGGAGGCGGTCCGCGCGATCCTCGACCGCAACGCCGCGCTGCGCGACCGGATCGTCGGGCTGGGCCTCGGCCTGCCGGGCATCGTGGAGGACGCGGACGGCACGCACGCGGGAGCCGGTGTGACGCTCCACGCGCAGAGCCTCGGCTGGCCGCCCCTGCACCTCGACGAGCTGCTCGCCGCCCCCGGGCTCGACGTGCTCGCCGACAACGGCGCCAAGGCGCTCGCCGCCGCCGAGATGTGGTTCGGGTCGGCGCGCGGCGTCGACCACGCGCTCGTCGCGCTGCTCGGGCGCGGCGTCGGGCTCGGCATCGTCACCTCCGGCCGGCTGCTGCGCGGCGCGCGCAGCAGCGCCGGCGAGTGGGGGCACACGAAGATCGTCGCCAACGGCCGGCCGTGCCGGTGCGGCGGACGCGGCTGCCTCGAGGCGCACGTCGGCAGCGACGCGCTGCTCAGCGCCTGGCGCGAGCGCGGCGGCGAGCCCGACGGGTCGGGCTGGCGCGCGCTCGACGCGCTCGTCACCGCCGCCGACGCCGCGGATCCGGCCGCCGCTGCGGTCGTCGACGAGGCGCTCGACGTCCTCGCGCTGTCCCTCGCCAACCTCGTGAACCTGACCAACCCGCAGAAGGTCGTGCTCGGCGGGTGGGTCGGGCTCCGGCTGATGCAGTCCCGGCGCGAGGAGCTCGAGGCCCGCGTCAGGGCGGCCTCGCTCGACCGGCCGGGCAGCCAGTTCGAGATCGAGGTGTGCCACTTCGAGGGCGACGCGGTCGCGCTCGGCGCCGCGCTGCTCCCGCTCGAGAAGCTCATCGACAGCCCTGTCGTCCGGACACCCGTCACGGGCTGATCCGGTCCCCCCGACCCCCACTCGCTCGCCCCGAGCGGGCGCCATCGTCCACCGCAGTATCGAAGGAGATCTGATGACCCGGACGCGTTCCACCGTCGGCCTCGGTGCCACCACCGTCGCCGTCGCGCTCACCCTGGCCGCCTGCGGCGGCTCCACCCCGGAGGCCTCCGAGTCGTCCGGCAGCTCGTCGCCGGCTGCCGACCCGGTCACCCTCACGGTGTGGGTGATGGGGGACTCCGGGGCCAACCTGGAGGCCGCCGTCGAGCCCTTCACGCAGGAGACCGGCATCTCGGTCGACGTCCAGGCGATCCCCTGGGACAACGTCAACGACCGCCTCACCACGGCCGTCGCCTCGGGCAAGGGGCCGGACGTCACCCAGATCGGCCTGTCGCAGCTCGCGTCGTTCCTCGACGCCGGTGCGCTCGAGGACCTCAGCGGCCGGCTGGCCGACCACCCGAACCTCGACCCGGCCAACTTCCCCTCCGCCGTCTCGGCCGAGAACCTCAACCCGGACGGCGGGATGTACTCCGTGCCGTGGGTGAGCGACACGCGTGTGCTCTTCTACCGCTCGGACATCCTGTCCGAGGCCGGGATCAGCGACCCGCCCGCCACCTGGGACGAGCTGCGCGCCGACGCCAAGACGTTGGCGGCCCGCGGCGACGGCCAGTACGGCTACTACATCCCGCAGTGGGACGCACCGCTCCCGGTGGCCTACACCTGGCAGACCGGCACCGACGTGCTCGCCGCCGACGGCAGCATCGACCTGGACACCGACGGCTTCCGCAGGGCCGTCGACCACTACCTGGGCTTCTACCGGGACGGCTCGGTGCCCACGGCCGGAGACTTCGACCAGACCACCGGTTTCATCTCCGGCACCGCGCCGATGCTCGTCTCCGGCCCGTACCTGGCCAACGCGATCAAGGACCAGGCGCCCGACCTCGACGGGAAGTGGGGCGTGACCACGGTGCCGACCGACGTCACCGGAACCTCGCTCTTCGCCGGGTCCAACCTCGGGGTCTGGAAGGGCAGCCCCAACGTCGACGCCGCGCTCCAGCTGCTCGACTTCCTCACCGACCCGGCGACGCAGGTCGCCTGGTACCAGAGCTACGGTGAGCTTCCCGCGGTCACCGCGGCCTTCGACGACCCGGCGCTGGCCGACGACCCGCTGGTCGCGGTGTACGCCGAGCAGCTCCAGGACTCCAAGCCGCTGCCGATCAGCACGGCGTGGGCCGAGGCGAACCAGGCGATGCTCGACACGCTGAACGCGATCGCCCTCACCGGCGCCGACGAGGACCAGGCGCTCGCGGACCTGTTCGCCAAGGTCGCGGAGATCAACGCACGATGACCACGCCCGGCGGTGCCGCCCCAGCGGCAGTGGGCGGCACCGCCGTCGTGCCCGGCCCCACGCACAGACCCAGGCGGCGGCTCGGCGGGTGGCGCGCGGTGCTGGCCCCCTACGGGTTCGTCGCGCCGGCGCTCGTGCTCCTGGCGATGTTCGGCCTGCTGCCGATCCTCGTCGCCGCGGGCGTCAGCCTCACCGACCTGGACATCAAGGGCCTCGGCCAACCCGAGACGATCGAGTTCATCGGCCTCGGCAACTACGAGCGGCTGTTCTCCGACCCGGACTTCTGGCGGGCGCTGGGCACGACGGCGTACTTCGTGGTGATCGGCGTGCCGACGATCATCGCGGTCTCGCTCGCGATCGCGGTGGCGCTCAACGTCTCGCGCTCGCGGTTCTTCCGGGCGCTGCGGGCCTTCTACTTCCTGCCCGCGATCACCGCGATCGTCGCGATCTCGCTCATCTGGGGCTACCTGTACAACAGCCAGTTCGGGCTGCTCAACCAGCTCCTGGGCACGCTCGGCCTCGGGCCGGTGGGGTGGCTGTCGGACCCGGGCACGGCGCGGCTGTCGGTCGCCCTCGTGGCGGTCTGGCGGGCCACCGGGCTGAACACGATCATCTTCCTCGCGGCGCTCCAGTCGGTGCCGCGCGAGTACCTCGAGGCCGCGGCGCTCGACGGTGCGAGCCGGTGGACCACGTTCTGGCGCGTGACGTTCCCGCTCCTGCGGTTCGCCCTGTTCTTCGTCACCGTGACGACCCTGATCGGCTGGTTGCAGTTCTTCGACGAGCCGTACGTGCTGACCCAGGGCGGCCCGGTGGGCGCCACGACCTCGATCTCGCTGTTCATCTTCAAGAACGGCTTCAGCCTCAACCAGTTCGGCTACGCGAGCGCCGGGTCGATCGTGCTGTTCGTGATCATCGCCGCGGTGACCGCGCTCCAGCTGCGGATGCGGAGGTCGGACGATGATTGACCACCGTCGCCCCGCGATCGTCCTGACCGGCGGCCTGCTCGCGGTCGGGGCGCTGGTGACGTCGTTCCCGTTCCTGTGGATGATCACCAGCTCGCTCAAGCCGGCGACCGAGGCCGTCTCGGTGCCGCCCAGGCTCTGGCCGAGCGAGCCGACCTTCGCCGCCTACGTCCGGCTGTTCACCGAGCTCGACTTCAGCCGGTACCTCGTCAACACGGTCGTGGTGACCCTGATCGGCGGGGTCGGGCTGTTCTTCATGGCGATGGCCGGCTACGGCTTCGCCAAGTACCGGTTCCGCGGTCGCGGCGTGCTGTTCCTGCTCGTGCTGATGACGCTGATGATCCCGGTCCAGGTCACGATGATCCCGACCTACCTGATCCTCAACGAGCTGCACCTGACCGACACCCTCGTCGGGATCGCCGCGCCGACCCTGGTCAGCGCGTTCGGCATCTTCCTGTTCCGCCAGTTCATGGCGACGATCCCCGACGAGCTCCTCGAGGCCGCGCGGCTCGACGGCGCCGGGGAGATGCGGATCTTCCTGCGGATCGTGCTGCCGCTGTCCAGGCCGATCATCGCCGTCCAGGCGGTGCTGACGTTCATCGCCGGCTGGAACAGCTTCCTGTGGCCGCTGATCATCGCGACCGACCAGGACAAGTACACGCTGTCTGTGGGCCTGTCCCTGCTCAACCAGCAGGTCACCGTCAACCCGACCCTGCAGATGGCCGGGGCCTCGCTCATGGTCGTGCCGATCATCGTGGTCTTCGTCATCTTCCAGCGGCACATCGTCCAGGGCTTCACCATGTCGGGGCTCAAGTGAGCCCCGAGCCCGCGCTCCCCGCGCCCACGACCGACCCGACCCCGGAAGGAACCCACGTGCACCACGCCCCCGCGGACCACCCGACGCACCGCCCGCCGGAGGGCCTGGTGCGGGTGGCGGACGGGCAGATCGTGGGGCCCGACGGCCGCCCGCTCCTGCTGCGCGGCGTCGGTCTGGGCACCTGGCTGCTGCCGGAGGGGTACATGTGGGGCTTCGGCGACGCAGCCGCGTCGCCCAAGCAGATCGAGGCACTCGTCGAGCGCCTCGTCGGGCCCGAGCGGGCGGGGCGGTTCTGGCAGGAGTTCCGGGACGCGTTCCTCACGGCGGACGACGTGGCCCTGATCGCCGCGAGCGGGTTCGACCACGTGCGCCTCCCGATCAACTGGCGGGTGCTCGCGACGCCGGACGGCACGTGGCGCGAGGACGGCTTCGCGCTGGTCGACCGCCTCGTGGGCTGGTGCCGCGACGCGAGCCTGCTCGTGCTGCTCGACCTGCACGGCGCACCCGGAGGGCAGACCGGCACCAACATCGACGACTCCGACGGGCGGCCGGACCTGTTCGCCGACCCCCGCAACGTGGAGCTCACGGTCGCCCTGTGGCGCGAGATCGCCCGCCGGTACCGCGACGAGGCCGCCGTGCTGGGCTACGACCTGCTCAACGAACCGCTGCCGAACGAGTGGCGCCACCGCTACCCGCGCGAGCTCGTGGACGTGTACCGCCGCGTCACCGCGGCGATCCGCGAGGTCGACCCGCACCACCTGGTGATGTACGAGGGCACCCACTGGGCGACCGGGTGGGAGATCTTCACGGAGGTGTGGGACCCGGCGTCGGTGCTCCAGTTCCACAAGTACTGGTCCCCGCCGAGCCGTGCATCCATCGAGGGCTACCTCGAGGTGGGGCGCGAGCTCGGGCTGCCGGTGTACATGGGCGAGGGCGGCGAGAACGCCCCGGAGTGGCTCGCCGCCGTGCACCGGCTCTACGAGGACTGCGGCGTCGGGTGGAACTTCTGGACCTGGAAGAAGGTCGACACCCGGACCTCGCCGCTCTCGGTGGTGCCGCCCGACGGCTGGGAGCGCATCGTCGCGTACGCCGACGGGCACGGGGAGCCGCCGGACCCCGCCGAGGCGGGCCGGATCCTGGACGACCTGGTGGCCAACCTGGCCCTCTCCCGCTGCGTGCGTCGCCCCGAGATCGCCGCGGCGCTGTTCCGGCGCGCCCCGGTCGCGCTGCCCGCGTACGGGTTCGGATTCCTCGGTCCCGGGCGCTCGTACGCCACCGACCGGGCCGTGCCCCACCCCGAGCTGCGGCCTGACGACGCCGTCACGCTGCGCCGCCGCGACGGCGAGCCCGAGCTCGACTTCCACTACCGGCCCGGTCGGCCGGCGGGCGAGGTCGTGGTCGCCGACCTCGCGCCGGGCGACTGGGTGTCGTTCGGCGTCGAGGTGCCCGCCGGTCGCTGGCGGGTGGCCGTTGCGGTCGACGCCGGGGAACCGGCCGTCGAGATCGACGGCGTCCCCGCGGCCCTCGTCGCCGTACCCTCGGTCGCGCCGGAGGGCGGCCCGACCTGGGTGACGCGGTACGACGCCGCCTCGGCGGCCACCGTCGAGATCCGGGTCCTGGCGAACCGGGAGCCGGTGACCCTGGCCGAGGTCAGGGTGGAGGAGGGCGCATGAGCCGCAGCGACACGGAGACGGGCGGCGCCGTGACCTCGCCGGACGCCGTCTACCGCGACCCCCACCGCCCGGTGGACGAGAGGGTGGCCGACCTGCTCGGCCGGATGACGCTCGCCGAGAAGGTCGGCCAGATGCTCCAGCTGGACGCGCAGGGCGGAGTCCGGGCGGCCATGGTCGAGATGCACGCCGGGTCGTTGGTCCACACCTCGCCGGCGTCGGTGCTCGAGGCCCACGACCTCGCGGCGCGCAGCCGGCTGGCGATCCCCGTGCTGATCGCCGAGGACTGCATCCACGGGCACTCGTTCTTCCGCGGGGCGACGATCTTCCCGACCCAGCTCGGGATGGCTGCGAGCTGGGACCCCGACCTGGTCGAGCGGGCGGCGCGCGTCACGGCCGCCGAGGCCGCGGCAACCGGGGTGCACTGGACCTTCTCGCCCGTCCTCGACGTCGCCCGAGACCTGCGCTGGGGCAGGGTCGACGAGACCTTCGGCGAGGACCCGTTCCTGGTCGGCGAGCTCGGCGCGGCCATGGTCCGGGGCTACCAGGGCGACGGGGGAGCGGCGTCGATCCTGGCGACGGCCAAGCACTTCGCGGGCTACTCCGAGACCCAGGGCGGCCGGGACGCGAGCGAGGCGGACCTCACCCCGCGCAAGCTGCGTTCCTGGTTCCTGCCCCCGTTCGAGCGGGTCGCGCGCGAGGGGTGCGGCGCCCTGATGCTCGGGTACCAGGCCATCGACGGCGTGCCCGTGACGATCAACCGCTGGCTGCTCGACGGCGTCCTGCGCGGCGAGTGGGACTACCGCGGTGCGCTCGTGACCGACTGGGACAACGTCGGCCGCATGGTCTGGGAGCAGCGCATCTTCGCCGACCACACGGCCGCCGCCGCGGCCGCCGTCCGCGCGGGCAACGACGTGGTGATGACCACGCCCGCCTTCTTCGAGGCGGCGCAGGCCGCGGTCCGCCAGGGGCTGCTGCTCGAGGCCGAGGTCGACGCCGCCGTGGCCAGGGTCCTCGCGCTCAAGGTCCGGATGGGGCTGTTCGAGGACCCACGCCGGCCGGACGCCGCTCGGCAGCGCCTCGTGGTGGGCTCGGCCGAGCACGCCGCCGTCAACCTCGAGGTCGCGCGCCGGTCGCTCGTCCTGCTCGCCAACGACGGCACGCTCCCGCTGGGCGCCGGGTGCGTCCCCGGCGGCGACGGTCGAGCGGTGTGCGCCGACCCCGCGCCCCGCCGGGTCGCGGTCGTGGGTCCCAACGCCGACGACCCGGACACCCAGCTCGGCGACTGGGCCGGCGGCTCGGGCCAGGTGGACTGGCTCCCGGACGGGCACCCGCGGAAGATGACCACGACGGTGCTCGACGGGCTCGAGGCGCTGGTGCCCCACGGCTGGCGCGTCGAGCACGCGCGCGGAGCCGAGATCCTCACGGTGGGCCCCGACCCGGACGGCCCGGTGTTCCCCGACGGCCAGCCGCGGCCGCCGGTGGTGCATCCCGCCGCGCCCGACCCGGACCTGATCGCGCGCGCGGTCGCGGCCGCCGAGGCCGCGGACTGGGTCGTCGCCGTGGTCGGCGACCGGATCGAGCTCGTGGGCGAGGGCCGGTCGACGGCCACCCTCGAGCTGGTCGGCGCCCAGGCCGCGATGCTCGACGCGGTCGTGGCGACCGGGACGCCCGTCGTGGTGGTCGTCGTGGCGTCCAAGCCCCTGATCCTCCCGCCGTCGGCCGAGCGTGCTGCGGCCGTCGTCTGGGCGGCCAACCCGGGCATGCAGGGCGGTCGGGCGGTGGCCGAGCTGCTGCTCGGACTCGTGGAGCCGTCCGGCCGGCTGCCCGTCTCGATCCCCGTCCACGTGGGCCAGCAGCCGTCGTACTACAACCAGGTCCGCGGCCAGCACGGCTCGCGGTACGCCGACCTCACGCAGCGCCCGGCGTTCGCCTTCGGGGAAGGGTTGACCTACACCACCGTCGACTACACCGACCTCGAGGTGCTGACACCGTCGGTGGGGCCGCGCGACGAGGTCCGGGTCCGGGTGACGCTGGAGAACACCGGCGCACGCCCGGCCCTCGAGACGGTCCAGGTGTACGTCACCGACGTCGTGACCTCGGTGACCTGGGCCGAGCGCGAGCTCAAGGCGTTCCGGCAGGTGCCGCTCGCGCCCGGCGAGCACGCGGTCGTCGACCTCTCCGTGGCGGTCGAGGCGTGCACGATCGTCGACGCCGAGGGACGTCGCGTGGTCGAGCCCGGCGAGTTCGCGATCGGAGTCGGGCGCTCGTCGCGGCCGGAGGACCAGCTCCTGGGGACGTTCACGGTCGTCACGGACCGGTAGCCCGCGACCCGTGACGAGGCCCGCGCGTGGGTCCGCAGGCGGCTCAGCTCAGGATCGCGTACCGCACCTCGACGTCCACCGCCGCGGCGGACAGGTTGGTGATCGCCAGGTGGTAGGTCAGGGCCGTCGCCGACGCGCGCTGGACCTTGACCGTCCACTCCACCTGGGCCGCACCCGGCCCGGGTGTGATCGGGACCACCGTCCACACGACGTGGCTCGCCGGGTTCCACGAGTGCGTGAACAGCGCCGTGGTGCTGGCGGCGGCCAGGGTTCCGGTGTACTGCGTGCCCACCTGCATGGTCAGCTCCTCACGTCCGCGCGACGATCTCGTACCGACCGTCGAGCTCGAGCGACGCATCGGTCAGGTTGGTGACGGTCAGCCAGTAGGTCGTGCGCTCGCGGGACGCGCGCTCGACGCCGACCTTCCAGGTCACGCCCGGGGTCGGGGTCACCGGTGTGGTCGGCACCACCGTCCACAGCACGTGCCAGCACGCCGGCCAGTCGTAGGTGAACCACCGTGCGGTCTGGCGTGCGGTGAGCGTGCCGTGGAACTGGGTGCCGACGACGGGTCCGGAGAACGCGGGCAGGAACGGCCTGAGCCGGGCGGAGATCGCCTCCTTGCACACCGCGCAGAACTCGTTGCCCAGCACCTGCATCCGGCAGATGTGCTGGGGGTGGTAGATGCCGCAGAACGCCCGGCTGCCGCCGGCGAACAGCCCGACCGTGCCGGCCGGGACGGGGCTCGCGGCAGTGGTCATGGCCGCGCATCCGGGGTTCTCCTGCGTGGGCAACGGCGTCGCCGCCGCGATCCGCGACGCCCACTTGGTGGTCGCGCGGTCGGTGACGGTGGTGACGTTGGGCTCGCTCGGCTCGCCGGCGGACCAGGTGGCGATCGAGTCGCCGTACTCGTCGGCGAGCTGGAACGCGGAGTGGCCCAGCTCGTGCACGCCGATCTCGGCGGCCTCCGGGGCCAGGGAGAACCACGCCGCTGAGCCGCCGGCCCCGCCGTAGCGGGTCGAGTTGACGATGACCACCCGGGCGTGGACCGCGGGCACCGCCGCCGCGGCGGTCGCCACCGCGAGCGCCTCCGAGCCGTACAGCAACCGGTTGGTCCCGTCCCGGCAGAACGACGCGTCGAAGTAGGTCCTGCGCGTCGTGCCGGCGCCCGTGCCGCCGTCGGCACAGGTCGCGGGTTCGTCGGCGCCCGACTCGTCGGAGCGCACGTCCACCCGGTGCACGTTGATCGCGCACCACATCCGGCGGAACGGCTCGGTGGTGAACAGCTTGGTGACGAACGACTCGGCGGCGACGTGGAAGGCGTCCTGCTCGGCGGCGGTGAAGCCCTCGGCCATGACGACCAGGTTCCAGCGGGCCGAGTCCGCACCGTGGTCGACGATCTTGGTGGTGCCGAGCACGGCACCGTCGGCGGTGCCCATCACGCCACCCCGTATGGGGGAGTCTCGCCGAGTTCGGCCGTGAGCACCGGGCTCGCCACCGCCGGCGCCGCCTTGCGGGCGCGCGCCCGGGCCGGCCGCGCCGGGCCGCGGACCGCGGCGTCGCCGAGCCGGTGCAGCACGACGTCGTGGGCGCCGGGCAGGTCCGGCACGACCACCTCGAACACGCCGCTCGGCGCCTGCGGGGTGACCTCGCGGGACGCACCGGTGGGCGAGTGCGCCTCGTACCCGTGGCGCACCGGGTCGGCCAACGCCTGCCGGTACAGGCCGTGCCCGTCGGTGTCGCGCACCTCGACCCAGGTGCCGGCCCGGGCGGCGTAGGTGCGCGGCGAGTCGTCCGGCGGCGCGGTCATCGCGACCCGCTGCTGGGCGACCAGCCGGATGTCCTCCCCGTCGTAGCTGAAGGTCAGTCGCCAGGCCGACGGCTCGGACGGCCCTTCGGCGACCGCCTCGGGCGGCGGACCGGCGTCGCGGTCGGGCGTGTGCTCGGACATCGGTCCTCCCCTCACGCCGGCGCCACGAAGGCGGTGCCGTCCCACACCAGGTCCTGCAGCTCGCGCACCGCGGACGCCGCGATCTGGCCGAGCGAGTACATCAGCCGCAGCTCGCCGCCGACCGTCACGCCCGGGACCAGGCCGGTCACGTTGGTCCAGGTGTTCCAGCCCTGGGTGTCCGACGCCGTGACCGGCGGGGCGAGCGGCGAGGCCCGGTGCCACCCGGCGGTGGTCAGGATCGGGTCGAGGTCGACGAACGCGTCGGTGACGGTGGACTGCGTGCACGTGGTGGCGTCGCAGGTCCACAGCGCGTACGCGGCGCTGGTGACCGTGCCCGCCTGCGGGGCGCCGGCGTCGACCTGCCGGGCCAGCGCCAGCTGCGGTCCGGCCCCGCCGGCCTGGCCGACCGCGAGCAGGTCCGTGGTCGGGTCGACCAGGCCCGCGGTGGGCACCAGCGTGAGGCGGCGCCCGAGCACGCCGAGCAGGTCGACGTCGGCCGCCGGCACGGCGCCGAGCGGTGGCAGCGGCGCGCTCGCCGCCAGCACCGGCAGCGTCGCGCCGAGGTCGTGCAGCGTGGCGACCGCAGCGTCCAGCGGCGCCGCGAGGTCGTTGCGCACCTGGAACGTCACCGGCGTGGCCGCCTGGGCGGCCCCGGCGGGGCGGTCGTTGGTGCGCTGGACGAGGTAGAGCGGCGGCAGCGTCGGGTCGAAACCCGGCGTCGGGTTGGGCCCGGCGACCCCGAGGGTGCTGGCCAGCACCTGCGCGGTCATCACGGGGTCGGCAGCGACGAGGTTGAGGTACCCGCCCACCTCGGTGATGTTCAGCGGCGCCGGCACCCTCGAGGGGAACAGGTCGCCGGCCGTGGCCAGGCGGCGCAGGATCAGGCGTTGCGCCTCGGTCATCTCCGGGGAGGTCGCGTGCTCGAGGACCTGGGTGAGGGCGTCCAGCGCCCGGTCCTCGGCGGTGCTCGGCTGCTCGGTCATCGCTGCCTCCTGGGTGCGTTGCGGTCGGTGCGGTCTGGTGTGCTCATCTCTGGCTCCTCACGCGACCGGCGCCGCGCCGCCGTCGATCGACGGGATCGCGCCCCCGCCCGACCCGGACCCGCCGGAGCCTCCGGACCCGGACCCACCGGAGCCGGAGCCACCGGACCCGTCCGAACCCGAGCCGGCCCCGGAACCGTCCGACCCGGCGCCGTCCGAGCCCCCGGACCCGCCGTCGCCCTTCTTGGCCTTGATCGCCTCCGGGATCTGCTTCATGGCCTCCTTGGCCAGTCCGCTCGCCTCGGCGATCGTCTTGTTCAGGCTCTCCGCGGTGGTCTCGGTCTGGACCTTCATCTGGGCGCCCAGCTGGGTGATCCCGGTGAGGTCCTGCGGCAGGTTGCTCGCCGGCTGGCTCTTGATCAGCGCGCTGGCGAGGTCTGCCGGGGACATCGCCGCAGCACCCTGGTTGATGGTCACCGAGGACGGCGTGCCGGGCTGGAGCACCGACGGCGCCTGCGCGCCGGCCGAGCCGACCAGGGAGTTGCCGCCGCCCAGCAGCGCGGCCAGCGTCGCCGGGTCGGTCGCGGAGTCGGCGGGGGAGTCCTGCCAGTTCCAGAACCGGGTGAGGTCGATCTTCTCGCTGGACTCGCAGTGCCCGAGCACGGCCTCGCCCAGCACGCCGCGGGCCGGCAGGGTGAGCGAGCTCTGCGCCGGCCGGTAGGACTGCCGGTGGAAGCGCAGCAGCGCCTCCTGCACGTCGCGCGAGGTGTACTCGACCTTCTCCGCGACGCCCGGCGGGATGAAGAACGGCATGATCGCCGCGTTGCCGAAGAAGCCCAGCACCTGGTTGGCGACGCAGCTGAGCAGCGGCACCTCGTCGGTGGCGTCGGCCACGCCGCCCGTGGGCACCCCGATGGTGAACCGTTCGAGCAGGATCGCGCGCTCCTCCGCGGTGAGCCCCTGCCAGACGGCCTTGGAGTACTCCACGGTGTTCTCCACGACGTGCTGGAGCAGCGCCTCGATCCGCAGCAGGTCCGCGAATGCCAGCTGTGGCGGGAGCCGCTTGGCGGCGACCGGCATCAGCGCGGGCATGAGGTCCGTCCCCGTGCCGCCGAAGCCCTCGATCACGTCGAGCACCGGTGGCCCGGTGATCTGCGCCTTGGGATCGGCCACCAGCGGGCCGCCGATCTCGCGCTCGAGCTCGTCCGGGGTCATCGAGACCTGGAGCTTGGTGATGTTGCTGACGTAGTCGAACAGCTCGCCGAGCGACAGGCCGGTGGGCATCGTCAGCTGGTAGGAGAACGGCCGGAACGTGCGCCGGAACTCGAACCTGGCGAGGTTGCTGCGCGAGACGTGGCTGGGCAGGCTCAGCGTCGTGGTGCGCGTCTCGAGGGACGTGACGTCCGCCCGGCGCGACCGCAGCTGCTCGAGCAGGCCGGCCTTCGTGGTCGCCCCGGTGGTGACCGGAGCACTCGACCCGGTCATCAGCACCGGGCCCACCCGGGCGCCGGTGGTCGAGACCGCGGTGACCCACACGTCCTCGAACGGCAGGAACGTGCCGGCCAGGTCGACCTGGACCATGTCCTGGGCCGACCCGCTGGACGACTGCACCGTCATCGTGGGGTCGCCGGCGAACCCTTGCAGCGCGCGCAGCCCGTGCGCGAGCTCCGAACGCCACCAGATCCGGCTCTGGATCACGTCGTGGTGGCGCAGGAGCTGGGTGTAGCGGTGCAGGAGCTGGTCGCGCGTGTAGCTGCCGGTGGGCAGCGTGCGCGGCACGTCCGGCGGGATGAAGCCGATCACCTCGAGCGGCACGAAGCACACCAGCTGGACGTCGTCGACCTGGCTGGACACCGCGAAGTGCCGCAGCACCTGCCAGTACTGCATGGTCAGCGCGTGGTTGTGGTTGTGGTTGGTGATGACCTTGGTCACCACCTCCTTGCGCTCGGTCGCGCTGGCCAGCCGGACGCTGGTGCGGCTCGCGCTGCGCCTCGCCGACGCGGCGCGCCCGAGGGCGGAGTGGAAGTCCTGCGCGGCGTTGGACACGTAGTCCCGGCTCGCGTTCTGCCAGCTCGAGGCGGACCCGGTGGTGGTCGAGTCGGAGTAGCCGCCGGCGATGCCCAGGCCCGCGACGATCCCGCTGAAGAACCCGCCGATGCCCAGACCTCCGCCGATGGCGCCGGCCTCGGTCGACGTCTTCATCTTCGAGCCGCCGCTGGCCGCCTCGTCGAACGCGCTGGAGAACACCGCACGGGTGGAGCTGTCGGCGTTCTCCTGGTAGCGCTGGAGCTCGGCGGAGGTGAGGGTCTCCTGCTCTCGCACGGACAGGGTCTCGCGCTCGTCGGAGATCGCGATCCGCTGCTGCTCACCGGGCGCCAGCGGCAGGGAGTAGACCAGGTCGCCGAGTGACAGCCCGGTCGGGATCCAGATCTGGTGCATCTTGACCACGTAGCCCAGGCCCAGGGTTGCCGCCTTGGGCACGGCGCGCGGGTCGCGCTGGACGGTCTCCAGGAAGTCGCCGACGTCGATCGGGGACTCCACCGGGACGCGGCTGACCAGCTCCCAGCTGCCGAGCTTGGTCATCGCCTCGATCAGGTCGCCCGCACCCACGTACCGGGTGAGGCCGCCGGAGGAGGAGGACAGCAGGAACCGCTTGCCGTCCCGGCCGAACCGGCTGCCGAGCCGTCGACCGCTCAGCTCGGGCGGCACGAGCCGCACCAGCATCGAGTAGCCGAACCGGTCGATCACGCCGGCGTTGGAGCGGAAGCCGACGCCGCAGTCGCCCTCGCCGAGGGTGATCACGGGGGCCGGCTCCGCGTAGAGCTCGGGGTTGTCCAGGACGTCGTCGGCGCCCGTGGGGCGCACCACGTCGCCGAGCTGCGCGACCACGCTGTGCGGCAGGGGCGTGACCGCGACGTCCAGCGGCAGCACGCCGAGGGCGCCGTCGCCGGCGATCAGGTCGATCCGTCGCAGCGGGTGCTCGACGGCCCGGTTGCCGCCCACCACGAGCAGCTGGAGACCGTCGTCGGGCAGGGGGCGCGGGGGCAGTGCCATCCGGAACGCGCCGCGGGCGTCGGTCAGCGCCTCGGGGTTGGGCCACGGCAGGGCGAGCTCGAAGGTCTGCCCGCCGCTCGTGGTGGCCGGACCGCTGGGCTCCAGCGCCCGGACCCGCACCTGCGCGGCGGGTGAGCCGTCCGGGTTGACCAGTCGGCCGCTGATCTGGCCGGGCAGGCTCGCGGGGACCTGCGGCCGGAAGCGGTCGAGGTCGACGGCGATCCGGTCGACCGTGGCCAGCACCTGGGTGGTGGCGTGGGCACGCTCGGCGAGCAGCTCGCCCAGCTGGTCCGCGCTGACCTCGACCTCCAGGCCGAGCTCCTCCAGGTCGAGGCTCGTGGTCGGCGCCCTGACGGCGCCGCCGAGCGGCCCGGGGTCGCGGGCCTTCTCCGCGCGGGCGGCGTCGAGCGACGCGAGCCGCTCCGTCGCGGCGGAGCTGAGGCGGACGGTCATCGGCTTGCGTTCCCTGGGTGGCACGGCGAACACCTACTTCCTCGATCAGCGTCCGGCCAGGAGAGCAGGCGTTGCGTTCCTCGGGAGTTCCCACGGCGTCCATCGGTGGTAACACTTGAGGTACGCGCTTCTCTGTCTGGGTAGGGACGTCTCCGGCGCGGCCGGCGGGTCGCGGAGAGGAGGAACCGTGTCCACGGAGATCTCGGCCCCGGCCTGCGGACCACGGACCTGCATCCCCCGGGTCCAGCTGTTCGGCTCGTTCCGGCTCACCGTCGACGGGCGCGCGACGGTGGTGCCGTTCGGCGTGCAGCGGCTGCTCGCGGTGCTCGCACTGAGGGAGCGGATGAGCCGTGCCCGGGTCGCGGCGGTCCTGTGGCCGGAGGCGGTGCAGCTGCAGGCCCAGGCCAACCTGCGCAAGGTCTGCTGGCGGCTGCCGATGGCGGTGCCCGGCCACGTCCTCGTGCAGTGCCTGGGACACGAGCTCCAGCTGCACCCGAGCGTCGCGTCGGACGTCGGCGAGCTCACCGACGCGGTGCACCGCCGTGCGAACGCGCCCTCGGACCGGGGTCTGCGACCGCTGGTGCTCCGCACGACACTGCTGCACGAGCTGGCCCGGCCCGAGGCCGCGGACCTGCTGCCGGACTGGGACGCGCCATGGCTCGACGACGAGCGCGAGCGCCTGCGCCAGCTGCGCCTGCACGCGCTGGAGGAGTGGTCGGCACGCCTGGCGGACCAGGGCGACTTCACGCTCGCGCTGGAGGTCGCGCTCACCGTCCTCGCGAGCGACCCGCTGCGGGAGAGCGCGCACCGCGCCGTGATCCGGGTGCACCGCGCCGAGGGCAACGTCCAGGAGGCGCGACGGGCCTTCGCCGCGTGCACGGCCTTGCTCGACCGGGAGATCGGGGTGGCGCCGTCGCCCCAGACCGCGGCGCTGGTGCCCTGACCTCCCGGCGGGGCGCCCGGCGCTACTCGCCCGGCCGGTCGCGTCCTGCGAGAGTGCTCTCCACCCGGCCGGCAAGCCCCGCAAGACGGTCGGCCTCGGCAGCGTCGAAGGCCTGAGCGCCCGCGGTGGTGCGCAGCCGCTCCAGCTGGCCCGCGATCGCCGCACGCTCCTCGGGCAGCCGCACCTGCCAGGCGAGCTCGTCGAGCAGGACGAGCAGCCGGGCCAGCACCGCGGGGTCGCCGGCGCCGTACCGGCGGGGCTGGGCGATCGCCTCGTCCAGCAGGTCGCCCAGGTCCGGGCGGTGCAGCACCACCCGGACCAGGGCGTCGTCGTCCAGGAGCACCCGGGGGCCGAGGTCGCGCTCGCAGAGCTCGCCCAGCAGCGCCGAGGAGTGGCCCAGCGCGTGCACCGCGGTGGTCGGGTCGTTGATCCCCGGTGACAGGGCGCGGACCGCGACGTCCGTGAGCTGGCGCAGGCCGAACGCGACGTCCTGCGCGGCAGTGCGCTCGAACCCGGTCGTGACGGCACCCGCCGTGCGCGCCGACAGCCGCTCCCACGTCTCGGCGTCGAACCGCTCGGCGGTGCGGGGCCAGGCGACGCCGATCGGGGTGCCGGCCACCACCGACGCGCCGGGAAGGGCCTCGACGACCACCACGGCGTCGGCCTCGACCGCGGCGGCCAGCAGGTCCTCCTCGTGCACCGAGACCAGGAACCCCGACGAGCCTGCCATCAGGTGCTCGGCGCTCGGTGGCCGGGCCGGCGGCGCGGGTCGATCCGTGCGGGTGTCGTCGCGCTCGGTGGTCGCCGCTCCGGCCGTCTCGCCGGCCTCGGCGTGCACGTTGCGCAGCACGGCCTCGACCCGGATCTGCCCGGTCAGGTGCGCGAGGAACCCCACCAGCGCCAGGACGCTGGCCAGGGCGAGCACGAAGGCCAGGGTCATCGACAGCTGCGGGACGAAGACGGGCTGCTGGTCGGCCGCGGTCCGGACCGTCCGCAGCACCGTCAGGGCGAAGACGAACGTGGCCAGGAACAGCGCGAGCGTGCCGTGCACCACCCGGTCGCGGGAGAACGTGCGCAGCAGGCGGGGGGAGTACTGGCTGCTGGCCAGCTGGAGGGTGACCACGGTGAGCGAGAACGTCAGCGAGGTCACGGTGATCATCGACCCGGCGATCGCGCTGAGGACCGCGCGCGCCGCGTCGGCCCCGCCGCCGAACAGGTGGGTCGCCAACGACGCCGGCAGCCGCTCGTCGACGGCGGCGTCCAGGCGCGGCAGGCCGATCCCGGCGGCGACGCCGAGCACCACCCCGAGTGTCGGCGCCGGCCACAGCTGAACGCGCCAGGCGTCGCGCAGCGCCCAGACCCTGCTGGCCAGGGATCGTGGCGCCGTCCGGCCGCGCTGCTCGGGCATGCGCCGATCCTGCCCACCCGGGGCGGATCCCGCCTCTCGGCGGAGCAGGAGGTCAGGGCCGCTGGCCGTCATCGGCCCTAGGCGGTCGCCTAGGGCACGGGCTCGGCCACCGTGCCGTGGACGGGGTGGCTGCGCTCGAGCGCAGCGCCCTCGATGTCGACCTTCGGCAGCACCCGGTCGAGCCACCGCGGCAGCCACCAGGCCCCGTCGCCCGCCAGGTGCATGAGGGCGGGCACCAGGGCCATCCGGACCACGAACGCGTCGAGCAGCACGCCGAAGGCGAGCCCGAAGCCCAGCGGACGGACCATCGCCAGGTGGGAGAACATGAAGCCGCCGAACACGCTGATCATGATGATCGCGGCGGCGGTCACCACGGCGATCGCCGCGTGCCGGCCCGCGACCACGGCGGTGCGCGCGGAGGCTCCGTGGGCGTAGGCCTCGCGCATCCCGGAGACCAGGAAGAGCTGGTAGTCCATCGCGAGGCCGAACAGCACGCCCACGAGGATCAGTGGGACGAAGCTGAGCACCGGCCCGGGGTCGTGCACCCCGAAGACCTGCGGCAGCCAGCCCCACTGGTAGATCGCGACGACACCGCCGAGCGCGCCGAGGAAGGACAGCACGAAGCCGAGCGTCGCCACGAGGGGCACCACGAGGGACCGGAGCACGACGATCATGATGAGCAGCGAGAGCCCGACGACCACCACGAGGTAGACGGGAAGGGCAGCGCCGAGCTTCTCGGCGACGTCGATGTTGCCGCTGGCCTGACCCGCGACCCCGAGGGTCACGTCCCCGGCCAGCGGGGAGGCGTCGCGCAGCGCGTGCACCAGGTCGGCCGTGGACTCGCTGCTCGGGCCGTCGGCCGGGACGACCTGGAAGGCGAACATGGTGCCATTCGCCGTCCCGACCGGGGCGACGGCGACGACGTCGTCGAAGGCCTTGAGCTCGCCGGCGATGTCCGCCTGCGTCGCGAGGACGTCGGTGTCCGCGACCGGAGCGGGCGTGGTCGCGACCACGAGCAGGGGGCCGTTCTGACCGGCGCCGAACGTGTCGGCGATCGTGGTGTAGGCGCGGTACTGCGTGGAGCCGGTTGCCTCGGAGGAGCCGTCCGGCAGGCCCAGGCGCAGGGACAGGGCGGGGATCGCGAGCACGAGCAGCGCGACGACGGACACGGCCACCACGCCGAGCTGGCGGCCGGTCCGCATCGGTCGCGGGGTGTAGTCGGTGGACGTCTGCCGGTGCCCGCGGCCGAGGACGCGCCGGCCGAGCAGGTGGAGGAGTGCCGGGGTGAGCGTGATCGCGACGAGCACGGCGACCGCGACGCACACCGCGCCCACGACCCCCATCACGGCGAGGAACGGGATGCCGGTCACGCCGAGCGCGAGCAGCGCGACGATGACGGTGCTCCCGGCAAACACGACGGCCGTGCCCGAGGTGCCGTTCGCCAGGGCGATCGACTCGTCAACCCCCATCCCCGTGCGGAGCTGACGCCGGTGCCGGTGGAGCAGGAACAACGAGTAGTCGATACCGACCGCGAGGCCGAGCATGACGCCGAGGATCGGGGTCACCGACGACATGTCGACCACCGAGGAGAACGCCATGCTGCCGCTCACCCCGATGCCCACCCCGACCAGGGAGGACGCCAGCGGCAGCGCGGCGCCGCGCAGGCTGCGCAGCATGATCAGCAGCACGAGGCCCGCGATCACCACGCCGGTGACCTCGCCCGGGCCGAGCAGGCCCTCGGCGTTCGTCGCGATCTCGCTCGAGTAGTCGATGCTGACGCCTGGGATGTCGGCCGCGTCGAGGATGTCGGTGACCTGCGACCGCACCGCGGGCGGCAGGCTGAACATGTCGTCGGCGAACATCACGGCGCCCAGGGCGGTGCTGCCGTCCGCCGAGACGGTGCGGATGCCCTGGGCGGCGTCCGCGAGCCGCTGCCCGACCTCGAGCTGCGCGCTCTGCTCCTCGATCTGGGCTAGTCCCGCGGTGATCTGGGCCTGCTGCTGGTCGAGCTGGGCCGAGGCCGCGTCGAGCTGGGCGCGCTGCGCCTGGAGCTGGGTGACCTGGGCGGTCGCGCCGGCGGCCTGGGCCTGCGCGATCGCCGCGTCCAGCTGCTGGGTCTGCGACTCGAGCTGGCTGCGGGCGGCGTCGAGCTGAGCCTGGCCGGCGTCCAGCTGGCTGCGCGCGCTCTCGATCTGGGCGGCGCCGTCGGCGAGCTGCTGCGTCTGGGCGCTGAGCTGGTCCTGCGCCGTGAACGGGTCGACGACGTTGCGCACCCGGTCGATGCCCCGCAGCTCGTCCAGCACCCCGCCGATCGCGCTGCGCTGCTCGGCGGTGAAGGCCGAGCCGTCGTCGGTGGAGAAGACGACCGTGGCGGTCACGCCCGCGAGGTCCGGCAGCGTGGTCGCGAGCTCGTCGGCAACCCGCTGGGTCGCGGTGCCGGGGATCGTGACACCTGACGTCAGGTCGCCCCCGCCGACGAGGTACGCGGCGACGGCCGCGGCGAGGGCCACGACCCACGCCAGCACCACGCGGATCGCGTGGCGGGTCGAGATCGTGCCGAGTCGGTGCAGCAGCTCTGCCATGGGGGCCCTCTGGTCTGGTCGGTGGCTCGGTCTAGTGGGTCCGCGACGGGAGATACCCGTTCCCGACGGTGGTGACGAGCCTGTCGAGCAGCTCGCTCCAGGCGGCCCGCGAGCGCGGCGTGTCGACGACACCCTGATCGGCACTCCAGTGCGAGTGGAGCACCACGAGCCCGCTGACCAGTGAGGCCGCGAGCAGCTCGACGTCCAGGGGGTCCGCCTCGGGGTGGCGCGCACCGATCTCCCTGGCCAGCCGGCCCACGAGGCGCACGATCGCCAGCTGGACCGACGCCGCGACCCGGGGGTGGGTGCTGCGCACGCCGCCGAGCACCTGGGTGAGCTGGACCATCGCGGGCACCTGGGCGACGGCCCGCAGCGCGTCCGCGAGCTCGGCGAACACTGTCGCCTGCACGTCGCTGCCGGGCTCCGCTCCGCCGGGCGCGCCCTCGGCCACCCACAGGTCGTCGATCAGCCCGCCGAGCACCTCGGTGCCGACCTCGACGAGCAGGTCGTCGATGGACGGGAAGTAGTTGAAGATCGTCCGGCGGGAGAGCCCGGCGCGCTCGGCGACCTCCTCGACGGAGAAGTCGGCGCCGTCACGCTCGGCGAGCAGCTCCAGCGCGGCGTCCACGATCCGCCTGCGCTTGCGCGCCTTGCTCGCGGCCTCGCGGTCGGGCGTGGGGTCGGCGCTCAGGAACACAGTCTGACACTACGTGCAGAATTGCACGGAGCGCAAAACCCGCCTGGTGCTCGGCGCACCGGAACGTTCACGGCGGAGCAGCCGGAACGCGTCGTCGCGACGCTCAGCGCCGCCGACGGCCCTGGTGGTCCGGGAACCGGCGCCGCTGCCACGCGTCGATGATGTGGGAGTACATCGCCTGCTCGGCGGCGTCGGCGGTGCTCGCCTCGATGGTCGCGAACACGGCCTCGTGCTCGCGCAGGGTCTGCTCGTGGAAGGCGTGCGGTGTGGTCCCGTGGTACCGGGCGCTCTCCCGGGCCCGCTCGAACAGCACCCGGGCGATGCTCTCGGCCAGGCGGTTGCCCGAGATCGCCATGACGGTCTCGTGGAACTGGACGTCGGCGGCGCTGAAGGTCGGGTAGTCGTCGAGCGAGCCCCGCATGTCCTCGAGCGTCGCGCGCAGAGCGGCGAGCTGGTCGTCGCTGCGGATCCTCGCCGTCTCGCCGGCCATCGCCGCCTCGAGCCGTGCGCGGACGATGCTCAGCTCGTCCAGGACACCGAGGGAGTCGTCGTGCGCGATCAGCGCGGTGAGCACGACCCGGTCCATCATGTTCCAGTTCCGGGTGGGCTGGACCACCGTGCCCCGGCCCTGGCCGACGCTCACCAGGCCCTTCTCCTCCAGGCGCTTGACCGACTCGCGCAGCACCGTGCGGCTCACCCCGAACTGCTGGCTGAGCGGCAGCTCGGGCGGGAGGGTGTCGCCCGGCAAGAGCTCGCCGGACACGATCACGTTGACGAGCGCCTCGACCACCGCGACCCCGAGCCGCTGCGCGGGCATCCGGGTCTGGATCGAGGGGATGCGATTCAGCTCCTTGGCCGATGACGCCCGCTCCACCATGGCCCGGAGTATACGCGGGAGTCCACAACCTCAGACGTGTGATGTATGCTCTTTCCGTACGAGTTTCTCAGGCACCGTCGCCGATCCACGGCGCGCCCTAGAAGGACTGTGACGCGCATGAAGATCACCGGCTACCGGACCCTCACCACGCTGCAGGACTGGGGGCGTCCGGTCGGGGACGTCAACGGGTACATCAGCGACGGGATCACCGAGGTCCCGATCGTCGTCGTCGAGACCGACGAGGGTCTGGAGGGGGTCGGCCTCGGCTCGCACGCCGACATCGAGCGCATCTTCCCGGCGATCGAGGGCGAGGACCCCCGCGCCGCCTACGCGCTGTACGACCGCATGATCGCGCGGGTGTTCAAGAGCGGCCACGGCGGCGCGACGTTCGGCGGGATCGGGTCGCTGGACATGGCTCTGTGGGACCTCAAGGCCAAGTTCGCCGGGGAACCGCTGTGGCGCATGCTCGGCGCTCGCGACCGCTTCGTGCCCGCGTACGCCTCGGCGCTGGAGATCGCGATCGCCGACGAGGACCTGCCGGCGCTGTTCGCCGGCTGGATCGAGCGCGGCTTCACCAGCGTGAAGGTCAAGGGCGGCCTGGACCTCGACAGGGACCTGGCGCGGCTCGCGGCGATCCGGGAGATCTTCCGGGCCAACACCCCGCACCCCGGGATCATGCTGGACGCGAACGAGTCGTGGAACCGCAAGCAGGCGATCCGCTACATCTGCGCCCTCGAGGAGCAGATCGACCTCGCCTGGGTCGAGGAGCCGCTGCGCCGCTGGGACGCCGAGGGCCTGGCGATGATCAGCCGCTCGGTGCGCGCCGGGGTGGCCACCGGCGAGAACCTGACGGGCCTGGAGCAGTTCAAGCCGCTGCTCGACGCCGGCGCGGTGGACATCGTCCAGGCCGGCAGCGTGTGGGGCGTCACCCACTTCATGCGGGTGGCGACCGTGGCGCACAGCCGGGACCTGCCCGTCAGCCCGGTGGGCTCCACGGCGAGCCCGGTGTGGCACGCCGCGGCCGCGGTGCCCAACCACCTCGCCCTCGAGCTGCAGGACCTCGGCATGCCGATCGGGATGCACGCGAGCCACGACTTCGCCGACGGCGGCGTCGTGCTGGGCGACGAGCCGGGTCACGGCCTGTCGGTCGACGAGGCCGCCGTGGCCCAGGTCCAGGTCCGGCAGGGCTGGTCCCAGGCGGCCGGCCCGCACGTGCGCCCCGCGCGGGCGGGCCTGAGGCTGGTTCCGGACGCCCCGGTCCCGGGGCGCCTGGCCGACACCGACGGATGACCGCCCTCGCCGGGCTGGTGGCCCACAGCCTCGTCCCGGTCGTGGTCGCCGACGACGCGGCCTGCGCCGGTGCCCTGGCGGACGCGCTCGTGGCCGGCGGCCTGCCGGTCGCGGAGGTCACCTTCCGCACCGCTGCGGCGCCCGCCATCATCGAGGCGATCGCGGGCCGGGGTGACGTGCTCGTGGGCGCGGGCACCGTGCTCAACCCGCACCAGGTCGACCTGGCGGTCGACGCCGGGGCCGCCTTCGTGGTCTCGCCGGGCCTGAGCCGCGCGGTCGTGGAGCGCGCGCTGGAGCGCGGGGTGCCGGCGCTGCCCGGCGTCGCCACGGCGACCGAGCTCCAGGCGGCCACGGAGCTGGGCCTGGAGACGGTGAAGTTCTTCCCCGCCGAGGCGGCCGGTGGGGCACCGGCCATCGCGGCGCTCGCCGCGCCGTTCGCGGGGATCGCGTTCGTGCCGACCGGGGGCATCGGCCCGTCGAACGTGGCCGAGTACCTCCGGGTGCCGGCCGTCGCGGCGGTCGGCGGCTCGTGGATGGTGCCGCGCGACCTGGTGGCCGCGCGCGATGTCGAACGACTCGCCTCGCTCGTACGCGACGCGGTCGCCCTGGCGGCTGCCTGCCGCACCCGCCGAACCCCGACCTGAGGAGCAGACCGTGCTGGCAGACGGCATCCGACCGCCGCAGGACACCCGCTTCGACGTCGTCGCGCTCGGGGAGGTGATGCTCCGCCTGGACCCGGGCGAGGGACGGATCCGGACCGCCAGGCAGTTCCTGGCGTGGGAGGGCGGGGGCGAGTACAACGTCGCGCGGGGGCTCAGCCGGGTCTTCGGCCACCGCGCGGCGGTGGTCACGGCGTTGGCCGACAACGAGATCGGGCACCTGGTCGAAGGACTGATCCTGGCCGGCGGCGTGGACACCTCGCTGCTGCGGTGGACGCCGTACGACGGGGTCGGCCGTGCGGTGCGCAACGGTCTGAACTTCACCGAGCGCGGCTTCGGCGTCCGCGGGGCGGTCGGGGTCAGCGACCGCGGTCACACCGCTGCGTCCCGGCTCCGCCCCGAGGACGTCGACTGGGACGACCTGTTCGGCCGGGTCGGGGTGCGCTGGTTGCACACCGGTGGGATCTTCGCGGCGCTGTCGCCCACGGCCGCGGCGACCGCGCTCGCGGCGGTGACCGCGGCCAGGCGCCACGGCGTCGTGGTCTCCTACGACCTCAACTACCGGCCCAGCCTGTGGCGGGAGAACGGCGGGCAGCCCGAGGCGCAGCGGGTGAACCGCGCGATCGTGCCGTTCGTCGACGTGCTGCTGGGCAACGAGGAGGACTTCACGGCGGCGCTGGGGTTCGAGGTCGACGGCGCGGACGACCGCCTGGACCGGCTCGAGGTCGAGGCGTACGCCGCGATGATCGAGGAGGTGCGGCGCGCGTACCCGGACCTCGCGGTGGTGGCCACCACGCTGCGCACCGTGCGCAGCGCCACGGTGAACGACTGGGGGGCGATCGCCTGGTCGCCCGGCACCGGTCTGCTGCGCGCGACCCAGCGCGACGGTCTGGAGATCCTGGACCGCGTGGGCGGTGGCGACTCGTTCGCGGCGGGGCTGGTCCACGGCCTGCTCGCCGGGCAGGGTCTCGAGGTCGCCCTGGAGTACGGCGCCGCGCACGGCGCGCTCGCGATGACCACCCCGGGGGACACCTCCATGGCGACCCTCGCCGAGGTGATCCGGCTCGCCGGTGGCGGCGGGGCGCGCGTCGACCGTTGAGGCTGCGTCAGCGCAGGGCGGCGGCGTCGACCAGGCCTTCCCGGACCAGGTCCGGCCACAGCTCGGCGGGAACGCCGCGCTCGTAGCGGTCGACGTTCGTGTCGATCTGCTCGACGGTGCGCATCCCGAGCGCGATCGCGACCACTGCGGGGTGCAGCAGCGGGAAGGCGATGGCCGCGGCCGGCAGGGTCGTGCCGTGTCGCTCGCAGACCTCCGCCAACCGGCGGGCGCGTGCGATCGTCGACGCCGGCGCCCGGGTGTAGTCGTACCGGGCGTCGGCCGCGGGCCACGGGCTGGCGAGCAGCCCCGAGTTGAACACCCCGACCACCACGACGGCGACGCCGGCCGCGCGCGCCGGCTCGAGGGCGGAGGCCAGGCCGCCCTGCTCGAGCAGCGTGTAGCGCCCGGCGACCATGACGACGTCGGCCAGCCCGGCGGTGAACAGTCCCGGGACCCGGTCCGGGGCGTTGGTGCCGACCCCGATCGCCCCGACCACGCCCTGGTCGCGGAGCCCGGCCAGTGCCTCGAGCGCGTCGAGGCCGGCGCCGGGGCCCAGCTGGTCGGGGTCGTGCGCGTAGGCGATGTCGACGTGGTCCAGGCCCAGCCGGTCCAGGGAGTCGTCCAGCGAGCGCCGGACGCCGTCGGGCGAGAAGTCCCAGACGCGACGCAGGTCGCCGGGCACCACGAAGCCGTCGTCGTCCAGCTCGGTGGGGTGCGGGTTGGGCTCGATCAGGCGCCCGACCTTGGTCGACAGCACGAACTCGTCGCGGGGGACTCCGGCCAGGGCCCGGCCCAGCCGCCGCTCGGACAGCCCGAGGCCGTAGTGCGGGGCGGTGTCGAAGTAGCGCACGCCGCGTTCCCACGCGTGCTCGACCGCCCGGGCGGCGTCCTCGTCGGACACCGCCCGGTGCAGGTTGCCGATCACGGAGGCGCCGAAGCCGACCTCCGACAGGTGCAGGCCGGTGGTGCCGAGGGGGCGGGCGGGCAGCGTGGTCATCGCAGGCCGTACACCCGGATCGCGTTGCCGCCGTCGATCGCTTCCCGCTCGGACTCCGTGAGGTCGTCGGTGAGCTCGAGGTACGCGTCGAGCCAGCGCCGGTAGCCGCCGGCCAGCTCCACGAGCGGCCAGTCGGAGCCGAAGAGCATGCGCTGGGGTCCGAAGGTCTCCAGCGCATGCTCGACCACCGGGCGCAGGCGCTCGGTGGTCCACGAGTCCCAGTGGTCCTCGGTCACGACGCCGGAGACCTTCACCGCGACGTTCGGGCAGGTCGCCACCTCGGCCAGGTCGCGGGCCCAGGTGACGAGGTCGGTGCTCGTCATCGGCACCTTGCCCAGGTGGTCCAGGACGAACCCGGTGGACGGGTGGCGCCGGGCCACCTCGGCGGCGAGCCGCAGCTGGTGGTGCGCGATCAGCAGGTCGTAGGTCAGACCGGCGTCGGCGAGCGCGGCCAGGCCCCGGCCCACGTCCGCGCGGGCGAGCCAGCGTTCGTCGGGCTCGACGAACGTGACGTGCCGCACCCCGACCAGCGCGTCGCCACCGCGGCCCGCGCGCAGGGTCTGCACCTGCGCGGGGACGTCCGCCGTGAGGTCCAGCCAGCCGACCACGCCACGCACGCTCGGCAGCTCGCCCGCGTCCGCGAGCAGGTCGACGGTCTCGCCGATCTCGTTGACGCACTGCACGGCCACGCACCCCGACACCCCGAGCGCGGCGAGCTCGGCCACTGCGGCGGGCGCCGGGTAGTCCCGGTCGATCGCGGCCATCGTGGTCGGGTCGATCCACGGCTGCGGGTGCCGGCTGCGGTCCCAGGTGTGCAGGTGGGCGTCGACGAGAGCTCTCACGGCAGGTGCCAGACCTCCTCCATCGCCCGCCAGCCGTCGCCGGGGCGCGCGTCCCGGCCGAACGCGACCTGGCACGGGTCGGTGAGCGCGAGCCACCGTTGCACCTCCGGCTCCGCGTCGACCGCCGCGAGGTCCGCCGCATGGTCGGAGCCGGTGTACTCGTAGTAGCCCACCAGGGTGTCCTCGAGGATGAAGATCGAGTAGTTCGTGACGTGATGGGCCGACAGCGCCGCCTCCACGCCCGGCCACACCGCCGCGTGCAGGCGCAGGTACTCGGCCTTGCGCTCGGGCACGACGTCCACGACGAACGCGAAGCGCTGCACGCTCACTCCTTGGTCCCCCCTGCGGTCAGACCCGCGACCAGGAACCGCTGGGAGAACAGGAAGATCAGCAGCACCGGGGTCACGGCCAGGAGCGTCGCGACCGCCAGGGTCGGCAGCTCGATCGAGGTGACCCCGGCCGCCGTGGGGTTGAACGCCGGCACGTTGGACAGCAGCTCGGTCAGCCCCACCTGGATGGGCGAACCCTTGCCGGGCACCGTCAGGAACGGCAGGAAGTAGTTGTTCCAGTTCGCCACGAAGCTGAAGAAGCCGACCAGCGCGACGACGGGGGTGGCCAGCGGCATCGCGACCCGCCGGAACACCGCGAACTCGCCGCACCCGTCGATGCGCGCCGCGTCGAGCAGGTCCCGTGGCACGCTCGTGGAGAAGTAGATGTAGGTCAGGTACACCCCGAACGGGAAGAACGAGAAGGGCAGGATCGCGGCCAGCGGCTTGCCGATCAGGTGCACCGCCGAGAGCTCGAGGAAGATCGGCAGCACCAGCGCGGTGTTCGGGATCAGCATCACGACGAGCGTCGTGGTGAGCAGCGTCTTGCGCCCGCGGAAGTCGCCGAGCGCGAGCGCGTAGCCCGCCGGGATCGTGGTCACCAGGGTGATCGCGAGGGCGGCCACCGAGTAGTAGGCCGAGTTGCCCAGCCACCGGAAGACGATGCCGTCCTGGAAGGTGACCAGGGACGACCAGTTGGCCGCGAGGTCGGCGAGCGTACCGGGTTGGAACGGGCCGGTCGTGATCAGGTCATGCGGGGACTTGCCGGACGCGATCAGCAGCCAGACGATCGGGATGACGAAGAAGACCACGAAGAAGACCGCCACCAGGACGATCGTCGCGCGGCCGAGCCAGGCTCCCGGGGTCAGCTCGCGGCGGCGCCGCCGCCTAGTCGCGCTCAAAGAGTCCTCCTCGGACGACGAAGAATGCGCTCAGCCCCAGGGAGACGACCAGGAGCATCACGGCGATCGCCGCAGAGCCGTTGAGGTCGCTCTGCTTGAAGGCGAAGAGGTAGGCGAGCTGGTTCAGCGAGTAGTCGACGGGGACCACGGCATGGCTCGCCTGGGAGAGCACGCGGGGCTCGACGAACAGCTGGGTGCCGGCGGCGAGCGACATGATCGCCATGTAGGAGATCCACTTGCGCAGCATCGGCAGCTGGATGTGCAGTGCGGTGCGCACCGCCCCGGCGCCGTCGATCCGCGCGGCCTCGAGCACCTCGACGGGGATCGAGTTGAGCGCGCCGTACATCACGACGATCCAGCCACCGGCGCCGGTCCAGAACGCGATGATCGCGAAGACCACCGGGAGGTTGCCGGGTGAGACCGTCTGCACGAACGTCTCGAAGCCGAAGGCCCGCAGCACCGCCGACACCGGGCTCACCGTCGGGTCGAGGACGAACAGCCACAGGACCACCGAGGAGGCGCCGGCCAACGCGCCGGGGATGTAGTAGACGAACCTCACCGACGAGCTGAGCCAACGCCTGCCGATCGCGTGCACGATCAGGGCGAGCAGCGTGACGAGCACGAGCAACGAGACGAGCCAGACGCCCACGAACGCGGCGACGTGGCCGACGGCGGGCAGGAAGCGGAAGTCCTGCCAGGCCCGGACGAAGTTGTCCAGGCCGGCGAACCCGCCCTGCGAGCCGGTCAGCGACATCCACAGCGCGTACAGGGTCGGCAGCACGCCGAAGGCGAGCGCGAACAGCACGTAGCCCGAGACGAAGACGTAGGACATCCTCGACCAGCGTCCCGTCACGGAGGCGCGGCGCCCGCCCGGCCGTCGCCGGCCCCGCGTGGCGGGACCGGCGACGGTGGTGGTGCCCGGAGCGATCGACACGATCAGCTGACCTTGTAGCCGTTCGCCTGGGCCTCGTTCTTCAGGGCCTTCTCCCACGTCGCCAGGAGCGACTCGATCGTCTTCCCGGCGGCGATCTCAGGCGTCATCGTCTTGGCCCACACGGCTTCCTGGCTGAACTTCGGGTAGCCCCAACCATCCCAGACCTCGCCGGCGGCCTTGGTGACGTCGTCGGCGAAGCCGTCGACGAAGAACTTGCTCTCGGCCTGCTTGGCCAGCCACTGCTGACCCATCGACTGGTAGGCGGGCAGGCCGGGTGCGAGGTCGACCTGGTAGCGGGCGTCGCTGGTGACGAACTCCAGGAACTTCTTGGCCGCGTCCAGGTTGGCCGAGTGCCGCGAGACGAACCAGGTGCCGCCGCCGACGTTGCCGGTCGCCGCGTCCTGACCGTCCCAGGCCAGCGGGAGGCCCGCAGCGATCGTGCCGGGGGCGGCGTTCAGCGAGTCGGCGTTCTCGAACAGCGCGCCGGAGTACCACACCGGCCCGGGGAGCATGAGCACCTTGCCGGTGTACTTCTGCACGAACTCGGGGCTGAACACGCTCTCCTGGGCGATCGCGCCGGAGGGCACCAGGGCGTCCAGGACCTTCGCCATCGCGACCGTGTTCGGGTCGGTCGCATCGGCGCTGAACTGGTCGACGCCGGTGACGGTGTTCATCGGTGCCTTGGCGCCCCAGAAGTACACCTCGGGAGCCCACGGGTCGCCGATGTCGCCGACGATGTACCCGGGGTGCTCGGTCGCGACCTTCTCGCCGAGCGCCTGGTACTCCTCCCAGGTGGTGGGCACGGTGTAGCCGAACTGGTCCATGAGGGACTTGTCGTACCACGTCACTGCGGGTGCGAGGTCGTTGCGCAGGCCGTACACGGTGCCGTCGACGGTCACCGGTGCGAGCGCGCCGGGGGTGAAGCCGTCGAGCCACGACTGGTCGAAGTAGCCCTTGTCGAGCGGGGCGGCGAACGGGTCGGTGCCCTGGCTCGCCCATGCGGCGTCGTTGTTCTGCGTGGAGAAGACCACGTCCGGCCAGCCGCTGCCGGCCTGGTTGAACGCCTCGACCTTGGTCTGGAACGAGCCGGAACCGTTGGCGCCGCCGTCGTACGTCTCGACCTTGACCGGCACGTCGGGGTAGGCCTTCTGGAAGGCTTCGGCGGCCGGCTCACGTGAGGCGTCGACCCAGATGGTGATCGCGGAGGTCGGGTCCTGCGTCACGGTCTCGAAGCCGTACGGGGAGCTCGAGGCGCCGTCGGTCGCCGAGTCGCTCGGCCCTGTCGAGCCGCCGCTGCACGCGGCGACGGCGAGGAGCGAACCCGCGACCGCTGTCGCCGTCAGGAGCTGCCTCGGCCGCGTCGCCACGGCACGGGGGTGCTGAGTGGTCATGTGTCCCGTTCCTTCTTCCTTGGAGAAACCAGAGGCCATCGGCTCGTCGGAGCCAGCGAAACAGAGTAGATCATACGTGTGACCTTTGGGCAATGCTCGGGTAGAGTGCGAAACCGGATCGTGACCAAAGGCGCACGACCGTGGCACCGAGTGGAGGAACCGTGCTCACTGCTGCATACCTCGGCGACCGGACGGTCGGCGTCCTGGACGCGGAGCCGACCGCGCCGGCGCCGGGCGAGGTCCGGATCAAGGTCGCCTACGTCGGGCTGTGCGGCACGGACCTGCACATCGCGCACGGTCACATGGACCGCCGGGTCACCACGCCACTGGTCTTCGGGCACGAGATGAGCGGGGTGGTCGACGCGGTGGGCGACGGCGTGGACGGCTGGGTCCCGGGCGACGCGGTCACCGTGATGCCACTGCTGTGGGACGGCACCTGCCCGGCGTGCGTCGCGGGCCACCAGCACATCTGCCAGAACCTCACCTTCGTCGGGATCGACTCTCCCGGCGCGCTCCAGGCACTGTGGAACGTGCCGGCGTCCACCCTGGTGCGGGTGCCGCCGAGCATCGACCTGCGCGACGCCGCCCTGATCGAGCCGGTCGCGGTGGCGGTGCACGACGTGCGACGCGGCCGGGTGGCCGGTGGCGACGCCGTCGTGGTGCTCGGCGGTGGTCCGATCGGGACGCTCATCGCGAGCGTGGCGACCCGGTTCGGTGCCCGGGTGGCCGTCGTCGAGCCCGACCCGGCGCGCCGCGCCATGGTGCGCGGGCTCGGCTTCCAGACGCCCGACCCGGCCACGGCCGACGTGGTCGCCTGGGTGGAGGAGTGGACCGGCGGGGCGGGCGCCGACGTCGTCTTCGAGGTCTCCGGCGCGGCGGCCGCGGTCGCCACGGTCACCGACCTGGCCAAGGTCCGGGGGACGATCGTCGTCGTGGCGATCCACGCCGAGCCCCGCCCGGTGAACCTCCAGCGGGTGTTCTGGCGCGAGCTCGAGGTGCTCGGCGCACGGGTGTACGAGCGGGCGGACTTCGAGACCGCCGTCGAGCTGCTCGACGCGGGCGCGGTGCCGGCAGAGGCCCTCATCACCCGGGTCGCGCCGCTGGGCGAGATCGCCGGGGCGCTGGAGGACCTCAGCGGCGGCCGGGCGATGAAGATCCTCGTCGACGTGCAGGCCGGGCAGGAGGTGGCCCGGTGAGCGGGATGTTCGACCTGACCGGCCGGCTCGCGGTGGTGACCGGGGCGAGCCGTGGGATCGGCTTCGCCATGGCCGAGGCGCTCGCCGAGGCGGGCGCCGACATCATCGGGGTGAGCGCGACCCTGCCGGCGACCGGCAGCGCCGTCGCCGCCGCGGTCGAGGCGCACGGTCGCCGGTTCGAGGCCAGGGCGGTGGACTTCGCGGACCGGGATGCCGTGCTCGCGCTCGGCGCGGAGCTCGCCACCCGCGCTCCCGACATCCTGGTCAACAACGCCGGGACCATCGAGCGCACGCCCGCGATCGACCACCCGCTGGAGATCTGGGATCGCGTGCTCGAGGTCAACCTGTCGAGCCAGTTCGCGCTCACCCAGCTGGTCGCCCGCCCGATGCTCGAGCGGGGCAGCGGCAAGATCATCTTCACTGCGAGCCTGCTGAGCTTCCAGGGTGGGATCACGGTGCCCGGGTACACCGCCTCGAAGTCGGGCATCGCAGGGCTCACCAAGGCGCTGGCCAACGAGTGGGCGTCGCGCGGCGTCAACGTCAACGCGATCGCCCCCGGGTACATCGCGACCGACAACACCGAGGCGCTGCGCAACGACCCGGTCCGGGCGCGGTCGATCCTCGAGCGCATCCCCGCGGGGCGCTGGGGCGAACCGTCCGACTTCGCCGGCGCCACGGTGTTCCTGGCCTCCGCCGCATCGGACTACGTGCACGGCACCGTGCTCCCGGTCGACGGGGGCTGGCTGGGGCGGTAGCGGTAGCGGGAGCGGGACCCCGGACACCGGCCCGGGGCCCCGCAGCGCCTCAGATCGCGGACCAGCCTCCGTCGCACGGCACGATCGCGCCGTTGACGTTGCTCGCGTCGTCCGAGAGCAGGAAGCAGATCACGGCCGCCTCCTCGTCGGGCTGCGCGACCGGGGGGATGGTGGTGCCCATGATCGGGCCGAGCGTGGCCGCGGCGTGCTCGGACTTGAACGGGGCCTCGATGTTGGTGGCCACGGCACCCGGAGCCACCGCGTTGCAGCGGATGCCCTGGGCCTTGTAGAAGACCGCGACGGACTTGGTGAACCCGTTGACCGCGTGCTTGGAGGACGTGTACGCGACGCCGGACGCGGACGCTCGCAGGCTCGCCTCGGAGGAGACGTTGACGATCGCACCCTTGCCCGCGGCGATCATCAGCGGCAGGACGGCGCGCGTCAGCCGCATCGGTGCGGTGAGGTTGACCGCGAGCACGCGGTCCCAGGTGGCGTCGTCGACCTCGGCGGGGGGAAGGAAGGCGTCCATGATCCCGGCCACGTTGGCCAGGCCGTCGACCCGTCCGCCCGCCGCGGCGACCAGCTGGTCGATGACCGCGGGGTCGGAGACGTCGCCGGCGACGGTGACCAGGTCGGCGCCGGGGTTCTCGGCGACGAGGGCGTCGAGGCGGTCCGCGACCACGTCGGTGGCGACCACCCGGGCGCCCTCGAGGCCCAGGCGGATCGCGGTGGCCTTGCCGATGCCCGAGCCGGCTCCGGTCACGATGACCGTGGTGTCGGCGAAGCGGCCCGGGGTGAAGGCAGGAGACATCGTTGTGCCCTTTCTTCGGCTGTTCACAGGTACCCCAACGGGTATCCGCCTCGACGGTACTCCGATCCGGACTCCGTGTCCGATTCCGCCGGCGGCGGTCTTCGGCGCCCAGGTCCCGGTGGCGTCGGGGCGAGCTAGTGTTCGGCGCATGGCTCAGCGGCGCGACGCGAGGCGCAACCGTGCGCGCCTGCTCGACGCCGCCCGTGAGGTCTTCCAGGAGAGCGGGGCCGGCGCACCGCTGGACCTGGTCGCGCGGCGCGCCGGGGTGGGTCGCGGCACGCTCTACCGCAACTTCCCGGACCGCATCGCGCTGCTCGCCGCGCTCTTCGAGGAGCGGGTGGTCGAGCTCGAGGACCTCGTTGCCGCGTACGAGGGCGACGACGTGTTCGAGCGTCTCATCGCCGAGTACTGCCGCTACGAGCTGGCGATGCCGGGGTTCGGCGCTGTCCTGAGCGGCTTCGGCCTCCTGGGTCACCCGGCGCTGGAGCAGCTCGACGAGGCCACGGGGCGGCTCCTGGCGCGGGCCCTGGAGCGTTCGGTGCGGGCGGGGGTGCTGCGCGCCGACCTTCGTGCCGGCGACGCGCCGATGATCGCCGCGATGCTCAACGGGGTCCTCATGTCCCATCGCGGCGACGGCGCGTCCGAAGCGCTCGGACGGGCGCTCGAGCTGGTGCTCGACGGGATCCGCGCGCCCGAGCGCGTCGGCGCCGCGATGCCGGAGCCGATCCCCGGCGCTGTGCCCTGACCCGCTGCTACGGTTGAAGCGGACACAATGTCCGCTCTCAGCCGCCTGGAGGGCCTCATGGACGAGGTGGATGTCGTCGTCGTCGGCGCAGGCACCGGGATGCTCGCCGCGATCACCGCAGCGGAGGAGGGCCTGACGGTCCTCGTGGTGGAGAAGTCCGAGCACGTCGGAGGTTCGACGGCGCTCTCGGGTGGCGGGTTCTGGATCCCGGGCAACTCGATCCTGGCCGAGGACGGCCGGCGCGAGGATCCCGAGCGGGTGAGGACCTACCTGCGCGCCGCGACCAAGGGCGAGGTCACCGACGAGCGCTGGCAGGCCCACGTCGACCACGGCCCCGCAGCGGTCGAGGTGCTGCGACGCCGGACGCCCCTGGCGTTCCAGGTCATGGCCGAGTACGCGGACTACTTCCCCGAGCTGCCCGGTGGTTCTGCCACCGGCCGCGCGTGCGAGCCCAAGCCGTTCGACCTCAAGCGCCTGGGCACCGACCGGTCGATGATCCTGCCGCCGACGATGTCGGCCCCCTTCCCGATGCCGATCACGGGCAAGGGGTACAAGTGGACGAACCTCGTGGCGCGGACCCCGAAGGGCCTCGTGTCGACCATGCTCGCGGTGGGGCAGGGCGTGGGCGGCGCGGCGATCGGGCGGGAGTACGCCGCCGGTGGGCAGGCGCTGGCGGCCGGCCTGCTCGCGGGGCTGCGCTCGCTCGGTGTCCCGGTCTGGACGTCGAGCCCGCTCAAGGACCTGGTGGTCGAGGACGGCCGGGTGGTGGGCGTCGTGGTGGCCACCGGAGGCAAGGACCTGACGGTGCGGGCCCGCAAGGGTGTGGTCCTCGCTTCAGGGGGATTCGACCGCAACGCCGAGATGCGCCACACCTACCAGTCGGAGGCCGTCGACGGCTCGTGGAGCCTGGGCACGACCGCCGACACCGGTGAGGTGATCCGGATCGCCGAGTCCCACGGCGCGGACCTGGCGTTCATGGACGCGGCCTGGTGGTTCCCGTCGATCCCGCTGCCCGACGGGCAGATGGGGGTCATGCTCGCCGAGCGCTCGCTCCCGGGCCAGATCATCGTCAACGGCCACGGCCGGCGCTTCATGGACGAGGCCGTCAACTACATGACCGCCGGGCAGATCATCACCGGCAAGCACACTGCCGAGGACCCGCACATCCCGGCCTGGATCGTGTTCGACCAGCGGTACCGCAACCGCTACCTGTTCGGCGCCGGGCTGTTCCCCCGGCAGCCGCTGCCACAGGCCTGGTACGACGCGGGCATCGCCAAGAAGGGCGACACGGTCGAGGACCTGGCCATGGAGCTCGCGATGCCGGAGCTGCCGGCCACCGTCGACCGGTTCAACCTGCTGGCCGCCGCGGGACGGGACGACGACTTCGGCCGCGGCGACTCCGCCTACGACCGGTACTACGGCGACCCGACCGTGAGCCCGAACCCGTGCCTGGGTCCCATCGACAAGGGCCCGTTCTACGCGGTGCAGGTGGTGCCGGGAGACCTCGGCACGTGCGGCGGCGTCCGCGCCGACCGGTACGCCAGGGCCCTGCGGGCCGACGGCTCGGTGATCGAGGGTCTCTACGCGATCGGGAACGCCGCCGGAAACGCCTTCGGCCGGGTGTACCCGGGCCCCGGGGCCACCGTGGGCCAGGGCCTGAGCTTCGGGTACGTCGCCGCGCAGCACGCGGCCGGCAAGCTGGGCCCGGGAGCGTAGCCGGGAACAGCGGCCGAGGTGCCTAGGGCACGACGACGAGCTTCCCGACGTGCCGGCGCGTCGCCAGCTGCTCCTGCGCATCCCTGACCCGGTCGAGGCCGAACGTCGCGGCGACCAGCGGGCGCACCTCGCCCCGCCGGGCGATGCGCACCAGCTCGTCGAAGATCGCCGGGGTGTGCATCGTCGAGCCGACCAGCGCGAGGTTGGCCAGGTACAGCCGCCGCACGTCCAGGTCCACGTGCCAGCCGCCCAGGGCGCCGGCCACCACCCAGCGCCCTCCCGGACGCAGCAGGTCCAGGCCCGCGCCCACGGTCGGCCCGGCGATCACGTCGATCACCGCGTCGTACCCGTCCTCGGCAGCTGCGCGCGCGTCGGCGACCACGTCGCCGCGCCCGCGGTCGACCGTCGCGCGGGCTCCGGCACGCAGGACGGCGTCCCGCTTCCCGCTGCTGCACACCGCGACGACCCCCGCGCCGCGCGCCCGGGCCAGCTGGACCGCCGCGAGCCCGACGGAGCCGGACGCGCCGGTGACCAGCACCGTGTCGCCCGCCGCGACGCCGCCGCGTTCGAGCATCCCGAGCGCCGTCCCGTACGCGATCGGCAGGGCGGCGAGCTCGATGTCCGTCAGCGGCGAGCCGTCGACCGGGTGAGCCCTCGCGCCCGGCACCACCACGTACTCCGCGAACCCGCCGTCCCGCTCGCTGCCGAGCACGTCGGCCGGCCGGGCGTCCGGCCCGGGCCCGTCGTAGATCGCCGGGTCCACCAGGACGCGCGACCCGACGAGCGCGGTGCCCTCGGCGTCTCCCGCCGCCACCACGGTGCCTGCGACGTCGCCGCCCTGGATGCGCGGGAAGTCGAGCGGCCCGAGCCACCCCGCCTTGGCGTCCGGGTCCTCGGCGGTGCCGTACGAGCCCTCGCGGGTCCACAGGTCGGTGTTGTTGCAGCCGGCGGCGGCCACCCGCACCAGGACCTCGCCGGCCGACGGTGCCGGGACCGGCACCTCCCGCAGCTCGATCGCGTCGAGGCCGCCGTGGTGGGTGGTGACCGCCGCGCGCATGCGCTCCGGTGCGGCCTGCGGCGATCCGGGGGGTAGCGATCCGTGCTGCATCACGCCAGCATCGCAGCACGCATCGTTGCCAGGGCTCGAGCGGGTCCGCGGGGGAGTGGTCCCCGGCTCAGTAGCGGTACACGGTCTGCGCGGTCGGTACCCCGCGCGGCCCGTACGGCGCCTTCTCGAGCCACGTCCCGGCCTCCGGGTCGGTCGCGGCCCGCTCGGCGGCCGCCCGGATCCGCTCGGCGGCCTCGGCGTCCGGCCGCAGGTGCGCGAGCGCCTCGCCGGCGGCGTCCCGGTTGAACAGCGCGGCCGAGCGCCGAGCCCTGGCGGCGGCCTCCATGCCGGCCACGGCCAGCGCTGGGGTACGCGCCGCGTGCGCCAGCGCGATCCCCTGCGCGGCGGCCTCGGCGTCGGGCACGCCCGAGTTCAGGCCGCGCGCGCCGAACGGGGCGAACAGGTGCGCCGCCTCGCCGGCGAGCAGCACCTTGTGGTGCGCGTCGGTGAACGTGCTGGCCACGAGCTGCATGAACTGGTAGGTCGAGATCCACGTGACGCGGTCGGCGTACCCGGCGGGCATCACGGCGTCCAGCCACCCGCGCACGCCCTCGGGGCTGCCGAGCACCTCCGGGTCGTCCTCGGGGCGCAGCTGCAGATCCACCCGCCAGCCCCCGGCGAACGGCACCACCAGCACGTTGCGCCCGTCGACCGCAGGGTGCGCGTAGTGGAACACCCGCTCGATCGGCATGCTCGGGCGGTCCAGCTCGGCGACGTCGACCACGATGTACCAGCCGTCGTCGCGCCCGCCCTCCATCACCGCGCCGATCTGCTTGCGGACCACCGAGCGTGACCCGTCGGCGCCGATCGCGTAGCGGGCCCGCCACTGCGCGCCGGCGGCGGTCACCACGCTCACGCCGTCGGGGTCGGTGCTCAGCCCGCTGACCTCCTGGTCCCACGCGAACTCCACCCCGGCCTCGGTCGCGTGCCGGCGCAGCATCGCCTCGATCTGCACCTGCGGCAGGCTCGTGAAGTGCGGCCGCACGCCCGGCGCGGGGGGCGGGTAGGTCTTGGCGTAGACCTGCGTGCCGGCGTAGAACGTGCGCTGCGTGGGCCACCAGTAGCCGGCGGCGTCCAGCTCGTCGCCGAGCCCGGGGCTGAGCCGGTCGAGGATCTCCACGGTGGTCGAGTGGGTGAAGATCGCCCTGCTGCCGGGTCGCAGGCGGTCGGCGCCGCCGGTCTCGAGCACCGTGACGTCCAGGCCGTAGGCCCGCAGGGCCAGGGCGGCGGTGAGCCCCACGGGCCCCGCGCCGATCACGATCGTGCTGCGCTCGTTCATGGCGTCGGTCCGTTCGTCGTCGTGGTGCCGGTGAGCCCGCGGTGCCACACGCCGGGGCGATGGTCGTAGTCGATCGCGTGCGCGGCGCTCACCTCGACCTCCAGGCGCCCGACGCGGGAGATCTCCACCGCGACGCGGTCGCCGTCGTGGATCGGCCCCACCCCGGCGGGCGTGCCGGTGAGGATGACGTCGCCGGGCTCCAGGGCCATGACGTGGCTGGCGTAGGAGACGAGCTCTGCGACGCCCAGGATGAGGTCCGCGGTGCTCGCGTGCTGGCGCAGCTCGTCGCCCACCCACAGCCGCAGGTCCAGCGCGCCGGGGTCGCCCACCTCGTCGGCGGTGACCACCCACGGGCCCAGGGGCGTGAAGGTGGCGAACGACTTGCGGGTGGAGCGGTCCTCGGTGGAGCGCACCGTGATGTCCAGCCCGCAGGTGTACCCGAGCACCGCGTCCATGGCCTGCTCGGGCGACAGGTGCCGTGCCGGGCGGCCGAGCACCACGGTGAGCTCGCCCTCGTGGTCGGTGCGCATGTCGGTGTACGGCAGCTCGACGGTCCCACCGGGCCCGATCACCGACGAGCGCGCCTTGAGGAACACGCCCAGCTGCGCCACCGTGAGCTGCTCGTGCATCTCGACCTGGTGGTCGCGGTAGTTGACGGGTGCGCCCACCACCGTGCGCGGTCGCAGCGGCGCGGCCAGGGCGACGTCGGCCAGGTCCACCCGGGGCAGCGCGGCGAGGTCCAGGGCGGCCAGGGGCGCGCCGCCGTCCCCGCGGTCCAGGAGGGTGACCAACGGGTCGCGCTCCCCGGTCAGCCCCAGGGCGGCCGTGGCGTCGCCCGCCACCCGCCCGTCGACGCTCACCAGGAGCCGGCCGTCGATCGTGGTCGCGATCTTCACGCGGGCACCTCCGCGCTCGCGGTGAGGGCCTCGCGCACCGCCGGCGGTAGCGGGCGGGGGTGCTCGTCCTCGTCCACCAGGACCACCGTGGTGTGCCCCTCGAACGCCGGCACGGCGCTGCCGTCCGGGTCCAGGCGGGTGGCTCGCCACACGTAGCCCACCGAGGTGCGGCCGACGTGCTCGACGTCGAGGGTCATGTCGATCAGGTCGTCGAACCGCAGGGGGGCGCTGAACTCGACCCGGATGGCGCGGCGCGGGAACGAGGTCATGTCCCCGACCCCGAGCGCACGCAGATGCTCGTGCTCGGCCAGCTCGGCCCAGCGCAGCGCGGCGGTGTGGTGGATGCGTCCGGACGCATCGGTGTCCACCCAGGCGACGCGGAGCCTCAGCGTGGTCATGACCGGCCCGCCTGTGCCTCGACGGGCGGCAGCACGATGCCCGACGTCTGGGCGTCGGACGCCAGCTGCGCGGTCCACGCCTCGCCGATCGAGGCGACGTCCCAGCCGCCGTCGCGCAGCAGCACCTGCGCGGCGCCCGGGTGGGTGTAGAGGGTGAGCGCGTCGCCGCCGATCCCGATCGCCTGGCCGGTCACGTCGGCCGCGGCGTCCGAGGCGAGCCAGACCACCAGCGGGGCCACGTCCTGCGGCATGCCGAGGGCGTGCTCGCGGCGCAGCGCCGGTGGGATCGGTTCGCCGCGCTCGACGGCCGCGGCGACGTCGGCGTAGATCGGGATGGTCGCGGTCATCGCGGTCATCGCGGTGGGGATCACGGCGTTGACGGTGATCCCGGCCCGGGCCAGCTCGAGGGACCACGTGCGCGCCATGGCCACGATCCCTGCCTTGGCGGCGGCGTAGTTGGTCTGGCCGAAGTTCCCGTGCTGGCCGGCGGGGGAGCCGACCACGATGATCCGCCCGCCTTCGCCGGCCTCGCGCAGGTGCCGGGCCGCGGCGCGGGCCACGGTGAACGTGCCCCGCAGGTGGGTGGCGATCACCGCGTCGAACTGCTCGTCGGTCATCTTCCACAGCACGGCGTCGCGCAGCACGCCCGCGTTGGTCACCAGGACGTCCAGCCGGCCGAGCTGCTCGACGGCCGTCGTGACGAGCGCGTCGGCGACCTCGCTGGGCCCGACCGCTCCGGGCGCGGCGACGGCGCGCCCGCCGTCGGCGGTGATCGACGCGGCCGCCGCGCCCGCGGTGTCCGGGTTGGCGTCGTTGACCACCACGGCGGCGCCGACGGCCGCGAGTGCGCGGGCGTACGCCAGGCCCAGGCCCTGGCCCGCGCCGGTGACGATCGCGACCTTGCCCTCGAGCGCCCCGCTCATGCGTAGTACCGCACGATCATCGCGGCGACCACGGCCGGCTTGGCCGAGCCCTCGACCTCGATGGTGGTGCTCCAGTGCGCCTGCACGCCGCCCGGCACCTGGTCCAGCGCGGTGAGCGTGGTCGAGGCCCGCACCCGCGAGCCCACGGGTACCGGCGCAGGGAAGCGGAGCTTGTCCAGGCCGTAGTTGATCGCGGTGCCGACCTCGACCACCTGGACCAGCTCGGCCATCATCGGCACGACCAGGGACAGGGTGAGGTAGCCGTGCGCGATGGTCCCCCCGAAGGGCGTCCCGGCCGCGAAGGCGGGGTCGAGGTGGATCGGGTTGTGGTCGCCGGTCACGTCCGCGAACGTGTCGACCTCGGCCTGGGTGATGGGCCGCCAGGTCGACGGTCCGAGCGGCACCCCGAGCAGCGACGGCAGCTCGGCGATCGTGGCCCGCGTCGCGGTGGGCATGGTCTCACTGGACATGGGTGCTCGCCTTCTCTCGGGGTGCGCCTGCCTCTCGGGCCATGGCGATGAGTGCGCGGAGGTTGAGCTTGCCGCTCTGGGTCCGGTCGATCCGGTCCCGCACGACGATCCGGCGGGGCATCTTGTAGCCCGCCAGGCGGCCGGTCAGGTGTGCGTGGACCTGCTCGGCCGTGAGGGTGCGGCCCTCGCGGGGCGAGACGACGGCGGCCACCATCGCCCCCCAGCGCTCGTCCGGCACGCCGAAGACCACGCAGTCGGCGACGTCCGGGTGGGCCAGGATCTCCGCCTCGACCTCGGCGGGGTAGACCTTCTCGCCTCCGGTGTTGACCACCGCGGTACCGCGGCCGAGCAGCTCGACACGGTCACCCTCGAGCCGTCGTGCGTAGTCGCCGGGGACCACCCAGCGGTGCCCGTCCACCTCGAGGTACACGGTGGCGGTGCGCTCCGGGTCGCGGAAGTACCCCAGCGGTGCGACGCCGCCGTAGGCGAGCAGTCCGGTGCGGCCCGGCTCGTGCGGCAGCTCGTGCCCGCTCTCGTCGACCACCGTCGCGCCGGCGGCGAGCCGCAGGGACGAGGGCAGGTCGTCGGGTGAGCGCACCGTCGAGTAGGCGAACGGGCCGCCCTCGCTCGCCCCGACGATGTCGAAGAGCATCGCGTCCAGGTGCCGCAGCAGCCCCGCCTTGGCGTCGTCGGACCAGAGCATCCCCGAGCTCATCATCAGGCGGACGCTCGAGACGTCGTGCGGCGTGCCGGCGGCGGCGGCACGGTCGAGCTCGGCGACGAGCGGTACGGCGATCGCGTTGCCGGCGATGATCACCCGGTCCACCCGGTGCTCGGCGATCACCCGCAGCGCGAGCGCCGGGTCGAAGCCGGCCTGGCCGAGGAACACCACCGTGCCGCCGAGCAGCAGCGTGTTCATGGCGTTGAACATCGCCATGGCGTGCATCAGGGGGCTGATCGGCAGCGTGTGCGGGGCGGGCACGGTGGGGTCGGCCGCGATCGCGACCACCTCGTCCAGCGTGGTGGGGAAGGCCGCGCCGGTCGTGCCGTAGGCGGACACCAGCTGGGAGGCGAACAGGCCGCCGTGCTGCCAGACCACGGCCTTGGGCGTGCCCGTCGTGCCGCCGGTGACGATGAAGATCTCGTCGTCGCCGCCGATCGGCTGCGGGTCGCGCAGCGGCGCGGTGCGGAGCAGCGTCTCGTAGGCCTGGGCCGCGGGCAGCACGGGCCCGCCGTCGTTGACCTGCACCAGGGCGATGCCCGCGTCGCCGAGATCGGCGTCGTCGACGACCTCGGCGAGCGAGTCGGGGAAGAGCAGGACGCCGGGCTCGGTGAGGGCGAGCAGCGCGCGCAGCTCGTCGCGCTTGTACCGGAAGTTGATGTTGACCGGGACGGCGCCGAGCTTGAAGGCCGCGTAGACGCTCTCCAGGTACTCCTGCCGGTTGTAGCAGAAGAGCCCCACCCGGTCGCCGTGGCCGACGCCGCGCTCGCGCAGGGCAGCGGCGAGCCGCGCGGCACGCTCCTCGAGCTCGGCGTAGGTGGTGTGCCGGTCGCGGTCCACCACGGCGACCCGGTCGCCGACGGCGGCGGCCAGGGCGTCCCAGAGGGTCGACCAGTTCTCGTGGACCTGCGGTCCGGTCACCGCGACCATGCCCGGCTCACCCCACCCTCACGACGACGGCCCCGGCGGAGTCACCGGCCGCGCAGCCGGTGAACAGCCCGACCCCGCCGCCACGCAGCACCAGCGCCTCGATCAGCTCGGCGATGGCGCGCGCGCCGGTCGGGCCCTGCGGGTGGCCGTAGACCAGCGAGCTGCCGTACGGGTTCATCCGCTCCACGGGGAACCCGGTCTCCCGGGAGAACCACAGGTCGTTGACCGCGAACGGGTTGTGCGTGGTGACCACGTCCACGTCGCCGATGGTCAGGCCCGCGTCGCGCAGCGCGCGCTCGGCCGCCGGCACCGGCGCCTTGGGCATGAAGGCCGGGGTGGCGCGGGCGAACCCGGTCGCCAGGATCTGGACCGCCCCGCCGTCGCGGCCCATGGCCGCCGCACGGTCGGCGTCGGCGACGACCACGCCGGCGGCCCCGTCCGCCGGGTGGGTCTGCGCACCGTAGGTGACCACGCCGCCGGGCTTGACCGGGGACAGCCGCGCCAGACCCTCGGCAGTGGTGGGGAACACGCCCCAGTCCTCCTCGACCACCGTCGGCGGCTTCGAGCGCGGCCCGGGGACGGTCACGGGGACCTGGTAGCGGCGCTGGAACGCGCGGTCGTCGACGAGCGACGCACGGTACTGCTCGTAGCGCAGCAGGGTGAGGTCGTCGAGCTGGGCGCGCGTGAAGCCCGCGTCGGCGGCGGTGTTCTCGGCGGTGTCGTTCATGGACTGGCCGGTGGTCGGGTCGAGCTTCATCGGGTCGTTGACCCAGTGCTCGGCGATCGGCGCAGCGCCCGGCGTGCGCTGGCTCGGGTAGAGCATCAGGGGGCCGTTGCTGGTCCGGTCGGTGAGCACGCCGATGGTCGCGCGGTGCGCGCCCAGCTCGACCTGGGTGGCAAGGTGCTCGACCACCGCCGCGGACGTGGCGCAGGCCCGCGCGATCCACGGACCGCCGGCGGCGCCCGCCCCGAGCTTGCGGGCTAGGAGCGTGACGCCGAAGAAGGCGGTCGGCTGCGGCACGGTCATGCCGAGCGCCCACTCGGTGAGCTCGGCCGGGTCGACCTGGCGGTCGGCGAGCGCGCGGCGGGTCACGTCCTCGGCCATGTCGAGGCTGCTGAGCTCCGCCAGGGGTCCCTGCCACTTGGCGAAGGGGGTCGACCAGGCCAGGCCCAGCGGGATGAAGGCCTTCTCGAAGCGCATCGGGTCCTCCGGCGTCGTCGGCGGGGTACCTGGGGAAACTATCAGGTTTACTGAAGATTGTGCCAGAGGTCCGGGCCGTGCGGGCCCGACCGACATAATGGCCACCGACCCGCGACCGGGAGGACTCCGATGCCCGCACCTGACGAGGCGACGCTGCTCTACCTGATCAAGCAGGTGGAGCTCGCGGTGCGGTCGCACCTGGACGAGGCGGTCGCCGGGCACGGCATCACGTCGCTGCAGTACACGGCGCTGACGGTGCTCGAACGGCACCCGGGGATGACGTCCTCGGAGCTGGCGCGCAACTCGTTCGTGCGCCCGCAGACGATGGCGCAGATGGTGACCTACCTGGTGGAACGCGGCCTCGTGCGGCGTGAGCCCGACGCGAGGTCGCGGCGTCAGCTCCTGATCTTCCTCGCCGACGAGGGCCGAGCCCTGCTCGACGAGCTGCGCGAGCCGGTCCGCGACATCGAGCGGCGGATGGTCTCCGGGCTCGACGGCGCGGACGCGCAGCGCCTGGGCGAGGCGCTGCGCGCCTGCCGGGTCTCGCTCGGCGGCGGGGCGGCCCACTGACCGGTCCACCTCAGGTGTGCGCCGCCGGCGCGTGGGGCTCGACGGCCTCGCTGTGCTCGTCGCGCTTCGCCCGCTGGATCTGCTCGTGCACGTGCGTGCGCAGCTCGGTGAACCGCGGCAGCGCGCGGGTGGAGATCTGGTCCCGGTCGTCCGGCAGGTCGACCCGCAGGTCCTCCTGGACCACGGTGGGCGAGCTGGACAGCACCAGGACGCGCTCGCCGAGGTAGACCGACTCGTCGATGTCGTGCGTGACGAACAGGACGGTCACGCCCAGGTCGCGCCACACCCGCCGCACGAGGTCCTCCAGGTCGGCCCGGGTCTGGGCGTCCACGGCAGCGAACGGCTCGTCCATGACCAGCACCTCGGGCCGGTAGGCGATCGCGCGGGCGATGGCGACGCGCTGCTGCATGCCGCCCGACAGCTGCCAGGGGTAGGTGGTCGTGGCGTGGGCGAGCCCGACCTCCTCGAGCGCGGCACGGACCAGCTCGTCCCGCTCGGCGCGGGGCACCTTGCGGGCCTTGAGCGGCAGGGCCACGTTGTCCTCGACGGTGAGCCACGGGTACAGGCTGCGGCCGTACTCCTGGAACACCACCGCCATCTTCTCCGGAGGGTCGGTCACGGGCTGGCCGTCGAGCGAGACCGACCCCGCCGACGGAGCGAGCAGGCCGGACAGGCACTTGAGCAGCGTGGTCTTCCCGCAGCCGGACGGGCCCACGATGCAGACCAGCTCGCCGACGGCGACGTCGAAGCTGATCGAGCGGATCGCCTCCACGGTGCGACCGGCGGTCGCGTACGTCTTGCCCAGGTCCGTCACGCGGAGCAGGGTGCGCGCGTCAGCCACGGGCCACCTCCCTCAAGCCGTGGTACCAGTGCAGGACCCGGCGGTCGACGAAGCCGAAGATCGTCGCCACGACGACCCCGATGAGTCCCAGCAGGACGATGCCGCTCCACATCTCGGCGATCATGAAGCTGCGCTGGAAGTAGACGAGCCGGTACCCGAGCCCGGACGACGCGGCGAACATCTCGGAGATCACCATGAGGATCAGGCCGATCGACAGGCACAGCCGGATCCCGGCCATGATCCGCGGGCTCGCGGCCGGCAGGATCACGTAGCGCAGCGCGAGCGCCCCGTGCACGCGGTAGGAGCGCGAGGTCTCGGTGAGCACGGGGTCCACCCCGCGCACGCCCTCGACGGTGTTGAGCAGCACCGGCCACACGCACCCCGAGACGATGACGGCGAGCTTCATCGAGTCGCCGATGCCCAGCAGGAGCATCAGCACCGGGACGAGCGCGACGGGCGGCACGGCGCGGAAGAACTCGAGCATCGGCTCGAGCAGCTCGCGCAGCCACGGCGTGGTGCCGATCGCGGTGCCCGCCACGATGCCGATGACGATCGACAGGGCCACGCCCGCGCCGAACCGGCCCAGGCTCGGCAGCACGTCCTGCACGAAGGCCGGACCGAACCAGGTGTCCACGAACGTGCGCGCGACCGTGGCGGGACCCGGGAAGTAGAACGACTGCGAGCCCTGGGTGGCCAGACCCCAGCCCAGCACGAGCAGCACCGGCAGCCCGGCGGCGAGGCCGACCGTGCGCAACGTCGGCACCAGGGATCGGGCGAGTGCGGTCACAGTGCCTTCTCCTTGCGCACGGAGGGGTGCCAGAACAGCAGGCGTCGCTCGAGCATCCGGGTGGCGAGGTTGACCAGCACGCCGAGCCCGCCGGTCACCAGCACGAGGGCGTAGAGCCCGGCGGCGTCCGGGGCGGCGCGGTAGACCTCGATCTGGCGGCCCAGGCCGGGGTTGCCGATCACGAGCTCGGCCGTGATCGTGAGGATGAGCGCGACCGAGGCCGCGAGCCGCAGCCCGGTGATGACGTAGGGCAGTGCGGTGGGCAGCACCAGGTGGCGCAGCCGCTCGTAGCGGCCGAGCCGGTAGGAGCGGGCGGTGTCCCGGGCGACCGGGTCCACGTCGGCGACGCCGTGCAGCACCTGCACGAAGACCTGCCAGAACGGCGCGTAGACGACCACCATGAGGGCCGCCTCGCGGGACAGGCCGGCGATGAGCACCGCGAGCGGGATGATCGCGACCGAGGGGATCGGGCGGAGGAACTCCACCGTGGAGTGCGTGGCCCGCTCGAGGAACGGCACGAGCCCGACGACCGCGCCGAGCGCGACGGCGGCGAGGAAGGCGATCGCCAGGCCGACCGACCAGGTGATGAGCGTGTCGCCCAGCGCGGCCCAGAACTGCGGCGTGCCGAGCTCGCGGCCCAGGCGTGCGAGCGTCGTGGTCGCCGCGGGCAGGTAGGTCTGGTTGACCAGGCCCGAGCGCGCCGCGACCTCCCAGGTGGCCAGGAAGCCGAGGATCCCGAGCAGGCCGAGGACCCGGCCCCGGCTCGTCGTCCAGCTCACCCGCCTACCGCCTCCTCGTGCCGTGGCCGCCGATCCGGGGGGCTCGCCGGGCGTCCGGCTCGCCCGGCCCTCCGTACGCCCGACGCCCGGAGCGGTCACGGCGCCGGCGACGTCGGGGCGCGGGTCCGAGGCCCCCGCGGAGCGTGCCGCGAGAGCCCCGGACCGGGCGCTGGGTGTCATCCCTCGACGATGATCGTGTTGAGGTCGGGCGCCGTCTTGAAGTAGCCGTACCTGACGGCCAGGTCGGCGAGCGCCTGGAGGGTGGTGCGGTCGATCGTCGCCGTGAAGTGCGGCAGCGGCAGGTTGGCCGCGGCGTCCTCGGGCAGCGACATGTTGTCGACGAGCGACTGGCGCATCTCGGACTCGTTCGCCTCGGACCAGGTGAAGGCGTCGGCGAGTGCCTCACGCATCGCCTGGACGAGCTCCGGCTTCTCGTCGATGGTCTTCTGCGTGGCCTGCACCACGAGCGTCGGCAGACCGGGGATGGTCGCCTGGTACGGGTCGACCACTCGCGCGCCGCCCGCGCCCACGACCATCGAGACGAACGGCTCTGGGACCCAGGCCGCGTCGATGTTGCCGGCTTCGATCTGCGCGGGGACGTCGGGGAAGGCCACCTCGACGAACTTGATCGTCGACGAGTCGCCGCCGTCGGCGTCCACGGCCGCCTTGATCGTCAGGTCGCCGGCCGCGCCGAGCGAGTTCACGGCGACCGTCTTGCCGGACAGGTCCTTGGCGCTGGTGATCCCGGTCCCGGCGCCGGTGACGACCGAGTTGATGTCGGGGCCCTCGCGCAGGCTCTCGGCGTAGTTGGAGATGATCGACACCTCCAGCCCCTGGTCGCGGGCGCGCATCACGCCGAACGGCTGACCGACGGTGAAGTCGACCTCGCCGTTGATGAGCGCCGGCATCGCCTGGGCGCCGCCCTGGATCGGCTGGATGGTCACGTCGAGGCCGTGGTCGGCGAACACGCCCGCCTTGACGGCGCCCCACAGCGGCGCGGTCTCGCTGATGGTCAGCGCGCCGATGGTGACCTTGACCGGCTCGGCGGGCATCGACGAGGCCGACCCGTCCGAGGTCGAGCTCGTGCCACTCGCGGCGGGGGTCTCGGCGGTGCTCGAGCAGGCGGCCAGCCCGAGGGCCAGCAGTGCGGCTGAGGCGGCCAGGACGCGTGAACGTCGTCGGCTCATGGGGTCCTCACTTCGTCGTTGAATCGAGGGGAGTGCCTGTACGGGTTCGTGGTGCGGGAGTGGCGCAGCGGATGCTGCGGCCTGGCGCAAAAGCATGACATTACGAAGTACATCGTGCATTCGATGTGTCATGTATGTCAACGGCTCGCGGCCCCGGATCCGTCCTCGGCGCTGCGGCGCGCGGGCACGGCGGGGCCACACGCCCTGCCGCGAGGCGCTACGCGGGAACCGTCGGGCCGGGCTGCGCCGAGAGCATCGAGAACTGGACGACGTGGTCGGCGAGCTCGGGGGCGTACCGCCCGAGCACCTCGCGCACCCGCGCCGAGGCCGGGACACCGAGGCCCTCGTAGGTGTCGAGGAAGAGCTCGCGGGCCCTGGGCCGGGGCCAGTCGCCGGGCAGGAGCTGCGGGGGCAGGTCGGGGTCCAGGCCGGGGAACGCGCGCCAGGCGTCCATCACCTCGGTGCGTCGCACCAGCGCGTCGACGGGGTCGATCGTGCCGCGGCCGAGCGCGGCATGCGTCGGCTCCCACGCGGCGACGAAGTCGCGGTACATCGCCGCCAGGCCGTCCAGGTCCCACGCGCTCTGCGGCGGCACGGTCGGCGTCGGCAGCTCCGGCGCGGTCGCGACGAACGCGGTCGCCGCCGTCACCGACAGGTCGGCGAGCTCGGCGATCGCCTCGGCGTGCCGGGGGTGGGGCGAGACCCACAGCGCGTCGTACAGCGGCGCGAAGCCGAGCCACCGCAGCCGGGTGCGCAGCGCCTCGCGGACCGAGCGGTTCGCCTCCGGCACCGAGAACGCGACCACGCTCCACCGGCCGTCCCACGGCTCCGCGTCCTCGGCGCCGAAGCTGACCAGCGTCGTCGCGCCCTGGCGCATGACCGCCTGGGCGCGGGGCGTGAGCCCGTGGAACGTGTTGCGGCCGGACCGGGTGGTGGCGAGCAGACCGTGCTTGACCATCCGGCTCAGCGCCGCGCGGGCGGCGACGTCGCTCACCCCGAAGTCGGCGAGCAGCTCCACCAGCGCCGCCGACGGCAGGGGCTCCGCGCGCCCCCACCAGTAGTCGCCGAGCAGGGTGAGCAGGAGGCTCGGCGGAGATCCCTGCCGGGTCCGGGGCAGGCGGGGGCGGTCACCGTCGGACGCGGGTGTCGCTCTCGTCATGGCCATCCCTCCGGTCGTCGGCAGCCGGCCCGCGGCCCGTCGCGACGCTGCGCGGGGCTCGCTCGGCTCGCGCCACGCGATGCTTGACGCAGGGTACGCCGCACGCAGGAGATGGCGTCACGCAGCTCAGAGCCAGCGCGGCGCGGGAGCGGCCACCCGGTCGCCCAGCACGGGGCCGTCGGCGTCCGGACGGCGCCGGCCGGTGGCCCACGCGACGAGCTCGGCCGTCGTGCCGGTGACCGCGCGGGTCGCGCCGTCGGACACCGCGACGACCCGGTCACGGTCGCTCGGCACCAGGACGAGGTCGCCGGCCTCGCCCCGCAGCCGCCAGGCGGCCGCGACGTCACGCAGCAGCGCGTCCAGGAGCTCGGCCGGGAGGTCGGTGAACCGACCGCCGTTGGCGAGGTCCACGGCGTGCACCCACACCTCCCGGGTGCGCATCCAGACGGTCTCCGAGACCGGCACCACGCGTCCGCGTGCGGTGCGGACCTCGTGGCGCCACGCCTCCGGCTCCAGGTCGCGCCACTCGACGGTCAGGTGCACCGCGGCGTGCGCCGACAGCGTGCGGATGGCCCGCGGTGGCAGCGTCGCGGCGAACTCGATCTCGCGGTCCCGCTCGGCGGGTGAGGCGTACATCGGCGTCTCGACCCCGGTGGCCGCCCACTGCGTGAGCCGGGTCAGCGCCCGGGCGTTCAGGCCCACGTGCGCCGCGACGTGGGCGCGCGACCAGCCGGGCACGAGCGACGGGGCGGCGAGGTCCTCGTCGGCGAGCTCGTTGAGCTTGCGCGAGAAGTACGCCTGGCCGCGGCGCGCGAGCAGCAGTCCCGCGACGATCGCCGGGTCGGTGACCTTGTCGGAGCGCGCGACCATCAGGCGTCCGCCCCCGCGGCGGCGCCCTCCGCGGGCATGGCGGCCGGGGCGACCACGTGGCTGCTGATGGTGCCGATCCCGTCGATCGTCGTGGTGAGCACCGAACCGGCCCGCAGGTACCTGGGCGGTTTGCGGGCGTGCCCGACGCCACCCGGGGTGCCCGTCGCGATGACGTCGCCGGGACGCAACGTCACCAGGGCCGACACGTAGGCGACCAGGGCGGCCGGGTCGAACACGAGGTCGTCGAGCCGGGTGCGCTGGACCACCTCGCCGTCGACCTCGGTGCGCAGCTCGCCGGTGAGGTCGAGGTCGGTCTCGAGCCACGGGCCCATCGGGGTGGTCGCCTCGACGGTCTTGCCCTGGAGCCACTGCGGCGTGCGGTACTGCAGGTCGCGCATGGTCACGTCGTTGAGCACGGTGTACCCGGCGATCGCGGCGCGGGCCTGCTCGGCGCTCGCCCGGCGCGTCACGGCCCCGACGACGAGCGCCAGCTCGCCCTCCCAGTCCACGGCGTCGGGCGCTTCCGGGGGGAGTGCGAGGTCGTCGTACGGCCCGATGAGGGCGTCGGGGTACTTGGCGAACAGCGTCGGGTGGCTGGGCAGCTCCCGACCCATCTCCCGGATGTGCGCCGCGTAGTTGAGCCCTACGCAGATGATCTTGGACGGCCAGACCACCGGCGGCGCCCACCGGGTCGGGGCCAGGTCGGCGAGCGCGTGCGTGGGTCCCTCGGCCCGGGCCGCGCGGTCGTGCCACGCGGGGTCGGCCAGCAGCGCCCCGACGTCGGGCGCGCCGACCTCGGTCGCGTGCTCGGCGCCGACCCGGACCGCGACGGTGCCGCCGGGCAGGCGTAGCGTGCCCAGCCTCACCGGGCGACCCCCGAGGCGCCGGTGTCGGACACTCCGGGGATGTAGGTCCGCGCGAAGCCGAGGCGCTCCATGATCGGCGCGTCGGAGAACCGGAACAGGTCGAGCGGGCCGTCGGCGTGCAGCGCCCACGGCACCCAGCTCGGCACCACGAACAGGTCCCCGGTCTGCAGCCGGTGCTCCGTGTCGCCGAGCACCACGGTGCCCTCGCCGGAGAACACCTGCCACACCGAGGAGCCGACCTCGTGCCGGGCGGGCGTCGAGGTGCCGGCGCGCAGCCGGTGGAACTCGCAGCGGATGGTCGGCATGACGTCGCCGCCGGTGGTCGGGTTGGAGTAGCGGATCGCGGCGTGGCCCTGCTCGACCGTCGCGGGGTAGCCCTCGTCCTCCAGGGCGAGCTGCTCGCGCAGCGCCGCGTCGGTGAACTCCCAGCGGTAGGCGGCCAGCGGCGAGCTGGTCGCCTGGCCGGGCGACGACAGCGGCCGCAGGCCCGGGTGCGCCCACAGCCGCTCGCTGCGTGAGACGTCGGGCGAGGCCTCGTCGGTGACGCGCTCGGCGCCGAACTCGAAGAACCCGACGTCGGTCATCTGCGCGAACGGCACGTCCAGGCCGTCGATCCACGCCATCGGCTGGTCGGTGTCGTTGTGGTGCCCGTGGAAGTTCCAGCCCGGGGTGAGCAGGAGGTCACCGCGGCGCATCGCGACGGGGTCGCCGTTCACCACCGTCCACACGCCCTCGCCCTCGACCACGAACCGGAACGCGTTCTGGCTGTGCCGGTGCTCGGGCGCGGTCTCGTACCCGCCGAGGTACTGGATGGCGCACCAGAGCGTCGGGGTCGCGTAGGCGGTGCCTGGCAGGCCGGGGTTCGCCAGCCCGATCGCACGGCGCTCGCCACCGCGCCCGATGGGGACCAGCTCGCCGCTGCGTTCGGCGATGTCGAGGAGCTCGGACCAGCGCCACACGAAGGGCACCGCCTTCGGCTCCGGGGTGAAGGGCATGAGGTCGTCGCGCTGGGTCCACAGCGGGGCGGTGTGGTTGGCCTCGAAGTCCGCATAGAGGCGCACCAGCTCCGGGCTGTCCGCGGTGCCGTCCATCTGCTGCATGGGGTTCTCCCTCGGCTGCGTCGTTGCGCCGGAAAGAATATCAGGAAACCTGAATGTCGCCCAGGGCTCGGGGCTGGACGGCTTGACGTGCACCGGGGTCGGCATCATTATGAGCGCATGTTCATGAACGAGCGCTCATAAAGGAGGAACGATGGACCTGGAGCTCAGAGCCCTCACCAAGCGGTACGGGGAGGTGACGGCGGTCGAGGACCTCTCGGCCACCGTCCGGCCCGGTCAGGTGACCGCATTCCTCGGCCCCAACGGCGCCGGGAAGTCGACCACGTTGCGCATGCTGCTCGGCCTCGTGCGACCGACCTCCGGCTCCGCCCGGATCGGCGACCGGCCCTATGCCGAGCTGGACGCCCCGCGCAGGGTCGTGGGCGCGGTGCTCGGGCCCGACGGGTTCCACCGCGGCCGCAGCGGCCGCGACCACCTGCGCACGGTGGCGACGGCGGCCGGGATCGGGCCGGGCCGCGTCGACGAGGTGCTGGACCTCGTCGAGCTCACCGATGCGGCCGGCCGGCGCGTCGGCACGTACTCTCTCGGCATGCGCCAGCGCCTCGGCCTGGCGTGCGCGCTGCTCGGGGACCCGCCGGTGCTCGTCGCCGACGAGCCGGCCAACGGCCTGGACCCGGAGGGCATCGCCTGGCTGCGCGACTTCTTCCGGGGAGCGGCCGCCGACGGGCGCACCGTGCTGCTGTCCAGCCACTTCCTCGCCGAGGTCACCCGGACCGCTGACCGCGTGCTGGTGATCGACAGGGGCCGGCTGCGGTTCGACGGGTCGCTCGCGAGCCTCGCCGCGACGGTCGACCCGGAGGCCGGCGCCGGCGACGCGGCAGCGATCGAGACGGCGTTCCTGCGCCTGACGACGGCGGTGGCAGCATGATCGCGGTGGTGCGGTCCGAGCTGCTCAAGCTCGCCACGGTGCGCACGCCCCGGTGGGTGCTGCTCGCCCAGGTGCTGCTGCTCGCGGCAGCCGCCAGCGGTGCGGTGGTCTCCGGTGCGTTGACCCCCGAGACCATGGCGACGCCGGAGGGCATGCGGCTGTTCCTCGCCCACGGCGGCGTGGTGGCGATCCTGTCGCTCGCGGTGGGCATCACGATGAGCGCCGGCGAGTTCCGGCACGGCACCGCCGTGGACACCTTCCTCACCACCCCTCGCCGCGGACGGGTGGTCGCGGCCAAGCTCGTCGCCGGCGCGCTGGCCGGCCTGGTGGCAGGCCTGGTCGTGGCCGTCGCGGTGCTCGGGCTGGCGTTGGCGTGGTTCGGCGCCAAGGGCGTCGACCTCGACGCGCAGGTGGTCGCGCGCAGCCTCGTGGGCGTGCTCCTGTGGCAGGTGCTGTACGCGGTGCTCGGCGTCGCGTTGGGCGCGGTGGTCCGCGCCCAGGCGGCCGCGATCACGATCGCCGTCGCGTGGCTGTTCGTGGCGGAGACGGCGCTGTCCCAGCTGGTGACGTCGGTGGGCCGCTGGCTGCCGGCGACGGCGGCGGCCGCGCTGGGCTACTCGCCCGGCGACGGCTACCCGAGCCAGCTGGGCGGCGGCCTCGTGCTCGCGGCCTGGGCGGTGTTGGCGGGGGTGGTCGCCGCGGTGGTCACCCGCCGTCGTGACCTGGTCTGAGGCGCGTGGTTGGATCGGCCCGTGGCACCCCGGCGCGCGCGAGTCCTCGGCGAGCAGCCGGACCATGCCGAGGCCCTGCGCCGGCACCTCATCTCGGTCACGCAGCGGCTGCTGTCCGCGCACGGCCTCAGCGGGCTGACCACCCGCTCCATCGCCCGCGAGGCGCAGGTCGCCGACGGGGTGCTCTACAACCACTTCGCGGACAAGGACGACCTTGTCGTGTCGGCGCTGAGCGAGCGGCTCGGCGACCTCGGTGAGCGGTTCGCGCAGGAGTGCCCGCGGCCCGGCGCGCAGGACCTGCGCGCCGGGCTGACCGCGCTCGTCGTCCAGTGCCGACGGTTCGGCGCCGAGGCGTTCCCGCTGGTCGCCGGGTTGTTGGGCCGGCCGGACCTGGTCCACGAGCTGTTCGCCCGGCTGCATGCGACGGACGACGCGGCCGCGCCGATCATCTGGCGTGACGTGCTCGGCTTCCTCGACGCCGAGCAGCGACTGGGTGCGCTGTCGGACGAGGTGCAGGTCGAGGCCGTGGCGGCGTTGATCGTCGGCGCCACCCAGCTCGGCGCGCTGCGGGACCCGGCGGCGGCGGCCGCCGCCTCCAGCGACCGTGACGAGGATCCGGGGACCGCGGACCTGGTGACCGTGCTGGTCCGGGCCTGTCACCCCTGAGGCAGCTCGAGGGTCCCGCCGACCGCCTCGTCCTGCGGGCTCAGGGCTGCTCGGGACCCTGAGCGCCGGGCAGGACGACCTCGACGTCGCCGACGCGCAGCGCCGCGGCGAGATCCGCCGGCGGCTCCTGGTCCGTGACGAGGTAGTCGACCCGGTCGAACCCGGCGATGACCGCGAAGAGCCTGCGGCCGAACTTGGTCGCGTCCGCCAGGACCGCCACGCGGTCGGCGCGGTCGATCATCGCGCGCATCATCGTGGCCTCGCCGAGGTTGCTCGTGGAGAACCCGGCCGTGGCGCTGACGGCACCGACGCCGATCAGGGCGAGGTCGCACCTAATGTCCCGCTCGAAGCCGTCCGTCCCGGCGAACGCGACGGGCCCGACCGTCGCCTGGGCGCTCAGCCGCACCGCGCCACCGAAGACGTAGAGGTCGCGGACGGCCAACGGGCTGATCTCGGTCGGGATCCGCAGCGAGTTGGTCGCGATCGTCAGGTCCCGGTGCTCCGACAGGTGCTTGGCCAGCGCGAGCGTCGTCGTGCCCGCGTTGACCATGATCGCCGCGCCGTCCTGGACGAGGCGGGCGGCCGAGGCGCCGATCTGGTCCTTGGCGAGCGTCTGCAGCCGCAGCCGCACATCCATGGCCGTGTCCGGCCGGGGGACCGCCTGGGGGCTGATCGCGCCGCCGTGGGTGCGGATCAGCACGCCGTCGGCGTCGAGCTGGTCCAGGTCCCGGCGGATCGTGTCCGCGGACACGTCGAAGCGCTCGGCGAGGTCGGCGACGGTCACCTGGCCCATCTCGGCCACGTACGTGGCCAGTGCGGCCTTCCGTCCGGCCGGCAGCCGGCGCTGGTTGCTGTCGTTCGATGCTGGCATGACAGCGGAACGGTACTACACCGAAGCGGTTTCATGCGGGAAGTTGCGTGTATTCACCCTGATGCGCGCGCCCAGGCGGGATGACCGCCTCGATCTCGACGCGGAGGTCGCAGGTCACGGATCGGTTACGCCCCTTGACCCACGCATGATCACGAACTAACTTGCAGAAATGCGCATGAACGCGCATCCAGTCGCAACCAGTGGCAGACCAGAGCGACAGCGGCAGGACAGACTGATAGGAGAGTCATGAGCAACGGTGCTCGCGTGAGGCGACTTGTCGCCGTGACCGGAGTTGCGACCCTCGCACTCGCGGGATGCTCCAGCGGCGGTACGAGCTCGAGCGACACGGCGACCGGGGACGGCGGCTCGGGTGGCGAGTCGGTGGCCCTCGAGTTCCAGCAGTGGTGGGAGCCGGAGCTCCCGGACGGGGCCTTCCGAGGCCTGATGGACAAGTTCGAGGAGGAGAACCCCGGCATCACCGTCGAGCTCCTCTCCGGCCCGTACTCCTCGACCAAGGAGCAGGTGGTCGCGGGTGCGGCGGCCGGCACCATGGCCGACGTCGTCGGCCTGGACGGTGCCTGGGTGAGCGACTTCGCCAAGCAGGGCGCGATCGCGGACCTGAGCTCGATCATGAAGGACGTCGGGTACGACGACTCCCAGCTCGCCAGCCAGGTGCAGGTGGGCGGCGCGACCTACATGATCCCGGTGGTCAACTTCGTCTACCCGATGTTCACCAACGACGCGCTCCTGGAGAAGGCGGGCGTCTCGGCGCCGCCGAGCACCCGGACGGAGTTCGCCGACGCCGCCAAGAAGATCACGGCGCTCGACGACAACACCTACGGCTGGGTGCTGCCGCTGTCCCTCGAGGCTCCCAACGGCGTCCAGAACGACGTCATGTCGTGGACCTGGGCGTCGGGCGGCTCGATGCTGAAGGACGGTCAGCCGGCCCTGACCGACAACCCCGCGGTCACGGGCACCGTCGACTACATCCAGGGCCTGTGGGACGACGGCGTGATCGCGCCGGGATCCTTCACGATGAAGGAGCAGGACAAGGTCGAGGAGTTCACCAACGGCCGGGTCGGCATGATGATCGACTCCCTCGCCCACGTGAACACGATCCGCGAGGCCAACCCGGACCTGACGTTCTCCATCTCGGCGATCCCGGCCGAGGACGGCTACGCCGGTGAGCGGGGCATCCCCTACGCCTCGTGGGGCATCGGCGTCGCTGCGAACTCGGCCCACCCGGCCGAGGCGTTCAAGCTGATCGAGTTCCTGATGAGCGAGTCGACCAACTCCGAGCTGTCCTCGATCGCCCACGCCTTCCCGGGCAACACCGAGGCCGTCCCGGACTTCGTCAAGGACGACGAGCTCTTCGGTGCCGCGTTCGACATCTACAAGGCCGGCTACCCGGCCAACGAGTTCACCGGCCTGCCGGTGGCCGAGCAGCTGATGCGCGACTTCGGCGAGCAGTTCCAGAAGGCGCTCGACGGCCAGCAGTCGATGCAGGACGCGCTCACCGCGGCGCAGAAGGCATGGGAAGCGGAGTTCTAGGCCGCTGACGGCCGCAGACCCGCGGGGCCGCGCCAGGCTCGTGACAGCCTGGCGCGGCCCGTCCCGAAGGAGAGCAGATGTCCACGTCCCAGACCTCACCGCGGGCGGCGACGCCCACGGTGACGGAGCCCGCAGCCCGCCGGGCGCGCAGCCGCGCCCGGCTCCGGCGGCGGCTGACGCCGTACGGCTTCCTCAGCCCGACCGGCGTCCTGCTGATCGTCCTGATGGCGACGCCGATCGTCATGGTCGTCGGCTACTCGCTGATGGACCAGGTGATCACGAACAAGAACCCGGCGTTCGTCGGCTTCGACAACTACGCCGAGGTGCTCAGCGACCCGGTGTTCTACACCGCGGTGCGCAACACCCTCGTGTTCACCATCTCCTCGGTGATCGCCCACTTCGCGATCGGCCTCGGCTTCGCGCTGATGCTCAACTCGCCGTACCTGAGCAACCGGACCAAGGCCGGGTTCCGGATGCTGTACATCCTGCCGTGGCTGTTCACCGTGGCGATCATCGCCGTGCTCTGGCGGCTGCTGCTCAACCCCAACGGGGTCATCAACTACATCCTCGGCAGCACAGGCCTGACCGACGGGCGCACGGAGTGGCTGTCCGGGACCGGGACGGCGCTGGCCGCCGTCACGTTCATCAACATCTGGTCCGGCTACCCGTTCTTCATGATCTCGCTGCTCGCGGGTCTGCAGGGGATCCCACGCGACCTCTACGAGGCGGCGAAGGTCGACGGCGCGGGCGTGTGGGCCCAGTTCCGCAACGTCACGCTGCCGCAGCTGCGCCCGATCATCATCTCGATGGCCCTGCTGGACTTCATCTGGACCACCCAGCAGTTCGCGCTCATCTGGATGACCACCGGCGGCGGCCCGATCAACGTGACCGAGGTGCTCTCGACGTTCACGTACAAGCTCGCGTTCACCCAGTACGAGTTCTCGGTGGCGTCGGCCTCGGCGGTCCTGGTGCTGCTGATGTCGATGGTCCTCGCGTTCTTCTACGTCCGGCACCAGAAGGCGAGGGACTGAGATGACCACGCTCGCCACCCCCGGCCGCACCGCATCGGGCGTCCCGCTGCGCCCCCAGCCCAAGCACACCGGCAAGAAGGTCGCGGTGATCGCCGGCCTCGTCGTCGGCGCGTGCTTCGCGGCCCTGCCCGTGCTGTGGATGCTCGCCAGCTCGTTCAAGCAGAACTCGGAGATCTTCGCCTACCCGCCCAGGCTGATCACCCAGGGCTTCTCGTTCGACGCCTACACGACGATCCTCACCGACCCGACCAAGCTGCGGTTCTTCCTCAACAGCTACGTGGTCGCGCTGTCGGTCACGCTCCTGACGCTCCTGGTGGCGGTGCACGCCGCCTACGCCTTCAGCCGCTACGAGTTCTGGGGCAAGAAGACCATCAACGTGATCGTGGTGTCGGTCCAGGCCGTGCCGCCGATCACCCTGCTCATCCCGTACTTCGGCCTGGTCGTGGTGCTCAAGCTCTACAACACCTACCAGGGCCTGATCCTCACCTACATGGTGTTCACGCTGCCGTACGCGATCATCATGATGACCGGCTATTTCAACACCCTTCCACGCGAGCTCGACGAAGCCGTGAAGATGGACGGGGCCGGCCCGCTGACCGCGTTGTGGCGCATTCTTCTGCCGATCTCGATCCCGGGCATGGTCTCGGTGGGGATCTACACGTTCATGATCGCGTGGAACGAGTTCCTCTTCGCGCTGACGCTCACGCGCACGGAGGACATGCGGACCGTGCCGATCGGCATCCAGCTCCTCATGGGCCAACACTCGTACGAATGGAACGAGATGATGGCGATGAGCATTCTCGGGGCGGTCCCGGTGCTGGTCCTGTTCTTGTTCTTCCAGCGCTACTTCATTGGGGGGATGACCGCCGGCGCCGTCAAGATCTGACATTCGCAACACCACCGGACCAACCCGAGAAGGAAGTGCAGAACCATGTTGATGAACGGCCGAGACATGCTGGGTGTGGCCAACGAGAACTCGTTCGCCGTCCCCGCGTTCAACATCAGTGACTGGGCCATGTGCCGCGGGGTCTTCGACATCAGCGAGGAGCTGGGCGCGCCGCTCATCGTCGCGATCCACCCCGACGAGGTCGCCCACATCGGACGTGAGCTGCTGCCCGCGATCATCGAGCGCGCCCACCGGTCGCCCGTGCCCGTGGTGATCCACTGGGACCACGGCGGCACCTACGAGCAGGCCCTCCAGGCCATCCAGTACGGGTTCACCTCGGCGATGATCGACGCCTCGCTGCTGCCGTTCGAGGAGAACGTGGCGATCACCAAGCGCGTGGTCGACGCCGCGCACGCCGTGGGCCTGTCCGTGGAGGGCGAGCTCGGCACCATCGGCAAGCTCGACGAGCAGGCCGAGGCCGGCGTCGCCGCGTCGGACATCATCTACACCGACCCCGCCCAGGCGGTCGAGTACGTCGAGCGCACCGGGCTGGACAGCCTCGCGGTCGCGATCGGCACCGCGCACGGCCTGTACCCCAAGGGCCTCAAGCCCGAGCTCAAGCTGGACCTGCTGCAGGAGATCAAGACCCTGCTGCCGATCCCGCTGGTGCTGCACGGCGGCTCGGGCAACCCGGACGACGAGATCGGCCGGTCGGTCAAGCTCGGGATCAACAAGATCAACATCTCGAGCGACATCAAGGTCGCCTACCACGACGCGATGCGTGAGGTCCTGGCCGACACCACGCTGCGTGAGCCGCTCGTGATCCAGCCGCCTAGCCTGGCGGCCATGAAGGAGGTCGCGGCGCACAAGATCCAGCTCTTCGACGCGGCCGGCAAGGCCGACCTCTACTGAGGCGACGGACCGGAGCGACGGTGGGCACGCGATTCGTCCTCGGACTCGGAGGCACGGTCGACTACGAGATCCGCTGGGACCCCAAGGTCCTGGCCGAGCTCGCGGCCGAGCACGGCATCGCCCTCGAGGAGCTCGACCGGGATCGTCCGGTCGACTCGGTACGGGACCTCGTGGCGAGCGTGCTGGCCTTCGTGCGCGACGGTGTCGGGGGAGAGCGGTTCGTCGCCTCCTCCGACATCGTCGCGGGCGTCGCGGAGCGGTTCGAGACCCGCGTGACGCTCGGCGGCACGTGCGTGCGCGCGGCGATCGCGATGGACCGCGTCGGGGTGCCCAGCACCGTCCACCTCGTCTCGATCGACGACCACGTCCGCCGGCTCCTGCCGGCGTCGGTCGGCGTCCTCAACAGCGCCGACCACGACACGCTCGACCCGCACCTGATCGTGCAGTACCCGGCCGGCGCCCGGGTGCGGGTCGGCGGGGTCGACCTGGTCGCGGAGCACCCGAACCGGATCATCTACGCCAACGACCCGCCCCATCGCGAGCTGCGCCTGGCCGCGGGGCTGTCCGACGTGCTGCGCACGACGGACCTGTTCCTGATCTCCTCGCTCAACGTCATCCAGGAGCGTGCGACGCTCGACGACCGCCTGGCGACGCTGCGTGAGGACGTGACCGCGCTCCCGTCGGACGCCCTGGTGATGTTCGAGGACGCCGGTTACCACGTGCCGGCGTTCGCCGCCGTGGTGCGCGACGCGATGGCCCGGCTGGCCCACGTGTACAGCCTCAACGAGGACGAGCTCCAGGCCTACCTCGCGCGCCCGGTCGACCTGCTCGACCCGGACGACGTCGCGACGGCGGTGGCCGAGCTGCACCGCCTGGTGCCGGTCCCCGTCCTCGTGGTGCACACCAAGTACTGGGCGCTGGCCGTGGGTGAGCGCGCCGAGGAGTTCCGCGCGTGCCTACGCGGCGGCATCGCGATGGCCGCGACCCGCTACCGGCTCGGCGACGAGTACACCGCGCAGGACTACGCCGAGACCTCGACCCTGCCGGTGAACGGACGCGGAGCCGCCCTGGCACAGCTGGTCGAGCAGCGCCTGGACCACGCGGTCTGCGTGGCGGCCCACGACCTGAGCGCCGTGGCCGAACCCACCACGATCGGGCTCGGCGACACGTTCGTCGGCGGGTTCCTGGCCGAGCTGGGACTCCGATGACCCGCTGGGCCGAGCTGATCGACGACGGCAGGGTCTCGTTGCCCGACGCGGTGGCGACGGTCGACGAGCTGACCGGCGTGGGCGGGCGCCGACTCGCACTCAGGCTCGCAGGCGGCCTGACCCTCGACGTGCTGCCCGACCGGGGGCTGGATCTCGGGTCCGCGTGGTGGGCCGGGGTCCCGGTCGCCTGGCGCTCGCCCAACCCGGTCGACCCCGGCCCGCCGCGCGCATGGGAGGACAGGTTCCTCGGCGGACTGCTGGCCACCTGCGGCCCCGACAACATCGGCGAGCCCCGTGCCGGATCGGGTCAGCACGGCACCCACCACGTGACGCCGGCGTACGACGTCTCGTGGCGGCGCGAGCGGACCCCCGACGGCTTCCAGGTGCGGGTGCGCGGTTCGGTCGCACACACCAGCCTCGGGGGGCCGCGCATCGTCGTCGAACGTGAGATCGTCGCCGGCACCGGCGTCGCGGCCGTCGAGGTCGTCGACGTGGTGCGCAACGTGGGGGACCGGCCCGTGGGTGTGCCGCTGCTCTACCACGTGAACCTCGGCGCCCCGCTGCTGCGCCCGGGGGCCCGCCTGGACCTCGCGGCGGGCCGGCCCGTGACGCGCGAGCCGCTCCCGCCGGGCCGCGACCCGCTGGTCACCCCGGCCCCGCGGCCCGGGCTCGCACCGGTGGTCGCCGAGCACCCGGTGCTCGAGCCGCGAGCGACCCTGGCGGGCGACGCCGACCACCCGGACGTGGAGATCACCTGGGACCTGGCGGCCCTGCCCCGGCTGTACACCTGGAGCTGGCCGGCGAGCGGGGCCTACGTGCTCGGCGTCGAGCCGGCGAACGCGCCGCTGTTCGGCCCCGAGCGCGACCTGCCGCACGCCGGCGCCCCGGTGCTCGAACCGGGCCAGACGTGGCGCACCGGGGTCCGCGTCGAGATCCGGGCCCACCGCAGCGAGGAGACGACATGAGGCCCGTGGTCCTGGGCGCCAACCAGCCCGCCGAGCGGTTCTACGCCGGCGGCAGGCAGATCGCGGCGTTCCGCGGCACCGGGCCCGCGGCGAGCCACGAGCCGGAGGACTGGGTGGCGTCCACGACGGCGGTGTTCGGGCAGGCGCCGACCGGCCTGACCGTCCTGCCGGACGGCACACCGCTGCGTGACGCGATCGCGGCGGACCCGCTGGGCTGGCTGGGGGCCGGGCACGTCGCGGCCCACGGGGCCGACGCCGCGCTGCTGGTCAAGCTGCTCGACGCCGGCCAGCGGCTGCCCGTGCACGCCCACCCCGACGTCCCGTTCGCCCGCCGGCACCTCGGCCTGGCGCACGGCAAGACCGAGGCGTGGGTGGTCCTGGAGCCCGCCGACGTCTGGCTCGGCTTCGCGCGGGACGTGCCCGCCGAGGAGCTCGCCGGCTGGGTGGACGCCCAGGACGTCGACGCGATGCTGGCCGCGATGCACCGGCGGCGCCTCGAGCGGGGCGACGCCGTCCTGGTGCCGGCGGGGACACCGCACGCGATCGGCCAGGGCGCGTTCCTGGTCGAGCTCCAGGAGCCGACGGACCTGTCGATCCTGCTCGAGTGGCACGGCTTCGACGTCGACGGCCGCACCGACGGTCACCTGGGCCTCGGGTTCGCCGACGCACTGCGCGCGGTCGACCGGCGGGGGCTCTCGCGGGACGAGGTCTCGCGGCTCTGGGGCTCGCGGGCGGGCCGGGTCGGCGACCTGCTGCCCGACGCGGCACCCTTCTTCCGGGCGGAGCGGTGGCTCGGTCCGGTGACGCTCGAGGCCGGGTTCGCGGTGCTGGTCGTGGTGTCCGGCGCAGGGACGCTCCTGCCCGACGACGGTGCGCCGCTGGACCTCGCGGCCGGGGCCACCGTCGTGGTCCCCGCGTCCGCCGGCGCGATCGAGGTGCGAGGCGACCTCGAGGTGGTCGTGTGCCGGCCGCCGGCGGGGCCCGGCACGCCGGGGAGCCGCGCCGTCTGATCCGGAGCACGCGGCGGTTCCAGCAAGCGTTCAGGTGATCACCGGCTCCCGTGCAGGTGGCCGGATCAGGATCTCGCCATGACAGTGGTCGCTGCACAGCCGACGGCACCGGGCTCCCGCGCGAAGCAGAGGACGCGCACGAAGGCCCCGGACCGGGCGCCGGCGGCTGTGGTCCTCGACCTGGTGATCCCCGTCTACAACGAGGTGCGCGAGCTCGAGGCCTCGGTACGGCGGGTCCGGGCCTACCTCGACACCGAGCTCCCGTACCCCGCGCGGGTCGTGATCGCGGACAACGCGTCGACGGACGGCACGGCGGAGCTCGCCGCCCGGCTGGCCGCGGAGCTCGACGGCGTGACGGCGGTCCACCTGGACGCCAAGGGGCGCGGGCGGGCGCTGCGCGCCGCGTGGCTCGCCTCGCAGGCGCCCGTGGTCGCGTACATGGACGTCGACCTGTCCACCGACCTCGCCGCGCTGCGGCCCCTGGTCGCGCCCCTGCTCTCCGGGCACTCGCACGTGGCGATCGGCACCCGGCTCGCGCGCTCGTCGCGCGTGGTCAGGGGACCGCGGCGCGAGCTGATCTCCCGGGCCTACAACCTCCTGCTGCACGGCGTGCTCGGGGTCGGGTTCTCCGACGCGCAGTGCGGCTTCAAGGCCGTGCGCGCGGACGTCGCGCGCGAGCTGCTGCCCCTGGTCGCCGACGAGGAGTGGTTCCTCGACACCGAGCTCCTGGTGCTCGCCGAGCGGGCCGGGCTGCGGATCCACGAGGTGCCGGTGGACTGGGTCGACGACCCCGACAGCCGCGTCGACGTGGTGCGGACGGCCGCCGCCGACCTGCGCGGGATCGCCCGGCTGGCCCGCGACCTGGCGCGCGGTCGCCTGCCGTTGGCCGAGGTCGCCGCGCGGCTGGGCGCCCACGCCACGGCGCCCCAGGTCGGACTGGTGGGCCAGCTCCTGCGGTTCGCCCTGGTGGGTGGCCTGTCGACGGTCGCCTACGCCGTGCTGTACCTGCTGCTCGCCGGGCCGATCGGCCCGCAACCCGCGAACCTGCTGGCCCTGCTGCTCACCGCAGTCGGCAACACGGCGGCGAACCGTCGCCTGACCTTCGGGGTCCGCGGCGCCTCCGGGCTCGCGCGGCACCAGGGCCAGGGCCTCGTCGTGTTCCTGCTCGGGTGGGCCCTGACCGCCGGTGCGCTCGCGTGGGTGCACGCGGCAGGTCGGCCGAGCCGGGCGGTCGAGCTCGCCGTGCTCGTCGCTGCCAACCTGCTGGCCACCGGCGTGCGCTTCGTCCTGCTGCGGCAGTGGGTGTTCCGCCGCGGACGCACGCCGCGCGCCGTCCCTACCACCGTCCCGTGACCTCGGTCGCCGTGCGGGCTGCGAGCGCGCAGCCCGCTGCGGTCGGCGAGCCCCGGGCGCGCGCCCGTTGGGAACGATGGGCGACGGTCGGGCTGCTCGCGGCCACCGCGGTGCTGTACCTGTGGGGCCTGGACCGATCGGGGTGGGCGAACAGCTTCTACGCGGCGGCGGCTCAGGCCGGCGCCACGAGCTGGAAGGCCTTCCTGTACGGCGCGTCCGACGCGCCGGCCTCCATCACGGTCGACAAGCCGCCCTTCTCGCTGTGGCCGATGGCACTGTCGGTGCGGGCGTTCGGGCTCTCGCCGTGGTCGGTGCTCGTCCCTCAGGCCCTGATGGGCGTCGCGACCGTCGCCGTGGTGCGCGCGTCGGTCCGCAGGGTCGCCTCCGCGGGCGCCGCGCTCCTGGCGGGTGCCGTGCTCGCGGTGACGCCCGTCGCGGTCCTGATGTTCCGCTACGACAACCCGGACGCGATGCTCGTCCTGCTGCTCAGCCTGACCGCCGCGGCGGTGCTGCGTGGCATCGAGGACGGCAGGACGCGGTGGATGCTGCTCGCGGGCGCCGTCGTGGGCCTGGCGTTCCTGACCAAGCAGCTCGAGGCCTTCCTCGCGCTGCCGGCGATGGGCCTGGCGTGGCTGGTCGCCGCGCCGGTCGACCTGCGTCGGAGGCTGCGCGACGCGGTGCTGGCGGTCGGGGCCGCGGTACTCGTCGGCGGGTGGTGGGTCGCCCTGGTGGAGCTGGTCCCGGCGTCCGCGCGGCCCTGGGTCGGCGGGACGAGCGACAACTCGTTCCTCCATCTGACGTTCGGGTACAACGGCATCGGCCGGATCACCGGGAACACGATCGGCGCGGCCCGGGTGGTCACGTCCGGCAGCGCGTCACGGATCCTGGTGGGCAGCACCGCGGTGCAGTTCGCCTGGCTGGTGCCCGCGGCCATCGTGCTGGCGGCGGTCGCCTGGTGGCTGCGCCGCGGCGCCCCGCGTACCGATCCGGTGCGCGCGGCCCTCCTGGTGTGGACCGGGTGGTTGCTGGTCACCGGGGCGACGTTCAGCGTCATGCACGGGGTCTCGCACGCGTACTACACGGTCACGCTCGCCCCACCGACGGCGGCGATGCTCGGCATCGGCGCGGGCGAGGTCTGGGCTCGTCGGCACCGGCCATGGGCCCTGCGTGTGCTGGGCGGGACGGCGGTCGCGACGGGCGCGTGGTCCGTGGTGCTGCTCACCCACAGCCCGGACTGGAACCCGTGGCTGGGGCCGCTGATCGCCGCGCTCACCGCGGCCGGCGCGATCGGCCTGCTGGCCGCAGGTGGGTCCGGCAGGCCGGTGCGGCGCGTCGCCGTCGCCGCGACGCTGGTCGCGGCGCTGGTCGGCCCGCTGGCCTACTCGCTGCAGACGGTGGGCGCGGTGCACACGGGCTCCGTGCCGGTCGCCGGTCCGAGCGCGACCTTCGGTGCGCCGAGCGCCGCAGGCGCGTACGGTCCCGCCGCCGTGAGCGCCACGGACCTGCGCAGGCACCGTCCGGGTCGGGTCGCCGCGGCGGTGCGCAACCTCCTCGTGCAGGACCCCGTGCGGTACACCTGGGTCGCCGCCACGGTGGGGTCTCCGCTCGCGGCGAGGTACCAGCTCGGGCTCGGGTACCCCGTGATGCCGATCGGTGGCTTCAACGGCACCGACCCCTCGCCGACCTTGGACCAGTTCCGCGCCGACGTCGCGGCGGGGCGGATCCACTGGTTCATCGGCGGTGGGCGGGTGTACGGGTACCAGCCGGGCGGCAGCCTCGAGGCGCAGCGCATCAGCGCATGGGTGCAGGCCACCTTCCCGGTGCGGGTCGTGGACGGGGTCCGGCTCTACGAGCTGACCGGTTCGCGATAGCCGTCGCCCGTCGTCCGTCGCCCGGCGGGGGCCGCGCCAGAGGGCCGGGCGGGCGCGCGCTCAGGTGCGCATCATCCGCGTCCTGGTCCGCGGTTCGGTGGCGGCGGCCGTCTCCGCGGCGGGGCGCTCCCTGGAGACCCAGGCGCCGAAGCGTTCGGCGAGCGGGTCCGCGCTCGCGCCGTGCAGCACCACGCTGAGCAGCACGGTGACGGCGATGACCGCGAACACGGTGGCCCGCTGGTCGTCCGCCGGCAGCTCGCCGTGGGCGATGAGGGCGAACACCAGGGAGGCGAGCCCGCGCGGACCGAACCACCCGATGAACGCGACGGTCGGGCGCCGGAACCCGGTCCCCAGCAGGCTCACGGCGACCGGGACCATCCGCAGCACGGTCAGCGACAGCACCGCGAACACGACCCCGCGCCAGTCCAGGTGCTCGGCCGTGGTCGCGAGCACGAGTCCGAAGGAGAACCACACCGCGAAGGTGAGGAGGTCGGCCGTGGACTCGGTGAACCGGAGCGTGCCCTCGTCCTCCTCCGCGCTGAGCGACGCGGTGCCCGCCGCGAACGCCGTCCCGGCCACGAAGGCCGCGATGAAGCCGTTGCCGCCGAGCACGCCGCTGAGCGCGTAGGCGGCGATCGGGAGGGCGAGGGTCGCGAGGGCGCGGGCGTTCGCGCTGCTCCAGCCGTGGTGGGCGGACGCGGTCACCGCGCGCCCGCCGAGGTAGCCGACGACCGCGCCGACCAGCACGGCGACCGCGACCTCGACCAGCGCGTCGACCACGGGTCTCGCGTCGCGCAGCAGGCCCTCGAGGTCCAGCGTGGCGGCCACCGCGACCAGCACGACCGGCGTCGCCAGGCCGTCGTTCAGCCCGCTCTCGACGTTGAGCAGCCGGCGGACGCGCACCGGCACCACCGGGTTGAGCACCGTGGCGGCGCCGAGGCCGGCGTCGGTCGGGGCGAGCGCGGCGGCGAGCAGCAGGGCCATCGGCCAGCTCAGCCCGGGCAGCAGCCCGAGGGCCACGCCGAACCCCGCGAGCACCGTCAGCGGCAGCCCGATGAGCAGCAGCCGCAGCTCGATGCCGCGTTCCCGGCCGATCTGCCGCGGGCGGACCTGTGCCGCGTCGTGGAACAGCAGCAGGGCGAGCGTCGCCTCGGCGACGACCAGCGCGGGTTCGCCCGCGAGCGCCCAGTCGCCGAGCAGCCCTACGACGACGCCGGCGGCGACGAAGGCGATCGGTGCGGTGACGTACAGCCGCGCGAGGCGTCGTCCGGTGAGCGCGATGACCACCACCAGCACGGCGAACACGGCGGCGAGGGTGCCCACGGTTCCTCCCGGTGGCGCGGTCGGACGCTCCCGCTCCTGCCCGACGCTACGCCCCCAACCCCCGCCGAGTTCGGTGGTAGGGCTCGAGTTCGGTGGTGGCGACCACCGAACTCGGCGGCCCACCACCGAACTCGAGCCGTGCGCGGCGGTAGTCTCGCCTGCGCGCCCGCAACCGGGCGACGGCGTCGGGAGGGCAGGTCGTGGCAGGGGAGCAGGACGCGGGCCGGTCTCGGGGCAGGGCTCGGCGGCCCAAGACCTCCAGCGGCGCCCGCAAGCGCGAGCAGATCCTGGACGCGTCGGTCCAGGTCTTCGGCACCGGCGGTTCGGCCGCGGTGACCCATCGCGCGGTGGCCGAGGCCGCCCAGGTGCCGCTCGGCTCGACCACCTACTACTTCACCGACCGGGACGACCTGCTCCTGGAGACCATGGCGCACGCGCGCGAGGCCGAGGCGGTGCGGCTCGCGGCGATCGTCGACGCGCTCGAGGGCGCGCTGACCGTCGACCAGGCCGTCGACGTGCTGACCGAGATGTTCTTCGACAAGACGGTCGCCGACCCGTTGTACGACCTGGCGTTGTTCGAGATGTTCATGGAGGCCACGCGGAAGGCGTCGCTGCGCCCCGTGACCAGGGACTGGTCGGTGATGATCGCCGCGCTGGTGGACCGGGTGCTGCCGCCGAGCGACCCCGCGGTGCCGCGCGACCAGGTGGTGCAGATCGTCGCGTGCCTGGTCGACGGCCTGATGCTCGAGGCGGTGTCCAACGGCGAGCTCGAGGTCTCCGACCTCGCGGCCCGGCTCCGCGTGGTCGTCGAGCGCCTGTGCCCGCAGGGCTGAACCCGGCGGTCCGCGGTCCCGCATCCGAGGACGTAGGTCCCTAGGCGCCCGTGCCAGAACTTGTACTTTTGTACATGTCGAAGTTGTACGTTTGTACATATCGAGACGGGGCTCGCTCCCCGCCCCGATGAGTGCTTCGATCCCAGCGGCACACCACGCAAAGGAGCCCCCCATGGCCGCCCAGACCGACCGCCCTCCCGCGGACGCCGGCACACCGCGACGTCCGGCCTTCCGGATGTTCGACATGGTGCTGTTCTCCGTGGCGGCGATGCTGCTGCTGTCGCAGATCACCCTGACGGCGGCGGTCGGCCCCTCGGCGATCTTCTGGACCGTGGCGATCATCGTCGCGTTCTTCGTGCCCTACGGCCTGGTGACCGCCGAGCTCGGGTCCGCCTACCCGGACGCCGGCGGCATCTATGCCTGGGTGGTGCGGGCCTTCGGCAACCGGTGGGGCAGCCGGGTGTCGTGGTGGTACTGGGTCAACGTCGGCCTGTGGGTGCCGAGCGTCTACCTGATGTTCTCCGGCGCGATCTCGTCGATGTTCTTCGACGGCAACCTCAACTTCTGGGTCCAGATCGCGATCACCGTCGTGCTCATCTGGGTCAACTACTGGGTCAACGCGCGCAGCCTCGAGACCGGCACGTGGGTGTCGAACCTCGGTGCCGGCATCACGCTCACGGTGATCGCCGCGCTCGCGGTCGCCGGTGGCATGTACGCGTCGGCGCACGGCTCGGCGACCGAGTGGTCGATGTCCGCGATCCTGCCGACCGACGCGCTCCCGGCCCTGGCCGTCGCGCTGCCGATCATCATCTACAACTTCCTCGGCTTCGAGCTGATGTCCTCCGCATCGACCCAGATGGAGAACCCCAAGCGCGACGTGCCGCGCACCATCCTGATCGCCGGCGCGCTGATCGGCGGCTTCTACCTCATCGCCACGGTCGGCATGCAGCTGATCTTCCCGGCCGACCAGATCTCCGAGACCACCGGCCTGCTCGACGCCCTGCAGCTCGGCTTCGGCGACTCGGCCGTCGCGCAGGTCCTGGTGACCGCCCTGGGGATCGGTGCGCTCTTCTGCTTCTTCGCGAGCCTGGTGCCGTGGACCATCGGTGCGAACCTCGCCGCGGCCGAGTCCGCCCAGCAGGGTGACCTGCCCAAGGTGTTCGCCCGCAGGCACCCGGTGCGCGGCACCCCGACCGGCGCCGCGATGCTGACCTCGGTCGTCGGCACCGTGTTCACGGTGGGCTACGCGGTGCTCTTCGCCTTCACCGACGGCGCGATCGACGACGTCTTCTGGAACCTGTTCGCGTTCTCCTCGGTGATCTTCCTGCTGCCGTACATCGTGATGATGCTCGCGTTCCGCAAGCTGCGCCGGATCGACCCCAACCGCACGCGTCCGTACCGGGTGCCGGGCGGCGCCGTGGCGACCTGGCTCATCACCTGGGTGCCGACCGTGCTGCTCGGTGCCGCCGCGGTGTTCTTCGTCTGGAACCCGTTCGACTTCTCGATCGCCGTCACCGGCTCGATCCTCATCGGGCTCGCCGTGGCGGTCGCACTGCAGGAGTGGTTCTGCTACAAGTCGCCGCAGTGGACGCGCGAACGCGCCCTGGAGCGCGGCGAGGACCCCGACGCCGCGACGCAGTTCGCCGACGCCTCCCTCTGAGCGAAAGGTTCGCCTCACCATGGCACGCACCATCGCCTCCACCCCGCTCGCCGACGGCTACCGCATGCCGGCCGAGTGGGCGCACCACAGCGGCTGCTGGTTGGTCTGGCCCGAACGGCCGGACAACTGGCGGCTGGGCGCCAAGCCCGCGCAGGCCGCGTTCACCGCGGTCGCGAGCGCCATCGCCACCGCCGAGCCGGTGACCGTCGCGGTCTCGGCTCGCCAGTACGACAACGCCCGCAGCCAGCTGCCCGACCACGTCCGGGTGGTCGAGATGTCCAACGACGACTCGTGGATGCGCGACATCGGCCCGACGTTCGTGGTGGACGAGGCCGGCGACGTGCGCGGGGTCGACTGGGACTTCAACGCCTGGGGCGGCCTGGTCGACGGCCTGTACTTCCCGTGGGCCGCGGACGACGCGGTGGCGCGCAAGGTCTGCGAGATCGAGGGCCGGGACCGCTACAAGGCGCCGCTGGTGCTCGAGGGCGGGTCGATCGACGTCGACGGCGAGGGCACGGTGCTGGTCACCGAGGAGTGCCTGCTGTCGCCGGGTCGCAACCCCGACCTGTCGCGCGAGGAGATCGAGCAGCACCTGCGCGACTACCTCGGCGTCGAGGTCGTGGTGTGGCTGCCGTACGGGGTGTACCTGGACGAGACGAACGGGCACGTGGACAACTTCTGCCGGTTCGTGCGGCCGGGGACCGTGATGCTCACCTGGACCGACGACGAGACCGACCCGCAGTACGAGCGGTCCGCCGCGGCCCTGAAGGTGCTGGAGACGACCACCGACGCGCGCGGACGGTCCTTCGAGGTGGTGAAGATCCACCAGCCCGGACCGATCGCCATCACCGCCGAGGAGGCCGCGGGCGTCGACTCCGTCGAGGGCACCCTGCCGCGCGAGGCGGGGGACCGCCTCGCCGGTTCCTACGTGAACTCCTACGTCGGCAACGACGTCGTCGTGCTCCCGCTGTTCGACGACCCGAACGACGACGCAGCGGTGGCCGCCTACACCGAGCTGTTCGCCCCCCGCCGCGTGATCACGGTCCCCGGCCGGGAGATCCTGCTCGGCGGCGGCAACGTGCACTGCATCACCCAGCAGGTGCCCTCCGGCCGCTAGCCCCCACCCAACCCCGCGCCGAGTTCGGTGGTGGGGCGCGAGTTCGGTGGTCGCCACCACCGAACTCGACCGCCCACCACCGAACTCGCGGGGAGCTGCGCCAGCAGGCGCCGGCCCCGGCCGACCCTGCCGACCCTTCGACCCCACCGACCCTTGCCCGGGCGTTCGTCCGGAGCGACCCACGAACCAGGAGACCGACCATGGCCGTGCGCCACTTCATCGACACCACCGAGCTCACCAAGGACGAGGTCCTCGACATCGTCGACCTGGGCCTCACGCTCAAGAAGTGCATCCAGGTGGGCTACTACCCGCCGCTGCTTGCCGGCCGGACGCTCGGGATGATCTTCGAGCAGTCCTCGACCCGCACCCGGGTGTCGTTCGAGACCGCGATGACCCAGCTCGGCGGCCACGCGCAGTACCTCGCCCCGGGGCAGATCCAGCTCGGCGGCCACGAGACCATGGAGGACACCGCGCGCGTGCTGTCCCGGCTGGTCGACGTGATCATGGCGCGGGTCGCCCGGCACAAGACGGTCGCCGACCTGGCGGCGCACGCCACGGTCCCGGTGCTCAACGGGATGTCGGACTACAACCACCCGACGCAGGAGATCGGCGACCTCATCACGATGGTCGAGCACCTGCCGGCCGGCAAGCGCCTGGAGGACTGCAAGGTCGTCTTCGTCGGCGACGCCACCCAGGTGTGCGCCTCGCTCATGATGATCACCACCAAGGTCGGGATGGACTTCGTGCAGTTCGGGCCGCAGGGCTTCCAGCTCAAGCCCGAGATGCAGGCGATCGGGAGGCGCAACGCGGCTGCGTCCGGCGGCTCGGTTACGGTCACCGACGACCCGAGCGCGATCGAGGGCGCGGACTTCGTCTACACCGACGTCTGGTACGGCGACTACGAGGCCGAGCTCGGTGAGGCGGAGCGGCTCGCGGTGTTCATGCCCACCTACCAGGTGGACGCGGCGCTGATGGCGAAGGCCGGGCCCGGCGCCCGGTTCATGCACTGCCTGCCGGCCACCCGCGGCGAGGAGGTCACCGACGAGGTGCTCGACTCCGCGGCCTCGATCGCGTTCGAGGAGGCCGGCAACCGGCTCACCGCCCAGCGCGCGCTGCTGGTCTACTTCCTGCGGCCGGAGACGCCGAACCCGCACAAGGTCGCCGCCGCCAAGGCCGAGCTCGACGGCGTGCTCGCCGGCATCCTCTGAGAGGCCCTCATGTCACGCATCGTCATCGCGCTCGGGGGCAACGCCCTGGGCGACACACCGGCGGAGCAGCGCGAGCGCATCGCCGGCGCCGCTCCTGCGCTCGTGGGGCTGATCGCCCAGGGCCACGAGATCATCGTCTCGCATGGCAACGGGCCGCAGGTCGGGGCCATCCACCTGGCCTTCGACCTCGCATCGACCGCGACCGACCGGGTCCCGGGCATGCCGCTGCCCGAGTGCACGGCGATGAGCCAGGGCTACATCGGGTACCACCTGCAGCAGGGCATCCTGCGTGAGCTGCGCCGGGTGGGCATGCCGTGGCACGTCGCGTCGGTGGTCACGCAGGTCGAGGTCGACCCGGGCGACCCGGCGTTCGCCCGGCCGTCCAAGCCGATCGGGGCGTTCTACGACGAGGCGGCCGCGCGTGAGCTCATGGCGCGCGACCCGGGCGTGCAGATGGTCGAGGACGCCGGTCGCGGCTGGCGCGTGGTCGTCCCCTCGCCGCGGCCCGTCGCGATCGTCGAGCGCGACTCGATCCTCAACCTGCTCGACCACGAGTTCATCGTCATCGCGTGCGGCGGCGGGGGAGTGCCGGTGGTGCGCGACGCCGACGGTGACCTGCGCGGGGTGCCGGCGGTGATCGACAAGGACTTCGCGTCCGCGGCGCTCGCCGAGGCGGTGGGCGCGGACTACCTGTTCATCCTCACGGCGGTGGACCGGGTCGCGATCGGGTTCGGCACTCCGGACCAGCGCGACCTCGACGAGCTGGACCTGGCCACCGCGCAGCGCTACGTCGACGAGGGCCAGTTCGGGGCCGGGTCGATGCTGCCCAAGGTGCAGGCCGCGATGCAGTTCGCGGCCAGCGGGCCGGGCCGGCGGGCGGTGATCTGCTCCCTGGAGAAGGCGCCCCTGGCGATGCAGGGCCGCAGCGGCACCGTCGTCCAGGCCGCCGCCACGCCGGTCGTCGCGGCGAGCTGACCTCGGGCGGCGCGCGTCGCGACCCGGCGCGCGCCGCCCGAGCCTCACGGCCGCAGGATCACCTTGAGCGCGGAGTTCGCGGCCGCGTTCTTGAACACGTCGTACGCCTCGTCGATCTGGTCGAACGTGAACGAGTGCGTGCCCATCTTCTCGGCGGGGATCTTCCCGCTGGCGACCATGGTGAGCAGCGTCGGGATCGACACCGTGTCGACCAGGCCCATCGTGAGGGTCACGTTGTGGATCCAGAGGTCCTGCATCGGGAGCTCGACCGGCGCCCCGTGCACCCCGACGTTGGCGATCCGCCCGCCGGGGCGCACGAGCGCGGCGGCGGTGAGCAGGGTCTGCGGGTAGCCCACGGCCTCGATCGCCACATCCACGCCCAACCCGTCGGTCAGCGCGATCACCTCGGCGACGGTGTCGGGGCCGACCTCGACCACGTCGGTGGCGCCGAACTCCAGCGCCTTGTCCAGCCGGAAGCGGTTGGAGTCGATGGCGATCACCTTCGAGGCGCCCCACAGCCCGGTGGTGAGCACCGCGGCGAGGCCGACCGCCCCGGCACCGACCACCGCGACGGTCTGGCCCGGGCGGACCCGGCCGGCCAGCACCCCGACCTCGTAGCCGGTGGGCAGCGAGTCGGCGAGGAAGATGGCCTGCTCGTCGCTGACCCCGTCGGGGACCAGGTACAGCGAGGTGTCCGCGTAGGGCACGCGCACCAGCTCGGCCTGGGTGCCGTCGATCAGGTGACCCAGGATCCAGCCCACGCCACCGACGGTCTGGCAGTGCGAGGGCATGCCGGCCTGGCAGTACGAGCAGCGTCCGCACCGCGTGATCGCGGGCACGAGCACCCGGTCGCCGACCGCGAAGCCCTTGACCGCCTCGCCCACGGCGACGACGGTGCCGACCGCCTCGTGCCCCAGGATCCGGCCGTCGGTGACCGCGGCGACGTCGCCGCCGAGGATGTGCAGGTCCGTGCCGCAGATGGTGGTGGTGTCCACCCTGACGACGACGTCGGTCGGCTCGTCGACGGTGGCGTCGGGGACGTCCTCCCAGCTCTTGAGCCCTGGTCCGTGGTAGACGAGCGCCTTCATGGGGTTCTCTCCGTCCGGTCTCGCAGCCCCCGGGACCCCGCTGTCCTGGGAGGGTGTCGCTGCCCGGCCGACGGTAGCCGCGGCGGCCCCGGCCGCGATGTCCCAGGTTGGGACACCCGGGACCTTGGCCCCGAGGGCACCTCGGAGGGACCATGGCCGGGGCAGTGCCGCCCACGGGACCGAGGAGACCGCATGCCGGAGCGCGACGACAGGCTCCACAGGGTCGCGGCTGCCCGGGCCGGCTTCCTGGAGTCCGGGCGGCGCGCGGCCGGTGAGGTGCCGGACCTGGTGGTCGCCTCGTGGGTGCGCAGCAGGCGTGCGGGGGTCGACGCGGAGCGGGCGTTGCCCGACCCGGTCGGCGACATCGACACGGGCTCACGGCTGGTGCGCTGCGCCCGCCCCGTGCTGGACCAGCTCGGTGCCGACACCGCGGACCTGCCGCTGGTCATCGCCCTGACCGATGCCCGTGCCCGGGTGCTCCAGCGCCTGGACTCCTCGGTGGCGGTGGGACGGATGCTCGACCGGGTCAACCTCGCGCCAGGGTTCACCTACGCCGAGACCGCGGTGGGCACCAACGGGGTCGGCACCGCCCTGGAGGCGGGCCGGGCGGTGTCGGTGGTCGGGCCCGAGCACTTCACCGAGCACCTTCAGGTGTTCGCCTGCACCGGGGCGCCGATCGTCGACCCGCTGACCGGTCGGCTGGAGGGCATCCTCGACATCACCACCAGGGCGCGGACCTGGAGCCCGCTGATGCACTCGCTGGTGAAGTCGGCGGCGGCGGACATCGGCCGTAACCTCCTGGCGGACCACAGCCAGGCCCAGCAGGCGCTGTTCGACACCTACCTGCGCACCGACGCCCGCTCGGCCGGGCAGCCGGTCTTCGCGTTCGCCGACTCGGTGGTCATGGCCAACGCCGTCGCGCAGGCGGCCTTCGACCCCGCCGAGCAACGTGCGATCCGGCAGTACGTCGACTTCCTCGCCACGCGGCGCGAGCGGGTGACCGACACCGTGACCCTCGCCAGCGGACGGGTCGTCAGGCTCAGCGGGACGAGGATCGTGTCCGGGGACCGCACCGCGGGAATGGTCGTCGTGGCCCACGTCGTCGAGGACGCGGCCCGGCGGGACGGCGGCATCGCCGACCAGGTTCTGCCGTGCGCCGCGCTGCCCGGACCGGCGACCCGGGTGCTGGCCGAGGACCTGCACCGGCCCCACGCGCCGATCGCCGCGGGCGTCTCCCCGGCGTGGCGGCGCGCCTGCGACGAGCTGCGCGGCGCGCTCGCCGAGGGCGCGCCGACCATCGTGGTCGGCGAGACCGGGACCGGGAAGTTCTCCCTGGTCGCCGAGCTGTTCCACGAGGCCCACCCGGCCGGGCGCAGCGTCAGCGTGGACGCGGTGCAGCCGGGCAGCGTCGCCGACGTCGCGGACCTGGACCACCTGCTGCGCCAGGCGACGGAACCGACCCTGTGCATCGTCCGCAACGTCGACCAGGCCGGCACCGAGGCCGTCGAGCGCCTCGACGAGGTGTTCGGCGCGCTGCGGGCCAGTCCGGCGCCGGTGACGTTCGTCGCGACGCTCTCGGACACCAGCCTCGACTCCGACCTGCCGTTCCACGCGCTGCTCGGCCACTTCGAGGTCGCCGTGACGGTCCCGCCGCTGCGGCAGCGCACCGGCGACCTGTGCCCGATCGTCGAGCGGCTCCTGGCCGAGATCGCCCCGGGGCGCCGGGTCAGCCTCACCGAGGAGGCGATGAGCACCGTCGCGCGATACTCCTGGCCGCGCAACGTGTCCCAGCTGCGCGAGGCGCTGGTGTTCGCGGTGCGTCGGCGCCCGGTGGGCCGGATCCGCACCGAGGACCTGCCGAGCTACTGCCGCACCCGGTCCCGGGCCCGGCTGACCCGGATCGAGGCGGCCGAGGTGGACGCGATCCTCGAGGCACTGGCCCGCCACGACGGGAACCGGGTCGCGGCCGCCCGGTACCTGGGGATGTCGCGCAGCAGCCTGTACCGCAAGCTGCACGTCTACGGCATCACGGCCTGACGGGCACCTCGCCGGCCGCGGCCGGGCTCAGCAGCACGACCTGCGAGCCGGCGCCGGTGAGCTCGTGCAAGGTGGCGTTGAACCGGGCGTTCTCCGGGTCGGCGAGGTGCTCGTCGAACGCGGCGCGGTCCCGGTAGACCTCCCACACGAACACGGACGGCTCGTCGTCCGTCGGCACGTACACGTCGAAGGTCATCGTGCCCGGCTGGGCTCGGACGTGCGCCCCGTAGGCGCCGATCGCGTCGAGGACCTCCTCGCGACGGTCCCCGACGGGGAGCCGCGCGAAGACGGCGAGTGTGCGGTTCATGCGGTTGCTGCTCCCGTCATGATGGCGACCGCGTCGGTCATCGAGTGGGTCTGGGGGGTGACCGTCGCCGCGCACCGCCCGAGCCTCTGGATGTGGATGCGGTCGGCGACCTCGAACACCTGGGGCATGTTGTGGCTGATCAGGACCACGGGTAGGCCCCGGTGGCGCAGGTCCTTGATCAGCTCGAGCACCTGGTTCGACTCCCGCACCCCGAGGGCGGCGGTCGGCTCGTCGAGGATCACGACCTTGGAGCCGAACGCGGCAGCCCGCGCGACGGCCACCGCCTGGCGCTGCCCGCCCGAGAGGTTCTCGACGGCGACGCTCACGTCCTGGAGCGTGGAGATGCCCAGCTTGCGCAGCTCGGCCTCGGCGTCGGCGCGCATGCCACGCGCGTCGAGCGAACGCAGGACGGAGCCGAGCAGCCCGCGCCGGCGTCGCTCCCGGCCGAGGAACAGGTTGCTGGCCACGTCGAGCGCCGGCGAGACGGCGAGCGTCTGGTACACGGTCTCGATGCCGTGCGCGCGGGCGTCCTGCGGGCCGCGGAAGTGCACCCGTTTGCCCTCGAGCCGGAGCTCGCCCGAGTCGGGGATCTCCGCGCCGGTCAGGCACTTGATGAGGGTCGACTTGCCGGCGCCGTTGTCGCCGATCACCGCGAGCACCTCGCCCGGGTACACCTGCACGCTGACGCCGTCGAGCCCGACCACGCGGCCGAAGGTCTTGACCAGGTCGCGGGCCTCGAGGATGGGTGGGGTCGTAGGCAGCGGCCGCTCCGCGGTCGCCTCGGTCGTCGAGGTCAATTCCGGACCTTCCTGATCCACTGGTCGATGGAGACCGCCGCGATGACGAGGATGCCGACAGCGAGGGTCTGGTAGAGCACGTCGAGGCCGGCGAGCGACAGACCGCCGCGGAAGACGCCGACGATGAGGGCTCCCAGCAGCGTTCCCCAGACCGTCCCGCGGCCGCCGAACAGGCTCGTGCCGCCGATCACGACGGCGGTGATCGAGTCGAGGTTGAGGTCGACGCCGGCGTTGGGGCTGGCCGCGTTGGTGCGCCCGATCTGGATCCAGGCGCAGACCGCCGCGATGGCGCCGGCGGCGAGGTAGACGCTCAGCAGGACGCGGTTGACCTTGATGCCGGCCAGGCGGGCGGCCTCCTTGTCGTCCCCGACCGCATACACGTGCCGGCCCCAGGCGGTGCGGGTGAGGGCGTACCCGACGACGACGTACAGCGCGAACATGATGAGCACGCCGATGGTGATCCGGACGTCGCCGATCGTGATCGGTGCACCGGTCAGCGTGAGGAGGCCGGGCATGTCGGCGCCCCGCACGGTCGCGCCGCCGCTGTAGAGCAGGGTGAGCGCGACGAAGACGTTGAACGTGCCGAGCGTGACGATGAACGGTGGCAGCTTCAGCCGCGTGACGAGCACACCGTTGAGCGCGCCGGTGGCCAGGCCCACCAGCAGGCCGAGGAGCAGGGCCAGCGCCCCGGGCACGCCGAGCTCGCTCGCGGTGGTCGCGATGACCATCGACGCGAGCACCATCGCCGCACCGATCGACAGGTCGATCCCCGCGGTGAGGATGATCAGGGTCTGGGCGAGCGCGACGGTCCCGACCACGGCGACCTGCTGCAGGATCAGCGAGAGGTTGGCCGGGAGCAGCAGCCGTTCGTTGATCGTGCCGAACACGGCGATCGCGGCGACCAGGACCACGGCCGGGCTGACGGCGGGGTGGCGGTGCAGCACCGAGCGGGCCCGGCCGAGCCGGGACTGTCGGGCCAGGAACTCGGTCGCGGGGTCCGGGGCGCTCGCCGCCGTGGCGACCGTGCCGGAGGGTGGTGTGCTCATCGCTGGTGGTTCTCCTGTCGTCCGGGCGGTCCGCACCGCCACGGTATTGCCGGGAGGGCTCGGCCGGGGATGGCTCGGGGGCGGGGTCTGGCGCCCGCCCCCGAGCCTCGTGCGACCTCAGCCCCAGCAGATCCCCGAGGCGTCAGCGGTCGAGATGGAGTCGACGCCGTCGACGGCCTTGTCGGTGACCAGCGCGACGCCCGTGTTGAAGAAGTCGAGGCCGTCGCTGACCTCGGGCTTCGTGCCGGTCTTGGCGAGCTCGGCGATCGCCTTGACGCCCAGCTCGGCCATCTTGACCGGGTACTGCTGCGACGTGGCGCCGATGATGCCGTCCGCGACGTACTGCACGCCGGCGCACCCGCCGTCGACGGACACGAGCAGCACATCGGTCTTGCCCGCGGCCTGGAGCGCCTGGTAGGCGCCGTACGCGGCGGGCTCGTTGATCGTGTAGACGACGTTGATGTCCGGGTTCCTGGCCAGCAGCGTCTCCATGGCGGTGAGCCCACCGTCCTCGGCCCCGTTGGTCGCCTCGTTGCCGACGATCTCGTAGTCGCCGCCGGCGCCACCGCTGTAGGTGCCGGTCGCGGCCTCGTCGCCGTTCTTCTTCGGGTCGGCCGTGTCGATGCCCATGCCGGTGAGGAAGCCCTGGTCACGGTCGTAGTCGACCGTGACGATCTTGTCGTTGAACAGGTCGAGCAGCGCGATGGTCGCCTTCTTCCCGTCGAGCTGCCCCGCGGTCCACTCCCCGATCAGCTTGCCGGCGAGGAAGTTGTCGGTCGCGAACGTGATGTCCACGGCGTCGGCCGGGTCGGGGACGGTGTCGAGGGCGATCACGTAGAGCCCGGCGTCGCGGGCCTTGGAGATCGCGTCGAGCACGCCGGGGCCGTTCGGTGTGATGAGGATGCCCTTGTCGCCACGGGCGATGGCGTCCTCGATCGCCTTGACCTGGGTGTCCTCGTCGCCGTCCTCCTTGCCGGCCGCGAGTGTCAGGTCCACACCCTCGGTGGCCGCGGCGGCCTTCGCGCCGTCCTGCATCGCGACGAAGAACGGGTTGGTCGTGGTCTTCACGATCAGGGCGACTCCGATCGTCTCGCCCCCACCGTCCCCTCCCGCCCCCGAGGACGTCTCGGTGGATGTCCCGCTGGAGCACCCGGTCAGGGCGAGGGCGGTGGCGGCGAGCACGGACACCGCGAAGGCGGGCGCCCGCAGCTTCGTGCGCCGCGTTCGATTCGTCATTGAATCTCCTCAGTTCGGATCTCGCACCGCGATGACAACGGTGTCATCGGTATGTCTAGTACGTTGGTACCCACGAGTTCAAGGGCCGTTACCGTTTTGAGAGCGAAGGTGACAGCGGTGTCTCGGAGAGCGCGATGACCGTGCGACCCCGCGCGACGATGCGCGACGTCGCGGCTCTTGCCGGTGTCGGCCTCAAGACCGTGTCTCGGGTCATCAACGACGAGGGCACGGTCTCCGCGGCGACCGCGACCCGGGTCCGGCGGGCCGCCGCGCAGCTCGACTACCGCCCGGACTTCTATGCCGGCGCCCTCAAGCGGAGCGACCGCAAGACCCGCACGATCGGCCTCGTCGTGGGCAACGTCGCGAACCCGTTCAGCGGTGCCGTCTCGCGTGGGGTCGAGGACGTTGCCTCGGAGCGCGGCAGCGCGGTGCTGATCTCGAGCGTCGACGACGAGGTGGATCGCGAGTACCCGGTCGTGGACCACCTGCTGCACCGCCGGGTCGACGCCCTGATCCTCACGCCGACGCGGGACGACCAGAGCTACCTCGTGCGCGAGCAGGAGCGCGGCACCGCGCTGGTGTTCGCCGACCGCAGGCCGGTCGGCATCCACGCCGACGTCGTCGTGGTCGACAACGCCGACGCGTCGGCCGCCGCGGTGCGCCACCTGCAGGCGCACGGGCACCGGGAGATCGCCTACCTCGGCGACCAGGCGCTGCTGTGGACCGCGCAGGAGCGGCTGAGGGGCTACCTGTCGGCGGCCGGCGACTGGACCCGGGTGGTCCAGGACCTTCGCAGCGAGAGCTCCGCGTACGACGCGGCGCTCGGCCTGCTCGAGGGACCGAACCCGCCGAGCGCGTTGTTCACGTCGCAGAACCTGGTCACGATCGGCGCGATCCGTGCCCTGCGCGCGCTCGGGCTGACCGATCGGGTTGCGCTCGTCGGCTTCGACGACTTCGAGCTCGCCGACCTGCTCGACCCACCGGTCACGGTGGTGCGCCAGGAGCCCTACGAGATCGGCCGTGCGGCCGCGGAGCTGGCCTTCGACCGGCTCGCCGACCCCGACAGACCGGTCGAGATCCGAGTCCTGCCCACGACGCTCGTCGTGCGGGGATCCGGCGAGCTGCCCGGCCCGCTGCGCTGACCACGGCGTCCGCCCGCCGCCGCGGGCGCGTGTCGGGCAGGATGGTTCCGTGCTCGCCACTCGCCTCGGGATCGGGTTGGCCGCGGTCGGCCGGCCCGCCTACATCACCGCGGCGCGGACCTGGGTGCCGAGCGCAGCCCGGAGGAGCTCGAGCGCCGGACGCACGCACTGCTCGACGCCGCGTACGCGTCGGGGATCCGGTACGTCGACGTGGCCCGCTCCTACGGCCGCGCCGAGGAGTACGCGGCGCACTGGCTGGCCGCCCGCCCGGTGCGCGACGTCGAGGTCGGCTCGAAGTGGGGCTACCGCTACGTCGGCGGCTGGGACATGGCCGCTGCGGTCCACGAGGTCAAGGACCACTCGCTGGCCGCGTTCCGGGTGCAGTGGGCTGCGACCCGTGAGCTGGTGGGTGACCACCTGAGCCGCTACCTGGTGCACTCGGCGACCCTCGACACCGGGGTGCTGGCCGACGCCGACCTCCATCAGGAGCTGGCCCTGCTGCGCGACCGCGGCATCCGGGTCGGGATCTCCACGTCCGGGCCTCGCCAGGCGGACGCGATCCGGACGGCGCTGGACGTCGCGGTGGACGGCGAGCCGCTGTTCACCTCGTTCCAGGTGACCTGGAACCTGCTCGAGCCGAGCGCCGGCCCCGCGCTCGCCGAGGCCGCCGAGGCCGGCGCGCAGGTGGTGGTCAAGGAGGCGATGGCCAACGGCCGGCTCGCGCCGGGCGTCGCCGACGGCTCGCCCGGGGTCGCGCAGATCGCCGCGCTCGCGGCCGCCGAGGGCGTGGGCCTCGACCAGCTCGCCGTGGCCGCTGCGCTGGCCCAGCCGTGGGCCTGGCGCGTGCTGTCCGGAGCGGCGACGCCGGGGCAGCTCGCCTCGCACGTGGCGGCGGCCGATCTGGCGCTCGACCCCGACCTGGTCGACGAGGCACTCGCCGCCGCCGAGGCCCCGGACGCCTACTGGGCGGCGCGCTCGGCCCGACCCTGGACCTGATCGGCCGACGCGACCGAGCCGCGCTCGCGCAGCGGCATGGCGATCCGGTGGACGCTGGCCTCGCGCTGCTGCTCGCCGTTCGAGACGGCCTCGGCGAGCAGCTCGACGGCGCGCCGGCCCAGGGCGTGGTGCGGGATGGCGAATGTCGTCAGGCCCGGGCGGAGCCAGGCGGCGAGCGGGTGGTCGTCGAACGAGACGATGGCCAGGTCCTCGGGCACCCTGCGGCCCGTCTCCTGCGCGGCCTGGTAGGCGCCGAAGGCGAGGCGGTCGTTGAAGCAGATCACGGCCTCTGCGGGCTCCTCGCTCGCGAGGATCTCCCGACCCGCACGCCACCCGTCCGGGGGCTCCCAGCTGGAGAGGTTCAGCGCTCCGGCGGGCTCGAGGCCCGCGCCACGGAGCACCTCGAGGATGCCGGCGAGGCGCTCCACACCCGCGACGGTGCCGGGAGGCACGTCTCCCGGCCGGGGCCCGGCGCCCATGAGGTGGATCCTGCGGTGCCCGGCGTCCAGGAGCAGCTGCGCGGCCCGGCGGCCCGCGTCGAGCTCGTCCGGAACCACCGAGGGCAGCGGCGCAGGCCTTGCGGGCAGCGCGTTGAGCAGGATCGTCGGCGCCTGGTCCAGACCTGCCGGCAGAGGTCGGGTGCGGGTGAACATCGACGCGAGGATGATCCCGTCGACCTGGCGGTCGAGCATGCCGTCGAGCAGACGGCGCTCGGCGGCCTTGTCGCCCTCGGTCTCACCGATGAACAGCAGGAAGCCGCGCTCGTTGGCCGCCTCGAGCGCGCCCTTGATCATGTCTCCGGCGAGCTGGGAGGTGGCCACCGTGTCCGAGACCAGGCCGAGTGTGCGGCTCGAGCCGCTGCGCAACCCTTGGGAGACGATGTTGGGCCGGTAGCCGAGCGACTCGGCGGTCTCGCGGACCCGCAGCTGGACGGCTTCGGAGATCCGCAGCTCGTCCCCGCGCCCGGAGAGCACGAGGGATGCGGTCGCCGGGGCCACGCCCGCGGCGCGCGCCACGTCCGCAAGGGTGATCCTGCGTCGGCCCACGTCGGCCCCCTCTCGTCGCGCATCGTAGTGCGCAGACGCCGCGCGCCCGCCCGTCCCGCGCGCTCGCGACGGCGCGCCAGGACGCCGCCGGAGCCGAGGTCACAGGTTGGTGCAAGCGCTTGACATCGTCTCCGCCAGGTGGTGAGACTACGCGTGCTAAGCCGATTTAGCACCCCCGCTCCGGGCATGGCGGCCCGGCGACGCGGACCCGCTCGAGAAGGGAGACACCGGTGTCTCGACCTGGACCTGCACGACGATCGATCGCCACGGCGATCGCGGTGACCGGGAGCTTGGTGGCGCTGGCCGCGTGCAGCAGCCCGGGCAGCGCACCCGCCGACACCGCCACCACGAGTGCCACCACGAGCGCGAGCGCTTCCGCTGACGGCGCCCCCTCGTGCGGCACCGACCCGGTGACGCTCAGCGCCTACATCGAGACCGGGTTCCCGTTGCCCAAGGACCTGGCGGACGAGTTCAGCAAGCAGTACCCGAATGTGACCTTCGACATCCGTGAGGACCAGTTCGCGGTGATCACCCAGAACGCGCCGCGCGTGCTGGCCGACGACCCGCCGGACCTGATGCGCCTGCCGCAGGTGTCCGAGCTCGCCAAGGACGGTCTGCTGCTGAACCTGGACTCCTACGCCACCGCGTTCGGGTGGGACCAGTGGCCGGCCTCGCAGCTCGAGCAGATGCGGGTGGACTCCGAGGGTCGTCGCGGCGACGGGCCGCTGTACGCGATGGGCCTCAACTTCTCGATGACCGGGGTGTTCTACAACAAGGAGCTCGCCGCCAAGATCGGGATGACCGAGCCCCCGACCACGCTCGCCGAGTTCGACGACGCGCTGGCCAAGGCGAAGGCGGCCGGGATCACCCCGATCGCCCAGTTCAACGGCGGCGCGACCGGTGGTCTGGCGTTCCCGCTGCAGAACCTGATGGCCTCCTACGGCGACCCGGCGGCGGTCAACGCCTGGATCTGGCACGCGCCGGGCGCGACGATCGACACGCCGACCAACCTCAAGGCCGCTGAGCATCTGCAGCAGTGGATCTCCGACGGCTACTTCGCCGACGACATCAACTCGATGGACTACGCGACGATGATGAGCCGGTTCATCGACGGCAAGAGCCTGTTCATCTTCGACGGCGACTGGGAGTCGGGGAACCTGGACACCCAGATGGCCGGCAACGCGGGCTTCTTCCTGTTCCCGCCGGCTGAGGCGGGCGGGAAGTTCGCCGCCATGTCCGCGCCGCTCACGTACGGCATCTCCGCCAAGGCCGAGCACGCCGACTGCGCGGCGTTCTTCCTCGACTGGGTCGCGACGAACGAGCAGGCCAGGACCATCGCGGTCAAGGTCGGTGGCTCGCACCCGATGGGGCCGTCCGACGCGTTCATGCCGCCGGTCGACGCCGGCACCGTGACCGCCGAGACCCTCGCCGCCGGCGCGCAGATCGGCGCCGACAACGGTTCGATGGACTTCATCGCCAACGCGACCGGGGCCATCTACGCCAAGAGCTGGACGCCCAACCTCCAGAAGATGGTGGCCGGCCAGCAGGACGCTCAGGGCCTGCTGACCTCGGTCCAGGCGGACTACGAGAGCCAGATCGGCAACTGAGGCGGAGCATGGAACAGCGGTTGGCCGAGGCTCACCGCGAGGACCCGACCGAGCAGTACACCGCCGAGAACAGGCGCCGCGCCCTCAGGGCGCGGCGCCTGCGCCGGGGGGTGCTCGCGATGGGGCTCGTGGTGCCGGCAGCGGTGGCGTACGGGATCTTCGTGATCCGGCCCATCGCCCTCACGGTGCAGTACTCGTTCTACGAGTGGGACGGGGTGACCCCGTCCACCTGGGTCGGGCTGGCCAACTACGCCCACCTGTTCCGCGACCCCGAGCTGTACGGCTCGATCCTCAACGCGTTCCAGCTCATCGTCTGGTTCAGCCTGGTGCCCGTCGCGCTCGGGCTGTTCACCGCCAACGCGATCCGCGGCTTCGCGACCAGCCGGCTCGCGGTGGTCTCGCGGACGGTGCTCTTCCTGCCGCAGATCATCCCGCTGGTGGCCGCAGGCATCATGTGGAGCTGGCAGCTGTCGACCGATGGCCTGGTCAACCAGGTGCTGCGCCTGGTGGGCCTGGGCGGGGTCACCCGGGCCTGGCTCGGCGACTTCAACACCGCCCTGCCGGCGGTCGGCGTGATCGGCGCGTGGGTGCTGTTCGGGCTGTGCATGCTCCTGCTCCTGGCCGGGATGACCAAGATCGACCCGGCCCTGTACGAGGCGGCGCGGATCGACGGCGCGGGACCGGTGCGGGAGTTCTTCTCCATCACCCTGCCGAGCCTGCGGCAGGAGCTCGTGGTGTGCCTGACCGTGACGATCATCGCGGCGCTCGCAAGCTTCGACATCGTCTACATCTCGACCCAGGGGGGGCCTGGCAACGCCACGCTCGTGCCAGGCCTGGAGATCTACTACCTGGCCTTCTTCCAGCGCGAGGTCGGGATGGCCTCGGCGCTGGCCGTCGCGCTGATGGTCCTGGTGCTCGCCGTCGTGCTGCCGCTGCAGCGGATCAGCCGGGAGGACGCGTCGTGATCGTCTCCCGCCGCGAGGCATGGACCGGCCGGATCCTGCTGGTCGCCCTGATGCTGGTCACCGTCATGCCGTTCGTCAGCCTGTTCGTGACCGCGCTGCACGAGCCGGGGACCTACCCGGCCGGCCTGTCGTGGCCGCAGACCCCGCACTGGTCGAACTTCCTCGACGCGTTCAGGGCCGCGGACATGGGCCGGCTGCTGTGGTCCAGCGTGCTGATCGAGCTCGGCGTGGTCCCGGTCTCCCTGCTCATCGCCACCCTGGCCGGCTTCGCGCTCGGGCACCTGCGCCCGCCGGGCGGCAAGGCGGTGTTCATCGCCTTCCTGCTCGGGCTGACGCTGCCCTTCGAGGGCTTGATCATCCCGCTCTACTACCAGATGAGGGACCTCGGGCTGCTCAACACCCGGTGGGCGATCATCCTGCCGCTGATCGGGCTGTACATGCCGTTCGCGGTGTTCTGGATGCGGGCGCACTTCATCACGATGCCCGACGACATCTCCGAGGCAGCTCGCATCGACGGCGCGGGCACGTGGAAGCTGTTCTGGCGGATCCACGTCCCGCTGTCCATGCCCGCACTGTCCTCCCTGGCGATCCTGCTGTTCCTGTGGAGCTGGAACCAGTTCCTGCTCGCCGTGGTGCTGGTCGACGACCCGACCCAGCGCACCATGGCGGGGGCGCTGGGCGCGTTCCAGGGCCAGTGGGGCACCGACATCCCGCTGCTGTGCGCCGGGTCACTGCTGATCCTGACCCCGACGCTGCTCATCTTCCTGATCTTCCAGCGCAGGTTCGTCTCCGCCCTCCTGCAGGGCTCGATGAAGGGATGAGCGCGGCGAACTGCCGGCCCCCGTTCGACCCGGAGATCGAGGCGGCGCTGACCTCGATGGGCGACGAGGTCGTCCAGGGCCTGACGGCGGACCAGATCCCCGAGCTGCGCCGCCGGCTCCCTCCCGCGGACCTCGCACCGCTGGCCGGCGACGACCGGTTCGAGCTCTCGGAGCACCTGGTCGCGCACGTGGGCGCCGAGGTCACGATGGTCCTGGCCCGCCCGGTCGCGGTGCCCGCGCCCGTACCCGTGCTGTACCACCTGCACGGCGGGGGGCTGGTCGCCGGGTCGGCATACGAGGACCTGCCGCCGCTCCTCGAGCTCGCCGCGGCGACCGGCACGGCGGTAGCGGCGCTTGAGTACCGCCTCGCGCCGGAGTGGCCGTTCCCGGCGGCCGTCGACGACGCGCACGCCGGGCTCGTGTGGCTGGCCCAGCGGGGCGCCGGCCTGGGCCTCGACACCGGTCGGGTGGTGGTCACCGGGGTCAGTGCCGGTGGTGGGCTGGCTGCTGCCACCGCACTGGTCGCCCGGGACCGGGGCGGGCCGGCCCTCGCCGGTCAGATGCTCGTGTACCCGATGCTGGACGACCGCAACAACTTGCCGTCCGCCGTGCAGATGGCGGGCGCGGGTACATGGGATCGCACCGCGAACGCGACCGCGTGGCGCGCGTACCTCGGCGAGCAGGTCGGCGGCCCGGGCGTTCCGGCCCACGCCGCGCCGGCTCGCGAGCCGGACCTGTCGGGTCTCCCGCCGGCCTTCATCGACGTCGGGTCGGCCGAGACGTTCCGGGACGAGGATGTCGCGTACGCGGCCCGCCTGTGGCGCCACGGCGGCGAGGCCGAGCTGCACGTCTGGCCGGGAGGCTGCCACGGCTTCGACCTGCTGGCGCCCGAGGCGGCGGTGTCGCGCGAGGCCCGTGCAGCGCGCGTGCGCTGGCTGCTGAGGCTTCTCGCGCGACCCGCCTCGACGTGATCAGGCCGTCCTGGCGACCGGCCTGGGGAACGTGATCCAGAGGTTGAACAGCGCGAGCAGCACCCCGAACGCGCCGAGCACGACGACCCACACCCCGGCCCAGACGGCCGCGGCGGCGCCTTCGACGATCGACGGGTAGCTGCCGGTGAAGTAGACGGCGAGCACCATCGAGATGCCGTTGAAGAACGGCAGAGAGCCTTCCTGGAAGACCTTCGCCCAGCGCATCGAGTAGACCATGAAGCCGACGCCGATCACGAGCGCGACCATGACGGCGAGGTCGCCGGGGGTGCGGATGTCGGGCAGGAAGTCGAGGTAGGAGATCAGGGCGAGGGTCAGCCCCGTGAGGATCGCCGAGTAGGCGAACGCGGGCAGGATCGTCTTGGCCGCCGACGGCTTGGCGCCGAGGGCGAAGTACTCCGCCCAGACGATGAACGAGACCCAGACCGCCATGTTCCACGAGCCGAGCCAGAGCGTGAACGGCACGGACAGCAGCACGGTGATCGTGATCGCGATCCAGAGCGGGATGGTCTCCTTCGTCTGCACGGCGTCGGGCTGGACGGAGGTGTCGGACATGGACGTGCCTTCCTCGAGGCAGGGCGGGACGGCGTCGCGCGTCGTCCCTCGGGCGGGGTGGTGCACGGCACGCGGGGGCGGTCAGGGGGTCCGGGCCCCCGCGTGCCGTGGGTCGGGATCAGAACGTGATGGCCTTGAAGTCCTCGGTCTGCTTGCGGATGCCGACCTCGGTGGGCAGGCGCTCGATCGAGGAGGCGCCGTAGAACCCGACGATCCCCTCGGTGTGGTCGAGGATGTACTGCGCGTCGGGCGGCTCGGCGATCGGGCCGCCGTGGCACAGGACCAGGATGTCCGGGTTGACCTTCTTCGCCGCGTCGGCGAGCTCCTGGACCTTGACCGCTGCCTGCTCGAGGGTCAGCGCCGTGTGCGCGCCGATCGTGCCCGCCGTGGTCAGACCCATGTGCGGGACGAGGATGTCGGCACCGGCCTTGGCCAGGTCGGCGGCCTGCTCGACGTCGAACGCGTACGGCGTCGTGAGCAGGTCCATGTCGTGGGCGATCCGGATCATGTCGACCTCGGGGCCGAAGCCCATCCCGGTCTCCTCCAGGTTGGCGCGGAACACGCCGTCGATCAGGCCCACCGTCGGGAAGTTCTGCACCCCGGCGAACCCGGCGTCCTTGATCTGCTTGAGGAACACCGGCATGAGGCGGAACGGGTCCGTGCCGTTGACGCCGGCGAGCACCGGGGTGTGCTTGACGACCGGCAGCACCTCGTTGGCCATCTCCATGACGATCGCGTTCGCGTCGCCGTAGGCCATCAGACCCGCGAGCGAGCCGCGGCCGGCCATCCGGTAGCGGCCGGAGTTGTAGATGACCAGCAGGTCGATGCCACCGGCCTCGGCGGACTTCGCCGTGATCCCGGTGCCCGCCCCGCCGCCGATGATCGGCTTGCCCGCGGCCACCTGGGCGCGGAACCGCGCGAGGATCTCTTCCCTGCTCATGTCAGTTCTCCTTCACACTGCGGATGTGGTGATCGAGGGTCTCGGCCATGCCTGCGCCGAAGCCCGGGTCGTTGATCGCCTGGTCGAGCTCGTGCACCGTGACGGCGCTGCCGGCCAGGCCCTCGCGCAGCGCGGCGAACAGCGCCGCGTCGGCGTCCGCGTCGCGGAACGGGGCACCGTCGACGTCGATCGCGCTCACCCCGCGCAGCGGGACGAACAGGTCCGTCGGGCCGGTCGCCGCGGCGAGCTTGCGCGCGATCCGGCGGCCCAGCTCGGCCATCTCCTCGGTCGTGGTGCGCATCAGCGTGACCGTGGGGTTGTGCACGAACAGGTTCCGGCTCTCGAACTGCGGCGGCACGGTGTCGCGCGGGCCGAAGTTCACCATGTCCAGCGCGCCGAGGCTGACCACCTGCGGCAGGCCGAGCTTCCCGGCGATCTCGAGGCGGTCCGGGCCGGCGGACAGCACGCCGCCCACCAGGTCGTCGCACAGCTCCGTGGTGGTCAGGTCGCAGACGCCGGCGAGCATGCCGGACGCGACGAGCTTCTCCATCGCCCGGCCGCCGGTGCCCGTGGCGTGGAACACCAGGACCTCGTAGCCCAGGTCGGTCAGACGCTCGCGGGCCTCGTTGGCGGCCGGCGTCGTGACGCCGAACATGGTCAGGCCGATGAGCGGCTTGTGCTCGGCGGCACCGGCGGTCGCGGCGCGGGCCTCGTAGGCCTTGGCCATCCCGGCGGCCGCCGCCGCGGCGTTGCCGAGCACGGCCTCGGAGACCGAGTTGATGCCGGCCACGTCGACCACCGAGTACATCAGGGTCGCGTCGACCTCGCCGACGTAGGGCTTGACGTCGCCGCTGGCCATCGTCGAGACCAGCACCTTCGGCACGCCGATCGGCAGGGCCTGCATCGCCGGCGCGGCCACCGACGAGCCACCGGACCCGCCCACGGCGAGCATGCCGTGCAGGCGGCCCTCGTCGAACAGGCGGTGGACCACCACGGCGGCGCCGGTGCCCATCACGGTCATCATCTCGCCGCGGTCACGGCGCTCCCGCAGACCTGCGGCGTCCGCGCCTGCGGCCGCGATGACCTCGTCCGACGTGACGTCGGCCATCGGGCTCGTCGAGAAGGAGCCGACGTCCACCGCGAGCACGTCCACGCCGTTCTCGAGGAGCCGGTCCTTGAGCCAGCCGTACTCCAAGCCTTTGGTGTCCAGTGTGCCGAGGAGAACCACGGTCGCCATTGACCTCACCCTTGTCTGGTCGTTGCCTGTCCCGGTTCGGGGTGCCGGATGGCTCGAACGTAGGAGGGTGGCGGGGCGGGCGTCTGGGCCAATCCGGGTCCGGTGGCTCTTCTCCGAGGTCCGCCGTGCTGACATGGTGAGACCGTGGCCGCGCCGACGATCGCCGCGAGTGAGCTCAGCCGCCTCCTGGGGCAGTGGGCCACCGGCGAGGGGACCCTGGCGCGCGACCTCACCGCGGCCCTGGTCGAGCTGATCCGCGCCGGCCTGATCCCTCCGGGGGCCGGTCTGCCGGCCCAGCGCGCGCTCGCCGGGGCGCTGACCGTCTCGCGGGGCACCGTCACCGCCGCGTACGAGGCGCTCGCGGCGGAGGGCTACCTGGCCACGGACCGGGGCTCGGGCTCGCGCGTGCGGTCGGCCCACCACTGGCTGCACCGTGAGCTGAGCGGACGGTTCTTCTCGTTCACCAACACCCCGAGCGACGTCATCGACCTGTCCACCGGGGCGCTGCCGGCCTCACCGGTGACCTACGACGTGCTGGCCCGTCCGATCACCGACCGGATCGGCAGCTATCTGGTCACCGACGGCTACTTCCCGGCCGGCCTGCCCGCGCTGCGCCAGGCGATCGCCGACCGGTTCACCGCCGACGGCACGCCGACCACGGCCGAGCAGATCCTGGTGACCTCCGGTGCCCAGGAGGCGACCTGGCTGGTCATCACGGGCCTGGCCGGCCCGGGGGACCTGGTGCTCACCGAGGAACCCACCTACCGCGGTGCCCTGGAGGCGCTGCGGGGAGCCGGGGCGCATGTCGAGGGCCTGGCGATGGTCGACGGCGGGCTCGACCCCGGGCAGGTGCGGCGCGCGGTGACCCGTGGCCCCGAGCTGCTCTACTGCCAGACCTCGATCCACAACCCGACCGGCCGGACGATGACGTCGGCCGCTCGCCACGGTCTCGCGGAGGTCATCAACGCCGCCGGACTCACGACGATCGAGGACGCCTGCTCCTCGGACCTGACGCTCGCCGGCCAGGGGGCGGCCCCGACCCTGGCCCGGCTGGTCGACCCCGAGCTGCTCGTCACGATCGGCAGCGCGTCCAAGCTGTTCTGGGGCGGCATCCGGATCGGCTGGATCCGGGCCAGTGCGGACCGGATCCACGGCCTGGTCGAGCTGCGCAAGCCGGTCGACCTGGCGAGCTCAGTGGTGGACCAGCTGCTGGCGGTCGACCTGATCGCCCACACCGAGGTTGCCAGGCATCAGCGCCGCGCCATGCTCTCCGAGGCGCTGGCCGGTGCCACCGCCACGCTCAACGAGGTCGTGCCGACGTGGTCCTGGGAACCGATCGCCGGTGGCTCGGGCCTGTGGGTGGACACCGGCGACGACGCGGTCGCGCTCGTCGAGCGGGCCAAGCGCGCGGGGGTCAAGCTCGTGGCCGGGCCGGGGTTCTCCACCTACGGCGGGTACGGCGGCCACCTGCGCCTGCCGGTCTGGCACGACCCCGACGTGCTGCGCACCGCGCTCGCGTCGATCGTGTGAGCCCGTCGCCCTACGCGAACGCCTGGTCGATCGCGGCCTGCAGAGACTGCTCGTAGGCCGAGCTGGTGAAGGTCGCGTGCGAGACCATCGCGATCGACGCGCTCTGGGCGCTGACCGCCTCGCTGTTCAACGTCGGCATGGCCTGCGACGCGATCATCTGGGACTTGTTGTCGTGGGAGTCCTGCACGCCCGAGGCGTCGGTGATCTGGCCGTCGGCCACCGTGATGGTCACCGTCACGGTCCCGTAGCGCATCGTGGACGACGCGGTGTAGGTGCCGTCGGCCATCGTGGCGGAGGTGTCCGTGCTGCCGCTCGACGAGTCGGTGGTGGACGAGCCGCTCGACGTGGTCGGGTCGGTGGTCGAGGAGTCGGTGGTCGAGGAGTCGGTCGACGTGGTCGTGTCGGCCGTCGAGCTCGACGTCGTGGCGGACGTGGTCGTGTCGCTGACGGTCGAGGCCTGCACCGCGACGCTCTGGTTGGTGCTCGTCGGGTAGAGGAAGACCGCGACGACGGCGGCGAGGGTGCCGGTGGCGGCCAGGAGGATGCGTCGCACGAGGGGCTCCTTCGGGTGGGCGCTGGCTGTCGGGACCACCGTGACCCGGTTGCCCGACGGGGGTGTGTGCGGGCGTTGTGCGCCGCCTGTGAGCCACGCCGGGACCCTCGTCGCGCGTGGTCGGCGCCCGACGGCGTAGCGTCACCGGGCGTGACTCCTGACGACCTCTCGGCCCTGCGCACCCCTGGCACCCCCGCGATCTCCCCGGACGGGAGCATGGTGGTGGTGTCCCTGATCCGCCCCGACCTGGACTCCGACGAGTACGTCGGCCACCTGTGGCGGATGCCCACGGACGGCTCGGAGCGCCCGCGGCCGCTCACCCGCGGGCACCGGGACACCGCGCCGGCGTTCTCCCCGGACGGCCGGTGGATCGCGTTCCTGCGCGCCGAGCCCAAGGGCAAGCCGCAGCTGTACGTGGTCGAGGCCTGGGGAGGCGAGCCCGTGCGGCTCACCGACGCGCCCCTGGGCGTGAGCGACCCGCGCTGGTCCCCGGACGGCCGCCGGCTGGTGTACGGCGCGCGGGTGCCCGACGAGGGCCGCTACGTGGCCGATGGCGACCCGTCCGCGGAGGCGCCGCGGCTGATCACCGAGTACCAGTACCGGCACGACGGGCTCGGCTTCACCCGCGACCGGCGCACCCACCTGTTCGTGCTGGACGTCCCGGCCCAGCCCGTGCCGGGCGAGATGCCCGAGGCGCGGCGTCTGACGGTGGGGGACGTGGACGTCACCGGGCCGCGCTGGATGCCGGACGGCCGCCGCCTCGTGGCGGTCGCCGCGGTGCACCCCACGCGCGAGGCGGACCTGCGCTCGGACGCGGTGGTGGTGGACGTCGACGCCGAGCCGGCCGAGCCCCGACCGCTGACCGACGCGGCCGGCGGCTCGCCCCTCGGCGTCACCGCCGTGCTACCTGCCGAGGGCGGCACCGCGCTGTGGCTGCTCGCGCAGGACCTGGGCCCGACCGGGCGCGGTTTCGTCGCCGCACAGACGGCGCTGTACCGCCTGGACCTGCCGGGGGGCGTGGACGGCCCGGCCGGTGAGCTGCGCAGGCTCACCGACCCCGAGCACCGCGACCTGGCGACCGGGGTCCTGGCGACCTCGGGCGGTGACGTCCTGGTGGCCGACCAGCACCGCGGCGACGTGGTCCTGCTCGCGGTGCCCGGCGACGGCGTCGGCGAGCCGCGGGTGCTCGTGGACGGGCCCGCGGTGGTGCGCGGCCTGGACGTCGCCGATGGGATCGCCGCGGTCACGGCCTCCGACCCGACCTCGACCGGGGAGGTGCTCGCGGTGCGCGTCGCCGACGGCCACGTCGAGGTGCTCAGCGCGTTCTCAGCGCCGCTGCGCGCCACGCTGCGCCTGCCGCGGGAGATCGGTGCGCAGGCGCCCGACGGCTACCCGGTGCACGGCTGGGTCACGCTGCCCGACCCGGAGCTGCACGGCCCTGGGCCGTACCCGACGGTCCTGATGATCCACGGCGGGCCGTTCGCGCAGTACACCAGCGACGTGTTCGACGAGGTCCAGGTGGTCGCCGGCGCCGGGTACGCCGTGGTGCACGGCAACCCCCGCGGGTCGGCGGGGTACGGCGCCGAGCACGGCCGGGCGATCCACGGTGCGTTCGGCACCGTGGACACCGACGACGTGCTCGCCCTGCTGGACGCCGCCCTGGCGGACCCGGCGCTCGACGAGGCCCGGGTCGGGGTGATGGGCGGTTCCTACGGCGGGTACCTCACCGCATGGCTGACGACCCGGACGCACCGGTTCGCCGGCGCGATCGTCGAGCGCGGGTTCCTCGACCCGGTCAGCTTCGTCGGCTCGAGCGACATCGGCTGGTTCTTCGGGCTGGAGTACCTGGGCGACGCGGCGACGCCGGATGGCGCCGTGACGGTCGCCGCCCAGTCGCCGATGGCCCACGTCGGCTCAGTGCGCACGCCGACCCTGGTCGTCCACTCCGAGCAGGACTGGCGCTGCCCGGTCGAGCAGGGCCAGCGGTGGTTCGTCGAGCTCAAGCGCCGCGGGGTGCCGGTCGAGCTGCTGCTGTTCCCCGGCGAGGGCCACGAGCTGAGTCGGTCGGGCCGGCCCAGCCACCGCAAGGCCCGGTTCGAGCATGTCCTGCGGTGGTGGGCGCGGCACCTGGCCTGAGGGCCCCGGGGCGGAAGGGCGTCCGCGGTGGCGTCACATGACGATGACGGGCTTGACGGTGACGCCGTGCGCCATGTCCTGGGCGGCCTGCTGCACCTCGTCGATCGAGTACCGCTTCTGGAGTCTCTCCAGAGGCAGCTTCCCCGACGCGTGCAGCTCGATGAGCTGCGGGATCAGGTCCTGGGGAACGGCATCGCCCATCGTGACGCCCCGGAGCACCTTGCCGGGCAGGATGCCCTGGATGTCGACGCCGATCTCCGTCCCCGGGGGCGGGGCGCCGCACACCAGGACCGTGCCGCCCACGCCGGCCGAGGCGAGCGCGCCCTTCGCGACCTGTGGGTTCCCCGTGGTGTCGAAGCTCAGGTTCACGCCCGCGCCGCCGGTGATCTCCGACAGGCGCGCGGCGACGTCCTCGGTGCTGGCGTCCACCACGTGGGTCGCGCCCAGCGACCGCGCGAGCTCGAGCCGCTCGGGGACGATGTCGACCGCGATCAGCTGGGCCGGTGAGCGCAGCGCGGCGGCGATCAGGCCCGAGAGCCCGACGGCGCCCGTGCCGTAGACCGCCACGGACTGGCCGGGCTCGGGCTGCAGCACGTTCCACATCGAGCCGAACCCGGTGAGGACGCCGCACCCGAGCGGGGCGAGCACCGTCAGGTCGGCGTCCGGCGCGACCACGACGAGGCTGCGCTCGTCGACGATCGCGTGCTGCGCGAACGACGACTGCCCGAAGAAGTGGCCGCCGATCGGTTCCCCGTCGCGGGTCGTCGTCGCCGAGTCGTCGGCTCGCAGCGCGCCGACCAGGTTGCGGGGGAGCCAGGTGGCGCAGTAGGCGGGGTGCCCCGCGAGGCAGCTCGGGCACTCGCCGCACGAGGTGAAGCTCAGGATGACCTTGTCGCCCGGCGCCACCGAGGTGACCCCCGGGCCGGTCCGTTCCACGACGCCGGCGCCTTCGTGCCCGGCGACACCGGGCAGCGGCAGCGGGATCCCGCCGGCCTGCACGCCGAGGTCGGTGTGGCACAGGCCGGTGGCCACGATCCGCACGAGGACCTCGCCCGCGCCCGGCTCTCCGAGCTCGACCTCGGCCGTGGTGAACGGGGCGCCGGGCGCCTCGAGGACGGCGGCCTTCGTGCGCGTCACCGGGCGGCCCCCTCGTCGAGCGAGATGACGATCGACTTGGTGCGCTGGTAGGAGTGCAGGACCTCCGGCCCGTACTCGCGACCCCAGCCGGAGGCCTTCACCCCGCCGAACGGGACGGCCGGGTCGAGCATCGCCCACCCGTTGACCCAGCAGATGCCGGCGTCGAGGCGGGCGGCGACCCGGTGGGCCTTGGCCAGGTTGGTCGTCTGGATGCCCGACGCCAAGCCGTACGGGGTGCTGTTCGCGAGCTGGACGGCCTCGTCCTCGGTGTCGAACGGCTGGACGGTCAGGACGGGCCCGAAGACCTCCTCCTGCACGGCGGAGGCCTCGTTGGTCAGACCGGCCAGCACCGTCGGCCGGTAGTAGAAGCCGCCGTCGAGGTCGACCCGTTCGCCGCCGGTGACGACGGTGGCGCCCTCCTGCTTGGCCCGGTCGACCAGGGCCTCGACCTTGTGCAGCTGGTCGGCGCTCGCGAGCGGACCGATCACGGTCGCCGGGTCGGTGGTGTCGCCGAAGGGCACGCCGGGCACGGCGTCGCGCAGGATGCCGAGGACGAGGTCGTAGATCGGTCGCTCGACGAGGAGGCGGGGCCCCGCCATGCAGAACTGGCCGGCGTTGAACACGAAGGCCTGGATGACGGTGCCGATCGCCTGGTCCAGGTCCGCGTCGGCGAAGACGATGTTCGCCGCGTTGCCGCCGAGCTCGGCGGTGAACGACTTCAGCGTCTTGCCGGCCAGGGCGGCGGCGTGCGCGCCGACCTCGGTCGAACCGGTGAAGGCGACCTTGTCGACGTCCGGGTGCCCGACCAGGTGGTCGCCCAGCGTGGCGCCCGAGCCGGTGACGACGTTGAACACGCCGTCGGGGACGCCGGCCTCCTGGAGGATCTCAGCCATCAGCAGTGCGGTCAGCGGAGTGTCGCTGGCCGGCTTGTGCACGATCGAGTTCCCCGCGACGAGCGCCGGCGCGATCTTCGTGCTCGACAGGATCAGCGGGAAGTTGAACGGCGTGATCGCCGCGACCACGCCGAGCGGCTCGTGACGCACGTACGCGTGGGTGTTCGCCGGGGTCTCACGGACGGATCCGTCGAGATGCTGTCCGAGGCTCGCGGCGTACTCGTACTGCAACGCCGCGTGCTCGACGTCGACGACGCGCGCGAACGTGATCGGCTTGCCGGCATCGGCGCTCTCGGTCTGGGCGAGCTCCTCGGCGCGGGCGCGCATGAGGTCGTGCGCCTTGAGGAGCACCCGCCCACGCTCGCGACCCGACAGTCGTGACCAGACACCGGAGTCGAACGACGCGCGCGCGGCGGCGACCGCCGCGTCCACGTCTGCGGTCGTCGCCGCGGCGACGTCGGTGATCCTCTGCCCGGTGGCCGGGTCGAGGACGTCGCGGCGGGCGCCGTCCGACGCGCCCTTCCACTGGCCGCCGATGAAGAGCTGTCCGGGCTTGAACGGCGGGCGGGTCGGTGAGGCGGTGGTGGCGTCGGTGAGCGTCATCGATCATCCTTTCGCGGCTGTGATCCTCAGGTTTCCTGAGTATTGCTCGGCCGATCGCCAGGGCACAAGGGCAACACGACCCAGCACCGGCCTCAGTGCGGAAGGACCCCTCCGAGCGCGACCCGCACCGAGCGGAGTGCGGCGCGGAGCTGGAGCGCCTCGGCCTGCGTCAGGCCGGACAGCGCGAGCGCCTCGACAGCCTCGACGCGCTCGCGCAGCTCGTCCAGGGCGCCTTGGCCGTCCTCCGTGAGCTCGATCAGGTGCTGGCGTCGGTTGTGGGGGTCGCGCCGGCGCGCGACGAGACCACGTTCTTCCAGGTGACCCACCATCTGGGCCATGGTCTGCGCGCGGACGAAGGAGTTGCGCGCGAGCGCGGCGGCGGTCATTCCCGGATGGCGTTCGAGGACTGTCAACGCGGTGTACTGCAGCGACGTGAGGTCGCGCTCGGCCAGCACCTCGTCCAGGCGCGAGCGGACGGCGAGCTCGACCTGCTTGATGAGATAGAGCACGGTCAGGTCCACGGGTCGCTTCATCCCTACATTGTCGGGTGCGCGGCGCTCGGGCCATCGAGCTCCGGCGTGCCGGGCGGACGTCCCTTCGCAGGTAGCCTGATGTTTCGTGCAGCTCCGTCCGTGAGACCGCGGGCAGGTGAGCAGTCTCCGCCGCGGGGCGAGAACGCTCAAGCCGGGCCGGCGGCTGCCGATGGTGTCAAGGATGTGTCGCGACGCGCGTGACGTGCGAGAGGAGCGGCGATGGAGCCGGGGGAGCTGGCGAGCGTCCTGGACGCGATCGGCGACGGGGTGTACGTCGTCGACCCGCGGCGCCACATCACGTACTGGAACAGCGGCGCGGAGCGACTGACCGGGTACACCCCGGCCGAGGCGGTCGGCCGCTGGTGCGGTGACGGGATGCTCAACCACGTCGACGAGGTGGGGGAGAGCATCTGTGGGACGCGCTGCCCGCTGCAGGAGACGATGAACGACGGCGAGCGCCGCGAGTGCCGGGTCTACCTGCACCACAAGGACGGCTACGTCGTCCCCGTTCGGGTGGCTGCCACCCCGGTGCGGGACGCGGCCGGCACGATCACCGGCGCGGTCGAGGTGTTCGTCGACGACACCGAGCAGCGCCAGGCGCGCCGCCAGGCCGACCAGCTGGCCACCCTCGCGCTGACCGACCACCTCAGCGGGCTCGGCAACCGGGCCTACCTCGACCGCGTGCTCGAGGAGCGGCTGCGCGCCGCGCGCGGCGCCGGCGGCACGTTCGGGGTGCTGTTCGTCGACGTCGACCACTTCAAGCGCGTCAACGACGAGCACGGCCACGCGGTCGGTGACCGGCTGATCAGGGTGCTGGGTACGACTCTGGCGCGCAACGTCCGCCCGGGCGACCAGGTCGCGCGGTACGGCGGCGAGGAGTTCGTGGTGGTCGCCAACGCCACCGGCGTGGCAGATCTCGTCACCCTCGCCGAGCGGCTGCGGATGCTCATCCGCCAGTCGGGGGTCAGTGTGCCGGAGGGCCGTGTGGGCGTGACGGTGTCGGTCGGCGTGGCGATGGCCGCGGCCGGCGACACGGCGGCGATGGTGCTCGACCGTGCCGACCGGCGGCTCCTGGCTGCCAAGCGGGCTGGGCGCGACCGCACCGTCGACGGCGACGGCGCGCTGCCGCCGGCCTGAGCCCGCCGGAGGGGACGCACGGCGCGTGGCGCTGGGGCCGTCAGCCGAGCAGGTCGGTCGCTGCTCCCAGGAACGTGCCGCGGCCGACGTCGAGCACCCGCAGCCCGAGATGCCGGTAGAACGCCAGGGCGCGGTGGTTGTCGGCGGCCATGCTCAGGTGCACGGCACCCACACCGCGGTCGCGGAGCTCGGCGAAGAACGTCGCCATCAGCCGCCGGCCCCAGCCGTGGCCCTGAGCCGACGGCAGGAGGTCGATGTGCAGGTGGGCCGGGTAGGCCTCGAGCTCGGGCAGCAGGTCGTGCTCGGGGTGATGGAGCATCGCCACCAAGGCCGTCTCCAGTGGCGTGGACCGCTCCCCCGGCGGGTAGCGCCCGGCCACCCGCGGCAGCCAGAGCTCGCGGAAGCGCCGAGCGAACCGGGCGCTGTCCGCCGTCCCCACCAGGTACCCCTGCACGGCCGAGCCGTCGTCGACCACCCAGGCCAGGTCGGGCTCGAGCTCGAGGTAGGGCAGGGCGAACAGGTCGGCCCACAGCCCGTCGTCGCTGAGCACACCGGTCGCATCCGCGCCCGAGGCGGCGGTGCGCAGGCAGATGTCGGCGACGGCGGCGGCGTCGTCCGGGCGTGCGCGGCGGATCCGGGCCGCGTCCGCCGCTCGCCGGTCCGCCGAGGACGCCGCAGGTCCGGTGGCCACCCCGCCTCGCCCCCGTCCGGTCCGCCGTCGGTCGGCTGCCGGTCTGTTGCCGGTCCGCCGGGGCACACGGTACCGAGCGCCGGGCCGGCGGGTCGGTCGTAGCATCGCCGCGTGAAGGTGCTGCTCCTGGAGGACGACCCCGAGCTGGCGCCGGAGGTGGTCGGCGGCCTGCGCCGCGCCGGGTTCGTGGTCGACCAGGTGGACACCTGTGCGGACGCCGACCTCCAGGTCGCGATCACCCACTACGACGCGCTCGTGCTCGACCGCAGCGTGCCGGACGGCGACGCGCTGGACTGGCTCGCGGGCCGGCGCGCCGCCGGGCTGGAGACCCCGGCGCTGATGCTCACGGCCCGTGCGGACGTGGCCGACCGGGTCGACGGCTTCGAGCGCGGCGCGGACGACTACCTGGTCAAGCCGTTCGCGTTCCCCGAGCTGGTGGCCAGGGTGCGGGCCATGGCGTTGCGCGCGCCGAGCGCGGTCCCGCGGGTGTGGCGCGCGGGCGGGCTCGAGCTCGACGTGCCCCGGCACCGGGTGACGCTCGACGGGGTGCTGCTCACCCTCACGGCCAAGGAGTTCGCCGTGCTCGAGGTGCTGCTCGAGCGGGCCGGACAGGTCGTCGGCCGCGGCGAGCTCGTCGAGCGGTGCTGGGACGAGCTCAGCGAGCCGTCGTCGAACGTCGTCGACGTGCTCATGGGCCAGCTGCGTCGCAGACTCGGACGACCGGAGCTGATCGAGACCGTGCGCGGGGTCGGGTACCGGCTGGCCGCCGACGGCGGGCCGCCGGCGGATGAGCAGCCGCGGTGAGCCCCGCGCTGCGGCGGATCCGCAGGATCCGGTGGACCACCACCGCCGTCTTCGCCATCACCACGGCGGTGTGCCTGACGGTGCTCGTGGTGCTCGCGCTGCGGATCGACTCGTCGTCCCGGCTGCGCTCCCTCACCGACGGCCTCGCGAGCCAGGCCAGCACGCTCGGCGAAGTCGTCACGTACACCGACGGCACGCTCGACCTGTCCCGCCTCCAGCAGACCCAGGACCTGCGGATCGCTCCCGTCGCCGGCGTCGTGACGGCCGACGCGATCACCTACGCCGCGCCCGACCAGGCGGCACTGCCCGACGACGCCGAGCTGCGCCGCGTCGTGCGCGAGGTCACCGACGACCCGGGGGTGGTCTCGTTCGAGGCCGCCGAGGCGTCCGGCCCCGAGCTGCACTGGGCGGCGGCGCCGGTGATCGGGGTGGACGCCCAGGGCGTCGTCGGCGTGGAGGCGGCCATCCTGGTCGGCGGCCCGGTGCCCGGCTCGGCCGAGCACGACCGCCTGGCTCTCGGGCTGGCCGTCACCGCGGCGCTGCTCGTGGTGGGCGCCGCGCTGCTCGGCCACGTGGTCTCCGGCTTCGCGATGCGGCCGGCCGTGCGCGGCCTCGCGGACACCGAGCGGTTCCTGCTCGAGGCCTCGCACGAGCTGCGCACGCCCCTGGCCGTGCTCGCCGTGATCCTGGACGAGGCCAGGGCGCGCGGCGAGTCCGACGAGTCCGTGCTCAGGGCCCGCCGTCAGGTGGACCGCCTGACGTCCATCACCGCCGCACTGCTGCTGCGGGCCAGGGCGAGCGCCGGCACGACGGCGGTCACCCTCGAGCCGTTGCGGCTGGACCAGGTGGTCGAGGCCGCGGTGACCGAGGCCGCCCCCGAGGCGCTCGCCGACGGGCGGGTGGTGGTCGACGCCCCGGCCACCGTCGTGACGGCCAACCCCGAGCTCGTCGGGCAGGCGGTGCGCAACCTGGTCGACAACGCCCTGCGGCACGGCGCGCCGCCCGTGCTGGTGGCCGTCCGGGCCGGGGAGGTCGAGGTCAGCGACGGCGGCGACGGGATCGCTCCCACGCGGCGTCGCCGGATGCGACGGCCCGGCGTCGGTCGCGGCGAGGGGACGGGGACCGGGCTGGCGATCGTCGCGTGGGTCGCGCGGGTGCACGGCGGGTCGCTCCGGCTGGGGAGCGGGCCGGCGGGTGGGTTGCAGGCCGTGCTCGTGCTCGAGCGTCGCCGCCGCGGGCGCGGCTGACGGCCTCATCGTCGCCTCATCTGCCGGGCGTGAGACTCGGTGGCATGAGAACTGCACCCACCCGCCGCGGGCTCGCGCTCGCGGGCTCCGCCGCGGCGCTCGTCCTCGTCCTGGCCGGTTGCTCGGCCGGCGCGTCGGCCGGCTCGTCGAGCCCCACGACCGCGGCCGGCGGGACCTCGTCCGGGGCGTCCTCGACGCCGGGTCCGACGCCCACCGAGAGCACCTCGCCGAGCCCGAGCGCCACGCCGTCGGCCGGCCCGACCGAGGCCGGCCCGTCGCCGACCACCACGTCGCTGCGCTCGACCCGGTGCACCGCGGGGCACCTGGAGGCCTCGCTGACGTCCGGCGAAGGCGGCGCGGCAGGGAGCATCCTGCCGTACCTGGTGCTCACCAACACGGGTACCGAGCGCTGCACGCTACAGGGCTGGCCGGGCGTCTCCCTCGTGGGAGACGGCGACGGCACCCAGCTCGGCGCGGCAGGCGACTTCGACCGGTCCAGCCCGCACGGCACGGTGACGCTCGACCCCGGCGGCTCGGCGCACGCGCCCCTGAAGATCGCCCAGGCGGCGAACTACGACGCCGCCACGTGCGACCCGCAGACCGCGGACGGCCTGCGCGTCTACCCGCCCGGCGAGACCCACTCGCTGTTCGTGGCGAGCACCGACCTCACCGCGTGCCGCAGCGACTCCGTCCACCTCATCACCGTCCAGGCGCTGCTTCCCGGCGCGTCCTGACGGCACCCGAACGGCTGCGCGGAGCAGGGGTCCGCGCGGCGACGGCCGTGCGGAGGAGGGTCCGCGCGGCCTCGGCGCACCGGCGGCTCGGGCCACGTCCCGGGCCGCCGGGGCGCGCGCACCGGGCACGGCCCTCGGGTTCCGGACCTGTGACGCACACACCCCACGTCGCGATCCGCTGAGCGGCGACCGGACCTGGAGGAAGATGACCGCATGCTCACCGTCACCGTGCCCGACCCGACCCTCCACGACCGGCTCGCCGGCCCGGCGATCGACGTCCACACCTGGGACATGGCCGCCGCGTCCGACGCCCCGGACGGCCCGCTGGACCTCGTGGTGATGCCGTTCATGGCGCCCGCGTCGACGCTCGCGGTGCTCGACGGCCTGCCGGTGCGCGCGGTGCAGAGCCAGGCGCTCGGCTACGACCACGTCGCCGAGGTGCTGCCGAGCGGCGTCGCGTTCGCCAATGCCGTCGGGGTCCACGAGGCGGCGACGGCCGAGCACGCCGTCGCGCTGGTGCTCGCCGCGCAGCGCGACCTGCCCGGCTTCCTCGCCGAGCAGGGGACGGGTGGCTGGGACCAGCGGTTCACGCCGGGGCTCGCGGGCCGGACCGTCGTCGTGGTGGGTGTCGGCGGGGTCGGGGACGAGATCCGCCGGCGTCTGGTGCCCTTCGACGTCGACGTGGTCCGGGTCGCCTCGCGGGCGCGCACCGACGCGATCGGTCCGGTGCACGCCGCGGCAGAGCTCGGGGACCTCGTGCCCGCGGCCGACGTGCTGGTGCTCGCGGTGCCGCTGACCCCGGCGACCCGCCACCTGGTGGGCGAGCAGCTGCTGGCCGTGATGCGCCCCGGCACGCTGGTGGTGAACGTCGGCCGGGGCCCGGTGGTCGACACCGACGCCCTGCTGCACGCCGTGCGGGCGCACCGGGTGCGCGCCGCGCTCGACGTCGTCGACCCGGAGCCGCTGCCGGACGACCATCCGCTGCGCACCGCGCCCGGCGTCCTGCTCACCCCGCACGTCGCCGGCCGCACCACGACGATGACCGATCGGATCGTCGCCCTGCTCCGCACCCAGATCGCGCACCTCGCCGCTGGCGAGCCCCTGGACCACCTCGTCGACCTCGGCCGCCCCTGACGACGCGCGCCCGCTGACCCGAAGCCCCGCCCCGGCGCCCCACGCGGCGAAGCCGGGCCCAGACGCCGATCCACGCGAGGCCGTCCACGATGCGGACGCCGAACCGGGCCTCCGACACGCTTCGCCGCGTGGGCTGCCGCCCCGACCCGGCTCACGCCGCCGCCGACGCCACCCGGCGAGCAGCCCACGCGGTTCATGTGGCGGTAGGTGCAGGAGTGACGGGTGTGCGATCCCACAGGCCCCGTCCACCACTCCTGTCACATGAACCGCGCCGGCTGCCCACGTCCCGCGCCGCCGGCCGCGCTCGTGCCGGGCACCGTGTATCCGGGCACGGGACACCGGGCGGCTCGCGTGCGAGCATGCCGCTGTGGCGACTGACAGGGGACGCGGGCCCGGCGCGGGACGTCGGGTGGCTGCCGGCATCGCCGCCGTCGCCGCCGTCGCGGTCCTCGCGGCGGTGGTGTGGCGACCGACGTGGCTGGGGTTCTCGCCCGGGGCGCAGGCCGCAGACGGGTCGGCGCCGACCCGCGTCGACGTCCTGTGCGGCGCCGACCTCGCGCTGAGCGTCTCGGACGACGTGGTGGCGGCCACGGCGGCGGGGGTGGCCGTCCAGGTGACGAGCGAGGCGCCGGCGGGCGCGTACCTGAACTACGGCTGGCCGGGCGGCGGGGGCGGCGACGGGATGCCGGAGGCCGCGCAGACCTGGACCCTCGCCGCACCGCCCGGCGAGCTGCGGTTGTCGTGTTCGACCCTGGACCGTCAGGGCGCCGAGGTCGTCGTGGACGTCGTGGACCCGCACGGGTACTGGTCGGACCTGACGCTCGCCGACCTCGGATGTCCCCTGGGAGGCATGCCGTCGTGGGCCGTTGCGGGCGGGACGGGTGCGACGGCCCAGGAGGCGGTCGACGACCTGATCGCGAAGTTCGACGACGCCGGTACCTCTCAGGTGCTGACCCGAGCCGAGCACGCCGGGATCGGCTACCCGGACGCGCCGACCCAGACCTGGATCCTCGGCAACGCCGGCACCACGTACATGACGGCCCGGGTCACCGACACCGGGTCCGGCTTCACCGCCGACCCCGACGCCCTGTGCCGACCGAGCCCGTGGGTGGCCGAGCCCGACGCGTGAGCCCGATCGTCAGAGCTGGTAGTCGAAGCCCAGCCGGATCTTGTCGCCGCGGAACACGATCATCGAGTACTCGAACGGCGTGCCGCCGACGTCGGAGATGACGTCCTCGAGGCGCAGCACCGGCTGTCCGCGCCTCATACCCAGCAGCTCGGCCTCGTCGGTGTGCGCCGCGCTCGCCTCGAGGTGCTCGACGACGTGCTTCATCGCGAGCGAGTAGTGCTTCTCGAGGATCACGCAGAGCTGCTCGCGGGCCGCGTCGTGCCGGTCCAGGTCCGGGGCCAGTGCGGCGGGCACGTAGGAGTGGTGCAGGCTCAGCGGCTCGTCCTGCGCCAGGCGCAGGCGGTGGATCGCGTGCACCCTGGCCCCGTCGGGCAGGCCGAGCTTCTCGCGCACCGTCGAGGACGCCTCCTCCAGGCCGTTGGAGAGCACGACCGTCGAGGTCTCGTACCCGGCGGCCTCGAGCTGCTCGCGCACGCCCTGGTACGCGGGGGAGACGGCGTCGAACTTGTGCGCGGAGACGAACGTGCCCTTGCCCTGGACCCGGAAGAGCAGGCCCTCGGCGACGAGCTTGTTGAGCACCCCGCGGGTGGTCATCCGGCTCAGGCCGTAGATCCGGTTGAGCTCGTTCTCCGAGGGGATGCGCTGGCTGGGCCGCCACTCGCCGTCGGCGATCCTGGCGCGTAGCGCGGCCTCGAGCTGGGCGTACAGGGGCACCGCGGAGTCGCGGTCCAGCAGGTCCGTGGACGTCATGTCCCTCCCCTCGCGGCGGCGCCCCGCGCGGCCGGTCAGTCTAGCGGGGGAGCGCGGGCCGGCCGGGGCCGGGGTCGGGGGGTGGGACGCGCGGCCGTCCCACCCCCCGGGTCCGGTCAGAACACCCGGTAGGCGATCTCGGCGGGTGCCTCGAGCAGCCGCTCGATCTCGTCGTCCAGCTTGACGAGGGTGAGCGACGCGCCGGCCATCTCCAGCGACGTGCAGTACTCGCCGACGTAGCTGCGCGCCACGGTGATGCCCTGGTCGGCGAGCTTCTTGTGGGCGATCCCGTACAGCAGGTACAGCTCGCTGATCGGGGTGCCGCCGAGGCCGTTGATCATCAGCGCGACTCGGTCGCCCGAGGAGTACGGCAGGTCCGGGACCACCGCACCCAGGAGCTCGTCGACGATCTCGTCGGCGCTGACGATCTTCGCGCGGCGGCGTCCGGGCTCGCCGTGGATGCCGACACCGATCTCGATCTCGTCGTCGCCGAGCTCGAACAGTGGTGAGCCCTTGGCCGGCGGGGTGCACGCGGTGAGCGCGATGCCCATCGACCGCGTGACCGAGTTGACCTTCTCGCCGATCCGCACGACCTCGTCCAGCTCTGCGCCTTCCTCGGAGGCCGCGCCGACGCACTTCATGACGAAGAAGTTCCCGGCCACGCCGCGCCGGCCGACGGTCCAGGTCGAGTCCTGGACCGCGACGTCGTCGTTGATGAACAGCGTCGCGACCTTGATGCCCTCGGCCTCGCTCATCTCCTTGGCCATGTCGAAGGCCATCCGGTCGCCGGTGTAGTTGTTGACCAGCAGCAGCACGCCCTTGTCCGACTTCAGCAGCTTGACCGTCTCGTAGACGTAGTCCATCGGCGGGGCGGCGAAGACGTCGCCCGGGCAGGCGCCGTCGAGCATGCCCTTGCCCACCACCATGACGTGGGCCGGCTCGTGGCCCGAGCCCGAGCCCTGGATGATCGACACCTTGTCGGCACGAGGGGCGTCCGCCCGCATGATCAGGTTGTACTTGGGCTCGTACCGGAGCGTGTCCGGGTTGGCCAGGGCGATGCCGGTGAGCATCTCCGGGACGAACTGCTTGGGGTCGTTGACGAACTTCTTCACCACTGCCTCCACGCCACTGTGAGTGATCGACTGCTGGTGGCCGGCCGCATCCGACGGCCGGTCGGCCCCGCGCGGTGGCGGGGAAACTCGGTGGTTCCGGGACCTCCTAGGCCCACTGCTCGGCGATCGCCGTGGCGATCACCCCGATCGCCGTGGCGCCCGCGTCCACGGACCCGATCGAGCGCTCGCCCGTGTAGGCCGCGCGCCCCCGCATCGCCTGCATCGACTTGGTGGCTTCCGCGCTCTCGCGCGCGGTCGTCGCCGCGGCGTCCGCGATCTCCTTGGCGCTCGCACCCTCGGTGAGCCTGGCGGCGATCGTGTCGCGCATCGGCACGATCGCGTCCAGGAGCGTCTTCTCGCCCACGTCGGCGCCGCCGCGGGCCTTGATGCCCTCGACCGCGGCGTCGAGCATGGCCACGACGGTGTCCCCGTCCAGCGTCTCGCGCGTCTTGACGGTCATCGCGGCCCGCAGGAACGCGGTCCCCCAGATCGGACCGGACGTGCCGCCGATCCGCCCGGTGATGATCAGGGCGACCTTCTGCAGGAAGGTCGCGGCGTCGGTGCGGTCCAGGTCGTCCCAGTCCGCGAGCACGATCTCGAACCCGCGCGCCAGGGAGTACCCGAAGTCGCCGTCACCGACCACCGAGTCCAGCTCGCCGAAGTAGGTCTCGTTGTCGACGGCGGTCTGGGCGATGACCTTCACGACGCGCTCGATGCCTGCCAGGTCCACGGCCATGGCCTCACTCCTTCGTGATCTCGACGAGCTGTGCCAGGTCGGCGAGCGTGACCTCGTCGCCGACCTGGAGGTGGTGGGGGTCCGCGAGGACCTCGGTGGGGGTGCCCGGCGCGTCTCCGAGGCTGCTGACCACCAGAGCGGCGCCGGTGAAGTCCTCGTCGTGGGTGTACGTGCTCACCGTCACGACGGTGGTCAGCCCCGCGGCCAGGGCCGCCTGCAGCCCGTTCGCGCTGTCCTCGACCACGACCACGTCGGCCGGGTCGAGCCCCATGCCTTCGAGCGCGAGCAGGTAGATGTCGGGCGCGGGCTTCTTGTGTGCGACGACGTCGCCGGCGAACACCGAGAAGCGGGCCGCGAGCTCGGGCCCCACGGCGTGCTCGAGCACCGCGCGCACCGACCGCTCGGCCGACGTCGAGGCGACGCCGAGGGCCCAGCCCGCGTCGGCGGCGGCTGCCACGACCCGTGCGATCCCGGGTCGGCCCGGCAGCGCCCCGGCTTCCACGAGCGCGATGTACGTGTCGGTCTTGCGGCGGTGCCAGTCGGCGAGCATCGCCCGCTGCGCCTCGGGGTCGGTCGGCAGTCCCGCCTCGGCGACCAGCTCGGGGGTGAGCAGCGCGGCCATCCGCTCCTTGCCTCCGCCGATCAGGACGTAGTGGGCGTAGTCCTCCTCGCTCCACCGCACCGGCAGGCCCACGGCCTCGAACGTCGCGTTGAACGCGGGCCGGTGGCCGTCGCGCTCGGTGTCGGCGAGCACGCCGTCGCAGTCGAAGACCAGCGCGGGGCTCATCGGGCCGCCGCCGCGCCCTGCGCGTGGCCGCTCGAGCCGAACCGGTCCAGGTGACCGACGACCTCGTCGTGGACGGCGGCGGAGATGTCCCGGAACATCGACGGGGGGTCCCACTTGCCGGTCTGCTCGGCCTTGGCCAGGTGCGCCTGCGCGGCCTTCATGTAGGCGAGCTTGAGCCCGGTCGAGATGTTGACCTTGGAGACGCCGGCCTCGATGAACGCGCGGAAGTCCTCGTCGGACAGGCCGGTCCCGCCGTGCAGCACGATCGGCAGGTCGGTGAGCGTGACCAGGTCGGCGACCCGCTCCGGCAGCAGCACCGGGGTGTGGGTGTACAGGCCGTGCGCCGTGCCCAGCTGGGGCGCGAGGAGGTCCACGCCGGTGCGGCCGGCGACGGCGACGAGCGTCTGGACGGAGTAGGCGTGCACGGCCTCGTCGGAGCCGATGTCGTCCTCGACGCCGACGATGTTCTCGATCTCGCTCTCGACGTCCACGCCGGCGGCGTGCGCCTCGGTGACCACCTCGGCCGTCTCCCGCTCGGCCGTGGCCAGGTCGCGGTCGGAGGCATCGAACAGCACGGACGACCACCCGGCGGCGACCACCTGTGAGATCACGTCGCGGTGCGGGCAGTGGTCCAGGTGCAGCGCGACCGGCACCGGCGCGTCCTGCGCGGCGAGGCGGAACATCGTGGTGACCAGCTCCACGCCGATGGACCGCACGGTCTTGACCGAGACCTGGACGATCACCGGTGCGGACCTGTCGACCGCTGCCTCGACCACCGCCCGCAGGCTGAGGTCGTCCAGGATGTTCACCGCCGCCACGGCGTACCCGTGCTCCCGGCCGTGTCGCGCGAGCTGCGCGGTCGAGGCGATCATCTGCGGCCTCCTCGGTGGTCTACGCCGACTCACCCGGGACTTCTGTCCCAAGACGCGACTATACAAGTATGTACGTGCTTGTCCAGTGCTGGCCCTGAGGCTTATCGGGCGTTCGTCCGATTGGGACTGGGCCGTTGGGGCGACGGCGCTGCAAGGACCTCAGTACTGCCGGTCTGCGCCGATGTATTCGTGCAACCCAGGCCTTCGGGCCGAGGTCGTCGTCGCCCCCCCGTCGACCCCTGCAACTTCCGGAGCACTCATGAGCACCGCACCCCCGGTGACCCCGTCCCTTCTCGCCCGCCTGCGCGGCGGCGCGCTCTCGATCCGAGCCAAGATCCTCGGGGTCGGAGTGCTCGCCACCGTCCTGCTGGTCGCCGTCGGTGCCTTCGCCGCCACCCAGCTGGTGTCCGTGCGCAGCGACGCGGACCGGCTCGCCCACGTGCAGACCGAGGTCGGCGCCTCGCTGACCGGCCTGACGGATGCCATGTGGAACGTGCGGATGAACGTCTACGCATCGGCCGCGGCGCTGCCCGAGGAGAAGGACGCGGCCCGTGAGGCGGCCGACACGGCCTTCGCGACGCTGCACTCCGCAGCCGACGAGTTCAACGCGACCTATACCGAGGCGCTGGGGCACGAGCCCGCGGTGTGGGCGGACTTCACCGACTCGCTCGCCTCGTACGACACCGTCGTGGGCGGCGACATGATGGACGCCGCGATCGCCGACGACCGCACCGAGTTCTCGGCCATCAGAGCCGGTGGTGCCGCGGAGGCTGGCCGGGATCTCATCGCGCACCTCGGCGAGATCCAGGACGAGGTCGCCGGCGCGATGGCCGACATCGCGGACCAGGCGGACACCACCGCGGCGCGGGCGTTCGTCCTGACCGCCGTCGCGATCGGCGCAGGTTCGCTCGCCGTGCTGCTGCTCGGGTTCTTCATCGCGCGCGGCGTGGTCCGTTCCGTCATCCAGGTCAAGCGCAGCGTGGACGCCCTCGCGACCGGCGACCTCACCGTGGTCCCCGACGTGCGCTCGCGCGACGAGCTCGGCGACATGGCCGGTGCGCTGGCCGGGGCCCTGGAGCGGCTGCGTGCCCTGATGGCTGACGTCGTCCAGACCGCGCAGTCGGTCGCCTCGTCGGCGGAGGAGCTGAGCTCCGCCCAGACCCAGGTCGCCGCCGGCGCCGAGGAGACCTCGGCCCAGGCCGGCGTGGTCTCGGCAGCCGCCGAGCAGGTGTCGCGCAACGTCCAGGCGGTCGCCGCCGGTGCCGAGGAGATGGGTGCCAGCATCCGCGAGATCGCCAGCAACGCCACCGAGGCGGCGCGGGTCGCGGGCACCGCCGTCGAGGCCGCACGCACCACGTCCTCGACGGTCCACCAGCTGGGCGTCTCGTCGAAGCAGATCGGCGAGGTGGTCAAGGTCATCACCACCATCGCCGAGCAGACCAACCTGCTGGCCCTCAACGCCACGATCGAGGCGGCCCGGGCCGGCGAGGCCGGCAAGGGCTTCGCCGTCGTGGCGGGGGAGGTCAAGGACCTGGCCCAGGAGACCGCCAAGGCCACCGAGAACATCGCCCGCCAGGTCGAGGCCATCCAGGCCGACACCACCGGTGCGGTCGACGCCATCGGCCACATCTCGGAGATCATCGACCGGATCAACGGGTACCAGGAGACCATCGCCAGCGCCGTCGAGGAGCAGACCGCGACCACCAACGAGATGTCGCGCAGCGTCGCCGAGGCCGCGACCGGCTCCGGCGAGATCGCGACGAACATCACCGGCGTCGCGGGTGCGGCGGAGGACTCGACACGGGTGATGACCGATCTCGGTGCCGCGGTCTCCGAGCTCGCCGCGATGGCCGCACGCCTGGAGTCGCAGACGTCGGTGTTCACCTACTGAGGCAGCGGACGGGCTCGGCCGGTGGCCGGGCCCGTACGGCCGCACGCCGTACCCGCCCGACGGCGGACGCGGCGTCGCGCCGCCCGCCGTCGCGCACCATGATGGAGTCATGACCGACCCGCTGACCGGGCGCCTGCTGGTGGCCGTGCCGGGCCTGCTCGACCCGAATTTCCGGCGCAGCGTCGTCCTCGTGCTCGACCACGGCGAGGACGGGGCGTTCGGCGTGGTCATCAACCGACCGCTCGAGGTCGACGTGGACGCCGTGCTGCCGAGCTGGCAGGCCCTGGCCACCCCGCCCGCCCGGCTGTTCCAGGGCGGACCGGTGGGGTTGGACGGCGCGATCGGCGTGGTGCTCGTCCCGGACGGCGAGGAGCCCCCGGACGGCGTGGACCGCGTGGCGGGGCCGTTCTGCCTGGTCGACCTCGACGCGGTGCCGGACGCGCTGGTCGGGCAGGTGGCCGACCTGCGCGTGTTCGCCGGGCACTCTGGCTGGTCGGGCGGGCAGGTCGAGGCGGAGATCGCGGCGGGGGACTGGTTCGTGGTCGACGCGGACGAGCGCGACCCGTTCTCGCTGGTGCCCGAGCGGCTGTGGGGCCAGGTGCTGCGCCGGCAGGGCGGGGACCTGGCGCTGCTGGCCAACGCCCCCGACGACCCGCGGCTCAACTGACCGCGGGAACGTTCAGCCGCGGTGCGCGGCTCCGTGCGGGTCTGCCGGGGCGTCCAGGACGCCGGCGTGGGTCGCGGCCTCGAGAGCCTGCTCGGGAGCGAGGTCGAGGCCGGCGAGGCGGGCCAGCGCGGTGGCGAGTGCAGTGCTCATCGTGGTCCTCGTCGAGGTCGTCGAGCCGGAGGGTGCCGCTGCGACCAGCGGATACCGGCAGGTTAGGAGCGCTGCACCGATCGTCGAAGGCTCCGGGGCACCGTTCGCCCGGATGGAGCAGTCGACTCGCGGGGAGTGTCCGGAACGTCCCGCTTCGTGCCCGCGCCCCGATCAGGGCTGACGGACCGCGCCCCAGCCGTGCCAACGGTCGACCCGGACGCGCGCGCTGACCCGCGGCCGGTCGCGCACCGGGTAGGGGCGGTCGGTGTAGTGCCGCGACAGGCGGTCGATGTCGACCAGATCGATGTCGTCGGTGATCGAGACCACCTCGCCCTGGACCGAGACGTGGGTGTACCAGTTCTCGTCGAGCGCGGTGAGCGAGACCCGGGGGTCGCGCCGCAGGTGCGCCAGACGCGCCCGGCCCGCGTCGAGGTTGAGCAGCACCGTGCCGTCCGGCTCGAGCAGGTACCAGGTGGCCACGGTGACCGGACGCCCGTCGGCTGCGAGTGTGGCCATCACGGCGGGGTTCGGCCGGGCCAGGAGTGCGGCGACCTCGGCGGGCAGGGGAGCGGCGGGCACGGGTACCTCTCAGGAGTCGGCGGCGTGCTCCGAGGCGATCCGCTCGTGGTGGTGGATCACCTCGGCGGTGACGAAGGCCAGCCACTTCTCGGCGAACGCCGGGTCGAGGTTGGACTCCTCGGCGAGGGCCCGGAGCCTGGCGACCTGCACGCGCTCGCGGTCCTTGTCCGCCGGAGGCAGCCCGGCGCGGGCCTTGAGCCGGCCGACCTGCTGGGTGAACTTGAACCGCTCGGCGAGCAGGTGGACGAGTGCCGCGTCGATGTTGTCGATGCTCCCGCGCAGCGTCGTCAGCTCGGCGAGGGCCGCGGCGAGCGGCTCCGGCGGGGTCGCGGTCGGCTCGGTCACGGGCTCAGCCTACGGTCCGAGGCTCCCCGGCCGGCCAGCCGGCCGCGGTCCTCTCAACACTCGGGCAGGTCGGTCGATCGGGTGGTCGCACGTAGGAGTCGACCGACGAGGAGTGCTGTGCTGAGCGTCTCGAGGGTGCTGGTGCGTGACCACGTGACCCGCACCCTGCTGTTCGTCGTGGACGCCGCCACGATGCCGCTGAGGATCGAGGCGACCAAGCAAGCGCTGTGGATCGAGGAGGCGGGGTCGGGCCGTCCCGTCGTGGACGCGCCGACCGCGCACCTGGAGCTCCTCAACGACGAGGCGATCCAGTTCACCGGCGCCGCGCGGCTGCACGGGGAGCACGACCTGCAGCTGGTGCGCCTGACGCTGGAGCTGGCCCCGGGGTGAGGCCCGCGGGTGCGACCCGTGCGCTCAGTCGCCGAGGCCGACGCCGATCTTGCGGGCCGTGGTCACCCACTCGTGGTCGGTCGGCACGGTCTTGACCTTGCCGGCGACCTCCGCGAGCGGGACGGGTTCGGTGCCCTCGCCGCGGGCCGCGACCATGTACCCGAACTGCCCGTCGGCAGCGAGGTCCGCCGCCGCAGCGCCGATCCGGGTCGCCAGCAGCCGGTCCGCGGCGCACGGCGCGCCGCCACGCTGCACGTAGCCCAGGATGGTCACGCGCGACTCCAGGCCGGTGGCCGCCTCGAGCTCGCGGGCCAGGGCGAAGGTGTGCTCGCGCTGGGCGTCCTCGACATGGGCCAGGTGCGCCCGGGCCGCGCGCTCGGCCTCGGCGTTCTTGGCGGACTTGACCAGCAGTCGCGCGGCCTCGTAGTCCGCGGTCGCGTCGATGTCGCGGGCCCCCTCGGCGACCGCGACCACCGAGAACGAGCTGCCGCGCGACAGGCGGGCCTTGATGGTGTCGGCGACCTTCGCCAGCGAGTACGGCAGCTCGGGGATGAGGATCACGTCCGCGCCGCCCGCGAGGCCCGCGCCGAGGGTCAGCCAGCCGGCGTTGTGGCCCATGATCTCGGTGAGGATGATCCGGTGGTGGCTGTGCGCGGTGGAGTGCACCCGGTCCAGCGCCTCGGTCGCGATCTCCATCGCGGTGGCGAAGCCGAAGCTCGTGTCGGTCATCGCGATGTCGTTGTCGATCGTCTTGGGCAGGTGCAGCACGTTGAGCCCGGCGTCCATGAGGCGCTTGGCGTTCTTGGCCGTGCCGCCCCCGCCCAGGAGCACGAGGCCGGTGAGACCCTCGCGCTCGTAGTTCTCGACGACGGTGGGGACCATGTCCACCGGTCCGTCGTCGGTGGGGAACTTGTGCACCTTGTCGCGACTCGTGCCCAGGATCGTGCCGCCGATGGTGAGGATGCCCGAGAGGGCCTTGCCGTCCAGCGGCGTGTGGCGGTCGGCGACCAGGCCGCTGATGCCGTCGCGGAAGCCCAGCAGCTCCCAGCCGTAGTGGCCGACCGCCGTCTTGCCGAAGCCCCGGATCGCCGCGTTGAGACCCGGGCTGTCGCCGCCCGCGGTGAGGATCCCGATCCGCTGCTTGGCCATGGCGACTCCTCCGGACGACGTGTCCCCAGTGTGTCAGGCGGCACCGTGGCACGGGATTCGCCTGCCGCACCGTGCCTCGACTGGCCACAATGGAGGATCACGTACGAGGAGGGGTCATGTCCGACATGCCGATGCCGCCCGAGTACGACGAGGCACGCCGCGCCGCCTACAAGCGGGTCAAGGCCCGCCGCGACCTGGCGGGCCACGTCGTCGCCTACCTGATCGTCAATGCGTTCCTGGTCGTGGTGTGGTGGTTCACCGCGCCGCACGGCTACTTCTGGCCGGTCTGGGTGATGGCGGGGTGGGGCATCGGCCTGCTGTTCAACGTCTGGGACGTGTTCGGCCGCCGGCCCATCACGCCCGCGGACATCGATCGGGAGATGCGGCGCGGCACCTGAGGCTGGTGTGACCGTCCGCGGACGCCCGGGGGCGGTCGCTGCTCCGGGCTGTACGAGTGTATAGTGCTGTACGTGCGTACAGCCGAGGACTGGCCACCGGGCAAGGTGCTCCTGCGGGACACCGCCCTGACCCTGTTCGCCGAGCGTGGCGTGGACGGCGTAAGCGTGCGGGACGTGGCGTCGGCCGCCGGGGTGTCGCCGGGTCTGGTGGTGCACCACTTCGGCACCAAGGACGCGCTGCGGCAGGCGGTCGACGACCACGTCTTCGGTCTGATGGAGACCATGCTCGAGGCCGCGGCCAGCGAGCTGGACCCGGGACAGATGGCGGGGCCCGACGCCGGTGGCCTCGCCGCGGGCATCGCGGGGCTCTTCGCCCAGTACCTGCCCCCGGACTCACCGGTCCCGGCCTACGTGCGCCGGTTGCTGATGTCCGGCGACGCAGGGCGAGCGCTGTTCCGCCGCTGGTTCGACATGACGGTCGCGATGATCCACGCGTGGACGGCGACCGGGCTGCTCCGCCCCACCTCGGACCCCGAGGCCATGGCCGCGTTCCTGCTCCTCAACGACCTTGCCGTGTTCCTGATGCGCGACCAGGTCACGGAGGTCCTCGGGGTGGACCCGATGGGCGAGGGCATCGAGCGGTGGTCGCGCGTGGTGATGGAGACCTACGCCGGTGGGGTGCTCGCGCCGCCGCCCGGCGGTGCCGCGGGGGCCGCCCACCCGCAGGCGGACGACTGACAGCAGGACCGACACGAGGGAGATGGGGACGACGGTGAACGGACGCCACGGCAGCACCACGGGCAAGGAGACGGCGGGCGGCGGTGCCGGGCGACGGCCCGGCGAGCATGCGGCGCCGCGTGGCGGAGCACGCCTGACCGGCGTCCGCAAGACCTACGGTGCCGGCGACACCGAGGTGCACGCCCTGGACGGCGTGGACCTCGAGCTCGCGCCCGGGTCGTTCACCGTGGTGCTCGGCCCCAGCGGCTCGGGCAAGACGACGCTGCTCAACGTGATCGGCGGGATCGAGCAGGCCACTGCCGGCAGCATCGAGGTCGCCGGCCAGGAGATCTCCGGGCGCAGCCCGGTCGACCTGGCGGGGTTCCGCCGCGACCACGTCGGCTTCGTCTTCCAGTTCTTCAACCTGGTGCCCACCCTGACCGCGCGGGAGAACGTCGAGATCATCGTCGAGCTCACCGGCGTCGGTGACGCGCGCCGCGTGCCGGACCTGCTCGCCGAGGTCGGGCTCGCCGACCGCGCCGACCACTTCCCGGCCCAGCTCTCCGGCGGCCAGCAGCAGCGGGTGGCGATCGCCAGGGCGCTGGCCACCGACCCGGACCTGCTGCTCGCCGACGAGCCGACCGGCGCGCTGGACCTCACCACCGGGCGCCAGATCCTGGGTGCGCTCCTCGAGCTGCACCGGGCCGGGCGCACCGTGGTGGTGGTCACGCACAACGCATCCGTCGCGCAGATCGCCGACACGGTGGTGACGGTGGTCGACGGGAAGGTCCAGTCCGTCGAGCGCAACGCCGAGCCGGCCGCCGCGGAGGCGGTGTCCTGGTGAAGATCTCCCTGCGCAAGGCCGTCCGTGACCTGGCCCGCCAGCGCACCCAGGTGACGGCCGTGGGCCTGACCGTGCTGCTCGGTGTGCTGATGTTCGTCGCCGCCGGTGGCGCGTTCCGGAACCTGTCCACCTCCTACGAGGGCACCTATCACCGGCTCGGCTTCGCGGACCTGCTCGCCGTCGGCACCGACCCCCAGGCGCTCGCGGACGCGGCGACCTCCACCGGTGCCGCCACCACGCGGATCCGCACCCAGGTCGAGCAGCCGATGACGCTGTCCGGCACCCGCCTGCTCGGCCGCCTCATCGGGATGCCGCCCGCCGGTCACCCCGCCGTCGACGACGTCGAGGTGACCGAGGGCCAGTACCTCTCGCCCGACGACCCGGACGGCGTCCTGCTCGAGAAGCATGCCGCCGCGACGTTCGGGCTCGCCCCGGGCGACACCCTCCAGGTCGCGACGGCCGACGGCTGGCACACCGTGACGGTGCGCGGTGTGGTGGTCTCGCCCGAGTACCTGTGGCCGGCGCGCAGCCGCCAGGAGGTGCTCGGCGACCCGCACTCGTTCGCCGTGGTGTTCGCCTCGCAGGACCAGGTCCAGGCGTGGTCCGGCCAGGCGCCCAACCAGGCGCTCGTGCTCCTCGGCGGCGCCTCGCAGGCCGACGTCACCGGCGCCCTGCGTGCCGCCGGCGCGTCGGACGTCCAGACCTGGTCCGACAACCCGTCCGACGCGGCTCTGACGCTCGACCTCAACGGCTTCGACACGATGTCCAAGGCCTTCCCGCTGATGTTCCTGACGGCGGCCGGGGTGGCGGCGTACGTGCTGCTCACCCGGCGGGTGCTGTCCGAACGCCCGACCATCGGGACGTTGATGGCCGCCGGGGCGCGACGCGGCCGCGTGGTCTGGCACTACGTGCTGCAGGGCCTCCTGATCGGCACCACCGCGGCCGTCCTCGGCACGGCGATCGGTGCACCGCTGACCGTGCTGATCACGCGGGTCTACACGACCGAGCTCGGGATCCCGGACACCGTGGTGACCGCGCACCCCGACCTCACCGTGATCGGCATCGCGCTCGGCGTGCTCGTCGGGGCGCTGGGGGCCGCGGTCCCGGCCGTGCTCGCCGCCCGCACGGTGCCCGCCGAGGCGATGCGCAACCAGGCGACGCTGCCCGCCCCCGGCCGGTGGAGCGGTGTGGTCTCGCGGCTGCACCGGCTTCCGGTGACCACCCGGATGGCGCTGCGGGACGTGGTGCGCAACCCGCGCCGCACGTTCGCCACGATGCTCGGCTCCGTGCTCGGCCTGGTGCTCGTGCTGGCGTCGGTCGGGATGATGACCTCGATGATCGCCGCGCTGGACACCCAGTACGGGACCGTCCAGCGCGAGGACGCCTCGGTGGTGGTCGAGCCAGGCGCGCAGGACCAGGTGGCCCAGCAGGTCTCGGGCCTCGACGGCGTCGCCACGGTGGAGAGCGCGCTCGCCTCCCAGGTGACGGTGGGCTTCGACGGCTCGACGTACGCCACCTCGCTCCAGGGGATCTCGCCGGACACCTCGATGCACGGCTTCATCTCCGGGGGGCACACCATCGCCCTGCCGTCCGACGGTGTGCTGGCCGGGGCGGGTCTGGCGGACCAGCTCGGCGTCGCGGCCGGTGACACCGTCACGGTCACGGACGCCTCCGGGCGCACCACCGACGTCCGGCTGGCCGGCCTGGTCGACGAGCCGCTCGGCACGCTGCTGTACGGGACTCCGGCCACGGTGCAGACGCTGGTCGCCGACCCGACGCCCGTGCTGCTGGTCCGGTTCGACAGCGGCCTGACCACCGCCGCGCGGGATGGCCTGCGCGGCGAGGTCACCGGCCTGGACCACGTGCTGGCCTACACCGACACCCGCGCGCTGCTCACCGTGGTGGACAGCTACCTCGGCCTGTTCTGGGCGTTCTTCGGCGTGATCGTCGCGCTCGGCGGCGTGCTGGCCCTGGCGGTGATCCAGGTGACGATGTCGGTCAACCTCGTCGAGCGCACCACGGAGCTGGCAACCCTGCGGGCGGCCGGCGTGACGGTGCGCAAGGCGGCGGGGGTGCTGGCCACGGAGAACCTGGTGGCGATCGTGGCCGGCCTGCCGATCGGCCTGGTGGCCGGCGTGCTCGCGGCGCAGGGCACGCTCGGGCTGTTCGGCACGGACATGTTCCACCTCCGGCTGTCGCTCGGCTGGTGGGTGCTCGCGCTGTCGGCCCTCGGTGTGGTGGTCGCAGCCGGCCTGTCCCAGGTGCCCGCGGCGCGGGCGATCCGCCGCATGGATGTGGCCCGCGTGGTGCGCGAACGGGTCACCTGACCCGGGTTCTCGCGATGGGCCCGGTCCCAGGGGGACCTTGGGCCCTCCCGGGCCGGGTCCCCTGGAAAGGATCGTGGAGGAAGCGCCCGCAGCGTCGCGGGCGCAACCTCGTGGGGAGGGGCCATGGCCTCAGGCGTTGGCAGGTTGAAGACGCTGGTCTGCGACCAGGTGGTCGATGCCAGGGGGAGGCGACGTCCCGGTCCTGTCCTCGCCGTGAAGCGGTCGATCTCCGGCGCCCCGGTGGGCGCCGTCCTCGAGGTGATCGCAACGGATCCGACGACGCTCGCGGAGATCCCGTCGTGGACCGCGAAGGTCGGCCACGAGTACCTCGGATCCTTCGAGGACGAGGGCGATCTGCACCTGTTCGTGCGACGCCTGACCTGACCCGGCAACCGCCCGCGCGGGGGTTAACCCCGGACACCCCCGCGGGTATGCAGAGGTCTGTCGTCCTCTTGTGATCTTTTTCACATGCATACCCCTGGGGGTAGGGACGTTCTACCCCTCCGTCTCTCGTCACCCGGCACGACGCTGAGGGAGTGGCGATGATGCTCGGCCCCGTCGAGGGCCTTCCACCCGGCCGGACACCCCGGTCCCTCCGCCACCTGCCCGCGCGCATCGCGAGCCCCACGAACCCCGCCACCTACGTCGGTGACGGCTGTCCTGCACCTGCCTGACCCGTCAAGAAGGAGACACCATGTCCGTCGCAGTCGAGGAGCTCAAGGCCCTCACCAACACCACGGTCGTGGACGCCCGCGGCACCTCGTGCCCCGGCCCGATCCTCGCCGCCAAGAAGGCCGTCCGAGGCGTGTCCTCGGGCTCGGTCATGGAGGTCCTGGCCACGGACTCCGGCACCCTCAAGGACCTGCCCGCGTGGGCCAAGAAGATGGGCCACGAGTACCTGGGCCACTACGAGGACTCGGGCTACCTGCGCCTCTTCATGAAGATGAAGTGACCTGCGGATGAGCGACCACGGCGGCACCGGCGAGCCGATGCCCCGGATCCTGGTGTTCTCGACGAACAACATCTCCGACCCCGGCATCGACCTCGCCGGGAGCCGGCACCTGCACTATCCGGCCACCGTCTCGGTGCTCGCGGTGCCGTGCTCCAGCGGCATCAAGCCCGCCTGGATCCTGCACGCGCTCGAGACGGGCCAGGACGGCGTCTTCATCGCCTCGGACGGCGAGGAGTGTGCCTACCTGCCCGACTGCGCCGAGCGCACCGCGAGCATCGTGACGCAGGCACAGGCCCTCATGGCCGAGAAGGGGCTCGAGCCCCAGCGCCTCAAGATGGCAGCGGTCTGCTCGGTGTGCGCCGAGCCGTTCGCCAACTACATGCGTGAGTTCGCCGCCGCCCTCAACGAGCTCGGGCCCCGTCCCGTCCCGGTCGGCTGACCCGCAACGTTCACTACCGGGAAGGGAACCCAAGAGGTGGAGTCGACAAAGAAGACGATCATCCTGTTCAGCGGTGACTTCGACAAGGTGATGGCCGCGTTCATCATCGCCAACGGCGCAGCCGCCATGGACGACGAGGTCGTCATGTTCTTCACGTTCTGGGGCCTGAACGCGATCCGCAAGGAGTCGCCCGTCCAGGCGCCGAACAAGACGTTCGTCCAGAAGATGTTCGGCGCGATGATGCCGCGCGGCCCCAAGAAGCTCGGCATGTCGAAGATGAACTTCGCCGGCATGGGCCCCAAGCTCATGCAGCGCGAGATGAAGGCGCAGAACGTCATGTCGCTGCCCGAGCTCATCGAGACCGCGCGCGAGCAGGGCGTGAAGTTCATCGCCTGCACGATGTCCATGGACGTCATGGGCCTGAGCAAGGACGAGCTGCTCGACGACATCGAGTACGCCGGCGTGGCCTCGTACCTCGGTGAGGCCGACGAGTCGAACGTCAACCTCTTCATCTAGACGCACGCCATCGGCGCGCCCTGACGGCGTGACGAGACAGGAGCAGGAGCCACTGATGGACTACGACGTCCTGGTGATCGGCAGCGGGATCGGCGGCATGGAGTCGTCGATCAAGCTCGGCGACATGGGTTACAAGGTGCTGCTGGTCGAGAAGGAGGCCAGCGTCGGCGGACGGATGATCCTGCTGTCCAAGGTCTTCCCGACCCTCGACTGCGCGAGCTGCATCTCCGGCCCGAAGATGTCCTCGACGATCAACCACCCGAACATCACCACGAAGACCTACTCCGAGGTGACCGGGATCAAGCGTCGCCCCGACGGTCGCTTCACCGCGACGGTCAAGGAGAAGTCGACGTTCGTCGACTGGGCGGCCTGCACCGGGTGCAGCGACTGCCAGACGGCGTGCACGGTCGCCGTGCCGGACGAGTTCAACGCCGACCTCGCCGCGCGGCGGGCCGCGTACATCGCCTTCCCCCAGGCGGTGCCCAAGAAGGCCGTGCTCGACCGCGAGGGCACGTCGCCGTGCATCGGCGCCTGCCCGGCCGGCATCAAGGCGCACGGCTACGTCTCGCTGGTGCGGTCCGGCAAGGACGAGGAGGCGTTCCAGCTCGTCCTGGACGCCACGCCGCTGGTCGGCACCCTCGGCCGGGCCTGCTACGCGCCGTGCGAGTCCGAGTGCACCCGCACCAAGCTCGAGGGCCCGGTGCCGATCCGGCTGATCAAGCGGTTCGCCGCCGACCAGCACTACGCGGCCAACGGTGCGACCCCGTCCGGGCCTGCCGTCGAGGTGGCCGAGCCGAACGGGAAGAAGGTCGCCGTCGTCGGCTCCGGCCCGGCCGGCCTGACCGCCGCGTGGCAGCTCGCGCGACAGGGCTACCAGGTCAAGATCTTCGAGAAGCGCTCGCAGCCGGGCGGGTTCCTGCGCCACGCGATCCCGTCCTACCGCCTGCCGCACGAGGTGGTGGACGCGGACATCGCGAACCTCACCTCGATCGGCGTCGAGATCGAGTGCGACGCGAAGATCGACGACATCGCCGCGCTCAAGGACTCCGGCTACGACGCCGTCGTGGTGGCCACCGGCACGCAGAACGCGACGCCGATGAACGTGCCGAACGAGGACGCCGCAGGGTCGGTCAACGGCCTGGACTTCCTCGCGGACGTCGCGAACGACAACGCCCCGGACCTGACCGGCAAGCGCGTCGTCGTGGTGGGCGGCGGCAACGTCGCGATGGACGCCGCGCGCGTCTCGCTGCGCCTCGGTGCTGCCGACGTCAAGGTCGTCTACCGCCGCACGCGCGCCGAGATGCCGGCGCACCACGTCGAGGCGGACGACGCCGAGGCCGAGGGCGCCCAGTTCGAGTTCCTGGTCACCCCGCTCGAGGTGCTCGCCACCGACGGGCAGGTCACCGGTGTCCGGCTGCAGAAGATGCAGCTGGGCGCGCCGGACGCCTCCGGGCGCCGCAGCCCCGAGCCGATCCAGGGCTCGGAGACCTCGGTCGCGTGCGACATGGTCATCTCCACGATCGGCATGAGCCCCGACGCCACGCTGTACGAGAACGTCGTGACGGTCGGGCGCGGCAAGCGGATCGCGGTCGACCCCCACACCCTGCAGACCGAGGTGCCGTACCTGTTCGCGGCGGGCGACGTCGCGACCGGCGCGACGGACATCACGCGGGCGATCGGCGCGGGCCGGCGCGCGGCGCACATGGTCGACCGCTGGGTCAACGACCAGCCGATGACCGGTTTCACCGCGCTGGACGACCGGATCGACACGATCGGTCACGACACCGTGCTGTCCCGCCAGACCGCGTTCGGCCACCGCAACCCGATCAAGGGCGCGGTCGACCTGACGCAGCTCCCGCGGGACTTCCACGAGATCGAGTCGCCGCTGACCGAGGAGCAGGCGCGTGCGGGCGCGGGCAGCTGCCTGGACTGCGGCGTGTGCTCGGAGTGCCAGGAGTGCGTGCACGCCTGCCCGGCGGACGCGATCCGGATGGACAAGCGCGACGTCGAGAACGACTTCGAGGTCGGTGCCGTCGTGGTCTCCACGGGCTACAAGCTGTTCGCGGCGGACAACAAGCCCGAGTACGGCTGGGGCAGGTACGCGAACGTCATCACCGGCATGCAGATGGACCGGCTGCTGGCCCCGACCCGGCCGTTCAACACCGTGCTACGGCCCGGCGACGGCAAGGTGCCCGAGCGGATCGCCTACATCTCCTGCACCGGCTCGCGCGACGCCCAGGTGGGCAACCCGCTGTGCTCGAAGGTCTGCTGCATGTACTCGATCAAGCAGAACCAGCTGATCATGGGTGCCTTGCCGTTGGCCGACGTGACCATGCACTACATGGACATGCGGGCCGCCGGGAAGCGCTACGACGAGTTCTACGAGCAGGCCAAGGACATGGGCGCGCAGTACATCCGCGGCCGCGTCTCGAAGGTCACCGAGAAGGAGAACGGCGACCTGGTCCTGCGGTACGAGGACACCGAGGGCACCGGCGAGATCGTCGAGGCCGAGTACGACCTGGTGGTCCTCGCGGTGGGCATCCAGCCCAACCGCGACGTCGAGCGGCTGTTCACCGACGAGGAGCTCGGCCTGGACGAGTACTTCTACGTCGCCGAACCGAGCGAGGACCTCGACCCGGGGGTGACCGACGTGCCCGGCGTGTTCGTCGCCGGCACCGCGTCCGGCGCGAAGGACATCGTCGACACGATCGTGCACGCCGGAGCCGCCGTCGCCCAGGTCGCGGCGCACCTGGAGAAGGCCGAGCAGGCCACGAAGGCGGAGGTGCTGGCATGAGCGAGACCGAGAGCCCCCAGCGCCGGATCGGGGTGTACATCTGCCACTGCGGCGGCAACATCTCCGACTACGTCGACGTCGAGAGGGTCCGTGAGGCGATCTCGGCCGACCCGGACGTGGTGGTCGGCAAGACGACGCTGTTCGCGTGTGCCGACGGCACGCAGCACGAGATGATCGACGACATCCACGCCGAGGGCCTCGACGGCCTGGTCGTCGCGTCCTGCTCGCCCAAGCTGCACACCACCACGTTCCGCGGGGTGTCCACCCGGGCGGACCTGAACCCGTACGCCTACACCCAGGTGAACATCCGCGAGCAGGACTCGTGGGCGCACACCGACGACCACGAGGGCGCCACCCAGAAGGCCATCGCGCTCGTCCAGGCGGGCATCGCCAAGACCAGGCTGTCGCTCCCGCTCGAGCCGCTCCGGGTCGAGACCGTCCCGGCGACCATGGTCGTCGGCGGCGGGATCACCGGTCTGCGCACGGCGATCGGCCTGGCCGACATCGGCATCGCGGTCACCATCGTCGAGCGCGAGGCCGAGGTCGGGGGGTGGGTCGGCCGGCTCGGGCCGATGTTCCCGCACAACGCCTCCGGTCGCGACCAGATCTCGCAGCTGATGGCCGAGATCGCCAGGCGTCCGACGATCACGGTACTCACCAACGCCGAGCTGGTCGGCAAGACCGGGTCGTTCGGCAACTACACCGCGAAGGTGAAGCTGCGCACCGAGACCACCGAGGAGCTGCGCCAGTTCCAGGTTGGCACGTTCGTCATCGCCACCGGGGCGGACGTCTACTCCCCGGAGGTCGGCGAGCTCGGCTACGGCATCGACGGTGTGGTGACCATCCACGAGTTCGGCGCGCTCGTCGACGCCGCGCAGGGCAGCGGATCGCTGACCTGGCAGGGCCGCAAGGTGCGCTCGGTCGCCTACGTGTACTGCGTCGGCAACCGGCAGGTCGGCGGCAACGAGTACTGCTCGAAGTTCTGCTGCGCGGCCACGGTGCACGCCTCGATCAAGGTCGCCGACCTCGACCCGTCGATCCGTCAGTTCCACCTGCACCGTGACGTGCGGGCCTACGGCAAGTACGAGCTGATGTACACCGAGTCCCGCGAGCGCGGGTCGGTGTACATGCGCTACCCGGACGACGCCCTGCCCTCGATCGAGCAGATGCCCGACAAGCGGCTCGCGGTCACGGTCACCGACGCACTGACGTCGCAGGACGAGATCACGCTGCCGGTGGACCTCGTGGTGCTGGTCACCGGGATGGTCCCGCGGGACAACGACGACCTCACGACGCTGCTCAAGCTGCCCACCGGCGACGACGGGTTCTACAACGAGATCCACCCCAAGCTGCGGCCGGTGGAGACCGTCGTGGACGGCGTGCTGATCGCCGGCGCGTGCCAGGGCCCCAAGCCCGCCACCGAGGCGGTCAGCGGCGGCCTGGCCGCGGTCACGCAGAGCGCCGGCATCCTCAAGAAGGGGTTCGCCGAGCTCGACCCGCTCGTCGCCACCGTGACCGAGAGCCTGTGCACCGGCTGCGGCGACTGCCTGACCACCTGTCCCTACGACGCGATCTCGTCGTACGTGTGCGACGAGGGCCAGAAGGCCTCGATCGCCGCTGCGAGCTGCAAGGGCTGCGGTGGGTGCGTGCCGGTGTGCCCGGAGGACGCGATCGACCTGCTCGGCTACACCAGCGCCCAGATGATGGCCGCGATCGACGGCCTGTCGGTGAAGGAGCCCGTGGCATGACCACGACGACTCAGCGGTCCCTGCGGGACCCGCGCGAGGTCATCCGCGAGGAGATGGCCATGCACGCGGTGATCAAGGCCGCGTTGGCAGACGGGCCGCTGACGGTGCCCCAGCTCGCCGAGGCGATCGGCCACCCGGCCGTGGAGGTCCTCTACTGGGTGATGGGCATGCGGCGGTACGGACACCTGGTCGAGATGCCCGACGAGGACGACGAGGGCTACTTCCCCTACGCCCTCCCAGGAAAGGGAGCGTGAGATGGCCACCGTCGTCGACATCGACCTGATGGCGGACGTGCAGAAGTTCGGCGCCGCCGAGGTCAACGCGTGCTTCAGCTGCGGCAACTGCACGGCGATCTGCCCCCTGTCGGACAACGACGCGACGTTCCCGCGCCGGGTGATCCGCTACGCGCAGGTCGGCCTCAAGGACGACCTGCTCGGTTCCAAGGAGCTGTGGGCCTGCTACCACTGCGGGCTGTGCTCGGAGTCGTGCCCGACCGAGGCCGACCCCGGCGAGTTCATGGCCACGGCCCGCCGGTACGCGATCGCGTCCTACGAGCCGACCGGGCTGGCGCGAGTGCTCTACACCAAGCCCGTGATCGGCACCGTGATCGCGGTGGTCGTCGCGCTGTTCTTCGCCGGGTTCATGATGTCCCAGGCGGAGCTCGGCGGGATCGACGCGCCGCGGCTCGCGCTGTTCGAGTTCATCCCGAACGACCTCATCCACTGGATGGGCATCGTGGTGATGGGCCTGATGTTCGTGGCCGGCGCCTGGGGCGTGGTGCGGATGGCGCGGGCGGTCGGCAGGCGTGAGGGTGTGACGCTCAAGGACACCTTCGGTTCGGGGGCGGCCTGGAAGCGCACGTTCGTGGCGCTGTGGGACTCGATCGGCGTCGAGTCGCTGGGCCAGAAGCGGTTCCGGGACGACTGCCACGACGACCAGGTGGTCGAGCCGCTGTGGCGGCGTCGCTGGCTGGTGCACGCCCTGACCATCTGGGGGTTCCTCGGGCTGTTCGCCGCGACCCTGATCGACTACGGGCTCGAGCTGCTCGGGATCAAGGAGACCGGAACGCCGATCCCGATCTGGTACCCGTCGCGCGCGCTCGGCACGGTCGGCGGTCTGATGCTGATGTACGGCGTGACGGTCTTCATGCTCGGTCGGTGGAAGAAGTGGACCACCGCGCAGGCCGAGTCGAAGGGCTCGGACTGGCTGCTGCTGACGCTGCTGTGGCTCACCGGGTTCACCGGGTTCGTCATCGAGGTCGCGCTGTACGTCACGACCCCGCCGGTGTGGGGCTACTGGTTCTTCCTGGTGCACGTCGCGATCGCGATGGAGCTGCTGCTGATGCTCCCGTTCACCAAGTTCGCCCATGTGATGTACCGGCCGGTCGCGCTGTTCTTCTACGCGCTGGCCAGGGACAAGAGGGCTGCCGAGGCCTGAGCCCCGGCCGTCCGGCCCCCATCGCCCGGGCCGCCCCGCTGCGACGACGCCGGGGCGGCCCGCCGGCATGCCCGCGGGTCGGACCGTTCAGTGCCCGGCGTCGAAGGCGACGACCCGCTCGACGAACCTCTCGGGCGCGGCCAGGTGCGGGTAGTGGCCGGTCGGCGTCCAGGTCTCGACCACGGCGGACGGGATCACCGAGGTCAGCCAGGCCGCGTAATCCGGGCCGAGGTCGATGCCGTGCAGCGAGAGGTAGGGGGTTCCGGCGGGCAGCGCGGTGACCTCGGCGACCGTCGCGGCGAGCTCGTCGGGGGACAGGTCCAGCAGCGGTGACCACATGCCCAGCACCACGTCCTGCTCGGGGGAGCGCAGGGCCTCGAGCCGGGCGACCTCGGCCGGGTCGAGCTCGCCGTACAGCGAGGCGAACATCTGCTGGACGAAGGGCTCGAAGCCGTCGCCGCGCAGCAGCGGCGCGGCCGGCGCGACCTGGGCCTGCATCGCGCCGAGCGCGAGCGCCTGGTCGACGTTCACCACGCCGCGCACCGGGTGGTCATGGGCGTAGGCGGTCGCGACCACGCCGCCCATGGAGTGCCCGACGACCAGCGGGGCCGGGCCGTCGGGATCGACCTCGTCGACCACGGCGCGCACGTCCGCGGCGAGGGTCGCCAGGTCGTAGGGCGCGGTGCGGGGGGACTCCCCGTGGCCGCGTAGGTCCACCCGGAGCACGGTGTACCGGTCCTCCAGGTGGATCGGGTCCCAGCTGTGCCGGTTCTCGGTGATGCCGTGCAGCAGCACGACCCGGGGGCCGCTGCCGGCGACGTCGTGGGCGAGGGGGGCTGTGGTCATGGGCACAGTGTGGCCCGTCCGCCCGCACCGTGCTGGTGGTCGGCGCCGGCGAGGTCCGGACGCGCCCGGCAGAGCCCTGGAATATACCTAGGGGGGTATGTGTTGCCGTCGCCATGGCCGACCCGACGAGCGCCGCCGTCGGCGCCCCCGCACGCCCTGCCGCTCCTGCCCCTGCACCGGCCCCAGGGCCCGCTGCCGCCGACGTCCCGCCGGCCGAGGCTCCGCCGGAGGCGATCCCCACCGCCTACGTCGAGCCGGAGCCGGTCGATCGCGCTCCGCGGCTCGCGCACCTGCCGGTGACCTTCTTCGCCGTGGTCATGGGCGTCGCAGGCATGTCGCTCGCCTGGCTGCGGGCGTCGGCCCTGCTGGGAGCGCCGGTCGCGGTCGGGCACGTGCTCTTCTGGCTCGCGATGGCGCTGTACCTGGTGGTGCTGGGCGCCTATGCGGCCAAGGCCGTCCGGCACCGCGAGGCGGTGCGCAGCGAGCTCCACCACCCCGTGCGCCTCGCCTTCGTGCCGACCTCGACGATCGCGCTGCTGCTGCTGGCCACCGCCGGCCAGGAGATCGTGCCCGGCCTGGCGCGGGGGCTGTGGTGGGGCGGCGCCGTCGGGCAGCTGGCCATGACGCTCTACGTGGTCAGCGCCTGGATCAGTCGGTCCACGTTCGGGACGCAGCATGTCAACCCGGCCTGGTTCATCCCGGTCGTCGGCCTCATGGTGGTCCCGCTCGCGGGTGTCCGGTACGGCCCGCTCGACCTGGTCTCGTTCTTCTTCTCGGTCGGGATGCTGTTCTGGCTCGGCATGCTGCCGATGGTCCTCAGCCGGCTGTTCGTGCACGAGCACCCGATGCCCCACCAGCTGCTGCCCACCCTCGCCGTGCTCATCGCTCCGCCGGCCGTCGGATTCCTCTCGTGGCTCAAGCTGCACGGCGGCGAGCTCGACATCCCGGCACGGATGCTGTTCGACGTCGCGGTCTTCTTCGCCCTGCTCTTCGTGACTCAGGTCGGGCGGCTGCGGCGGATCCCGTTCTTCCTGTCCTGGTGGGCCTACTCGTTCCCGCTCGCCGCGCTGAGCGTGGCGACCACCGTGATGGCCGCCGAGGTCGGTGGCGTCGGGCTGGTCGCCGGGGCGTGGACGTTGCTCGCCGCGGTGAGCGGGCTGGTCGTGATGCTGCTCGCACGGACCTCCGCAGCCGTCGCGCGTGGTCGGATCTGCGTCCCGGAGTAGTTCACCCAGAGTTCACGGGATCAGGACTGGCGCAATCGCCTGGGACCTAGGACACTAGTCATAGGACGAATCTAGGAGGACTCGATGGCGAACCACCCTACCCACGACGTCGACCGCGACAAGGACGCGACCACGCGGGACACCCTGGTGGGCAACCCGAACCGAGTGCGTCTGTGAGCTGACTGCGACGAGGGCCCGTGCCGGACGGTACGGGCCCTTTCTGCTGCCCCGGACGGGGCGACGCCCGACCTTCAGGGCCCACCGGTCCGGCGCCCGGCGCCGTCGCGAGGGTCAGTGGTCGGTCGTAGCGTGGCACCAGGCCCGGGCACGGAGCCCGTGGCGGTCCCTGGTGGCCTCGGGAGGGTGCGATGGACGTGTCGGCGGTGCTGGTCGACGGCTACGGCCGGATCCAGGAGGAGGTGCGACGCGTCCTGCGCGGCCTCGACGACGATCTCCTGTCGGCGGTCCCCGAGCCAGGCTCGAACACGATCGCGTGGCTGGTCTGGCACCTGACCCGGGTCCAGGACGACCACCTGGCCGACGCGTTCGGCGGAGAGCAGGTCTGGGTGGCCGGCGGCTGGTCGGACCGCTTCGCGCTGCCGCTGCCGGTCGACGACACCGGCTACGGCCACAGCGCGGCGGAGGTGGCCGCGGTGCGTGCACCGGGCGCGCTGCTGCTCGAGTACCACGAGGCGGTGCACACCCGGTCGGTCGAGCTGCTGGCCGCGGTGACGCCGGCCGAGCTGGACCGCATCGTCGACACCCGGTGGGACCCGCCGGTCACGCTCGGCGTCCGCCTGGTGAGCGTGCTCGCCGACGACCTCCAGCACGTCGGCCAGGCCGCCTACCTGCGCGGGCTGCTCGCGCGCCGCGTCTCCGCCTGAGCCCTAGGGTGAGCGCGTGACCCTGCGCGTGCTCTTCCTCGGCGGTACCGGTGTGATCAGCTCGGCCAGCTCGGCGCTGGCCGTCGAACGCGGCATCGACCTCACGTTGTTCACCAGGGGCGGCTCGGGTCGGCCGGTGCCGGACGGCGCCCGCGTCCGGCACGTCGACGTGCGCGACCCGGCCGCGCTGCGCGAGGCGGTGGCCGGCCAGGAGTACGACGCCGTCGTCGACTGGCTCGCGTTCACGCCCGACCACGTGCAGGCCGACCTCGAGGTGTTCGAGGGCAGCGTCGGCCAGCTCGTGTTCATCAGCTCGGCCTCGGCCTACCAGACCCCGCCCGCGCGCCTGCCCGTCACCGAGTCCACCCCGCTGCGCAACCCGTGGTGGCAGTACTCCCGCGACAAGATCGCCTGCGAGGACGTGCTCATGGCCGCCTACCGCGACCGGGGCGCGCCGGTGACGATCATCCGTCCGTCGCACACCTACGACCCGTCGCTGATCCCGCTCGAGGGCGGCTGGACCGCCGTGGAGCGGATGCGGCAGGGCCGTCCCGTGGTGGTGCACGGCGACGGGACGTCGTTGTGGACGCTCACCCACCACCGCGACTTCGCGCGCGGCCTGGTGCCGCTGCTCGGCGACCCGCGGGCGGTGGGCGAGGCGTTCGGCATCACCGGCGACGACGTGCTGACCTGGGACCAGATCACCCATGCGCTCGCGGCGGCCGCCGGCGTCCGGGCCAGGATCGTGCACGTGCCGTCCGATGTCATCAACGCGGAGGACCCGCGCTGGGGGGCCGGGCTGCTCGGCGACAAGGCTCACTCGATGGTGTTCGACACCACGAAGCTGCGTCGCGTGGTGCCCGACTTCACCACGACCGTGCGTTTCGAGGCCGGCGCGCGCGAGATCGTCGCGTGGCACGACGCCGACCCGGCGCGCAAGCGGGTCGACCCCGAGCTGGACGCTCTGATGGACCGCCTGGTCGCGCGCTTCTCGGTCGACTGAGGGGACCAACGACCCCGACCGCTCGCCGGGCTGCTCCGGACAATGGCGACGTGTCTCGCAACGGCGCGAGGCACGTCGCCCCCGGGGGAGGTATGGACCACCTGCTGTCGCCGTATCGCCTCGGCGGGCTCGAGCTGCGCAACCGCATCGCTTTCCCCCCGATGACGACGCGACTGTCGGGTCCGGACGGGCACGTGGCCGCGCGCGAGATCGCCTTCCTGACCGCCAGGGCGCGCGGCGGGGCGGGCCTGATCGTCACCGGCCCCTTCCTGGCCGGGACCGCGATCGAGGAGCCGGCCGGGCTGCTGCGGGCCGACGACGACGCGTTCGTGCCCGGCATCGCCAGGCTGGTCGACGCGCTTCGGCGCGAGGGCGCTGCGGTGGGGGCCCAGCTGACCCCTGGCCTCGGCAGGCTGGCCCGGCCCAGCGGCGAGGCCCCTGTGAGCGCCTCGGCGGTCGACACGCCGGACGGGCGGCGCTGCCGGGAGCTGTCCGGCGCCGAGGTGGAGCAGCTCGTGACGGACGCCGAGCGGGCTGCGGCACGGCTGGCCGAGGCTGGTGTGGACCTGATCGACGTGGACGCGCGGGGCGGGGGCCTGCTCGACCAGTTCCTCAGCGAGCTCTGGAACCGGCGGGCCGACGCGTGGGGCGGGGACCTGGCAGGGCGCGCCCGGCTGCTCCTGGCGACCGTCGCCGCCGTGCGCCGCGGTGCGCCCGGCCTGCCGGTGAGCGTCCGGCTGTCCCTGGCCCAGCACCTGCCGGGCGGCCGCGAGCTGGCCGAGTCGGTCCGAGTCGCGGCGATGCTCGCCCGAGCCGGCGTCGACCTGGTCGCTGCGCAGGAAGGTGCCGCCGAGCTGCCCTACCTCGTCGTCCCGGACCACCACCAGCCGCCCGGCGCGCACCTGGCGGCCGCGGCGCGGCTGAGGCGCGACGTCGGGGTCCCGGTCCTGGTGACCGGTGCGACCACGCTGGGCCAGGCCGAGACGGCGCTCGCCGCCGGCGACGTGGACCTGGTGGGGCTGGGACGGGCGCTGGTGGCCGACCCGGACCTACCGCGGCGGCTGGCCGACGGCGGCCGCCGGAGCCGGCCCTGCGTGCGCTCCAACACCTGCCTGGACGCGGTGCGGGCGGGCCGCTCGCTGAGCTGCGCGGTCAACCCGATGGCCGGCTTCGAGACGGCCCTCGCCGTGCGGCCCGCACCTCGGGCCCAGCACGTCGTGGTGGTCGGCGGAGGCCCGGCCGGGCTCGAGGCGGCGCGGGTCGCTGCACGTCGGGGGCACGCGGTCGACTTGTACGAGGCGGGCTCGCAGGTCGGTGGCGTGCTCGTCCGCGCGGCGCGGCCGGGGTTCAAGAGCGAGCTGCTGGACCTCGTCGCGTGGTACCGCGCCGAGCTGGCCGAGCTCGGGGTCACGGTGCACCTGGACCGTCCGGTCCGGATGGGCTCGTCGGTGCTCGCCGAGGCCGGGCTCGTCGTGCTCGCCACGGGTGCCCGGCCGGTGCGGCCCGATATCTCCGGACTCGGCCGCAGCGAGGTCGTCGACGTGCTGGACGTGCGTCGGGCCGATCTCGGACGGCGCGTGGTGATGATCGGCGGAGGGACCTCCGGCGCGGACGCCGCGCTCGACCTGGCCGACCGCGGCCATCGGGTGACCCTCGTCGAGGCCGGTGACGAGATCGCGCCGGGCGGCCCGTCGGTCAGCCGGGCGGCGCTGCTGGCCGGCCTCGCGGAGCGCGGGGTGCCCGTGCTCACGGGCACCTTGGTGCACAGCATCGACGACGACGGCGTGCACGCGGTCGGGCCGGACGGTCCGGTGCGTCTGCCGGCCGACAGCGTGGTCCTGGCGGCCGGGGTGCTGCCCAGCCGGGAGCTCGCGGCGGGCGGGGTGCTCGAGGACCCGCGCGTGCACCTGGTGGGCGACTGCGCCTCGCCGGGGACCCTCGGCGACGCGATCCACGCGGGCTTCGCGGCGGGTCTCGCGCTCTAGGGCAACAGCCCCGCGCAATGTCCGGGCCATTGGTCCCGTGCCGCCTCTTGCATATACCCCGGGGGGTGTGTTTCCCCAGGTCAGCGGTGGTACAAGTCCAGACCTTCGTCCTCCCCGGGCTAGCCCCCCATGGCCCACGCTGGGCGTGCACGCCAAGGTCCTAGGGAGGGCACATGCGGACGATGGGGCTGGCCGGGCTCGACGAGCTCGTCGCGGCGCTGGGCCGGGCCGGGTACGAGGTCTACGGCCCACGAGCCCGGGACGGCGCGATCGTTCTCGCGCCGATCGCCGGCGTCGCCGACCTGCCGCACGGTGTGGGGGACACCCAGGATGCGGCCTTCTACCGGCTGCGGGATCGCGGCGACGCCAAGGTCTTCGGCTACTCCACGGCGGTCCAGGGTCTCAAGCCGGTGCTCTTCCCCGCCCACGAGCTGCTGTGGAAGGCCCGCAAGACGCCGATCGGCTTCGACGTGGAGGACGCCGACGCCACGCCGCCCAAGCCCCGGGCCTTCCTCGGTGCGCGGGACTGCGACCTGCGAGCCCTGGCGGTGCACGACACCGTGCTCGCCTCGCGCGAGTTCGCCGACAAGGCCTACGGCCAGCGTCGCGAGGGCGTCTTCGTGGTCGCGGTGACCTGTTCCGATCCCTGCGGCACGTGCTTCTGCGTCTCGCAGGGCGGCAGCCCGAAGCCCCAGGAGGGCTACGACCTCGCGCTGACCGAGCTGCTCGACGGCGACGGCCACCGGTTCCTCGTCGAGGTCGGTTCGGAGCGCGGCGCCGAGATCCTCGCCGAGGTGACCACGACGGACGCGCCCCCGACGGACACCGCGGCGGCGGACGCCGTCGTCGCCGAGGCCACCGCCTCGATGGGCCGCACGCTGGACACCAGCGACCTGCACGACGTGATGTACGCCGCGGCCGACTCCCCGCACTGGGACGAGGTCGCCGCCCGGTGCCTGGCCTGCACCAACTGCACGCTGGTCTGTCCGACGTGCTTCTGCACGTCGGTCGAGGACACCACCGACCTGACCAAGTCGATGACCGAGCGGCACCGGGTGTGGGACTCGTGCTTCGGCTCGAGGTTCTCCTACATCCACGGCGGCGTGGTGCGGGAGAGCGGCAAGTCCCGCTACCGGCAGTGGATCACCCACAAGCTCGCGGGCTACCAGGACCAGTTCGGTCTGTCCGGTTGCGTCGGCTGCGGCCGGTGCATCACCTGGTGCCCCGCCGCCATCGACATCACGGCCGAGGCCGCCGCGCTGCGCGCCGGCCTGACCACCGGCGCCACCGACGCCCTGGAGACCGCGGGAGAGACCCGATGACCGCCACCGACGTCGTCCGCGACGCGACCGCACCGGGCCCCATGGCGCCCCGGCCGTTCCGGGTCGTCGCGCGGCGCCAGGACACGCACGACACCGCGACGCTCGACCTGATCCCGCTGTACGGCGAGCAGGCGAAGTGGCGGTCGGGCCAGTTCATGATGCTGTACGCCTTCGGCGTCGGTGAGATCGCCGTCTCGATCTCCGGCGGGGCCCTGCCGGGCGAGCCGCTGCGGCACACCATCCGCGACGTCGGCGCCGTGAGCCACGCGCTGGTCTCCTCCCAGGTCGGCGACGTGATCGGGGTCCGGGGTCCGTTCGGCACCTCGTGGGACGCCATGGACGCGGTGGGCGGCGACGTGATGTTCATCGCCGGCGGCATCGGTCTGGCGCCGCTGCGGCCCTCGATCCTCGAGGCGATGCGCCGGCGCGGCGAGTTCCGGCACGTGATCCTGCTGTACGGCTCCCGCCCCGGTGAGGGCTTCCTGTTCACCGACGAGATCGAGGACTGGGAGCGCAACCACGGCTTCACGGTCCACCAGGGCGTGCGCGCCGGCCTGGCCGCCGTGACGTCCGCGCCCACGTTCGACCCGGACCACCTGCTGACCCTGGCGTGCGGCCCGGACATCATGATGGAGGTCGCCGCGAAGACCCTCGTCGGCAAGGGAGTGCCCGCCGACAAGGTGCGTCTGTCCATGGAGCGCTCGATGCACTGCGGGATCGGCCTGTGCGGCCACTGCCAGATGCGCGAGGCCTTCCTGTGCGTGGACGGTCCGGTCTTCAACTACGACCAGCTCATCCCCCTGCTCGCCACCGAGGAGCTCTGAGATGACGACGACGACCACCACGCCGACCGTTGCGGTGTGGAAGTTCGCCTCCTGCGACGGGTGTCAGCTGAACCTGCTGAACGCCGAGGACGAGCTGCTCGACGTGGCCGAGGCGGTCACCATCGCGTACTTCCCGGAGGCGACCCGCGCGATGCTCCCCGGGCCCTACGACGTGTCGATCGTCGAGGGCTCGATCACCACGCCGGAGGAGGTCGAGCGGATCAAGCACGTCCGCGAGATCTCCGGGGCGCTCATCACGATCGGCGCGTGTGCGACGCACGGTGGCATCCAGGCGCTGCGCAACTACGCCGACGTCGAGGAGTACACCCGCTACGTCTACGCCCACCCGGAGTACATCGAGACGCTGGAGACGTCCACGCCGATCTCCGAGCACGTCAAGGTCGACTTCGAGCTGCGCGGCTGCCCGGTGGACAAGTACCAGCTCGTCGAGGTGATCTCGGCCTTCGCCCAGGGGCGCCGGCCGCGGATCCCCACCTACAGCGTGTGCGTGGAGTGCAAGCGGGCCGGGAACATCTGCGTCCCGGTGGCGCACGGCACCCCGTGCCTCGGCCCGGTGACCCAGGCCGGGTGCGGCGCCATCTGCCCGTCCTTCAACCGTGGGTGCTACGCGTGCTTCGGCCCGCAGGACTCCCAGAACTGCCACGGCATGGCCGACCGGCTCGCCGCGCTGGGCATGACCAGCGAGGAGATGATCCGGGCCTACCGGACGTTCAACGCGACGTGTGAGCCGTTCCAGGCCGAGAGCCTGCGGCACGAGCGCGCCCGGAAGGCCGGCGCGGAGGAGGTCGAGGCATGAGCATGCAGCCCACGAGCGAGCGCACGCTCTCGGTCGAGGTCCTGGCCCGGGTCGAGGGCGAGGGCGGCCTGCACCTGTCGATGCGCAACGGCAAGGTCGCAGAGGCGAAGCTCAACATCTTCGAGCCGCCGCGCTTCTACGAGGCGTTCCTGCGGGGCCGGTCGATGATGGAGCTGCCGGACCTCACCGCGCGGATCTGCGGGATCTGCCCGGTGGCGTACCAGTTCAGCGCCTGCATGGCGATCGAGGACGCGTGCGGGGTCACCGTGCCGGACTCGGTGCACGCGCTGCGCCGCCTGCTGTACTGCGGGGAGTGGATCGAGTCCCAGACGCTGCACGTCTACATGCTGCACGCGCCCGACTTCATGGGGTACGCCGGCGCCATCGAGATGGCCAAGGACTACCCGACCGAGGTCGCACGCGGGCTGAGCATGAAGAAGGCCGGCAACGAGCTCATGACCCTGGTGGGCGGGCGCTCGGTGCACCCGGTGAACACCAAGATCGGCGGCTTCTACAAGATGCCGTCGGTGGCGGACATGATGGCGCTGCGCCCGGCCCTGGCCCAGGGCCTGGAGGACGCGCTCGAGACGGTGCGGTTCTGCGCCGGCCTGGAGTTCCCGGAGTTCGAGCGGCCGTACCTGTTCGTCTCGCTCCGCCCGGAGACCGGCTACCCGATCGACTCCGGCCGGATCGTGACCAGCCGGGGCGAGGACCTGAGCGTCCGCGAGTTCGTCGAGCGCGTCGAGGAGGTGCACGTCGAGCACTCCAACGCGCTGCACGGCGTGCTCGACGGTGAGCCGTACGTGGTCGGTCCGCTGGCCCGCTACTCGCTGAACTTCGACCGGCTGTCGCCGCTGGCCCAGCAGGCCGCGCGGGACGCCGGGCTCGGGGAGACCTGCTACAACCCGTTCAAGTCGATCATCGTGCGTGCGGTGGAGACCGTCGAGGCCTTCCACGAGGCACTGCGGATCATCGACTCGTGGGTCGACGGGCTGCCGGCCTCGGTGCCGGTGCCGCCGCGTGAGGCCGAGGGCTGGGGCGCGACCGAGGCGCCTCGCGGCCTGTGCTTCCACCGGTACAAGATCGACGACGACGGCCTGGTCACCGACGCTCAGATCGCGCCGCCGACCTCGCAGAACCAGCCGAGCATGGAGGCGGACCTGCGTGAGCTCGCGCAGGAGTGGATGTGGATGTCGGACGAGGACCTGACGCTGCGCGCCGAGGTCGCGATCCGCAACTACGACCCGTGCATCTCCTGCTCGGTGCACTTCCTCGACCTGACGGTGGACCGGGGGTGACCCACCCGCCGGCTCGGCGCGTCGTCGTCGGCCTCGGTGCCCCCGACCGGGGCGATGACGCGGTGGGCCCGACCGTCGCACGCGAGGTCGCGGCGGTCCTGGCCCAGCGGCCGGTCCCGGGCGTCGAGGTCCTCGAGCGCGAGGACCCGACGGCGCTGCTCGACGTCTGGGCGGGCGCCGAGCTCACGGTGGTGTGCGACGCCGTGCGCTCCGGCTCACCGCCAGGGACGCTGCACGTCGTGCGCACCGGCAAGGACCTGCCGCCGCTGACCGAGGGCCACGTCCAGGAGGCCGGGTCCCACGACTTCGGCCTGGCGTCGGCGATCGAGCTGGCGCGAGCGCTGGGGCGACTGCCGGAGCACGTCGTGGTGGTGGGCGTCGAGGCCCGCTCGTTCGAGTGGGGCGAGCCGCTGACGCGCCAGGTGGCGGGCGCGGTGCCCTCCGCCGTCGCCGAGGTCATGGCCCTGCTGCGCTCCTGACCGACCCCGCGCCCGGCGCCGGGCTCACGACGCCGCGGTGGCCGAGTACGACCAGGGGTGGACGTCGGCGCCCCGCGCCCGGTACCCGGGGCGGGGCGGTGGTCCGCCCGTGCGGCGATGTGCCAGGCCGGCCGCGCCGGGAGGCTCGTCTCCATGAGCGCCCCGGGCCGCCATGCGCCGAACCTCACCGCACGCCACGGGGCGGGCGTCGGGACGCGGCGTCGTCCCGCGGCGCACGACGCCCCGAGGCGCGTCCGGGCAGGCGTGGTCGTCGCGCTCCTCAGCCTCGTCGCCGCCGTGGCGTGGGCGCTTGCCGGGCTGCCCGAGGCCCGTGCCGCGGTGCAGGGCTGGGTGGGCGGTCCGGACGGTGGCTCCGCGCCCGTCGCGGCACCGCCGCACGCGCCCGCCTCGCCCGCCCCCGGCACCGACGGCCTCGTGCCGGAGCTGGCCGCGCGGTTCACGTCGGCGCGGGCGAGCGCCGGACAACGAGCCTGGCACTTCGAGGTGCTCGTCGCTCCCGGTGGGACGTGCCCGGCGACGAGCCCCGACGCGGCCGCGCTGTGGCGGTGACGTCCGTGGCGCGCCCGGGTCGCCGCGGGCGGGGTCAGCAGATCCGGGGGAGCTGCTCGCCCACCAGCATGTCGACGATCCGCTCCGAGCCCACCAGCGTGCGGGCGGTGACCATCCCCGGGTGCTCGGCGACCACGGTGCCGATCCGGGTCGCGCCCTCGCCCTCGGGCAGCGCGCGCATCGCCTCGAGGACGGCGTCGGCCGTCTCGGCGGGCACCACGGCGACGAGCTTGCCCTCGTTGGCCACGTGGTACGGGTCGAGGCCGAGCATCTCGCACGCACCGCGCACCGGGTCGGGGATCGGCACCGCCGAGTCGTCGATCACCATGCCGACGCCAGAGGCCTCGGCGATCTCGTTGACGGCCGACGCGAGGCCGCCGCGGGTCGGGTCGCGCAGCACCTTGATGCCGGGCTCGACCGCGAGCATCGCCGCGACGAGGCCGTTGAGGGCCTGGGTGTCCGAGGCGATCTCTGCCTCGAACTCGAGCCCCTCGCGCACGCTCATGATCGCCACGCCGTGCAGGCCGATCGGGCCGGAGAGCAGCAGCACGTCACCGGGCCGGGCGCGGTCCGCGCCGAGCTGCACGCCGGCGGGCACGACGCCGATCCCTGCGGTGTTGATGAAGATCTGGTCCGCCGCGCCGCGGCCGACCACCTTGGTGTCACCCGTGACGATCCGGGTCCCGGCCTTCGCGGCCGCGCGGGCCGCCGAGGCGGTGAGCGCGCCGAGGTCCTCCAGCAGCAGGCCCTCCTCGATGACGTAGGCGAGCGACAGCCCCGCCGGCTGGGCGCCCATCATCGCCAGGTCGTTGACCGTGCCGTTGACCGCGAGCTCGGCGATGTCGCCGCCGGGGAACACCAGCGGCGAGACCACGAACGAGTCCGTGGTGAACGCCACCCGCGTGCCGCCGACGTCCAGCACTGCCGCGTCGTTGAGCGGACCGCCGGGGGACGCGTCGGCCAGGCACGGAGCGAGCACGTCGCGCATCAGGGCGCCGGACAGCTGCCCGCCGGAGCCGTGCCCGAGGATCACCCGCGAGCCCTCCGGGATCGGGACCGGGCAGGTCAGGGCCAGGGGGTCGATGGTCGTCATCAGACGGTCACTCTCCGTGCGTCCAGGCCGCGGTTGGCCGAGTGGAAGGCCGCGCAGGTGCCCTCCGCGCTGACCATCGGGGCGCCGAGGGGGTGCTGCGGGGAGCACAGCGTGCCGTAGGCGGTGCAGTCGAGCGGCAGCTTCTCGCCGGTGAGGATCTGGCCCGCGATGCAGGCCGGGTGCTCGAGGGTGTGGATGTCGCCGACCTCGAACTTGGTCTCCGCGTCGTAGGCCGCGTACTCCGGCCGCAGGTGGTACCCGGACTGCGGGATCTCGCCGACGCCGCGCCAGGTGCGGTCGCCGATCTCGAAGACGTCGAAGATCTGCTTCTGGGCCAGCGGCACGCCCTCGCGCTTCACGGCGCGCGCGTACTGGTTCTCGACCTCGTGCCGGCCCTCCTCGAGCTGGCGGATCGCCATGAGCATGCCCTCGAGCAGGTCGAGCGGCTCGAACCCGGTGACCACGATCGGCACCCGGTACTTCTCGGCGATCGGCTCGTACTCGGTCCAGCCCATCACCGCGCAGACGTGCCCGGCGGCCAGGAACGACTGCACCTGGTTGGTGGGGGAGTCCAGCAGCGACGTCATCGCCGGGGGTACGAGCACGTGGCTGACCACCACGGAGTAGTTGTCGATGCCCTGCGCCTTGGCCTGGGCGATGGCCATCGCGTTGGCCGGGGCCGTGGTCTCGAAGCCCACGGCGAAGAACACGACCTCCTTGTCGGGGTTGTCCTTGGCGATCTTCAGCGCGTCCAGCGGGTTGTAGACGATGCGCACGTCGGCGCCGCGCGCCTTGAGCGCGAGCAGGTCGGTGTCCGTGCCGGGGACCCGCAGCATGTCGCCGTAGCTGGTGAAGATCACGTTCGGCCGGGCGGCGATCGCCAGCGCCTTGTCGATCTGCTCGAGCGGCGTCACACAGACCGGGCAGCCCGGGCCGTGGATCATCCGCACGCCCTCGGGCAGCGCCTCGTCCAGACCCTGCTTGACGATGGTGTGGGTCTGCCCGCCACAGACCTCCATGAGGGTCCACGGGCGGGTCGTGATGCGGTGGATCTCCGCGAGCAGGGACTTGGCGAGCTCGGGGTCTCGGTACTCGTCGAGGTACTTCACGCGCCCGCCTCCGCACCGCCGGTCAGCGCGCCGCTCGCCGGTGTCCCGTCGTCGTTGAGCACCGCCGGCTCGGCCATGCCAGGGCCCATGGTCTCCAGCTCCTGGGACACCACGTCACCCATCTGGGCGAGCACGTCGAGGGTCTTGAGCGCCTCCTCCTCGTCCACCTTGGAGATCGCGAAGCCCACGTGCACGATCACGTAGTCGCCGAGCTGCACCTCGGGGGTGTAGGCCAGGCAGGCCTCCTTGCGGATCCCGCCGAAGTCGACCTTGCCCATCAGCACGGCACCGTCGTCACGCAGCTCGATCACCTTGCCGGGGATGCCCAGGCACATGTCAGACCTCCTCAGAAGTGGCCGGTCGGTGGGTGCGGTCGGTGGAACCCGCCGCGATCGCGGCGGCGACCGCCGCCTGGCCGTAGCTGATACCGCCGTCGTTGCACGGCACCTGCTCGTTGACGTGGACCACGAAGCCGTCCCCGGTGAGCCGGTCGAGCAGGGTGGTGGACAGGCGACGGTTCTGCATCACTCCGCCGGACAGGCACACGACGTCGACGCCGGTGGCCGCTCGTGCCTCGTCCAGCATCTCACGGGTGACCTCGGCGACGGTCTCGTGCAGGCCGGCCGCGAGGGCGCTCACGGACCCGCCCGACGCGCGCCCGTCCAGCAGCGCCGTGAGGGTGGGGCGCGGGTCGTAGACCAGCAGGTCGTCGGTCCGCTCCAGGCGGTAGGGCAGCGGTCCGGCAGGCAGGTCCGCGGCCATCCGCTCCAGGTCGATCGCGGCCTGCGCCTCGAACTCGGCGACGTCGCGAAGGCCCAGCAGCGCGGCCGCCGCGTCGAACAGCCGGCCCGCGGAGGAGGCCTGAGGCGCGTTGAGCCCGCGGCGCACCTGGGTGGTCACGGTGGCGACCTCGCGGGGGTCCAGCTCGGCGGCGTACGCCGCGGCCAGCCCTGGGTCGATCGCCGGCCCGCCCGGCAGGTCCTCGGCGCCCAGCAGGTAGCCCAGAGCCATCCGGTAGGGCCGCTGCACCGCCAGCGCGCCGCCGGGCAGGGGCGCCCGGCCGAAGCGGGCCAGCCGCCGGTAGCCGTGCAGGTCGGCCAGCAGCAGCTCACCGCCCCACAGCGTCCCGTCGTCGCCCATCCCGAGCCCGTCGTAGGCGACCCCCAGGAACTGCCCGGACACGCCGTGCTCGGCGGCGCAGGACGCGACGTGGGCGTGGTGGTGCTGCACGCCGATCCGCCGCCCGGCCGGGGTGTGGGCCACGGCGTACTTGGTCGACAGGTACTCCGGGTGCAGGTCGTGCGCGACGATCTCGGGCTCGAGCGCGAGCAGCCGGGTCAGGTGGGCCAGGCCGTCGGTGAAGGCGGTGTGGGTCCGCAGGTCCTCCAGGTCGCCGTTGTGCGGCGCGACGTGCGCCACGCCGCCGCGGGCCAGGGTGAAGGTGTGCTTGAGCTCGGCTCCCACCGCGAGCAGCGGCCGAGGGGTGGCGATCGGCAGCGGCAGCGACTCGGGGGCGTAGCCGCGGCCGCGGCGCAGCATCCGCTCACGCCCGGCGTCGACCCTGGTCACCGAGTCGTCGTAGCGTGCGCGGATCTGCCGGTCGTGGACCAGGAAGGTGTCGGCGATCGGGGCGAGGCGCTGTGCGGCATCGGCGTCGTCGGTGGCCAGCGGCTCGTCGGCGACGTTGCCGGAGGTGAGCACGATGGGCCGGCCCACCGCGGCCGTCAGCAGGTGGTGCAGGGGCGTGTAGGGGAGCATCACGCCGAGGTCGGTCGCGCCGGCGGTGACCGACGGGGCGAGGGCGCCGGCGGCCCCGGGGTGCGGGCGGAGCAGCACGATCGGCGCGCGAGGGCCGGTCAGCAGCGCCTCCTCGGTCTCGTCGACCGCGGCGAGCGCACGCGCCGCGGCAAGGTCGGCGACCATGATCGCGAACGGCTTGGCCCACCGCCGCTTGCGCTCACGGAGCACGCCGACCGCTGCCTCGTCGGTCGCGTCGCAGGCCAGGTGGTACCCGCCCAGACCCTTGACCGCGACGATCCGCCCGGCCAGCAGGTCGGCGGCCGCGGCGCCGATCGGGTCGCCCGCGTCCGCGCCACCCGACGCGTCGCGGTAGGTCACCTGCGGCCCGCACGCCGGGCAGGCGACGGGCTCGGCGTGGAACCGGCGGTCGGCGGGGTCGGTGTACTCGGCGGCGCACGCGTCGCACATCGCGAACTCGACCATCGTGGTCGCGGCGCGGTCGTAGGGCAGGTCGTCGATGATCGTCGCTCGCGGGCCACAGTCGGTGCAGTTGGTGAACGGGTACGCGTGACGGCGGTCGGCAGGGTCGGTCAGGTCCGCCAGGCAGGCGGGGCAGGTGGCAAGGTCCGGCGGGAAGTGCCGCTCGACGGCGCCCGGCGCGGTGGTCGGGTCGCTCTCCTCGATCCGGAACGGCCGGGGCAGGTCGTCGGCCCACCGGGTGTCGGTGACCGGCGTGGCGGTCACCGCGTCGACGCGCGAGCGAGGCGGGGCGTCGGTGGCCAGGCGACGGGTCAAGGAGTCCAGCGCCGCCGCCGGGCCGGCCGCCTCCAGCTCGACGCGTCCGGCCACGTTGCGCACCCGACCGGCCAGGCCCAGCTCGGTGGCCAGTCGCCAGACGAACGGCCGGAACCCGACGCCCTGGACCACGCCCGTGACCAGGACCGTCGCGCCACGCATCCCCACGGCGGCATCGGGCGCGGGACCCGAGGCAGAGGTGGCGCGCGAGGGGTTCGGCATGGGTTCGATGCTGCCACCCGGAGCCCGGTTGCCCGCGGGCCGTTGGACCCCCGGCGACCGGGCAAAATCGCGACTGGGCGACGGCCCCCTCGCGGACCGCCGCACGATGGTCGAGTCCCTCAGTTCTGCCCCGGGACGCCCGATAGAAGAGGTGGTGATGGGAGGCTCGTGACCTTCGCCCTGGCGGTCCTGGCACTCGCGGTCGCGGTGGGTACCGCGACCGGCGTTCGCCTTGCCATGCGCGTGCACGACCTGCGACCGGTCCGGGCGGTCCTGGCGGCGTGCCTCTCGATGACCGCATGGGCGGTGAGCGGGCTAGTCATGGCCTTGACATCGGACGTCCAGGTGGAGCGACTGGCGTTCATCGCGAGCTTCCCGGCGTCCGGTGCCGCGGCTGCGGCGGTGCTCTGGTACGGGCTTGCGGTCTCTCGACGCCGCGCGCTCCGGAGCCGGTGGGTGTGGGCGCTGATCGCTGCAGAACCCGTCCTCGCAGCCGCCTGCCTCGCCGTACCGGCGTGCCGTGATGCGATGGCGACGGTGGTGGAGGGCCCGGCGGGGCCCTACGTCGTCGGGGGCGCGATCCTGAATGTCCACGCGGCCCTCGCCGGGAGCATGACGGTGCTCGGCACCCTGCTGCTGATCGGGAGCCGGGAGAGAGCGGCGACCGGGTTCCGTGGACGGCTCGCGTTCGCGGCCGTGATCGTGGGCCTGCCCTCGGTGGTGAACGTGGCGATGGTGGTGACTCGAGCCGCTCCCCTCACCATCCAGGTGGTGGCCGCGGCGATGTTCACCCTGGTGGCGCTCGTCTCGGCGACGCGGCCGCTGGAGGCCATGGAGCTCGGCGCGCCGATCGGGCCGGACGACGTGCTCAGCGTCATGGAGGACGCGGTGCTCGTGGTCGACGTCCGGGGTGTCCTGGTCCAGGCGAACACCGCGGCGCGAGAGCTGCTGGACTCCTGGGGCGTCGCTGCGCCCCTGCGCGGTTCGGCGGAGCTACCGGCGTCCGCTCTCCCGGAGCCCTTGCGTTCCCGGGGCATCGTTCGCACCCCCGACGGTCGCCTTCTCGACGTCCGGATCAGGGAGGTGGGTCTGTCCGACGGTCAGGTGGTGCATGTCACGACGGCGCGCGACGTCACCGAGGTGGAGGAGCTGCGCGCCCGGCTCGCCGACCAGGCCGAGAAGGACGGGTTGACCGGTGTGCACAACAGGCACCACCTGGAGCTCGTGCTGGGCGGCCTGGTCGCCCGGGCGGCGGCGGGGCTCGTGCCGCTCACGGCCGCGATGATCGATGTCGATCACTTCAAGCAGGTGAACGACACGTTCGGCCACGCCGTCGGTGACCAGGTGCTGGTCGCGGTGGCCCAGACGCTGAGCGAGGGCGTGCGGGCCGGCGACGTCCTTGTGCGTTTCGGCGGGGAGGAGTTCCTCGCGCTGCTCCCCGGCGCGCGCGCGGCGGACGTGGCCAGGCGCGCCGAGCGCTGGCGCACCTCGCTCGCCGAGCTCCGGGTGGCCGGCGAGCACGACCCGGTCCGGGTCACCGTGAGCATCGGCGTGGCCGAGGTGGGTCCCGGCGACGACGCTGACGACCTGCTGCGCCGCGCCGACGCTGCCATGTACAAGGCCAAGGTCGGCGGTCGCGACCGGGTCGTGGTCGCCGGCGTGATGCCCGCGGCGCTACCTCCGACCGGGGTGCTGCCCGACGCCGAGAGCGTGCGGTAGCACCGGATCGCGCGCCAACGCCACCTGGGGGCCGGACGGCGGCACACCGCGGGACCCGGGCCGCCGGGGTCGTTCACGGTTCGCGTGGCGGTCGGTGGCGTCGCACCCGCCGCGTGGCCATGCCGGTCAGCCGCCCCGCGGGTCCCGGGCGGCCGGCGCCGAGCCGGGTCGTCTCACCCCGCCGCGGGCCGCTGGGCACGTCGCGCGGCAGCGAGCTCGACGCCACCAGCCAGGTGGGCATGCCGAGCAGCCGGAGCGCGGCGCGCAGCCGCTCGGACTCGAAGGTGCTGTCCCGGTCGATCTCGTCGCCGAGCAGCTCGGTGAGGTCGTCCGCGGCGCCGGGCCGTCCGGCGGCCGCGGCGAGGTCGCCCAGCAGGTCCACGCCGACCGGGTCGGGCAGCAGGTCGTCGTCGTCCTCGTGGCCGACGGTCGGGTCGGAGTCGTAGGCGCCTTCCCCGTCCGGCGAGGCCCAGGTCAGGCGCAGCACCCGCGCGTCGTCGACCTCGACGCCCAGCACGAGGGTCTGCAGGCCGGTCGCGAGCCGCCGCGTCAGGTCCGCGACCCCGGTGCGCGAGCCGGCGACCGACCCGCCGGGGCTGTCGGCGACCGCCACGACCCAGCGCCCGTCGCCCGGCCCGACCCAGCCGCTGAACCGAGCCCGGCCCAGCGCAGCCAGCAGGGCGTCGCGCCCCGGGGCGGCGGCGTCGACGACGAGGCCCGCGTACCGGTGTCCCTCCGGGATCGGGTCCCCGGGGCGCTCGTACTCGCTCACCGTCCCATCATCTCTCGGGGCGTCCGCGGCCGACAGGTACCGCCTGGGACAGGTGCGGGAATGCCTCGCGGCGTGGGAGAGTTGGGCAGGTAGTTGAACGTTGGACAAAAGAGGAGCGGGCCATGATGCAGTTCGGGGTCTTCACCGTCGGGGACGTGACGCCGGACCCGACCACGGGGCGCACGCCCACCGAGGGCGAGCGGATCGCCTCGATGGTCGCGATCGCCAAGGCCGCCGAGGACGCCGGGCTGGACGTGTTCGCCACCGGCGAGCACCACAACCCGCCGTTCGTACCGTCCTCACCCACCACGCTCCTGGGCTACGTCGCCGCACGGACCGAGCGGATCGTGCTGTCCACCGCGACCACGCTCATCACGACGAACGACCCGGTGAAGATCGCCGAGGACTACGCCATGCTCCAGCACCTGGCGGGTGGCCGGGTCGACCTCATGCTCGGCCGCGGGAACACCGGCCCCGTGTACCCCTGGTTCGGCAAGGACATCCGCGACGGCCTCGAGCTCGCGGTGGAGAACTACGCCCTGCTGCGCCGCCTGTGGCGCGAGGACGTGGTCGACTGGTCCGGCAAGCACCGCACGCCGCTGCAGTCGTTCACCTCGACCCCGCGTCCGCTGGACGGCGTGCCGCCGTTCGTCTGGCACGGTTCCATCCGTACGCCGCAGATCGCCGAGCAGGCCGCCTACTACGGCGACGGGTTCTTCCACAACAACATCTTCTGGCCCACCGAGCACACCGCCGCGATGGTCGACCTGTACCGGCGGCGCTGGGAGCACCACGGCCACGGCCCGGCCGAGACCGCCATCGTGGGCCTGGGCGGCCAGGTGTTCGTCAGGCCGCGCTCGCAGGACGCGATCGCCGAGTTCCGCCCCTACTTCGACGTCGCACCCGTGTACGGTCACGGGCCGTCGCTCGAGGAGTTCATGGCGACCACCCCCCTGACGGTCGGCAGCCCTCAGCAGGTGATCGACCGGTACGCCGCCATGCGCGACCACGTCGGCGACTACCAGCGCCAGCTGTTCCTCGTGGACCACGCCGGGCTGCCGCTGGAGGTCGTGCTCGAGCAGATCGCGATCCTGGGTGAGGAGATCGTCCCCGCGCTGCGCCGCGAGCTGGCCGCCGGGCGCCCCGCCCACGTGCCCGACGCCCCGACGCACGCCACGCTCGTCGCGGCGGCGGGTGGGGGCCGCGACGCGACGGTCCACGCACCGGCCGACGCGGTCACCGGCGCGAGCCCCGAGCCGGTGGCCAGGTGAGCGCCGCCACGCCTGAGATCCGCAGGCTCCTGGTCGTCTCGGCCGGCCTGCGGCAGCCTTCCTCGACCCGGCTGCTCGCCGACCGGCTCCGGCAGGCCGTGCTGGCCGCGGCGGCGGCGCGGGGGCTGGCGCTCGAGGCACGCACCGTCGAGCTGCGCGAGCACGCGCGCGACCTCACCTCGATGCTGCTGACCGGGACGCCCACGCCCGCCGTGGACCAGCTGCTGGGCGAGGTCGCCGCGACGGACGCGGTGGTCCTGGTGACGCCGATCTACTCAGGCGCGTACACCGGGATGGTCAAGGACCTCGTCGACCTGCTGCCCGACGGCGCCCTCGACGGGGTGCCGGTCCTCATCGGCGGCACCGGCGGCACGGTGCGGCATGCGCTGGCCCTGGACCACACCCTGCGGCCGCTGCTCGGCCACGTGCACGCCGTGGTGGCCCCGAGCGCGGTGTTCGCCGCGACGGAGGACTTCGGTGGGACCGGCGAAGGCGCGGCGTCGTTGGCGCGCCGGATCGACAGGGCGGCGAGCGAGCTGGCCGCCCTGATGGTCGGACGGCCCGCTCGCCGGGCGCGTGACCCCTGGGGCGTCACGGATCTGGCCGACCTCCTCGGTGACGGTTGATCGGGCGTACCTCAAGACGGCCGCGCTCGGGCCGATAGGGGGTTGACCCCGATCAGGTGTCTCGACCCTGCCGCCGGCCGCGCACGTGCTCGCGTCTGCGGTGGGCGCGCTGAGCCACGGGACGGGGCCGAACCGTGAGCCCGACGTCGGGGTGGGCAGCGGGCGGGTGAGATCGGCAGCTCGGGCCTCCGGAACGCTCAAGCGGGCTCGGCGCTCGTCCGATGTCGAGCACGGAGACGGAGGTGGGGCATGGGAGCACGCGGCGGGACCGCTGACGCTCCCGCACCCCGCGTCCGCGCGCTCGCCTCGAAGCACCTGTGGAAGGCGCACCTGGCCGTCGGGGCCGCGGCGGTCGTCGCGATCATGAGCATGCCCGACGCGCTCCCGCGCGACCTGGTCTACGAGGCCCTCCCGCTGAGCGTGCCGGTCGCGGTGGTGGTCGGTCTCGGTCTGCACCGCCCGCGGCGGCGGGCGGCGTGGGTGCTCCTGGCCGTCGCCGGGGCGCTCTGGGCCCTGGGCGACGCGGTGTGGGCCTGGGCCGAGCACATCATCGGGGCCGACCCGACGGCGTCCTTGGCCAACGCGCTCTACCTCGCCGCGTACCCGATGCTCGCGGTGGCACTCGCCCTCGTCGGGAGGCACCGCCGGCCTCGCCGGGACCTGCCCTCGATCCTCGACTCCCTGGTCGTGACGGCAGTGGCGGCCCTGGTCGTGTGGGTGCTGATCCTCGAGCCCGTCTGGTCGACGTCGGGTGGCGTCACCGTCGACCGGGTCATCGGCGCCGCGTACCCGATCTTCGACCTGATCGTGGTCCTCCAGCTGACCTTCGTGTGGGTCAGCGGGACCCGGCGACCTGCGGCGCTCACGCTGCTGCTCGCCGCGGTCTCGGTGGTGCTGGTGAGCGACCTCGTCTACAACGTGGGCCCCTACGTCCCGGCGCTGGCCGTCGTCCTGCCTTGGCTGGACGCCGGCTGGCTGACCGGCTACCTGCTGTGGGGGGCGGCTGCTCTGCATCCGTCGATGGCGGTGATCGACCAGGTGGCCGGTCGGCCCGCTGCCGGCCTGACCGTCGGTCGGGTGCTCGGTCTCGGTCTGGCGTTCGCGATGCTGCCGATCCTGCGGCTCGTCTCGTGGTTCTCCGGCCGGCCCGCGTCACTGGTGGTCGTCGGGTCGATCAACCTGCTGATCGTGGTCCTGCTGGTGGTCCGCCTGATCGACGTCATGACCACGGTCCGCGCGCAGTCGGCACGCCTCGCGCACCTGGCCAACACGGACTTCGTCACGGATCTCGACAACGGCCGGCGTTTCGCCGAGAGGCTCGAGGAGGGGTCGTGCGGGCAGATCGCGGCGTCGAAGGGGCGACGTGCGGCCGTCCTGATGGTGGGTGTCGAGCGCTTCGCCGAGCTGAACGCGATGCTCGGGCACGCCGTCGGCGACGAGATCCTGCGTACCGTCGGCGCGGCCCTGCGCGCGGTGGCCGGCCCGGACGCGGCCCTGGCCAGGCTCGGCAGTGACGTCTTCGGCATCGCGGCAGAGCTCCGCGACGCCGATGACGCGTTCGACCTCGCCACGAGGGTCCGCGACCTGCTCGGCCGACCCCTGGACGTGGCGGGCCTCGGCCTGGTCGTCGAGGGCGCCGTCGGCCTGGTCCTGCTCCCGGACGACGCCACCGAGGTCGACCTGGCCCTCGAGCGCGCGGACGCCGCCCTCACCGCCGCATGGCTCACGAGTGGGCGGATGGCGCGGTTCGGGCCCGGCTTCGACGGGCACCGGGCGTCGCCGCGGCTGGTCGCCGAGCTGCGCGACGCGATCGAGGACGGCGAGATCGAGGTGTACCTCCAGCCCCAGGTGAACGTCGCCACCGGACGGGTCACCGGTGCCGAGGCCCTCGCGCGGTGGCGCCATCCCGAGCGAGGCATCGTGCTACCCGGGTCGTTCATCCCGGTGGCCGAGCGCTCCGGGCTGATCCGCCCGCTGACGCTCCGCGTGCTCGAGCAGTCGCTGGCGCAGTGTGCGGCGTGGCGCGCGCAGGGGCTCGACCTCTCCGTCGCGGTGAACCTGTCGGTGCGCAACCTGCTCGACCCGAACCTCGTGGGCGACGTCCGGCAGATGCTCGCGCTGCACGGGCTGCACCCGTCGCGTCTCGAGCTGGAGATCACCGAGACGATGGCGATGGTCGACCCGGCCCGCACCCTGCAGGTCCTCGGCGAGCTCGCGAGGCTCGAGGTGAGGCTCGCGGTCGACGACTACGGCACCGGGTACAGCTCGCTCGCCTACCTGCAGACCTTGCCGGTGTCGCGTCTGAAGATCGACCGGACGTTCGTCGCGGACCTGTCCCGGGACCAGGCGAGCCGGGCGATCGTGGCCTCGACCATCGACCTGGCTCGGCGGCTCGGACTCGGTGTCGTCGCCGAGGGCGTCGAGGAGGCGGCGAGCCTGGCGGTGCTCGCGGACCTCGGCTGCGACGAGGCGCAGGGCTTCGGGCTCGGTCGCCCGGTCGAGGCCGGCGCTTTCGTGGCGGAGGTCGGCAGGATCGAGGGCCGGTTGGCCCGGCCGGGCGGCTGGGGAGTCGTGCACCAGGGTCCGAGGGTCGTGCGCGAGGTCACGGGGTGACCTGGGCCTGAGCCCTCCGCGGGCCGGAGTGGCAAGGCTTGCCTTGCTGGACCGCGCCCGGCCGGGTGCCTACCGTCGTCCCATGAGCCAGGCCGAGCCGACGGGTGTGACCCGCGAGGAACCCCACAACGGCGGCAACGGCCTCAAGTCACGGCTGAACTGGCTCCGTGCCGGTGTGCTCGGCGCGAACGACGGCATCATCTCGACGGCCGGTCTGGTGATCGGTGTCGTGGCCGCGACGCCGAGCCGTGGTGCCATCATCACCGCCGGCGTGGCCGGGCTCGTCGCCGGCGCGGTCAGCATGGCGTTGGGGGAGTACGTCTCGGTGAGCAGCGCGCGGGACACCGAGGTCGCACTCATCGAGCAGGAGCGCGCCGAGCTGGAGGCGGATCCAGAGGGCGAGCTCCAGGAGCTGACCGACGCCTACCGCGCCAAGGGCCTCAGCGACGAGACGGCGCGGGCCGTGGCCGAGGAGCTGACCGCCAAGGACGCCATCCGCGCCCACCTGGAGACCGAGTTCGGCCTCGACGAGAACGACCTCACCAACCCGTGGCACGCCGCCATCGCATCGGCCGTGGCGTTCACGGTCGGGGCTCTCCTGCCGCTGCTCGCCGTGGTGCTCGCGCCGACGTCGGCGTCGCAGACCGCACGCATCGTGGTGACGGGTGTCGCCGTCCTGGTGGCCCTGGTCGTCACCGGCTCGGTCTCGGCCCAGTTCGGCGGCGCGAACCGGGTCCGTGCCGTGCTGCGCCTCGTGGTCGGCGGTGCGCTCGCGATGGGCGTGACGTGGGCCATCGGTTCGGTGCTCGGCACCCACGTGGGCGGCTGACCGCCCGACGAACGTCGGGCCGGGTGGGGCCTCCGCCTCAGGCGGACTCCCGCAGCACCACCCTCGCGCTGAGCATCACCGGCTCGGGGTCCTTCTCCGGGTGCGCCAGCAGGTCGAGGAGCATGCGCCCGGCACGGATGGCCATCTCCCGCACGGGTTGGGAGACCGTGCTCAGCGGCGGTCGTGTGCTCTCGGCCACCTCGAGGTCGTCGAACCCCATCACAGCCACGTCCTGGGGCACCCGACGCCCATGCGTGCGGAGCACCGCGAGCGCGCTCGCCGCCATGACGTCCGAGGCGCAGAAGATCGCGTCGACGTCCGGGTGCTCGGCGAGCAGCCGCTCGGTGGCGTCCGCGCCGCCGAGCGTGGTGAAGTCGCCACGTACCACCGCGTCGGTGGGCAGCCCGGCCGACTCCAGTGCCTGGCGCCAGCCCAGCAGACGGTCGATGCCGGCGGTCATGTCCGCCGGGCCGGCGATCGTCGCGACCCGCGTGCGGCCCAGGCCCAGCAGGTGCTCGGTCGCGAGCCTCGCCCCCAGCGTGTTGTCGATGTCCACGTAGTGCGCGTGGTCGACGTCCAGCGGCCTGCCGATGAACACCGACGGCAAGCCGGAGGCCACCAGCTCGCCGTTCAGTGCGTCGTCGCGGTGGTGGGAGGCGACCACGGCGCCGTCCACGTGGCCGGTGGTGAGGTAGCGCGAGGCACGTCGGGTGCCCGTGCCGTCCCTGGCGATCAGCAGCACCATCTGGAGGTCGCCCTCCTCGAGAGCGAGCGACAGGCCGTTGATGATGTTGCCGAAGAACGGGTCGGTGAGCAGCCTGGTGTTCGGCTCGGGCACCACGAGCGCGACCGAGCCGGTGCGGCGGGTGGCGAGCGAGCGGGCGACCGGGTTCGGGGTGAACCCGAGCTGGGTGATCGCTGCCTCGACCGCTGCCTTGGTCTGGGGGCTGACCAGGTGTCCGCCGTTGATCACGCGGGAGGCCGTGGCCCGGGACACCCCGGCGGCGGCTGCCACCTGGCGGATGGTCGGGGCCGACGTGCGCACTCGTCGGTTGTCACTCACGTCAGCACGCTACCGGCTCCGGAGAGGCGGCCGGACCGCGCGACCCGGGACAGCGCCCGCGCTGACGACTTCGGGGTGCGTGCGCCGGAGTCGTAGTCGACCCGCACGATGCCGAACCGCTGGGAGTATCCGTAGGCCCACTCGAAGTTGTCCAGCAGCGACCACGCGAAGTAGCCGCGCACGTCCGCGCCCTGCGCACGGGCCTGCTCGACCGCCCGGAGGTGGTCGAGGAGGTACGCGGTGCGCTCGGGGTCGTGCACCGATCCGTCCGGGCCGACGACGTCCGGGTAGGCGGCGCCGTTCTCGGTGATGACGAGCGGGATGCCCGCCGGCCCCGTGTGGTCGGTGTGGATCTGCACGAGGACCCGGCGCAACCCGTCGGGCTGCACCTCCCACTCCATGCCGGTGCGCGGCAGCCCGCGGCTGACCTGGTACGCCGGCGCGCCCACCACGGGGCTGCTCAAGGGGCGGGGCGTGGTCGGGGCCGTCGGCGGCGTGCGGTCCGACGGCGGGGGCGTCGCACTGATGAGATCGCCGTGGTAGTAGTTCAGCCCCAGCACGTCGATGGGCGCCGACACGGTCTCGAGGTCGCCCGGCCGGATCGGCACGTCCAGCCCGGACGCCGCCCAGACGTCCAGCGCCTCGGACGGGTAGCGGCCGTGCAGCACCGGCTCGAGGAAGACGTCGTTGAGCATCACCTGCGCGAGCCCGGCAGCGGCGACGTCGGCCGGGTCGTCGGGGTCGGCAGGGTCGGTCACGGTGACGTTGAGGGTGATCCCGATCGTCGCCGCCGGGTCGGCGGCCCGGAGCGCGCGGGTCGCCGACCCGTGCGCGACCAGCAGGTGGTGCGCGGCATCGACTGCCGCCTGGGGATCCTGGCGCCCGGGTGCGTGCTGGCCGCTGCCGTACCCGAGGAAGGCCGAGCACCACGGCTCGTTCAGCGTGAGCCAGTGCCGAACGCGGTCACCGAGAGCGCCGTGGACGGCCAGGGCGTAGCCGACGAACTCCTCGACCACGCCGCGGTCGGCCCATCCACCGCGGTCCTCGAGCCACTGCGGCAGGTCCCAGTGGTACAGGGTGATCCACGGCGTGATGCCGCGTTCCAGCAGGCCGTCCACCAGACGCGAGTAGAACGCCAGTCCCTCGGCGTTGATCACGCCGGGGGCGGGCACGACCCGGGCCCAGGACACCGAGAACCGGTAGGCGTTCAGCCCCAGGTCGGCCATCAGCGCGACGTCCTGCGGCCAGCGGTGGTAGTGGTCGCAGGCCACGTCGCCGGTGTCGCCGTTGAGCACGGCGCCGGGGATCCGGCAGAAGGTGTCCCAGATCGAGTCGGTGCGGCCACCCTCGTGCGCGGCACCCTCGATCTGGAACGCGGCCGTCGCCGCTCCCCAGACGAAGTCCGTGGGGAACCCGGCGCTCGCGGCCTGCTGCCCGAGCGCGCGCGTGGAGGTGCTCATCCCTTGACGGCTCCCTGCATGATCCCGGAGACCAGCTGCTTGCCGGCGACCACGAAGAGCACCACCAGCGGGATGGTCGCCGCGACGACGCCGGCCATGATGAGCGCGTAGTCCTTGAAGTACGACGCCTGGAGCAGCTGGAGGGCGACCGGCAGGGTCGGGTTGGAGGATCCGAGCACCACGAACGGCCAGAAGAAGTTCGTCCAGGAGGCCACGAAGGTGAACAGCGTGAGCATCGCCGCGGCCGGCCGCGCCGCGGGCAGCGCGACGTGCCAGAAGGTGCGGAACATCGAGCAACCGTCGACCCGGGCGGCCTCGATCAGCTCGTAGGGCAGCGCGGCCTCGAGGTACTGGGTCATCCAGAACACGCCGAACGCGGTCACCATGCCGGGCACGATGACGGCGGTCAGCGTCCCGGTCCAGCCCAGCTTGGCCATCACGATGAACAGCGGGACGACCCCGAGCTGGGTGGGCACCGCCATCGTCGCGATGATGAACACCAGCAGCGCACGCCGCCCGCGGAACCGCAGCTTGGCGAAGGCGTAGCCGGCCAGCGTGGCGAAGAACACCACGGAGACCGACGTGATCACGGCCACGATCAGGCTGTTGAGCACGGCGTGCCAGAACCCGATGTCGGAGCCCAGCACGCGCTGGAGGTTGTCGATCAGGTTGGGCCCGGGGATCAGCGACGGCACCGGGTTCTGGGCGATGGTGGCCGAGTCGGAGGACGCGAGCAGCAGCGAGTAGTACAGCGGGTACGCCGAGGCGATGAGGAACACGACCAGCAGCGCGTAGGTGACCCAGCCGGGCCGGCGCGAAGGGCCGAGCCCGCGCTTGTGTGCTGCGGCCCGGGCCGCACCGCGGCCGGCGGTCTGTCGGATCGAGGCGACCGAGGAGCTCATCGGGCACCGCCCTTCGGGTGAGCCGCGCCGGACGAGGCGATGCGACGGGTGATGGTGAAGTTGATGAGGCCGACGGCCACGATGATGAGGAACAGGAGCCACGCCACGGCCGCAGCCCTGCCGAAGCTCTTCTGCGCACCCCAGCCCAGCTCGTACAGGAACATCGTCACGGTCATCCACTGTCGGTCCGCGCCGCCGAGGCCGTACTGGTCGTACATCCGTGGCTCGTCGAAGATCTGCAGGCCGCCGATGGTCGAGGTGATGACGATGAAGATGATCGTCGGCCGCAGCAGGGGCACGGTGACCGAGAAGAACTGCCGGACCCGGCTGGCCCCGTCGATGACGGCCGCCTCGTACAGGTCGCGGGGGATGGCCTGCATCGCGGCGAGGAAGATCAGCGCGTTGTAGCCGGTCCATCGGAAGTTGACCATCGAGGCGATGGCGATGTGGCTCGCGAACGCGTCGGAGTGCCACCGGATCGGGTCGATGCCGATGTAGCCGAGCAGGGCGTTGATCATGCCGGACTGGTCGGCGAACAGCCGGGAGAAGATCAGGGCCGCGGCCACCGGGGCCACGACGTAGGGGAGCAGCACACCCATCCGCCAGAAGGTCTTGGCGCGCAGGTTCGCGTCGAGCACCGCGGCGATCACGATCGCGGTGATGACCTGGGGGATCGAGGAGAGCAGGAAGATGCTGAACGTGTTGCGCAGTGCGGTCGCGAACCGGGGCTGCTGGACGACGTCGACGTAGTTGGCCAGCCCGACGAAGTCCCCCTGCCCGCCGATCAGGTGCCAGTCGTGCATGGACACGTAGGCCGTGTACACGAGCGGGAACAGGCCGATGATCGCGAAGAGGATGAAGAACGGCGAGATGTACAGGTACGGCGAGAGCTTGACGTCGATCTTCCCGCGCAGGTTGCGCAGTCGGGTGCGGCGGGAGTCCGGGGGCGGTGGTCCCGCCGTCGAGGTCGTCGGGGTCGCAGCGGTGGTCGCCATGCGTGCTCCAGGTGCGCGAGGTCGGTCGGCCGGGGGTGGACGCGGCCACCGCCCACCGCCGCGATACCGGATCCCGCGGCGGTGGGCGTGGCGGCGGGGTGGGCCACCGTTGAGATGGCCCACCCCCTTACCGGGTCAGCTCAGGCCGAGCTCGGTGAACGCGGTGACGGCCTTGTCCCAGGAGGACGCGGCGTCGTCGGTCTTGTCGACCTCGACGCGGGTGATGGCGTCGACGACGGTCTGGTGGATGGCGAAGTAGTTCGCACCCTTGAACGGCGCGACGGTGACCGCGGCGGCGCGGTCGGCCAGGATCTGGCCGGTCGGGGCGTCGTTGAAGAAGGCGTTGGTCTGGCCGAGCAGCTCTTCGCTGGACAGCGCGTCGACCTGGCTCGGGAACGTGCCCTTGGAGATGAACGCCTTGATCTGCTGCTCCGGCGCGGTCAGCCAGGCGGCGAGCGCCTTGGCCTCGTCGGGGTGCGCGGACTGGGTCGGGACGGTCAGGAAGGAGCCGCCCCAGTTGCCGCCGCCGCCGGGGAAGACGTCAGCGATGTCCCAGCCGGTGACGCCGGCGGCGTTGCCCTCGATGACACCGAGCATCCAGCCCGGGCAGAGCATCGTCGCGAAGCCGTTGTTCTGGAACGCGGCGGTCCAGTCGTCGGACCACTGCGACAGGCCGGCCGACAGGCCGTCGTCGACCGAGGCCTTGAGGACCATCTCGTAGGCGTCCTTGATCTGGGTGTTCGTGGCCAGGTCCTTGGCGCTGCCGTCGCTCGGGTTCTCGTAGGCGGCGTCCATCTGGTTCACGACGCCCTGGAAGATCGCGTTGCCGGAGTCGAACCACGCGGAGTCGGACTTGGCGACGAAGTCCTTGCCCACGTTGAAGTAGTTCTGCCAGTCGCCCTCGAGGAGCTTGGCCACCTCGGCGCGGTCCGTCGGCAGGCCCGCGGCGCCGAACAGGTCGCTGCGGTAGCACACGCCCTCGGGGCCGATGTCGGTGCCGTAGCCGATGAGCTTGCCGTCCGGCGTGGTGGCCTGGGCGGCCTTCCAGTCGAGCCAGCGGCCCTTGACCTCGTCCGAGTTCAGGTCCACGAACTTGTCCGGGTACTGCATGAGCTCGGCGAGCCAGTCGACCTCGATCGCCTCGATGTCGGTCAGGCCCGAGCCGGCGGCCAGGCCGGTGAGCATCTTGTCGCGTGCCTCGTTGGAGGTCGCGGCCTTGGTGTGCTCGATCGTGATGTTCGGGTGGTCGGCCTCGTACTCCTTGATGAGGTCCTCGTAGCCGAACTCGTTGAACGTCGTGATCGTCAGGGTGATCTTCTCGTCCGAGGCGGAGCTGGACCCGCCGTCGCTGCTACCGCTGGCCGCGGGGTCGCTGCTGGTACCGCAGCCACTGACGACCAGCGCCATCCCGGCCAGACCCGCTGTGAGGGTCAACCAGGGCTTGATGCTCGTGCGCACGTGAGACTCCTTCGTCGTCGCAGGCGGCGTCGGTGCCGCCTCGGTGAGCCCGCCGCCGGGGCCGGCGGTGGGTTCGGGGCGCCGCCGTGAAACCGGTCCCAGTGACGGACAGGCACTGGATGGGACCGGTCTCAGGCGATAGGCCCACGGTGCCCGCCCGCCCTGGTCGGTGTCAATTCCCGTGATCGGACTGTGACAACCGGTCTTCGCCGTGGAATGTGCCCCGAAGTCCTAGATCACGCCGCGGGGTGCCCCCCAGACTTGGTGCATGCACCAGGGTTGGGACGAGCACCAGGCGCTCGCGTCGCGCAGTCGCGCCGCGCTCCTCGAGGTGCTGCGGGACGACGGCGGTGCGCTGGGTGTCGAGGAGCTGGCCGACGCGGTGGGGCTCCACGTCAACACGACGCGCGAGCACCTGGACCGGCTGGTCGGGGCGGGACTGGTCGCGCGTGCTCCGGAGCACCGGACCACCCGAGGCCGTCCTCGGATCCTGTACCGCCGCCGCGAGCCGGTGGGCGCGCGGGTGCGCGCGGTGATGGACGAGGTGCTCCTGGCCGGCTACGGCGAGGCGATGGACTCCCCGGAGGAGGCCGCGAACCGCGCCGGGCGCGAGGCCGCGGACCGGTTGACCCGCGAGCAGCCGCCGGAGCGCGCGCAGAGCCCCGCCGAGGCGCGTCGGATCTTCAAGGCCGAGCTGGACCGGCTCGGCTTCGCGCCCAAGGACGAGGGCGACGACCTGCGGCTGTGCCACTGCCCGGTCGAGTCGCTGGCCAGGGCGCGTTCGGAGGTCGTCTGCGCGGCGCACCGCGGCATGATGGCCGGCCTCCTCGACCGGATCGGGGAGCTCGAGCTCGCCGAGACGACGCCGCTGCAGGACGGCGAGACCTGCGTCCTGCGCCTCGTCACGCCCTGAGCCCGGGGCGGCGGCGCGAACGCCGAGCGCCCGCTCAGAGGTAGGCGGCCGGGTCGAACTCCTCCAGCGGGATGATCCGCACGCGCGGCAGGCGGACGGTGAACGCGTGTACGTCGTGCTCCAGGTCGAACACCTCGAGCCCGCGGTCGGTCAGCGCCCGCAACGCCGAGGAGATGAGCTCGGTGAAGGCCAGCAGACCGACCCGCCGGGTGCCCACCAGCGCGCCGAGGTGCGGGGCGAAGTCGCCGTCATGGCTGGCCAGCAGCACGTCGCCGGGCCGGTCGGCGAGCGCCTCGAGAGTGCGCTGGATGCCGACGTCGACCACCTTGACGTCCGCGTCCGCCGACGACAGCGGCACGGGCTGGAACCCGATCGCGAGCAGGGCCTGGACGAACGGCATCGGCAGCGTGCCGTTCGAGGCGTTGAGGAAGAACAGCCCGCGCACGTCGTCGGCGCCCCACGCGGCGCGCGCGTGGTCGAGCACCCGCTCCCAGCGAGGCCGCTGCTCGGGCGCCGGTCGCGCACCCAGGATCGAGCCGCCGAGCGTCGCGTCGATGTTCTCGCCGTCGACGAGCAGGTAGGTGGGGCGCGGGGCGGCGTCGGTGCTCACGCTCGTGAGCGTACGCGGCGGGCCGGCTCGCGGGGGCCCGCCCGCCGCCTGCCGGCCTCGTCTAGGGGTACAGCCCTCGGATCCGGTGCGCGTCGGCCACCCGTCGGACGCTGAGCAGCAGGGCGCCATCGCGCAGCGACACGTGCTCGCGCCGCGCCATCTCGGACACCTCCGCGTAGGCGTGCGCCATCCGTTCGGCGAGCTTCTGCTCGATCTCCGCCTCGGTCCACCAGTAGGCCTGCTGGGCCTGGACCCACTCGAAGTAGGACACCACCACGCCGCCGGCGTTGGCGAGGATGTCGGGCACCACGGTCACGCCACGCTCGGTGAGCAGCGCATCGGCCTCGCCCGTGGTCGGGCCGTTCGCGCCCTCGACCACCCAGCGCGCCTTGACGTCCGCGGCGTTGTCGGCGGTGAGCACGTGCTCCACCGCGGCCGGCACCAGCACGTCGACGTCCAGGGTCAGCAGCTCGTCGTTGGTGATCGGGTCCCCGCCGTCGAAGCCCACCACGGTGCCGCTGGCCGCCACGTACTCGCGCAGCCGTGGCATGTCCAGGCCGCCGGGGCGGTAGATCGCGCCGTTCTCGTCGCTGACCGCCTCGACGCGGGCGCCGGCGTCGGCGTACATCGTCGCTGCGGGGCCACCGACCTTGCCGAAGCCCTGGACCGCGACGCGCACGTCGTGCAGCTCGTGCCCGGCCTCGTGCAGCGCCGCCCGGGTCGCGTGCACGACACCGCGGGACGTCGCGGTCGCGCGGCCGAGCGAGCCGCCGACCTCCAGGGGCTTGCCGGTGACCACCGCCGGGATGGTGTGGCCGCGGTTGACCGAGTAGGTGTCCATCACCCAGGCCATCGTGCGCTCGTCGGTGCCGATGTCGGGCGCCATGATGTCGTGCTCCGGGCCGATCATCGGCATGATCTCGCTGGTGTAGCGCCGGGTGACGCGCTCGAGCTCGGACGAGGTGTAGCCGCGCGGGTCGATGGCGACGCCGCCCTTCGCCCCGCCGTAGGGGAGCTCGACCACGGCGCACTTCCAGGTCATCCACATCGCCAGGGCCCGGACCTCGTCGATGTCGACCGCCGGGTGGTACCGCAGGCCTCCCTTGCCCGGACCGCGCGAGATGTTGTGCTGCACGCGGTACCCGTGGAAGAGCTCGGTGGTGCCGTCGTCGCGCCGCAGCGGGATCGCGACGTGGATCTCACGGCGCGGCGCGGCCAGCATCGCGTGCATCCCCGGGTCGTACCCGAGCCGGCGGATCGCTCCGTCGAGCTGGCCGAGCGCGGTGCCCAGCGGGCCGTCGGACGGGGTGGTGTCGGCGGGCACCGGCGGGGTCGTGATGGTGGGGTCGGGGACGGTCGGGTCGGACATCGTGCTCCCAGGTTTCGGGCGTCGTCGGCCGGAGGTGGTCGTGCCGAGGTCGTCGGCTGAGCCCACTGTGGCACCACGCTGCGCGTCGTGCAGGTCCGGCGCACCGCGCGCCGTCGGCGGACCGCCGAACCGCGCCCGCCGGGACCGTCGCGGTGGGAGACTGGAACGTCCCACGTGCGAGGTGTCGACCATGGGGGAGCAGGGGAAGCGAACTCGACACCCGCCCCGAGCCGTTGCCGGGCGAGTGCCCTGGGCGACCGACGCCCCCTGCCTCCGTGAGCCACGTGGTCCCTGACCCAGGTCGTCCGGCCGCCGACGGCTGCCGGCCGTCGCCGGCCGCGGCGCGCGTCCCTCGGTCCGTAGGGGCGCGGGGCTCAACCGGAAGGATGGCAAGCGATGAGACGCACGTTCGCGCTGCTCCTCGCCCTGGCACTGCTCGGTTCGGTCGCGCCGGCCGCGTCGGCGGCGCCCCACCACGTCACGGGTGCGATGGAGCTCCAGTTCAACCTGTGCTGGCCCGGACCTCAGGAGGAGGTCGCCGACTGGGTCGGCACGATCACGATCGACGAGACCGAGTACGGCATGGCGTTCTTCAACATCGGGACCGGCAGGCCGCACGACACGGTGCACGGCAACGTCACGCCGTACGAGGAGATCTGGGTGATCTACGAGTCGCTCGACGCCACGTTCGACGACGCCGGGTGCCTGGCCGAGTTCACCCCGGGCCCGGTCCTGCTCAGCGGTGACGACCGGGGCGTCGCCACCCTGGTCAACGGCAAGTACCGGATGAACGGGACCGTCGAGGTCGCCGCGGGGGACTTCGCGTTCCTGCTCGGTCGCCCCGTGCACATGAGCGGCACGATCGTGCTGACCGACACAGGCGCCCCGCTGTACGCGCCGGGGACCTGGCGCACGTCCTGACCGTCGCGCGGCGGGTGCGGGCGCGTGACCCTGCGCCCGCCGCAGCTGCGACCGAGCACTGGGACGCCGGTGTTCGCGTGTCGGAGCCGCGGCCTAGCCTCGCGCCATGACGGATGCCATCACCGCCTCCGGGCTGGTCAAGCGATACGGCGACGTGGTCGCCCTGGCGGGCGTCGACCTGTCGGTCCCCTCGGGGACGGTGCTGGGGCTGCTCGGGCCCAACGGCGCAGGCAAGACCACCGTGGTGCGGATCCTGTCCACCCTGCTGCGCCCGGACCGCGGGAGCGCGACCGTCGCGGGGGTGGACGTGCTCGCCGACCCGCGCGAGGTGCGGCGCCGGATCGGCCTGTCCGGCCAGTACGCCGCGGTGGACGAGTACCTGACGGGGTTCGAGAACCTCCAGATGATCGGGCGGCTGTACCACCTGGGTCGGCCCAGAGCGCGCGAGCGGGCTCGTGAGCTGCTGGCCGCGTTCCGCCTCGAGGACGCGGCGGACCGCCCGGCCAGGACGTACTCCGGCGGCATGCGTCGGCGCCTGGACCTGGCCGGAGCGCTGGTCGCCAACCCGCCGGTGCTGTTCCTCGACGAGCCGACCACCGGGCTGGACCCGCGCTCGCGGATCGAGATGTGGGAGGTGATCCAGAACCTGGTGAAGGCGGGGACGACGCTGCTGCTCACCACGCAGTACCTCGAGGAGGCCGACGTGCTCGCGGACACCATCGTGGTGATCGACCACGGCCGGGTGATCGCCCGCGGCACCGCGGACGAGCTCAAGGCCCAGGTGGGCGGGGAGCGGCTCGAGGTGACCGTGAGCGACGGCGACCGACTGGCCGACGCGGTGGACGTGCTGGCGCCGGTCGCCGCGGGGGAGGCGTCCACGGAGCCGCACCGCAGGGCCATGACCCTGCCCGTGGTCGGGGGCGCGTCGGCGCTGGTCGACGCGCTGCGCAGGCTGGACGCCGCGGGCATCGAGGTCGATGACGTGGGGCTGCGTCGCCCCACCCTGGACGACGTGTTCCTCACCCTCACCGGCCGCCCGGCGGAGGACGCCGACGACCAGGAGGTGGCGTGATGCGTGTGCCCAGCGTGCTCGCCGACGCCGACGTGGTGGCGCGGCGCAACATCACCAAGATCAAGCGGGTCCCGGACCTGCTGGTCTTCACGACGCTGCAGCCGATCATGTTCGTGCTGCTGTTCTCGTACGTGTTCGGCGGCGCGATCGGATCGGCGCTCGGCAGCGGGTCGGGGGCAGGCGAGGCCTACCGCGAGTTCCTCATGGCGGGGATCTTCGCCCAGACCGTGATCTTCGGTGCCACGATCACCGGGTCGGCCCTGGCCGAGGACGTCAAGAAGGGGATCATCGACCGGTTCCGATCCCTGCCGATGGCGCCCTCGGCGGTGCTCGCGGGGCGGACGCTGTCCGACGTGGTCAACAACGTGATCGTGCTGGTCGTGATGTCGCTCACCGGGCTGGCGGTCGGGTGGCGCATCCGGTCCGGCTTCGTCGACGCGGTGATCGGCTATGTGGTGCTCCTGGCGTTCGCGTACGCGGTGTCCTGGATCATGGCCTGGGTCGGGATGCTGGTGCGCAGCCCGGAGGTGTTCAACAACGCCTCGTTCATCGTGATCTTCCCGTTGACGTTCATCGCGATCACGTTCGTGCCGCTGGACACCCTGCCTGCGCCGCTGCAGCGCTTCGCCGAGTGGAACCCGGTCTCGTCGGTGACGCAGGCCGCGCGCGAGCAGTTCGGGAACGTGATCCCCGGCACGCCGGAGCCGGCCGCCTGGCCGCTGCAGAACCCCGTGCTCTACACCCTGCTGTGGGCCGTGGTGATCCTGGCGGTGTTCATCCCGCTGGCCAACCTGCAGTACCGGCGGTCGACCAGCCGGTGAGCGCCGTGGGGTGCCACGTGGTCGGTCAACCGGTGTACTCGAAGTGCCAGTACTCCGGGTTGCCCTTCTCCGTCGCCGCAGGGCACACCCAGCCGTAGTCGGGACCGTGCGCGACGAGCCACTCGTAGCGGGCGCTGCCGAAGTCGTAGGCCTTCCACTCGTAGGTGTCGATCGCCAGGCCGAGCCCGTGGTTGGAGGTGCCCGGCGTCGCCGCGAGGCCGCCGAACAGCTGCTTGGCGCGGACCTGGTCGTCGTAGGAGCGGTAGGACAGGTCGATCGCGATGTTCTCGCCGAACTCGGCCCGGAACGCGTCGTTGAGCCGGACCATCGCGGCTGCGGCGTCCGTGCGGAGCCACTGCTGGTAGCCCAGGGAGTTGGCGCACCACGACAGCGGGGTCATCGCCGACCGCGGCATGTGGCCGTTCGAGCCGTCGCCGTCCTCGGTGGGCACCGACGTGTAGAGCGCCTTCGCGGGATCGCCGGTCGGAGCCTCGTACGAGGCCTTCCCGCCGCAGTCCGCGCCGGCACCGATGGTCCAGGTGCCGCTGGGCCTGCTCGCCTTGCGCTCCGCGGCGGCCTTGGCCTGCGCCGCCTGCCACGAGGCGTGCGCCGCCTCGACCGCGTCCGCCGCCGTGCCCAACGCTGCGTACGAGGCGCTCAGAGCGCTCACCTGCTGGGCCTGCGGAGCTTCGGTCCCGGCGTCCAGGGCGCCCTGGGTGTCGGCCATCGCCGCTGCCAGGGCATCGCGCACGCCGTTGTCGGCAACCTCGCCGTCGGTGTCGGCGAGCAGGGTCGTCGCGGCGTCGAGGCGGTCGGTGGCCAGGCGGGACGCGGTGCTCCACGCCAGGGCGAGGACGCCGGCCTCGGTGGCGGCGCGCTCCTGGGCCGCGGCCTCCTGCGCTGCGGCCGCTTGCGCCGCGGCCTCGGCGGCGGCGCGCTCCGCCTGCTGTGCCGAGGCTTCCTCGGCGGCGGCCTGCTCGGCCGCGTGGGCCCGGCCCGCCTCGGCGGCGCTCGCCCGGAGCTGGACGCCCACCAGGACGGTCACGAGGACCGTGGCGAGCGCGGCGACGGCCATCGGCAGCCATCGTCTCTCGGCCCGGTGGGCGTGCTTGCTCACCGATGGAGTGTCACAAGGGGAGGGCCCGGTTGTCGACCCGCCTGCGTCGTCCCGGCGACCCGGGACGGCGACGCGGCGGCCCGCGACGCCGCCCTCGGGCCTCTGGTCCCGGTCGAGCGTGCGCCGCGCCACGCGCGCGGCACACGTGGGGTGCCGTCCGCGTGGCGCGGCGGGACCTGCGGCCCAAGACGTGGCCCGGACCGCGGGTGAGGCTGTAGGGGAGTCCGGAGCGAGGAGGTGTGTCGGGTGCGGGTCTTGGTGGCTGTCGCGTCTCGACACGGTGCCACGCGCGAGATCGGTGATGCCATCGCCGAGGTGCTCCAGGGCGACGGGTTCGACGTCGAGGTCGCGGATCCCGACGACGTCGACGACGTCGAGCCCTACGGCGCGGTCGTCCTCGGCTCCTCGGTGTACGTCGGCAGATGGGCCGCGGCTGCGCGCGCCTTCGTCGACCGGTTCGCCGGGCGGCTCGCGGACCGCCCGGTCTGGTTGTTCTCCTCCGGCCCGGTCGGTGACCCCCCGGCGCCGATGGGTGAACCCGAGGAGATCGCCTCGATCATCCGTCGGATGGGTGCCCGCGGGCACAAGACCTTCGCCGGCCGGCTCGACCGGTCCGGCCTGGCGCTGGCCGAGCGGGCCGTGGTCGCGCTGGTCCAGGCCGAGCAGGGTGACTTCCGTGCCTGGTCGGACGTCCAGGACTGGGCGGCGCGGATCGCGGAGGACCTGCACGCCGAGGAGATCCGCAAGCTCGGCTTCGTGACCTGATCGCGGCCGGGCGCGCTGCCGCGCCGGACGGTGTCAGTCGCGCGCGAGCCACTCGTGGGCTGCGCGTTCCTCGGCCGCCAGCGCCGCGAGCACCGCGTCCCGCATGGCTGTCTCGATCGCGGCCGCGAACAGCGGGATGGAGGCCTTGAGCTGGCCGTCGACGGCCAAGGTCGAGCTCGACGCGTCGCCGGTCAGGTGCAGGGTCCCGGTGAGCCGAGCCGGCACCCCGGTGACCTCGACCACGACGGTCCCGTGGCGACCGTCGGGCCCATCGGCCTCCCAGGCCTCGATCTGGCGCACCTCGAGGCTCGCGCCCACGAACGAGCGGAACTGGGCGGGGATCGATTCGGTCGGCATCTGGCGCCTGGTGGTCACCGTGAAGCCCTTGCCCGCGTCGCCGACGACGCCGGCGGTGTGTGACGCGGCGCCGGACGCGGCCACCTTCGTCCGGACGAACTCCTCGTCGGCCATCATCGCGGCAACGGTCGCCGGGTCGGCTGGGAACCTGGCCTCGGCCGTCACGTGCACCGTGGACTCCTCGCTCGATCGGTGCTGAGAGGCTAACAGCAGTGCCGCGGGTTCCCGGGCGGGTAGCCCTCGCGCACGCGGCGACCCGGTGCGCGGACGCCCTAGGCTCCTTGGCGTGTCGACCATGAGCAACCTCGTCGCGCGCTACTCCGACCTCGGCCCCGGCGAGGCCGAGTGGCTGCACCTGCTGGTCGGCGACTGGCAGCTGATCTCCGACCTGGCCTTCGCCGACCTCGTCCTGTGGCTCCGGGAGCGCGACGGCGGCTTCGTCGCCGTGTCGCAGGCCAGGCCGTCGACCGGCGCGACGGTGCACTACGACGACATCGTCGGGACCCGGGCGCCCGACGGTCAGCGGCCGCAGCTCGAGCGGGCGCTGACCGAGGTGACGATCCAGCGCTCGCGCGAGCCGCGCTGGTTCGGCACCTACGCGGTCCGCGAGGAGGCCGTGCCGGTGGTCCGCGAGGGCCGGGCGATCGCGGTCATCGCGCGGCAGACCAACCTCGGCGGGGCACGTACCCCCAGCCGCCTCGAGCTGAACTACGTCGAGGCCGCCGACGACCTGCTCGGGATGATCGCGCGGGGTGAGTTCCCGGCCCCCAACGCACCCACCGGCCCGCGCCGCGGCGCGCCGCGCGTCGGTGACGGCCTGATCCGGCTCAACTCCGAGGGCGAGGTGCTCTACGCCAGCCCCAACGCGCTGAGCTGCTTCCACCGGCTGGGGGTGCTCGGGTCGCTCGTGGGCCGGTCGCTGGCCGAGGTCACCACCGAGCTGCTCGAGGAGCACTCGCCCACCGACGAGTCCCTGCCGCTGGTGGTCACCGGGCGCGCCCCGTGGCGCACCGACCTCGAGTCGCGGGGGGTGTGCCTGTCGCTGCGTGCCGTGCCGCTGACCGAAGGGAACCAGCGGGTCGGGGCGGTCCTGCTGTGCCGCGACGTGTCAGAGCTCCGGCGCCGGGAGCGCGAGCTGCTGACCAAGGACGCCACGATCCGCGAGATCCACCACCGGGTGAAGAACAACCTGCAGACGGTGGCCGCGCTGCTCCGCCTGCAAGCGAGGCGGATGACCTCGACCGAGGCCCGCGAGGCGCTGGGCGAGGCGATCCGCCGGGTCACCACGATCGCCCAGGTGCACGAGACGTTGTCGCAGACCCTGGACGAGACCGTCGACTTCGACGCGCTGGTCGACCGGAGCCTGCGCCTGGCGGCCGACGTCGCGTCGGCCGGGGGGTCGGTGCGCACCGAGCGGGTCGGGTCGTTCGGGATGGTGCCGGCGGAGGCCGCGACCGCGCTCGCGCTCGTGCTCACCGAGCTGGTGACGAACGCGGTCGAGCACGGCTTCGCCGACGGCCGGCCCGGCACCGTCGAGATCACCGCCGAGCGCTCGGGCGGCCACCTGCGCGCGGTGGTCGCCGATGACGGTCGGGGGCTGCCCGATGCGCACGCGCCGCGTGGCGGCCTCGGCACCCAGATCGTCTCGACCCTGGTGCGCTACGAGCTGCACGGGACGATCGAGTGGGGGCCGCGGGAGTCGGGCGGGACGGAGGTCGTGCTCGACCTCGACCTGCGGGAGCCCAAGCCGGTGTCGTGACCGGACATGCGTCGACCCCGCGACCGGTGAGGTCGCGGGGTCGACGTGAAGCGGTCGGGAGCGGTCAGCTCGCGGCGCGGCGGGCCCGGGCGGTGCGGCGCTTGAGAGCGCGGCGCTCGTCCTCGGACAGCCCGCCCCAGACGCCGGCGTCCTGGCCGGACTCCAGCGCCCACTTCAGGCAGGTCTCGGTGACCGGGCAACGACGGCACACGGCCTTCGCGTCCTCGATCTGCTGCAGAGCCGGGCCGGTGTTCCCGATCGGGAAGAACAGCTCCGGGTCCTCGTCCAGGCAGGCAGCGCGGTGGCGCCAGTCCATACTTGTCTCTCCTCGGAACACACGGGGGCGCACCCTCGGACGAGGGGAACCTCACGGGGGGTTGCGCAGAACGTCCTACGACTTCTCCAAGGGTCACATCTGAAGCGCCGATGCACAAGGGGTAACGACACTGTTTCGCCCAGGTCACGAATGAGGCGTTCCTCACATCGGGTGACGGCGTCGGCACGCGAGGTCCGCGCCGGGAGAGGGACGTGACCTTGGTCCCGAACCCGGTGGGACGGCGCGGACGCACGCCACAGGCGGCGCGGCGGACGTAGGGTCGGGGCCGTGACCTCGCGCCCCCTCGCCGCGGCCGTGCTCGTCGCCGTCGGCCTCGAGTCCGCGACGCTGCTGGCCGCCGCAGCCTGGATGGTCGTCCAGATCGTCTCGGGGGACTCGGAGGCGATCGGCACCGCGATCGGGCTCGTGGTCTTCGCGGTCGCGCTCGCCGCTGTGCTGGTGGCCGTCGCGCTGCGCCTGGTGCGGGCCGGCTCCGGTCCGGCGCGAGCGACCATCGTGACCTGGCAGCTGGTGCAGGCCGGCAGCGCGGGGATGATCATCGGTGCGGCCGAGGCGTCTCCCGCGGCCCTCGTGGGCGCGTGGCTCGCCGCGGCCCTGGCCGTCGTCGTCGTGGTCCTCGTCGTCCTGGACGCCTGGCGGGCGTTCCGCGACGGCGAGGGGGTCGCGACCGGCCGGCAGGCGATGCGGCAGCGCTAGCCGGGGTCCGCATCCCGGGCGCACGGGCCGGCGAGCTGGACCGGGGTCGGACGACCGGACACGAGCAGCACCGCACGGCCCGGCACCCGGCGTGGGTCCACCGCGCGGGACAGGTCGGTCCCGGCGGCGTCGCCGGAGCCCGTGGCCAGGGGATCCAGCACGAGGATCGGCGCCGCGCCGCGCAGCGTCGCGACCACGCCGCGGAACGTGGCAGCCACCCGGTCCGTGCGCGCCGTCGCCGCGACCCTGGGCGCCGTCGGGTCACCCTGCTCGGCGGCGAGGACCCACTCGGCCAGCCGCTCGTCCAGGTCGGGGCGACCGCGCAGGGCCAGGTCGGCGTCGTCGAGCAGCACGAGGCGGCGAGAGCCGGAGCCGGCCTGCCACGCGGCGACCAGGTCGGGCAGGTCGCGGGCCGACGGTCGGGCGAGCTCGACGCCCTGCGGCGCGTGGCGGTCGATCCGGTCCAGGACGGTGGACCGACCGGACCCGGCGGGGCCAACCACCAGCAGGCCGCGCGAGAGGTCGGCGACCACCTGCGCGGCCTGGTCGCCACCTCGCCCGAGCGGAGCGGTCCACGGTGCGGTGCCGGGACCGACATCGACGACTCCCACGGGCAGCGGCGCCAGGCGAAGAGCGGTGGGCGTGGCCGGGACGACGCGGCGGGTCGCTCGGCGGTCCTCGGACGGCACCGCGACGTGGCACTCCGCGCCGTCGGCGTCCCGCACGCCCCGCCCCGGTGGCCAGGCTCGGGCGCTCGGCCGGGCGGCGTCCTCGTCCGGCCCGAGCCGCACGCGGGTCCCGGCCAGCGAACGTAGGTCGCGGGCGCCGCCGGCACAGGCGAACGGCACGCCGGCGGCGCGGAGCGTGTCGAGCACCCCCTCGCCCACCCCGCGCGGCATCGTGGCCAGCGCGCGCAGCACCCGTGCGACGTCGTCGACGAGCAGGATCGCGCGACCCGAGCGCCCCTCGGGCTCGGTGAGGCGCTCGACCAGCCGCAGCGCCAGGCGCGGGTCGTCGGTCCCGACCACCGTCCCGCGCCCGGGTGACGGCGCCTCGGGCCAGGTCCAGCCGGAACCGTGCAGCACGTGCACGTGCCGGCCGGCGCGCAGGGCTGCTTGCGCCACGGTGCGCAAGGCCGTCGACCTGCCCGCACCGGCCGGGCCGGTGAGCAGCAGCGGGCCCTGCGACGGCAGCCAGGTCAGCGCGGCGGTGCGCTGCTCGCCGGGCAGGTCGACCAGGCCGAGCACGAGCGCGTCGGTCGGGGTAGCGGTCCGCGCGCCGGGTTCGTGCTTCCGGTCCGCGCCGGGGAGCAGATCGGTGCCCGGCCCTCCTACCAGGCCGGCGACCTCGTCGAGGGTGCACCGCTCGGGCAGCCCCGGGCGCCACAGGGGCGTCGGGCGCGGCCGGCCCGCCCAGGTGCGCGCGATCGACGCCGCCAGCGTCGCGACGTGGTCGGCGGCGCGCTCCCCGGCGTGGGGCGGGGGCCACGGCTCGGCCCAGGCCGGCCCGTCGGCGCTCGGTGGCAGGGCCGCCCATGCGGTCTGCACGGCCTCGACGGGCAGGTCGGCTCGCCGCAGCACGGCCCGGCCGGGCAGGTCCGGCGCGATGGCCGCCGCGTCGTCGGTCCCGATCACGTCCCTCGAGTCGCTCGGGTCGGTGACCCGCAGGCACAGCCGCAGCGGCACGTTCGCGCGGACCTGGGCGTCCAGTGCGCCGGCCGGCCGTTGGGTGGCCAGCACGAGGTGGATGCCGAGCGACCGCCCCTGGGAAGCGAGTCGGATCAGCGCCGGGAGCACGTCCGGCAGGTCCTCGCGCAGCGCGAGCAGCTCGTCGACGACCACGACGAGCCGTGGCGGCGCCTGTCCGAGTGTGCGCAACGCCTCGAGGTCCCCGACCCCGGCGTCGGCGAGGAGCCGCTCGCGGCGCGCGAGCTCGGCGCGGACGCCGGTGAGCGCGCGCTCGGCGGCCCTCGGGTCGAGATCGGTGACCTCGCCGACCACGTGCGGCAGGCCGTGGCACGCGCCCAGCCCCGCGCCGCCCTTGAAGTCGACGAGCATCACGGCCAGGCGGTCGGGCCCGTACCGGGCGGCGAGCCCGAGCACCAGGGTCTGCAGCAGCTCGGACTTGCCCGCTCCGGTGGTGCCCGCCACGAGCAGGTGCGGCCCGTCCGCGAGGAGGTCCACGGCGACCGGCCCGCCGGCGCCCATCCCGATCGGCGCGCTCAGCCCTGCCGGGCCCGGGCCGGTGCGCTCCAGCAGATCTGCCAGGCTCACGACCTGCGGCAGGCCGGCGGCGGGGCCGGTTCCCGCGGCCAGCGCCCTCGCCTGGGCGTCCGCCCACGCCGCCGACGCGCGAGGCAGACATCGCTCGGACTCGACGTCGACCACTCGGCGGCACCACGCGGGGACCTGGTCGCGTCGCTCGGCCAGCAGCAGGGTCCCGGCCCCGCCGCGCGCCGACCACCACCGGTGCAGCGCGGCGTCGGGCTCGGTGTCCACCACCACCAGGCGGCGGCCCGCGACCGCGCCGGGTGGCCCCGGGGCGCCGCCGTCGGCAGGTGGCCCGACCACGACCCGAGGCCACCATCGGCACCAGTCCCACTGCTCGGGGTGCCCGGTGACGAGCCGCACGCGGAGCGCGGGATCCGCCAGGCTCGCGCCGAGGAGCGCCCGGGCCGCCGCGAGCGTCTGCTCGCGCGGACCCACCAGGGCGAGCCCGTCCAGCGCCTTCGGCCACCAGACGGGCGCGGTGGACCCGGCGCCCGGATCACCGTCGGCCGCCCCGCGGGCGCGGGCGCCCAGCACGGTCGCCTCCGCGGGCGTCGGCCCCCAGGGTCGGGCCGGCCTGGGCCGCGGCAGGCGGGCCAGCAGGGGAGCGAGGGTGGCCAGGGCGAGCAGCGCGAGCACCGGGGTGCGCAGCACCAACGCCATCGCGAGCGTGCCGCCGGCAGGTGCGAGCCAGGCCCAGACCGGACCCGGCGGGGGTGCCGCGCGCTCGGCAGGCAGGCGGACGGGGACCAGCACGTCCCCACCGGCGCGCACGCCCCGGCGGCGTCCCGCGGGCCGGGGCACGGGCACGCCGCTGCGGGCCAGCCACCACCAGGTGCCCAGCACCCGGAGCACGGTGCCGTGTCGCTCGACCACCGCCGGGTCGCTCAGCGGCAGGTCGGGCCCACCGGCGCCACGGCCCACCGTGAGGCGTCCCCACCGACCGCGCCCGGCGTCCGCCCACGCGCCCGCGTCCGGCCCGTCGACCACCACCACCTGCCAGCGCGCGTCGCCGGTCGCCTGCCTGACAAGGGCGCCCTCGTCCCCGACGGCGACCCGGCAGCCCTCGACCCATGGCTCGACCCCGGCGACCTGGTCCTCCGCCAGTCGCCGACCCCGCACGGACAGCGGCGCGCAGGCCAGCGCGGTGCTCCCGACGAGCTCGACCAGGCCCGGGCGGCAGGCGCTGAGCTCGATGCCGTCGGGCACCTCGACGTCTCCGGCGGGGCCGAGCGTGAAGCGCATGACCGCAGGGTGCGCGAGCCGGGCGGGTTGCCCGCAGCCGGGCCGGACGACCTGTGGACGGTCGGGCGGCGCGGCGGCCGTGGACCGGGCCGCCGGGGTGGGTCCGCGCCCTCCTCGCACGGACCCACCCCGGCACCCCGTCCCGGGCACGCCCTGCCCGCACCCAGGGCGACTCACTCCGTGGCGAGGGCCTCCACGGGCGGGGTGCGCACGGCGGCCCGCGCGGGGAGCACCGACGCGAGCAGCCCGGCGCCCAGCGCGACCACGAGCACCAGACCCAGGTCACCCCACGGCACGACGAGGGTCGCGCCGGACAGCTCGCTGAGCAGGGTCTGCGCGCCGGCCCAGCCGTACGCCACGCCGAGCACCGCACCGACCACCGTGCCGACGCCGGCCACCAGCAGGCCTTCGACCGCGAGCGTCGCACGCAGCTGGCCGCGGGTCAGGCCGATCGCCCGCAAGGTGGCCGACTCCCGGCGACGCTCGATCACCGACAGGGACAGGGTGTTGGTCACCCCGACCATCGCGATCACCACGGCCACGCCCAGCAGCCCCACGACGATCGCCAGCAGCGTGTCGATCACCCGCTGGAAGAAGGCGCGCTGCACGGCGGCGCCCGTGACCTCGATGGCCTGGTCGGTCTTGTCGGTGAGGTCCTGGACGTCGGCGACCGCCGTGGTCGCCGCGTCCAGGCCGGTGAGCCTGACGAACAGGTCGGCCTGCGGGGCGGCCGGGTCGAGCCGGCTCATGGTCGCCTGGGTCACGACCATCATCGGCAGGTCGGCGATCGTGACCGTGAGGTCGGCCGTGCCCCCCGGCCCGGTCACGCTGACCGTCTGGTTCTCGGCGAGGCCGTTCGAGACCGCCACACCTCGGCTCATCACGATGGTCGAGTCGTCGAGACGCGCGACCATGTCCGCCTTGAGCAGGGCGGCGCGCAGCTCGGCGGGATCGGCTCCGAGGACCTCGGTGGTGGTGGTGCCGGAGGGCTGTGCGAGGTCGAGGCTGCTCGCGGTCAGCACGGCGACGTCGGCGACGTCGGCCACGCCGCGCACCTGGTCGGCGAGCCCGGTCGGCAGGCTGCGCGCAGCGTCCGAACCGCTGGTCGCGGAGACCACCACGTCGACCGGCATCTGCTCCGCGAGGCCGTCGGTGAACGCCTTGGTCGCGCTGGACGCGCCCGTGGCCATCATCGCCACGAGGGTGACGCCGATGAACAGCGCGCCGCTGGTGGTGGCGACGCGGCGCGGGTTGCGCACCGCGTTGGCGGCGGCCAGCCGCGCGGCCGGGGTCCTGCCCAGGAGTGGCCCGAGGCGTCCCAGGAGCGCGGGCACCCAGTACACCGACCCGAGCAGCACGCCGATGAAGGAGACCGCTCCGCCGAGGATCCCGATCGCCAGGCCCATGGGCATGCTCGACCGCGACGACACGTAGAGCCCGAGCCCGAGGGCTCCGGCCCCGCCCGCGACCATCAGCACGGAGAAGACCGCGCGGACGCGGCCCGAGCGCTCGTGCACCGACGTCGTGACCGGGGCGAGCGCAGCGAGCGGCGCGACCCGCGTGGCGGCCCGGGCCGGCGCGAGCGAGGCGAGCAGCGTGACACCGGTGCCCACCAGCAGCGGGAGTACGACGGACGCGACGGAGACGTCGACGGTCGACGGGAGGGGAACGTCCGTCGTCCGGCCCAGCACCGTCAATGCGAGCTGGACCAGGCCGATGCCCAGCGCCGCGCCCGTGGCCGAGGCCGCCAGGCCCAGGACGAGCGCCTCGACCAGCACCCCCCGGCGCAGCTGGCCGCGGTCCGCGCCGACGCAGCGCAGCAGCGCGAGCATCCGGGTGCGCTGGGCGACGAGCACCTGGAACGTGTTGGCGATCACCAGCGCTGCCACCAGGAGTGCGACGGCGGCGAACCCGAGCACCACGCCGGTGAGCACGGACGTGGACCCGGTCAGCTGGGCGGCCTTCTGCGCGGCCCGCTCGTCGACGGTGAGCGGCGGGCCGATCCGGCCGCCCAGGGCGCCTATCGCGTCGGCGACCTGCGTCCGGTCCGCGCCCGCGCCGAGGACGACGGTCGCCTCCTCGTACGTGGGGGTGCCGCCCTGCTGGTCGGCCAACCACTGGTGGGCCACGGTCGGGTCGAGCACGGCGGGCCCGCCGGTGTCCAGGAACGCCGACGGCGGGTCGAGGAGGCCGCTGACCGTCAGGGCGTCGCTGACCTCGGTGCCGGTGCCGTCGGTGGCGGAGACGACGGTGCGCTTCGTGTGCACCTCGTCGCCCACGCCCACGTCCAGCCGGTGGGCGAGGTCGGCGGGCAGCGCGATCTGGTTCGGTCCGGTCGGCAGGCCGCCCTCGACGAGCGAGGCGGGCTCGAGACGTGCGTCGGACGCGCGCGGGGTGAACTGGTTCCACGCGGTGCCGCCGGGCCCGGTCAGCTGGGCCCACAGGGCGCCCGAGCCCTGGACCGCATCGACGCCCGGGACCGCGCCGATGGCGGCCAGGTCGGCGTCGGTCAGCTGCTCGTACCCGGACGGCCCGACGACGAGGTCCGCGCGGGCGTACTCGGAGGACACCGCGTCGTACGTGGTGCGGGTGATCGCGTTGCCGGCCAGCAGGGTGGCCGTGACGAACGCGGAGGCGATGACGATCGCGATGCCCGCGGCGGCGAGCCGCCCGGCGCTGCGACGCATCTGGGCGAGGGTGACCTGGAGCATCAGTGCACCTCGTCCAGCGACCGCAGGGCGTCCAGACCGGTGAGCACGGACTCCGGCGTCGGGTCGGCGATGTCTCCGGCGATCCGCCCGTCGGCGATGAGCAGGACGCGGTCGGCGTACGCGGCGGCCGAGGGGTCGTGGGTGACCATCACCACGGTGCGGCCGAGCTCGCGCACCGACGTGCGCAGGAAGCTGAGCACCTGGGCGCCGGCGCGCGAGTCGAGGTTGCCGGTGGGCTCGTCGGCGAACACCACGGCGGGTCGGGTGACCAGGGCGCGCGCGATGGCCACCCGCTGCTGCTGCCCGCCGGAGAGCTCGCCGGGCCGGTGGTCGAGCCGGTCGGCAAGGCCGAGGGTTGCCACCAGGGTCTCGAACCAGGCGCGGTCGACCGGGGTGCCGGCGATCTGCAGCGGCAGGGTGATGTTCTGCTCGGCCGTGAACATGGGCAGCAGGTTGAACGCCTGGAAGACGAAGCCGACGCGGTCGCGGCGCAGCCGGGTCAGGGCGGTGTCGCCGAGCGCGGTGAGCTCGGTCCCGTCCAGCCAGACCTGGCCGGAGGTGGCCTGGTCGAGGCCGGCGAGCAGGTGCAGCAGGGTGGACTTGCCCGAGCCGGACGGTCCCATGATCGCGGTGAAGGCACCTGCCGTGATCTCGACGTCGACGCCCCGAAGGGCGTGCACGGCGGCCTCACCGGAGCCGTAGACCTTGGTCAGGTCACGAGCGGTGACGGCGGGGGTGGCGGGTTCGAGGCCGATCGGCGCAGCTGAGGTCATGGTGGCGACGCTATGGCGCGGCCCGGGCCTGGAGGATCGGGCTCCGGTCGGGTCCTGTCGCCGCGGCGATCATCCCCAGGTAGGACGTCGGCCGCCGCCGGGTCCCCCCGGGCGCCCGTCACGCGTTGGGGCGGACCAGACCCGTCTCGTAGGCGGTGACGACGGCCTGGACCCGGTCGCGGGCGCCGAGCTTGGCCAGGACGCGGCCGACGTGGGTCTTGACCGTCGCCTCAGCGACCACCAGGTCCGCGGCGATCTCCGTGTTGGACCGGCCGCGGGCCATCAGCACGAGCACCTCGCGCTCGCGGTCGGTCAGGTCGTCGAGGCCGGGGTGGTGGCGCGCCTCGGGCAGGGCCGTGACCAGGTGCTCGAGCAGGCGGCGGGTGCTGGACGGGGCGATGACCGCGTCGCCGCTGTGCACCGTGCGGATCGCCGCCAGGAGGTCCTCGGGCGGGGCGTCCTTGAGCAGGAACCCGCTGGCGCCCGCCCGGATCGCCCGCAGCACGTACTCGTCCAGGTCGAAGGTGGTCAGCACCACCACGCGGGGCGCTGGGGCCCCGCCGGGACCCGGGCTCTGCGTCAGGCGTGCGGTCGCCTCCAGGCCGTCCATCAGGGGCATGCGCACGTCCATGAGCACGACGTCGGCGGCCACCACGGCCAGCCGCCGCACCGCCTCCTCGCCGTCGCCGGCCTCGAGCACGACCTCCAGGTCCGGCTGGGAGTCGATGACCATGCGGAACCCGGCCCGGACGAGCTGCTGGTCGTCGACCAGGGCGACACGGACGGTCATCGGTCCTCCTGCGGTGCGGGCGGGATGGGGATCTCGGCGCGGACCCGGAAGCCCCCGCCGGGCCGGGGCCCGAGGGTCAGCGTGCCACCGAGCATGGTCGCGCGTTCGCGCATGCCGATGCTGCCCTGACCCGCACCGTCGTCGGCGGCGGCCGCCCCGCGCCCGTCGTCGCTGACCTCCAGCACCAGGGACGTGGCGCCCCACTGGAGCAGGACGGTGGCGCGGGCCTGCGGGCCGGCGTGCTTGAGGACGTTGGTCAGCGACTCCTGGCAGATCCGGTACACCGCCAGGCCGGTGCCCGGGGGCAGGGTCCGCGGGGTGCCCATCCGCACGAGCGAGACCTCCAGCCCGGAGTCGCGGACCTGCTCGACCAGCTCGGCGATCTGGTCGGCGGCGGGCTGGGGCCGCAGCGGGGTGTCCGGTCCGTCGCGGTGTCCGGGCGGGTCGGCGTCGGTGCGCAGTACGCCGAGCAACCGGCGCATGTCGGTCAGTGCCGCGCGGCCGGTCTCCGCGATGGTGCCCAGCGAGCGCACCGCGGCCTCCGGGTCGGTCGCTCCCGCATACCTGCCGCCGTCGGCCTGGGCGATCACCACCGACAGGGAGTGCGCCACGATGTCGTGCATCTCGCGGGCGATCCGGGCACGCTCGGCCGCTGCGGCAGCCGCGGTCTGCTGGTCGCGCTCGGCCTCCAGGCGCCGGGCACGCTCGTGGAGCGCGTCGACCTGCTCGCGGCGCGACCGGCGCACCAGGCCGAAGGCGAACGCCGTCATCGCCGACAGGCCGACCACGGCCGTGGCGATCAGGCCGGCTCGGAGGTCGTCCGTGGTGGCGGTCACGGACGCGCCCAGCACCGCGGCCCCGACCAGGCTCCCGACGGCGGCGGTGCGGTAGGCCCACCGCGGTCCGAACATCGTGACGGAGTACATGCTGACCAGCACCATCGCGTGCCCGAGGTTCGGGACGGCTCCGGCGCCGGTGTTGAGCTCGAGGACCCAGAAGACGAGCTGGACCAGCCCGACGGTGAACACGGTGACCGCCGAGGCGACCGGCCACAGCCGGCGGACGGCCAGCGGCGTGGTGAACGCCACGGCCCACCACAGCCCCGAGGGGTTGTACGTGGTCGCGCCGAGCACGACCGTGACGAGCAGCGTCGCCAGCACCATCGCCGCGTCGGCCGCGACCGGGTGCGCGCGATCCCACGCGGTCAGCCGGTCCCACCATCGCATCGGCCCAGGCTAGGGCCGCGGGGCGGTCGCGACGTCGTACCCGGGTCGCACGCGGACGCCGCCCGCCTGCGACACGGGTCGTACCTTCGCCGGCCGACACGGACGCCGAGCAGCGGCGGGGCCGGTCGGCTGTGGCAGCATGGCCCTATGACCCGCGTGCTCTTGGCTGAGGACGACCCCGCGATTGCCGAGCCCTTGGCTCGAGCTCTCGGACGCGAGGGTTACGACGTCGTCGTGCAAGGCACCGGTCAAGGTGCGATCGACAGCGCCCCCGCCGCCGACATGATCATCCTTGACCTCGGCCTGCCCGACATGGACGGCCTGGACGTCGCGCGCCGGGTGCGCAACGACGGCATGACCATCCCGGTGCTCATCCTCACCGCGCGCGCCGACGAGGTGGACCTCGTGGTGGGGCTGGACGCCGGCGCCGACGACTACGTCACCAAGCCCTTCCGGCTGGCCGAGCTGCTCGCCCGGGTCCGCGCCCTGCTGCGTCGCTCGCACGCCGACGGCACGGAGGAGGACGAGCTGCGGGCCAAGGACGTCCGCGTCGACCTCGCCGCGCACCGCGCGTTCCAGGGCGAGCGCGAGCTGCACCTGACCGCCAAGGAGTTCGACCTGCTGCGCGTGCTGGTGCGTGACGCGGGCTCGGTGGTCGGCCGCGAGACCCTGATGCGCGAGGTGTGGGGCTCCGACCCGACGGGCTCGACCAAGACCCTGGACATGCACGTGTCGTGGCTGCGCCGCAAGCTCGGCGACGACGCGGGCGCGCCCCGCTACGTCACCACGGTCCGTGGGATGGGTTTCAGGTTCGAGTCCGGTTCGGACTGAGGTAGGGCAGGGTGCGCCGTCGCGTCCTGCAGGCGACGATCGCGGCGGTCACCGTCGCGGTGGTGCTGCTGGGCATCCCCCTCGCCTTCTACGGTGCACGCCTGGTGCGCGACACCGAGCTGCGCAACCGCGACGACCGGGCGGCCGCGCTCGCCCGCCAGGTCGACGTCCGGATCGCCAACGGCCGCCCCATCACCGAGGACCTCCTGGAGGCCTACGTCGGCGGCGACGACGGCAGCCTGCCCGCCTCGGTGACGGTGCTCACCAAGGACGGGACCCGGGTGCGGGCCGGCGAGCCGATCGGCGGCCGGGCGTATCCGACGGTGGTCCGGGCCCCCGAGTCCGACGCGGTGATCATCTTCACGCTCTCCTGGTGGGACGTGTTCTGGCGCTCGGCGCGGGCGGTCGCGCTGGTGATCGCCGCCTCGTTGGTGGCGTTCGGCGCCGGGATCGCCGTGGCGCTGTGGTCGGCCAGGCGGCTGTCCGCACCGCTGATCTACCTCGCGGCGAGCGCCGAGCAGCTGGGCAGCGGCCAGGTGCGCCCGCACCTGGAGGCCTCGGGCGTCGAGGAGATCGACCTCGTCGCCGCCGAGCTGGGCCGCAGCGCCGACCGGTTGGCGGGGCGGCTGGCCATCGAGCGCCAGTTCGCGGCCGACGCCTCGCACCAGCTCCGCACGCCGCTGACGGCGCTGAGCATGCGGCTGGAGGAGATCTCCCTGGCCTCGGACTCCGACGAGGTGCGTGAGGAGGCCCGGATCGCCATGGAGCAGGTCGAGCGCCTGGTCGCGGTGGTCGACGACCTGCTGCACCGCTCGCGCAGCGCGGCCGGCGGCACGACGGAGGCCGTGCACCTGCTGGAGATCGTGCACCAGCAGCGCGAGGAGTGGGGCCCGGCGTTCGAGCGGGCCGGCCGCGCGCTGGTGGTCGAGGTGGCGTCCGATGTCGCGGTGCTGGCCACGCCGGGGGCGCTCGCCCAGGTGCTGGCGACGCTGATCGAGAACTCGCTCAAGCACGGCGACGGGACCACGACGGTCCGGGCCCGGACCTCCGGCTCCAGCGGCGCGATCGCGGTGGACGTCACCGACGAGGGCCCCGGCGTGCCCGACGAGCTCGCCCCGCGGATCTTCGAGCGGGAGGTCACCTCGGGCAGCGGGACGGGGCTGGGGCTGGCGCTGGCCAGGGACCTGGTCGCGGCCGACGGCGGCCGGCTCGAGCTCGCCCAGCGGCGACCGCCGATCTTCACGATCTTCCTGGCCGGCGTGCCGCGCCTGTTCGACCCCTCGGTGGTGCTGCCGCGTGGTGCGGCCGTGTCACCCGGCCGTGGCCGTCGCGGTCGCCGGTGAGGGTTCGGGCGCCGGCGCGGTGAAGACCAGGCGCCGGTAGGCGACGTACCGGAAGAGCGTGCCCAGTGCCAGTCCCACGACGTTCGCCGAGATGTTGTCCGCCAGCGGTGAGGTCAGCCCGAGCAGGTAGTGGGAGAAGGCCAGGCAGCCCACCGCGATGGCCATCCCGACGACGTTGATGGCGGCGAAGACCGCCAGCTCGCGACCCCGCGAGGCGGTGCGCCGGTCGGCGAACGTCCAGTAGCGGTTGCCCACCCATGCGACCACGGTCGCGACGGCGACCGAGACGACCTTCGCGGTCAGCGGCTTGTGCTCGAGCAGGGGCAGCGGTCCGAAGCGCAGCAGGTTGAACAGCCCGGCGTCGACCACGTACGCGAGCGCGCCGACGAACCCGAAGCGGATCAGCTCGATCAGTCGTGCTCGCACCGAGCCAGGGTAACCCGACGCCGGTACGCTCGGCGCCCGTGACGGTGGTGGCTGTGGTCGGCGGTGGACAGCTCGCGCGGATGATGACTCCTGCGGCGACGGCCCTGGGCGTGCGCCTCCGGGTCCTGGTGGAGGGACCGACGGTCGCGGCCGCCCAGGTGGTGGTCGACGCGCCGGTGGGCGCGCCACGGCAGGCCGAGGACGTGCTCGACCTGGTGCGCGGCGGGGACGACGGTCCGATGGCCGACGTGCTGACCTTCGAGCACGAGCACATCGGCGCCGACGTGCTCGAGCGGGTGCGTGAGCTCGGCGTCCCGGTGCGTCCCTCGGCCGAGGCGCTGCGGTACGCCCAGGACAAGCTGGCGATGCGCGAGCGGCTGACCGAGCTCGGGGTGCCGTGCCCCAGGTGGGCGCCGGTGCCCGACGCGGCCGCGCTGGCCGCGTTCCTGGACCAGGTGGGCGGCCGCGCGGTGGTCAAGACCTCCCGCGGGGGCTACGACGGCAAGGGCGTGCGCGTGGTCGACGCGCCCGACCAGGTCGACGACTGGTTCGAGGCGGCCGCGCAGGGCGGACCGGCGCTGCTCGCGGAGGAGGCCGTGGGCTTCGCCCGCGAGCTCGCGGTGCTGCTCGCGCGCCGGCCGTCGGGGGAGCTGCGCGCGTGGCCGGTGGTCGAGACGGTGCAGCGCGGCGGGGTGTGCTCGGAGGTGATCGCGCCGGCGCCGGGCCTGGACCCGGCGCTGGAGCGGGCGGCGCTGGACGCGGCGACCCGGGTCGCCGAGGGGCTGGACGTCACGGGCGTGCTGGCCGTGGAGATGTTCGAGGTCCTGGGCGTGGGCGGCGAGCCGGACCGCGTGCTGGTCAACGAGCTGGCGATGCGCCCGCACAACTCGGGCCACTGGACCATCGACGGTGCGGTGACCAGCCAGTTCGAGCAGCACCTGCGTGCCGTGCTCGACCTGCCGCTCGGCGACCCGAGCCCGCGGGCGCCGTGGTCGGTGATGGCCAACGTGCTCGGCAGCACGCGCGAGAAGCTCACCGACGCGCTGCCCTACGTGCTGGTCGACCCGCACCTGCGGGTGCACCTGTACGGCAAGGACGTGCGACCGGGGCGCAAGCTCGGGCACGTCACCGCGGTCGGCCACGAGCTGGCGGACCTGCGGGCCCGTGCCAGGGCCGGGGCGGACCTGCTCCAGGGTTTCGCGGAGGGCGCAGCGCCCGACGGCCGCCGTGGCGGGTCGGTCTGACAGGCTGGGCGACGGCGAAGGAGGACGCGTGGGCGAGCAGCCGCTGGTGGGCGTGGTGATGGGCTCGGACTCGGACTGGCCGGTGATGCAGGCCGCCGCCGAGGTGCTCGACGACTTCGGCGTGCCGTACGAGGCGGACGTGGTCTCCGCGCACCGGATGCCGCAGGACATGGTCGACTACGGCCGCTCGGCGGCCGAGCGCGGACTGCGGGTGATCGTCGCGGGCGCCGGAGGGGCGGCCCACCTGCCCGGCATGCTGGCCTCGGTCACTCCGCTGCCGGTGATCGGCGTGCCCGTGCCGCTGGCCCACCTGGACGGGCTCGACTCTCTGCTGTCGATCGTCCAGATGCCCGCCGGGGTCCCGGTCGCGACGGTCTCGGTGGGCGGGGCGCGCAACGCCGGCCTGCTGGCGGTGCGCATCCTTGCGGCCGGGGACGGTGACCTGGCGGCGCGGTTGCGTGACGCGATGGTCGCGTTCCAGGTCGACCTGCGCGGGCAGGCGGTCGCCAAGGGCGAGCGTCTGCGGGCCCGCGTGTCCGGCGGGCAGCCCACCGGCTTCAGCGCCTGACCTGCCGGAGCGGCCCCGCGAGGGCCCCGCGACGCCGCGTTGCGCTCGTGCTCCCCGCGTTCAGCGCCCCAGCTGGGCGTACCGCGCCTCGGTGGCGGCCTTGCGAGGCCGCCACCACGCCTCGTTCGCCCGGTACCACTCGATCGTGTCCACCAGCCCGTCGCGGAAGGTCGTGAACCGCGGGCGCCAGCCGAGCTCGTCGCGCAGCTTCGATGCGTCGATCGCGTAGCGAAGGTCGTGGCCGGGGCGGTCGCTCACCAGGTCGTAGGCGTCCGGTCCCTGTCCCATCAGCTCGCAGATGAGCGCGACCACGTCCTTGTTGCTCTGCTCACCGTCGGCGCCGATCAGGTACGTCTCGCCGATCCGTCCGCGCTCGAGGATGGTCCACACCGCGTCGTTGTGGTCGCTGACGTGGATCCAGTCCCGCACGTTCGCGCCCGTGCCGTAGAGCTTGGGCCGGACGCCGTCGATGATGTTGGTGATCTGGCGGGGGATGAACTTCTCCACGTGCTGGAAGGGCCCGTAGTTGTTGGAGCAGTTGGAGATCGTGGCCCGCACCCCGAACGAGCGCACCCAGGCGCGCACCAGCAGGTCCGACGCCGCCTTGGTCGCGGAGTACGGGCTGGAGGGGTTGTAGGGGGTCTGCGGTGTGAACTTCGCAGGGTCGTCGAGCTCGAGGTCGCCGTAGACCTCGTCGGTCGAGATGTGGTGGTAGCGCACGTCGTGCCGGCGCACCGCTTCGAGCAGGCTGAACGTGCCCTCAACGTTGGTCCGCACGAACGGCGAGGGGTCGTTCAGCGAGTTGTCGTTGTGCGACTCGGCGGCGAAGTGGACCACGGCGTCGGCCTCGCCGACGAGGCCGTCGACGAGCTCTCGGTCGGCGACGTCGCCATGCACCAGCCGGATCGCCTCGGCCACCGGGTCGAGGGACGCGCGGTCCCCCGCGTAGGTGAGGGCGTCGAGCACGGTGACCTGCGTGTCCGGCCGCTCACGCACGGTCTGGTGGACGAAGTTCGAGCCGATGAACCCGGCTCCGCCGGTGACGAGGAGTCGCATGGTCAAGCCTCCGGGCGAGGTTCTGGGCGGTCGGCGAGGAGCTGCTGGACGTCCGCCCAGCGGGGGAGCAGGCCCTCGTCGCGGGCCTGCGTGAGCGTGGGGGCCGTGCGGTCCTTGTCTGAGAGCGACAGCTCGAGCCGGGACCCGTCACGGGCCGTCTCCGGCCAGCGCAGGCCGAGCTCGGGGTCGAGGGGGTGGACGCCGTGCTCGCGTCCGGGGCTGTACGGCGTGGAGCACAGGTACACCACCGTCGAGTCGTCCTCGAGCGAGCAGAACGCGTGCCCGAGGCCCTCGGACAGGTACACCGCGCGCCGGTCGACGTCGTCGAGGAGCACGGAGTCCCAGGTGCCGAACGTGGGCGAGCCCTCGCGGAGGTCCACCACGACGTCGAGCACCGCACCGCGCGTGCACGTGACGTACTTGGCCTGGCCGGGCGGCACGTCCGCGTAGTGGATGCCGCGCACCACCCCGGCCGCGGAGACCGAGCAGTTCGCCTGGGCGACCGACAGCGGTGCCCCGACCGCCTCGGTGAACGCAGCGCCCTGGAACCACTCGAGGAACACGCCGCGCTCGTCGCGGAACTGGCGGGGCGTGTGCACCCAGGCGCCAGGGATGGCGAGCTCGATCAGGGTCATCGCGGTCCTTCCCGGAGTCCGGGCCAGCGTAGCGGCGCCCGCTACGCTCGACGGACCCGGGCGTGGGCTCCTGGACGTCGTGCGACGCTCGGGTCGTCGAGCGCCGCACGCACTGGAGGTGGAGATGCGCTGGCTGGTGGTGGGCGCCGCAGGCATGCTCGGTAGGGACCTCGTCGCGGCGCTCGAGTCCGACGGCCGGAGCGTGACGGCGATGGGCCGAGCCCAGGTGGACCTCACCGACCCTCGGCAGACGTTGGAGGCCGTCGCGGACCATGACGTCGTCGTCAACTGCGCCGCGTACACCGCCGTGGACGCGGCGCAGGCGGACGAGGCCGCGGCGTTCGCGGTCAACGCGATCGGGGTGGCGAACCTCGGCAGGGCGACCCGACGGTTCGGCGCGCGGCTCGTGCACCTGTCGACGGACTACGTGTTCGACGGGACCGCGACGGCTCCCTATGCCGAGGACGCCGCACTCGCGCCGCGGTCCGCCTACGGGCGGACCAAGGCGGCGGGCGAGTGGGCCGCGGCGGCCGAGGCCCCGGATCTGCTGCTGCTGCGCACCGCGTGGCTCTACGGAGCCCACGGCGCGTGCTTCCCTCGGACCATCGCCCGGCTCGCACGCGAGCGCGGTGGCGTCGACGTGGTCGACGACCAGCGCGGGCAGCCGACGTGGACCGTTGACGTGGCCGACCTGATCATCCGGCTCGTCGACGCGGGTGTCGCACCGGGCACCTACCACGCGACGTCGTCGGGGGACGCGTCGTGGTTCGAGTTCGCCCGGGATGTCGTGGAAGCGGCGGGCCTGGACCCGGGCACCGTCCGCCCCACCACCAGCGAGGCGTTCGTCCGGGCCGCACCGAGGCCCGCCTGGAGCGTGCTCGGACACGGCACGCTCCGCGCCGCCGGTGTCGAACCGATCGGCCCGTGGCGCGAGCGCTGGGCGCTGGCGGCCTCCCGGGTCCTGGACGCGAGGTGACCGGCCGGGCGCCTCAGCGTCGGTCGACGCCGCCGTCCTGCTCGAGCAGCTCGAGCAGGTAGCTGCCGTAGCCGGACTTGACCAGCGGCTCGGCCCGGACGCGGAGCTCGTCGTCGCTGAGGAAGCCCATGCGCCAGGCGACCTCCTCCGGTGCGCCGATCTTCAGGCCCTGCCGATGCTCGATGGTGCGCACGTAGTCCGAGGCCTCGACGAGCGAGTCGAACGTGCCGGTGTCCAGCCATGCGGTGCCGCGCGGGAGCACCTCGACCTGGAGACGGCCCTGGTCCATGTAGTGCCGGTTGACGTCGGTGATCTCCAGCTCGCCGCGCGCCGAGGGGCGCAGGTTCCGGGCGATCTCCACGACGTCGGCGTCGTAGAAGTACAGGCCGGGGACCGCGTAGCTGCTGCGCGGGTGGGCCGGCTTCTCCTCCAGGGAGATCGCGCGGCCCTCGTCGTCCACCTCGACCACGCCGTAGGCCGTCGGGTCCGCCACCCGGTAGGCGAAGATGGCCCCGCCGTCCAGGTCGTGGAACCGGGCCAGCCGGGACCCGAGGCCCGGCCCGTAGAAGATGTTGTCGCCGAGCACGAGGGCGGCGGGGCCGCCGGCGAGGAACTCCTCACCGAGCAGGAACGCCTGCGCCAGGCCGTCGGGGCTCGGCTGCACCGTGTAGGTGATGGCCACGCCGTACTGCGACCCGTCGCCCAGCAGGCGCCTGAACTGCTCCGCCTCGTGCGGCGTCGTGATGACGAGGATGTCCCGGATACCCGCAAGGATCAGCGTCGAGAGCGGGTAGTAGATCATCGGCTTGTCGTAGACCGGCAGCAGCTGCTTGCTGGCACCGAGCGTGATCGGGTGCAGTCGTGTGCCGGAGCCACCGGCGAGGATGATGCCGCGCATGGCCGCCATCATGCCGCACGGGTGATCGCCGCCGGCGGGCTCGACGCGGCCGCGACCCCGGGTGCCTGGCGCGTCCGGCCTGCTAGGGCGCCGCTGTGAGCTCGCCGCGGGAGCCCGGTTCCAGCGTCCCGTCCGTGACGGCCGCGAAGAACGCCGGGGCCGTGTCCGGGTCGAGGAGGACGGTCGAGCCCACGCCGCCCGGCCGGTAGTCCGGGTTGGCGATCGGGGGGGTGCCCCGCACCCCGTCCTTGCCGGACGCGGCGCGGAACGCCAGTGCGAGGCGCCCGAGCGTCACGATGTTGGCGTGCTGGTCCACCACCAGCGCGCCGAGGCCCGCGTCGATCAGCGAGACCTGGCGTGAGGGGTGCCACAGCAGGGACTTGTCGGAGACCTTCCCCGTCACGGCGGAGATCAGCTCGCGCTGGCGGCGCTCGCGGCCGATGTCGCCCTCACGGTCGGCCTTGCGCATCCGTGCGTAGGCCACCGCGGTCGTCCCGTCGACGAGCTTGCAGCCGGGCGCGTCCCAGGTGAGCTTGGAGTCCTTGTCGTTGATCGGGAAGTCGACCTTGTCGACGGCGGGGTCGAAGCAGAGCGTGACGCCGCCCACGGCGTTGACCACCCGGGAGACGCCGCCCAGCCCGACCTCGACGAAGTGGTCGACGTGCATCCCGGTCAGCTGCTCCACTGTCGACACCAGGAGGGCCGGTCCTCCGTAGGCGTAGGCGGCGTTGAGCTTGCCGGGACCGTGGCCCGGGATGTCGACGTACGTGTCGCGCGGCAGGCTGATCAGGGCCGTCGGGCCGGACCGCGGGACGTGCAGCAGCATGATCGTGTCCGAGCGCTGCCCGGTGGTGCCGTCCTGCTTGATGCCCTCGGCACCGCCGCGCGCGTCGGAGCCGGCGAGCAGGTAGGTGGTCCCCGGGGTGGTGTCGGGGGTGCCGCTCAGGGCGTCGACGTGCTCGATCTTGCCGTTGGCCCACACCGTCAGCCCGATCGGCCACGCGAGCAGGAGCACCAGGACCAGGGCCACCGTGGCCCCGGCGCGGCGCCTCAGCACCGCAGCGCGGGAGCGCTTCGGCGCCGGCTTCGACGGCGTGGGGCTCGGGGCGCGACGCCCGGTGCCGCGCGGATCCGGTGATGTCCGGGTGGGCTGGGGTCGGCGGGCCTGGCTCGAGGGGCTGAAGGTGGGCGGGGCGGCCACGCCGCGGGGCGGGGTGTCGCCCCGCGAGCCGCTGCCCGCCGGTCCGCCGCTCCGGGCCGGCGGCGCGGGACGCCCGCCGGACCCGTTGCCGGGCCGCCCTCCCGACCCTGCGGCGGGGCGACCGCCGGAGCCGGCGGCGGGGCGACCGCCCGACCCGGTACCGGGGCGACCGACCGGGATCGCCTGGTCGCCGCCCTCGGTGGGGCGCCGAGGCGGGCGTTGGGGCCGGAAGCTCGGTGGGGGCGTGTCAGCCATCGCCGCACACGCTCGAGATGTCGTCCGCGGTGAACGGGTCGACGCCGGGCGTGGGCGTGCTCGTCGGGGTCGCCGTCGCCGTCGCCGCCGGGGCGGTGCCGCTGGAGGCGCCCGGCGTGGTGCCCGGGTCCCCGGTCGTCGAGGCGGTGGCCGTGCTCGGGACCGGTCGGTCGACGATCGGCTCGTCGGCGGCCATCCGAGCCCAGATGTCGTCGGCCTCCGAGGTCCACTCCACCCGGTTGTGGTCCGAGGGCGCGACGCGCCACGGGATCGTCATGAGCGTGATGTTGCCACGGTCGATGTTGCGCAGGCTGAAGGCGAGGCCGGTGAGGTCCGGGATCGACGACATCCCGCTGGAGATGGTCAGGCTCTTGGTGGCTGCGTCCAGGAACTGGAGCAGCGCCGGCATGTCCGTGAGCAGGTTCTTCGCCATCGCCGTCTGCGCGACGGAGGCGATGAGCTCCTGCTGACGCCCGATCCGGGAGGTGTCCGAGCCGTTCAGCCCGGTACCGGTGCGGGCCCTGGCGTAGCCGAGGGCCGTGGTGCCGTCGAGCACGTGGTAGCCGGCGGTGAGCAGGTCCAGGTGGGCCTTGGGGGAGGCGATGTCCTCCTCGATGCACATCGGCACGCCGCCGAGCGCGTCGATCATGTTGACGAACCCCGCCATGTTCACCACGACGAAGTCGTCGACGTACACGCCCGTCAGGCTCTCGACCGTCTTCTGGGTGCAGGCGGCGGCGTCGGAGACCTCACCGGTCTGGCCGCCGATCGAGAACGCGGAGTTGAACATCGCGTTGTACTGCGGCCTTGACTCGCTGCCGTCCGAGCGCTTGCAGGCCGGGATGTCCACCAGCGAGTCGCGGGGGATGGACACCATCTCGACCCGCGTCCGGTCCGCGGAGATGTGCACGACGATCGTGGTGTCCGAGCGCTGGCCGTCGACGTCGTCCTTGGCGTACGAGCCCTGGCCTTCGCGGGTGTCCGAGCCGAGCACGAGGATGGTGACCGGCGAGCCGGCGTTCGGGTCGTCGGGGTCCGGGGTCTTGGTGACCTGGGTCGGCCGGTCGGTGCCGAGCAGCGACTCGACGTCCGCGGACTGGATGTTGCCCTGCAGCCGGGTGTACGCGGTGGCCGCGCCGGCGAAACCGAAGGCCACGACGGCCACGGTCGTCAGGGCGATCGCGCGGGCCAGCCCGTGGCGATGGACGCGCCCGGCGTGCCGGGGGACGCCCGCCTCGCGGCTCGTCGCATGTCTGGCGGTCACAGGCGCTCAGTCTAGGGACGCGCGCACGGCCACCCGCGGTGGTGGCGGAGCGGCACCGTGGAGGACTTGTGCAGATGGGCGGCCTGCGGTGACTACCATCATCGGGATGTCCGACGACGAGCCTGCGCTGCCCGGCGTGTCCGTGGTGCTGCCCGTGCGCAACGAGGGGCCGCACCTACGGGCGGCGGTCCGGCGCGTCCTGGCGCAGCGGTACGCGGGGCCGCTCGAGGTGGTCCTCGCGGTGGGTCCCAGCGCAGACGAGACCGCGCAGATCGCCGCGGCGATCGCTGCCGCCGACCGGCGCGTGCGGGTGGTGGACAACCCCACGGGCCGCACCGCTGCCGGCCTCAACCTCGCGATCGCGGCGTCGAGCCACGACTACATCGTGCGGGTCGACGGGCACGCGGAGGTCCCCCCGGACTACGTGACGCGGTGCGTGGCCCTCCTCACCGAGACCGGAGCGGCGAACGCCGGCGGCATGATGGTCCCGGTCGGTCGCACGCCGTTCGAGCAGGCGGTCGCACGCGCGATGAGCTCCCCGCTGGGGATCGGCGCCGAGCGTTTCCACACCGGCGGCAAGGCGGGCCCGGCCGCGACCGTGTACCTCGGTGCGTTCCGGCGCGACGCGGTCGAGGCGGTCGGCGGCTTCGACGAGGAGTTCATCCGTGCCCAGGACTGGGAGCTGAACTACCGCCTTCGGGCCGCGGGGGAGACGGTGTGGTTCGACCCGGCCCTGGGCGTGGACTACCGGCCGCGGGGCAGCCTGCGCGCCCTTGCGCGCCAGTTCCACGCGACGGGCCGGTGGCGGCGCCAGGTGATCGCCCGGTACCCCGAGACCGCGAGCCTGCGCTACCTCGCCCCGCCGGTGACGCTGGTGGCGTGCGTGGCGGGAGCCGTCGCCGCGGTCGTCGGTGCGGCCGGTCCGCGATGGATGCTGGCGGGTGCCGCGTTGCCGGGTGGCTATCTCGTCCTGGTCACCGCGGGTTCGGCGGTGGTGGGGCGCGGGATGCCCGCCCGGGCGCGTGCCTGGCTTCCCGTGGTGCTCGCCACGATGCACCTGACCTGGGGCGCCGGGTTCCTGCGCGGTGCGCCGGGTGGCTCGAGGTCCGGGCCCGGTCCGAGAACCGTCTATCCTGGGTCGGCTCGCGCGGCCAACACCGCGCCCGTGGGCGAGACTCCGATGAGGACCGAACGATGACCACTTCCGCGACGGTGCCCGACTGGGACGCCGAGCTTCAGGTCTACGAACCCCACCGGGCAGGCATCCCTCCGCTGCGCCCGTACTTCCGCGACCTGTTCCAGCGCCTGCCCTTCGCCGCCGAGTTCTCCCGCTCGGGGATGAAGGCGGCGCACTCCGAGACGGTGTTCGGCCAGCTCTGGCTGGTGCTGAACCCGCTGATGCTCGCCCTGGTGTACTTCCTGCTGGTGAACGTGATCAGCCAGAGCAACGCGGGGCCCGAGGCGTTGGCGAGGATCGTCGGCGGCATCTTCATCTTCTACTTCTTCTCCGGTGCGGTCTCGACCGGCGCGGGCTCGGTGACCACCGGTGGCCGGCTGATCCTCAACATGGCGTTCCCGCGGCTGCTCATGCCGTTGGCCGCGGTGCGCACGGCGTTCTTCCGCTTCCTGCCGACGGTGCCGGTGTACCTGGTGTTCCACATCATCGCCGGCGGCGCGTGGACCTGGATGATGCCGCTGGGCCTGGTCTTCCTCGGGCTGCTCACCCTGTTCGCCATGGGTATGGCGGCGTTCATGGCGACGGTCCAGGTCTACTTCCGGGATGCGAGCAGCTTCCTGCCCTACTTCCTGCGCATCTGGCTGTACATCTCGCCGGTGCTCTGGTCGCCGGAGCTCGCTGAGTCCCGCTTCGGGCACTACGCGAAGCTGATGGTCCTCAACCCGCTGTACTCGCTCATCGGCGGCTGGACGGATCTGACCCTCAACGGCGTGATGCCGTCGGCGACCATCTGGATCGCCGCGACCAGCTGGGCTCTCGTCGCCCTGGTCGGGGGCTCGTTGTACTTCCTGTCGAGGGAGCGTGATTTCGCTGTCCGCATCTGACCGCTCGACATCTGTCAGCGAGACCAAGCTCGAGCCCGGGGTCCAGGACGCCACGGGCGCCGTTCAGGACTCGCCGCCCGTCGACGAGGCCGAGAAGAGCCGGCGCAAGACCCCGAAGCAGACGCCGCTGCCCGGCGAGCCGCCGACGGTGAGCGTGCAGGACGTCACGATCGTCTACCGCACGACCTTCGAGAAGGTGCCGACGTTCAAGAGCGCCATCGTGCGGCTCGGGCGCGGCGAGCGCGCCGTGCGCGAGGTCGAAGCCGTCAACCACGTGTCCTTCGACGTCCCGCGGGGGACGTCCTTGGGCATCATCGGCGCGAACGGGGCCGGCAAGTCGACGCTGATGCGCTCGATCGCCGGCGTGCTGCCGCCGACCAGCGGCCGGATCGAGGTGCGCGGCAAGATCAGCTCCCTGCTCGCCCTCGGTGTCGGTTTCAACGGCCTGCTGTCCGGGCGCGAGAACGTGATCCTCGGCGGGCTCGCCGCGGGGCTGTCGCGCGACCAGGTCGAGGAGCGTGCCCGGGAGGTCGCGGAGTTCGCCGAGATCGGCGAGTTCATGGACCTGCCGATGCGCACCTACTCCTCGGGCATGTACCAGCGCCTGGCGTTCTCCGTGTCGGTGCACATGGACCCGGACATCCTGCTGATCGACGAGGCGCTGTCTGCCGGCGACGCCTCGTTCAAGGTCAAGGCGAGCGAGAAGATGAGCGAGCTGATGTCGTCGTCGCGCGCGATGTTCCTGGTCAGCCACTCGCTCGGCAGCATCGAGCAGATGTGCGACGACTGCATCTGGATGCACAAGGGCAAGCTGATGATGCACGACTCGCCCGAGCGGTGCATCTCCGCGTACACGAAGTTCCTCAAGGTCGGTGAGGACGCGTTCACGCTCGACGACCTGTGAGTGTCGACCTCTCGGTCGTGACCTCCGGCCACGACGTCGCCGACGCGCGCCTGCATCGCGAGGTGGCTGCTCTCCAGCGGGCCGGGCTCTCGGTCGAGGTGCTCGCCCTGGGAGACCCGCGCGGAGGACCGCCCGGCGTTCCGGTGCGCACGTGGCCGCGGCGCGGGGGCGTCGTCCGCGCCCTGCGCGCGCTGCGCCTGCCCTGGATCGCCTCGGGCTCGGTGCTGATCGCGCTCGACCCCGACTCGGCCCTGGGTGCCGTCGTCCGCCGTGACCTGGGCCGGCTGCTGGGACGGCCCGGCGTCCGTGTGGTGGCCGACGTCCACGAGGACTACGAGCTGCTGCTGCGCGACCGGGCGTGGGCCTCCGGGCCCGCCCGCCTCGCCGGCGTCGCCGTCGCCAGGCTCGGGATCTGGGCCGCGCGCCGCGCCGACCAGGCCGTCGTGGCCGACGACCACCTGCTGCCCGGGCTGCGGCCCGTGGTGCTGGCGAACCTGCCGGACGCCGCGATGCTGCCGGGTGCCACCGACCCAGGTCCCGAGCCGCGCGCGTTGTACGTCGGCGACCTGCGGCGCAGCAGGGGGCTTTTCGCCATGCTCGACGCGGTCGCGGCGGCCGGCTGGCAGCTCGACCTGGTCGGTGCCGTGAGCCCGGGCGACCGGGCGGCGCTCGACGCACGCCTGGCCGCCGACCCCGACCTTGCCGCGCGGGTCCGGCTGCACGGCAGGATGCCGCCGCGAGAGGCGTGGGCGCTCGCCCGAGGGGCGTGGGCCGGGCTGTTGCTGCTCGACCAGACCCCGGCGTTCCGGGGCGCGATGCCCTCCAAGCTGCACGAGTACCTGGCCTGCGGGTTGCCGGTCGTGGCCACACCCCTGCCGCGGGTGGCGGCGTTGCTGGAGGAGACCGGTGCCGGGGTCGTGGTCGACGACGCAGCCGCTGCGGCCGCCGTGCTGCGAGCGTGGGCCGCGGATCCGCAGCGGCGGGCGGAGGTCGCGCGGGCCGCCCGTGACGCGGCGACGGGTTCCGTCGCAGCGCCGGACGCGTTCGTCTCGGCCTGCCGCGAGCTGGTCGGCGGGGCTGCCCCGGAGGCGCGCGAGCGTGCGAGACTGCGCGGGCACGAGAGCGGCACACGCGACGGGAGAGCTGTGACGGGCAGCGCAGGCGCGTCGGGCGACGCGGATCGGCCCAGGACCGTGGCTGGGGCCGTGCGTCGTCGGGTCGTGGCCGTGGTCAGGGCACTCGCGCGGCAGCGCCACCATCTGCCGGGCTGGGCCAACGCGGTGCTGGACTGGGTGCGCTGGCGGATTCCCGAGCGCTGGGTGAGGGTGCTCACCGGTCGCGGCAGCGGGCGCACGGAGAGCGCCGAGCTCCCCGACGACTTCCGGTGGCCCGAGCGTCCGGCGACCGGGACGCGAGTGCTGGTCGGCCCGGCGAACTTCGCGGGCCAGGGCTACGCCTGGGCGCGGGCGATGGAGCGACACGTGCCCGACACCGGCGCCGTCTGCTTCGCCCTGCACATCACAGGTGGCTTCTCGTTCCCCGACGACTACACGGTCACGCCGGCGGTCTTCCGCCGCAACCGCCGATGGCAGCGGGACCAGTTCGGCTACATCACGTCGACGTTCACCCACGTCATCCTCGAGGCCGGCCGCACGCTCACGGCCGACCTGAACCACCTCGACCCGTTCCGCGAGGCCAGGGCGTTCGAGAAGCGCGGTCTGAAGGTCGCGATGATGTCCCACGGCAGCGACTCGCGGAACCCCGCGCACCACGCCGCGCGCTTCCCGTGGTCCCCGTACCGGGACCCGGAGTGGCACGAGGTCGCCCGGCTCCAGCGTCAGTCCGAGTCGTTCGTCGGCCACCTCCATCACTTCGAGGGACCGGTCTTCGTCTCGACCCCCGACCTGCTCGACGACCTGCCGTTCGCGCGCTGGTGCCCGGTGGTGGTCGACCCGGACCTGTGGGCTGGTGGCAGGTCCGTGCTCTCCGAGGGACGGCCGGTGGTCGTGCACGCGCCGAGCAACTCGAGGGTCAAGGGCACGCCGCTGGTCGACGCCGCGATGGCCGAGCTCGACGCCGCAGGGCTGGTGGAGTACCGGCGACCGGAGCGTCTGAGCGCCGCCGAGATGCCCGACATCTACAAGGGCGCCGACATCGTGCTCGACCAGTTCCTGCTCGGTAGCTACGGCGTCGCGGCGTGCGAGGCGATGGCCGCGGGCCGCGCCGTCGTGGGCAACGTGACGCGCGAGAACCGCGCTCGCGTGCTCGAGGCCACCGGGCTCGAGCTCCCGATCGTCCAGGCCGAGCCGGACGCGATCGGCGAGGTGGTCCGGGCTCTGGTCGCGGACCCCGAGCGCGTCCGTGCCGTCGCCGCCGCCGGGGTGGAGTTCGCCCGGACCGTGCACTCGGGTGCCTACTCGGCGCGCGTGCTCGGCGGCTTCCTGCAGGGGCATGGTGAGTGACCGGTGCGGATCGCGTACCTCGCCGGCAACGACGTCGTCTCCGACGCCCGCGTGCGCAAGTACATCGCGACGGCCGTGGCCGCGGGGCACGAGGTCGCGGCGTTCGGCGTCACGCGTCAGGGCGCCGGTCACCGCGGTGAGCTGAGCGGGGCCGAGCTCGTGGTGGTCGGGACCCGGCCCACCGTGAAGGAGCGTGTGGCCAGCAAGTGGCGTCAGCTCCACATCGTGCTCCGCTGGGGGTTCCCTGACGAGGATGCCGCGGTCGCGGCGCGGGGCCAGGTCGCGCGGTGGCGCGAGACGGCGCAAGCCAAGCGCGGCTGGCGGCGCGCCGTGCTGGGCGCGATGGCCGCCGGCGGCAGCGCCTGGCTCGTCGTGGCGCGCCGGATCCCGACGCGGCCCGCAGCGCGCCGGGAACCCGACGACGCCGCGCGGGTGGCGGAGGTCGCGGCCCTGCTGGCCGGGCGGCTCGACTGGCGTCGAGAGCTGCCGGTGCTGGTCAGGGACGAGGACGCGCTGGGACCGGTGATGGACGCCTGGGAGCCCGACGTCGTCCACGTGCACGACGTGTTCGGGCTCGCCGTCGCCTGCGGCGTGGTCGACAGGGCGCGGGCCGCGGGACGCCGGTGCGCCCTGGTGTACGACGCTCACGAGTACGTCCGAGGGCTGTCCTACCTCCCGGTACGCACGGTCGCGGCGTACGCGGACCTCGAGCGTCGTCACATCGGTCGAGCCCAACGGGTGATCACCGTCTCCGAGCCGCTCGCCGGGCTGATCGAGCGGGACCACGGTCTGGCGCGTCGTCCGCTCGTGGTCCTGAACGCACCCATGACGGCACCGCGTCCCGAGGGCCTCACCACGCTGCGCGACACCGTCGGCGTGCCGGCACCCGTGCCCCTCCTGGTCTATGGCGGCGGTGTCAACACCGCGCGCGGGGTCGACACCGCGGTGCGAGCCTTGCCGGAGCTCGCCGGTGTGCATCTCGTGGTCGTGACCAACCGGCTCAACTACGTGGTGCGTGCCCTGCTCGAGCTTGCCGCCGACCTCGGTGTGGCGGACCGCGTGCACCTGGCCGACTACGTGGACCCCGAGCTCGTCCCGCACTACTTCGCCGGGGCGACGGTCGGCCTGAGCACTCTGCTGCACTCGCCGAACCACGACGTCGCCCTCACGAACAAGTTCTGCGAGTACCTGCAGGCGGGCCTGCCGATCGTGACCAGCGACACCCCGGCGCAGGCGGCCCTGGTGGACGAGCTCGACCTTGGCGCGGTGTACCCGGCCGGCGACGTGGCCGGGCTCGTGGCGGCCGTGCGCGAGGTGCTCGACGACCACGACCGGCTCGCCGAGCGGATCGCCTCCGACGCCGGGCTGCGCCGCAGGTTCTCCTGGGCGGCGCAGGCGGACACGATCCGCGACCTGTATTCCGGGCTCGCGGCGGACGCCGGGGGGATCGAGTGAAGGAGCGCCCGCGGATCGTCCTGATGCCCGGCAACGACGTCCTCTCCGACGCGCGCCTGCTGAAGAACCTCGCGACCGCGGCGAGCCTCGGGATGGACACCGTCGGCCTGGGTGTGGTGCGTTCGGGGAGCGGTCGCGAGCTGCGGGTGGGCGACGCGACGGTGCGCGTGGTTGCGGTCCCGCCGCGGGTCGGGAACGCGGGCGCGGGCGCATGGTGGCGTCGGCTGCGGGACGCCGTCCGTCCCTGGTACGCCACGGAGTCGGAGGAGAAGACGGCCAGGGCGCGGCTGTCGTACCTGGCACGCGAGGCGCGGGCCGCCGATGGCCGGCGGGCGCGCGACGCCGGCCGCGAGGGTGTGGTCGACGGACCTGCGCCGTCGGTCTCCTCCGGGCGCCTGGCCCTGCTCGTCGGCAAGGTCGTGGTCCGAGCGCGGTCCGAGCTGCTCCGACGGAGGCGTGCCGCCGAGCTCGCCGACCATGAGGCCAGCGAGCGGCGCAGATCCACGGCGCTGGCCCGCGCGCGACGGACCGTCCGCTGGCGCAGTGAGCTCTCGGTCGCGATCGACGACGAGATCGTCCTCGGCCGGGTCCTGGACGAGCTGGCTCCCGACATCATCCACGTGCACGACGTCTTCATGATGGGCGTGGCCGCCCGCGCCGCCGGCCGCGCCGCGCTCGCCGGACGCACGGTCCGCCTGGTCTACGACGCGCGCGAGTACCTGCCCGGACTGGCCCACGTCCCGGTGCGCACGGTGGCGGCGTACTGCGACCTGGAACGGGAGTTCCTGCCGGACTTCGACCGGGTGATCACGGTCTCGGAGCCCCTGGCGGAGCTGCTGGAGCGCGACCACCACCTGCGGGCCCGCCCCGACCTGGTGCTCAACGCTCCGGTGGTCGACCCGGACACACCCGACGTCCCACGCGTCCGCGACGCCGCGGGGGTGGCGGAGGGGGTGCCCCTGCTCGTCTACGGCGGCGGCGTGAACCCTGCGCGCGGGGTCCAGACCGTGATCGACGCGCTCGTGGAGCTCCCGGGCGTGCATCTGGCGCTCGTGGTCAACCGCTCGAGCCACGTCGTCCTCGACCTGCTGGCCCAGGCCGAACGCCTCGGTGTGGCCGACCGGGTCCACCAGGTCGGGTTCGTCCCGGCGGAGCACGTGACGCGCTACTTCGCGTCGGCCGACGTGGGGCTCTCGCCGCTGCTGCACGTGGTCAACCACGACGTCGCGCTGACGAACAAGTTCTGCGAGTACCTCCTCGCGGGGATCCCCGTGGTCACCAGCGACACGCCCGCCCAGGCGGACCTGGTGACCGAGCTCGGGGTCGGGGACGTCCACCGCGCAGGCGACGCCGCCGACCTCGCGCGTGCCGTGCGGGCGGTTCTCGAGCGGGCCGAGGAGCTCCGGGCCCGGATCGCCGACGACGAGATCCAGCGGCGGTTCGCGTGGACGGCACAGGCCGAGGTCCTGCGGGGGGTCTACGCCGAGCTGCTTGGGGGGCTCGGGGAGGCTGCCTGGCGCCCAGGGGCCACCACCGTGACACGCGTGTCGCCGATCGGGAGAACGACGTGACGAAGCACGAGACCGACGACCCCCGGCCCCACGTCGTGATGGCGGTGGCGAGCCCGATCGCCCGCGATGCACGGGTGCGCAAGAGCGCGCTCGCGGTGGCGGCCAGCGGCCGCCGGGTGACGCTCGTCTACGGCGACCACGAGGGGACGGCAGTGGTCGAGGGCGAGCTCGGTGACGTCCGGACGATCGGTCTGCCGGTGCCCTACCTCCTGCGCGACGACCAACGTCGTCGCAGGATCGCGCGCCGGGCGTGGCGACCGGTGTGGCCGGGGTACCGCAGCGACGGGTCGGCTCGCGCCGCAGCCGTGCGTAGCCAGGCGCGTCTGGCCAGGGCCGCCGGGGGGCCGGTGCTGGTCCGGGGCGTTGCGGTCGGGCTGCGGCGCGTGCACCTCCTGCGTGCTCGCGCGCACCGGGTCCTCGACCGTGTCGCCAAGGGTCTGTGGCGCCGCTGGGACCGCGCGAAGGTGCGGCGGGGACGGGTCAGCTGGCGACGTGACCTGCCCAACATCGCCGACCTCGAGGCCGTCTTCACCTCGTGGCTGTGGCGCCTGGAGCCCGATGTCCTGCACATCCACGACATCCACCTGCTCGGCGCGGGGGTCCAGGCGGCGCGGCGGCTGAACGCTTCGGCCCGCCGGGTGCCGCTCGTCTACGACGCGCACGAGTACGTGCCGGGCATGACCGGCGGCGATCCGATCCTCGAGGCCGGCTACCGGGCGATGGAGGCCGACCTCGTCCATGCTGCGGACGCCATCATCACGGTCAGCGACCCGATCGCCGACGCGCTCGTGGAGCGGTACCGGCTCGCCGAGCGGCCCACGGTGGTGCTCAACACGCCGGCGGACGCCGCGCCCACCCCGTGCGACCGGGACGTGCGGTCCGCCACCGGCGTCGGGCCCAAGGCGCCCCTGCTGGTGTACTCGGGCGTGCTCGGGCGACTGCGCAACCTCGACGCGCTCATCCAGGCGCTCGACCACCTGGACGGGGTGCACCTCGCCGCGGTCTGCGTGCCCAACGCCCACTACCCGGTTGCGCTCGCCCTGGCGGACTCAGCCGCCCGACACGGCGTCGCCGACCGTTTCCACCTGGTGGAGCCGGTGCCCCCGGAGGAGATCCTCGCCTTCCTGGCAACCGCCGACGTCGGGGTGCACCCGATGACACGTGGCCTGGACAACCACGAGATGGCGCTCCCGAACAAGCTGTTCGACTACGTCTACGCCGGTCTGCCGGTGGCGGTGAGTGCCACCACGGAGATGCGGCGGTTCGTGCACGACCACGGGGTGGGTGCGACGTTCGAGCCCGATGACCCGATCGACGTGGCCCGTGCCGTTCGTGAGGTGCTCGCCGATCTTCCGCGGCTGCGCGAAGCCGTGCGAGACCCCGGGCTGCGCCGCGAGTACTCCTGGCAGCACCAGGCATCGCGGATCGCCGGGGTGTACGAGCGACTGTCCTAGCGACGCGGACGTCGTTCGCGTCACACCCGAGGTCCGTGACTCTGCCGCGGGGCCGGGTTACCGTACTGAGCGACCCGGCCGTCGCGGTGCTCGGGTTGGTGGCTGGAGGACGTACGCGGTCGGAGTGTCCTCGTGGCCAGTCGCGGCGCGGCGTGACCGACAACTACAGATCCGCCTGCGATCATCCGAAGTCCTAAGAGTGAAAGTTGCCTCCACCATGTCCGTCGTGCGCCGTTCCACGTCAGCCCTCGCCCTGTTCGGACTGGTGGCGGCTGCCCTCGCAGCACCCGCACAGGCGGACACCGCAGCCGACCCCTCCGAACCCGACGTCATCGTCGAGAGCATCGAGCTGGGCGACGTCAGCGCCGCGGGCCTGGACGAGCCCGAGGTCGACGGCCCGAGCGTCGCCGGGGGAGTCACCACTCAGGATCAGGTGGCCGTCGAGGGCGCGCCCGACGCGGCGTCGGCCGACCAGGTCGTGGTCGGCCTGAGCGACCCGCTCCAGGTGCCTGCGGATCAGGTCGCGACGCTGGGGGTCACCTGGGACCCAGGGGGCACCGACGGCGCGGTCCAGGTCGACGTGCGTGCCCGCGAAGGTGGCGAGTGGGGTCCGTGGGCAGCGCTCGACGTCGAGCAGGTCGACGGCGAGGTCGGTCGCCCGGGCACCGAGCCCTATGTCCTCACGCAGGCGGAGGAGGTCCAGGTCCGCGCGCTGACCACGGACGGCACCGAACCCCCGGGGCTGCGGCTGTCCGTGATCGGCGTCGGTGACGCCCCGGAGCCGGTCGTCGAGGACGGCTCGGCGGTCGTGGACGTCGAGACGGCATCCGCGACGGCGGACGCGACCGTGCGGTCCGCCCTGCTGACCTCCGCGGGCCGCGCGCCCGCGACCGTGGTGTCCGACACCGGCGTGGCCACCGTGGTCCCGACGCTGGACCGGCCGCTCAGCCCGGTCAGCGCCGCCCGCCCCACCATCCACCTGCGCTCGGAGTGGGGCGCTCAGCCGTTCATCGGCACGCCGGACCCCTCGGACGTCCAGGCAGCGGTGGTGCACCACACGGTCTCGTCCAACACCTACAGCGCCGACCAGGTGCCGGCGATGCTCCGCTCGATCCAGGCCTACCACGTGCAGGCACGTGGCTGGTCGGACATCGGCTACAACTTCCTCGTCGACCGGTTCGGCCGGATCTGGGAGGGTCGCCAGGGCGGTGTGGACAAGGAGATCCGCGGCGTGCACGCGTCCGAGGCGAACGGCGTGTCCACCGGTATCTCGGTGATCGGCAACTTCGACATCGCTCCGGTCCCGTCCGCCGTCGTCAACAGCGTCTCGGCGCTGATCGCCTGGAAGCTCGCGATCCACAAGGTCGTCGTGGGTGAGACCTTCAAGCTCGGCACGACCACCCTGCCCAACGTGATCGGCCACCGCGACGTGCCCAGCGCCCAGACGGCGTGCCCGGGCCGGTACCTCTACGCGCTGCTCCCGACGATCCGGGCCCGCGCGGCCGCCCTCCAGACCTTCAACCCGGTCTGGTACGACAGGGGGATCGTCGCCGAGGGGTCGGTGGACGTCCTCGAGACCGGCGCGACGACCGACGTGTACACCGTGGACCCGACGCCCGTGACGGCGGGCACGAAGGTCGGCAACGGCTGGCAGATCATGGACCAGCTCACCACCGGCCCCGCCTTCGCCGGTGGCACGACCCGTGACATCGTCGCGCGCGAGGCCGCGACCACCAAGCTGATCCTCTATCACGGCACCACCAGCGGCGGATTCTCGGGACGCACCGTCCTGGGACCCGGCTGGGGCGCCATGTCGCAGGTGGTCTCACCGGGAGACTTCGACGGTGACGGGAAGGCGGATCTCCTGGCGATCGAGCGCTCGACCGGGATCCTGTGGCTGTACCCGGGCCGCGGTGACAACTCGTTCTCGTCCCGGCGCGCGATCGGCAACGGGTGGCAGACGGTCCTGGCGATGAACACCGCCGGAGACCTCACCGGCGACGGCCGCCCGGATCTGGTCGGTGTCCTGTCGAACGGGACCGTGCGGGTCTACCCGTTCTCCGGGACCGGTAGGTTCCTCGCGGCGTACAGCGTGGGGCGCCTGCCGACGACGGTCGACGCCATCGTGGCTCCCGGTGACGTGACCCAGGACGGCCGTGCGGACCTACTCGCCCGTGACGGCGCCTCCGGCGCGATGCTCACCATGGCGGGAACGAGCGGCCGGAGCTTCGCGGCGGCGAAGACCTGGAGCGCTCCCTGGAGCCCGGAGTCCGGCCTCATGTCGGGGGCCGGCTGGCGGCCCGGTGTGGCCTCTGCGCTGCTGGTCGCGGAGCCGGACGGCACGCTCACCTACCGGCCGGCCAAGCGAGGGGTCTCCTTCAGCCGGACCGCTCGCTCGACGGTGTCGACGGCCTCGGCCGTGGAGACCGTGGTGGTGGGCGACGTGGTCGGCGGCCCCGAGGCGGACGTCGTGACCAAGGACTCCTCCGGCCGGCTCTTCCTGCACGAGACGGGCGCCGACGGAACCCTCGGAGAACCGGTCCAGATCGGCGTGGGCTGGAGTGGCTTCACCCAGCTCGTCGCCGTCGGCGACGCGAACTACGACGGTGCGCCGGACCTGCTCGCGAAGTACAAGGACGGCCGGCTGTTCCTGTACCCGTTCAGCCCCGACACCGGGCGTCTGATGACTCCGGTCCAGGTCGGGAACGGGTTCGCGAGCTACCGCCTCGTGGGTGCGCCGAGCTGGAACCGCAACACCGGCGCTACCGTGCTGGCGATCAACACCTCGACGGGCGCCCTGCGGATGTTCTCCACGCGGAGCGAGAACTACCTCACGGGCGGCGCGACGATCGGTGCAGGCTGGCAGTACTTCACCGACGTCGTGGCCCTGAACAACCCGCTCGGCGACGGGCGACCCGGCCTGCTCGCGCGCCACCCCAGCGGCAAGACATGGATCTACATGGGTACGGGCAATGGCGGCTTCGCCCCCCGCCTGGACGTGATCCCGCTCGCCGGTGCGGCCGGAGGGAACCTGCGATGAGGCAGCGCACTCGAACGGGCCGGTTCTGGGCGTTCCTCGCCTCGAGCGCCCTCGCCCTTCCGCTGGTGATGGCCGCGACGGGACCCGCCGCGGCTGCCCTGGGCGACCTGCACCTGGTGGGCCAGGGCTACGGGCACGGGATCGGGATGTCCCAGTACGGCGCCAAGGGGCGTGCCGAGGCCGGCCAGAAGTACGCGACCATCCTGGCCGCCTACTACCCGGGCACCACGGCCGTGGTGGCGGACGACACCGCGCCGATCACGGTCTGGATCAAGAACGTCACCACGACCAACGAGACGTGGGTGCTCGCGGAGCCGGGCATGACGCTCACCGCGTCGGACCCGGAATCCGGCACCTCGGCTGCGCCGGTGGCGGTCCCCGCGACCGTGACCCACTGGAGCGGCGTCCAGGTCACCCCCACGGCCTGGCGGCTGCGTCTGGTGTCCCAAACCTTCCGGCTGGAGGGCTACTACCAGGGCACCTGGTACGACGCGGGCTCCGCGGCCGTGACGGCCGCCCTCTCCGGCGCCCGCCGGGTGGGGCTGTCCGCGTCGGACGGGACCGTGCGCCTGATCACCGGCGGCAAGCACATCGAGTACCGCGGGACGGTCCAGGCCAACCGCACCAACACCGGTGACCCGTCCACCGTGACGACCACCGTGACCACGACGATGGCCAACTACCTGCGCGGCGTGGTGCCGGCCGAGATGCCGGCCTCCTGGTCGCTCGAGGCGGTCAAGGCGCAGGCCGTCGCGGCACGCACGTACGCGAGCTGGGACCGCGACGTCGCCAGCCGGCCGTGGTGGTACGACACGTGCGACACCACGGCGTGCCAGGTCTTCCCGGGCGCGGCCGTCTACGCCGCGGACGGCTCGCTCATCCGGGCGTACGAGGGGTCGGCGGACGCCGCGGTGAGCGGCACCGCCGGGGTCACGCTGACGTACCACGGCGACCCCGCGTTCACGCAGTTCAGCGCCTCGAACGGCGGCTACTCGGTGGCGGGCTCCCAGCCCTACCTGGTTGCCAGGTCGGACCCGTACGACCACTATCCGCAGTGGCAGGCGACCATCACCCGTGCGCAGATCCAGGCCCGCTGGCCGTCGATCGGCACGTTCAGCTCTTTGAGCGTGACCCGTGACGGCCGCGGGGCCTTCGGGGGCCGGGTGGAGAGTGTGCTCGTCCGGGGCTCGAGCGGGTCGGTCGAGGTCAGCGGGTCGAGCTTCCGATCGGCGTTCGGCCTGAAGTCGACCCTCTGGCGCGCCGACGTCGAGGCGCTGCCACCTCTGACGCCGCTGGTCACCCCGGAGCGGGACTGGACGGGCAACGGGGTCTCCGACCTCATCGCACGCGGCCCTGACGGCAACCTGTACCTCTACTCGGGGCGCGGTGCGACCACGTGGTACTCGCGGGTCCTCATCGGCTGGGGCTGGCAGACCATGAACATGATGACCGAGGTCTACAACTTCTCCGGCGGGGGCAAGCCCGAGTTCTTCGCCACCGACCCGCAGGGACTGCTCTGGCTCTACGTCGGGAACGGCAAGGGCGGCTTCAGTGGGCGGATCAAGGTGGGCCACGGCTGGCAGATGTTCGACGACCTGGTCGGCGTCCAGCAGTGGGTCGCCGGCGGTGGGCCCGGTCTGATCGCCAAGACCCCCGACGGGCACCTGTGGTACTACCCGGGCAACGGCCGGGGAGGGTTCGCAGCCCCGCGCCTGATCGGCAACGGCTGGAACACCATGGACGACATCGTCTACGCCGGCGACATGACCGGCGACGGGCGGGCGGACCTGGTGGCGCGTGAGGCGGCGACCGGCAAGCTCTGGCTCTACCCGGGCAACGGCACCGGTGGGTTCTATGCCCGCCGCGCCCTGGCCACCGGCTGGGCCCAGTACGACGCGATCGTCGGCGCCGCCGACTGGGACCGCGACGGCCGCATCGACGTCCTGGCGCGTGAGGCCACGACCGGCGACCTGTGGCTGTTCCCGGGCGACGGGCGCGGTGGCTTCCAGTCGCCGAGGCAGGTGGGCAACGGCTGGGTCGGGTTCGCGCTGGTGACCTGAGCGACCCGGTCGGCGCGCGTATGGCGCCCTTTGGTCCAGGACCATCGCGCGCGCCGGCATTCAGCGGTGAGCCGGGAGACCGTGCGTCAGGCTGCTCGGAGTGGGGTCCCGCGCGGCTGTTAGGATTCCCGTCGGCCCGCTGCCGGTGCACGGGTGGTGGAGATTCGGAGGCTCCTGTTGATCTCGGTTCCCGCGCGGCAGTTGCACGTCTTGTACGTGGCGTGGGGGTTCGTACCGCATCGAGGTCCCGGCGCCTACCGGCCGCTGGCGACGGTGAATGAGCTTGCGAGACGTGGACATCGCGTCACGGTTATGACGGCCGACCTCGATACGTTCGCGATCGCGGTCGGGGGTGACGAGAGCCTGCTGACGCGCGTGCACCCGGACGTCCGCGTCGTCCGCGTGCCGATGAGCCAGGACGTGCGGGACCCCGTGATCAACAGGTGGCCGATCGAACGTGCCGAGAACCAGCGGCCGTGGACCCAGACCGTGCTCGAAGAACAGGCGGAGGCCTTCCCGGAGCCGGTCTACGCACCGTGGGGCCCTCGAGCCGAGTCGGTGGCGCTCGCACTCCACGCCATCGACCCCGTCGACCTGACGCTCGCGACGGGGAACCCGTACGTGGACTTCACCGTCGCGCTCGCGCTCCACCAGGAGCACGACGTACCGTTCGTGCTCGATGATCGCGACTCGTGGATCCTCGATGTGTACACGGGCGATCTCATGCCCCTGGCCGACCGGATCCGGCCTTGGCTCGACTACGCACTCGATGTGGCAACCGAGATGTGGTTCGTCAACCCGCCGATCGCCGACTGGCACCGGCGCGAGTACCCCCAGCACGCAACGAAGATCCGGGTGGTGGAGAACGGCTGGGACTCGACGTTCCTCCAGCCCGAGAACCTGACGGCAGCGACACCTGGCCGGCGCTCCCTCGTCGTGAGCTACATCGGGACCATCAACTCTGGCCTTCCGCTCGAGATGATCGGCGACGCCTGGCGGATCGCACGCCGGCGATCGGCGCTTTTCAGTTCGAGCGAGCTCCGGATGGTCGGGCATTTCGGCCATGCAGGATCAATGACGCCCGAACAGGTCAGGATTCGACGCGAGTACGGGCCGGACCGCATGCTGTTCGTCGGCAGGCAACCCAAAGAGCGGATTGCGGAGGCATACTCGCAAGCCGATGTCCTGCTCTTTGCCAAGGAAGGATCGGGGCTCGTGACGTCGGGCAAGGTCTACGAGTACATCGCGACCGGGCGCCCGATCGTCTCGGCCCTGGCGCCGTCGCACGATGCGCGACGCGTGCTCTCGGGCTACCCGCGCTGGCACGACGCCAGCCTGGAGTCCGGCCCGTCGGGGCTTGCCGACGCCATGATCGCCGCAGCCTCAGACGCGGTCGAGCGCGGCGACTTGGAGGACGCGGCGTTGGAGTACGGCACGGGGTTCCGGCGAGACGCGGTACTCGCGCGTGCTATCGACCGCCTCGAGCAGAGGCTTCCGCTGTGACCGACGGAGGCGTGGCGCAGGTGCTTCTGGTGATCCTGCGTACCGATCCCGGTGCTGTCGAGGCGGCCGCGGACGACCAGGCGACGGGCACCCTGCGCATTCGCGTCGTCCGCCGACGGGAGGCGCAGCTGCCCGAGCTGGTGGGTCCCGGGCAGCCCCCTCCATCCGGCGCGGTCCCGCTGCGTATGGAAAGCGCGAAGGCCGCTGCCGACCTGATCGTCGATTACCTGACCGAATGCGGCGACCAGAACGTGGTCGCGGTAGCGCTGGACCAGGTCTCCGCCTTCGCGCTCTGGCACGTTGCCCAGGAACTGCCGGACGTGATCGCGGTGAGCACGCTCGAGGCCGGCGAGCGGATCGCGGCGTTGCTCCGCGCGGGCCGATCGGTCGCCAGCATCCTCAACGCGCCGCAGTTCTCGGTGACCCGTGTCCTCACCGAAGCCGAACCGGGCCCGCGGGTCGCAGTGAGCACACCCGCCGTCGTGGCGGGCGACGAGCCGAGGGCGGATGGGCGCTGGCTCTCGTTCGAGCCAGACGGGTTGCACGTCGTGCTCGACGCCATGGCGCCGCAGGACAGGGCCGAGGTCGAGGCCCTCACGGCATCGGCTTCCCGCGACGGCGCGGTCGGGGACGACCCGAAGGTCGTCATCGGCCCGGCCAACTTCGCTGGGCAGGGTTGGGCCTGGGCCCGGGCGCTGAATGCGCACACGAGGGCGCAGGCGGTGAATCTCGCCGTGCGGACGGACGGCTCGAGGATCGTGTTCCGCTCCACCCTGCCGCTGACGGTCTCGGAGTGGGATCGGCCCGCGGTACGGGTGGCGATCGCGGCCGACCTGCTCGAGCGATCCACCCACGTTCTGCTCGAGGCCGCCCGGCCGCTGGTGGCCGTGGACGCGGTAGCTCCTGCACACGGCGACGGCGCGGAGAGCGCTCGCAGGGACGTCGAAGCGCTCCTGGCCGCAGGGAAGCAGGTCGCGCTGCTGTTCCACGGCTCCGAGGTGCGGGACCCTGCGGCCCACGCCTCTCTCGATGCCTGGTCGCCGTTCGGCAACCCGGCGAACGACGGCCTCTCCGGGATCCTGGCCGCAAGGGTCGGCAACGTCCGCAAGGCGCTGCTACGTGACCTCGACGTTCTGCGGTACGTCTCGACCTTGGATCTCTTCGACTACGTGCCCGGTGCGATCTGGCTTCCGGTCGTCGTCGACCGGGCCTCCTTCGCACCGACGCCTGAAGCGTTGCGCGGACCGATACCCGTGGTCGGGCACGCACCGACGAGCTCGGTGCTGAAGGGGAGCCGCTGGATCGACCCGGTGCTCGAGAAGCTCGACAGCGAGGGCGTCATCCGCTACCGGCGATTCCAGGCGCTGCCGCCTGGCGCCGTGCCCCGCATGCTGAGAGACGTCGACGTCCTCGTCGACCAGGTCGTGCTCGGCAATCCGGGTGTGCTGGCGGCCCAGGCGATGGCGGCCGGGCGGCTTGTGGTGTCTCACCTGCCGGAGTCCGTCCGCCGGCGGTTGCCGGAGCCGATCCCGGTCGTCGAGGCCAACCCCTCGACCCTCGAGGAAGTGATGCGAGCGATCGCTTCGGCGCCCGCGCTGTACGCCGCGACTGCGGCCGCCGGAAGGCAGTTCGCGCAGAAGTATCACGACGGGCGTGCGTCCGCCGACATCCTGGCCGCCACGTTCCTTGCCCCGCCTGCCGCCGGGGTTCCCGTGTCGGCGCCGGCCGGAGGAGCAGCGCGATGGTGATCGCGGAGGTCATCGCCGCGCACCTCGTGGCGGGCGGGCGGGTGCTTGCGACCAACGCTGCGGTGGGCCCCTTGATGGTCGATCTCGGGGTCGACAACGTCGAGTCCTTCGATGCCGCGACCATCGGTCCGAGCGATCTTGTCGTGACCTTCGTCGCGGACGCGCGCGCGGGCCAGGACTACTGGCCGGCCGATCTGCCTCTCGGCTCGCGGGTGATCGCCGTGGTCGCGGGAGGAGTCGAGCGGAGTGCGGTGCCCAGGGTGCTCGCTGCGGCTGACGATGCCGGGTGCGCGGTGATCGACGCGATTCCGATCTCGGGGCTCGGGGCATCGATCCACGCGATCGTCGCGGTGCGCTCCGAGGTCCCTGTGGCGCCGCACCCGTGGCTGACGAGCGGTTTCGCGATCCCACGCGAGGAGAAGGATCGCTCGATCATCTACGCGGTGGGCGCACACGTCCTGTCGAGGTCTCTTGAGGTCGACCGGACCGATCGACGGCTGGCGGAGCTCTACCTCGTCCGGTCCGAGCGGGATGCGCTCGCCGAGCGTGTTCGAGCTCTGTCAGAGCTCTCGCCGGCCATCGCGGGTCGTGGGACGGCGGACGTCGCGGCTATGGCTTCGTACGACGAGCTCGCGCTCGCGCATTGGCGCACGTCTCGTCGGCTGGAGGCGATCTACCGCTCGAGAACGTGGCGCATCGGTCGTGTGGTGTGGGCGCTGGCGCATCCGCTCGCCGCGGTGCGGGCCAGGCGTCGGGGGCGCCCCGCGTCGGAGTGAGGACCGTGCCGCCTCGCACCTGACAGGGGGATGTCCGCGAGGGCAACGTCGCGGTCGCGTACCCTGGGCGAGGCACCACCAGCCGGGGAGCAGCTTCTGTCGACTGGTGCCGGGCGTCTGCAATGAAACGTGGTGGGACTTGGCGCGGATCGATCGGACCGCGGAGCCGGCGTTCCCGGGCTGCCCGCCAACCCACGAGGCAGTCGTGGAGCCGATCGCGCTGCTGGCGCCTTTCTCCACGGGCACGAACGCAAGCGCCGCCCGCTCCCAGGGCCTTGCCGGAGCGTTCGGTGGCTCGCCGTGAAGGTTCTGTTGGCTCCTACCAACGTCGCGAACCAAGCGTGGCTTCAGGCTGAAGCCCTGCGCCGTCGTGGGCACGAGGCGCAGGTCTGGGCGGTCGGCGCGCGTCCGTTCGGCTACCCCACTGATCGCGAGTTCCCTGTTCCCGCCGACGCGGCGTCGGCCCTGAGATTGTTCACGATGGCGCTCAGTGAGGACTTCGACGTGGTGCACCTGCACTTCGCGCGGTCGCTGATTCCGCCAAGCGATGCGCTCGGTGACTTGTGGGACCTTCCACTGTGGCGAGCATCGGGGGCACGGGTCGTCATGAGCTTCCACGGCACTGATATCCGCGACACGCAGCGCGAGATGGATCTGGACCCCTGGTCGTACTACCACTTCGGGGCACGCGGTGGCGACCCTCTCGTCATCGAGCAACGGCTCCGGACGATCCGGGGCACGGTCGACGTGATGACGATCTCAAGCCCGTCGAACCTCGCGCACGTTCCGGACGCGCACTACCTCCCGCTCGCCGTGGACACCGACGCTCTCGTACCCGGGTCCCCACCCACACGCGCGGTGCCTGTGATCGCCCACATCCCGAGCAGTCGGCTCACGAAGGGTACGGCCATGGTGCTGGAGGCCCTCGACACGCTGCGGGCAGAGGGCGTGGCCTTCCAGCTCGACCTCGTTGAGCACACTGACAACGCCGAGGCCCTTGCACGGGTCGCGCGGGCTGACATCGTCATCGAGAAGATCCTCGGCGATGGGTATGGGGTCACTGCGCTCGAAGCGAGCGCGCTCGGCCGTGCGCTCGTCACGCGTGTCACTCCGCGTAGCACGAGGGTCTCCGGGGAGATTCCATGCATGGTTGCTCAGCCGGACACGGTCACGGACGTCGTGCGTCGGCTCATCCTGTCTCCTGACCTTCGGCGCGATCTCGGTGCACGCGCGCGCGAGTTCGCCGTGGCCCGCCACTCGCTGGATGTCGTCGGTGCGGAGCTCGAGCGGATCTACGCCCTCGATCCCGACGTCGCTCGGCCCGCATTGCCCGAGCCCGGTGGGCGCGACGCGGACCTCGCCCTGCCGCTACTCCGGGCCGAGCGCGCGCGACTCGTCGACGAGCTTGGCGCGGCGCGGACCGAGCTGGCCGAGGAGTGGCTGCGGCGCGAGTTGGCGGATGCGCGTCACCGGAGATCGATCGAGGGATCCGCCCTCCGGCGCTGGCTGTGGCGCCGAGGCGAACACCGGCGCGGCCGGGACTAGTCAGCGGCCGGTGTGGTCCCGAGTGGGCTAGGAGGGCGCACAACCAGCGCGCGATCAACCCCGCGGACAGTCGGCGCCCACGCCCTGTCGCGGTGCCTCGAACTTGAACCTGAGTTGGGTCAATCGGCTTAGTGCCTTGCGGTGGGGTTCGTGATGGCG
>JAHLLI010000006.1 GCA_020444245.1 Actinomycetales bacterium
CATAACTCCGATCCTTCCAAGGTTCGGAGTCTCCGGACACGCCGGGACGGCTCAGGCTGATCGCTGCCCTTGCGGGGCTCGGGGTGCTGCTTGGCGCTGTCCAGCCGGCGGCTGCGGCTGGACGGCTCGGTGCCCCAACGTCCGCACCAACCGCGGTCGACTTCGCTGCTGGCGGGCGTTCTCGGTGGCCCTGGCGGTCGACAAGCCTGTCTTCGGCGCGGATCGCCAATTTGAGCAGTGGGACCCGCAGCGAAAGGGAACGCCTCGCGGAAATCAGCGGCAGAACGGTCAAGTAGGTGACGCCATCAGAGAAGCGCAACGGAGAACGGGGCAGCAGCTCTCCCGCTCCGAACTTAAGAGCGTTCGGGATAGGCTGCATCGCGCTGTCAGTGGCGAAAATCTGACGTATCAGGATCTAGTTGATGAAGCGACCTGCATCCTTCGCGGTGAGGGGTGATCTGCGTGATAGACGACGAGATCCAGCGAGCCCTCGCGGACATAGTAGGACTTCGTGCGTGGGGTCCCGAGATTAGTTTCGGCTCGTTCCTCGCCCTCAATTTCGGCAGAACGAGAATTGATCCGATTGGCAGTCCAATTGGGGAGTACTTCCTCGGGATCTATGGCGCGCACTGGGCCATCTGGGCCGATCCGTTGATCGTCGCCACCTCGGATGACGAGCGACCAACGATGGAGAGTGCGGCCGCCCGGCTGGATGGGGCGACCCTCACGGTCGCCGAGTTCGATCAGGTGAACTTCAGACTGTCGCTTGAGTTCGGCGGGAACCTCGCGGTGCAAATCCGGCCCATCGACGACCCGGACATAGAGCAGTGGGAGCTCTTCCTACCCGACGACACCGTGATTCTCGCGGGGCCCTTGAGGAGACTCCGTCACGTGGCTGCACACCCCGACCACCCTCACTCGCCTTGATCGGGCGATCTACCTCGCCCGGCTACCCTTCCCACCCGGCCGTGCGATCTGAACCGCCCCGGGTTGGTTGGATGAAGCGCCCGAGGGCTTCGGCCGCTGCTATGCGGGTTGCGGCTCTCGGGTGAGGGTCGCGTAGTGGGCTTGCTCGTACTCGACGGGCGGGACGTACCCGAGGGTTCCGTGGAGCCTTCGGTTGTTGTACCAGTCGACCCAGCCGGCTGTCGCGTATTCGACGTCGGCGATGGTCTTGAACGGCCCGGGGTGGAAGATCGTGGTGCGGATGCACTCGGTCTTGTACAGGCCGTTGATCGTCTCCATCAGGGCGTTGTCGAACGCGTCGCCCACGGTCCCGATCGAGGGCCGGATGCCTTCCAGGGCCAGGTGCTCGGTGAAGCGCACCGAGGTGTACTGGCTGCCGGCGTCGGCGTGACAGATGAGCTCGCCGGGCCGGGTGGGGTGGCCCTCGCGGCCGCGGGCCCACAGCGCCATGCGTAGCGGGGTCATCACCAGGTCGGTGGCCTTGGTCGTGGCGGCGTGCCAGGCCACGATCTTCTGGGCGAACACGTCGACGATGAACGCGACGTAGACCCAGCCTGCCCACGCGCGGACGTAGGTGAAGTCGCTGACCCACACCAGGTTGGGCGCGGTCGCGGTGAAGTCGCGGCCCAGCAGGTCTCCGGCGCGGATCGCGTCCTTGGCCGGGATCGTGGTCCGGGTGCCCTTGTCCCGGCGCACCCCGACCAGGCCCAGGCTGGTCATGGCCCGGTCCACCGCACCCGGGGAGGCGTCGGGCACGGTGGTGCGGCGCAGCAGCGAGGTCATCTTCCGCCGCCCATACAGGCCCTCCGGGGTCATCGTGCGCACCCCAGCACCGTCGGTGGTCCACGCCGCGGCGCGCACCGCGTCCTCCACCACGGCGTCGCTGATCGTGCGGGCCGCGAGGGTGGGTCGGTGCCAGGACCGGTAGGTCCGCGCGGCGACCTGCACGCCCTGCTCGCGCAGGACCCGGCAGACCGACTCGACCGCGTGGCCCTCGGCTCGCATCGCGTCGATGAACCCGGCGATCACCGGGCGCGGGGGTCGAGCTCCCCCACGAACAAAGACGTCGCCGCCTTCAAGATCGCCACGTCCTCCCGCAACCTGCGGTTCTCGGCCTTGAGCCGCTTGATCTCCTCCAGCTCACCAGAGGAGACCCCCGGACGCTGGCCGGCGTCGACCTGGGCCTGCAAGGCCCACCGGCGCACCGACTCTTTGCCCACCCCGAGCTGGCGGGCCACGGCCGCCGAGGCCGCGGTCAACGACGGGTACTCCTGCTGGTGCTCGACCACCAGCCGCACCGCCCTGGCCTTCAGCTCCGCATCGATCTTCTTCGGCATGACGACATCCTCCTGGACTCAAACAGGAGCGGCATCAAACCTGGGGCGCTTCATGGGGCCGGAGACTTCTCCTTCGACACCGCCGACCGACTCACCACCATGGCCGACGGTCGTGCCCTCACCTATGACGCCGCTGGCCAACCGAGCATCTTGACCGACCCGACCGCCGGCACGACCACCACCTTCGGGTACGACGACCGCGGCAACCGCACCAGCACCGCGGTCGACAACGGCACCACCGTCGCGACCACCACCGCCAGCTACGACGGTGCGGGCCGCCTCGTCGGCCTTGCCGAATCCGATGGCACCGCCACCAGCTACGTCTACGACGCCGCCGGTCTACGGGCGTCGGCGACCACTGACAACGGCGCGGGCTCAGTCACCGAGCACTTCACCTGGGACACCACAGCGTCCGTCCCGCTGCTGCTCAGTGACGGCGACCATACCTACGTCTACGGTGCCGGCACGGTTCCGCTCGCGCAGGTCAGCCTCGACGACGCCACCACCACCTACCTGCACGCCGACCTGACCGGGTCCGTGCGCACCGCGACCGACTCCACCGGCCAGGTGGTTTGCGACGCCGACTACGACGCCTATGGCAAGCCCGTCAACGTCACCAGCGACGAGTGCTCGAGCATCACCCGATTCGGGTACGCGGGGGAGTACACCGACACCACGGGCCTCGTCTACCTGCGTGCCCGCTACTACGACCCCGCGGCCGGGCAGTCCCTCTCCATCGACCCCTTGGTCGACGCCACTCGCAACCCCTACGGCTACACAGCTGGCAACCCGCTTCAGTTCGTTGACCCGCTCGGGCTGGACTGGCTGGACGACACGGGCAACTGGCTGGCCGGGTTCGGCGACACGATCACCTTCGGTGGCACCAAGGCGATCCGCGACCTCATCGACTACCAGATGGGCTACACCGACACCGTCGACTACTGCTCCGACTTCTACGCCTGGGGCAGCGTCGGAGGAGTAGTCGCCTCCTTCGTGCCCATGGGCGGGGGACTCGCCACAGCCTCAGCCTGGGCCGCGACCCGGTTCCCACGAACCGCCACGGTCCTAGTCCGGATCGGCGAGATCGTCAACGCACCCCTGCGCGCACTCACGGAGTCAGTCGCGCGCGTGGTGACCCACGTCGCCTCCCGAGTCGCCGAAGCCGCGTCCAACATGGCCGCGCGCATCGCGTCGCGGGTCGAAACGGCGATTGCCACCGGTGGCCGCGACGCGGGACACTGGGCGCCATTCGACAGCGGGGCCGCAAACACCGAAGCCGTGTTGGTCGATGGAGCGGGTAGCGGTACCCGGGCACTGAATTTGCGGCCCAACGCGGCGGACCCGAACTGGGGCCTGACACGCGCACACCTCGACAAGCATCTGATCGGGGATGGACCGTACTCCCTGAGCCGGATTGATCCCGGCGGCAACCCGGATGTCTGGTGGGGCCACATGCAGGAACTCGCGAGCAGACCCGCGACAGCGACGCTGAAGGGCGGGATCGAGGATGTGATCGGCACGTTCCCCAAGACCGGCGGCGACGGTACATTCCAGTTCGGCATCCGGGTCTCGCCTGCGAGCGACGGAAGCTGGGATCTCGTCACGCTCCTGACGAAGCAGTGATCGCGGTGTTCACCTGTCCAGTGTGCGGCTACGACCAGCTGACGACGAAGCCCTATGAGACGTGGCCACCGCCACCTGAGCTAGTCCTCACTCCGCCGTACGAGGACCTCCTGGGCCGACCTTCGTACGAAGTCTGTCCCCGGTGCGGCTTCGAGTTTGGCAACGATGACAACCCCGGGACGGCGGCGCCCGAGTCCTTCGAGTCCTATCGGCGTGACTGGATCTCGCGGGGTAGGCCATGGCTCGCCCACCCGCCCAACGGCGAGGGGGTCGATGAGTGAGTTTGGTTGCTGGGCGCAGCCTTGTGGTTCACCGGTCGAGAGCAACTCGGCTGCGATGATCGAGGCCGTGACCACGGCGACCCGCACGGCCTGGCGGCCGCGCCGGGCCTTGGCTTTCCTAGCCGCCGTCTTGGCCGTCGCGGTCGGCCTGTTCGGCGCCGGACCCGCGTCGGCGGCAACAGGGGGTCAGAGGTTCGAGTCGCCTCAGCTCCACCGACCGAACACGGCGGCTCGCGGGATGCGAGCCGCCGTTCGTCATGTCCGGACGAGTCGGGTCAGTCGGTCGCGCCGGCCCCGACCAGCTGCGCGAGCTCGACGAGCCGGTTGGAGAAGCCCCACTCGTTGTCGTACCAGGCCAGGACCTTCACCTGGGTGCCCATGACCTCGGTCAGCGGAGCGTCGAAGATCGCCGAGTGCGGGTTGCCGACGATGTCGGCGGACACCAGCGGCGCCTCGGAGTACTGCAGGTAGCGCCCGAGCTCGGGGGAGTCGGCGGCGGCGCGGAACGCGGCGTTGACCTCCTCGACGGTCACCGGCCGGGACAGCACGGCGGTCAGGTCGGTGATCGAGCCGACGGGGACGGGCACGCGTAGCGCGAAGCCGGTGAGCCTGCCGTCGAGCTCGGGGATGATCCGGCCGATGGTGCGGGCCGCGCCCGACGAGGTCGGGATGGTCGACATCGCGGCGGCGCGGGCTCGGCGCGGGTCGGAGTGCGGGGCGTCGTGGAGGCGCTGGTCGCTCGTGTAGGCGTGCACCGTGGTCATCAGGCCCGACTCGATGCCGACGGCGTCGTGGAGCACCTTGGCCATCGGCGCGAGGCAGTTCGTGGTGCACGAGCCGTTGGAGAACACGTCGTCGACGTCCGGGTGGACGTCGTCGGTGTTGACGCCGAGCACGATCGCGGGCACGTCGCCCTTGGCCGGCGCGGAGACGATCACCTTCCGCGCGCCGCCGGCGAGGTGCTGGCGTGCCGAGGCGGCGTCGGTGAACCGCCCGGTCGACTCGATGACGACGTCGACGTCCGCCTCGCCCCAGCCGATCAGCGAGGGGTCGCGCTGGGAGAAGACCCGCAGCCGGTTCTCGCCGACCACGATCGCGTCGTCCTCGGCCCGCACCCCGGGCAGGTGCCCCGAGATCGAGTCCCACTCCAGCAGCGTGGCCAGGGTCGCGACGTCGGTGATGTCGTTGACCGCGACCACCTGCACGTCGGCGTCGGTGGCCAGCGCTGCGCGCAGGAAGCTGCGGCCGATGCGCCCGAACCCGTTGATGCCTACCCGGACGGTCATGGTGTCTCCTTGATGGTGTGTGACGGGGCTCGGGTCGGGCCGCCCGCCGTGCGGGCGGCCTCGATGAGGCTGATCGCGCCGCGCACGGCGGCGTCCATCGGCTCCTGGGAGGCATAGGCGCGGGCCAGGACGTAGCCGCCCTGGAGCACGGCGGACAGGGTGCGGGCGAGCTCGGCCGGCCGGATGCTGGCCGGCAGCTCGCCGGCGGCGACCGCGCGCTCGATCGCGCCGGACCATCGCGCGGTGACCGCGTCGAACGCACCCGCGACCAGGCCGAGCAGCTCGGGGTCCTGCACCACCTGCGGGTCCTGGGTCATCCGGCCGACCCGGCAGCCGCGCGTGCCCGGGCGCGGCCGGGACAGGTACTGCTCGATCAGCTCCAGGGGAGAGCCCTGGCCCTCGAGGACGGCGGACTCGGCCACGAGCTGGTCGACCTCGGTGCGGAACGCCTCGACCGCCAGCTCGTGCTTGCCCGAGAAGTGGTGATACATCGAGCCCTGGCCGACGCCCGCGCGCTCCATCACGTCCTTCGGGCTGGTCGCGGCGTACCCGCGCTCCCACAGCAGCGACGCCATCGCATCGGTGAGGCGGTCTCGTGAGGTCATGCGACGAGTGTACATACTAGTAGTTACAGAACGCGCGGCGGGGGCAGGTAGAGCCTCCGCCACCGAGCCACGGCTCGAGGCGGGTGCGTCCGCGCCGGGAGTGCCCGGGTTGCGGCGTGTTGCCGTGGGCCGTGTGGGTGACGCCACGTAGCCTCCCTGCCATGAGCAAGCAGACGCACCGGCACGTGTTCTTCGCCGACGCCGACGCCCCCGACGCGGGTGCCGAGTGGGTCTGTGCCTGCGGACTCGTGGCGGTGCGCGAGGGCCACGCCGACGGCGACTTCGTCGTGATCTCCGGCCCCTCGCCGCGTGATCTGGACGCCCTGGCCGACGGGGCCGACCCGTTGCTGGTCCGCGTCCTCGAGGGTCTCGAGACCGCCGGTTCGGCGCGGCAGAGCGCCTGAGCCGGACCGCCGCCGCCGTCCGGGCGGGCCTGTTCGCTCAGGGCGAACACGCTCCCGCTCGCCGCTGGTCCCGTACAGCCCGATGGGTGAGGCTGGAGGGGCGATGACCGACGAGACCGACCACCCGGTGCCCGAGGTGACGCGACCGCGTCACCACGCCATCGCGCCCCGGATCGCCCTCGCACTCGTCGCCGTGCTCGCCGCGCTCACGTTCGGCGTCACCACCGCCGAGGCCGAGGGAACACTCGGCCCCCACCTGGCCCGCTACGAGATGACCGTCGACCACCTGGTCACGATCGACCTCGGCCCGCTGGGCAGCATCGTCATCGACTCCCCGCTCCCGCTGGTGCTCGGCACCCACGTGGTGGTCCAGGAGATACCCGCCGAGCTCACGGCCCTCGACCAGTCCGCGACCATCGACGCGCTGTCCAGCGACCTGGAGCGCTACGTGCAGTTCTTCGGCGCACCGCAGTCGACGATCGAGGCGTCCGCCCGGGCCCTCGCGGTGGACGCCGGCCAACGCGCGCTCGCGGCGCTCGCCCTGATGGTCGTCGTCTGGTGGGTCGGACGACGAGTCCTCGGCGCGACCCGCCGCGCCGAGCTCTCGATCCAGCTGCGCCGCCACGCCGGTCTCGTGGCCGGCGGCGTCGCGCTCACCCTCGTGGTGGCGGGGACGATCACGGCGAGCGGGGCGCGCCCGCCGGGGCCGGACGCCGCCGGGCAGGCCTCCTCGGTTTTCGACGGCACCCCGCTCGAGGGCGCCCGGATCACCGGCCGGCTCGCGAGCCTGGTGGACACCTACGGGGCAGAGGCGCTCAAGGCGTACCGCGACAACGAGGCCTACTACGCCGCCGCGGCCGACGCGGTGGAGCAGGCCTGGCACACCGAGCTCGCCCGCGAGGAGACCGCCGCGCAGCTCGCGGGCAGTCGGCGTCCCAGCGTCGAGACCGTCACCGCGCTGCTGGTCAGCGACCTGCACTGCAACGTGGGCATGGCCGCGGTGATCACGCGGGTCGCAGCTCTCGCCGACGTCGACCTGGTGCTCAACGCCGGGGACTCGACCGTCGACGGCACCTCGGTCGAGTCCTACTGCGTGCAGACGTTCGCCGATGCGGTGCCCGCCGGCGTGCCGTACGTGATCGCCGACGGCAACCACGACAGCGCCCAGACCGCGGCCACCGAGAAGGCGGTCGGGGCGATCGTCCTGAGCGGCCACGTCGTGGACGTCGACGGCATCCGGATCCTCGGCGACAGCGACCCGAACGAGACCCGGATCGGCGAGGGCACGCGGCCCAAGTCCGACGAGACCGCCACCCAGGAGGGCGAACGCCTCGGAGACGTCGCGTGCGACGACGGGGACGTGGACCTGCTGCTCATCCACACGCCGGCCGTCGGGGACCAGGCGCTGCGGCGAGGCTGCGTGCCGACCCAGCTCTCCGGGCACTACCACACCCGGTACGGCCCGGTGCTGCTCGGTGAGGGGGTGCGGTACATCTCGTCGTCCACGGCAGGCGCACTGCTCAACGAGCCCACCGTCGGCCCGCTGCGTGGCACCGCGGAGATGACCCTGCTGTACCTCGACGCCGACACCCACCGGGTGGTGCGCTACCGGCTGGTGCAGGTGCGCCCCTCCGGGGAAGCGATCGTCGGTCCGGCGGTGGGCTGGCCCACCGACCTCGAGCCGGTGCCCGCGCCGCGCCCGGGGTGGGTGGCACCGGGCTGATCGCGCCGGTCCCACCACGGCGCGGCGCCTCGCCCGACGGCCGTCCCGGTCGGAGCCCGGAACCCGGCCCCGACCGCCACGCGCCGCCGCCGGGCTACCCTGGTCCGGGCCTCGGTGAGTCGCCGGGCCCCGTCATCGGACCCGGGAGGAGGAGCGTGGAGCGGCACCGGCACGGACGCCAAGGCACCTCCCGTCCCCGGCGGTCCCACCACCCGATCGCCCCCGAGCACCGCAGGTGGTGGCTGGTCGCCACGGTGGTCGGCCTCGTGCTCGCGGTCGTTGCCGTGACCGGCGGGCCGTGGGTCTACGCACGGGTGATGGACAGCCGGTCACCCGACCCGCTGGCGCTGTCCACACCGTCACCGGCCGCCGAGTCGGTGGTGGACCCGACCGCCCCGTTCGTCCTCAACGGTCGGTGGCTCGTGGCCAACGGGTCGCAGGCCGGGTACCGGATCGGCGAAGTGCTGAGCGGCGAGTCCGTCGAGGTCGTCGGCCGCACGGACAAGGTGACCGGGCTCGCGACGGTCAGCGGAGGCCTCCTCGCCTCGGCCCAGGTCGTGGTGGACGCCGGCTCGATCACCACCGACCAGTCCGCCCGCGACGTGTACTTCCGTCGCGCGCTGGACACCTCCACCTATCCGCAGGCGACGTTCGAGCTGACCCAACCGGTCGACGTCAGCGCTCTGGACACCGCGACCGACCCCGTGATCGTCTCCGCACCCGGCAAGCTCACGATCGGACGATCGACCATCGACGTCACCGCCGAGCTGAGCGTGCAGCGCGTCGGCGACCGGATCGAGGTCGCCGGCAAGCTGCCCGTGGTGCTCGCCGACCTGGACCTGACCGCCCCGGACCTCGGGTTCGTCACCGTCGACCCGTCCGGCTCGGTCGAGTTCCTCCTGCTGCTCTCGCACTGAGCCCGGCGACGCCGCCCACCCGCGGTGGCTCAGCGCCGGCGCGTGCCGAAGACGGTCCGGGTGATCTCCCGGCCGAGCTGGGTGCCCATCGACCGCAGCAACGAGTCCAGCGGGTCGCTCGACCGGGACCGCGAGGACCGCGACCGCGAGGAGCCGGACTCGCGCCGCATCTTGGCCTCGATCTTCTCCAGCTCCTTGGCGCGCCGGTCGGCCTCCTTGCGTGCTGCTGCGGCGGCGGCCTCCGCCTCCTTGCGCGCCTGGTCCGCGGCGGCCGCTGCGGCAGCGTCGGCCTCGGCCCGGGCAGCCCGCGCCGTGAGCAGCTCGTAGGCGGACTCGCGGTCCACGGCGGCGGCGTACCGGGCATGCTGAGGCGAGGCGGCCACCTGGGCGTTCATGGCCGCCGGGTCCAGCGGGTCCATCGAGGACTGCGGTGCGCGCAGCCTGGTCCACGCGACCGGCGTCGGCGCGCCCTTCTCGGAGAGCACGGTGACCACGGCCTCGCCGATGCCGAGCGTGGTGAGCAGCTCCTCGAGGTCGTAGTCGGTGTTGGGGAAGGTGCGCGCGGTGGCGCGCAGCGCCTTGGCGTCGTCCGGGGTGTACGCACGCAGTGCGTGCTGCACGCGGTTGCCGAGCTGGGCGAGCACGTCGCCGGGCACGTCCTTGGGGGTCTGGGTGACGAAGAACACGCCCACCCCCTTGGACCGGATCAGACGCACCGTCTGGGTGACCTCGGTCAGGAAGTCCTTGCTCGCATCGGTGAACAGCAGGTGCGCCTCGTCGAAGAAGAACACCAGCCTCGGCTTGTCGACGTCGCCCACCTCGGGCAGCTCGGAGAACAGGTCCGCGAGCAGCCACATGAGGAAGGTCGAGAACAGTGCGGGCCGGTCCTGCACGCTCGGCAGCTCGAGCGCAGAGACGATCCCGCGGCCGTCGGGCGCCGTGCGCAGCAGGTCGGCGGTCTCGAACGCCGGCTCGCCGAAGAACACGTCGGCGCCCTGCGCCTGCAGACCCACGATCTCGCGCAGGATCACCCCTGCGGTCGCCGCCGAGAGCCCGCCGATGCCCTTCAGCTCGGCCTTCCCGTCGTCGGAGACCAGGTAGGCGATCACGGCCTGGAGGTCCTTGAGGTCCAGCAGCGCCAGGCCCTGCGTGTCGGCCCAGTGGAAGATCAGGCCGAGGCTGGACTCCTGGGTCGCGTTCAGGCCCAGCACCTTGGCCAGCAGCAGCGGCCCGAAGTCGGTCACGGTGGTGCGGATCGGGGTGCCCGTGCCCTGGCCGCCCAGCGTGTAGAACTCGACCGGGAACGTGGTCGCCCGCCAGTCCTGGCCGATGCTCGCGGTGCGGGCAAGGAGCTTGTCGCTCGCGCTGCCGGGGGCGGCCAGACCCGACAGGTCACCCTTGATGTCCGCGACGAACACCGGGACGCCGGCGGCGGACAGCCGCTCGGCCATGCCCTGGAGCGTCTTGGTCTTGCCGGTTCCGGTGGCGCCGGCCACGAGCCCGTGCCGGTTCATCATGGCCAGCGGCAGGCCGACCTGCGCCGTGGGGGATGCGGTGCCGTCCTCGACCAGTGCGCCCAGCGGGAGCGTCGCGCCGCCGAACGCGTAGGCCTGCGCCACCTCGCGGGCCCAGTCCGTGACTGCCTCGTGGGCGTCGGAGACGGCCGCGGGCGCGGTGGGCGCCGCGGCGTCAGGGGGCGACGCAGGCTCGGTGGGCGCCGCGGCGTCAGGGGGCGCGGCGGGCTCGGCGGGCGCGGCGTCAGGGGGCGGGGCGGGCTCGGCTGCCGGCGATGGGGTCGGTGACGCCGTTCCGGCGCCCGCACCCACCTCCGCGCGGAGCGCGCGCAGCTTGGCCTCGGCGGCCTCTGCAGCGGCCTGCGCGGCGGCCGCGCGTGCGGCGGCGGCCTCGGCCTCCGCCCGGGCGAGTGCGACCTGGGGATCCTCGGCGGCGTCGCTCATGCGCCGACCTTAAGGCCCCACCCCCCGCCATCCCCGTGAGTTCGGTGGTGGGAGCCGAGTTCGGTGGTCGCGACCACCGAACTCGAGCGCCGACCACCGAACTCGGCGGGATACGGAGGCGTGGGCGCCGGGTCGGGGACACCCGGCGTGCGCGGGTAGCCTTGCCGCGTGTCTACGCCGACGTCTCCCGAGCCCGCCACGGACGCCGCCGAGCGCGGCGGCGAGGTCCCCTTCCGCTACACCGCCGCTCTCGCCCAGCAGATCGAGCTGGCCTGGCAGGACCGGTGGGAGGAGCTCGGCACGTTCCACACGCCGAACCCGAGCGGCGTGCTCACCGGGCCGGACGGGCGCAACGCGGACCCGGCGCAGCGGTCGTTCTTCCTCATGGACATGTTCCCGTACCCGTCCGGCGCGGGCCTGCACGTGGGGCACCCGCTGGGCTACATCGCGACGGACGTGGTGGGGCGGTACCGCCGGATGCGCGGCGACAACGTGCTGCACGCCCTGGGCTACGACGCGTTCGGCCTGCCCGCCGAGCAGTACGCGGTCCAGACCGGCCAGCACCCGCGCAAGACCACCGAGGAGAACATCGAGATCATGCGCCGCCAGCTGCGGCGCCTGGGCCTGGCCCACGACCCGCGCCGCACGTTCGCGACGATCGACCCGGAGTACGTGCGCTGGACCCAGTGGATCTTCCTGAAGATCTTCGACTCCTGGTACGACCCGGACGCCGAGCGCCCCGACGGCGGCCGCGGGCGGGCCCGGCCGATCGCCGAGCTGGTCGCCGAGTACGAGGCCGGGACCCGCGCCCTGCCGGACGACACCGACGCGACCTGGGCCGAGCTGGACGACGTCGCGCGTCGTCGCGTGGTCGACGCCCAGCGTCTCGCCTACGTCTCCGAGACGCCGGTCAACTGGTGCCCCGGGCTGGGCACCGTGCTGGCCAACGAGGAGGTCACGGTCGAGGGCCGTTCCGAGCGCGGCAACTTCCCGGTGTTCAAGCGGGACCTGCGCCAGTGGAACATGCGGATCACCGCCTACGCGGACCGCCTGGCGGAGGACCTCGACCTCATCGACTGGCCCGAGAAGGTGCGCTCGATGCAGCGCAACTGGATCGGCCGGTCCGAGGGCGCCGAGGTGACGTTCGAGGTCATCGGCGGCGAGGAGCTGCAGGTCTTCACCACGCGGCCGGACACGCTGTTCGGTGCAACCTTCATGGTCGTCGCGCCCGAGCACCCGCTGCTGGACGAGGTCCCCGCCGAGTGGCCCGACGGCACGCACGGCACCTGGACGCAGGGCTACAAGACCCCGGTCCGCGCGGTCGCCGCCTATCGCGCGCAGTCGGCCGCCAAGACCGCTGTCGAGCGTCAGGCCGACGCCGGCACCAAGACCGGTGTGTTCACCGGCCACGTCGCGATCAACCCGGTCAACGGCGAGTACATCCCGGTGTTCACCGCGGACTACGTGCTGATGGGCTACGGCACCGGCGCGATCATGGCGGTGCCGGGCCACGACCAGCGGGACTGGGACTTCGCGCGGGACTTCGAGCTGCCGGTGGTCCGTGTCATCGACGGCCCCGGCGACCTCGCCGAGCAGGCCTACGTCGGCGACGGCGTCGCGGTGAACTCCAGCCACGCAGACCTGTCCCTGGACGGCCTGAGCGTCGCCGACGCGAAGCGGACCATCACCGAGTGGCTCGAGAAGCACGGCATCGGCCGCGGCACTGTCACGTACCGGCTGCGTGACTGGCTGTTCAGCCGGCAGCGCTACTGGGGCGAGCCGTTCCCGATCGTGTACGACGAGCACGACCTGCCGATCGCCATCCCCGACGACCTGCTGCCGGTCGACCTGCCCGAGGTGCCGGACTACTCGCCGCGCACCTACGACGCCGACGACGCCGGCTCCGAGCCCGAGCCGCCGCTGGGCCGCAACACGGACTGGGTGAACGTCACGCTCGACCTGGGCGACGGCCCGAAGGTCTATCGCCGGGACACCAACACGATGCCCAACTGGGCCGGGTCGTGCTGGTACTACCTGAACTACCTGGACCCCGGCCGGCGCGACCAGGTGGTCGACCCCGCGCTCGAGCGCTACTGGATGGGCGCGGGCCACGACGACCTGGCGGGCGCGTCCGGTGGGGTGGACCTGTACGTCGGCGGTGTGGAGCACGCCGTGCTGCACCTGCTGTACTCCCGGTTCTGGCACAAGGTGCTGTACGACCTGGGCTACGTCAGCGCCGTCGAGCCGTTCCGGACCCTGTTCAACCAGGGCTACATCCAGGCCTACGCCTACCGCGACGACCGTGGGCAGCCGGTGCCCGCCGCCGAGGTGGTCGAGGACGTCGAGGCCGCGACCGGCTTCACCTGGCAGGGCCGGCCGGTCACGCAGGAGTACGGCAAGATCGGCAAGTCGCTGAAGAACATGGTGACGCCCGACGAGATGTACGCGTCCTACGGCGCCGACACCTTCCGCCTCTACGAGATGTCGATGGGCCCGCTGGACCTGTCGCGGGCCTGGGACACCCGGGCCGTGGTCGGCTCGCAGCGCTTCCTGCAGCGGCTGTGGCGCAACGTGGTCGACGAGGCGACCGGCGAGGTCACCGTGGTCGACGTCGAGCCGGACACCGAGACCCTGCGGGTGCTGCACCGCACCGTCGACGAGGTCCGCACCGAGATGGAGGCGATGCGGTTCAACACCGCCATCGCGCGGGTGATCGTGCTCAACAACCACCTCACGGGCCTGGCCGCGGTGCCGCGCTCGGTCGCCGAGACCGCCGTGCTCCTGGTGGCGCCGTTCGCGCCGCACATCGCCGAGGAGCTGTGGGCCCGGCTCGGGCACGAGCCGAGCGTGGTCCGCGTGCCCTTCCCGGAGGCCGACCCGGCGTACCTGGTCGAGGAGACCGTGACCTGCGTCGTGCAGGTGCAGGGCAAGGTCCGTGACCGGATCGAGGTCCCGCCGAGCGTCGACGAGGAGCGCCTGGTCGAGCTCGCGCTGGCCAGCGCGGGGGCGCAGCGCGCGATGGACGGCAAGCCGGTGCGCCGGGTGATCGCCCGCCCGCCGACGCTGGTCAACATCGTCGTCTGACGGGGTGCCCGCGCCGTCCACAGGTCGCGTGGGCGCGGGGTCGTCCACCTGCCCGTCGGGCCGCGCTCCGGCGCCGGTGTGCGGTGCCTAGCCTCGCGCCGTGACCCCGGACGCGCCCGACAGGCTGGCAGCCCTGCGGGCGGGGTCCGCAGGCGAGGACCTGGTCTCCGGGGCGCGTCTGCGCACCCGTCGCGCGCTCGACGCTGCGGCGCGGTCGGCCGCGACGAGCGCCGCGCCGGCCGACGCGCGCCCGCGGTGGCGGATGCGTCCCGGGCTGGCGGTCGCCGTGTCGGCGGCGCTGCTCGCAGGTGGGGGCGTGGCCGCGTGGCGCGCCTGGCCGCAGGAACCCGCCGTGCTGGTGACGCTCGACGGCCCCGCCGGTGCCGGCGGGCCCGGCACGTCCGGGACCGACGCGTCCGCCGAGGTCGTCGTGCACGTCGTGGGCCAGGTGCGGCGGCCGGGGGTCGTCCGCCTTCCACCCGGGTCCCGCGTGACCGACGCGCTGGACGCCGTCGGCGGCGCGACACCCGAGGCGGACCTGGCCGCCGTGAACCTGGCGCGGGTGCTCGCCGACGGCGAGCAGGTGGTGGTGCCCGGACCGCAGGCCGCCGAGGCCTCGGGACCCGACGAGCTGGACCTGAACAGCGCCGACGCCGCGGCGCTGGACGCGCTGCCCGGCATCGGGCCGGTGCTCGCGGCGCGGATCGTCGCGTGGCGGACCGAGCACGGGCGGTTCAGCTCGGTCGAGGAGCTGGCGGAGGTCTCCGGGATCGGGCCCGCGCTCCTGGACGGGCTGCGCGACCTGGTGCGGGTCTGAACCGTGGGCCACGACCTCAGGCTCGTGCCCGCGGCCTGCGCCGCCTGGTTGGCCGCCGCGCTCGGGGTGCGGGGGAGCGCCGGGTGGGCGGTCGTCGGGCTCGGCGCGGCGCTGGGCCTGGCGGTGGCGCTGGGCGGGCTGGTGCTCCCGGGCCGCGGGCGTCGCCGCGGGGCGCCGTCCACCGCCGCGACCGCACTCGGCACGCTGGCCGTGGCGCTCGCGGCGGCCGCGGCCGTGCTCGGTTCGTGCGCGGTGCAGCTGGCCGCCCGGGACCGGGGACCGGTGGCGGCGGCAGCGGCGCAGGGCGCGGTCGTGGTGGTCACCGGGGTGGTCGCCGAGCCCATGGCGGCGGACCACGTCCCGTGGCGCGCTGACCCGGTCGGGGTGCGAGGCGCGGTGCGGGTGACCGCGCTCACCGTTCGTGGCACCACTCTGAGCACCCGTGCCGAGGTGCTCGCGCGGGGCTCGGCCGACCAGCTGGACCACCCGCCCGGCACGCGGGTGCGCCTGACCGGTCGTCTCAGGCCCCAGGACGGCCGGGTGCCCGCTGCGCTCGCGGTGACCGGTGCCACCGTGCTGGCGGGGCCGGGTCCGGTGGACGCGGCGGTGGCCCGGTTGCGTGCCGGGCTGCTGACCGCCACCGCGGAGCTGCCCACCGATGCGCGCGGGCTGGTGCCCGGCGCGGCGGTGGGGGACACCTCACGGCTGGACCCCGGGCTCGCCGACGCCATGCGCGCCGCCGGGCTGTCGCACCTCGTAGCCGTGTCGGGCCAGCACGTCGCCGTGGTCGTGCTCGCCGCGTTCGGCCTGGCCGGGCTGGTCCGCGCGCCGCGCTGGCTGCGCGCGGTGCTCGCGGCGACGTGTGCGGTGGCGTTCTCGGTGCTGGTGGGCGGCGGCCCGGCGGTGCTGCGCGCGGTCGCGACGGGTGTGGTCGGGGCGGTCTCGGTGGGTCTGGGGCGGCGGGCCAGGCCCGTGCCGGTGCTCGCGGCAGCGGTGGTCGGGCTGTGCCTGGCGGATCCCTGGGCCACCGGTTCGCTGGGCTTCCAGCTCTCCGTGGTCGCGACCGCTGCGATCGTGCTCCTCGCGCGGCCGGCGGCGGTCGCGCTCGGCGGCCGCAGCGAGCGGGCCTGGCGCCTGCTCCCGGTGGCGACCGTGCCCCTGGCGGCGCAGAGCGCCGTCGGCCCGGTCCTGGTGCTGGTCGACCCGGTCGTGACGCCGTGGGCGGTGCTCGCCAACGTGCTCGCGGCGCCGGCGGTGGTCCCGGCCACGCTGCTCGGCCTCGGCGCCACGCTGCTCGGTCCCGCGGCGCCGGGCGCGGCGAGCGCGCTGGCCCGGGTCGCAGCGCTGCCGGCGGGCTGGATCGCGACGGTCGCCCGCGCGACGGCCGGGTTGCCGGGGGCGCAGACGGGTTGGGCGCCGGGCCCCGCGGGCGCGATCGCCCTGGCCGCGCTGACGGGCGCCGGGTGGTTCACCGCCCGGGCGCTGCTCGCCGGACCGCCCGATGACCGGGGCCGTCACCGGGACGTGGCAGGCTGATCCCGTGCCTCGCGCTGCCTCGATCACCTGGGACCAGGTGGTTCCCGCCCCGCTCGTGCTGGTCACCGGACCGGAGGGCCTGCTCGCCGAGCGCGCCGTGGACCGGGTGGTCGAGCTGTCGCGGTCCACCGATCCCGAGGTGGAGGTCACGCATCTCGACGCCGCCGGGTATGAGCCCGGTCGCCTCGGTGTGGCCACGAGCCCGTCGCTGTTCGGCGAGTCGCGCGTGGTGGTGCTCGAGGGGTTGGAGGCCGGGACCGACGCGGCGTTCGACGACCTGCGGTCCTACGTCGCCTCTCCGGAGCCGGACGTCGTCCTGGTGGCCGTGCACGGCGGTGGCAACCGCGGCCGTCCCGCGCTGGACGCGGTCCGGGCCGCGGGCGCCACGCAGGTGGTGTGCGAGGCGATCAAGCGCGAGGGCGACAAGGCCGACTTCGTCGGTCAGGAGCTGCGGCGCGCGGGGCGTCGCGCGGACTCCGGCGCGGTCCGGGCGCTGGTCGAGGCCTGCGGCGCCGACCTGCGAGAGCTCGCCTCCGCCTGCCAGCAGCTCGTGTCCGACACGTCGGGGTTGATCTCGTCCGACGTGGTCGCCCGCTACTACGGCGGGCGGGTCGAGGCCACGGGCTTCCGGGTCGCCGACGCCGCGGTGGCGGGCCGCGCTGGTGAGGCGGTGGCGCTGCTGCGGCACGCGCTGGCGACCGGGACGGACCCGGTCCCGCTGGTCGCCGCACTGGCGGCGCGGTTGCGGGTGCTGGCGAAGGTGGCGGCGGCGCGAGGCCGCGGCCTGACCGCGGCCGACCTCGGCCTCGCACCCTGGCAGCTCGACCGTGCGAAGCGCGACCTGGTGGGCTGGCGCCCGGAGACGCTCGCCGAGGCGATCGGCGCCGTCGCGCAGGCGGATGCCGAGGTCAAGGGCGCCGGGCGCGACCCGGTGTTCGCGGTCGAGCGCGCGGTGCTGCGCGTGTCTGACGCTGCCGCACGCTGACCCGACCGCCCCCGAAACAAAGCGCTGACGTGTGCTCTTGCCGTGAGCGACGTTGGTCTCACGAGTCATAGGTGCTATGACTCACTCCGAACCATGCGCCCCACACGAAGTCAATGTGACGTATGTCATACGCACCTCTGTCCCGGTTTGTGCAGGTAAATGCCGAAATCTAGACCCCGAAACCCCTGGACAGAGGTGCGAAGTCTGTCATAGTAGTCATGACAGACCCCACCCGAGGAGTAACCATGAGCCGCATCGTCAAGGCTTCCGTCACCGCCATCCTCACCGCCTCCCTCGCTGTCATCGGCCTCCCGCTCGGAGGCGGCGCCGCCACCGCGAGCATCGGCACCGGCTGCTGCACGTTCTGATCCCAGCTCTACCGCGGGCCGTCGGCGTGCGCCGGCGGCCGTCGTGGTGCCAGGGCCCCGGGGGCGAGCCGGAGGCGGCTGAGCCGTTCGGGTGAGCAACGGGCCGCATGGGTGGACAGGCCCCTCGAAGGTGTCGATGCATGGCTGTCAATGCCATGAAGTCACGGGTATGGTGATGAGTTGTGACTGGACTTCCCGAACGTGTGCGGGCCGAGCGGGTCCGTGCTGGCCTGTCTCAGACGGCGCTCGCCGGCAACGAGTTCTCGCCGTCCTACATCTCGCTCATCGAGGCGGGACGGCGTACTCCGACCGACCGCGCCCTTGCCGTGCTCGCCGAGCGCCTCGGTACCACGGCCGACTTCCTGCGCTTCGGTGACAAGGCACCGAGCGAGGAACGCGCGCGACTGGAGCTCGGCTACGCCCGCATCGCACTGGCGAACGGTGAGGCGACCGACGCGCGGGACCGGCTGCTCGCCCTCGACCTCGGGGCCATCGCGCCTCGACACCGGACGGAGGCGCTGGTCGCCCTCGCCCAGGCGCACGAGGCGCTCGGCGACCTCGACAGCGCGGTGGCCGTGCTCGAGCCCCTGCTCGCCGAGGCACGCGCCAACCAGCGCTGGCTCCAGGCCGCCGCGCAGGCGGCCTACCTCGTCGCGATCTACGTCCAGGCCGGCGACCTGAGCCACAGCATCGAGCTCGGCGAGGAGGTGCTCGCCGAGCTGGAGGAGGCCGGCCTCGCCGCGACCGACGAGCACCTGCGCCTCGCGTCGTCGATCCTGTGGTCGTACTACCAGCGTGGTGACCTGCTGTTCGCGGCTCACCGGGCCTCGGGCCTGATCGAGATGGCCGAGGAGCACGGCACGCGGCGCGGGCGCGGCAGCGTCTACTGGAACGCGTCGCTCGTCGCCGAGGGGCGTGGCGAGTACGCCGAGGCCCGCCGGCTCACCGAGCGTGCGATCGCCTACCTGAGCGAGAGCGAGCCCACCCGCGACGTCCCGCGCCTGCGGCTGCACTACGGGTGGCTGCTCCTGCGCGCCAACCCTCCGGAGCCGGTCGCCGCCCTCGAGCAGTTCGCCGCCGCGATGGAGGGGCTGGTCAACGTCGGCACCGAGCTCGAGATCGGGCGCTGCGAGTACGAGACGGGCCGCGCCCACCTGCTCCTCGGCGAGCCGGAGCGGGCCGAGCGCCTGGTCCGGGGCGCCCTGGAGCGGATCGGCGACTCGGGCGACTTCGACGCCTGCGACGCGCACATCGTGCTCGGTGACGCGCTCGCAGCCACCGGACGGCTCGACGAGGCTCTTGACGAGTACCGCTGGGCCGCTGACCGGCTCGCGATGCTGTCGGCGGGGCGTCAGTCGGCCTCGGTCTGGCGCTCGCTCGGAGACCGCCTCGTCTCCCTCGGCGATCACGCGGCTGCGGCGCGCGCCTACGCCACAGCGCTCGAGGAAGCCGGTATCCGCCCGACGACCTTCTCGATGACCACCCGCCACCCTCTGGCTGTCGGGTTCAGCGAGCCCACAGAGAACTGAGCTCGCCCACGGGCGTCTCGCCGGCTGGCAGGGGGAGTCGGGGCGACAGGCCTGGCGGATGACGGACGAGGGCGCCTCCCCATGGGGAGACGCCCTCGTTCTGGCTCGTCAGGCCCGCGGAGCGGGCCGGGCCGCGGCGCTCAGAGCGCGGCGACCTGCTTGGCCAGCGCGGACTTGCGGTTGGCCGCCTGGTTCGCGTGGATCACGCCCTTGCTGACGGCCTTGTCGAGCTTGGTGCTCGCGGTGCGCAGGGCCGTGGTCGCGGCCTCCTTGTCGCCGGTCGCGACAGCCTCGTGCACGCGGCGAACGAGCGTCTTGAGCTCGGACTTCACCGCCTTGTTGCGAAGACGCGCGGCCTCGTTGGTACGGATCCGCTTGATCTGGGACTTGATGTTGGCCACAGTTGACTCTCTTGTGCGTTCGCCGAAGCGATCTGACAGGTCGTAGAGGGCGCGTCCGGAGCCGGGACTGGGGCGTGGGGACACCCTCGGAGAGGATCCGGACCAGTGCCCGCCGACCTGGGCGGACACGCGGCCTGTGATGCTATCAGCCGCGGCGCGCCCTGAGCGAACCGACCACGGCGTCGAAGCGGGCACGGTCGAGGACGGCACCCTCCCGCCGCACGGCCCGCGGGTCGACGCGGATCACCCGGTCCAACCGCACCTCGCTGGGGCGGCGTCGGGAGTCCCAGGCGCCGGTCCCCAGATCCAGCCAGCGCTCGTCGGGTGGACCCGGCCGGACGTCGTGGTCGCGGCTGGAGAGCATCAGGCCCAGCAGCCACGGACCGTCGTGACCGACCAGCAGGACCGGGCGGTCCTTGCCGCGCCCGTGGTCCTCCTCGAACGGCACCCAGGTCCACACGACCTCTCCGGGGTCCGGCTCGCCATCCAGGTCCGGCGCGTACGCGGGGGTGAGTGGCCCGTCGAAGTCGCCCGGGTAGCCACCGGTGCGGGCGGCGCGGGCCGTGCCCGCTCTGGCCCGGACCCGGGTGGCGCCGGCGGCGGCCCCGCGCACGCCGGCCTTGGCGCCCCGCACCGCCGCGGAGGCGACCAGCCGCACCGCGCGGCCGAGGGCGCCACCCGCCGATGATCTCGCCATGCGAGTCAGGGTATCCACAGGACAACGCGCGGTCGTCGCCCCGAAACGCGCCCGTGACACCGTCTGGCTACGGTGCGTTCATGAGCGACGTCTTCGCCGGGTACCCACGCGGAGCCGCGTGGGACGAGGTGATCGACGACACCGGCGCGGTGCGGCCCTCGTACCGCCACGTGCACGCAGCGCTCGGCCAGATGTCGGAGAGCGAGCTGCGCGCCCGGGCGGAGTCCCTCGCTCGCGGCTACCTCACCCAGGGCGTGACCTTCGACATCGGCGGCGAGGAACGGCCGTTCCCGATCGATGTCGCGCCGCGTGTGGTCACCGAGGCCGAGTGGGACGGGGTGGGCCCGGGCGTGGCCCAGCGGGTCAGGGCGCTCGAGGCGTTCCTGGCCGACGTCTACGGCGCTCAGCGCGCGGTGACCGACGGGGTGATCCCGCGACGGCTGGTCACGTCCTCCAAGCACTTCCACCGGGCCGCGCAGGGCATCGAGCCACCCAACGGCGTGCGGGTGCACGTCGCCGGCATCGACCTGATCCGCGACGCGGAAGGCACGTTCCGGGTGCTGGAGGACAACGTCCGGGTGCCCAGCGGCGTCAGCTACGTGCTGTCGAACCGGCGGGCCATGGCGCAGGTCTTCCCGGAGCTGTTCGCGACCCTGCGGATCCGGCCGGTCGCCGACTACCCGCGCCGGTTGCTCGCCGCGCTCACGGCCGCCGCGCCACCGGGCGTCGACGAGCCGACGGTGGTGGTGCTGACGCCGGGGGTCTTCAACAGCGCCTACTTCGAGCACTCCCTGCTGGCGCGGACGATGGGCGTGGAGCTGGTCGAGGGCCGTGACCTGTTCTGCGCCGGCGGTCGGGTGTGGATGCGGACCACCACGGGCCGGCGCCGGGTGGACGTCATCTACCGCCGGGTCGACGACGACTTCCTGGACCCCGTCGTGTTCCGCGAGGACTCGTTGCTGGGCTGCCCCGGGCTGGTGGCGTGCGCCCGGACCGGGACCGTCACCATCGCCAACGCGGTGGGCAACGGCGTGGCGGACGACAAGCTCGTCTACTCCTACGTGCCTGACCTCATCCGCTACTACCTGGGTGAGGAGCCGTTGCTGGCCGGGGTGGACACCTGGCGGCTGGAGGAGCCCGAGGCGTTGGCGGAGGTGCTCGACCGGCTCGAGGACCTCGTGGTCAAGCCGGTCGACGGGTCGGGCGGCAAAGGGATCGTGATCGGCCCGCGGGCGAGTCGCGCCGAGCTCGGCGTGCTGCGCGACCGCCTCCGGGCCGACCCCCGCGGCTGGATCGCCCAGCCCGTCGTCCAGCTGTCGACCGTGCCGACTCTGGTCGAGGGCGGCCTACGGCCCCGGCACGTGGACCTGCGGCCGTTCGCCGTCAACGACGGCAATGACGTCTGGGTGCTGCCCGGCGGCCTCACCCGGGTCGCGCTGCCCGAGGGGCAGCTGGTGGTCAACAGCTCCCAGGGCGGCGGTTCCAAGGACACCTGGGTGCTCGGTCCGGCGCGACACGTGCCCGGCACCCGGCCCCCGGTGGCGCCCCGGGTGCCGGTGACCACCGCGTCGGTCCCGGTCGTGGCGAGCCCGCAGGACGACTACTCCCAGCAGCAGCAGCAACAGCAGCAGCAGCGGGCGACGGCGGAGGTAGGCCCGTGCTGAGCCGGATCGCCGAGTCGCTGTTCTGGATCGGTCGCTACGTCGAGCGGGCGGACGACACCGCACGGCTGCTCGACGTGCACGTGCAGATCCTGCTCGAGGACCCGTGGGCCGAGGAGGACCTGGTCTGCCGGACCCTGCTGTCCGTGATGGACCGGGCCGTCCCGGACCCCGAACCCCTGGTGGGCCGCGACCAGGTGCTCGAGGTGCTCGCCTTCGACCGGACCTCGCCGTCGGCGATCGCCGGTGCCCTCGTCTCCGCCCGGGAGAACGCGCGACGTGCCCGGGAGGTGATCTCGACCGAGCTGTGGGAGGCGATCAACGCCACCTGGACGCAGCTGCCCGCGCACATGTCGTCGCGCCGTCCGCACGAGTTCTTCCGATGGGTGATCGAGCGTGCGTCGCTGGTCACCGGGATCACGGCCCAGTCGCTCTCGCGCGACGACACCTGGAACTTCCTCATCCTCGGCCGGTCGATCGAGCGCGCCGACATGATCGCCCGTCTCCTGGCCACCCGCGCCCTGGCCGGTGCGACCGGGCCGGACTGGGGCACCCTGCTGCGCTCGAGCGGCGCGTACGAGGCCTACCTGCGGCGGTACCGGGGCTTCGGATCGGAGGACAGCGCGGCGGAGTTCCTGCTCACCGACCGGCAGTTCCCGCGGTCGGTGGTGCACGCGCTCGGGCAGGCCCACACCTGCCTGGACGCCCTGGATCCGGCCGGGGAGCACGGCGCGGACGACGCGCGCCGCACGCTCGGGCACGCGCGGACCACGCTGGAGTACGGGCTGCTGCCCGACCTGGTGGAGAACCTGCCGGCGCACATGGTCACCGTGCAGCGTGCGTGCGCCAGGGCCAGCGAGCTGGTCCGCCTGCGGTACTTCCCGTCCGGTGCCCTGACCCAGTGGACCGGAGGTGTGGTGTGAGTCGCCTGCACGTGGTGCACACCACTGCCTTCAGCTACGAGGGCCCGGTGGGCGCGTCGTACAACGAGGCTCGGATGGTGCCGCGCTCCGAGTCCCGTCAGACGGTGCTGGCCGGCAACCTCGAGATCGAGCCGTCCACCTGGCGGCACGACTACGTCGACTACTGGGGCACCGCCGTCACCGCGTTCGAGAGCGGACAGCCGCACGCCAGCCTCACCCTGACGGCCGTCGCCCGGGTCGAGGTGCACCCGCCCGCCCTGCCGGGCCCCATGGACTGGGACGTCGTGGGCTCGGAGAGGGCCCTGGACGCGATGGCCGAGTACCTCGAGGTCTCGCCGACCACCCAGGCGCCGCCCGAGCTGCTCGAAGTGGCGCGGACGGCGGCGGCCGCGCGGGGCTCAACCCCCGACGCGACAGCCAGGGCGATCTGCGCCGCGGTGCACGGGGCCGTGGAGTACGTGCCGGGCGTGACCGCCGTGCACTCGCCGGCCGTGGACGCGTGGGCGGCGCGCAAGGGGGTGTGCCAGGACATGGCGCACCTGTCGGTGGGCGCACTGCGCGCGGTGGGCATCCCTGCGCGGTACGTCTCGGGGTACCTGCACCCCGCGCGCGACGGCGAGGTGGGCCGGACCGTGGCAGGGGAGTCGCACGCCTGGGTCGAGTGGTGGGTCGGCCACTGGGTCGGTCACGACCCGACCAACGACATCGACGTCGGCGAGCACCACGTGGTGGTCGGCCGAGGGCGCGAGTACCAGGACGTCGCTCCGGTGCGCGGGATCTTCGCGGGCGGGGGGACGCAGTCGATGGAGGTCCAGGTCCGGATCACGCGCGAGGCCTGAGCCCGCTGCGGCACCCGTCAGGACTGGGGCAGGATCACCGTCTTGACCCCGGTGCGAGCCGCCCCGTGCTCGAATGCCGCGGCGGCGTCCGCGAGCCCGAACCGGTCGGTGGCCAGCGGCGCGAGCTGCACGGCGCCGCCGGCGACCAGCGCGATGGCGCGCGGGTAGACCTCCTTCATCCGGCGCACCATGAGCATGCTCAGGCCCTTGCGCCGGGCCACCGCCGCCGGGAAGGCGCTCTGCGCGGTGCTCGGGATGCCCGCCAGCATCACCCTCGCGCCGGGCCGGGCCAGACGTACGGCGGTGTCGATCGCGGCGTCGTCGCCGGCGATCTCCAGGACGACGTCCGCGCCGTCGCCGAGGTCGTGCGCCAGCGTCGCGGTGTCCTGCGGGTCGACGGCTGCGTCGATCCCGAGATCCTCGGCAGCCCGGCGCCGGTGGGCCAGCGGCTCGACGCCCACCACGCGGCGCGCTCCGGCGGCTCGCAGGACCTGGATCGCCAGGAGGCCGATCGGCCCGAGCCCGACCACCGCTGCGGTCGCGCCGAGGCGTACGTGCGAGAGGTCGACCGCGTGGATCGCGACACCGAGCGGCTCGAGCAGCGCGCCGTCGACCGCGTCCATCGACGCCGGCAGCAGGTGGAGCCGGTTGGTGGGCCACGTCATGAGCTCGCGCAGCGGGCCGTCGGTGGCTCCGTGCCCGGTGAAGCGGACGGTGGGGCAGAGGTTGGGGTCGCCCTCCAGGCACCGTGCGCAGCGACCACAGGGGATCGCCGGGTCGATCGCCACGAGCCGACCGTCCCACGGCCCGCCGACCACCGTGCCGGCCGCCTCGTGACCGGGCACGACCGGTGAGGTCACCGTCGTCTCGCCGACTCCTCCGTCGGTCCACCAGTGCAGGTCCGACCCGCACAGCCCGACCGCGCCGACCCTGACCAGGGACTCGCCGTCGACGGGCACCGGGTCCGGCTCCTCCGAGAGCCGCAGATCTCGGGCAGCGTGCAGGCGCGCGACGCGCATGGTCCTCCTTCGGACGGTCGACCGGTCGATCCTGTCACGGAGCCGGGCGCGGCGGGTGGGCTCTCAGGGCGTGAGCCGTAGGGCGAGGACCGACACCAGGGCGGAGGCGTCGCCGGAGACCTCGAGCCCGGCCGTCCCGGGCAGGACCCGCTTCCAGAGCATCAGGGCCAGGTCCCGCGCACATCCCTGCACGGTGACGGCGGCGGGTCCGTCCGGACCGAGTCGCCAGGTGCCTCCGGGCGCGACGAGGTCGACCGCGTGCGGCAGCGGTTCGATGCGCCCGAGGCGGACCTGACGCGGCGTCATCGTGTCCACCACCTCGGCCACCGCGTCGGCCCAGACGTCGTCGCCGAGGGTGTCGGACCCGGCGCCGGCCGCCGTGCTCAGGTCCCACAGGTGCACCGCGGTCTCGTGCAGCTGGCGACGCCGCCAGAAGCCGGCCGGCCCGGGCCCCAGCAGGGTGAGCGCGGGGGCGTCCGGACCGACGTCGGCCAGCGTCGACCGCAGGTGCGCGGCGGACCAGGTGTAGAACGCGACCAGCGCGGCCGTCTCGCGCGGCGCGGCGGGCTCGTGCGGGTCGAGGTCCACGCCGAGCGCCATGGCGGCCGCCCACCAGTGCACACCGCCCAGGTGCAGGGCGAGGTCGGCGACCCGCCACGGGGCGCAGCATGCGACCGGCGCCTCCGGGTCGGCGGCGGCGAGCACGGTCGCGAACTGGTGCTGGGCGCGGGCGAGGGCCGCGAGATGGTCGAGGCTCACCGGGCCATGATCGCCCACGGGCGACGTCCACCGTGCGGCCTTCGGTCCCCGCTCGTGGGACGATGTGAGCCGCCCGACCCGCACCGACGACCCGGACCAGGAGCACGTTGTCCCCGATCCCGAGCGCGGCGCAGACCGCGCGCATCACCCCGGCGGCGACCCCGCCGGAGCTGCTGCGCAACTTCTGCATCATCGCCCACATCGACCACGGCAAGTCGACCCTCGCCGACCGGATGCTCCAGCTCACCGGCGTCGTCGACGACCGTGCCATGCGCGCGCAGTACCTGGACCGGATGGAGATCGAGCGCGAGCGCGGCATCACCATCAAGTCGCAGGCGGTGCGGATGCCGTGGGCGGTCGTCGACCCGGCCGGTGTGACGTCTGCCTACGCGCTGAACATGATCGACACGCCGGGCCACGTGGACTTCACCTACGAGGTCTCGCGCTCGCTCGCCGCGTGCGAGGGTGCCGTGCTGCTGGTCGACGCCGCGCAGGGCATCGAGGCGCAGACCCTGGCCAACCTGTACCTGGCCATGGAGCAGGACCTGCACATCATCCCGGTGCTCAACAAGATCGACCTGCCGGCCGCCCAGCCCGAGCGCTACGCCGAGGAGCTCGCGGGGCTCGTGGGCGGGGACCCGGACGACGTCATGCGGGTGTCGGGCAAGACCGGCGAGGGCGTGGCCGCGCTGCTCGACCGGATCGTCGCCGAGGTGCCCCACCCGGTCGGCGACCCGGACGCCGCGGCCCGCGCGATGATCTTCGACTCGGTCTACGACACCTATCGCGGCGTGGTCACGTACGTGCGGGTGGTCGACGGCCACCTCTCGCCGCGCGAGCGCATCCTGATGATGTCGACCCGCGCCACCCACGAGCTGCTCGAGATCGGCGTCATCGCGCCGGAGCCGAACCCCACCCAGGGCCTGGGCGTGGGGGAGGTGGGCTACCTCATCACGGGCGTGAAGGACGTGCGCCACTCCAAGGTCGGCGACACCGTGACCAACCAGTCCAAGCCTGCCGCCGCTGCGCTCGCGGAGTACCAGGACCCCAAGCCGATGGTGTTCTCCGGGCTGTACCCGATCGACGGTTCGGACTACCCGGACCTGCGCGACGCGCTGGACAAGCTCAAGCTCAACGACGCGGCGCTGGCCTACGAGCCGGAGACGTCGGTGGCGCTCGGGTTCGGGTTCCGGGTCGGGTTCCTGGGTCTGCTGCACATGGAGATCGTCCGCGAGCGGCTCGAGCGCGAGTTCGACCTGGACCTCATCTCGACCGCGCCCAACGTGGTCTACACGGTGACCATGGAGGACCGCACGGTGGCCACGGTGACCAACCCGAGCGAGTTCCCGGGCGGCAGGATCTCCGAGGTCCGTGAGCCGGTGGTGCGGGCCACGATCCTGGCGCCGAGCGAGTACATCGGCGCGATCATGGAGCTGTGCCAGCAGCGGCGCGGCGACCTGCTGGGGATGGACTACCTGTCGCCCGAGCGCGTCGAGATGCGCTACATGCTGCCGCTGGCGGAGATCGTGTTCGACTTCTTCGACCAGCTGAAGTCGCGCACCAAGGGGTACGCGTCGCTGGACTACGAGCAGGCCGGCGACCAGGTCGCCGACCTGGTGAAGGTGGACATCCTGCTCCAGGGCGAGCAGGTCGACGCGTTCAGCGCGATCGTGCACAAGGACAAGGCGTACGCCTACGGCGTGATGATGGCGACCAAGCTCAAGGAGCTCATCCCGCGCCAGCAGTTCGAGGTGCCGATCCAGGCGGCCGTCGGCGCCCGCGTCATCGCCCGCGAGACGGTGCGCGCCCTGCGCAAGGACGTGCTCGCCAAGTGCTACGGCGGCGACATCACCCGCAAGCGCAAGCTGCTGGAGAAGCAGAAGGAGGGCAAGAAGCGGATGAAGACGATCGGACGGGTCGACGTGCCGCAGGAGGCCTTCATCGCTGCGCTGTCCACCGGCGCCGAGGGCGAGAAGAAGAAGTGAGCGCCGCGGCCGCGGGCGGGCACCGGGCGGACGGCGGGGTGCTCGGCGCGGTCTGCGTGGTCGCGTCGCTGCGTCCGGACGACGGCACGACCGGCGTGACCGCCATCGACAAGCGGCCGGTCGACGGTCCCGTGCGGGTCGGCCGCTACGGCGTGCGCGGCGACGTGCAGGCCGACCGCAAGCACCACGGCGGGCTCGACAAGGCGCTGTACGCGGTCGACCAGGCCGAGGTCGACCACTGGGCCGCCGTGCTGGGCCGGGACGTGCCGCCCGGCGGCTTCGGGGAGAACCTGCGGATCGCTGGCCTGAGGGTCGACGACGCGCTGCTCGGCGAGCGGTGGCGGATCGGCGAGCTCGAGGTCGAGGTCACCGGGCCGCGCACACCGTGCGCGACGTTCGCGCGATGGGTCGGTGAGGACCTCTGGGTCCGCCGCTACACCGAGCGCGGGCGCCCGGGCGCGTACCTGCGCGTGGTGCAGCCCGGGACCGTCGCGGCCGGCGACCCCGTGCACGTGGTCTGGCGGCCGGACCACCCGGTCAGCGTGGCGGTCGCGTTCACCGGGTGCCCCCCTGAGGCGGCGCGCGCGGCCCTGGCCGCTGCGGCCGACGGGCTCGACCTGGCCGACTACATGCTGGAGGCGCTCGAGACCGCGGCCGGGCGCACCACCCACGGCGGGGCGCAGGACTAGTGCCCGCCCTGCCGGACGGCGAGCCGGTGCCCTCCGACGGGTCGCTGCCGGAGTGGCTCGCCGACGCCCCGCCGGCCGCCGAGAGCCTCGGCCTGTACCTGCACGTGCCGTTCTGCCGGGTGCGCTGCGGCTACTGCGACTTCACCACCTACACGGCTGCAGAGCTCGGGGGCGGCGGCGACCGCGCGACGTACGCCGCGGCCGCGTCCGCCGAGGTGGCGCTCGCGGCCCGTGCGCTCGGTGCCGTGGGTCGCGCCCGGCCGGTCGGCACCGTGTTCCTGGGCGGCGGCACCCCGACGATGCTCCCGCCGGGCGACCTGGCCCGGATGCTGCTCGCGGTGCGCGACGAGCTGGGCCTGGAGCCCGGCGCGGAGGTCACGACCGAGGCCAACCCGGACTCGGTCGACGCCGCAGGGCTCGAGGCGCTCGCCGCGGCCGGGTTCACGCGAGTGTCGTTCGGGATGCAGTCGGCCGTGCCGCACGTGCTCGCGACGCTGGACCGCACGCACGACCCCGAGCGCGTGCCCCAGGTGGTGGGCTGGGCCCGCGACGCGGGCCTGGCGGTGTCGCTCGACCTCATCTACGGCACGCCGGGGGAGTCCGTCGAGGACTGGCGCCGGTCGGTCGAGGCGGCGCTGGAGACCGGGGTCGACCACCTGTCCGCGTACGCGCTTGTGGTCGAGGAGGGCACCCGGATGGGCGCGCTGGTGCGGCGCGGCTTCCTCGATGCACCCGACCCGGACGACCAGGCGACCAAGTACGAGCTCGTCGACGAGCTCGCGTCGGCCGCCGGCCTGGCCTGGTACGAGGTGAGCAACTGGGCGCGGCCGGGGGCGGCCTGCCGGCACAACGAGGCCTACTGGCGCAGCGCTGACTGGTGGGGCGTGGGCCCCGGCGCGCACTCGCACGTCGGCGCGCCGGACGCGGCGGTGCGGTGGTGGAACGTCAAGCACCCGCGGCCGTACGCGGAGCGGCTCGCCGAGGGCGGTACCCCTGCCGCAGGCCGGGAGGTGCTCGGCGCGGACGACGTCCGGCTCGAGCGGGTCCTGCTGGGGGCGCGGATGGCCGACGGGCTGCCGGTGTCGGCGCTGTCCGCCGCGGGGCGCGAGGCGGTCGCCGGGCTGGTCGCCGACGGGCTCGTGGCCGGGCGGGACGCGGTGCGCGGGCGTGTCGTGCTCACCCGGCGCGGGCGGCTGCTGGCCGACGCGGTGGTGCGCGCGCTGACCGACTGACGGCGCGCGCTGGACGCCGCGCCGCTGCGGCGTCAGGATGCTCCTCCGCGGATGGGGGAGGGCGTGTGCGCATCGAGATCGACGACCTGAGCGGCACCGACGTGGCCGAGCTGCTCGCCGAGCACCTGGCGGACATGTACGCCACGTCGCCGGCGTGCAGCGTGCACGCGCTGGACCTGGACGCGCTGCGCGCGCCGTCGGTCACAGTGTGGACGGCGCGCGACGGGGGCGCGCTGCTGGGCTGCGGCGCCCTCAAGGAGCTGGACCGCCGGCACGGCGAGCTGAAGTCGATGCGCACCGCGGCGGCGGCCCGCGGGCGTGGCGTCGGCGGCGCGGTGCTGCGGCACCTGCTCGACGTCGCACGCGAGCGGGGCTACGCGCGAGTCAGTCTCGAGACGGGTTCCCAGCCGTTCTTCGCGCCCGCGCACCGGTTGTACGCGCGCCACGGCTTCGTGGCGTGCGAACCGTTCGGCGACTACGTGCTCGACCCCAGCAGCGTCTTCATGACCCTGGAGCTCTGAGCAGGAGACTGTTCGAGATGTTCGGGTTGATCCGAACAAGCGGTACGCTGGTCGCATGCCACCGATCTCGGAGTTCATCGAGGAGGCCGGCCTGTACTTCGAGGGCCTGGGCCTCAGCCGCACCGCCGGGCGCATCATGGGCTGGCTGCTCGCCGGGGACGTGGACGGCGCGGACGCACCCTTGCTCTGCGAGGAGCTCGGCGTCGCCAAGAGCAGCGTGAGCGTGGCGCTGCGCCGCCTCGAGCAGATCGGCCTCGTCGAGCGGTTCCGGGTGGCCGGCCACCGCCGCGACCGCTTCCGCCTGACCGAGGACGTGTTCGGACGCGCGTTCCGGGCCCAGATGTCCGCGTTCGGGACGTTCACCGCTCTCGCCGAGCGCGGCCTCGCGGTGGTCGGGGACGACCCGGTGCGCCGGCGGCGGCTGGAGAACATGCGCGACATGTACGCCTTCATGGCCCGGCGCTTCCCGCAGCTGCTCGACGAGTGGGAGGCCACCCGATGAGGGTCCTGCTGGTCACCACGGGAAGCCGCGGCGACGTCCAGCCGTTCGTGGCGCTCGCCGTCGGGCTCGCCGCCGCCGGGCACGTCCCCACGCTCGCGGCGCCGGCCCGGTTCGCCGCCATGGCGGCCGAGCGCGGCGTCGGCTTCGTCGGCCTCGACGACAGCCTGTTCGCGCTCCAGGACGAGCTGGCGACGCGCGGCTCCCTCGCAGCGGTGACCGGCGCCTCCCGGGCCCGTCCCGCCATGCGCCGGTTCCTGGCCGACGTCGCCGACCTGGTCGACGTGCCCACCGACGCCGTGGTGTACCACCCCAAGACCCTCGCCGCCCCCATGGTGGCCGAGGCGCAGGGCGTGCCCTCGCTCGCGGCCCAGCTGATCCCGCTGTACCCACCGACGGCGGCCTTCGCGGCGCCGGTGCTCCCGCGACCGGTCCCGAGGTGGCTGAACCGGGCGACGTGGCGGCTCGTGGCGGCGGTGGAGGCGCCGTGGCGCGGCGCGCTGCGTGAGCTCCGTCGCGATCGGCTCGCGCTGGAGTCGCCGCTCGTGGGCCTGGGCGCCCGGGTGGCGGCGGGTGGCGCGCTCAACGCGTGGAGCCCGCACCTGCTGCCGGCACCGGACGACTGGCCCGCGGGCTCGGCGCCGACGGGCTTCTGGCGGCTGCCCGCCGGAGCGTGGCAGGCGCCGGCATCGCTGGTCGACTTCCTCGGCGCCGGCGAGCCGCCCGTCTACGTCGGCTTCGGCAGCATGGTGGACCGCCACCCCGCCGAGCTCGGCGCCACGGTGCGCGACGGCCTGCGGCGTGCCGGCCGGCGCGGTGTCGTCGCGACCGGCTCCGGCGCCCTCGAGCTCGAGAGCTCCGACGACCTCCTGGTCGTGGACCAGGTGCCGCACGACTGGCTCTTCCCACGGGTCGCAGCCGTCGTGCACCACGGCGGGATCGGCACCGTCGCGGCGGCGCTCGAGGCGGGCGTGCCCCAGGTGGTCCGGCCGTTCCTGGGCGACCAGCCGTTCTGGGCGCGTCGGGTGGCAGAGGTCGGAGCCGGGGTGTCGTGGTCCGGCCGGCCCGGTTCGCTCGCCGAGGCGATCGCCGCGGTCCTGGAGCGCGCGGCTGCGGCTCGTGACCTCGCGGAGGCGTGCGCGGCGGAGGACGGGGTCGGGGCGGCGGTCGGACGCATCGAGGCGCTGGTGGGCGCCACGGGGCGCTAGCGGGACGATCGACCGAGGCGTCGGGCCCGGGACCGACGACGCGGTGCACGGAGCCGCAGCTCCGGCGCCGGCAGAACCGGGCAGATCGAACAGCGTGGAGCCTTGACACGGGTGGCGTGGACTCGATTCGCTGGCCGACAGCCGTCGGCGTCCGCCGGCGCCCCTGCGAGGAGGATTCGTGACCGAGACCCCGGGCGCCCAGCCCAACCCCGAGCCGGATCAGACTCCGCCGCCTCCCGGTGGATATCAGGCTCCGCCGCCGCCGAGCGGCGACCAGGCGCCGCCTGCCGGCTACCAGGCCCCGCCGCCGGGGTACCAGGCACCGCCGCCGGGCTACCAGGCGCCGCCGCCGGGGTACCAGGCGCCGCCTCCGGGCTACCAGGCGCCGCCGCCCGGCTACCAGGCACCGCCCCCGGGGTACCAGGCCCCGCCGCCCGGCTACGGGCCGCCGGCGAACCAGGTCAACGTCGGTGACGCGTTCGGTTGGGGCTGGGCGAAGTTCCAGCAGAACGTCGGTCCCTACCTGCTCGGCATGGTCATCTACGCGGTGCTCGGCGGCATCCTGATCGGCATCCCGTACGCCATCCTGATCGCGGGCGCGAGCACCACGCTCACCATCGACGCGAACGGGAACATCACCTCCGGTGCCGGTGGGCTCTTCGGCGCGAGCATCGGCGCGATGATCGTCGTCTGGATCCTCGCGATCGTCGTGGAGATGCTGGCACAGGTGGGCCTGATCAACGCCTCCCTCCGGGTCGCCAACGGGGAGAGGATCTCGGTCGGCACGTTCTTCAACTACCCGAACCTCGGCAACGTGATCGCCACTGCGCTGCTGGTCGGCGTGGCGACCTTCGTCGGGACCCTCGTGACGTTCTTCATCGGGGGCCTGGGTGGCGTCGTGGTCGGGTTCTTCGCGCTCTTCGCCCTCTTCTTCGCCGTCGACCAGGGCTATGGGCCGATGGATGCCATCAAGGCGAGCTTCTCGCTGGTGAGCAAGAACTTCGGGCCGACGATCCTGGTGTTCCTGGTGGCCATGGTCGCCATGGCCATCGGTGGGATCCTGCTCGGGCTCGGGCTGCTCGTCGCCGTCCCGCTGTCGATGCTGGCGTTCACCTTCCTGTACCGCCGGCTCGTCAACGGCCCGCTGGCGGCCTGACCTGCTCTCACGACGCGGGGTCCGAGACCTGGTCTCGGACCCCGCGTGCCGTGTCGGCGGCCGTCAGGCCGTCACGAAGTCGATCAGCTCCTCCATCCGGCCGAGCAGCGAGGGCTCCAGGTCGCGGTAGTCGCGGACGGTGCCGCGGATCCGGCGCCACCCGGCCGCGACGTCGGCCTGGTCGGCGTGCGGCCAGCCCAGCGCCGCGAGGATCCCCTCCTTCCACGACGTGCCGCGCGGGATCTGCGGCCAGGCGCTCAGGCCCAGGCGCTCGGGTCGGACCGCCTGCCACACGTCGACGTACGGGTGGCCGAGCACCAGCACGGTCCCGGCCGGCGCCGCCCGCACCGCCTCCGCGGCGATCCGCGACTCCTTGCTCCCGGGCACCAGGTGGTCCACGAGGATCCCGAGGCGCCTGGTCGGGCCGGGGGAGAAGCGGGCGACCTCGGCCGCGAGGTCGTCCACGCCGTCGAGCATCTCGACCACGACGCCCTCCAGGCGCAGGTCGTCGCCCCAGACCTGCTCGACCAGCTCGGCGTCGTGCCGGCCCTCGACCCAGATCCGGCTCGCCCTGGCGACCCGGGCGGCGGCGCCCGGCACGGCGCGGGAGCCGGACGCGGTCCGGGCGGGCGCGGCCGGGGCGGAGGGACCGGCCGGCGGTACGAGCTCCACCGGCTCCCCGTCGATCCAGAAGCCTGGGCCGAGCGGGAAGGTGCGAGTCGCCCCACGCCGGTCCTCGAGCACCACCACGCGCATCCCGCCGGAGCGCTCGACGCGCACGACGGCACCCACCCAGCCGGTCGCGACCTCCTCGACCACGAGCCCGACGTCGGCGGGCACCGGGCGTGACGACGGTCGCGCGGGGCGGCGCGGACCGGCGAGCACGTCGCGTCCGTACCTGTCCATCGGGCCTCCCTCGGGTCGCACCGATGATGCCGGTCAACGCGGAACCGGCGGCCCCACCACGCCGGGCAGGGCCCGGTCCGACCACGCCGGACGGCGTCGCGACACGCGCCGGGCCGGGTGTCAGACGTCCAGGTCCTTGCTGAAGAACAGCTCCGCGTAGGGGTTGTCGTTGTAGCGGTCGATCCGGCGGTACCCGGCGCGGTCGTACATCGCGATCGCCTCGGTGAGGGTGCCGTTGGTGTCCAGCAGCAGCCGCCGGTGGCCGCGCGTGGCGGCCATCGCCTCGAGGTGCCGCAGCATCCGCGAGCCCAGGCCGGCGCCGCGCCACTCGGGGTGCACCCACATCCGCTTGAGCTCGCCCACGTCGGGGCCAGCCTCCGGCGCGTCCCGGAGCCCACCGAGCGCCACCGGCTCGCCGTCGGACGTCGCGACCACGAACGTGCCCTCGGTGTCCGGGCCGTCCAGGGCGAAGCCCCGGGGGAAGCGGCGGTCGAGCTCGGCGATGTACCGGTCGGCGGCGGCCCGTGCCGCGGGGTCGGTGGGCGGGACCTCGCGAAGGTGCACGGTCGCGGCGCGCACGAGCAGGTCGGCGGTCGCCAGTGCCTGCGTCAGGCGGTCGCGCTGGCGGGCGGTGAGCGGGGCGACCAGGCGCCGGGCCAGGCGTTCCGAGCGTGCCTCGAGGTCCTGCCACGCCGCGCGGCCGGCCTCGGTGGGCACAGCGAGGCGCCGGCGCCGGTCGGCCGGGTCGGGCCTGACGGCGACCAGGCCGTCCTCCTCCAGCCGGGCCAGGACCCGGCTGAGGTACCCGGCGTCCAGACCGAGCCGGTCGCGCAGGTCGCGGACCGCGGCGCCCTGCGGGCCGATCTCGTACAGGACCCGCGAGATCCCGAGGGGGCGGCCGGTGCCGAGGAACGACTCGTCGAGCGCGCCGATCCGCTGGGTGTAGGTGCGGTTGAACCGGCGCAGGGTTGCGGTGGTGGGGTCCTCGGCAGGCATTCTCTGACCTTAGTCAACGATCTGTCCGGCAGTCGAGTGGGCGGGGGCGCCGGGTGCTGCCTGCGAGGTACTGCCGTCGTACCATGGATCGGTTAGCACTCGGCGGCGTCGAGTGCCACCACCCCCCGGACGAGCGCGAGAAGGAGGCCGGATGAGCGACGACCGTCGCCTGGACGTCCTGCGCGCGATCGTCGAGGACTACGTGACCACCAACGAGCCGGTCGGTTCGCGCTCGTTGGTCGAGCGGCACGGTCTGGGTGTGTCGCCCGCGACGATCCGCAACGACATGGCGGTCCTCGAGGAGGCGGGCTACATCGCCCAGCCGCACACCTCGGCGGGCCGGGTGCCCACGGACAAGGGCTACCGGCTGTTCGTGGACCGCCTCTCGGCGGTCAAGCCGTTGTCGGCTGCCGAGCGCCGCGCCATCTCCGCGTTCCTCACCGACGCGGTGGACCTGGACGACGTCGTGGACCGCTCCGTGCGGCTGCTGTCACAGCTCACCCATCAGGTGGCGGTCGTGCAGTACCCGTCGCTGGCCCGCTCCGCCCTGCGGCACGTCGAGCTCGTGCCGCTCGACGACGACCGCCTGCTCGTGGTGATCATCACCGAGACCGGGCGGGTCGAGCAGCGCACCGTCGAGCTCGAGCACGCCATCGCCGCCGAGCTGGTGCCCGAGCTGCGGGCCCGGCTGAACGTCAGCGCCGGCGGACGCCGGCTCAGCGAGCTCGACGGGCCGCTCGCGTCCGTGGTCGAGGCGTTCGCGGTCTCGGAGCAGCCCGCCGTGCGCGCCGTGGTCGACGTGGTGCGTGCCACGCTCGCCGAGACCACCGAGGAGCGGATCGTCATGGCGGGCACCTCGAACCTGCTGCGGGCCGACCGGGACTTCCCCGGGACGGTGCGGCCGGTGATCGAGGCGCTCGAGGAGCAGGTCGTGCTGCTGCGGCTGCTGACCGAGATGGCCGAGGACTCCGTCGACGTGGCCGTGCGGATCGGTCACGAGAACACCCATGCGGGTCTCAGCGAGACCTCCGTCGTGGCCGCGGGGTACGGTGCCGACGGCGAGACCGTCGCCCGCATCGGGGCCCTGGGGCCCACCCGGATGGACTACGCCGGGACGATCGCCTCGGTCCGGGCCGTGGCCAGGTACCTGTCCAGGATCCTCGCGGGATGAGGGCGAACCGCCCGCCCGCCGTGGGCCGTGCTGAGAGGGACGAGTGAGCAGCGACTACTACGGGATCCTCGGTGTGCCGCGGGACGCCACCCAGGACCAGATCAAGAAGGCGTATCGCAAGCTCGCCCGCGAGCTGCACCCGGACGTCGCCGACGGCGACGGTTCCGCGGAGAAGTTCAAGGACGTCTCGCGCGCCTACGAGGTGCTGTCCAACCCCGAGAAGCGCGACCTGTACGACCGCGGGGTGGACCCGAGCGCTCCCGGTGGCGGTGGTGCCGGCTTCGGTGCCGGCTTCGGCTTCCAGGACATCTTCGAGACGTTCTTCGGCGCCGCCCAGGGCGCCTCGGCGCAGCGCGGGCCGGTGCCGCGCGCCCGGCGCGGCCAGGACGCGCTGGTCCGCCTGGACCTCGAGCTGTCCGAGGCCGTGTTCGGCGTACACCGCGAGGTCACCGTGGAGACCGCCGTGGTCTGCCCGACCTGCTCGGGCTCGTGCTGCCGGCCGGGCACCAGCCCACGCACCTGCGAGGTCTGCGGGGGCCGCGGTGTGGTGCAGCGCGTCGCGCGGTCGTTCCTCGGTCAGGTGATGACCACCAGCCCCTGTGCCGCATGCCACGGCTTCGGCACGGTGATCCCCGACCCCTGCCCGGAGTGCTCCGGCGAGGGACGGGTGCGCAGCCGCCGGACCCTGAACGTCGACGTGCCGGCGGGCGTGGAGACCGGCACCCGCATCCGGCTCACCGGCCAGGGCGAGGTCGGCCCCGCGGGCGGACCGCCCGGCGACGTGTACCTCGAGGTCCGGGAGCGCCCGCACGAGGTGTTCGTCCGCGAGGGCGACGACCTGCACTGCACGCTCGAGCTGCCGATGACCGCGGCGGCGCTGGGCACGCAGGTCGAGCTGGAGACGCTGGACGGGCCGCGCACGGTCGACGTCCGTCCGGGGACCCAGCCGGGCGAGGTGCTCACCCAGCGCGGGCTCGGCGTCGGGCGCCTGCACCAGGGCGGCCGCGGCGACCTGCACGTGCACGTCGAGGTCCAGGTCCCGACCGCGCTCGACGAGGAGCAGGAGCGCCTCCTGCGCGAGCTCGCCGCGGTGCGGGGCGAGGAGCGGCCGGGATCGCGCCTGGCACCGGTGCACTCGGGGGTCTTCTCCCGCCTGCGCGAGAAGCTCTCGGGCCGGTGAGAGCTCGCGTCGGGGCGACGCGGACCGGGGTGGTGGCTGCGTGAGCGCCCCCGTCTTCCTCGCGGACCCCGGGACGCTGACCGGCCTCGAACCCGGGGCCCGCTACCGGCTCGAGGGTGCCGAGGCCCGGCACGCCGGGATCGTCCAGCGTCGGCGCGTGGGCGAGGCCGTCGACGTCGTGGACGGTGCAGGGGTGCGCCTGCACTGCGTGATCGCCGAGGTCGAGCCGGGCGCGCTCGCCCTGGAGGTCCGCGGACGGGTCGTCGAACCTGCGCCCGCGGTGCGCGTGGTGCTCGTGCAGGCGCTGGCCAAGGGTGACCGGGACGAGCTGGCCATCGAGGCCGCGACCGAGGTCGGGGTCGACGCGGTGGTGCCGTGGCAGGCGCAGCGGTCGATCGTGATCTGGCGCGGTGACCGCGCCGCACGCAGCCGCGCCAAGTGGCTCGCCACGGTCCGGGCCGCGACCAAGCAGGCGCGGCGCGCGTGGCTGCCCGGGGTCACCGAGGCCGTGACCACCTCCGGCCTGGCCGCGCTGGTCGGGCGGACCGTGGGCGACGGCGGGGCGGTGCTCGTGCTGCACGAGGCGGCCGAGGCCCCGATCGCCGGTGCCGCGCTGCCGTCGGCGGGCGACGTGCTGCTGGTGGTCGGCCCGGAAGGGGGCATCGACGACGCGGAGCTGGCCGAGCTGTGCGCCGCCGGCGCCGAGACGGTACGCCTGGGCCCGAACGTGCTGCGCACCTCTACGGCCGGCCCGGTCGCGGCCGCACTGGTCTGCGAGCGGCTGGGCCGCTGGGCGGTCGGCTGAGGAGCTGACCCGGCCGGCGGCGCCATTGGCGTGGATCGGCCGAGGTCGGTCGGTTCTGGACGACCCGCGGCACCCACCTCACGGCATGCGAGCGGTCGGCGGCATGCGCGGACCGTGAGCGGCCGGCGCGGTCCATGTGACAGAAGTGGCGGACGGGGCGGGTGGGGCAGCAGATCCGTCACTGCTGCACCTCCCGTCACGTGATCCGCGTGGGCTGCTCACGGGGCCCCGGGCGCGATGGAGGGAAGCGGGTTGTGGTGGCGGCCGGCGCGGCGAAGGGGGTCGGAGGCTGGATCGGCGTCCGCAGGGTGGACGGGCTCGCACGGATCGGTGTCTGAGCGGCTCGTCGCCGCGTGGGGCGCCGGGACGCCTCGGCGAAGCGCGCCCCGTCGAGCGCTCTTCGGCTACCGCGCGGCGCTCCGCGTGTCACACCTCAACCGCGCGGGGCGCTGCTCCGCGGATCACACCGTGCTGCCGGGCTCAGCTGACCGTGAAGGTGGCGCTGACCTCGTTGACCGGGTCGCCGGACTCCTCCTCGCCCATCGCGGGCTCCCAGACCCGGACGGTGTAGGTGCCCGGGTCGAGCGTGAGCTCGAACTCGTACGGGCCGATCTCGCCGTTCGCCCCGGCCTGCGTGTAGCCCTGGTCGACGACGCCGCTCGAGGCGTCGGTGACCTCGTACACCAGGGTGCCCTCGAACGCCGTGCCGTCTCCGGTGACCGTCACGGTCGGGCCGGAGACGGTGGCGCCGTCGCCGGGGGTGAGCAGCGAGTTGGGTCCGTTGGTGATCGGCTGTCCGTCGGTGGCCTCGGGGGTCGGCTCGCCGCTCGAGCCGGCGGAGCCGGGCTCCGACGCCGTCGTGCTGCCCGGCTCGGCCGCGTCCGTGGTGCACCCCGCCAGGCCGACGGACGCAGCGAGGAGGGTGGCCGTGACGAGTGTGCGGCGGATCGGGACGGGCATGGAGCACCTCCGGGTCGGTCCTGCCATCCTCCCAGGCCGGGCGGCCGTCGTCAGGTCTAGCCTGGCCGCATGTCGTCGAACGCACCGCTCACCTCACCCGACTGCCTGTTCTGCCGGATCGTCGCGGGCGAGGTGCCGGCCGACGTGGTGCTGAGCACGGACACCGTCGTGGCTTTCCGGGACATCGCCCCGCAGGCGCCCGTGCACGTGCTGGTGGCCACCCGCGACCACCACGCCGACGTGGCTCAGCTCGCCGCCGCCGACCCCGCGCTGCTGGCCGAGCTGGTCCGCACCGCCAACGAGGTCGCCGAGGACTTCGCCGACGGGCAGTTCCGGCTGATCTTCAACACCGGCACGCACGCCGGGCAGTCGGTCTTCCACGTGCACGGCCACGTGATCGCCGGCGCCCCGCTCGGTTGGACGCCGGCCTGAGCAGTCCGCGCCGGCGTCGGGGTGGCCCCTTAGGATGGAGACCCCACCTGAGGAGGGCCAAGGCCGCCAGGCCGCACCCATGACCACACCAGCGCCCAGCTCCGCTGGCTCCACCGCCGGAGGCGTCGAGCACCGGATCGTCGTGCCCGCTCACCTGGCGCTGGCGCTGCTCGGGCCCGGCGACGAGGTGCTGCGCGCCATCGAGGAGGGCTTCCCCGGCGCCCGGATCCACGCCCGCGGCGACGTGGTCACCGTGCGCGGCGCACCGGGCGACGTCGAGCTGGTCGGCCGTCTGCTGGACGAGCTCGTCGAGGTCGCCGGCGCCGGCGCGACGCTCGACCGCGACGTCGTGGCCCGCTCGGTGCAGATGCTGCGCGCCGCGACCGCGCGGCCGGCCGAGGTGCTGACCCAGAACATCCTGTCCAGCCGCGGCCGCACGATCCGGCCCAAGACGGTGGGGCAGAAGGTCTACGTCGACGCGATCGACACGCACACCGTGACCTTCGGGATCGGCCCGGCCGGCACCGGCAAGACCTACCTCGCGATGGCCAAGGCCGTGCAGGCCCTCCAGGCCAAGCAGGTCAACCGGATCGTGCTCACCCGGCCAGCCGTCGAGGCGGGCGAGCGGCTCGGCTTCCTCCCCGGGACGTTGGCCGAGAAGATCGACCCGTACCTGCGCCCGCTGTACGACGCGCTGCACGACATGGTCGACCCGGACTCCATCCCCAGGCTCATCGAGTCGGGCACCGTCGAGGTCGCGCCCCTGGCGTACATGCGCGGGCGCACCCTGAACGACGCGTTCATCATCCTCGACGAGGCCCAGAACACCTCCACCGAGCAGATGAAGATGTTCCTCACCCGGCTCGGGTTCGGCTCGAAGATGGTGGTGACCGGCGACGTCACGCAGGTGGACCTGCCCGGTGCCACCACGTCGGGCCTGCGCGTGGTCGAGGGGATCCTCGGCGACGTGGACGACGTGCAGTTCTGCCGGCTGACCTCGACCGACGTGGTCCGCCACCGGCTGGTCAGCGACATCATCGACGCGTACGCGCACTGGGACGCCCGGAGCCGAGGGTGAGCATCGAGGTCAACAACGAGAGCGGGCACCCCGTCGACGAGGCGGAGTTCGCCGCGCTGGCGCGCCACGTGCTGGATGCCATGCGCGTCCATCCCCAGGCGGAGCTGTCGATCCTGCTGGTCGACGAGGACGTGATGACCGACCTGCACGTGCGGTGGATGGACGAGCCCGGGCCCACGGACGTGCTGTCCTTCCCGATGGACGAGCTGCGGCCCGGGGCCGACGGCGAGCCGGCGGTACCAGGGCTGCTCGGCGACGTGGTGCTGTGCCCGGCGGTCGCGGCGCGCCAGGCACGCGCGGCAGGTCACTCTACCAGCGAGGAGCTGCTGCTGCTGACCACGCACGGGATCCTGCACCTGCTCGGCTACGACCACGCCGAGCCGGACGAGGAGAAGGAGATGTTCGCGCTCCAGCGCCGCCTCCTGCTCACGTTCCTCGCCGGCCGATGAGCGCCACGGTCGCCTGGCTCGCCGTCGCGGCACTGGTCGCGGCGCTGGTCGCGGCGGGTCTGGCGGCCGGGGAGGCGGGCCTGCGCAGGCTCGGCCGGCACGCGCTCGCCGACCTGTCGACCCCGACGCCGTCCGGGCGCCGCGTGGCCAGGCTCGCGGCAGACCCTTGGGGCGCGGCGGATGCCGCCGCGGCGGCCCGGGTCGCGCTCGAGGCGCTCGCGGCGGTCGCCCTGACCGCTGCGGTCGCGGCGCTGGGCTGGCGGTGGTGGCAGATCCTGCTGCTGGCCGCGCCCGTGGCGGTGCTCGTGGCGCTGGTGGGCGGGCGGTTGCTGCCGCGCCGAATCGGCCGCCGGCACCCCGCCGGGGCCGTCGTGGCGTCCTCGGTGCTGCTCGTCGCGGCATCGCGCATGGTCGGGCTGTTCTCGGTGACGCGGCGCGAGGCGGCCGACGAGCACGACCTGTCCGACGAGCAGCTGCGGGACATGGTCGACCGGGTCAGCGAGTCCGACGCGATCGAGGCCGACGAGCGGGAGCTGTTCCGCTCGGTGCTCGAGCTGGGCGACACGCTGACCCGCGCGGTCATGGTGCCGCGCACGGAGATGATCACGCTGCCCCGCGGCACGACGGTGCGCAAGGCGCTGTCGCTCTTCCTGCGCTCGGGCTACTCCCGGGTGCCGCTGGTGGGCGACTCGGTCGACGACGTGCTCGGGATCCTGTACCTCAAGGACCTGGTGCGCCACCGGCACCTGGTGCCCGACAGCGACTACGAGCCGGTGGACGCCCTGGCCCGCCCGCCGGTGTTCGTGCCCGAGTCCAAGCCCGTCGACGAGCTGCTCCGCGAGATGCAGCACGGGTCGAGCCACCTGGCCCTGGTGGTCGACGAGTTCGGTGGCATCGCCGGCCTGGTCACCATCGAGGACGCCCTGGAGGAGATCGTCGGCGAGCTCACCGACGAGCACGATCGCACCGGCCCGGAGATCGAGGACCTCGGCGACGGCAGCTACCGCGTGCCCGCGCGCCTGCCCGTCGACGAGCTCGGCGAGCTCTTCGACCTGACGCTCGACGACGAGGACGTCGACACCGCCGGCGGGCTGCTCGCCAAGGTGCTCGGCAAGGTCCCGCTGTCCGGCTCCAGCGTGCAGGTCGGCCCGCTGCGGCTGGTCGCCGACCGGGTCGAGGGACGGCGCAAGCAGGTCTCGACGCTCGTGGTGTCGCTGGCCCCGCAGGACGAGCCCGCGGCGCCGGACACCGCAAGGGGGCACCGATGACCGCCGCGCACCGCTCGGGTTTCGTCTGCGTCGTGGGGCGGCCCAACGCGGGCAAGTCGACGCTCACCAACGCCCTGGTCGGCGAGAAGGTCGCGATCACGTCCGGCCGTCCCCAGACCACCCGGCACGTGATCCGCGGCATCGTGCACCGCGAGGACGCCCAGGTGGTGCTCGTGGACACCCCCGGCCTGCACCGACCGCGCACGCTGCTCGGCCAGCGGCTCAACGACCTGGTGATGGCCACGCTCGGCGAGGTCGACGCGGTGGTGTTCTGCCTCCCGGCGGACCAGAAGGTCGGCCCGGGCGACCGGTTCATCGCCGAGGCGCTCGCCGGGCTCGGCGCGGCCACCCCGGTGATCGCCGTGGTCACCAAGGCGGACCTGGCCTCGCGGGCACGGCTCGCCGAGCACCTGACCGCCGTGGCCGGGTTGGGTGACTGGGCCGAGATCGTGCCCGTCAGCGCCGTCGACGGGTTCCAGGTGGACACCCTGGTCGACGTGCTGGTGCGGCACCTGCCGGAGGGCCCGGCGTTGTACCCGGCGGGCGAGCTCACCGACGAGCCCGAGTCCGTGATGGTCGCCGAGCTGGTGCGCGAGGCCGCGCTCGAGGGGGTGCGGGACGAGCTGCCGCACTCCCTGGCCGTCGTGGTCGAGGAGATCGTCGAGCGGGAGGGTCGCGACGACGGGCAGCCGCCCCTGCTCGACGTCCGGGTGAACCTGTTCGTCGAGCGGGAGAGCCAGAAGGGCATCGTCATCGGTCGTGGCGGTGCCCGGCTGCGCGAGGTCGGGACCACCGCGCGCCGGGAGATCGAGGCTCTGCTGGGCTCGCGGGTCCACCTGGACCTGCACGTCAAGGTGGCCAAGGACTGGCAGCGCGACCCCAAGCAGCTGGGGCGGCTGGGCTTCTGAGCCCGCTCGGTGCGCCGGCGGTCCCGAGGCCACCCGCCGGCGCTCAGTAGACTCCGTGGGTGCGCTACCGGATCGCCCTGACCAGCGCGCTCGTCGTGGTCGGGCTCGGAGCGCTCGGGGCACTCGCCGGACCGGGCTGGGACCCGGTCCCGATGACCCAGACGATCGACGTCCAGACACCGGACACCACCATCGGCGACTCGGCCGGCAGCACCCCGGTCGGCACCTACGACGTGGTCACCTCGGTGGTCACCGTGCAGCTCAACGGGACGAGCGTCGAGGCCCAGATCAGCGAGCCGGTCGGGGCGCGCGGCCTGCGCCCCGGCGTGGTCTTCGTGCACGGCGCGGGCACCGGCAAGTACACCGACGCGTTCGTCGAGCAGGCCCACGCCCTGGCGTCGGCCGGCGTGGTCACGATGGTGCCGAACAAGCGCCTGGACACCTACAGCACCCGCCACCGGGACTACGTCGCGATGGCCAACGACTACCTGCGCAGCGTCGACCTGCTGCGCAGCCTGCCCGGCGTCGACCCGGACCGGGTGGGGGTGTACGGCGAGAGCGAGGGCTGCTGGATCGTGCCGGTGATGGCCGCCGACAACCCGCGCGTCGCCTTCACGGTGCTGGTCGCTGCGCCGGTGGTGCCACCGCGCCAGCAGGGGGCGTTCGCAGTGGACTCCTACCTGCGCAACACCGGGGTGCCGGTGGACGTGCTCCGCGCGATCCCGCGGGTGGTCGGGATGGAGTTCCCGGGTGGCGGGTTCGGCTACGCCGACTTCGACGTCGAGCCCTTCCAGCAACGGATGCGCCAGCCGGTTCTGGTGGTCTACGGCACGGGCGATGCCGCGATGCCCACCGTGCAGGGCGCCCTGCAGGTCATCGACGACGTGTCCACGGCCGGCAACCCGGACTGGACCGTGCGCTACTACCCCCACGCCGACCACGGCATCCGGGTCGGGGGCGTGGTTGACGTGGACTTCCTGCGGGACCTGGCCGCCTGGGTCCAGGGGCTGCCGGGGACCGGCGACGCCGAGCCGCGCATCGCCGGCGCCGAGCCCCACCAGCGGTTCCTGGCCGAGCCCGTGCAGCGGCCTCGCTGGTACGCCGAGGGCGACATGCTCGTGGCACTGCTGGTGACCATCGGTCTGGCGCTGGTCACGGTGCCCGCGATCGCACTCGGCCGCTGGCTGCGCGGGCACAAGGAGCCGGCGCTCGCCGAGGGCGTCGCTCTGCCGCTCGCGGTCATGACCGTCTCGGCGGTGGCGTCCTTCGCCGCGCTCGTGGTGTACCTGCTCGCGGTCGCGAACATGGCGCAGAACTACCGGACCAACGCCTTCCTGGTGCAGGGCGGGTGGCTGGGGGTGCGCCTCCTGGGCCTGCTCAGCGTCGTGGCCGGGGTGGTGCTCGCCTACCGGGTGATCGACGGCCGTCGGCGCCGCGGCCGGCCCGCCTCGCGCACGCCGGCGGGGCGCTGGTGCCTGGTGGCGGCGCTGGCGGGCTCGGCGATGCTGCTCGGTCTCCTCGCGTACTGGAATGTCTTCCCCGCACTGCGCTGACCCGGGCGCTACCGTGGTGGCGCGCAGGGGCGGCGACCGCAGAAGGGGTCCTTCAGATGTCCGATCCACAGGCGTTCTCCGCCCAGCAGGCGGCTGACCCGGCGACGCCGGCCCAGACATTGGCGGACATCGCGGCGCAGCGTCCGGACCTTCGCGCGGCGCTCGCCTCGAACCCCTCGACCTACCAGGCCCTGCTGGACTGGCTCGCCGAGCTCGGCGACCCGGCCGTCGACGCCGCGCTCGCGGCCCGCGGTGGCGGGTCTCCTGCGGCGCCGGTGCAGCCCGCGGCGCCGGTGCAGCCCGCTGCGCCGCAGCAACCGGAGGCGGGCGGCCAGCCATGGTCCCAGCCGGTGCCGGAGCAGGCCCCGCCCGGTCAGGAGTGGCAGCCTTCGGCAGACGCGTGGCCCGGGCAGGGCCAGCCGGGCCAGACCCCGCCGGGCCAGGCCGGACCCGCCCAGCCGTGGCAGTCCTCGCCCGCCCAGCCATGGCAGCAACCTTCCGGCCAGCCGCAGCCCGGCACCTGGCAGCCGGCCGGTGGGCAGCCCGGTGGTCAGCCGTGGCCGTCCTACGGGACCCCGCCGCCGAAGAAGAAGAGCAACACCGCGCTGATCGTCGTGCTCGTGGTGGTGGGCCTGCTCATCGCGCTCGGCGTCGGCGGCTTCTTCGCGCTGCGTGCGCTCGGCAACCGGATCGGTGAACAGGTCGTCGGCGAGGGGTCGATCACCTACTCCACGACGGGCAACCCCCAGGACCCGCCGCCCGGGGACGACCCGGCGCTGGACTCGCTGTGGCTCGCCTGCCAGGCGGAGGACTGGGGCGCGTGCGACCAGCTGTTCGACGAGTCCCCGATCGACTCGGCGTACGAGGCGTACGGCGGGACCTGCGGCTACCGGACGGACGGGCAGACCTACTGCACCGACGCGTTCGGCGGGTGAACCGGTCCTGCGGGCGCGGCTGCCGTCGGGGTATGGTGTCGCCGTGCGTCTGAGCAGCCTCCTCCTTGGCGGCCGCGGCGAGGCCCTCTAGGCCGGATCCTCGTCGCGGTGGTTCGCCGTGTCTGGCCGCTCCGCACCGCACAGACGAGGACCTCATGACCATCACCCCTGATGCCCCGGGCGTGCGCAGCGCCCAGCAGCCCTCGGGCATGCCGGTACACCGGTACAAGCCCTTCCACGAGCAGATCGCCGTCGACCTGCCGGACCGCACGTGGCCCGGCAAGCGCGCGACCACCGCACCGCGCTGGTGCGCCGTCGACCTTCGGGACGGCAACCAGGCCCTGATCGAGCCGATGAACCCGGAGCGCAAGCTGCGGATGTTCGAGCTGCTCGTTGAGATGGGCTACAAGGAGATCGAGGTCGGCTTCCCGTCGGCCTCGCAGACCGACTTCGACTTCGTCCGGATGCTCATCGACGAGGACCGCATCCCCGACGACGTCGTGATCCAGGTGCTGACCCAGGCCCGGGAGCACCTGATCGAGCGGACGTACGAGGCGATCGCCGGGGCCAAGCAGGCGATCGTCCACCTGTACAACTCCACGAGCGTGCTCCAGCGCGAGGTCGTGTTCCGCACCGACGTCGACGGCGTGCTGGAGATCGCCACGTCCGGCGCTCACCTGTGCAAGAAGTACGCCGAGCTGATCCCCGACACCGAGGTGTTCTACGAGTACTCCCCGGAGTCGTACACCGGCACCGAGCTCGAGGTCGCGGTCAAGGTGTGCAACGCGGTGCTGGACGTCTTCCAGCCCACGGCGGACAAGCCCGTGATCATCAACCTGCCGGCCACCGTCGAGATGATCACGCCCAACGTGTACGCCGACTCGATCGAGTGGATGAGCCGGCACCTGCACTACCGCGAGAACGTCGTGCTGTCCCTGCACCCGCACAACGACCGCGGCACGGCCGTGGCGGCAGCGGAACTCGGCTACCTGGCCGGCGCCGACCGGATCGAGGGGTGCCTGTTCGGCAACGGCGAGCGGACCGGGAACGTCTGCCTGGTGACCCTGGGCATGAACCTGGCCAGCCAGGGCGTCGACCCGCAGATCGACTTCTCCGACATCGACCGGGTCCGCCGCACCGTCGAGTACTGCAACCAGCTGCCGGTCAACGAGCGCCACCCGTACGGCGGCGACCTGGTCTACACCGCGTTCTCCGGCTCCCACCAGGACGCGATCAAGAAGGGCTTCGAGTCGATGGCCGCCAAGGCCGTCGCCGCCGGCGTCGAGGTCGACGACCTGCCGTGGGCCGTGCCCTACCTGCCGATCGACCCCAAGGACGTCGGGCGCTCGTACGAGGCCGTCATCCGGGTCAACTCGCAGTCCGGCAAGGGCGGCATGGCCTACCTGATGAAGGCCGAGCGGCACCTGGACCTGCCGCGACGGCTGCAGATCGAGTTCTCCCGGGCCGTGCAGGTGTACACCGACGCGGCGGGCACCGAGGTCACCGCGGACGACCTGTGGCGGGTGTTCGTCGACGAGTACCTGCCGGCCGAGCCCAGCTCGGGGCTGGAGCCCTGGGGCCGGTTCCGGCTGCGCGGGTCGCGCTCGACGGCCTCGGAGGACGGCCCCGAGCGGCTCGAGGTCGATCTCGTGGACCGCGACGCGGAGGTGACGGTCGAGGGGTACGGCAACGGACCGATCGACGCCTTCGTCCAGGCGCTGTCCGCGCTGGGGCAGCCGGTGGAGGTGCTCGACTACGCCGAGCACGCGCTCTCGACCGGCGGTGACGCCACTGCGGCGGCCTACGTGGAGTGCGCCGTCGGCGACCAGGTGCTCTGGGGCGTCGGCATCGACCCGTCGATCACCACGGCGTCCTTCAAGGCGATCATCTCCGCCGTCAACCGCGCCCACCGCTGACCGCGCCGGGCCCGCCACCGGACGGCCGGTGGCGCGGCCCGTGCGCGTCCCCGCAGGCCCGTGCCCGCCGCGACCCGGCGTGCGCGCGGCACCGCGGAGGGTCCGAGACGTGATCCGGCCGGACCCTCCGCGGTGATCGGGGCCTCAGCGGCGCTTGTCCGGGCGGGCGCGGTAGGCCTTGGTGCGGGACTTCAGCTCGGAGGTCCAGGCAGCCTGGAGGCGGGCGTCGGTACGTCGGGCCTGGAACGCGGCCTCGCGCTGCAGGTCGCGCCAGGAGTCCAGTCGGCGCCGTGGAAGGACGCCCGTGGCTACCGCTTCGAGCACGGCACAGCCCGGTTCCACCGTGTGGGAGCAGTCCGCGAACCGGCAGTCGTCGGCGAGGTCGGCGACGTCCGCGAAGACCTCAGCGAGGTCCTCCTCGCCGCTCAGGCCCACGGACCGCAGCCCCGGGGTGTCGAGCACCGCACCACCGCCCGGTGCCAGGTGGAGCTCGCGCGTCACGGTGGTGTGGCGCCCCTTGCCCTCCGCGCCCAGCGCCCGGGTGGCCATGACGTCGTCCCCGAGCAGGGCGTTGAGGAGGGTCGACTTGCCCACGCCGGATGCGCCGAGGAGCGCGACCGTCGCACCGTCGGCGAGCCACGCGCGCAGCGGCTCCAGGCCCCGGTCGAGGGGCGCCGAGACCGCCAGCAGGTCGCAGCCGGCCGCACTGGCCGCGACCAGCCCGAGGGCGGCGGCCGGGTCCGGGTGCAGGTCGGCCTTCGTGAGCACGACGGCGGGGCGGGCCCCGGAGGACCATGCGAGTGCGAGCAGCCGCTCGACCCGGCCCAGGTCGAGGTCCGGCACCATGCCCGCGACCACCGCGACGACGTCGGCGTTGGCGGCCAGCACCTGGGTGTGCGAGGTGCCCGAGACGCCGAGCCGTTGCACGGCGGTGCGGCGGGGGAGGACGTCGGTGAGCGCCCATGCGGCGCCGTCCAGGTCGCTCGGCTCGATCACGACCCAGTCCCCGGCGGCCGGGGTCGCGGCCGGGTCCTCGCCGGCGGCACGGGTCAGGCGAGGGGCCCAGCGGGCGGTGGAGCCTGTGTGCGCGTCGGTCAGGAGCACCTCGCAGGCACCCTTGTCGACGCGGGTGACGCGTGCGACCTCGGCGCGGTCGCCGGTCGGGTCGCCGAGCGCTGCGCGGTCGTCGGCCAGGCGGTCGAGGGTCTGCTGCCAGCCGTCGTCCCAGCCCAGGCGGACCGCCTGGGCCGGGAGCGGGTGGCGCGGGGTGCGCCGCGGTGGGCGCGATGGAGGGTTGCGGGTGGTGAGCGCCGATCCGGACGGCGCAGGGTGGTGGGACAACGGTGGGCCTTTCGTCGGCCCGCCGCGCCGGGTGTCCGGCGGTGGTCTCAGTGCTGCGGCGGGCAGGGGTGGGTGGGCGCGACAGAACCCCAGGTCACAGCCATGGCGTGCTCCTTCCCTGCCGGGGCCCGCGCGCTGCGGGCCGCACGCCCGGCACGCTAGCGACCCCCGCTCGCGCGGTCACCCCCTTTTTCGTCCCCCCTCGACCGGGGAAGGAGCCCCTGGTCGAGTTCGGTGGTGGGCGGTCGAGTTCGGTGGTCGCAACCACCGAACTCGGCCCCGACCACCGAACTCGGCGACTTCGGGCTCGGCGCCGACCACCGAACTCGGCGACTTCGGGCTCGGCGGCGGCCGTGCCCAGCGGCCCGGCCCTGCCTGCGGCGGCCGTGTCGGTGCGCAGGGGACAATGGTGTGGTGAGCCTGTACCGCGACGAGGGGATCGTGCTGCGCACCCACCAGCTGGGTGAGGCCGATCGCATCGTCACGCTGCTCACCCGCGAGCACGGCAAGGTGCGGGCGGTGGCCAAGGGCGTGCGGCGCACGTCGTCACGGTTCGGCGCGCGGCTCGAGCCGTTCATGGTCGTGGACGTGCAGCTGTACACCGGTCGGAGCCTGGACACCGTGACCCAGGCCGAGTCGGTCGCCGCCTACGGCAGCAAGGTGGGCGCCGACTACGGGTTGTACACCGCCGGCACCGCGATGCTGGAGACCGCCGAGCGGCTCGTGGACGCCGAGCACGAGCCGGCAGTCCAGCAGTTCCTGCTGCTGGTGGGCGCCGTGCGGGCCCTCGCCGATCGTGTGCACCCGGCCGGCCTGGTGCTGGACTCCTACCTGCTGCGCGCCCTCGCGGTCGCGGGCTGGGCGGCGTCGTTCGCGGACTGTGCCCGGTGCGGGGCGCCGGGGCCGCACGGTGCCTTCGCGGCCGGCTCGGGCGGCGCGGTGTGCGCCTCGTGCCGTCCGCCGGGGTCGGCGTCGCCCGCGCCGCAGACGTTCGCGCTGCTGGCGGCGCTGCAGACCGGGGACTGGGTCACGGCGGAGGCGAGCGACGACAGGCACCGGCGGGAGGCCGCCGGGCTGGTCGCGGCGTACAGCCAGTTCCACCTCGAGCGCGGGCTGCGCTCGCTGCGGCTGGTCGAGCGCGCATGAGCCGCAGGTCGACGCGCCGCGCCCCGGTGATCGCCCCGCCGCCGCACCCCTCGGGGGCCCGCCCGCCGTCGATCCCGGCCGAGCTGGTGCCCCGGCACGTCGCGATCGTCATGGACGGCAACGGCAGGTGGGCGAACGAGCGCGGCCTGCCGCGCACGGCCGGCCACGCGGCGGGCGAGGCGGCCCTGCTGGACGTCGTCGCGGGCGCCATCGAGATCGGCGTCACGCACATCTCCGCGTACGCCTTCAGCACGGAGAACTGGAAGCGCTCGCCGGACGAGGTGCGGTTCCTCATGGGGTTCAACCGCGACGTGCTGCGCCGCCGCCGGGACACGATGCACGCCTGGGGGGTGCGGGTCCGCTGGGCGGGTCGCCGGCCACGGCTGTGGCGGTCGGTGATCAACGAGCTCGAGACGGCCGAGGAGCTCACACGGGACAACGACGTGTGCACCCTGACGATGTGCGTCAACTACGGCGGCCGGGCGGAGATCGCCGACGCGGCGCGAGCCATCGCCCGCGAGGTCGCCGCCGGCCGTCTGAACCCGGACCGGGTCGACGAGCGCACCGTGGCCCGGTACCTCGACGAGCCCGACCTGCCGGACGTCGACCTGTTCCTGCGCACCTCGGGCGAGCAGCGCACCAGCAACTTCATGATCTGGCAGGCCGCCTACGCCGAGCTGGTGTTCCTCGACGAGTACTGGCCCGACGTGGACCGCCGTCACCTGTGGCGCGCGGTGGAGACGTACGCGCGGCGTGACCGGCGCTACGGCGGTGCGATCGACCGCGCGTCGGGCGACGAGGCCTGACGGGCTCAGTCCGAGGCTGCCACGCAGAACTGGTTGCCGTCCGGGTCGGCGAGCACCGTCCACGTGAACCCGCCGGCGAGGCTGTGCTCGGCGACCAGGCTCGCGCCGGCTGCCACGAGCCGCTCGACCTCGGCCTCCCGGTCCGGGGCGCCGAGGTCCAGGTGCAGACGGTTCTTGCCCGGCGTCACGTCCTCGACGCGCTGGACGGTCACGGCCGGGCCGGCCGGGAGCGCGACGACCACGAACTGGCCGTCGTCGCTGGTGATGCGGCCGCCGAGCTGTGCCGCCCACCACTCGGCGAGCGGTCGCGGGTCGCGTGAGTCGATGGTGATCGCGTCGATCGTCAGTGCCATGGGCGTCACGCTAGGTCACGGCACCGACACCGCTCAGCGGTACCGGCCGGCGATGTCCCGCCCGATGATCTCCTTCATGATCTCCGTGGTGCCGCCGTAGATCGTCTGCACGCGGCAGTCCCGGTAGGCCCGGGCGATCGGGTACTCCTCCATGTACCCGTACCCGCCGAACAGCTGCAGCATCTGCGTGGTGACCTTGCCCTCGAGCTCGGTGGCCCACCACTTGGCCTTCGATGCCTCGATCGTGGTGAGGGTGCCCTCGTTGAGCCTGGTCACGCACTGCTCGATGTACGCCCGGGTGATGTCGACCTCGGTCTCGGCCTCGGCCAGCACGAACCGGGTGTTCTGGAAGTCGCCGATCCGCTGCCCGAAGGCCTTGCGCTCGAAGACGTAGTCCTGCGCCCACTTGACCACGGCGCGGGCGCCGGCGTACGCGCCGGCCGCGATCGACAGCCGCTCGCGCGGCAGGCGCTGCATGAGGTAGACGAAGCCCATGCCCGCCTCGCCGAGCAGGTTGGCGTTCGGGACCCGGCAGTTGGTGAAGAACAGCTCGGCGGTGTCCTGGGCGTGCAGGCCGAGCTTGTCGAGCTTGCGACCGCGCTCGAAGCCCTCCATCCCGGTCTCGACGACGAACAGGGAGAACCCCTTGGCGCCCGCGGACGGGTCGGTCTTGGCCACGACGATGACCAGGTCGGCGTGCACGCCGTTGGAGATGAAGGTCTTCTGGCCGTTGAGCACCCAGTCGTCGCCGTCGCGCACAGCGGTGGTCTTGATGGCCTGCAGGTCCGACCCGGCGCCCGGCTCGGTCATCCCGATCGCGCCGATCCACTCCCCGGACGCCATCCTGGGCAGCCACCGCTCCTTCTGCTCGTCGGTGGCCAGGTCCAGCAGGTAGGGCAGCACCAGGTCGTCGTGCACCGCGAAAGCGATGGTGAGCGACGGAGCGGCAGCCATGTTGAGCTCCTCGGCCACCACCATCCGGAAGCGCCAGTCGTGCAGGTCCATCCCGCCGTACTGCTCGGGGATGTCCAGGGCGATCAGCCCGGCCTCGGCGGCCGGGGTCCAGACCTTGCGGTCGATGAGGTGGTCGGCCTCCCACTGGTCGTAGCTGGGCTCGACCCACGTCGCGATGTAGTCACGAACCGTCTCGCGGTAGTCGTCATGGTCCTGGTCGAAGAACGGCACTGCTCCTCCTCCATGGGTGGGTCGGCGTGAGCCTGATCGGTCAGCGGGTGACCTTCCCGGTCAGGGCGGCAAGTGGGCGTAGCAGGAGCGGCCGGGCGGCGAACCACGCTCCGGCAACGACGGCGAGGGTCACGACGAACGCGATCACGCCGACCAGCGAGTCGCCGTCGCGGGCGGCGAACATGTGGTTGAGGTTCGCGACGGCACCGGTGGCCATCACCATCACCACGTGCACGACGATGAAGCCCGCGAAGATCCACATCGTCGGGAAGTGGATGGCCCTGGCCGTCTCGATCGGGTAGTAGCGGTTGATCGCGGCCTTCTTGGGCCACAGCTCGGACAGCCGGAGCCCGGTGCTCGCCGAGATCGGCGCGAGGATGAACACGGTGGCGAAGTAGGTGAGCATCTGCAGGGCGTTGTAGGCCAGCCAGGTGTCGTCCTGCGGCCAGTGCAATGACAGGTACTGCACGATCACCGACAGCGCGTTGGGGACGACGTCCCAGCTGGTGGGGACCAGACGCACCCAGCGCCCCGAGGTGAGCAGCAGGACGAAGAACGTGGTGCCCACCACGAGCCAGGTCAGGTCCAACGACACGTGGAACCACTGCTCGAGGGTGATCGTGGCCGGCTTCTTGCGTGACCTGGCCAGCCAGGCCCGTCCGCTCCTGGTCCAGTGCGCCGCCGGTCGGCGGGTGTTGTGGATCATCAGGCCGGACTTGATCATCAGGGCCATCAGGAACAGGTTGAAGAAGTGCAGGATGCCGACCCACGCCGGGGAGCCGTCGCTCTCGGCGCCCGTGGCCACACCCGGGTAGCGCGCCACGAAGTCCTGCACACCCGGCTGGCCCCACGCCCACCGGGCGACCACGACGAGGACGACGAGCAGCACGGCGAGCGCGCCAGCCCCGAGGGCCCAGCGCGTGCGGGGCGCGAGCCCACCGAGCCGCCGGGTGGCGGGCGACGTCACGCGGCCCCCGCTCGACGCGCCTCGATCTGACGGATCAGCTCCGGGACGACCGTGAACACGTCGCCGACCACACCGAAGTCCGCGATCTCGAAGATCGGCGCGTCGGGGTCGGTGTTCACCGCGACCACCGTGCGCGACGTGGACATGCCCGCCTGGTGCTGGATCGCGCCGGAGATGCCGAGTGCGACGTACAGCTCGGGGGAGACCGTCACGCCGGTCTGACCGACCTGGTGGGACTGCGGGACGTAGTCGGCGTCGACCGCTGCGCGCGAGGCGCCCACCGCCGCGCCCAGGGTGTCGGCGAGCTGCTCGACCAGCGCGAACGCCTCGGCCGACCCCAGGCCTCGCCCGCCGGAGACGACGACCGGTGCGCTGCGCAGCGCGGGGCGCGAGGTCGTGACCTGGACCGGCTCGCTGCTGGTGACCTGCCCGTCGAGGGCCGGGTCGACGTCGATCTCGATCGCCTGCACCGACGGGGTCGAGGGCTCGAGACGGTCGGTGACCGAGCCCGGTCGCAGCGTGATGACCGCCGGGCCCGCGGTGACCGAGGCCGTGGTGGTCCACGAGCCGCCGAAGGCCGTGTGCGCGGTGACCGGGCCGTCGGGGCCGGCGGACACGTCCACCGCGTCGGTCAGCAGGCCGCCACCCAGCCGCACGGCCACGCGAGCGGCGACGTCACGTCCCTCGACGGTGTGGGCCGCGAGCACCGCCACGGGGGCCTCGGACGCGGCGGCCGCGACGAGGGCTGCCGCCGCCGGGGTGGACAGCATGGACGCCGCGGCCGGGAACGTCGCCGTGACGACGCGGGCCGCGCCGCGCTCGGCGAGCTGGGCCACCAGCGGCGCGGGGTCGCCGGGCGAGACGACGACGGCCACCGGGTCGCCCAGGCGGGCGGCGGTGGCCAGCAGCTCGGCGGCCGACGACGCGACCTGACCGTCCGCGTCGAGCTCGATGTGCACAAGGATCGGTGCCACGGGACGCCCCCTCAGATCAGGTGCCGGTCGGCGAGGAAGTCGGCGAGCTGCTGCGCGGCCGTGCCGTCGTCCTCGACCCGGGGCCCGCCGGTGCGGCGCGGGAGGGCGGTGGCCGAGGTGACCGCGGTGCGCGAGCTCGGGGGCTCGAGGCCCAGGTCGGCCGTACCGACCTTCGCCATCGGCTTGCGCTTGGCGGCCATGATCCCTCGCAGGCCGGCGAACCGGGCGTCCGGCAGCTGCTCGGTGATCGAGATGATCGCGGGCAGCTGGGCGCGGACCTCGGTCGACGCGGCGTCGGTGACCCGGGCCCCGCTCACCTCGGTGTCGGTGAGCCGGACGGTGCGCAGCGCGGACAGCAGCGGCAGCCCGAGCATCTCGGCCAGCAGGGCCGGGAGCACGCCGCCGCGGCCGTCGGTCGACTCGTTGCCCGCGATGACGAGGTCGAACCGCTCGGGACGCAGGGCCGCGGACAGCACGGTCGCGGTGACCATGAGGTCGGCTCCGGTCAGGGCGTCGTCGACGATGTGGATGGCGCGGTCCGCGCCCATCGCGAGCGACTTGCGCAGGGCGTCGGTCGCCTGCGCCGGGCCCATCGTGACGGCCACGACCTCGGTGGACTTCTCGTGGTCCTTGTGGGCGAGGGCGACCTCGACGGCGCGCTCGCTGATCTCGTCGATCACCTGGTCACCCGCGGTGCGGTCGGCCCGTCGGGTGGCGGGGTCCAGCTGTCGTTCGCCGTAGGTGTCGGGAACGTGCTTGACGAGCACTGCGATCTTCATCGACCACTCTCCGTCGCTGCCGTGGCGTGCGCGGTGCATGCCGCTCGAAGTACCGGCATGCGGTGAGTGTATCCGAGTCTGCTGGTATCAGGTAACCGCAGTACTAGGTAACTTCCCCCGTCCGGCCGCCGGAGGCCCGGCCGGAGCCGCGCGCGCGGCGCACGATCAGCACCGTCACCGCGGCCACCGACGAGAGCGCGAGGACGGCGGCCCCGAGGGCCCACGGCGACTCCCGTGCCACCGCGACGGCCCCGGCGACGAGCGTGGTCCCGACGCCGCCCCAGAGCGCGGCCCACACCAACGCACCCGGGATCGACCAGAGCGTGAAGCGCAGCCAGCCGATCCGCAGCAGCCCGGTCGCCGAGAACACCGCGGACTGGAGCCCCACGGTGAGGAAGGCCGCCGGGACGATCGGCATGCCCCAGCGCTCGAGCGTCGAGGTCGCGCGGTGCACACGTGGATGGTCCAGGCGCTCGCTCCACCGGGTGCGCAGCACTCCGGCGGCCACGCCGCGGCCGAGCCAGTGCAGCGCCTGCGAGCGGGCCAGGGCGCCGAGCAGGAAGAACAGGTAGATCGCGAGGACCGGCCAGTCCTCGAGCCAGGCCGGCACTCAGCCGCCCTGTCCGGAGCTCCCGGCGGACTGCCCGGTCCTGGCCGCTCGGCAGTCGGGGCACACACCGCTCAGCTCGATCGTGTGCTCGATGGCGGCGAAGCCGAAGGCCGCTCCCACCTGGTCCGCCCAGGCCTCGACGCCGGGTCCCTCGATCTCCTCGGCGCGGCCGCACACCCGGCACACCAGGTGGTGGTGGTGCCCCGTGCGCTCGCAACGACGGAAGACCTGCTCGCCCTCGGCGGTGCGCAGGACGTCGACCTCGCCCTCCTCGGCCATGGCGGCGAGCGTGCGGTACACGGTGGCGAGGCCGATCTCGGTGCCCTGGGTCCGCATCAGGTCGTGCAGCTGCTGGGCCGAGCGGAAGTCGTCGAGGCCGTCGAGGGCGGCGGCGATCGCCGAGCGCTGCTTGGTCATGCGTCGCATCAGGTCTCCTGGACGACCCGGACGTCGTCGGCCAGGTCGGGGTGCGGGTCGATGGTCGGGTCGGGGCGCCGCCGTCGGTGCTGCACGACCGTCGTGACACCGTAGAGCACGATCGCCAGGACCACGATGACCGCACCCGGCGGGAGGTCGTACCAGTAGGTGATCACGAGCCCCACCACGCTCACGCCCGCGCCGATCGCACTAGCGAGAGCCATGGTGCGGGTGAACGACCGCGCGACCACCTGGGCGGTGGCGACCGGCACGATCATCAGCGCGGAGACCAGCAGCAGCCCGACGACGCGCATCGCCACGGTGACGGTGAGCGCGGCGAGCGCGGCCAGGATCGAGGTGAGGAACCCCACGGGCAGCCCGCTGGCCCTGGCGAACTCCTCGTCGTGGCTGACCGCGAACAGAGCCCCGCGAAGGCCGAGCCCGACCGCGAGCACCACCCCGGCCAGCACCGCGGTCCAGACGACGTCGTTGGTCGACACGGTCGCGATGGAGCCGAACAGGTAGCTCATGAGGTTGGCGCTGGTGCCCCCGGCGATCTTGATGATCAGCACGCCGCCGGCGATGCCGCCGTAGAACAGGATCGCCATCGCGACGTCGCCGGTGATCCGCCCCTTGGCCCGGACCCACTCGATGCCGACGGCGCCCAGCACCGCGACGACCATGGCCCCCGGCAGCGCGAGGGCGTCCGGCGGCGTGAGGCCGACGACCGCGCCGACCAGCCAGCCGGCGGCCACGCCGGTGAGTGCGATGTGCCCGATCCCGTCCCCGAGCAGCGCGAGGCGACGCTGGACCAGGAAGGTGCCGATCACGGGGCCGGCGGCACCCACGAGCACCGCGGCGATCAGGGCCCGCTGCATCAGCGGGGAGGACAGGAGCTCGATCACGCGTCACCGCCGACGATGTCCAGGGTGAGCGGGCCTTCGGGCTCGGCGGGCTCGGGGTGGGGGTGGGTGTGCTCGTGCTGCGGTCCGGCGTGCTCGGCGCGTGCCGGCGGCGGCGGGCCGTCATGCACGACGCGGCCGTGGCGCAGCACCACGGCGCGGTCGAGCAGCGCGGCGAACGCCTCGGTCTCGTGCAGCACCACGACGACGGCCGTGCCGGCGCGGCGCATCCGGTCGATCGTGGCGACGAACGTCTCGATGGTGCCCAGGTCGATCCCGGTGGTGGGCTCGTCGAGCACCAGCAGGTCCGGCTCACGCACCAGGGCGCGGGCGATGAGCACGCGCTGCTGCTGGCCGCCGGACATCTCCTGGACGGGGCGGCGCGCCAGGTGGGCCATGCCCATCGCGTCGAGCGCTGCGAGGGCCTGGGCCTTGGTGCCCGGCCGCAGCCGACGGCCGGACAGCAGGCCGGCGCGGACCACCTCGCACGCAGTGGTGGGTACCCCGCTCACGGCCGGGACGCGCTGCGGGACGTACCCGACCCGGTGCCACGGGGCCGCGGACAGCGGGCTGTCGAACAGGTGCACCTCGCCGCGGCTGACCGGGACCACGCCGAGCGCCGCGCGCACGAGGGTCGACTTGCCCGAGCCGTTCGCCCCGAGGAGCGCGACCACCTCGCCGGGGTGCACGGTGAGGTCGACGTCCATGAGGATCTGCCGGCCGCCGAGCTCGACGTGCACGCCCCGGGTGCTCAGCACGGTCCCGGCACGAGCGCTCATGGCGACCACTTTCTCACGCGGGTGCGCGCGGACGGACCGTGGCGCGGGCGGGCTGACGAGGGCGCCCGCGCCACGGCCACGCTCAGGAGCAGCCGAGCCCGGCACGCAGGGCCGCCAGGTTCGACTCGGAGACGGTGAGGTAGTCCTGGCCGTCGGCGACGCCGGTGATCGTGGACAGCTCGCCGACCTTCAGGTCCAGGGACGACGCGAGGACGTCGGCGACCTTCGAGCTGGAGGTGTCGGGGAAGAAGATGGTCGTGGCGCCGTGCTCCTGCGCGACCTTGCTCACCTCGGCCAGGCGGGCCGGCGAGGGCTCGGTGTCCTCGTCGAAGCCGGAGATCCCGACCTGGGTCAGGCCGTAGGAGCCCACCAGGTAGCCGAAGGCCGGGTGGGTGACGATGACGGTGTCCTGCGCGCACGTCGCCAGCCCGGTCCGGTAGTCCTCGTCGAGCGTCGCCAGTCGCGCGTCGAGCGCCTGGGCGTTGGCGGAGTAGGTGCTCGCGCCGTCCGGGTCGATCTGGGAGAGGGCCTTCGCAACCGCGTCGACCACGGTGGGCAGCTCGGGGATGTCCAGCCAGACGTGCGGGTCGAACGTGGCCTCCGCGTGGCCGTCGGTCTCCTCGGCGTGGTCGTCGGCGACGGCCGAGCGCAGGGTGACCAGCGTCGACGCGTCGACCACCGTCGCGGGCGGGTTGGTGGCGACGGCGTCGTCGACCGCTGCCGAGACGGCGGACGACACGACGGCCAGGTCGGCCTTGCCGAGGAGGTCGACCTGCTGGGGTGAGACCTCGTAGGTGTGGACCTCGGTGCCGGGCGGGACGAGCGTGGTGACGTCCACCCGGTCGCCGCCCACCTGCTCGGCGATCCAGGCCAGCGGGTAGATCTCGGCGACCACGTCGACGCCGGAGCTCGAGGCTGCCGGCGCGGAGCAGGCGGTCGCAGTCAGGGCGAGGGCGGCAACGGGTCCGGCCCAGAGGAGAGGTCGCTTCATGAGCATCATTCTCAACAATAGTGAGAACGATTGTCAACTAGCCGCTCCCGTCGGTCGTTCTCCGGCGTCGGGGACCGGCGTCGCCCACCGGTAGCCTTGGACGCTGACCGCCCGCGCGAGCCACGTGCGGGCTCGATCTCCTGGAGCTGAAGTGGCCTCTCGTCTGGACTCCGTCATCAACCTCGCCAAGCGCCGGGGCTTCGTCTTCCCGTCCGGCGAGATCTACGGCGGTACCAGGTCGGCGTGGGACTACGGACCGCTGGGCGTCGAGCTCAAGGAGAGCATCAAGCGTCAGTGGTGGAAGGCGATGGTCACCAGCCGCGACGACATCGTCGGCCTGGACTCCTCGGTCATCCTGCCGCGCCAGGTCTGGGTGGCCTCCGGGCACCTCAAGGCGTTCCACGACCCGCTCACCGAGTGCCTGTCCTGCCACAAGCGGTTCCGCGAGGACCAGATGCTCGAGGAGTTCGAGGAGAAGAAGGGCCACCCGGCCGAGAACGGTCTGGGCGACATCGCCTGCCCCAACTGCGGCACCCGCGGCCAGTGGACCGAGCCCCACGACTTCAACATGATGCTCAAGACCTACCTCGGCCCGGTCGAGGACGAGTCCGGCCTGCACTACCTGCGGCCCGAGACGGCGCAGGGCATCTTCGTGAACTTCGCCAACGTCATGAGCTCGGCGCGCAAGAGGCCGCCGTTCGGCATCGCGCAGACCGGCAAGTCGTTCCGCAACGAGATCACGCCGGGCAACTTCATCTTCCGCACCCGCGAGTTCGAGCAGATGGAGATGGAGTTCTTCGTCGAGCCCGGCACCGACGAGGAGTGGCACCAGTACTGGATCGACACCCGGACCGACTGGTACACGGGGCTGGGCATCTCCCGGGACAACCTGCGGCTGTACGAGCACCCGCAGGAGAAGCTCTCGCACTACTCCAAGCGCACCGTCGACATCGAGTACCGGTTCGGGTTCCAGGGCAGCGAGTGGGGCGAGCTCGAGGGCATCGCCAACCGCACCGACTTCGACCTGGGCACCCACAAGGAGCACTCGGGCCAGGACCTGTCCTACTTCGACCAGACCAAGAACGAGCGCTGGATCCCCTACGTCATCGAGCCTGCGGCCGGCCTGACCCGGTCCCTCATGGCGTTCCTCACCGAGGCCTACGCCGAGGACGAGGCGCCCAACACCAAGGGCGGGGTGGACGTGCGCACGGTGCTCCGTCTGGACCCGCGGCTGGCGCCGGTCAAGGCCGCGGTGCTGCCGCTGTCGCGGCACGAGAGCCTGTCCCCGGTCGCGCGGGACCTCGCGGCCGAGCTGCGCAAGGCCTGGAACGTGGACTTCGACGACGCCGGTGCGATCGGCCGCCGCTACCGCCGCCAGGACGAGGTGGGCACGCCGTTCTGCGTCACCGTCGACTTCGACTCGCTCGAGGACCAGGCGGTGACGATCCGGGAGCGCGACACCATGGCGCAGGAGCGCGTCTCGCTCGACAAGGTCGCGGGGTACCTCGCGGAGCGGCTGATCGGCGCCTGAGCTCCGGACGTCACACCTAGCCGGAGTTCCGGAGCAGCCACTCGGTGTCGGCGTCGCGGCCCATCGTGGGACTTGGTGCCTCGCGTGTCTCCTGGCTCGTCACCGTGTCCTCGAGCCTGACGGGCTCAGGCAGCGTCGTGAAGTCCACGCTGTCGTCGTAGCCGTGCGAGCTGGCTTCCACGTCGCGCTCCCGTCTCCGACCCGACGCCACTGAGTCGAGAGTAGGCCGGTTGCCGGATCGACACCGGCCACTGGGCACGCCGTCGGCGGCTACGTGCGGAACGTGAGCGGCCGGTGCGGCGAAGCGTGTGGGAGGCCCGGTTGGGCGTTCGCAGGGTGGACAGCCCCGCACGGATCGGTGTCTGAGCCTGGCTTCGCCGCGTGGGGCGCCGGGACCGCGTCGGCGACGGCGCGCTTCCCTTGGCGCGCGCCGGCAGATCCCGATGCAACGGCGGAAGGTTCGTCGCGCTCTCCGCGACGGAGCATCCGCGGATGACGCCTGACCGCACATCGGCCCGCGGCGCCTGACAGCAGGGGGCCACCGGGTCAGGCGACCTCGTCGACGTGCGAGTGGGCGCCGGGCTCCCGCCCGGCGTGCCGGCCGCGGACCGGTGATGCGGCGACCACGGTCACGGCGATTGCGGTGGTGAGCGGGATCGCGAGCACCAGGCTGATCGAGCCGACCAGGGTGCGGACGATCTCCTCGGCGAACGCGCCCGAGGAGATCGTCTGCAGCAACGGCAGCCGGTAGACCGACAGCAGCATGAGCACCGGCAGCGCCGCACCGGCGTAGGCGAACGCGATGGTGTAGACGGTCGAGGCGATGTGGTCCCGGCCGATCCGCATCGCACGGGAGAAGAGCGCGCGGCGCGTCGTGCCGGGGGCGGAGGCGTGCAGCTCCCAGACGGCCGAGGCCTGGGTGATCGTCACGTCGTTGAGCACACCGAGGCCCGCGAGGATCACGCCGCAGATGAACACGCCACGCAACGCTGCTGCGTCCAGGTGCCCGGTGAGCTGGGCGACCCGGTAGGCGTCCTCCGTGGCGATCCCGTTGATCCGAGCCGCCCACGCCGCGACGGCGCCCAGGCCCGCGGCGACCAGCAACCCGGCGAGGGTGCCGAGCAGGGCGGTCGTGGTGCGGCGCGAGACGCCGTGGGCCAGGTAGAGCACCGCGACCATGATCGTGGCCGAGCTGACCAGGCCCACCGCGACCGGGTTCCGGCCGTCGAGCAGGGCCGGGAGCATGTACCAGCCGATCACCCCGAACGCCAGGCCCAGGCCCACCAGGGCCCGCATCCCGCGCATCCCGGCGACCGCGATCACCACCAGCGCGAACGCCCCGGCGAGCACCCCCAGCGGCACCGCCCGGTCGAAGTCCTGCCAGACGTAGACCTCGTCCTCGGTCGAGGTGGCCGGGTAGTGCGCGAGCACCACCCGGGTGCCCGGTGGCAGGCTCGCCGCGTCGTACCCGCTGGGTGCCCAGACCTCGACCTGCGTGCCGGACGCGAGCGCCACGACCACCGCGATGCACTGCACCGTGGCGGGCACCGTGCCGTCCGGTAGGCGGTCCTCGTTGGCGCCCTGGCACTTGTCGTCCCGGGCCGAGATCACGGTGGCCAGGGGGTAGTCGGCCCCGGTGTCCACGATCCCGGACGTGTGTGCCTGGGCGGTCGGACGCAGCAGCACCAGGCCGACCACGGTGGCCAGGGCGAACGGCAGCAGGATCGCGGCGAGCAGGATCGCGGTCCGGTCGGGGCGGCGTGGCACGCCCCCGATCATCCCGCACTCCGCCCGATGCCCAGGTCGCGCGCGGACGCCGGTCCGCCCCCGGGCGCGGGGCGTCCGACCGGAGCACGGGGTGGGTGCCGCGGGGCGGGATGGGAGAATCCCGGGGTGACGACGACCACCGACCTGCTGCCGCCGCTGCGCCTCGGGCCGCTGACCATCGACACCCCGGTGGTCCTCGCGCCGATGGCCGGGGTGACCAACCGTGCGTTCCGGCGGCTGTGCCGCGAGCACGGCGCCGGGCTGTACGTCGCGGAGATGGTGACGTCCCGCGCCCTGGTGGAGCGCACCCCGGAGTCGCTGCGGATCATCGCGCACGACCCGGACGAGACGCCGCGCTCGGTCCAGGTGTACGGGGTCGACCCCGCCACCGTCGGCGCGGCGGTGCGCGTGATCGCCGCGGAGGACCGCGCCGACCACGTCGACCTCAATTTCGGCTGCCCGGTGCCCAAGGTCACGCGCAAGGGCGGGGGAGCGGCGCTGCCGTGGAAGCGCGACCTGTTCGCGGCGATCGTCCAGGCGGCGGTGGCCGCTGCCGAGCCCCACGGCGTCCCGGTCACGGTGAAGATGCGGATGGGCATCGACGCCGAGCACCTCACGTACCTCGAGGCCGGGCGGATCGCCCAGGACGCCGGCGTCGCGGCGGTAGCCCTGCACGCCCGCACCGCAGCCCAGCACTACTCCGGCACCGCCGACTGGACGGCCATCGCCCGGCTCAAGGAGCACCTCGACGTGCCCGTGCTGGGCAACGGGGACATCTGGGCCGCCGAGGACGCGGTCGCGATGGTCGAGCAGACCGGCTGCGACGGCGTCGTGGTGGGGCGCGGGTGCCAGGGGCGGCCGTGGCTGTTCGCCGACCTGGCCGCCGCGTTCCACGGCTCGCCGGAGCGGGTCCGGCCGGGGCTGCGCGAGGTCGCCGCGACCATCCGGCGGCACGCCGAGCTGATGGCCGAGGACCTCGGTGAGGAGCGCGGCCTGCGCGAGCTGCGCAAGCACATGGCCTGGTACCTCAAGGGCTACGTCGTCGGCGGCGAGGCGCGTCACCGGCTCGCGATGGTCGCGAGCCTGGCCGAGCTCGACGAGCGGCTGGCCGACCTGGACCTGGACCAGCCGCACCCCGGCGAGCCCGCCGAGGGCCCACGTGGGCGGGCCGGCAGCCCCAAGCGCCCGGTGCTGCCCGAGCGCTGGCTGGACAGCCGCGAGCTCGACGACGACTTCCGGCGCGAGCTGGCCGCGGCAGAGCTCAGCGTGTCGGGGGGCTGACCTCGACCTGCGCCGCGAGCGCGCGCACCTGGTCCCAGGTCGCGTGCGGGGCGCCGAGGCCGGCCGTGCCCACCGCGAGGGCACCGCAGGCCGACGCCGCGGCGAGGGCCTCCGCGGTCCCGAGCCCGGCCAGGTGCGCGGCGAGGAGGCCCGCGCCGAAGGCGTCACCCGCGCCGTTGGTGTCCACCACGTCGACCGCGGGCGAGCCCACGGTACGCAGGCCGTCGGCGTCCGCCGCGAGCGCCCCGGCACTGCCGCGGGTGGCCACCGCGAGTCGTGCACCTCGCTCGACCGCGGCGCGCAGATGGGCGGCCGGGTCCGGCAACCGCGCGGTCGAGACCTGGAGCACGTCGGCCGCCGCCGCGAACGGGCGCTGGTAGTCGGCCACACCGTCGTCGTCGTGCACGTCGCACCACACCGGCACACCGAGCGACCGAGCCGCTGCGAGCACCGGCCGGGCGTGGTCGGCCAGGTCCACGACGGCCGCGTCGGCGCCGGCCAACGCGTCGAGCACCCGCGGGTCCACGACGTCCGGGTCCTCGACCGCGGGCAGCTCGAGGTAGATCGACACGCGCTCGTCGCGGGCCATCAGGTTGACGTGCCGCTCGGAACGGCCCGCGACCGCCGGGCGGTCGAGCAGGGTGATCCGCGGGTGGGCGAGCGCGGCGCGGATCGCCTCGGCCTCGGCGTCGGCGCCCAGCACGGTGCAGAGCACGACGTCGACGCCCAGCGCGGCGAGCGTCACCGCGGTGCCCGCCGAGGTGCCGCCGAGGCCGTCGTGGTGGTTCGCCGCGAACACCGTCGCGGTGTGCCGGGGCGGCAGCTCGTCGAGCTGCACGAGGGTGTTCCACGAGCACGGACCTACGACGACCACGCGGGGCATGGCCCGAGAGTACGGCCGGCGACGTAGCCTTCTGCCGTGGCCGACCTGGTGGAGGTGGAGCTCGACGACGAGCTCGAGCCGTTGCCCGAGCGCCGGCGCCGGCCGCGCGGCCCCTGGTCGATGCGCCGTTGGGCCTGGGCCACGACGGGTCTGGCCGTCGCGCTCGCCACGGCCACGGTGGCCGGGGGCGTGGGCGCCGCCGCACTGAGCGCGCCGGGCCCGGGCGGGCTGACCACGGACCTCACCGTCCCGCGCCACGCGCGGTGGAGCGAGCCAGGGGCGCAGCTGATCGGCGCGGTCGGCGACCTCGTGCTCGTCACGGACGAGCTGAGGAACGACGTCCGGGCACTGCGCGTGGGCGACGGCACGCAGGTCTGGCGGGCCGACGGCTCCTGCACGCTCGCTCCGCTGGGCGGGCCCGCCGCAGAGCAGATCGTCGGCGGGCCCACCCTGGTGGCCGACCCGCGGTACGGGCGCGTGGTGTGCACGGACGCGGTCGAGGATGCGCCGGTCACGCGGGTGCTGGACCCGGCCACCGGCGCTGTTCTCGCGCAGGTCCCGCAGCAGCTCACGGTGATCGGCGACTACCTGGTCGACCTGGGGGCGGCCACCGTGGACCAGACCCGACCGCCGCAGAAGATCGCGGTACGTGCGCTCGCGGACGGTGCCGAGCTCTGGAGCCGCGAGCTGGACCCGACGAACGGCCAGGCCGAGTGGGGTACCACCCCGACGGCGCTCGTGCTGGCCGACATGGTCCCGAGCGGCGGGATGTCCATGAGCAGGGTGGACCTGGCGTCGGGCGAGATGAGCCCCGTGCCGGCTGACGCCGTGGTCCCACTCCTCGAGTTCCCGGTGGCCGACGGTCGCACCGGCACGACCGGGTGGCGTGCGACCGGGCAGCTGGCCTCCGTCGTGGCCGACGCAGGCGGCGTGGTGTGGGCCCGTGACGGATACGGCGTGATCCCCGCGAGGGTGCACGACGACGGGCCCGAGGTACTCCTCGCGGCGGGACCGAACGGCGGGACCGCCGCGCTCGAGCCCGAGACCGGGTCCGTGCTGTGGAGCGCGGAGGTCGACGGCGGCTTCCCCCTCGTGCAGGTCGCGGGCGTGGTGCTGACCGGCACCGCCAGCCCGTCGTTGCGTGACGAACGGACCGGCGAGGTGCGCTGGACGGTGCCGGGCGGCGAGATGGCCCTGTCCGCGAGCGACGGCACCAACCTGCTGCTGCGGGACCTCGCGACCGGGGCGCTGGTGGTCCGCGACCTGCGCGACGGTCGCGAGGTGACGCGCTACACGGTGCCCGGGATGAGTCAGAGCGCCCTCGTGGTGGACGCGGTCGCGCTGTCCGCCGGTCGGCTCGCGGTGGTCACGACCGACGGGCTCACGCTCCTGGCGCCGTAGTCGTGGCCTTTGGCCGGGCCCGGCGGCTCAGGCCCGGGCGGCAGGCCGGAACCACACGGTCGCCTCGGCGGGCACCTCGGCCGCCGAGGCGTCGACCGAGGACGCCAGCACCTCGAACCCTCCCGGCACCGCCATCGGCGCGGACCCCAGGTTGGTCACCACGAGGACGTCCCCGTTGACGAACGCCAGGGTGGTGTCGTCGCACAGGTCGTCGGCCCAGGCGAGCGAGCCGCCGCCCAGCCCCAGCTCGCGGCGAAGCGCCAGGGCTTCCCGGTACAGCTCGAAGGTCGAGCCCGGGACCCCGACCTGGCGGTCGGCCGCGAGCTCCCCGAACACCTCGGGCTGGGTCAGCCAGCTCGCCCCGGTGGGGGAGAAGCCGTACGCCGGGGCGTCGGCGGACCACGGCAGCGGGACCCGGCAGCCGTCGCGGCCCTTCTGGGTGTGCCCGGTGCGCTCCCACACCGGGTCCTGGCGCTCGTCGTCGTCCAGCGTGGTGTGCTCGGGCAGACCGAGCTCCTCACCCTGGTAGACGTACGCCGACCCCGGCAGCGCGAGCATCATCAGGCTCGCGGCGCGCGCCCGGCGCAGGCCCAGGGCCTGGTCCGGCTGCGGGTCGTCGGCGCCGATGCCCGGGCCGAACGTGCCCGGCACCGCCAGGCCCAGCCGCGAGGCGTGCCGGACCACGTCGTGGTTGGACAGCACCCAGGTGGTCGTGGCACCGACATCGTCCATCGCCAGGAGCGAGTCGGTGATGGCCGTGCGCTGGGCGTTGGCGTCCCACAACGCGGTGAGGAAGCCGAAGTTGAACGACTGGTGCACCTCGTCGGGTCGCACGTAGCGGGCCATCCGCCTCGGGTCGGCGACCCACGCCTCGGCGACCATGGCGCGCTCGCCGTCGTACCCGTTCAGGATGCGGCGCCACTCCCGGTAGATCTCGTGGACGCCCTCCTGGTCCCACATCGGACCCAGGTGGTGGGTGGGGTCGAGGTTCTCGTGCACCGTGACGGTGTCCGGCAGCCCGTCGGCCTTGACCATGCCGTGCGCCACGTCGATGCGGAACCCGTCCACCCCGCGGTCCAGCCAGAACCGCAGGATCGCGGCGAACTCGGCGTGCACCTCCGGGTTCGTCCAGTCCAGGTCCGGCTGGGAGTCGTCGAACAGGTGCAGGTACCACTGCCCTGGGGTGCCGTCCGGCTCGGTGACCCGCGTCCATGCCGTGCCGCCGAAGGTCGACAGCCAGTTGTTCGGCGGCTCGCCGCCGTCCGGGCCCTTGCCCTCGCGGAAGATGTAGCGCGCGCGCTCCGGGCTGCCCGGTCCCGCGGCCAGCGCGGCTCGGAACCACGCGTGGTCCCACGAGGTGTGGTTGGGCACCAGGTCGACCAGCACGCGCAGGCCCAGTCGCTTCGCCTCGGCGAGCAGGGTGTCCGCGTCGTCGAGCGTGCCGAACGTGGGCTCGATGTCGCAGTAGTCGGCGACGTCGTACCCCGCGTCGTGCTGGGGGGAGGGGTAGAACGGCGAGATCCACACCGCGTCCACGCCGAGCGCCGCCAGGTGCGGCAGGTGCGCGGTGATGCCGGGCAGGTCGCCCATCCCGTCGCCGTCGGAGTCGGCGAAGGAGCGGGGGTAGACCTGGTAGACCACGGCGTCGCGCCACCACGGGCCGTCGCCGGTCGCGGGGTGGACGAGGGTGGTCGAGAGTGCGGTGGACGTGCTCGTCATGGCGGAAAGTCTCGCATCCGCGCGGCGGTGCCCGGGACAGCGCTGCGGCGCCCGGCGCGTGGCTAGGGTTGGCCCCATGGGGTACAGCGACCACGATCGCGCCCGCCCCGTGGCCGAGCCCCCGAAGTCCGAGCAGCGCACCGCGTTCGAGCGCGACCGTGCCCGGGTGGTGCACTCCGCGGCGCTGCGCCGGCTCGGTGCCAAGACGCAGGTCCTCGGGCCGGCGAGCGACGACTTCGTCCGGACCCGGCTGACGCACACCCTCGAGGTGGCCCAGGTGGGCCGCGAGCTGGGCAAGGCGCTGGGCTGCGACCCGGACGTGGTCGACACGGCATGCCTCGCGCACGACCTGGGACACCCGCCGTTCGGCCACAACGGCGAGCGGGCGCTGGCCGAGGTCGCTGCGGGGATCGGCGGGTTCGAGGGCAACGCGCAGACCCTGCGGCTGCTGACCAGGCTCGAGCCCAAGGTCGCGGACGCCGGCGGGCGCTCGGTGGGTCTCAACCTGACGCGGGCGAGCCTGGACGCCTCCGTGAAGTACCCCTGGCCCGCCGGCGGTGGCCCGGCGCACGTCTCGGCCCGCAAGTTCGGCGTCTACCCGGACGACGCGGAGGCCTTCGCCTGGTTGCGCGAGGGCGCGCCGGACGGGGTGCGCTGCCTGGAGGCCGAGGTGATGGACCTCGCTGACGACGTGTCCTACTCCGTGCACGACGTGGAGGACGCGGTGGTCTCCGGCCGCCTCGACCTGGACGTGCTGGCGGACGCGGGGGCACGGCAGGCCGTGGTCGGCCAGGTCCACGCCTGGTATGGCGCGGCGGTGCCCGCGGAGGAGCTGGACGGCGCGATGCTGCGGTTGCCGCGCACCGAGGCGTGGGTGGCCGGGTTCGACGGCTCGCGGCGCTCGCTCGCCGCGCTCAAGGACATGACGAGCCAGCTCATCGGGCGGTTCGTCGGTGCGGCGATCGATGCGACCCGTGCCGAGCACGGCAGCGGTGCGCTGACCCGCTACGACGCGCGCCTCGTGGTGCCACGGGCGACCCTGGCGGAGATCCTCGCGCTCAAGGGCCTGGCCGCGAGGTACGTGATGGCCCCGCGCGAGTCGGAGCCGCTGTTCCGTCGCCAGCGTGAGCTGGTCACCGAGCTGGTCGAGGTGCTGTCCGACCGTGCGCCGGTCGCGCTCGAGCCGCCGTTCGCCGCCGACTGGCGGGCCGCGGGCGACGACGCGGCGCGGTTGCGCGTCGTGGTCGACCAGGTCGCCTCGCTCACCGACGTCTCGGCCGCCGAGTGGCACGCGCGGCTGGTCAACCCCAGGCTTCGGTCGTGAGCCTCGACCTGTTCGCGGTCAAGCTGGTCTTCGCCGCGGTGATCGCGGCGGTCGGCCTGTTCGGCACCTGGCTGCCGTGGCTGCTGGGCCGGCGCGGTGCGAGCGAACGGACGCTCGCGCTCAGCGACACGTTCGCCGCGGGCGTGCTCGGGGGCGCCGGCCTGATCCACCTGCTGGGGTCCGGGATGGACACGTTCCGCGCCGCGCTGCCGGACGTGACCTACCCGCTGGCCTTGCTGCTGGCGGGGGCGGGCTTCCTGCTCATCCTGCTGATCGAGGCCGTGGTGGTGCCCGGCCACCCCGGTCATGACACCGCCCCGACCGCGCACGGCACGGCGGGTCTGCAGCACGAGCTGGACTGGCACTCCGAGGGCTCTGCCGTGTACCCGGCGATCCTGCTGGTCGTGCTGTCGGTCCACTCGGTGATCCTCGGCATGGCGCTGGGCGCCCAGAGCGCGGCGTCGGGGGCCCTGGTGGTGTTCCTGGCGATCCTCGCCCACAAGGCGGCCGCCGGGGTCGCGCTCGGCGTCGGCTTCCAGCGCCAGGGCCTGACCCACCGCCAGGCCCTGCCGCGGCTGACGTTCTTCTCGGTGATGACGCCGCTGGGGATCGTGGCCGGTGCGGCGGTCGGGGCGAGCCTGTCCGGGCAGGCCGGGCAGCTCTTCGAGGCGGTGTTCGACTCGGTGGGCGCCGGGACGTTCCTGTACATCGCGGCGCTGGACATCATCAAGACGGAGTTCGACGACCCTGGCGATCACGGCCGCAAGTGGCTGGCCACGGCCACCGGGTTCGGTCTCATGGCGCTGCTCGCGCTGTGGGTGTGAGCCGGGGCTGGGGGCGGCCGCGGTGACCTAGACTCGCCGCGTGCCCGGCCGGATCCGACGTGAGGACGTCGCCGCGGTCCGGGAACGCGCCCGGATCGAGGAGATCGTCGGCGAGCACGTGACCCTCCGGCCGGCCGGGGTCGGCTCGATGAAGGGCCTGTGCCCCTTCCACGACGAGCGGACCCCGTCGTTCCACGTGCGGCCCCAGGTGGGCCTGTGGCACTGCTTCGGCTGCGGCGAGGGCGGCGACGTCATCTCGTTCCTGCAGAAGCTCGACGGGCTCGCCTTCACCGAGGCGGTCGAGCACCTGGCCGGTCGCGTCGGGGTGCAGCTGCGCTACGAGGAGGGCGGCGCGCCGCGGCCGGGGGAGGAGCCGGGCCGTCGGCAGCGCCTCATCGAGGCGCACCGGTCCGCTGCCGCGTACTTCGCCGAGCAGCTGAGCAGTCCCGACGCCGCCCAGGCGCGGAGCTTCCTGGCCGAGCGCGGGTTCGACCGTGAGGCGGCCGAGCAGTTCGGCGTCGGGTTCGCCCCGCGCGGCTGGGACCACCTGCTGCGCCACCTGCGTGGACGCGGGTTCACCGAGGCCGAGCTGGTCGCGACCGGGCTGCTGTCCCAGGGCAGCCGCGGTGTGTACGACCGGTTCCGCGGCCGGCTCGTGTGGCCCATCCGGGACGTGACAGGCGACACCGTCGGGTTCGGCGCCCGGCGGATCTTCGAGGACGACCAGGGGCCCAAGTACCTCAACAGCCCCGAGACCGCGCTGTACAAGAAGGCGCAGGTGCTCTACGGCATCGACCTGGCCAAGCGCGAGATCGCGAAGACCAAGCAGGTGGTCGTGGTCGAGGGCTACACCGACGTGATGGCCGCGCACCTGTCCGGGGTGGGCACGGCGGTGGCGACGTGCGGCACGGCGTTCGGGCCGGACCACGTGCGGATCGTGCGGCGGTTGCTCGGGGACGGCTCGGCCGGGGCGGGGGTCCAGCTGTCCAGCGGGCGGTCGATGGGCGGCGAGGTGGTGTTCACCTTCGACGGCGACGAGGCGGGCCAGAAGGCCGCGCTGCGCGCCTTCGGCGAGGACCAGCGGTTCTACGCCCAGACCTTCGTGGCGATCTCGCCCGGCGGCATGGACCCGTGCGAGCTGCGGCAGGCCCAGGGCCCCGACGCGGTCAAGGCCCTGGTGGCCGGGCGGCAGCCGCTGTTCGAGTTCGTGGTCCGTTCCACGCTGCGTCGGCACGACCTGGACACCGCAGAGGGTCGGGTCCAGGCGCTGCGCGAGGCCGCGCCGGTGGTCGCCGGGATCAGGGACACCGCGTTGCGGCCGGAGTACACCCGGATGCTCGCCGGCTGGTTGGGCATGGAGGGTGGCGCGGTCGAGCGCGCGGTGCAGGTCGCGGGGCGTGCGGCGCCGCGCCGTGACGATCGTCGCGACGGGGATCCCGCGGTGCCCGGACCGGAGCCGAGAGGGGAGTCCGGCCGCCCCGCCGGGCCCGACCGGCGCGACCCGGTCGCGATGCTCGAACGCCAGGTGCTCGAGGCGGTGCTGCAGTACCCGACCGCGCCGGGCGCCGCCGTGTTCGACGAGCTGGACGCCGACGCGTTCACCGTCCCGGCGCTGCGTGCGGTCCACGAGGCGGTGCGCGCTGCGGGCGGGGTGGCGGCCGCGGGGGAGCCGGCGACCTGGCTCGAGACCGTGCGCGAGGAGGCGGCCTCGACGGTCGCCCCGTTGGTGGCCGAGCTCGCGGTCACGCCGCTGCCCGAGGACCGGCCGGACGCGATCGACGGCTACGTCGCCGGGGTCGTGCGGCGGATCGCGGAGCTGGGGCTCACGCGCAGGATCGCCGACGCGCGGGGGCGCCTGCAGCGGATGGCCGCTGACGACGAGGGCTACGCCGCGGCGTTCGCCGACCTCATCGCCCTCGAGGGCCGCCGCCGCGCGCTGCGCGACGAGGACTGACGGAGCGCGGTCGGGGGTCTCCGTCGCACCCGGCGCCTCGTGCTCTCTCCGATTCTGGGAGCGCCCCGGATTCGTCCTGTGGATTGCGCCCGTGGGTGATGGCGGGTGTGGAAGGGTCGTGCGGGCTAGGGGTGTCGGGCCTGCGGGGGGCGTGGTGCGAGGCGTGCGGTGGTTGTGGTGCGGGGTTGTGGCGTCGGTGGTGGTGTTGGCGGGGTGCAGCCCGGAGGGGCCGCCTCAGGTGATCACGGTGCCGCCGAGTCTGACGGTGTCGCCGACGGCGTCGATGGGTCCGGCGGTGGGGTTGCCGGGCAAGCCTGAGCTGTGGGAGGGCACCGGTGAGCTGGGTGCCAAGGCCGCGGCGGTGTGGTTCTTGCGGGACCTGTACCGGTACGTGCTGGAGACCAACGACACCACCGAGTGGGAACGCCTGAGCACCGACGACTGCGTCTACTGCGCGGGGAAGACCGAGGAAGCGCGCAAGGCGGTGGCGGACGGCTACGTCTATCGCCAGGACGGTGACGTGCGTGCATCGGTGACTCACGTCGAGGAGATCAATCCCTTGATGTACGGCGTGATCGTGGAGGTCGCGAGCCCGACGGTCCAGGTCTACGGGAGCGACGGTGTGTGGAACTCGGAGTACTCGACTGAGCCAGCGCAGATGCTCCTCATCCTTCACCGCGAAGGCCCCGACTGGAGACTGGGCGAGGGCCAGTGGTTCGACCTCAATGAGGACGTTCTGGCGCTGATCGGTGCGACCCAGTGATCGACGCGCGGGCGCGGACTCCGCGCACTCGACTCTGGGCAGCGATAGGTGCTGTTGGCATGGCGGGCGCACTCGTTATGGCCCCGGCCCGCGCGGCGGCCAGCCCCGCCGACCCATCGCCAACGACCGTGACGCCCGCCCCGACGACTCCGCCGCCCGGCCCGCGGGGCGTGACGACCGGCGCGGCGGGCAACAGCGTCAACGCGTGGACCAACGGGCTCCTGCCCGGAAACGCCCGACAGGTGGAGCCGGTGCCGGTGCGGGTGGTGGGTCCGGTGTTGGTGGAGTTCATGCGGGCTGAGGCGTGTGGGGTGTTGTCGGCTGGTGAGGGGTTCGAGGGGTTGTTCCCGTGTTCGGACGGGGTGGTGCGTGATCACTCGGACGTGTGTGGGCAGGCGCCGGTGATCTTGCCGACGTGGCGTCGGGACCGGGCCTCGGGGTTCGTCCGGTGGGGTGAGTGGCGGATGGTCGCTGACGTGTCGTGCGCGGGTGGGCCGGTGCCGTCGGGTGATCAGGTGTTGGCCGAGTTCCGCCGGTTGCCGGTGGCCCCGTCACCGTTGCGGGTGCAGCCCGATGCCGAGGAGGTGTTGGTGCAGATGGACACGATCGCGTTCACCGACGACACCCCGCAGGTGCTGTCCACCACGTTGTTGGGGGTCCCGGTCGTGTTCACGGTGTCCCCGGTGGCGTTCACCTGGGACTTCGGGCCAGATGGTGGGGACGGTGCCCCGTTCACGACCACGAGTCCGGGGCATGCCTATCCCGATCAGGACGTGGCCTACGCCTACCGTCATGTGGGCACCGGGCAGGTCACCTTGACCACCACGTGGGCGGCGACCTACACGGTGGGTGCCGATCCCACCGTGCGTGAGGTGCCGGGCACCGCGACCACGGTCTCGACCTCCCACGACTTCGAGATCCGCGAGCTGCACACCCACCTGATCGCCGGGACCTGCGCCCAGGACCCCACCAACCCCAGCTGCTGACCGCGCGGCAGACCCTCCGGGTGGGCGCCCGGCCAACGCCGGTCCCGCGGGGCCCCGTCAGCCTTGCCCCGGAGGGCCGCAGCAGGTGCGGCGTGCGCCCTGGCACAGGCGGGACGCGGGCCCGTCGCGGCTACCCGGTTGGCGCGGGCTGCTCCATACCCGCGGCGGCGGCCGGCGACGAGCCCATGACGGCGACCAGCGCCGTCGCCCCGAGATCTCGGTCCTGCACGATGCGGGGGACCAGGCCGGCGTCCTGCGCCGCCGCCGTGAGCGTCGGGATCTGGGGGCGCCCGACCTCGACCACCACCACCCCGCCTGGCGCGAGCCAGCGCGGCGCCAGGGCGACCACCCGGCGCAGCACGTCGAGGCCGTCGGCACCACCGTCCAGCGCGACCCGGGCCTCGTGGTCGCGGGCCTCGGGAGGCATGCCGGCGATCGCGTCAGTGGGCACGTAGGGAGCGTTGGCCACCAGCACGTCGACCCGCCCGCGCAGCTCCGCCGGCAGCGGGGCGTCCAGGTCGCCCTCGTGCACCGTGGCGCCGCACGGCTCGAGGTTGGTGCGTGCGCACGCGACCGCGGCCGGGTCCAGGTCGACGGCGTGGAGCACGGTCCCGGGCACCCGGGTGACCACCGCGAGGCCCACGGCGCCGGTGCCGCAGCACAGGTCGACCACGACGCCAGGCCGGCCGGCGCTCGGAGCACGTCCGTCGCGCCCGGCCAGGTGGCCCACCGCCTCGCGCACCAGCAGTGCGGTGCGAGCCCGGGGCACGAAGACCCCCGGCGCGACGGTGACCCGCAGGCCCGCGAACTCCGCCCAGCCCACGAGCACCTCGAGCGGTTCGCCGGCCACGCGCCGCCGGACCCAGGACTCGAGAACGGCGTCGTCGGGCGCCTCGGCCCGCAGCAGGGTGGCCTCGTCCTCAGCGAACACGCAGCCGGCGGCGCGCAGCCGGTCGACCAGGGGGTCGCTCACCGCTGCCGGCCCGCGCCGTGCCGCCGCACCCGAGTGGATCGCTCGCGGCGCAGCAGGCGGGTCAACGTCATGGATCCCTCCGTCGAGGTGGCACAGGTCGGCCCGGCTCGGCCGGGTGCGGGCAGCCTACGTCCGCCCCGAGACCGGGGCACCGAGGCACCGCCCACGCGGAACTAGGCTGACGGCCGTGACCGACTCCCCGGGCGAGCAGCAACGCTGGCTCACCCCGGGCGTCGCCGGCGTGGGTGCAGCGTCGTTCTTCTCCGACGCGGGGCACGAGATGGCCACCAGCGTCCTGCCGAGCTTCGTCACCTCGACCCTCGGCGCGGGCGCAGGCGCGCTGGGCGCCATCGAGGGGGTCTCGGACGCCCTGATCGGCGTCGCCAAGCTTGCCGGCGGGCCGCTGGCCAGTGAGCCGCACCGCCGCGGGAAGCTGGCCTCCGGGGGCTACCTCCTGACGGCACTGGCCACCGCGGCGATCGGCTTCTCGACCGCGCTGTGGCAGGTCGCGATCCTGCGAGCGGTGGCCTGGATGTCGCGGGGGATCCGCTCGCCGGCCCGCGACACGCTGCTGGTCTCGCTGGTACCCAAGGGCGCGTACGGCCGCGCCGCCGGGCTGGAACGGGCAGGCGACAACGCCGGCGCCGTGGTCGGCCCCCTGATGGCTGCCGCCCTGGTGGGCGTGATCGGGGTGCAGCACATCTTCTTCCTCGCCCTGATCCCGAGCCTGTTCGCGGTCGCGTCCATCTCGGTCGCGGCCCGCGAGGCGCGGCGCGCCCTGACCGCGCCCGGTGCGCGACGGCGGGTGTCCTTCCAGGTCTCCGAGCTACGCGCCGCAGGGCTGGTCCGGGCGTTCGTGCCGGTCGCGGCGTTCGAGCTCGGCAACGTGGCCACGACCCTGCTCATCCTGCGCGCGACAGACCTGTTCCAGGCCGGCGGCTGGTCGCTGGCCCGCGCGACGAGCGTCGCGATCCTGCTCTACGCCGGGCACAACGTCACCGCGACGGTGGCCGCGCTGGTGGGCGGGCGACTGATCGACCGCACCACGCCACGCGTGGTGTTCGGCGCGGGCGCGGTGGCGTACGTGGCCGGCTACGCACTCTTCGCCCTCGGCGCCACGTCGGTGGTGGTCGTGGCGGCCGGCTTCGCACTGGCGGGCATCGGGATCGGCGCGGCGGAGACCGCCGAGTCCACGACCGTGGCCGTGCTGCTGCCCGACCGGCTGCGGGCCAACGGGTACGGCGTGCTGGGCCTGGTCCAGTCCTTCGGCGACCTCGGCGCGTCGCTGGTCGCGGGGCTGCTCTGGGCGACGGTAGGCCCGGGGCTCGCGTTCGGCTACGCCGCGGCGTGGATGGCGGTCGCGGTCGTGACGTCGGCGGTGATCCGCGTCCGGAGCGTGGCCTGAGGCCTACCCTGTCGTCGTGGCAGGGGGGCTGATCGAGGTCGAGCTCGACGACGACCCGTTGCCGCCCCCGAGGGTCCGCAAGGCCCGGCCACCGTGGTCACTGCGGCGCTGGAGCTGGGTGGCGGCGACGCTGGCCGTCGTGCTCGTGGTGGCGACGGGCGTGATCGGCGCGGACGCCGCCCGTCGCTCGGGTCGCGGGGGTGTCCCGGGCTTCGCGTCGGACCTCGCGGTGCCCCGGCACGAGTTCTGGCACCAGGACTTCGTCGTGGCGGTTGCCGTGACCGAGGACCTGGTGCTGGTCCAGACGCCCGGGGGCGACGGCATTCGCGCGGTGCGGGTGGCGGACGGCACCACCGCGTGGGCGGTCGAGAGCGGCAACTGCTCCGTGGTGCCGCTCGACGGCGGGATCGGCTGGCTCGCCGGCGTCGGCGCGATGCACGTGAGCGACCCGAAGGACCTTCGCGTCGGGTGCACGCAGTACGGGCCGCAGGACCAGGGCTCGGTGCTCTACGACATGACCGGCGCGACCGTGGCGCGTATCGACTCCACGGACGTCCAGCAGATGGGCTCGCGGCTCGTCGAGGTCCGGCCCGACGAGGGCGCGGTGGCGGGCGTGACGGTGCGCGTGTGGTCGGCCGCGGACGGCGCTCCACTGTGGGACAGGCACTACGACGGTGTGGACGCCACTGCGGGCGTCATGGTCGCCGGCGACGCGCTGACCTTCCCGGCCGGGGAAGGGTTCGTCTCCATCGATCTCGCCACGGGCGAGTCGCACGCGGCGGCCTCGGAGGACCCGCAGCTCACCGTCGACGTCGGGGTCCCGTACGGCACCGTGACCTCCACGGCCGGCCCTCAGGGCTTCCACGTCACGTTGGTCGGCACCGACGGCGCGACGCGCTGGTCCCGGAACGATGCCGCGTACCTGCCCACTGAGACCTCGGCGCCGGGGGCCGAGGCGGTCCTGCTGGCGGCGGGCACCGACGGCGCGATCATCGCGCTGGACGCGGCCACCGGGGACGAGCTGTGGAGCGCGCCCGGGCTGGCGCTCCAGGTGCTCGTGCACGTCCCGGGGATCGCCGTCGTGGCCGGGGAACCTGGCACGGTGCGGGACGACCGGACCGGGGACGTGCTGTGGACGGTGCCGTCCGGGGAGCAGCTCACCGCGACGAGCGATCGCGAGCTGGTGCTCCTACGGTCTGCGGAGACGAACGAGTTCGTGGTGCGTGACCTGCGCACCGGGCACGAGGTGCAGCGCTACCCGGGGCCGGACCTCCCGAACGTCAACCCGGCGGAGCTCGGGTACGGGGGCGTCCTGCAGGGCGTGACCCCGTCCGGCGGGGACATGCTCGTGGTGGGCTCACCCGGGGGGGTCGCAGCGCTCGGGTGACCGGGCCCCGACACCGGCGCGTCGCTCTGGCCGCCATGGGCCGCTCAGCCAGCGCCCGTAGGCACCGGCCTACCCTGGCTGCATGGCTGGAGGCCTGATCGAGGTCGAGCTCGACGACGAGCTGCCCGTCGGGACGCACCTGCGGCATCCCCATCGGGCGTGGACCCTGCGCCGGTGGAGCTGGGTGGTGGGCGCGCTGGCGGTGCTGCTCGCGGTGCCGACCGTCCTGGTCGGCGTATCCCTCGCGGGGCGCTCCGACCGGGGCGGCCTGCCGGGCTTCGCGACCGACCTGGCAGTGCCGCGGCACGAGGTCTGGCGTGCGCCAGGTGTGGCCGTTCGCGCCGCCGCGGGGAGCCTGGTGCTGCTGTCGCCCAGTGACGGTGAGGGAGCCCGGGTGGTCCGGGCGAAGGACGGGGTGACCGTGTGGTCGGTCGACAGCGGCTACTGCGAGCCTGCCGCGGCCGGTGTCGGCTACCTCGCCTCGGCCGGGCTCGACCCGTCGAACCCGGCACCACTCGGCGCGATGCGGGTGCTCTGCTCCTCGAGCGGCGGGACCGACATCCTCGACATGGCCACCGGGGCCCTGGTGGGCACGGTCGGCCCGGGTGCGGCGCCCGCGGATGGCCGTCTCGTCGCGGTCGAGCAAGGGACGGAGGACTCGCCCGGTGTCACGGTCAGGGCGTGGTCGCTCGACGACGGTGCCCTGCTCTGGGCACGTCACGTGCCGGACTTCTCCGCGGTCAGGGGGCTGACCATCTCTCCCACGGACGTGACGCTCGCGAACGGGACGGCGGCCGTGACGTTGGACACGTCCAGCGGCGCCCGACTCGACTCGACCTCGAGGGCGGTGACGGTCGTGGAGTCGGACGCGCCGGGCGGCGTGACCGTCGCATCCGAATGGAGCGAGCGGGGCCTGCGCATCACGGCGACCGCCGCCGACGGTCGGACGCTCTGGAGCCGTGGCGACGCGGTCCTCATCCCGACAGGTGTCGAGGACCCCGCGGCCCGCGCGGTCCTTCTCGCGATCGGTGGCGACGGGGGTCTCACCGGCCTCGACGCCGGTACGGGCGAGGAGCTCTGGAACGTGCCTGAGGGTGCGTTCTCAGCGCTCGTCCACGTCCCCGGGATCGCCGCGATCGGCGGCGACGTCCGCCAGGTCGTCGACGACCGGTCCGGCGAGCGCCTCTGGTCCGTCCCGGCGGGCGAGGAGCTCACCGCGGTGAGCGACCGCGAGCTGATCCTGCTGCGTGCGCCGGACACCGGCGAGCTCGTGGTCCGGGGTCTGAGTGACGGGCGTGAGGTGGTGCGCTACCGCGCGCCCGTGGGCCCTGCCGACCGCGGGGCCTCGTCGTCGAACGAGGTCGCCGCGTGGGGTGTCGTGGGAGGGCTGGTGCCCCTGGAAGCCGGCACCTTCCTCGTGGCCTCCGACGCCGGCGTGGTCGCCCTGGCGCCGTAGGCCTCCCGGTCGGCGCTGCTCGGCGGGTGTCCGTTCCGATGCGTGCGACCCCCCGGTGCCTCCCGCTCCGCCCGAGCGGCTCGGGTCTCGTGGCGATCCACGCGACCCCCGGGGGGGGCGGCAGAACTGGCGCGCACCAGCTGACCCACGCCATCACCGCAGCCCTTGACATCGAGCTGCGTTAACGGCACTCTATCGGTCAACTAAACAGTTTACGAGGTGACGATGAACCGGCCGTGGTGGGTGGACGCAGTGGTCTACCAGGTGTACCTGCGCTCCTTCTGCGACGCCGACGGCGACGGCGTCGGCGACCTCGCCGGCCTGCGCGCGCGCTTCTCGCACCTCGTCGAGCTCGGGGTCGACGCGCTGTGGCTGAACCCCTGCTACGCCTCGCCACAGCGCGACCACGGCTACGACATCGCCGACTACTTCGCCGTCGACCCCCAGTACGGCAGCGTCGACGACATCGCCGCGCTGGTCCAGGACGCTCACGCCGCCGGGCTCCGGGTGCTGATGGACATGGTGGCGAACCACTGCTCCGACCAGCACCCCTGGTTCGTCGAGGCGCTGGCCGCGCCCGCGGGCTCGCCCGCTCGCGACAGGTTCCTGTTCCGCGACGGCACGGGGCCCGACGGCAAGCTGCCGCCCAACAACTGGGGGAGCGTCTTCGGCGGCCCGGCATGGACCCGGGCGCGCGAGGCGACCGGGGAGCCCGGCCAGTGGTACCTGCACTCGTTCGACTCCAGCCAGCCGGACCTGAACTGGCGCAACCCTGAGGTCCGGGAGTACTTCGAGGACGTCCTGCGCTTCTGGTTCGACCTCGGCGTGGACGGCTTCCGGATCGACGTGGCCCAGGGCATGGTCGTCGCGAGCGACCTGCCGGACCTGACCGCGGAGCACCGTGGCGTCGCGGGCGGCCACCCGATGTGGGACCAGCCCGAGGTGCACGAGATCTACCGCGGCTGGCGCCGGGTCGGCGACTCCTATGGTGAGGAGCGCTACTTCGTCGGTGAGATCTGGGTGCAAGGCGCGGACCGGCTCCGCTCCTACCTCGCGCCCGACGAGCTGCACCAGGCCTTCCACTTCGACCTGCTGGTCCAGCCGTGGCACGCCGCGCGGATCCGCGAGGCGATCGACAACGGCCTGCGCACCTCGCTCGTCTCCGGCCGCCCCACGGCGTGGGCGCTGAACAACCACGACGTCCACCGGGTGGTCACCCGCTACGGCCAGGAGCAGGACCTCACCCGGCCCGACCCCGACGACCTGCTCGCCGCCGCGCGCCGGACCGGTCCGGTGGACCTCGAGCTCGGCCGCGCACGGGCGCGCGCCGCGGCGATGCTCCTGCTCGCCCTGCCGGGGTCGGTGTTCGTCTACCAGGGCGAGGAGCTGGGCCTCGCGGAGGACTTCTCCCTGCCGGACCACGCGCGCCAGGACCCGATCTGGCTGCGCTCGGCCGGGGCCCAGCTGGGCCGCGACGGGTGCCGGGTGCCGTTGCCGTGGGCCGCTGACGCCCCGTCGTTCGGGTTCAGCCTCCGTCCCGGCTCCGAGCCCTGGTTGCCGATGCCCGCCGACTTCGCCGACGCCGCCGTCGACCGGCAGGAGCAGGACCCCGACTCGTTCCTCACGCTGTATCGCACGCTGCTGGGTCTGCGGCGCTCGCTGTTCGACGCCGACGACCCGCTGGAGTGGCTGGTCGGTCCGTCGCCGGACGTCCTGGCGCTGCGCCGGGGCAGTGGCCTGTGCGTGCTGAACTTCGGCTCCGTGCCGGTGAGCCTGTCCGAGCAGGCGGCCGACGCGGTCGTGGCGCGGTCGCGTCCCGGGGTGGACCCGACCATCCCCCAGGACAGCGCCGCGTGGATCGACGCCGATCGGGTGCCGGGCGCGCTCGAGCGGCACCTGTGGACCAGTGCGTCGGTGCAGGGGGCACCGACGCGCCTTTGACGGGGCCTCGCCGAGGCCCGCCCGCCGAGTACAAGGGAGCAATGATGCACCGCACAACGAGGTGGTCAGCGGCGGCAGCCGCGACCGCGGCCCTCGCCCTGGCCCTCACCGGATGCTCGTCCGGCGGGTCGAGCACCGACCCGAGCTCCGGCGCGGCCGGTGGTGGCGGCGGAGGTGGTGAGGTCAAGGTCGAGATCTGGAACTACTGGGACGGCACCAACGCCGACGTCTTCGACCAGATGGTCAAGCAGTACGACGAGCAGACCGACGGCGTGACCCTCACCACGGCGACCATCCCCAACGCCGACTTCCTCACCAAGCTGCGCGCCGCCGCGTCGTCGAAGACCCTGCCGACGATCGCGATCGGGGACCTCATCTGGGTTCCCCAGATCGCCCAGATCGGCACCCTGGCGGACCTGTCCACGATGCTGCCGTCCGACGTGCTCTCCGACGTCAACCCGGCGCTCGTGAGCTACGGGTCGATCGACGGCAAGCAGCTCTCGGTGCCCGTCTCGGCCAACAACCTCGCCTACATGTACAACCGCACCCTGTTCACCGAGGCGGGCCTCGACCCGGACAAGCCGCCGACCACCTGGGACGAGGTGATGAGCACCGGCAAGACGATCCTGGCCAAGACCGGCAAGCCCGGGTACGAGCTGTTCACCCAGGCCGGTGACAACGGCGAGGGCCTGACCTGGAACTTCCAGGTCAACCTGTGGCAGGCCGGCGGCGAGTTCCTCAATGCGGACAACAGCGCCGCGGCCTTCAACAACCCCGCGGGCAAGAAGGCCCTCCAGTACTGGGTCGACCTGATCAAGGCCGGCGTCAGCCCGTACGCCGCCTGGGGCGAGTTCGAGAAGGGGCAGGCAGCCGCCGCCCAGGAGGGCTCGTGGATGGTCGGCATCTGGGCCTCCGACCCGCCGTTCGACTTCGGCACCGCGAAGGCGCCGGCGCCGGCCGACGGCAAGGCCGCCACGAACCTCGGTGGCGAGCAGGCGATGGTCTTCAACAACGACGACGCCTCCGCGAAGGCCGCTGCCGACTTCCTGGCCTGGTTCCTCAAGCCGGAGCAGGTCACGTCCTGGTGCGAGAAGACCGGCATGCTGCCGGTGACGACCACCGTCGCGACCGGCAGCGACTACCTCGGCTGGGTCAAGGACTCCCAGCCGGCGCTGCTGCCGTTCGTCGAGCAGATGCCCGACGCGCACGCACGACCCAACACCCCGCTGTACCCGCAGATCTCCCTGGCGTTCGCCCAGCAGATCGAGAAGGCCCTCGCCGGCGAGGTCAGCGTGGACGACGCCCTGGCCAACGCCGAGGAGGCCGTCAACCAGGTGATCGCGCAAGGATGAGGCTCATGCCCTCGGCCGAACCGCGGCCCGCCGCGACCGCTGCGACCCGCCCCGCGCCCGTGACCCGGGCGCGGGGCCGGGCCCCGCGCCTGCGCGGCGACCGGTACGACCGCAGCGAGGTGCTGACCGCCGCGCTGTTCGTGCTGCCGGCCGTGACCGTCCTGGGCATCTTCGTCCTGTACCCGATCCTGTCCGCGGCACGCACGAGCCTGACGTCGTGGAACGGGTACTCGCCGACCAAGGAGTTCGTGGGGCTGGCGAACTACACCGCGCTGCTGCACGACCCCGCGCTGTGGAACTCCCTCGGGGTGACCGTCCTGTACGCGGCCGGGGTGAGCGTGCTGGGCGTGGTGAGCGGTCTGGCCGTCGCGCTCCTGCTCGACTCGCCGATCCGGGCTCGCGGCCTGTACCGGGGCGTGTACTTCCTGCCGGCGGTGACCTCCTCGGTGGCGGCGGCGATCGTGTGGCGCTACCTGTTCGACCCGGCCGGCTGGGTCAACACGGCCCTGGGCTCGGTGGGGGTGGACGGGCCCGACTGGCTGGGCAACCGCTGGCTGGCGCTCACGCTGCTCACCGGGCTGACGGTGTGGAAGAACCTCGGCTTCAACGTGGTGCTCTACCTCACCGGCCTCCAGGCGTTGCCGACCTCGGTGTTCGAGGCCGCCCAGCTGGACGGGGCGAACCTGTGGCAGCGGATCCGGCGGATCACCGTGCCGCTGCTGCGGCCGATCACCTTCTTCGTCGTGATCCAGGCGCTGATCACCACGTTCCAGGCCTTCGACCTGGTCTACGTGCTCACCGGCGGCGGACCGCGGGGCGGCACCGAGGTGCTGGGGATGTTCATGTACCGGGAGGCGTTCCGGCTCGGCGACTTCGGGTACGGCACCGCGATCGCCTTCGCGACCCTGTTCCTGGTGCTGGCCGTGTCGCTGGTCCAGTGGCGGGTCAGCGGATCGGGGAGGTCGAGCCTGCGATGAACCGTCGCGCAGCCACGTTCGGCCGCCACGCCGTGCTCCTGGTCGGGGCTGTCGCGGTGGTGGTGCCGTTCCTGTGGATGTTCACCACGTCGCTGCAGACGAGGGCCGAGACCTACACCTCGACCAGCGTGCTGCCGACGTCCTGGCACTGGGAGAACTACGCGCACGCCTGGGCCGCCGCGCCGTTCGGGCGCTACTACCTCAACAGCGTCGTGATGGCGCTGGGCATCGTCGCCGGGCACCTGGTGCTCGACGCCCTGGCCGCCTACGCGTTCGCCCGCCTGCGCTTCCCGCTGCGTGACCAGCTGTTCGTGGTGCTGCTCGCGATGCTGCTGGTGCCGACGTTCGTCACGGTCATCCCCGCGTACTCCCTGGTGGCGGGCTTCGGGTGGATCGACACGTACGCCGGGCTGATCGTGCCGAGGCTGGCCGACGTGTTCGGCATCATCCTGCTGCGGCAGTACTTCGCCGGGATCCCGCAGGAGCTCGACGACGCCGCCCGCATCGACGGGTGCTCGCGCGCCGGGACGTTCTTCCGGATCATGGTGCCGCTGTCGATGCCGGCGTTCGCCACGCTGGCGATCTTCAGCTTCCTGTTCGCCTGGAACGACTTCCTGTGGCCGCTGCTGGTCACGAACTCCGACGAGATGCGCACCGTCCAGATCGGCCTGGCGTCCTTCGAGGGGCGCTACGGGACCACCTGGAACTACCTGATGGCCGGGACCGTGATGGCCACCGTGCCCGCGATCGCGGTCTTCATGGTGTTCCAGCGGCTGCTCGTGCGCGGCATCGCGATGACCGGACTGAAGGACTGAGATGAGCGACGAGCTGCGCACGCCGGACTGGGTCGCCGACGCGGTGTTCTACCAGATCTTCCCCGAGCGGTTCGCCAACGGGGACCCGTCGCTCGACCCGCCGGACGTCGAGCCGTGGGGCGGCGAGCCGACCCGGGACAACTTCTTCGGCGGGGACCTCGCCGGGATCGTGGCCCACCTGGACCACCTGACGACGCTCGGGGTGAACGCGTTGTACCTGACCCCGATCTTCGAGGCGGAGACCAACCACCGCTACGACGCCGTCGACTACTTCACGGTCGACCACCGGCTCGGCGACCTGGACGCGTTCCGGCGCTTCCTCGCCGCCGCCCACGAGCGCGGCATCCGGGTGGTGCTCGACGCCGTGCTCAACCACTGCGGGATCGGGCACTGGGCGTTCCGCGACGTGATGGCCCACGAGACCGCGTCGCGCTACGCCGACTGGTTCACCGTGACGGGCTTCCCCGTGGTGAGCGATCCTGAGCCCAGCTACGCGACCTGCTCGGGGTGCTGGTACCTGCCCAAGTGGCACGTCGACAACCCCGAGGTGACCCGCCACCACCTCGATGTGGCCCGTTCGTGGATCGCGGAGGGCATCGACGGGTGGCGGCTGGACGTGCCGTACTTCGTCCCCACGGCGTTCTGGCGCCGGTTCCGGGAGGTGGTCAAGGGCCTCGACGAGGACCTGTACATCGTCGCCGAGGAGTGGCGCGAGCCCGACCAGTGGCTCACCGGCGACACCGCCGACGGGACGATGAACTACACCCTGCGCGACCTCGTGCTCGCCTTCACCGCGGACCGGACGACGGACGCGACGGGCCTCGCGGACGGCCTCAACACCCTGTGGGACCGGCTGCCGCCCGCCGCCCGCCCCGCCATGCTCAACCTCCTCGGCTGCCACGACACCGAGCGCGTCCTGACCCGCCACCGAGGTGACACGGACGCCACCGTCCTGGCGTTCGCACTGCTCTTCGCGGCCCACGGCGCCCCGATGCTCTACTACGGCGACGAGGTGGGCATGACCGGGGAGAACGACCCGGGCTGTCGCGGGACGATGGAGTGGGACCGCGAGCGCTGGGCCGCGGACGTGTACGACGCCGTGCTCGGGCTGTCGGCGGCGCGGCGCGGCTCGGTGGCGCTGCGACGCGGCGACCAGCGGCTCGTCGCGCTCAGCCCTGACGCGGTCGCCGTCGTCCGAACGGCCGAGGACGAGGTCGCGGTCGTGGTGGTCAACCGCGGCGAGGCCACGACCGTCGATCTCGCCGCCGTCGGGGTCGACGCCACCGTGTGGGAGATGCGCTACGGGCGGGGCGCGGCGGTCGCGACGGCGGGTGCCGGTAGCCTTCGCCTCGGCCCCGGTGGCGTCGCCGTCCTCGTGGCCACCGACGAGCGGGCGGGAGGGCGCAGCCGATGAAGCAGCGCCGCGTCACCATGCAGGACGTCGCGGACGCGGCGCACGTGTCCAAGACAGCCGTGTCGTTCGCGTTCAACGACAGCTCGCGGTTGTCCGAGGCGACGTTGCGCCACATCCTCGCCGTCGCCGAGGAGCTCGGGTACACCCAGAACCCGGCCGGGCGGATGCTGCGCACGCGCAAGACCTCGAGCCTCGGGCTCCTGCTGCCCCAGCAGCTGGACCTCGTGCTGACCAACCCGTACTACACGCAGTTCCTCCAGGGCGTGGGTCAGACCTGCCACCGAGAGGGCTACACCCTCCTCCTGGCGCCGCCGCTGCGCGGCTCGATGCTCAAGGCGATCCCGTACGCCGCGGTCGACGGGTTCATGGTCTCCGGCCTGGAGAGCGACCGCGGGGAGGTCGCCGCGCTGCGCCAGCGCGGCATCCCGTTCGTCCTGGTCGACAGCGAGCCCGTCGCCGGCGTCCCGTCGGTCGAGATCGACGACACCGAGGGGATCCAGACGCTCGTCGAGCACCTGCTCGACCTCGGCCACCGCCGGATCGCCGTGCTGTCCTTCGAGACCGGCGTGGGTGACGACTGGCGGCACTGGCACGGCCCCGTCAAGCGGCGCCTGCTCGGGGTGGAGGCCGCGCTGGAGCGGCGGGGCCTCGCGCTCGCCGAGCCCGGCGTGCGGGTCGTCCAGGTCCCATGCACGCGGCACGGGGGCGAGATCGGCTTCGAGGAGGTCTGGGCCGATCCGGAGCAGCGACCCACCGCGATCGTCTGCTTCAGCGACATCATCGCCTTCGGCGTCCTGGACGCGGCCGCCAGGGCCGGGGCGCGGATCCCCGAGGACCTCTCGGTCACCGGGTTCGACGACCTCGACGAGGCGCACAGCTCGCGCCCGAGCCTGACCACCGTGCGCCAGCCGATCGAGACCAAGGGCCGTCTTGCCGCGGACTACCTGGTCGAGGCCATCACGTCGGACGCGCGCGACCCAGAGGCCAGGCAGATGCGGCTGCACACCGCGCTGCTGCTGCGCGACTCCACGGCCCCGCCGCGCGGCTGACCTCCTCGGGTGGCCGCGCAGGTCGACAGCACTTCGCCCGCCGGGGCCGCGGACGGTGCGGCGCGTCGGTGATCCGTCGGTACGGTGGGGGCTCGTGACATCCCAGCATCGTGCCGTGGCGGCGCCCCGCGCCGTGTTCCTGGACATCGACGGCACGTACGCCCACCGCACGGTCGTGCCCGACGCCCACGTCGCCGCGGTGCGCGCCGCGCGGGCGGCGGGTAACCCGGTCCTGCTGTGCACCGGGCGGCCCCGGGCGATGGTGCCGGAGCGGATCATGGCTGCCGGGTTCGACGGCTTCATCGGGGGAGCCGGCGCCTACGTCGAGGTCGGTGGGCAGGTGCTCGCCGACGTCCGGTTCCCGGCCGAGGTCGCGGCGCGCGCGGTCGAGGTCCTCGCCGCCCACGACGTCGCCTTCATCCTGGAGGCCCCGGATGCGCTGTACGGCCCGCTCGACGTGGCCCGGCGGCTTGCCGAGCGCTTCGCCAAGCGCTTCCCGGACCTGCCCGCCCAGGGGCCACGCGACATCCTCGACCCGCTTCGGATGGCCGCCGACCTGTCCGGCGCGTCGTTCGGCAAGATCACCTGCTTCGACTCGGCAGTGCCGATCCCGGCGCTCGCGGAGGAGATCGGCCCCGAGGTCGCCGCGCTCCCGTCGTCGATCCCGGGGATGGGTGACTCCGCGGGGGAGATCCACCTGGTCGGGCTGCACAAGGCCGTGGGCATGCGGATGGCCGCGGCGCACCTCGGCGTGCCGATGGACCGGGTCGTCGCGGTCGGGGACGGTCTGAACGACGTGGAGATGCTGGCTGCCGCGGGCACCGGGGTCGCCGTGGCGGGCGCCGATCCCCAGCTGTTGGCGGTCGCCGACCGGATCGCGCCGGGGCCCGACAGCGGCGGGCTGGCGGTGCTGTTCGCCGAGCTCGGCCTGGGCCAGCGGTAGACCGACCGCGGCCCCCGCACCCCTGCCGAGGCGGGCCGGCCCGACGTCAGCCGTCGAGGTCGGTCGCGAGCAGCCCCGCAAGCTCGTCGAGCGAGTCCCCGGCCGACTCGTCGGGCGAGGAGAGCACCACCTCGTCGCCCTGGTTCACCCCGAGCGCCATGACGGACAGGATGCTCGTGGCGTCGACCTGGTCGGCGCCGGGTCGGCCGATCAGCACCCGCACGCCGGACTGCGTCGCGGCCTTGGTGAAGACCGAGGCGGGCCGGGCGTGCAACCCTGAGGCCGATCCCACGGTCACGGTCCTGTGCAGCATTCGTCGCCTTCTCCCTGGCAGGTGCGGGAACAAAAAAAGACCCGGGAAACGTCGCTCTCGCGAGTTCCACCAGGTCTTGCCCGACGGGTGTCGGTCACAATCCGCGGTGCCAGGTATACGGCGCGGCAAAGCGGCGCGTCAAGCGGCGCTCGGGCGGCTCGGCGCCGGGAGTCGGGACTCCGGCTCCTCGGTGACCAGCGCCGACGAACGGCTGGGACCTGGGTCCTTGACGCCGATGTGACCGGATCGCTACCGTCTGTCGCGGACGTCCCAGGTGGCGTCCCCGAAGTCTGGGATTGTTACTGCGCGGCAGGCAAAACCCGAGTCGGATCTCGTTTCTCACGAGATCACGTCTCGGGTTTTTTTGTTGCCCGAAGGCATGCCCCAACGCCGGACATGACTGATTCAAGGAGGAATCGTGGCAACAGCGAGCAAGTACGAGATGCTCGCCGACGCCGTCCTTCGGGGCGTCGGTGGCGAGGGCAACGTGGCGTCGGTGACGCACTGCGCGACCCGACTGAGGTTCACGCTCAAGGACCGCGACAAGGCGGACAAGGCCGCCGTGGAGGGCACGCGCGGTGTCATCACCGTCGTCGAGTCCGCCGGCCAGTTCCAGGTCGTCATCGGCAACAGCGTGGGCAACGTGTACGAGGCCCTCGTGGCCAAGCACGACATCAAGTCCGGCGAGGTCGTCCAGGGCGGGCTGCTGGCCAAGGCGATCGACCTGATCACCAGCATCTTCACGCCGTTCCTGTGGACGCTGGCCGGCACCGGTCTGCTCAAGGCCTTCCTCGCGGTCGGCGTGTGGGCTGCCCCGAGCTTCGCGGCCACGTCGACCTACGCGATCCTGTTCGCGGCGGGCGACGCGATCTTCCAGTTCCTGCCGATGCTGCTCGCCGTCACCGCGGCGCGGAAGTTCAAGGCGAACGTCTACACCGCGCTCGCGATCGCCGGAGCGCTGATCTACTCGTCGACCGTCGCGGTCATCGCCAACGCCGACGGGGCGTCGGTGACGCTCCAGACGTTCGCGGCCGGCGGCGGCCACCTGACCTTCCTGGGCATCCCGGTGATCATGGTCAGCTACCTGTCCGCCGTGATCCCGACCATCCTCGCGGTCTACGCCCAGGCCAAGCTCGAGCACCTGCTCACCCGCGTGATCCCCGAAGCGGTCCGCAACTTCCTCACCCCGCTGGTCACCGTCGCGGTGATCGTGCCGCTGACCTTCCTGCTCATCGGTCCGGTCTCGGACTGGGTCGGCACCGGCCTGTCCAACGGCGTCAACTGGTTCTGGGGCCTGAGCCCGGTCATCGGCGGCGCGATCATGGGCGGTCTGTGGCAGGTGTTCGTGATCTTCGGCGTGCACTGGGGCTTCGTGCCGGTCATCGTGCAGGACCTGTCGACGCAGGGGTACTCGCTGCTCACCGGCCCGCTGTTCGCTGCGGTGCTCGCCCAGGGGGCGGCCGCAGCCGCGGTGTTCTTCAAGACCCGCAACAAGGAGCTCAAGGAGGTCGCCGGTCCGGCCGCGATCTCGGGGATCCTCGCCGGCATCACCGAGCCCGCGATCTACGGTGTGACGCTGCGTCTGAAGCGGCCGTTCGTCTACGGCGTGGTCGGTGGTGCGATCGGTGGTGCGATCGCGGCGGCCGGCGGCTCGGCCGCGGAGGGCTTCGTGCTCCCGGGTCTGATCACCCTGACCTCGACCATCAACATCGGCTCGTTCGCCATGCAGCTGATCGGCACCGGCCTTGCCATCACCATCGCGTTCGTCCTGACCATGGTGGCGGGCTTCAAGGACCTCCCGTCCAACGCCGAGGCCGCGGGCACCGTGGCGGACCCGGGCGCCGTCCCGTCCGAGGCGGTCGTGGTGGCCGCACCGGCGATCGGCACCGTGGTCCCGCTCGAGGCCGTGCCGGACAAGGTGTTCTCCTCCGGCGCCATGGGATCGGGGCTCGCGGTCGTGCCGACGCTCGGCGAGGCGTACGCGCCGGTCTCCGGTGAGCTCGCCACGGTCATGCCGCACGCGTTCGGCATCCGCACCGACGCCGGGCTGGAGGTGCTCGTCCACGTGGGCATCGACACCGTCGCGCTCCAGGGCAAGCACTTCACCCCCGCCGTCGCCCAGGGCCAGCGGGTCCGGGCCGGCGACCTGCTCACCCAGTTCGACCTGGCCGCGATCGAGGCAGCCGGGTACAACCCGATCACGGTCATGATCGTGACCAACGACGGGCCGTACTCCGCCGTGGTCCCGGTCGCGAGCGGCGAGATCGCCAAGGGCGAGACCGCGCTCGACCTGGTCGGCTGACCCAGGGTCGGGCCGGCGCCACCGAGCGCCGGCCCGACCGCCGAGGCCCGTCCCACCGGGGCGGGGCCCCGCGCGCCGCGCGACCCGTGGCGCCCCACCACCCGCAGACTCCCGAACGGAGACCAGCCCGCATGATCACCCCGACCCCCGCCAGCTTCCCTGACGGCTTCCTGTGGGGCGGCGCCACCGCCGCCAACCAGATCGAGGGCGCCTACGACCAGGACGGCAAGGGTCTGTCGATCCAGGACGTGATGCCCCGCGGCATCGTGGCGCCCCGCACCCAGGGCCCGACACCGGACAACCTCAAGCTCGAAGCGATCGACTTCTACCACCGCTACGCCGAGGACATCGCGCTGTTCGCCGAGATGGGGTTCTCGGTCTTCCGGTTCTCGATCGCGTGGTCGCGCATCTTCCCGAACGGCGACGAGGAGACCCCGAACGAGGCGGGTCTCGCGTTCTACGACCGCGTCCTGGACGAGCTGGAGAAGCACGGCATCGAGCCGCTCGTGACGATCTCCCACTACGAGACCCCGCTGCACCTCGCCGAGACGTACGACGGGTGGGTCTCGCGCGAGATGATCGGCTTCTACGAGCGCTACGTGCGGGTGCTCTTCGAGCGCTACGGGCACCGGGTCAAGCGCTGGCTGACGTTCAACGAGATCAACTCGGTCCTGCACGCGCCGCTGATGTCCGGCGGGATCAACACGCCGAAGGACGACCTCGCGCCGAGCGCGCTCTTCCAGGCGGCCCACCACGAGCTCGTCGCGAGCGCGCTGGCCACCAGGATCGCCCACGAGACGTACCCCGACATCCAGGTCGGCTGCATGGTGATCTCGATGCCGATCTACCCGCTGACCCCCGACCCGGCCGACGTGCTCGCGGTCATGCATGCCGACCACGCGAACCTGATGTTCTCCGACGTGCACACGCGGGGCACCTACCCGGGGTACGCGCTCCGGTACTTCCGGGAGCACGGCATCGAGCTGGACGTCACCGACGCCGACCGGGAGATCCTCGCCAACACGGTGGACTTCGTGTCGTTCAGCTACTACATGTCGCTGTGCGAGACCGCCGACCCGACCAAGGCGGCCGGCGAGGGCAACCTCATGGGCGGCGTGCCCAATCCGCACCTGCCCGCCTCGGAGTGGGGCTGGCAGATCGACCCGGTCGGCCTTCGCGTGGTGCTCAACCAGTTCTGGGACCGCTGGGGCAAGCCGCTGTTCATCGTCGAGAACGGCCTGGGTGCCAAGGACGAGCTCGTCGAGGTGGACGGTGTGAGGACCGTCGTCGACGACTACCGGATCACCTACCTCAACGACCACCTGGTGCAGGTGCGCGAGGCGATCGCGGACGGTGTGGACGTTCGCGGCTACACCTCGTGGGGCCCGATCGACCTGGTCAGCGCCTCCACCGCCCAGATGTCCAAGCGGTACGGCTTCATCTACGTCGATCGGAACGACGACGGCACGGGGACCCTGGCCCGGTACCGGAAGAAGTCGTTCGCCTGGTACGCCGAGGTCATCGGTACCAATGGCGCGAGCCTGGTCCCCTGAGGCCGTGGTGGTCGGGGCGTCCGCCGGGCGCCTCGACCACCGGTCGGCGCTCGGGCAGGATCAGCAGGGCGCGGGCACTCTCGACGGAGAGAGGAGTGGTGCGTGAAGGTCGCCAAGGTCTTCAACAACAACGTCGTGCTCGGGGTGGACGAGCAGGGCGCGGAGCTGGTGCTGCTCGGTCGCGGGCTGGGCTTCCAGATGTCGCCCGGGGCCGACGTCGACCTCGACCGGGTCGAGCGGCGCTTCGTGCCCAGCGGGACGACCCCGGCGGAACGGATCGCGGCCTTCGTCGACGAGATCCCGCTCGCCGACATCGAGCTCACCGAGCGAGTCGTCGAGCTGGCCCGCGCGCGGCTGGGCTCCCACGTCACCGAGCACGTGCTCATCCCGATGGCGGACCACCTCAGCTTCGCGCTGCGCCGGGCCGCCGAGGGCGCCGGGGAGATCGAGTACCCGCTCCAGTGGGAGGTTCAGTCCCTGTACCCGGCCGAGGTCGCGGTCGCGAGGGAGGCGCTCGACCTGGTCGCCGCCGAGCGCGGCGTCCGGCTGCCCGCCGTGGAGGCGGTGCCGCTCGCGCTGCACCTGGTCAACGCGCAGTTCGGCGCGACGGACCTGAGCACCACGGTGCAGATGACCGAGCTGCTCCGCGAGGTCATCGCCATCATCGGCACCGAGTACCGCGTCCAGGTGGACGAGCAGTCGGTCGACGTGGCCCGGTTCGTCACCCACTTGCGCTACCTGTTCGTCCGCGAGCAGCAGGGCAAGAAGCTGCGCGAGACGCCCGAGGAGCTGCACGCGGCCCTGCGATCCGCGCGCCCCCGCGAGTACACCACGGCGGGCCGGATCGGCGAGCTGCTCGCTGAGCGGTTCGCATGGAGCGTGACCACCGACGAGATCCTGTACCTCGCGCTGCACGTCAGCCGCCTGGTGGACGCCGCGGCCGCGGGTGACGCGGCCTCAACGGTGGGCGACGCATGAGCCTCGCGAAGACCCTGCTCGCGGCCGTCGGCGGGCCGGAGAACGTGGCGACGTTGACCCGCTGCTGGGCGCGGCTGAGGTTCGAGCTGCGGGACGTCGGCGTCGTCGACCAGGCCGCGGTGCAGGCCCTTCCGGAGGTGCTCATCGCGGTGCACCAGCATGGTCAGTACCAGGTCGCGCTGCGGAGCGGACTCCTGGAGACCTTCGACGAGCTGACCGCGCTGCTGCGCTGAGTGGCGGGTGCCCATCGGACCGCCGTCTACCCTTCCCGGTTGAAGCGCTTCACAACGAGGAGAGCCGATGGTGCGTGGCAGGGCTGCGAGGAGTGACCGATGACGGAGACGACAGCGCCCGGCGTGGCGCCGTGGGCGGACCGCGCGCTCCCGCTTGACGACCGGGTGTCGGCGCTCGTGGCGGACCTGGCGCCCGAGGAGCTGGCCGCCATGGCCTTGGGCGACGCGGGACCGCTCGCCCGGCGGGGGCTCCCGGCGCTGCACTATGTCGACGCGGGCGCAGGTCTGCGCGGCGTCCCGGGGGCGACGGCGTTCCCGTGCGGAGTCGCGCTCGGCGCGAGCTTCGACCCGGACCTCGCGCGGCGCGTGGGCGCGGCGGTCGCGGGCGAGGCGCGCGCGGCGGGCTTCACGGTTCTGCTCGGGCCGACGCTCGACCTCGCCGTCGAGCCGCGTGGGGGCCGGGTGCCGGAGGGCTTCGGCGAGTCGCCCGGGCTGAGCGGCCTCCTGGGCGCGGCCTACGTCCGCGGCGCCCAGGGCACCCACCTGATCGTTCAGGTGAAGCACTTCGGCGTGTACACCTCCGAGGATCGGCGGACCGGTGAGGGGCCGCTCCACCGGCGCGGTGCGGCGGCCGACGTCCGGGTGACCGACGCAGCGCTGCACGACCTGTTCCTGCGGCCGTACGAGTCCGTCGTGCGGGCCGGGGCGTGGTCGATGATGGGCGCGTACACCAGGGTCAACGGCGAGTACGCGTGCCAGAGCAGCGCTCTGCTCTCCGTCCCGCGCGAACGGTGGGGATGGCGCGGCTTCTACTGCCCGGACTTCATCTTCGCGGTGCGGGACGACGCCGCCGCGCTCGCGGCGGGCCTCGACCTGCCTGCGCTGGGAGGGCCCGCGGGCCGTACCGCGGAGATGGTCGCGGCAGCGCCGCCGGAGCTCGTCCGAGCGATCGCCGAGCGCGTGACGCGAGCCCTGATCGGCTCGGGTCTCGCCGACGATCCCGTCGTGCCGCAGGACCGCCCGGCCGTGGTCCCCGCGCAGGCCCACGCCGATCTCGCGCTCGAGGCAGCGGTCGCCGGTGCCGTCCTGCTCAAGAACGACGGGCTGACGCTCCCGCTCGGCGACGGGGCCGGGCGGCTCGCCGTGATCGGGCCCGCCGGCGACGACGCCTTCCTGGTGGTCGGTGGATCCGCCGCTGTCGCGATCGACCCCGGGCGTGGCGTCCCGCTCCTCGCGGGTCTGCGTGCTCGGTTCGAGCCCGGCGTCGAGGTGGTCCACGCCCAGGGGTCGTGGGGCGACGTCCCGCTGACCACCGTCCCGGCGGATCGCCTGAGCCTGCCTGACGGGAGCGGGCCGGGCGTCCTCGTGACGAGGGACGACGGCACGACGCAGATCCGGCCGACAGTCGATCACGCGGCAGCCGCGGCCGGACCGACCGGCCCGTGGCCGGCCCGGTGGGAGACCGTCCTGCGGCCGCCCGCGGCGGGGCGGTACCGGTTCAGTCTCGCCCTCGGCGGCAGCGCTCGGGTGCGCATCGACGGGCGGACGGTGATGTCCGGGTCCCGCGAGCTCGAGACGTTCATCGGTGGGCCCGCGCTGCCGCTGCAGTGCACGGTCGAGCTGACCGGGGAGCCGGTCCGGGTCGAGATCGCCTACGAGAACGGGCCGGCGATCGTCGTGCCGCCCGAGGGTCTGGGGCCCACGCTCCGCCTCGGGTGGCAGCCGCCCGACGGCCTGATCGACGAGGCCGCCGACCTCGCGCGAACCGCCGACGCGGCGGTCGTGATCGTCAACGCCGCGTCGGGCGAGGGCATGGACCGCGACTCGCTCGCGCTGCCGGGGGACCAGGACGAGCTGGTCGCCCGGGTGGCGCGGGCCAATCCGCGCACGATCGTCGTCCTGAACACGCCGGGCCCGGTCCTCATGCCGTGGATCGACGACGTGGCCGCGGTGCTCCAGCTCTGGTATCCGGGCGAGCGGGGCGGGACCGCGCTCTCCGCGATCCTGTCGGGCGACGCCGAGCCGCGGGGGCGTCTTCCGCTGACCTTCCCGTCAGCTGCGCCGGTACCCGAACCGGACCGCACGCGGACCGGGGAAGCGCCGGTCCTGTTCCCCTTCGGCCACGGGCTGTCCTACGCGGCGACCTCCGACGCCGTGATCGGCTCAGAGGCGCGGGACGGCGAGCTCGCGATCACGCTGCGGGTCCGGGGGGTGGGCCACCGTGACGGCGTGCACCTCGGTCAGCTCTACGCGGACCCCGGTGGGGCGGGCCGATGGGAGCTCGTCGACGTCGCCCGCGTGGCTGTCCCGGCCGGTGAGACCCGCGAGGCGACAGTGAGGCTGGGCGCGACAGCGTTCGCGCGGTGGGACGGTGACGCCCGTACGCCCGTCGACGGTGTGCACGGCGTGCGCGTCGGCACCTCCACCGACGACGTCGGTCGGATGGTGGAGGTCACCGTGGCCGGCGGCCGGGTGGTGAGAGCCTCGCCGGCGTCCGGACCGCGCGGAGGCACCGCCCAGTTGTAACGGTTCAATCACGGGATCGCTCAGCCGTTGACACCGCTCCAGACGGCCTCCTATGGTCCCTTAAAGCGCTTTAAGAGCGCTCCTGTCGCTCAGGTTCGAGGAGGAATCGTGAACGTGACTCGTGCGCTTCGCCGCCGGGGAGTGGCGATCGTTGCAGTGATCGGGGCCGGGGCGCTCGCGCTCACCGGGTGCTCGTCCGGAGGAGGTGGTGGGTCGACCTCCTCCAGCGCTGCGGCGGGAGGCTCGGGCACGTTCACGTACCTCGGTCAGACGCAGAACACGACCATCGCCGGCGTGCTCGACACGCTCAAGGCCGGGGCGTGCGCAGACGCGGAGGCGACCGCGCCGCTGTCGACCGATGCGATCGACGGCACCACGTGGGACCAGCAGCTCCAGCTCCTCGCCGGGCAGGACGCACTGTCCAACATGAGCATGGCGGCCGGCACGCCTTCGCTGATGCAGGAGTTCATCGCCTCCGGGAAGGTCGTCAACCTCTCCGACGAGCTCGACAAGCTCGGCGTCGCCGACAAGATCCTGCCTGCCGCCGAGTCGACGCTGAAGGCGTTGTACAACTCCGACGCGCTCTACGCTCTGCCGACCGAGTACAACATCGAGGGCTTCTGGTACAACAAGCAGATCCTCGCCGACAACGGCATCGAGCCGCCCGCCACGTGGAGCGCGCTGGTCGACGCGGCCGCGAAGCTCGACGCGGCAGGCGTCCAGCCGTTCGTGGCCGACGGCAAGGACGGCTGGCCCGTGACCCGACTGGTCGGCGACTACATCGCCCGTGACCTCGGCCCCGACGCGCTGCAGAAGGTCGCCGACGGCCAGGCCAAGCTGACCGACCCCGAGTACGTGAAGGCGGCCGACGCCGTGGCCGCGCTGGGCACTGCGGGCTACTTCGGCCCGGCGGCCGGGTCCGTGGACTACAACGCGGCGATGAACCAGTTCCTCACCGGCGGCGGCGCCTTCTTCTACATGGGCAGCTGGGCGCTGGCGAACTTCAACGACACCGAGGCGAACAAGATCGGCGTCGACAACATCGGCTTCCTGCCGTTCCCCGCTGTCGAGGGTGGCTCCGGCAGCGTCGACCAGGTGCCGGCCAACGCCGGCATCCCGGTGATGTTCACCACCGCCGACTTCGGTGACGCCCAGGCGGCCTGGCTGAAGTGCATCGTGGAGAACTACGGCGACGTCGCCCTCGCCGACTTCGGCCAGGTGACCGGCTTCGAGGTGTCCAGCACCCCATCCGACGAGTCTGCGCTGACCAAGCTGGTCCAGGACCAGATCGCGTCGGCGAGCGGCTCCGTGCTGTGGTTCGAGGCAGCCTTCACCTCCGAGGGCACGACGGTCTCTCAGACCAACGGCGGTGGCCTGGCCACCGGCGCCCTGAGCGGCGAGGACTTCATGAAGCTCGTCCAGGCCGCGAACGACAAGGGCTGACCCCACCGGTCGCCACCCTGAGGTCTCGGGGCTCGGTGTCACCCGAGCCCCGAGACCTCCCTGGACCACGCACACCGAGGAGCTGTAGTGGACAAGGTCTTCCGGGACCGGCGCGCGACCCTGGTCATGCTGGCACCGGCGCTGCTCGTCTACACGCTGGTCATGATCGTGCCGATCTTCTGGTCCGTCGGGTACACGACGCTGGACGGCAACGCGGTCTCAGGGTTCACGTTCGTCGGGCTCGACAACTACAAGGCCTTCTTCCAGGACTCGACCGCGATCGACGCACTGCTGTTCACCCTCAAGTACGCGGTCCTGCTGACCGTGCTCCAGGTCGTCGCGGGATACGGGCTGGCGCTGCTGTACGTCTTCTACCTCAAGCACCGCAGCTCGCTGGTCCGCACGATCCTGTTCTTCCCGGTGATCCTGCCCACCGTCGCCGTCGCCCTGATGTTCCAGCGGGTCTTCGAGGCGGCGCCGACCGTCGGCCCGATCAACACGATCATCATGGCGCTGGGCGGCAACCTGACGGACTTCCTCGGTGACCCCCACTACTCGTTCTGGGTGATCATCGTCATGGACCTCTGGCGGTCGATGGGCTTCTACGGGGTGCTGCTCTACGCCGGCCTGGTCGAGATCCCCGACGACGTGATCGAAGCGGCCAGGCTCGACGGTGCGGTCCGGTGGCGGATGGTGCGCCACGTCGTGATCCCGCTCTCGCTGCCCGTCCTGCTCTCCGCGGTGATCTTCTCGATCAACGGCACGCTCAAGGTCTTCGACACGATCGTCGCGTTGACCAACGGCGGTCCGGGGACGGCTACGACCCCGTTGACCCTCTACATGTTCCGCACCTCGTTCGCCTACGGCGAGTACGGGTACGGCAGCACGGTCGCGTTCATGCTCACGCTGATGTGCCTGCTCGTGACCGTGTTCATCTTCCGTTCCATGCGCGGCGACGCGACGAAGGGATGACGATCGTGTCTCGTTCATGGTCTGCCCGCCTGCGCCGCCTGCCCGGGGTCCTGGGTGTCGGGTTCCTGCTCCTGCTCGTGGTCTACCCGATGCTGTGGATCCTGCTCGGCTCCTTCAAGCAGCAGGACGAGTTCCTCTCCGAGCCGTTCTGGGCGCTTCCGCGCAGCTGGTCGCTGACGAACTACGTGTCGGCGTTCGTCGACGGTGGGCTGGGGATCTACATCCGGAACTCAGCGCTGGTCGTCTTCCCGTCGCTCCTGCTCATCCTCGCCTTCGGCGTGGCGGCCGCGTTCGCGCTCGAGGTGCTGGTCTGGAAGGGCCGTAGCAGCGTGCTGGTGCTCTTCCTGGCCGGGATCATGGTGCCGACGCAGATGATCCTGCTGCCGCTGTTCGCGGTGTACTACCGCGCGGGGCTCACCGGGTCGCTGTGGCCCCTGGTCATCACGTACACCGCGATCGGCATGCCGCTGAGCGTGTTCATGCTCGCGACGTACATGCGGGCGGTCCCGCGCGAGGTCTTCGAGGCAGCGATCCTCGACGGCGCTTCGGTCTACCGGATCTTCTGGAGCGTCACGATCCCGCTGGTCCGCAACGCGATCTTCACCGTCGCGCTCGTGCAGTTCTTCTTCCTCTGGAACGACCTGCTCATCGCGCTGACGTTCGTCAGCCGCTCCGACCTGCGCACCATCCAGGTCGGCCTGCTCAACTTCACCGGTCAGTACGGCTCGGTCGACTACGGGCCGATGTTCGCCGGGATCAGTGTGAGCGTGTTCGGGACGCTCGCCCTGTACGCCTTCCTGAACAAGCGGGTCATGGCCGGGCTCACCGCCGGCGCGGTGAAGGGATGAGTCGCGTCGTCGGCGTCCGTGCCGAGCTCCGGCGCGACGCCTTCGGGCTCGGCACGGCTCGCCCGCGGCTGTCCTGGCAGGTCGAGGACGCGGACGGCCTCGAGCAGGTGGGCGCGGAGGTACGCGCTCTGGGCGTGGGGGCCGTCCGGCTCGCCGAGCTCGACGGGGACGAGCAGGTGCTCGTCAGATGGCCGTTCGAGCCCCTCGCGTCGCGCGAGCGGGTCACGGTGGCGGTCCGGGTGCGGCTCTCCGACGGCACCTGGACTCGCTGGAGCGACGAGCTCGGGATCGAGGCCGCACTGCTCGACCCGAGGGACTGGCGCGAGCCGCTCGTGGTGCCGTCGGCGGGCGCCGGGCACGAGCTTCGGCCCTCCTACCTGCTGCGCGCCCGCTTCGAGGTCCCGGCGGGGGTCGTGTCCGCGCGCCTGTACGCGACCGCTCACGGTGTGTTCCAGGCGTACCTCAACGGCGAGCGGGTCGGCGACGAGGTGCTGGCCCCGGGCTGGACCAGCTACTCCCACCGCCTGCGCTACCGGGTGCACGACGTCACGTCGCTCCTGGCGTCGGGCAGCAACGTCGTCGGCGTCGAGCTCGCCGACGGCTGGTTCCGCGGCCGGATCGGCTTCGAGGGCGGCCTGTGGGACGTCTACGGGAAGCACGTGGGCGCCCTGCTCCAGCTCGAGGTGACCGACGAGGCCGGGCTGACGACGGTGGTCCCGCTCTCCGAGCTGTGGCGCTGTGCCACGGGGCCGTCGGTCGCGGTCGGGCTCTACGAGGGGGAGACGTACGACGCCCGCCGGCTACCGCCCGGCTGGCTGGACCCGGACTTCGACGACCACGGTTGGGCCGTCCCGGAGACCCGCCCGGTGGGGCTGATCGCGGCCACGCTCGAGGCGGCGGTCAACGAGCCCGTGCGGGTCGTCGAGGCGCTCGCACCGGTCCGTGTGCAGCGGCGGCCGAACGGCCGGATCAGGCTCGACTTCGGCCAGAACGTCTCGGGTGTGCTCCGCATCAGGGTCGATCTCCCGGCCGGCCGTCAGGTGAGCCTGCACCATGCGGAGGTCCTGGAGGGGGACGAGCTCGGCATCCGTCCGCTGCGCCAGGCGCCGTCGGTCGACACCTTCGTGGCCGACGGGCGCGGCGTCACCACGTGGCAGCCGCGGTTCACGATCCACGGCTTCCGCTACGCCGAGCTCGAGGGCTGGGACGGTACCCCGGGCAGCGGTGACGTCGAGGCGCTCGTCATCCACACCGACATGGAGCGGCGGGGCTGGTTCGAGTGCAGCGACCCGCTGGTCAACCAGCTCCACGAGAACACCGTGTGGAGCATGCGGGACAACTTCGTCGACCTGCCCACGGACTGCCCTCAGCGCGACGAGCGCCTGGGGTGGACCGGTGACATCCAGGTGTTCGCCCCGGCCGCCGAGTTCCTCTACGGCGCCGACGGCGTCCTCGCGTCCTGGTTGCGTGACGTCGCCGCCGAGCAGGGTCCGGGCGGGGCGGTGCCGAACTTCGTGCCGTGGCTCGACTGCGGGTTCCCGTCGGAGTCGTCCGCCGCCTGGGGCGACGCAGCGGTCATCGTCCCGTCGGTGATGTACCAGCGCCGAGGTGACGTCGGCGTGCTCGCCGCCCAGTGGCCGAGCATGACGGCATGGGTCGATCATCTCGCAGATCGAATCGGCCCGCGGGGCGTGGTGGCCGGGAGCATGGAGCTCGGCGACTGGCTCGATCCGGCCGCTCCGCCGGACGACCCCGCCGCGGCCCGCACGGACAAGTACCTCGTCGCGACGGCCCACCTGGTGCACTCCGGCCGGCTCGTCGCCCAGGCCGGTCGGGTGCTCGGGCACGAGGCAGAGGCGGAGCGGTACGAGGCGCTGGCCGCCGCCACCGCCGACGCTGCGCGCCGGGTCTGGTTCGCCGAGCCCGAGCGGCTGGCCCACTCGCCGACCGCCCTCGCGCTCGGCATCGAGTTCGGCATCGTCGGCCCCGAGGCGCGGGTTGTGCTCGGCGACCTGCTCTCGGAGGCGGTCCGCGAGGCCGGCCACACGATCGCCACGGGCTTCGTCGGCACGCCGCTGATCTGCGACGCCCTGGCGTCGACCGGGCACCTCGACGACGCCTACGGCCTGCTGCTCCAGACCGAGTGCCCATCGTGGCTCTACCCGGTCACGATGGGTGCCACGACCATCTGGGAGCGGTGGGACAGCATGATGCCCGACGGGACGATCAACCCCGGCGAGATGACCTCGTTCAACCACTACGCCCTCGGGGCCGTCGTGGACTTCCTCCACCGCGTCGTCGCCGGTCTGGCGCCCGCAGCGCCCGGGTACCGCCGGGTGGAGGTGCGCCCGCGCCTCGGCGGTGGGCTGACGTCCGCCCGGGCACGGCACCTGAGCCCGTACGGACCGATCGAGGTCGAGTGGGAGCTCGACGCGGACCTGTTCACGCTGCACGTCGACCTGCCGTCGGGGGTCACAGGCACGGTCGTGCTGCCCCGTGACGACGAGCCGGTCCGGATCATCGGCCCGGGCCGGAGCTCGTTCGCCTGTCTGGTCGACCAGGGTGTCGACGTTCCGGTTCGCAGCCGCATCGACGACGGGAGCTGACCAGGTGCCAGGAGATCGCTACTCGTCCTTCCGCCCCGGGGCCGAGTGGCTGGACACGGCCGGCAAGCCGATCCAGGCGCACGGCGGCTCGATCATCGTGGTCGACGGCCGCTACTACTGGTACGGGGAGAACAAGGAGCGGACCACCCCGGGTAGCGGCATCTGGCACTGGGGTGTGCGCTGCTACTCCTCGGCCGACCTGTACAACTGGGTCGACGAGGGGCTGATCATCCCGCCGGACGAGAACGACCCGGCCTCGCCGCTGCACCCCGCACGAGGCATGGACCGTCCGCACATCGTGCACAATCGCTTCACCGGGCAGTTCGTGTGCTGGATCAAGGTCATGTCCGGCTCGGTGCAGCTGTCCACCGTGCTGGTGTCCGACTCGATCCTGGGCCCCTATCGCGAGGTCGCCGTCGACACGCGGCCGTTGGGGATGCACGCGGGCGACTTCGACCTCGTCGTCAGCCCGGACGACGGCAAGGCGTACTACGTGTTCGAGCGGGTCCACAGCGAGCTGATCATCGCGGACCTCACCGGGGACTACACGGAGGTCACCGGCTACTACTCGACCCACTTCCCGCACGGGCGTCCGCCGCTCACCAGGGAGGCGCCGGCCTACTTCCGCCGTAGGTCCGCGCACTACCTCATCACCTCGGGGACGACCGGCTACTACCCCAACCCCTCGCAGGTGGCCACTGCCGCGACGATGCACGGACCGTGGCGCGTGCTCGGCGACCCGCACCCCGGCGACCCGTCGCGGACCTCGTTCCACACGCAGATCAGCTCGGTCTTCGAGCACCCGGAGCGCGAGGATCTGTACATCGCGCTCGGTGACCGATGGTTGCCCCACTACGGCGCCGACAGCACCGAGGCGGTCGAGCTCTTCGACGAGTACTTCGCGCGGATCGAGGAGGGCCACCCGGACGTGGGCATGAGAGAGCTCACCACGCCGGACCCCTCGCGCGCGACGTACGTGTGGCTACCACTACGATTCGAGGACGACGGTGTCGTGATCGACTGGCACGACGAGTGGCGCGTGGAGGACTTTCCCCGGACGTGGACGTGACGCAGGGCGGGACGGGACCGGCGCCGGGACCAGAGGCCGTGCCCCGACGCAGGGTGCGCAGGACCCACGCGGGCGATCGCGTGGGTATCAACGACGTCGCTGCGCTCGCCGGGGTCTCGCCGGGCACCGTGTCCAACACCCTCAACCATCCCGACCGGGTCGCACCGGCCACCCGGGAGCGCGTGACGGCCGCGATCGAGGCGCTCAGCTTCGTCCCGCACGGCCCGGCGCGATCGCTCGCCGTGGGGTCGATGCAGGCGCTGGGCCTCGTGGTCTCGGACCTGTCCAACTCGCTCTTCGTCGACGTGGCACGCGGGGTCGAGGAGTACGCGGGGCGGCACGGCGCCATGGTGCTGATGGCGAACTCCGACACCGACCTGGACCGCGAGCAGCAGTACCTCGCCGCGTTCGAGGCTGCCCAGACGCTCGGGCTGCTGGTCACCATCAACGACGCCAGCCACTTCGAGGCGATCTCCGCGCGCCCTCACGGCTCCCGGCCGCTGGTCTTCCTCAACTTCCGTGGCGACGGCCGGGGTCGGTGCTCGGTTCACATGGACAACCGGCTCGGCGGTCGGCTCGCCGCGCGTCACCTCGTGGAGACGGGGCGCCGACGGTTGGCCCTGGTCGGCGGGCCTTCCCACCTGCAGCCGGTGGCCGAGCGGTGCGAGGGGTTCGCCGACGAGCTCCGGTCGACCGGTGCGCAGCTCGTCGTCCGCCGGGACGTCGAACAGCTCCATCGCGCTGATGGGTGGCGCGTGGGACTGGAGCTGCTGCCGCTCGTCGAGTCCGGCGAGATCGACGGGATCTTCGCGGTCGCCGACCTCGTCGCTTCGGGGATCGCCCAGGCGATCGCGCCGTCGGCGTCGGTGTCGATCCCCGACGATCTCGGGATCGTGGGGTACGACGACAACCGTGCGGCGTGGGACAGCCCCCTCCCGCTCACCACGGTGCGCCAGCCCGGCGCGGAGATGGGCGCTGCCGGCGCCGGCCTGGTGTTCGAGGAGATCGCCAGTGCCGAGCATGAGCACACGGTGGTCGAGCTGCACCCCGAGCTCGTCGTGCGCCGCAGCACCGTGGCGGCGCCCTGACTGTCGGGGCGCTCCGCGTCGGGTCCGCAGGGCGCTCGTGAGACGATTCACGCCATGACCCCACAGCGCCGCCGTGCCTCGGTCGTCGACGTCGCGAAGAGGGCCGGGGTGGCGGTCGGGACGGTGTCGAACGTGCTCAACCGTCCGGAGGTCGTGGCTCCGGCGACCAAGGAGCGCGTGCTCGCCGCGATCGAGGAGCTCGGTTTCGTGCGCAACGGGCGCGCACGCGAGCTGCGTGCCGGCAGGATCTCGACGGTCGGCGCCGTCGTGCTCGACATCCGCAACCCGTTCTTCACCGACGTCGCTCGCGGCATCGAGGACCGTCTCGAGCGGGACGACTACACCTTGATGCTGGCGAGCTCGGACGACGACCCCGACCGTGAGCGCAAGTACCTGCGGCTCTTCGAGGAGCACGGGGTCCACGGCCTCCTCGTGGTGCCGTCCTCCGCCGACCTGGCCCACCTGACCGCCATTCAGGCGCGCGGGCTCCGGGTGGTCGTGCTCGACGCGCCGTCGTCGCTCGAGGGCCTGTCCTCAGTTGCGGTCGACGACATCGCGGGGGGCGCGCTCGCTGCCGCGCACCTGCTGGATCGCGGGCACGAGCGGATGGTCTTCCTCAACGGCTCCCATTCGATCCGGCAGTGTGCGGGTCGGCGCGCGGGCGTGGATCGCGCGGTGCTGGCTCGGGGCATGGACCCGGCGGGCGTCGTGGAGGAGATCTCGCTCCGCTCGCTCGACGCGGCCGGCGGTGACCTCGCGACGAGCCGTCTGCTCGATGCCGGCGGCCCGCCGTCCGCGGTGTTCTGCGTCAACGACCTGGTCGCCGTCGGGGTGCAACGCGCGCTGCGCCGGGCCGGTGGCACCGAGCTGCTGCGACGCGTCGCGGTGGTCGGGTACGACGACATCGAGGTGGCCGCCGAGCTCGCCGTCCCGCTGACCTCGGTCCGCCAGCCGACCCACGAGATGGGGTGGGCGGCCGCCGACCTGCTCCTGGAGCCGGTCGACAGCGAGCGTCACGTCGTGTTCCAGCCCGAGCTGGTGGTGCGCGCCTCGAGCGCGGCCGGCCCGGCCTGACGGTTGCACCGGTGATCCTCTCCTTGCCAAGCGCGCCCTCGCCATGAAACGATTCAGACCTGCAGGACCGGATCGTTCGAAGGATGTGCCGTGGCCATCGACCAGACCACCCTGGACCTGCTCGCGCAGCAGGAGATCGAGCTGCCCTCGTGGGCCTTCGGCAACTCGGGCACGCGTTTCAAGGTGTTCGCGAGCCCCGGTACACCACGGACGGTGGAGGAGAAGCTCGCCGACGCCGCGCAGGTGCACCGGTACACCGGGCTGGCGCCGAGCGTGGCGCTGCACATCCCCTGGGACCTGGTCGACGACTTCGGCGCACTGGCCGCATACGCGAAGGACCTGGGCGTCCGGCTGGGCACGATCAACTCCAACACGTTCCAGGACGACGACTACAAGCTCGGTTCGCTCACCCACCACGACGACCGGATCCGTCAGAAGGCGATCGACCACCACTTCGCGTGCATCGACGTCATGAGCCTGACCGGGTCGCGGGACCTGAAGATCTGGTTGCCGGACGGCACGAACTACGCGGGCCAGGGCGACATCCGGGGTCGGCAGGAGCGACTGGCCGAGTCGCTGGCGGCGATCTACGACCGGCTCGGCCCCGACCAGCGCCTGGTGCTGGAGTACAAGATCTTCGAGCCGTACTTCTACACGATGGACGTGCCCGACTGGGGCACCGCCTACACCCACGTCGCCGCGCTCGGCGACCGCGCGGTGGTGTGCCTGGACACCGGCCACCACGCGCCGAGCACCAACATCGAGTTCATCGTCGCCCAGCTGCTCCGGCTCGGGAAGCTGGGATCCTTCGACTTCAACTCGCGCAACTACGCCGACGACGACCTCATCGTGGGCGCGGCCGACCCGTTCCAGCTGTTCCGGATCATCGTCGAGGTGGTTCGCGGGGGCGGGTACGGCACCGGTTCGGACGTGGCGTTCATGCTCGACCAGTGCCACAACATCGAGGAGAAGATCCCCGGTCAGATCCGCTCGGTGCTCAACGTCCAGGAGATGACGGCACGGGCCCTGCTGGTGGACCGCGCGGCGCTCGCGGCCGCCCAGGAGGCCGGCGACGTGCTCGGTGCCAACGACGTGCTGATGGACGCGTTCTACACCGACGTGCGCCCGGACCTCGCCGCGTGGCGCGAGTCGCGCGGGCTGCCGGGCGACCCGATGGCTGCGTTCAGGTCGTCGGGCTACCTCGAGCAGATCGCCGCCGACCGGGTGGGGGGCACCCAGGCCGGCTGGGGTGCCTGACCGCACCCGTCGACGAGCACCGGACCCCAGGCCGAGCGCGACCGCCGGCCGGACGAGAGGACGTCATGACCCACCCCACCGCCGCCGAGCTGCTCGACCGATCCCACAGCCTGGGGGCCGACCCGCGCTACACCAACTACGCCGGCGGCAACACGTCCGCGAAGGGCGTGGACACCGACCCGGTGACCGGTGCCCCGGTCGAGCTCGTCTGGGTCAAGGGCTCGGGCGGTGACCTGGGCACGCTGCGCGAGCCGGGCCTGGCCGTGCTCCGCCTGGACCGTGCCCGCTCGCTCGTCGGGGTGTACCCGGGGCTCGAGCGCGAGGACGAGATGGTCGCAGCGTTCGACTACTGCCTGCACGGCAAGGGCGGTGCGGCGCCGAGCATCGACACCGCGATGCACGCGCTGGTCGACGCCACGCACGTGGACCACCTGCACCCGGACGCCGGGATCGCGTTCGCGACCGCCGCCGACGGCGAGGCGCTGACCCGTGAGGTGTTCGGCGACCGGGTGGTGTGGGTGCCGTGGCGCCGCCCCGGGTTCCAGCTCGGCCTGGACATCGCCGCGATCAAGGCGGCCAACCCGCGGGCGATCGGTTGCATCCTGGGCGGGCACGGCATCACGGCGTGGGGTGACACGTCCGACGAGTGCGAGTCCCGCTCGCTGGAGATCATCCACACCGCCGAGGCGTTCATCGCGGCGCGCACGGCCGAGCTCGCCGAGCGAGGTGCCCACCCGTTCGGCGCGGTGCGCCCAGGCTTCGAGGCGCTGCCGGAGGCCGAGCGTCGTGCGCGGGCCGCCGCCCTCGCGCCGGTCATCCGCGGCCTGGCGAGCACCGACAAGCCCCAGGTCGGCCACCTCACGGACACCGAGGTGGTGCTGGACTTCATGGCCAGGGAGCGCCTGGAGGCGCTCGCCGCACTCGGGACCTCCTGCCCGGACCACTTCCTGCGCACCAAGGTGCGCCCGCTGGTGCTGGACCTGCCCGCCGACGCCCCGCTGGACGAGGCGGTCGCCCGGCTGCGCGAGCTGCACGCCGACTACCGCGCCCAGTACGCGGCCTACTACCAGCGGCACGCGGCTCCGGACAGCCCGGCGATGCGCGGCGCCGACCCGGCGGTCGTCCTGGTACCCGGCGTGGGCATGTTCTCGTTCGGCAAGGACAAGCAGACCGCACGTGTGGCGGGGGAGTTCTACGTCAACGCGATCAACGTCATGCGCGGCGCGGAGGCGATCAGCAGCTACGCGCCGATCGACGAGGCCGAGAAGTTCCGCATCGAGTACTGGGCTCTCGAGGAGGCCAAGCTCGCGCGGATGCCCAGGCCGAAGCCGCTGGCGACCCGGGTCGCCCTGGTCACCGGGGCCGGCTCCGGCATCGGCAAGGCGATCGCCCAGCGGCTGGCCGCCGAGGGTGCCTGCGTGGTGGTCGCGGACCTGAACCTGGATGCGGCGCGCGAGGTGGCCTCGGGGATCGGCGGGCCGGACGCTGCGGTCGCGGTGCACGCCGACGTGACGGACGAGGACGCGGTTGCGACGCTGGTCCGCGAGACCGTCCTGGCCTTCGGTGGGGTGGACCTCGTGGTCAACAACGCCGGCCTGTCGATCTCCAAGCCGCTGCTGGAGACGACGACGCGGGACTGGGACCTGCAGCACGACGTGATGGCCCGCGGGTCGTTCCTGGTCTCCCGCGAGGCCGCCCGCGCCATGATCGCCCAGGACATGGGCGGCGACATCGTCTACATCGCCTCGAAGAACTCGCTGTTCGCCGGCCCCAACAACATCGCGTACTCGGCGACCAAGGCGGACCAGGCCCACCAGGTCCGGCTGCTGGCCGCCGAGCTGGGAGAGCACGGCATCCGGGTCAACGGGGTCAACCCCGACGGGGTGGTGCGCGGTTCGGGCATCTTCGCCGGCGGTTGGGGCGCCAAGCGTGCGGCGGTCTACGGCGTGCCGGAGGAGAAGCTCGGCGAGTACTACGCCGGACGCACACTGCTCAAGCGCGAGGTCCTGCCCGAGCACGTCGCGGCGGCGGTCTTCGCGCTGACCGGGCCGGACCTGCGTCAGACCACCGGTCTGCACGTCCCGGTGGACTCCGGCGTCGCCGCGGCGTTCCTGCGCTGAGAGGCGGGGGAGTGAGCACGTTCGCCGCGGTCGACCTGGGCGCCTCGAGCGGCCGGGTGATGACCGGTCGGCTCGAGAGGGGCCGGCTGGTCACCGAGGAGGTCGCGCGCTTCGCCAACGCGCCGGTGGCCGTTGCCGAGGGCGCACGTCGCACGCTGTACACCGACGTCCTGGGGCTGTGGGCAGGGGTGCGCGAGGGCCTGCGGACGGCAGGCAGGTCCGGCGGGCTCACCTCGGTGGGGGTCGACGCCTGGGCCGTGGACCACGGCCTGCTGGACGACGACGGCGCGCTGCTGGGCAACCCCGTGCACTACCGGGACGCGCGGACCGATCGCGTGCCCGAGCGGTTCTTCGCCGCGATGTCGGCCGAGGAGCACTACCGCCGCACGGGTCTGCAGGTCCAGCCGTTCAACACCGTGTTCCAGCTCATCGCGGCCGGCGGCACCCCACGGCTCGCGGCGGCCCGCGGGATGCTCCTGCTGCCGGACCTGCTCGGGCACTGGCTGACCGGTGGCCGGGTCGCCGAGGTGACCAACGCGTCCACCACGGGCCTGCTGGACCCGACCACGCGTGAGTGGAGCACGGACGTCGTCGCCGCGGCCTCAGGCGTGGCGGGCAAGGACCTGTCCTGGCTGCTCGCGCCGCTGGTCGAGCCCGGGACGGTCGTCGGCCCGCTGCTCGGTGACGTGGCTGGTGATCTCGGCCTGGTGGGCACGCGCGTGGTCGCGGTCGGCAGCCACGACACCGCGTCGGCGGTGGCGGCCGTGCCGCTGGGCGACCCGGGCCGTGCGGCGTACATCTCCTCGGGCACCTGGTCGCTGGTCGGCCTCGAGCTGGGTGCGCCGGTGCTGACCGAGGCGAGCCGGGCGGCCAACGTCACCAACGAGCTCGGTGTCGCCGGGACCGTCCGGTACCTGCGCAACGTCGCCGGCCTGTGGCTGCTGCAGGAGGCGTTGCGGACCTGGTCCGAGCGCGGCACACCGCAGAACCTGCCTGAGCTGCTGCGGGCCGCGCAGGACGTACCCGCCTTGCGCACGGTGCTCGATGTGGACGCGGCCGTGTTCGCGTCGCCCGGCGACATGCCGGCCCGGATCGCCGAGGTGGCGCGGGCCGGCGGCCAGCCGGTTCCTGAGAGCCCCGCGGAGGTGGTCCGGTGCGTGCTCGACTCCCTCGCCCTGGCCTATCGGCGTGCCGTGCGCGCGGTGGCGGGCCTGGCCGGGCGCGAGGTCGACGTGGTGCACGTGGTCGGGGGCGGGGCCCGCAACGAGCTGTTGTGCCGGCTGACCGCCGACGCGACCGGCCTGCCGGTGGTCGCCGGGCCGGCCGAGGGCACCGCCGAGGGCAACCTCCTGGTGCAGGCCTGGTCGGCTGGGGCGATCGACGGCGCGCCGGCCGACGACCCGGCCGCGGGCCTGGCCCGGATCCGCGAGGTCGTGGCGGCCTCGCACGAGCTGCGCCGGTGGGAACCCGCCGGTGACGACGTGGCCTGGCAACGGGCCGAGGAGCGGCTGCGGGACACCGCGGCCCTGAGCTGAAGGACGGACCATGCCGATCGCCGAGCCATACCCCGAGCTGGACGAGCTGCTGCGCTCGATGGGTGCCGGTGGCCACCGGATCAGTGAGATCGACGCCTCCGAGGCAGGCGCCGGCAACATCTCGGTGCTCGTGGGCTGGGACCTGGAGCTGCGCCGCCGTTTCCCGGTGGCCAGCGAGATCGACCTGCCGCTGCCCGCGCCGGCGCTCGCGGGCAAGACGCTCCTGGTGACCGGCTCCGGTCGGCGGCTGCGCCAGCTGCACGAGGACCCCGAGGCCGCGATCGCCGGCGTCAGGGTCCACGACGACGGGCTCACCGCGACGATGCACACCTCGCCGCGCCGGCTGTTCGAGAAGCTCACCAGCGAGTTCAACTCCCACCTCGCCGTGCACCAGGACCAGGTCGCCCGGCGCGGGATCGAGTTCCAGGCCGTCGTGCACGCCCAGCCGATGCACCTGACCTACCTGTCGCACATCCCGGCCTACCGCGACACCGCAGCGTTCAACGCCAGGGTGCTGCGCTGGGAGCCGGAGTCGATCGTGGCGCTCTCCGAGGGCATCGGGGTGCTGCCGTTCCTCGTGCCCGGTTCGCAGGGGATGATGCAGGCGAACGTCGAGGGCCTTCGCGAGCACCAGATCGTCGTCTGGTCCAAGCACGGCGTGATGGCACGCTCGGACCTGTCGGTGACCCGGGCCACCGACCGGATCGAGTACGCCGAGACCGGCGCGCGGTACGAGTACATGAACCTGGTCGCCGGTGGCGCCGCGGAGGGGCTGAGCCGCGACGAGATCCGCGCGGTGGCCACCGAGTTCCAGATCGACTCGCGCTGGGCCTGACCCGGCACGGCTCGCACGGCGAAGGGAGCGGCATGCGGATCGCGGTGTTCGCGACGTGCCTGGTGGGCACGGTGATGCCGCGCGCGGCGACGGCCACGGTGCGGCTGCTGGAGCGGCTCGGGCACACCGTCGACCTGCCCGCCGGGCAGGCGTGCTGCGGGCAGATGCACGTCAACACCGGCTACGGGCCCGAGGCGATGGGCGTGATCCGCAACCACGTGCGGACGTTCGCGCCGGTGCTCGACGGCCGGTGGGACGCGATCGTGGCGCCGTCCGGGTCGTGCGTGGCCTCGACCCGTCACCAGCAGGCCGACGTGGCGCGGCGGGGCGGTGACGGGCGCCTGGCGCACACCGCCGAGCAGGTCGCCGCGCACACCTACGAGCTGTCCGAGCTGTTGGTGGACGTGCTGGGCGTGACGGACGTGGGCGCGTGGTTCCCGCACACCGTGACCTACCACCCGACGTGCCACTCGCTGCGTCTGCTGCGGGTGGGGGACCGGCCGGTGCGGCTGCTGGGTGCCGTCGAGGGGCTGGAGCTGCGTGACCTGGGCGAGGCCGAGCAGTGCTGCGGATTCGGCGGCACCTTCGCGCTGAAGAACGCCGAGACGTCGGCCGCGATGGTCGCCGACAAGGCCGACGAGATCCAGGCCACCGGGGCCGAGGTCGTCACGGCGGGGGACTGGTCCTGCCTGCTCAACATCGCCGGTGCCTTGGACCGGCGGCGCAGCGGGGTGCGCGCCGCCCACCTCGCCGAGATCCTCGCCTCGACCCGCGACGAGCCGTGGCAGGGGGCGGCGTTGTGAGCACGTTCCTGGGCATGCCGACGGTGCGACCTCATCCGGCCGACCCGCCGGGCGCGCCGCTGCGGTGGGGGCCGTCGTTCCCGGAGGCCGCACATCAGACCCTGCGCGACGAGCAGCTGCGCGCCAACCTGCGCACCGCGACCCGCACCATCCGCGACAAGCGTCGCCGGGTCACCGCCGAGCTGGGCGACTGGGAGCAGCTGCGTGACGCGGGCGCTGCGATCAAGGCCGACGTCATGGCGCGCCTGCCCGAGCTGCTCACCGAGCTCGAGGCGAACGTCACAGCCCATGGCGGCGTCGTGCACTGGGCCCGCGACGCTGCCGAGGCCAACGCCGTGGTCACCGAGATCGTCCGCGCGGCCGGCGCCCGGGAGGTGGTCAAGGTCAAGTCGATGGCCACCCAGGAGATCGGGCTGAACGACGCGCTCGCGGCGGCGGGGATCGACGCGGTGGAGACCGACCTGGCCGAGCGCATCGTCCAGCTCGCCGGCGACATGCCGAGTCACATCCTGGTCCCGGCGATCCACCGCAACCGGGCCGAGATCCAGGAGATCTTCACCCACCGGATGGGCGACGCCCCCGCGGGTCTGAGCGACGAGCCGCGCGAGCTCGCGATGGCCGCGAGGGCACACCTGCGGGCCCGGTTCCTGCGCGCCGAGGTCGCGATCAGCGGCGCGAACATGGCGATCGCCGAGACGGGCACGGTCGCCGTCGTGGAGTCCGAGGGCAACGGCCGGATGTGCCTGACCCTGCCGCGCGTGCTGGTCACGGTGATGGGCATCGAGAAGGTCCTGCCCACGTTCACCGACCTCGAGGTGTTCCTCCAGCTGCTGCCGCGGTCCTCGACCGGGGAGCGGATGAACCCCTACACCTCGATGTGGACGGGTGTGACCCCTGGTGACGGGCCGTCCGAGTTCCACCTGGTCCTGCTGGACAACGGGCGTACCCGAGCGCTGGCCGACGAGCTGGGGCGTCCGGCGCTGCACTGCATCCGCTGCTCGGCGTGCCTGAACGTGTGCCCGGTCTACGAGCACACCGGCGGGCACGCCTACGGCTCGGTCTACCCGGGGCCGATCGGCGCGATCCTGACCCCGCAGCTGCTCGGGTTGGGCGAGGAGGGTGGGCCGTTCGGCGCGCACGACCCGACCGGGTCGCTCCCGTTCGCCTCGACCCTGTGCGGCGCCTGCTACGAGGCGTGCCCGGTCAAGATCGACATCCCGTCCGCGCTGGTCCACCTGCGCGAACGCTCGCTGCATCCCGACGGGGGACACCCGCCGACCGCCACCGACCTCGCGATGGTCGGTGCGGCCAGGGTGCTGGCCTCGGGGCGGCTCCTGCGCCTGGCCGGGTGGGCCGCGGCGCTCGTGGGCCGTGCCACCGGCGGACGGCCGATCCACTGGCTGCCCTGGCCGGGGTCGCTGTGGACCCGGGTCCGCGACGTGCCGGGCCTGCCGCGCCGCTCGCTGTCGGCCTGGTGGCGTGACCGGCAGGGGTGGTCGCGATGACCGGCCCCACCGTCCGCGAGGAGATGCTCGCCCGGGTCCGTACCGCCCTGGGCCCCCAGCCGCCCGCTCCGGCCGGCGTGCCGCGCGACTACCGCCGCACCGGCACCCTGCCCCGAGGCTCGGCCGAGGCGCTGGACCTGCTCGCCGACCGCCTCGAGGACTACCGGGCCACCGTGGTGCGCTCGACGGACGACGTCGCTGCCGCCGTCGCGGCGCTGCTGGCCGACGTCGACTCCGTGCTCGTGCCCGACGGCGTGCCCGAGGATTGGCTCACCGGCCTGACCGGCACCGTGCGCGACGCCCCCCCGCTGAGCCACGACCAGCTCGACAACGTCGCCGCCGTGCTCACCACCTGCCGGGTCGCGATCGCCGAGACCGGCACCGTGGTGCTCGACGGCGGACCCGGCCAGGGCCGACGGGCACTGACCCTGGTACCCGACCGGCACGTCGTCGTGGTGCTCGCCGACCAGGTGGTCCACGCCGTGCCCGACGCCGTCGCCGTGCTCGCCGCCCACCCGCACCGGCCCCTGACCTGGATCTCCGGACCCAGCGCCACGAGCGACATCGAGCTGGTCCGCGTCGAGGGGGTGCACGGGCCGCGGGACTTGCGCGTGGTGATCGTGGCGGCGCCGACCGGGGGAGGAACCCTGACGGCGTCCCGGACCTGACGGTTCACGACCGGGCTCGCCGGCACGGGTACGGCAAGGCGCGGCGCGCGGATGGACGGGCGCCATCGCGGACATGCGAAGGGCCTCATCCCAGCGTTTCCGCTGGTCAGAGGCCCCTTGCGAAGCTCCCCCGACTGGACTCGAACCAGTCGCACCGCCGATCGGCCGTGACTGGACACCACCTGCGAAAACGGCCGCTCACCTGCGAACACGTCCGACAGTAACGGGTGTCGGTCGTGGACACAAGAGGACACGCGTGCCATCCTGGGTCGCACGTGGATCGCACGCGGGGAGGCTCAGGTGGCACAGCGCAAGGCCGAGAGGCGCGGCTTCGGGTACATCCGACGCCTGCCGTCCAAGCGCTACCAGGCGTCCTACATCGGCCCGGACACCGCCCGGCACTCCGCCCCGCACACCTTCGAGGCCAAGGGCGACGCCGAGGCGTGGCTAGCCGAGGAGCGCCGGGCGTGCGAGAGCCCGCAGTGGGTGGCGCCCAAGGACCGCGCCGCGCTCGCCGAGGCCCGGCGGCCCGTGACGGTGGGGGAGTACGCCGAGTCGTGGATCGTCCGGCGCGACCTGCGTCCGCGCACCCGGGCGCACTACCGCTCCATGCTCGACCGGTTCATCCTGCCGAGGTTCGCTGACCGGCCGCTGGCGGCCGTGACGCCTCGGGAGGTCGCCGAGTGGCACCACGCGCTCGCACAGCAGACCGGCCCCACCTACCGGGCCCACGCCTACAGCCTCCTGCGCACCCTGTACCGGGCCGCGATCGCCGAGGACGAGGCAGCGACCTCCCCGTGCCGTGTGCCCGGCGCCGGCCAGTCCAAGCGCGTGCGCAAGATCGAGCCCGCGACGCTCGCCGAGCTCGAGGCGCTGACCAAGGCCATGCCCGAACGCCTGCGCGCCATGGTGCTGCTCATGGCGTGGTGTGCGCTGCGCTTCGGCGAGGCGACCGAGCTGCGCCGCAAGGACGTCGACCTGACCAACGGCGTGCTCCACGTGCGCCGCGGTGTCGTGCGGGTCGACGGCGAGCGGATCGTGGGGGAGACCAAGACCGAGGCCGGTCGGCGCGACGTCGCGGTGCCGCCGCACCTGATCCCGGTCCTGCGCGACCACCTCGCCACACACGCCGCGTGGGGCCGCGATGGGCTCCTGTTCCCCGCCCGCGACGGCGGCAACCTGCCGCACTCCACGTTCCTGGACCACTTCCACGACGCCGCGAGCGCCGCAGGGCGCCCGGACCTCACCCCGCACATGCTCAGGCACACCGGGGCCGTTCTGGCGGCTCAGACGGGCGCCACGCTGGCCGAACTCATGGCCCGGCTCGGCCACACCACGCCCGCGGCCGCGATGCGCTACCAGCACGCCGCCCAGGGCCGTGACGCGCAGATCGCCGCGGCGCTGTCCGCGATGGTGGAGGGGGCGAAGTGAGAAGTCTCGCGATCGTCTGCACCGACCGCGGGCAGCACAAGAAGGTCCGTATGACGACGGTCGTGTGGCGCAGCTACGAAGCGGGCGCGCCGGACAAGCCCGTGATGCTCGGGCTGCTCATGGGCACCGCGAGCGGCAGCATCCGGCGAGGAAACTTCGTGCCCCCGTGGGTCGACGGCAACCCGCTAAGGCCCGCAGGATCACCCGCCGATGGCAGTCCGCCGCCACCCGGCTGGAGCCGCAGCTCGTATGACTTCTGGTGCCCCAAGTGCGGGCGAACGACGAGGATCAGGGCGGAGCGATGGTGGCAGATTGTCGACGGCGCTCGGCGTGTTGGGATGACTGAGTTCGATCTGTCCGCCCTAGACTAGTAACGACCTTCGAGGTCCCCTGTAGGCCGCTTGTGGCCGGGGCGCTGGCGGGGAGAATCCAGCGCCTGTAAGCCCGCTGACCCGGTGGGGTGGTTTCGCACACCCCAGGAGCGGGCAACATGCCTTCCTACGTCAGCATCGAGCAGGGCGCCGAGCGCCTTGGCGTCTCCACGCGGACGATCCGGCGCATGATCGCAGCCGGAGAGCTCCGGGCCTATCGGCTCGGAGGGCGCCTCATCAGGATCGACGAGCAGTCACTGCGCGCCGTTCTCCGCCCCATCCCCGCGGCGGTGAGCCGCTGATGGGCGCGGTCCCCCGCGGCCTGTCTGTCACGACGTCCGGCTTCACCCTGGCCGTCTACAACCTTGGCAGCAGCGCGGCCACGTGGACCGGGCTTTACGTGACCTGGAAGGCCGAGGTCGACGTCTGATGGCCGCGAGAGACGCCGCCGCCCACGGCAGGGGGTCCGTGGGCGGGGCACAGGCTGGCGGGCCTACGTCCAGGGTAGCGACGTCCGACCCGTGGTGGCACTCCGTCGCGCACCGCGCCCTCGAGTGGCTCGCGCAGTCCGGCCAGCCGTTCGACGCCTACGACCTGACCGAGCTCGGCGTGCCCGATCCTGACCACCCGGCACGCTGGGGCGCCCTGTTCGCCGCGGCGCAAGCCCAGGGGCTCATCGCGCCCGTGGGCTACCAGCCCTCACGTCGGCCGACCCGTGCCGGCGGGGTCTGCCGCGTGTGGGTCGGAGCGGTCCCGTGACGGGGGCCGGCAACGCGACGCAGACACTGGACGTCGACGGTCGGCGGCCGGCTGTGGCGCGCGTTGCCTCGCTGCCTCGGGAGTACCGGCTCACTGACGCCGAGTGGCGGGTGCTCATGGTCCTGGCGTGCGACAGCTACGACGGCGAGACAGCGGCGCCCGGGATGGACAACCTGGTCGCCTGGACCGGCAAGGCGCGGTCGTCGGTGGCGGCAGCCATGGCGCATCTGACCGTGTCGACCGAACACCGGCCGGCGCTGTTGGAGAGGGCAATCGCCAGCCAGGGCCGCAACCGCACCGAGTGGCGCCTGATCCTGCCTGAACCGTCCGCCTCAGACCGGACGGTTGCGATCCCGCTCAACCGTCCGGCAACCGTCCGGCAACCGTCCGCCTCAGACCGGACGGTTAACCGTCCGGCAACCGTCCGGTCTGGACCGGACACTCCCTCTTCCCCTGAAGATCCCTTCCCCCCTGCGGCGCGACCCGCGCCGGGCGGGGGCGCCCAACACGATCCACACCAGCACGAACCGAACGCCCGTGCCGCACTCGAACGACTCGCAGCCGAGCGCGCGTTGCCAGTCAGCGTCGACGAGCTGCTCGAAGCGGCGTACCGACTCGGCAGCGGCGATCCGTGGGAGGGATACCGGGATCACGTCAAGCCTGCGACGGAAGGCAGCCTCGACGGCACCCGAGACCCAGGCGCGGTGCTACGGGCTCGCCTGGGCATTCGGCGCGCGCAGAACTTCGTCAGGTCCGCGTCATGACCACCGACCGCCACGAGGCCCGTGCCGCGCTCCTGGCCTACCTCGAGCGTCTGTCCGACAACGGCGCCCGCGTCCCGTGCCGTGAGGTCGACGTCCCCGAGCGGTCCATCTGGACCAGCGACGACCCGGAGGACCAGGAGCTCGCGGCCCGGCTGTGTGTCGGGTGCGCGGGGGTCAAGGCGTGCGACGCCTACGGCCTGGCGTGGCCCAAGGAGGCCGGTGTCTACGGCGGCCGGACCGATCTCGAGCGGCGCAAGGCCGCGACCACGCCCAGGGAGGCGGCGTGAGCACTCGATCATGGTTTTTCGGCGAGCCTCGGCCAAGACTCCGCCCGGCGCTGCCGTTTCTGCCTGTGGCGTTTTCCACCAAACCCCGGGGGTGGCCCGCCCCCCTACCGGCACACCCCGGCGGCACTTTTTTTCGTCCGGGGGGAGAAAGCGCGACGCCGGCGGAGTCGTCGGCGAGACCCACACAAAGAACCGGGAAGGGGCTAGATCGTGATGGATCTGTCCGGGGCGCAGAGGGACGCACTGGCCCAGCTATTCGCCGCCACCGTGAGCCTTGACGACGTGACGTTGCGTGCCGCGTTCGAGACCTACCGCGCTGCCCGAGATCGCGGGGGACACTGGGCGGCGTTCTTCGATGGCATGTGCGGACTGTTCGCCGAAGCGCAGGACGAGGTCTTGCGGCAGCGACAGGCGTTCGAGGACGCCGCCGCGCTTGTGTCGCCGAACACTCTCGGGCGTGAGGTTGAGGCGTTCCTACAGGAACGCGACACGCGGGACGAGGACGGCGACGCGCCTACCCCGTAGCCCGTATCCTGATCATGTAGGCGCAAGGGTCGGACAGGGCGAAACCCATCCGTGGCGCCGAGCAGGACCCAGCACATCCGGCAGGGCGAAACCCACCGGGACGTAGGCGAGCACCACACCTAGTCCCGCGAAAGGGGCCCCCGAATGTCGCTCATCGAAACCCTCCGAACGCAGCGCGAGACGTTGCTGACCGAGGCCGGCGAGATCGCCAAGCGTGGCGTTGACTCCGGCCAGCCGCTGTCCCAGGAGGACGGCACCCGCTTCGACGCGCTCACGGCCGAGGTCGAAGCCATCGACACCCGCATGGCCGAGATCGTGGCCGGCGAGGCGCGTGTGCAGGCCATCGAAGCGGACTTCCACGCCAGGCGCGGCATCACCCCGGACGGCCGTTCGGCCTCCCCGCTGGCGGTCCGTGCGGACGTGCTGGACGCCGTCCAGGCCGCGATCGCGGGCCGGTCCGCGGGCCGGTGGGTCGCCGGCCTCGAGCCTGCCGCCGAACAGCGCGCCGCGCTGACGCCCAGCAACACGGGCGGGCGGCACAGCTGGTCCGCGGCGACCCTGCGCAGTCCGCGCCTGCTCCACCAGGTCGCGGGCGTGCCGATCGAGACGAACGTCGCAGCAATCACGGCGGAGTACCTGCGTGCCGGCGCCCCCGCCAGCGCCGCCAGCGTCGCCCCCGCCACCGCGGTCTCCGAGCTCACCAGCGTCACCGGGACGTCCGTCACGCTGGCACGGTACGGCCGGTACACCAGCCTGACCCGTGAGCACCTGATCGCCGCGGACTCGGCCGGCACCATCACGTCGCTGCACCGGCGCTCGATCGCGCTGGACCTCGACACGGTGCTGATCACCCTCATCTCGGCGGCCGCGCCGACCGGCACGGGCGTGGTGACCGGTAGCGCGGCGGACGTGGCGCTGCGGATCGGCCTGGCCACCGTGGCCGACGCGACCGGCGCCGAGGTCCCGGACCTGACGATCGTGGCGAACCCTGCCGACGCAGGGCTGATCGAGAACGTCGACCCGGTCGGCGGCGCGACGCTCGGTGAGGTTGTCGCGACGTTCGGCGGGGCCAAGGTCTACTACAGCTCGATCGCCACCAGCGGGACGGCCCTCGTGTTCGACGGCGCCTCTGCCAAGTACCTCGAGGCTCAGGCGCTGACGTTCGACTCTGACGTCGCGGTGACGACGGGCGTCGTGACGCTGGCCACGAGCGTCATCGGCGGGTACGGGACCGACCTCATCGCCGGCGGCGTCCGGGCCGTCACCCTGGCGTGATGTTCACCCTCAAGCCGAGAGCCCCGGACGAACCGGAGCCGAGCCCCGTCGCCCGGCTCTGGCCCGAGGTCAACCGGCCCGAGGGCATGTCAGCCGCCAAGGCGCTCGAAGAGATGTTCGAGGCCGATGCGTACTACGTCCGGCCGTGGTGGCTGGAGACGCCGCATCGCATCGAGTAGGGACGTCAACGTCACCCCGGCGGCTCGCAGAGACAGGCTGACGGGGAGCGATGGCGGGAGAGGGTACTTTCCGGCCCGTAGACCCCGCCAGCGTCCAGAGAGGGGCCCGGCCCCCTGCGTTCTCAGTCCGCAGGGGGCCGGGCCCGCAAGCTTCCGCCATCCCGAACCCAGCGTCTTCCCGCGGCATCGCGGAAGGCCACTGCGAGCGGCCGGTACTGCTCGTCAGGAGAGACGACCGGGATCGGCGTCACCACACGGATCGACTCGCCGGCAGGAATCACCCGCTGCGCCAGGCTCCACGTTGGGGCCTCCGGCAGACCTCCTGTCGAGACGACATCGAAGATCGGCTGGCTCGAGTTGTTCTGCACCACAGCCATCAGGTTCTCCGGGCCGGCCGCTCGCTCGAGCCAGGCGGACACCATCGAGGCCTGTGAAGCCCGCGCCTCGCGTCGACTGACGACGTACACCGTCGCGGCAACGCCTGCGGCCCCAGCGGTCGCCACCGCCGCGAGCAGCGTTCCGATCGCGACCAGCGCGTCCCAACCGAATGCCCACGGACCAGCCACGGATCCCGAGCATACGGCGCCGCCCCAACCCATCCGGCCCGGGGCGGCGCTTCGTCGTGCGTCAGGCGGAGGCGGCCTCAGCGGCGGCGCGCACCAGCTCCGCCGCGAGCTCGAGGCACTGGTTCGGCGTCATCGGCACCACCACGCTCGAGTGCTGCCAGGCGACGAAGAGCCGCAGGTTCGGCGCCGGGAACACGGCGACGCTGCGCATGTTCACCTGGCGCTGCCGGCCGCGGTCGTCCTCGAAGTTGGCCTCGGCATAGGGCTCCATCAGCGGGAACAGCACGCCGGGCCGCACGCTGCCCGAGGGCGGAGTATCGGCGATCGATCGGACGCCCTCCTGCAAGAGCCGGACGCGCAGGTCGTCCAGGTAGGCGAAGGTGCGGGGTGCGGTGCTGGTCATGGTGGTCATGTCTGATCCCTCCGGGGAGACGGACCCCCGCCCGGATCGCACGTATGTCGCACGCCCTGACATGACGAAGGCCCCTCGCACTGCGTATCCGCAGGTGAGGGGCCTTTCGCGTTGTGCTCCCCCGACTGGACTCGAACCAGTAACCCTCTGATTAACAGTCAGATGCTCTGCCAATTGAGCTACAGGGGATCGCGGTGCAGCACTCTACCGGATCGGCACGCGTGTCCAGGACATGAGGAGCGCGGGCTCGCGAGCGGGCCGCACCGGCTACCTCCGCGGGTCGACGTGGATCTTGGGCCCGCCCCCGGCGCCGGCTGGGCGCTCGCCCGCGAGCACAGCGGCGACGTCCCCGAGCCCGACGGTGGCGGCGACCAGCGGCGACGGGTCGACCGACCCGTCGGCGTACGCCGCGATGGTCCCGTCCAGGCCCTGGGACGCGCCCAGGATCCCCGTCGCGGTGACGTCCTTGAGCAGCAGGTCGCGCGAGTCGATGGGCGTCGGCGTCGTGGCCAGGCCCACGAACACCACGGTCCGGCCGGGCTCGACCAGCTCGACGGCGAGCGACGGGATCTCGGGGGAGGTGGACGCGTCGACGACCGCATCCCACGGGCCCGGCGGCAGCGTGTCGCGGGTCCACACCCCGGCGAACCCCAGGCCGGCGGCGAACCGGCGGGTCCGCTCCGAGCGGCCCAGCAGGTGCACCTCGGCGCCGCGCGCGCGGGCGAACAGGGCCACCAGCAGCCCGATCGTCCCGGGCCCCGCGACGAGGACGCGGTCGCCCGACCGGATCCGCGCCGCCTCGACCGAGCGCAGCGCGTTCCCGCCGGGTTCGACCATCGCGCCTGCGGCGTCGTCAACCGCGTCGGGCAGCGGGTGCAGCCACCGTGCCGGGTAGGCCATCCGCTCGGCGAGCGCGCCCGGGAAGCCACCCCGGATGCCCAGCTCGTAGCGGTCCTCGCACACGTGCGGTCGACCGGACCGGCATCGCCGGCACTCGCCGCAGCCGAGCATCGTGTCCCCGGTCGTGCGCCGGCCGAGCCACGCCGGGTCCACACCGTCGCCGAGGGCGACCACCCGGCCGCTCCACTCGTGGCCCAGCCGGATCGGGTAGGACGCATGGCCGGTGCGCAGGTACTCCATGTCACCGACGAAGAACTCCACATCCGTGCCGCACACCCCGACGCGGTCGATCTCGACCACCACCTCGCCCGGGCCGGCGACCGGTTCGTCGACGTCCAGGACGTCCGCGGCCCCGGGGGCGGTCACCACGAATGCGCGCATGTCAGGTCTCCGTCGGGGTCGGTGGGGCGGGATCGGGGTCGCGGACGCCGACCAGCGGTGCGCCGTTCCACGGGGTGGCGGGCAGGCCGTGCACGCCGAGGGCCGCGCCGACGTCGACGGCGTGCAGTCGGCCGGAAGCCGGGTAGGCGGCCGCGCGCTCAGGGGTGAGCTCTGCCACGGCGGTCGTGATGACCATGGTGGACAGCTCCGGCCCGGCGAACGTCAGCGCGGTGGTGTGCGGCGCGGGCACCATGACGACGTGCAGCAGGGTGCCGTCAGGTCGGTAGCAGCGGACCTCGCCGGCGCCCCATACCGCGACCCAGAGGTTGCCGTCTGCGTCCACCCGCAGGCCGTCCGGCCAGCCCTGCGTGACCTGCAGCAGGTCCCTGCGTGGGCCGACGGCGCCGGTGACCGGGTCGTAGGCCCGCGATCGGATCCAGCCGGCCAGCGTGTCGACGGAGTACATGACGAGACCGTCCGGGGCCCATGCGATCCCGTTGGAGAGCGTGAGGTCATCGTCGAGGACCGTCAGCGAGCCGTCGTTCTCGAGCCTCAGCAGGAACTGCGGGCCGGCGGCGGCGCGGTCCAGCGAGAACGAGCCGACCACCAGCCGGCCGGCCGGGTCGCACGCGGCGTCGTTGAGCCGGCGCCCGCCGTCCTCGGGCAGCACCCGGCGCACCTCGCGGAGGCGCCCGGCGTCGTCGAGCAGGTGCACCACCGTCCGTCCGCAGACCAGGAGCCCGGCTGCCGCGGGGAGAACCGCGCCGACCGTGCGGTCCGCGTGGATCCGCTCGGTAGTGGTCACCCGGAGCCCGTCGAGCGTGCCGCTCAGCACGTCACCGGCCTCGATGTCCACCCACAGGAGGCGCTCGCGCTCGGGGTCCCAGATCGGCCCTTCACCGAGCAGGTGGACCTCGTCGGCGGCGACGTCGGCGTGCAGGATCACCGGGCCTCCTCACCCGCGACCACCGCGCGGATCTCGTCGACCGCGTCGCGCAGGGCCGACAGGGGCGTACGGAATCGGACCGCGCTCACCGACACGGCGCCGCTCGGCGTGCTGGTCGACGTGAGGTACGCCGGCACGGCGAGGCAGACGATGCCGAGCTCGTTCTCCTCGTCGTCCACGGCATACCCGTCGCGGCGGGCGCTCGAGAGCTCGCGGACCAGGCGGTCGACGGTCGTGATCGTGCGGGACGTGCGAGGGGCGAGGTCGTGGTCCGCGGCCCAGGCGCGCACCGCGTCGTCGGTGGGCAGCGAGAGCGCCAGCAGCAGCTTGCCCACACCCGTGGCGTGGGCCGGGTTCCGGCCCCCGACCACCGACGTCAGGCGCACGCCACCGGCGGGAGGGTCGACCTTGGCGCGGTAGACGACCTGGCCGCCGTCCAGGACGGCGTAGTGCGTGGTCTCGCCGAACCGGGCGGCCAGGCGTGCGAGCGCGGGTTGCACGCGGACCTGGTCGGGCCGGGCCTCGTGGTGGGTGAACGCCAGTCGCAGGAACTCGTCGCCGAGCCGGTAGTGCCCGGGGGCGTCCTGGGCGGCGAACCCGGCCCGGCGCAGCGACGCCAGGGCGCGGTGGACGGTGGCCTTCGGGCTGGCGAGCGCCTTGCTCAGGTCGTCCAGGCTCGCGCCCTGCGGGCGTTCGGCCAGCTCGCGCAGGATCGCCAGGACGCGGTCCGAGCCGACCAGGCGAGCCTGGTCGGAGGCGTCGTCGTCGCGAGCAGTGGAATCCATGGCGTTCCAGATAGTAGTCTCGCGTTCGAACAAACGGAAAGGGCGATGATGCCAGGCCTACGCAGCGACCAGTGGTACGCCGGCGACGGCCGCGACCCGTACATCCACCGGGCCTGGATGCGTCGAGGCCTGCCGAACCACGCCTTCGACGGGCGACCGCACATCGCGATCGCCAACACCGCGTCGGACCTGACGCCGTGCAACATGCACCTCGACGAGGTCGCGGCCAGCGTCAAGCAGGGCATCTGGGAGGCGGGTGGTGTACCGCTCAACCTGCCGGTGGTCTCCCTGGGCGAGACCCAGGTGCGGCCCACTGCGATGCTCTGGCGCAACATGGCCGCGATGGCCGCCGAGGAGATGTTCCGGGCCAACCCGATCGACGGAGTGGTCCTGCTCGGGGGCTGCGACAAGACGATCCCGGCACTGCTCATGGCCGCCGCGTCGGTCGACCTGCCCGCAGTGGTCATCCCCGGCGGCCCGATGCTCACCGGCACCTTCCGCGGCGTGCCGATGGGGTGCGGGACCTCGACCTACGCGCTGGCCGAGGAGGTCCGCGCCGGGGCCATGGACCGGGCCGAGTTCCTGCGCTCCGAGTCGGCGATGATCCGCTCCAAGGGGCACTGCAACACGATGGGGACCGCTTCCACGATGGGCCTGCTGGCGGAGGTGCTGGGCACTACGCTGCCGGGCGTCGCCGGTACCCCGGCGCCCGACTCCCGGCTCCTCGAGGCCTCGCACGAGACCGGTCGCCTCGCGGTCGAGCTGGTCCACGCCGACCGGCGGCCGTCGGTGATCCTGTCCCGCGGCTCGTTCCTCAACGCGATCGTCGCGCTGGCCGCGATCGGCGGGTCGACCAACGCCGTGGTGCACCTGCTGGCGATCGCCGGCCGCCTGGGCGTCGAGCTGACGTTGGACGACTTCGACCGGACCGGCTCGGGTGTGCCCCTGCTGGTCGACCTGTTGCCGGCCGGGCGGTTCCTGATGGACGACCTGTACCGGGCCGGTGGCCTGCTGGCCGTGCTGCGCGAGGTGAGGGACCTCCTGGACCCGACGGCGCTGACCGTCACGGGCCGCCCCCTGGTGGACTACCTGGACGACGCCCAGGTCTGGGACCGGGAGGTCATCCGGGTGCGTGACGAGCCGCTGCAGCCCGAGGCCGGGATCGCCGTGCTGCGCGGCAACCTCGCCCCGCTCGGCGCCGTGATCAAGCCGGCCGCAGCGACCCCGGAGCTGCTCCGGCACCGCGGACGCGCCGTCGTCTTCGAGTCCGTGGAGGACCTGCACGCCCGGATCGACGACCCGGACCTGGACGTCGACGCCGACTGCGTGCTGGTGCTGCGGGGTTGCGGGCCCAGGGGCTACCCGGGCATGCCCGAGGTGTCCAACATGCCGCTGCCCACCAAGCTGCTCGAGCAGGGCGTCCGGGACATGGTGCGGGTCTGCGACGGCCGGATGAGCGGCACCGCGTTCGGCACCGTCGTGCTGCACGTGGCGCCCGAGGCCGCTGCCGGGGGAGCGCTCGCCCTGGTGCGCGACGGCGACATGATCGAGCTCGACGTGCCCGCGCGGCGCCTGGTGCTCGAGGTCCCCGACGACGAGCTGGCCGCTCGCGAACCCTCGCCCGCGGCCGTGGCCGCCTACGCCGCGCCGACGCGCGGCTGGGAGCGGCTGTACATCGACCACGTCCAGCAGGCCGACACCGGGGTCGACCTCGACTTCCTGGTCGGGTCCACCGGCTCGGCCGTCGGCCGTGAGTCGCACTGAGCGTCGGAGAGGACGAGCATGAACGAGCCGGTCGTCGCTCGCAGCACCGCCCACCTGCGTGCCCTGTGGGCCGCCGACCGACCCGCATACGGGGTGTGGAGCGTCCTGCCCGACCCCACGGTCGCCGAGCTGCTCGGCGCGTCGGCCATGGACTACGTCTGCATCGACCTGCAGCACGGCGTCGCCACCTACAGCGAGCTGCCGGAGCTGTTGCGCGCGATGCGGGGCTCAGGTCTGGCGCCGATCGTCCGCGTGCCGTGGAACGAGCCCGCAGCGATCATGCGTGCCCTGGACACCGGCGCCGCGGCCGCGCTGGTGCCCATGGTGAACAGCGCTGTCGAGGCTGCGCGCGCGGCGTCCGCGTGCCGGTTCCCGCCGACCGGGGAGCGCAGCTGGGGCCCGATGTGGGGCGACACCCGGTTCGACGGCGCGCTACCGCCGGCCGACCAGGACGCCGCCGCGATGTGCCTGGTGATGGTCGAGACCCAGGCCGGCGTCGACGCGCTCGACGAGATCGTGCGCGTGCCCGGCGTCGACGGCGTCTACATCGGACCCAACGACCTGGCCCTGGGGTGCGGGTACGGGCGTGCGACCTACCGGGACTCACCCGAGGTCGACGCCCTCATCCAGCGGATCGTCGACACCTGCCGTGACGCAGGGATCGTCGCCGGGCTGCACTGCTCGGACCCGGACATGGCGCTGCACTGGGCCGGCCGGGGCGCACGGCTGTTGACCGCCGGCCAGGACACCTCGCTGCTACGGGCGGCGGCGGCCCAGCTGTGGGACGCCGTGGGCGGAGGCCGCTAGAGACCGGCGGCCTCGCGCACGCGTGCCTCGGCGGCGTCGATGACCTCGGCGACGGCCGGATCGGCCAGGTCCACCCGTCCGTTCCCGATCACCTGGCTGAACAGGGTCCCGTCGGCGGCGCGTCGGAGCACCACGCGCACGTGGCGGTCGCCCGGCACCTTGACCGTCTCGGCGAGCAGGATCGAGTTCTGCACCCGGTCGTGGACCACGCGGGGCAGGCGGCTGCGTGCCTCGACCACGAACCGCACCGGCTCGGTGCCGTCGACCCAGCGCACCTCGAGCTCGCCGGTCTCGCCGTCCAGGCTCGCGCCGTCGACGTCCGTCCAGTGCCGGGAGAGCGGGCGACCGCCCTGGAGCACGTGCAGGCCGTCGCGGGTGGCCACGGCCCAACCGTCCTCGAGCTTGGCGAAGGCCAGCGCGGGCTCGGTCAGGCCGAGCGCGGAGCGCGCCTCGTCGGGCACATGCAGGGGCATCCGGACCATGACGCCAACCTAACGCGGGCGGGCGGCCGCGCCAGGCGTGGTGGCGCCGGGCGCGGCCGCCGACGCGTCACCAGGTCGAGTCGCCGCGGATGACCACATCGCTGCCGCCGTCGACGAACACCACCTGACCGCACAGGTGCGAGTTCTCCTCGCCGGCGAGCCACGTCAGGAGCCGGGCCACGACGATCGGCTCGGCGATGCCGTTCAGCGGCATCGGCACCATCTGGAGGAGCTGCTCGCGAGCCTCGGCGGTGGCGATCATGTCCGCGGTCATCGGGGTCGCGATGATCCCGGGCGCCACCGCGTTGAGCGGGATCGAGACGCCGGCCCACGCGTCGCTCGGCGCGGTGCGCCGCACCCATTGGGCGAACGCCTTCTTGGTCGAGCTGTAGATCAGCTGGCCGGTGGTCGTGGGGTCCTGGGCCAGGACCTCGGCCCGGGAGAGGGCTGACGCCTCGTCGCCGGCCGTCATCGCGGCGACAAGCTCGTCGTCGACCGGCATGAGGCTCGCCATCGAGGCCACACCGACCGCCCGCGGTGCGGGCGACGCTGCCAGCATCGGGCGCAGGCCTTCGAGCGTCGCGACCATGCCGAAGAAGTTCACCGACACGGTCGCCGGGATCGGATGCGCCAGGCCCGCGATGGCGAACACCGCGTCGACCGCGCCCGTGAGGGCAGCGACGCCGCTGATCAGCCCGGCGCGGCCGTCGGCGGTGGTCAGGTCCACCGTCACGTCCGCGTCGTGCAGGTCGACCCCGATCACCCGCTCGCCGCGGGACTCCAGCAGTTCCTTGGTGGCTTTCCCGATGCCCGAAGCGGCGCCGGTGACCACGGATGTGCGTGTCATGCCAACCTCCTTGTTGGGACACCCTGGGGGGTATGGCCATCGTGCGCCGGGGTGGAGGCGGCGTCAACGGTGCGCGGGCCGGTAGCCTGCCGATCGCGGGCCAGTAGCTCAGCCGGTCAGAGCAGCGGACTCATAATCCGTCGGTCGCGGGTTCGAGCCCCGCCTGGCCCACCGCCCGGCGAGGTCGTCGTCCGGGGCACTCCGGAACTGCGCCGTCCTCGGCGGCGTGCGGCTACGCCGACCCGAACGCCCGGTCGAGGGCTTCCTCGGTGAGGGTCCGGCCCAGCGCGATCAGCTCGGTCGCGCGGTGGAAGTCGAAGGTCCTGGCGGCGTCCCCAGGCACGGTGACCAGCACGTCGGGCGGCAGCACGGCCAGTCGGAAGCGCGTGATCAGCGCCCCCATCGTGTCGAGTGACATCGAGGCGATGTCAGCGGCACCGAGGCCCGGCGGGGGAGGGTCGAAGGCGGGGACGCCGCCAGGTCCGGTGTCGGTCCTTCCGGCGAAACGGGACATCATCGCCGTGGCGATCTCGTTCTCCCACACCCCTGCGGCGCTCTTGCGGAAGCGGTCCAGCCACTCGCTCGCAGGGCGCGGTGCCGAGCTCACCTGCGCCGGTGTCCCCGCGGGGTCCTGGGTCCTGGCTCCGGCGAGCGAGACTGCGACGGTGAAGTCCGCGTCGGCGCCGATCACCGGTTCCATGGGCACGGGGTTCAGCACCCCGCCGTCGACCAGCAGCCGACCATTGACCATGATCGGGGTGATCGCGCCGGGAATGGCCACCGAGGCCCGGATCGCGACGTCCAGGGGCCCGGAGGTGAACCACACCTCACGGCGGGCGCCGATGTCGGTGGCGACTGCGGTGTAGGGGATCGGCAGGTCCTCGATGAGGGTGTCGCCGAGGATCTCGCTCATCCGTGCGATGACCCGTTCCAGGCGGATCGCGCCGGGTCCGGACAGTGTCGGGTCGAGGAGCCGGAGAAGGTCACGGTGCGTGAGCGAGGTGACCCAGTCCGTGTACTCCTCGAGCTTTCCCGCGGCGAGCAGGCCGCCGATGACCGAGCCGATCGACGCCCCCGCCACCGCGGTGACCTGGTAGCCGCGCTCGGCGAGGACCTGGGCGACGCCGATGTGCGCGTAGCCACGCGCCCCGCCAGAACCCAGGACCAGCGCCACACGCTTCCCGCTCATCGCCCCAGTATCCGGCCGCCGGCGGCCCCGGTCGCGGTGCCGGCTTCCCCCCTGCGGAAACCGGCACCGCGACCGCGGTCACATACCCTCGGCCGCGACGCGGGTGCGACGTGCGCCGTGCGTGCGTCGGGTCGCGTGGAGGGTGGTCATCAGAAGTTGTCCGTGGTGTAGGCGCTGCCGAGGACGTTGAGCTGGAGCCAGCAGGTGAGGGACGTCGTCGCGGACGTGCTGAACGTGGCGGTGTGACGCGCCGTGGCGGGCAGCGAGCCGGACGAGTACTCGCGAGTGATCGCCAGAGACTGGGTGGCACCGCCGTAGGTCGAGGACCACAGGCGCGGGCTCTGCACGCTGTCGATCCGGCCGCCACCCTGGAAGAGGGTGTAGCCGGCGGTGAAGCCCATCGTGACCAGGCCGTTGGAGCTGCGGACGGCGCAGCCGACGTAGGTCCGCTGGTAGGTGGTCGAGACCGTGCTCGTGCAGCCGCTGACCGACAGCGGCTCCGGCCCGGTCGCGCGGACCCGGCTCCCGGTGACGTCGCCGGGTTGCTCGAGGGTCGCGGCCGACACGGATCCGTCGGCGTAGGTCGACACGGTGGTGATCGAGGTCGGCGTGACGGTCTGCGTGACGTCGACGGGCGTGCCGCCGAAGGAGTCGATCCGCCCACCCGCATCGAGCGTGGCGACCAGGGCGTCCTGGACCGCGTCGTCGACGCCGTAGGCGGTGAGGAAGGTCCGGAACGAAGCCTCCGCGTCCGGCGTGAGGGCGACCACGCCGGCTCCGTCGTCCGCTGACGCGGTTCCCGGGTCCGCGGTGCCGACGATGCCGCTGACGGCCAGAGCGATTGATGCGACGATGGTCGCGGCGCTCGGCACGTGCGGTCTCCTCGGGCCGGAGTGGTGGGCACTGGTCGGACGTGCTGGTGAGTCAGAGCGCCCGGTCACAGACTGTAATCGACGTCGATAATATCGGCAACGATAAGGAATCGATGAGTTCGCCCCGTCAACGGCTCGCGGCCACCAGGTCGCGTGCCGCCGCTGCCTGGCCGACGGCCGTCCACTGGGGTGCCTGGGTGCTGCGGCTCATGGCCCTGGGCATCGGGCTCCTCGGCCTGATCAAGGCGCTGGCCACCATCACCGGCCGCAGCGTCGTCTGGCTCGTGCTGCCGATCGGTGACCCGCTCCCGCTCCTCGCGCTACCCCAGGTCAACCAGGCCGTGCCCTTCGGCACGTACCTGTACACCATCGACCAGCTCCCGGCCTGGTACCGGGTCCTCGCCGCGACGCCGGGCATCGTCGGTGCCGCGGCGCAGGTCGCCGTCGCGCTCCTGGCCGCAACGCTCGTGCGTGAGATCGCCGCCGGCCGCGCCTTCCAGCCCAAGGCCCGGCGGCGCCTCGTGCTCATCGCCGGCACCTTGATCGTCGGGGGAGTGCTCCAGGCACTGCTCGACACGGCGGCCGTGGGCGTGCTCGACTACCACACCATGTCGTTCGATCAGACAGGCGCGTGGGGCGGGATCTACGACTCGTACACCATCCTCACGATCCACACGCCACGCTGGCCGGTCGCCCAGATCGTGACCGGCGTGGTCACCGCGGTCATCGCCATCGCGTTCCGCGACGCGTCACGGCTCGAGGAGGAGACCGGCCTTGTCGTCTGACCCCTCCGAAGCGGCACCCGAGGTGCTCCTCGCACTCGACCAGATCCTGGTGGAGCGCGACATGACGCTCACCGAGCTGTCGCGCAAGACGGGCATCACGATGGCCAACCTGTCGATCCTCAAGAACAACAAGGCCCGCGCGGTGCGCCTTTCCACCCTCGCCGCGCTGTGTCACGCCCTGGACGTCACGCCGGGAGAGCTGTTCGTCGTCGAGGATGCGGCACCGGGCCTGAAGCAGAACCCCGCCGCCCACGCATCGGGCCTGCCCGACTAGCTGCCTGCCGTAGCCCGACCAGACGCGGCAACGCGGGATCGGCCGGTGACGCACGACCGGCCCCAGGGCGTCCCCGCGAGGCGGACGAGGAACGGATCCCGCCGGCATGCGATGGTTGCCCTGTCAGGGGGCCAGGGCAGCGCGCCGTGTCGCCCTCACCTGGTGACATCGAAGGACGCCGATGAGTGAGACGACTGCCGTCCCGCCCGCACCGCAGCCCGGAGCCGTCGCCGCGGACGCTCCCCGCCCGGTGGCCAAGAAGCTGATGAGGGGCGCCTTGCTCGTCCTGATCGGCTTCGCGCTGCTGTTCGGCGCGGTCTACGTCGGGCTGGGGTACGACGTACAGGCGGGGCCCGAGTGACCGACGACCGGCCCGCGGCCGCGACGACCTCCGACCACGTCGCCCGCGCCCTCGCCGACGACCTCGCGCGGTGGTCCGCGCCCGACGAGCAGACCGAGGCCGTGCGCGCCGGGTGCGCGTCCCTGCTGGCACGCCGTGGCGGTGCGGCGCTGGTCCGCGACGGCGGCCCCGAGCACGTGACCGCGAGCTGCGTCGTGCTCAGCCCCGATCTGCGCTCGGTCCTGCTGACACTGCACCGCAAGATCGGCCTGTGGCTCCAGCTCGGCGGGCACCTGGAGGCGGGAGACTGTTCGGCACCGCAGGCGGCCCGGCGCGAGGCGCGCGAGGAGTCCGGCATCGAGGGGCTGGAGATCGTCGGAGACCTCCCGATCGACATCGAGTGGCAGGACGTCTCTCGAGCGTTGGCGTGCACGGTGCACTGGGACCTCGGGTACGTCGCAGTCGCCGACCCCCGTGTGCCAGTCGCGGTCAGCGCGGAGAGCCACCGGCTCCAGTGGTGGCCGGTCGACGACCTCCCCGACCCCGTGCCGATGACCCTGGCGGTCCGGGTGCAACGCGCGGTGCGCCGGGTGCGCTCCGCCTGACCCCGGCGCAGGCCGCACCTGTCGCGTGCCTCAGGTGGACCTCGCGGCCAGGGTCAGGCCGACGTTCACGAGGGGCTGCGTGATCGGCCGCACCGCATCCACCTGGGCTCCGTCTACGACCGCGGTCGGTCAGCGCCCCGACGCGCGGCCGTCGCGCGTCGCAGCCGGAGGACCTCCAGGCGGACGAGGACGGCGACCCGCCGCAGCTGACGGTCCTCGTCGCTGAGCGGGCCTCCCGACCCGTGGGGGAGCGGTGCTGCACGCCCATGCGACGGGGCGGCCAGGTGCTCGGCGGGGGTGGTCACTCGGCGGCCCGGGCGTTGGGCGACGCGAGCAGCGCCGAGCGGACGAGGTCCAGCAGGTCGGGGCCGCTGATGCCCTCCCGGCGTGCGGTGTCGACCAGCTCGCGGGCGATCTCGTCCGTCCGGCCGGGGGAGCGCGTCGGAGCGGTGACCACCGTGCCGACCCTCCGGCGGGTGGCCACCTGCCCGGCCGACTCGAGCTCGCGGTACGCACGGGCGACCGTGCCGGGCGCGATGCCCAGGTCGGCGGCCAGCGTCCTTACGGTGGGCAGCCGCTCGCCCTCACCCAGCGCCCCGGCGGTGATGAGCGCGACCACCTGTGCCCGGATCTGCTCGTACTGCGGCGTGGCCGAGTCCAGGTCGACGGTGACCCTCATGACGGCACCGCCAGCGCATCCGGCGCAGACGCGTCCCGCTGCCCCCTGCGCAGCGGGACGAACGCCATCACGACGCCGGCGAGCAGCACGCCGACCGCCAGGACCATGAGCCCGGCGCCGAGATGCTGCTGCGCCGGGGACCCCGTGACGCCGTACCCACCTGACTCGAGGGGGTAGGCGTCGCGGCCGAGCGCGAGATGCACCCACCCGGCAGCCACCAGGATCCCCGCGGTGCTCACCGCGAGCACCAGCTGGATGCCGCGCGTGACGTGACCCGCGGAGCGCCGCCGCAGGTGCAGGTCCCAGTCGACCGACACCCCGACGACCGCGGGGCGCAGGGTGATGAGCCGCAGCACGAGCTCGGTGGCCGTGACCGTCGCGACGATCGCCAAGGACATCGGCAGGCCGTAGTACCAGCCGGGGTAGGGACCGATCGGTCCGGCGAACCTGCCGGTCCCTTGGGTCAGGCTCCGTGGCCCGTCCGCCACCAGCGCGAAGACCGCCAGCAGCGCCAGCGCCGTGCCGGCCCAGGCGAACACCATCCTGCGAGGCCAGAGCGGGGTCACGTCGGCGACGGTGCGGCTCACCAGCTCGGCTTCGCGGTGCGCACCCGACGGCCGTGGCCAGGTCAGCTGACCGACCGCTTGCGCCACCAGCAGCGACGCGCCTGCCAGCGCGGGCAGCACCGCCAGCACCCGGCCGTCGCGTGGCCAGACTCCCAGTGCGACGCCACCGAACACCCACGTGAGGAGCACCACCATCACGACGACGCCGATGGTCGAGGCGAGCGTCGCGTGACGGTTCGCTCGTGCGGCGGCCCGGGACGGCGTCGTGGTCCGGAGCGCGTCCCAGAGCAGCACGCCCAGCACCAGCGCGAGCAGCGCGATCACCGCACCGAGGTAGATCGCAGCCCTCGTCCACTCCACGCACGACATCGCACCCGCGCCGCCGATGCAGATGCTGTTCCCGTCGATCCCCACGGTGCCCCCCGTCATTGAGCATGCACAATGAACAATTGCATGCGACACCGGGAGCGTCAAGAACCCTGTCGGCCAGGCGGGGTCAGGAGGATCCGACCCAGATCGACCGGGCGGCGGACACCCCGAGCCGCTGCGTCCCACCGCCCACGTCGAGCAGCACCAACCCCGCGTACGTCTGCTGCTCGACCACCGTGAGCTCGGCGTCCAGGCCCAGCCCGAGCTCGGCCAGGTGGCGCAGCAGGTCGGGGTCGTCGTCGGCGACCCGGACCACCCGGAGCGGGACCCCGGCCGTGGCGAGGTCGAGCGTGGTCGCCCGGGGCCGGTGGACGGTGCCGTCCGGTCCGGGGATCGGGTCGCCGTGCGGGTCCCGCGTGGGGTGGCCGAGCGCGGCGTCCAGGCGCTCGACGAACCGGTCGCTGACCGCGTGCTCGATGACCTCCGCGTCGTCGTGCACCTCGTCCCAGGTGTAGCCGAGCATCCGCACCAGGAACGTCTCGACCAGCCGGTGCCGGCGCACCACGTCCACCGCCTGGCGTCTGCCCTCGTCGGTCAGCGCGATCGAACCGTAGGACGGATGGTTCAACAGCCCCTGGTCGGCGAGCCGCCGAACGGTCTCGGACACCGTCGAGCGCGCCGCGCCCAGAGCGGCCGCGAGGTCCGACGGCGTCACCGGCGCGTCGGACCACTCCTGGGCGCGCCAGACGGCCTTGAGGTAGTCCTCGCCCGTAGGGGTGGGGCGGTCCGGCGCGGTCACGCCCCGACGCTAGCAACTCCCGGGCGCGGGGGCGACGAAGAATTCGTACGCACGAACTTCCGAAGAATGCCGGTGCGAAGAATGCGGGTCGCGCCCGTCGAAGCGATTGCTGGTCAGCTGTATCGCTCTGACCTGCGACGACGTGATCCAGCGAGCGATACTCCGGGGAGTGGAAGGCATTCTTGGACACCCATTTCGGCGCTACCATGGAGACATGCTGAATGCCCTCCGTCGCCACCACGAGATGATCGTGCTCACCCTCTCGGTGATCCTGCTCGGGGGCGGCGGTGTGGCGTGGTGGACGGGCGCCGCGGACCTCGCCGACGGGCTGTGGGTCGCCGGGACCGTGCTCGGCCTGGTGTTCGCCCTGCTCGCCATGGGCGAGGCCCTGCGTGACCGCCGTCCGACGGTCGACGTCATCGCGGTCCTGGCGCTGGCCGGGGCGCTGTGGGTGGGCGAACCGCTCGCGGGCGCGATCATCACGGCGATGCTCGCCACCGGGCAGCTGCTCGAGGAGCGCGCCGCCGCCCGGGCGCGCCGCGAGCTGAGTCTGCTCACCGCTCGTGCTCCGCGCCGGGCGCGACGCCTGACCCCGGACGGGTTGGTCGAGGTCCCGGTCGAGGAGATCGAGATCGGTGAGCACCTCGTGGTCGCCAGCGGCGAGGTCGTCCCCGTCGACGGACGCCTGGTGGCGGCCGGCACGTTCGACGAGGCCGCGCTCACCGGAGAGCCGGTGCCGGTCGAGCGACCCGCGGGCGACGACGTGCGCTCGGGCGTGGTCAACGCCGGGCCCCCCGTCGAGCTCGTCACCACGACCACGGCGGAGACCTCCACCTACGCCGCGCTCGTCCGGCTGGTCGCCGAGGCTCAGGCGATCTCCGCGCCGTTCGTCAGGGTCGCCGACCGGTGGGCCGTCGCCTTCGTGCCCCTGACTCTCGTGCTCGCGGGCGCCGCCTGGTGGGCGGCGGGCGACCCGGTCCGGGCGGTCGCCGTCCTGGTGGTGGCGACCCCGTGCCCGCTGCTGCTCGCGGCGCCGATCGCGATCGTCTCCGGCCTGTCGCGTGCCGCGCGGCTGGGCGTCATCGTGAAGGGCGGCGGCGCACTGGAGCGCCTCGCCGGCGGCCGCGTCGTGATGTTCGACAAGACCGGCACGCTGACCCGGGGCCGCCCGACCCTGACGGAGGTCCTCACCACAGGCTCGGCCGACGCCGACGACGCCCTGCGCCTCGCCGCCAGCGTCGACCAGGTCTCCGTGCACGTGCTGGCCGGCCCGATCGTCGAGGCAGCCCTCGCCCGCGGCCTCGAGCTCGACGTGCCCTCCGCGGTGGAAGAGGTCCCCGGCCAGGGCGTCATCGGGACCGTCGGCGGCGTGGCCGTGCGCGTCGGCCGGCCCGACTGGATCACCGGTCCGCACCCGGACCGCTGGGCGCGCCAGGTGCGCCGGCGTGCGGACCTCGACGGCTCGATGAGCGTGCTCGTCGAGATCGACGGCACCCCCGCGGCAGCTCTCCTGCTGCAGGACCCGATCCGCCCGGATGCGCCGCGCATGGTGCGGGCCCTGCGGGCGGCCGGCGTCGAGCGGGTCGTGCTCGCCACCGGAGACCGCTCCGACGTCGCGGACGTGGTCGGCCGGATCGTCGGGGTCGACACCGTGCTGGCGGACTGCGAGCCGGCCGACAAGCTCGCGGCCCTCGGGCGCGAGGCGAGGCGCGGGCCCACCGTGATGGTCGGTGACGGGATCAACGACGCGCCCGCGCTGGCGGCAGCCGACGTCGGAGTCGCGCTCGCCGCACGCGGTGCGACCGCGTCGTCCGAGGCCGCGGACGTCGTGCTCACCGTCGACCGCATCGACGCGCTCGCGGACGCGATGCTGGTCGCCCGGCGGTCGCGCCGGATCGCTCTGGAGGCGGTGGCCCTCGGCATGGGGCTCTCCCTGGTCGCGATGGTGGCCGCGGCGCTCGGCTGGCTGGCGCCCGCCGTCGGCGCTGCGCTCCAGGAGGTCATCGACCTGCTCGCGATCGCCGTCGCCCTGCGCGCGGTGCTGCCCACCCGCCTGCACACCGTCGAGCTGCCTGAGGACGCCCGTCGCACGCTCGCCGCGCTGCACGCCCAGCACGACGACCTCGCCCCCCTGGTCGAGCGCGTTGCGGGGGTCGCCGACGGGCTGTCCACCGAGGCGCCGGACCTCACCGACGCCCGGGCGCTCCTCGACGCGCTCGAGGGCGATCTCCTTCCGCACGAGCGGGCGGACGAGGAGCTCCTGCTGCCACTCGTCGCCCGCGCCCTGGGCAGCCACGAGGCGGTCGCCGCCCTCAGCCGCACCCACGCCGAGATCGAGCACCAGGTGACGCGGCTCCGCCGTCTGCTGGACTCGGTGGCCGTCGACGACATCGAGACGGAGGACGTCGTGGAGCTCCGCCGCATGCTGTACGGGCTCTACGCCGTGCTCAAGCTGCACAACGCGCAGGAGGACGAGGGCGCCTTCAGCCTCGCGCCCGCCCACGCGGGGTAGCTACGGCCCCATAGCCACGACGGCGTCGCCGACCCGAAGCACGACGCCCGCCGTCGTCGTGCCCGCGTAGGTCGCGTCGCCGACGTCCACCGACCAGAGCTCGGCGCCGCTGACCAGGTCACGTGCGGTGACGCGATCTCCGCCGGAGACGGGTTCGAGGAGTCCTGCGGCGATCCCGTCGGAGAAGGCCGCGCTCGCCGCCGTGCGCCACAGCTCGACCCCGTCCGACGCCCGGTGCGCGGTCACCTCGCCGGTACCCGTCACGATGACGCCTTCCACCACCAGGTGTGCGGGCCCTGGGTAGTGCCGCAGCCCGGCGACCACCACCTCCGTGCCGTCGGTGATCACCGGGACCGTGCTCGAGCCGTCGTTGGGCCCGAGCATGGACCTCCACGCCGGAAGTGCGACGGCGTCGGACGGAGTCGCGATCGTCCGACCGGTGGACAGGTCCACCACGGCGTCCCCGACCCGCAGCCAGGTGCGCTCGCGCTCCAGCTCTGCTGCGGCGGGCGCCTCGCCCTGCCAGGTCCAGCTCGCGCCACGGTGCCCCGGCGGCACCCAGCGCCTCACGGTGACCGTGCCGGCCTGCACCGCGACCGTCACGACATCACCGTCGACCACCCACCAGTCGACGAGCCCCGGCGGCGCGTCCAGCTGTGCGCGCAGGCCTCCGTCCGGAGCGACCGCCGTCGCCACGCCGTCCGCCGTGGGCGCCGTCAAGCACACCGCGCCCTCGCCGGAGGCAGCGCAGGTGGCGCCTGCGGCGACCGGGCCCCAGAGGGGATCTCCCTCGGGGGTCAGCGCCCTCACCCCGGTGCCGTCCGGCCTCGAGACCAGCACCGTGGCGCCGACCGAGATCACGTCGCCCCCCGTCCGCCAGATCTCGGCCCAGGGCGCCGCGAGGGACGCCGTGGCACCCAGCAACCTCGGTGCCGGTGTGAGATCGGTCGGTCGCGGGTCCGGGCCGCTGACGGCGCGCCCGGCCACTACGAGCCCGCCCACCACGACCACCGCGGCGATGACCGCCAGGTAGCGACCCAGGCGCGGCGGGGGAGGGCCTTGCGGCTCGTCCTCGACCTGGACCTCGACGAGATCGGGCTCCATGTCGAGACACTAGGTGGCGTCGGGCGCGCGCGCCCGGCCGGTGGCAGGCGTTCGAGGGACGCTCGACCACCGGCGCCGGCCGGGGCCCTCTCAGAGTGAGGGGTGAGGTGCCTCACCGACTCACGAGGAAGCGCATGCCGAACGTCCCGCCGCTCCGGCCCGGGTAGCACCAGAGCTGGGCGTCGGCGTCCTCCCCGAGCAGGTCGTTGAGACCGTCCCCGGTGAGGTCGGCGCCGCTGAACAGGGTCACGGTGTTCCACCCGTGCCCGACCTTCTGGCGCATCGCGAAGTACCCGTCGCCCCGGCCGGCGTAGAACCACAGCCCGCCGTCCGCGTCCACTCCGAGGATGTCCGCGCGTCCGTCCCCGTTCATGTCGCCGGCGGACTGCAGGTCGAACGTGGACCAGCCGTTGCCCACCTTGACACGATTGCCGAACCGGCCCGCTCCCGCACCGGGGTACAGCCAGAGGTCGCCGCGGTTGTCGATCGCGAGCAGGTCGGCGCGATGGTCCCCGGTCAGGTCGCCGGTCGGCACGATGCGGAATGGCCCCCAGCCCCAGCCGATCCGCGTCCGCGAGCCGAGGTGGGCGTTGCCCTGACCCGGGTAGAGGTAGAGGTCGCCGTAGACGTCTGTCGCGAGCACGTCGTTGAGCCCGTCCCCGTCCCAGTCGCCGGGACCGTAGAGGGCGAGATCACGCCAGCCGGTGCCCTGGAGGTAGGTCGCCACGGATCGGCCCGGGAAGTACGGGTCTGCGCGCGTGACGAAGCCGAGGGCGAGGTGACCTGAGCTGTAGGTCACCAGGATGGTCCCTCGTCCCCAGTCGATCAGGGGTCCTGATCCCCAACCGATCAGGTCTGGTGACAGTGCGATGCGCTCCCAGTTCCCGGCGAGGGGTGCCTTCGGCCGCAGGTTCTCCAGGTACCACGAAGCGGAGACTTCGTCGGTGCGTCCGGACGCCCGCGTTCGCACGCGGTACTCGGCGCTGTCCGGCGCCCCTAGCGCCATGATCTCGAGGTCGCACCCTCCCGAGGCTGCCCCCGTCCTCCACGCCAGCGCCGCCTTGTGCCAGATGTCCTCTCCTGCGATGTGGTAGTCGATGTACGTGGCCGGGCAACGGCCGGTTCCGGGCTCGGGTGGGATCAACGCGAGGAACGGGGCCGCTCCGCCGGGCTCCGCGCTGGGGGCGGCCGTCTCGGGTCTGGTGAGTGTGAGCGTCTCCGCGTCGGACGGTGGCACGGTCACCGTGAGGGTGCGCTTCGCGCCGGGGTGGTTCGGCCAATGGTTGAGGAGCAACGTGACCACATGCTTGCCGGGTCGGGCTCCGAGGCTGGCCGTGTAGGTGTACCTCGGGAGGCGCTCGGGCGTGAGGTACGAGTCACCCTTGTTCGGGATCACCAGGGGTCCGTCATCGAGCGCGAGCAGGGTCGTCAGGACCTGCGCGTCCGTCGTGTAGGACACCGTCACGTCGATCCGGCGCGGGCTGACCACGGCGCTGAGTGAGATGTCGGTCGCCGTAGCCTTCACGATCGTGGGTGCGGCGGCAGGCTCTTGCGCCTGGGCGGTACCGATCCCCACCACGAGCAAGGCCAGCGCTGCGCTGACCGCGAAGAACTGTCGTCGTCTCACGTCGATCCCCCTGGTTTGCCTCGGCCGCAGCATGCCAGAAACGCGACGCCCGGAGGGGCGTTTCGCGCCGGCTACAGCCACCGTGCAGCGACCGCGCGAAGCTCCGACCCGAGGGGCCAGAGGTTCTGCCGGCACCCGCCCAGCGAGATCGACTGCTGCATCATCACGGGTGCTGGCGTACCGACCGCCGGGCACCCGGCGTGCCCGAGGCCGAGGTAGTGGCCGACCTCGTGGATCACGACGTAGTGCTGGTAGTCGCTGCGGCTGAAGGACGCGAACGTCGGGGTCGCGTAGCGCCACCGGACGTCGTTGATGAACACCCCGGTGCCCACCCGGCAGGAGTAGGCGGAGCTGCACACGGATCCGGCGGCGTTCACCGCCGCCGGAGAGGCCAGGTAGACGTGCATCATGCCGCCGGACGCCACCCTGTCGAACCTGATCGCCCCGCCCATCGACCATCCCCGCGGGTCTGCGAGGGTCCAGGCCACGTGCCGCGCGAACTGCCCGAGGTCCCCGCCGACGGCGCCGAGCGTGGAGACCGTGTAGGTGATGACGCGTCGGGGCACCTGGGTGGGCTCGTTGAGCAGCAGCGGGTCCCAGCCGACGCCGACCTTCGTGAACGGGGCGGTGAACGCACCGGTGCCGGAGCCGGGGTAGAGCCACAGGTCGCCGCCGGGCAGGCGGCCCAGGAGGTCCGGCGCTCCGTCGCCGGAGAAGTCTCCGGGGCCGAGCAACGCGGTGAAGCGGGTCCACCCGGCGCCGATCACGCGCCAGGACCGGAAGCCGCCCGTGCCGTTGCCGGAGTACAGCCACAGGGTGCCGTCCGTCACCGACCGGGCGACGAGGTCGTTCGCGCCGTCACCGTCCCAGTCGCCCACCGGGGTGACCAGGTCCCGCGAGGCCCAGCCCGCGCCGATCTTCCGCGGTCTGTCGAAGCCGCCGGAGCCCGTGCCGGGGTAGAGCCACATGGAGGTGTCGTCGCGCAGGATCCCGATGAGGTCGGCGTCTCCGTCGCCGTCCCAGTCGCCTGGGGCGAGGACGTCGCTGAACGCCGACCACCCGACGCCGATCCGGCGCCAGCCGGAGAACCCCCCGGTGCCGTTGCCGCTGTAGAGCCACAGCCCGCCCGAGAGGTCACGTGCGACGACGTCGGCGTTGCCGTCGCCGTCGAGGTCCCCGGCGATTCGGACCTCGTCGAGGGTGCGCCAGCCGACGCCGATCTGCCGCGCCCGGCCCCAGCCTCCCGCGCCGTTGCCGGGGTAGAGCCAGAGCGACCCGTTCTGGGCGATGGCGACGACGTCCGCGTTGCCGTCGCCGTCGAGGTCGCGGGAGTCGGCGGCGGGCCTCGGGACCTCCGCGGGCGCAGCCGCGGTTGCCGTCGTGGGGATGAAGAGAACGAGGCCGAGGACGACGGCGAGCGCGGCGCGCATGGGGCTCCTGGGGGTGAGTGCGACGACCCTATCGTCGCCGCACGTCACGGCGTCGTGGTTCCGGGCTCAAGCCGATCACCCGAACGGCCGATGCAGCAATGGTCGGTTGCGGCCACGACACGTCGATCGAGGACCAGGTGTGACTTCTCAGGCAGCATGCGCCGGGTGGCGCGTCAACGGGCGGCGGGCCCTGAGCACCGCCGTGACCGTCGGACTTCTCATCGTCGGAGTGGTACCCGTGGCGGCTGCGGCCGATCCGGTGCCCGAGCCGGCCACGACCGCCGACCCTGCGGCGGAGCCCACGCTCGAGCCGACGCCCGCGGCAGAGCCGACCCCCACGCCCACGCCCGAGCCGAGTGCGACACCCGAGCCGACGGACACGCCGACCCCCACCCCCACCGCTTCGCCCGCGCCCACGACCGCACCGACGTCGCTGGCAGCCGCGACGACCGCGGTGTCACCCGCGATCGTCATCAAGGCGCCCCCGACCAAGGTGCTGCCGGCCCTCGTCGACGCCATGCCGGGCTTCCAGCCCTCCACGTCGTGCGACCCGAACGACAAGCCGGGCATCCTCGCGTTCGCGGAGCTCATCAGCACCAACTGGGGCATGTATCGCTATCACACGTCGCGCCCGTGCGTCCTCGGTGACGGCACCCAGCACGCCGAGGGGCGTGCGCTCGACTGGACGATGAACGCCTACGACCCGACTCAGAAGGCGCTCGGCGACGCCGTCGTCGCCTGGCTCACCGCCGACTCCGGCACGATGGCCCGGCGCTTCGGGATCATGTACGTCATCTGGAACCGGCAGATCTGGTACGCGTGGCACCCGGACACCTGGCAGGCGTACGACGGCCCAGTCCCGCACACCGATCACATCCACTTCAGCTTCACGTGGGACGGCGCGATGATGCGCACCTCGTGGTGGACCGGTGTCCCGGTCTCCGTCTCCGACCAGGGCACCTGCCGGGTCTACGACGGCCAGTACGCCCCGCGCTACACCGCCAAGCGCACGACGCCGTGCCCGACCAGCCTGCCGGCGGCTCCGTTCAGCGCGTTCCCGGTGACCCTGCCGGGCGCCACGGGTAGCGCCGTCGCCATGGCCCAGTCACTGATGGGCATGAGCGGGGCGGACGTCGACGGCGACTTCGGGCCGGCCACGCTCGCCGTCCTGCTGGCCTACCAGGCCGCGCACGACGTCCCGGTCACCGGTGTGCTGGACAACGCCACCTGGGCCAAGCTGGTGGCCAACATGCCGGTGCCCCCGTTCGACCAGGTCGTGGCGGCGCCGGACGCGACGGGCGACGGCTACGCGGACGTCGTCGTGGTGGACGCCTCGGGCCGGCTGCACATCTTCCCCGGTGAGCCGGGCGCCAAGCTCGGGCCGGTGCGCGTGTTCGGAACCGGCTGGGGTGACATGACGGTCTACGCCCCGGGAGACTGGAACGGCGACCGGATCGGGGACCTCGTGACCGTCGACCCGGCCGGCGACCTGTGGCTGTACGCCGGCAACGGCGCGGGCGGCTTCCCGCGACGCACCAAGATCGGCAACGGGTGGTCCGGGTACCGCATCACGCCGTCGGGCGACATGAACGGTGACGGGGTCAACGACCTGCTCGCCATCGACCCGCGCGGCGACCTGTGGCTGTACCCGGGTGCGGGCGCCGGCAGGTTCGGCAAGCCCGTCAAGGTCGGCAACGGCTGGTCGGACTTCCAGCTGTACGCCGCGGGCGACCAGAACCTCGACGGCCGTCGCGACATCCTCGGCATCGACTCGCACGGCGACCTGTGGTTCTACGCGGGCCGCGGGAAGGGCTACTTCAGCCAGCGCGTCAAGGTCGGCAACGGCTGGAACGGCTACCAGTTCGCCTCGGGCGGGGACTTCAACCGGGACGGTGTCGCCGACCTGATCGGCAAGGATCCCGAGGGCACCGTCTGGTACTACGCGGGGCGTGCGGGTGGCGGGTTCGCGATGCGCACCCAGCTCGCGACGGGCTGGTGACCGCTCACCGCCGTCGCTGACCGCTCACCACTGGCTGGCGAGCAGTACACGCTGCGCGAAGGACCCACCGACTCTGCCGGGGTAGAGCCACAGCTTCCCGTCCGGCGCGCGGCCGGTGAGATCGCCGAGGCCGTCCCCGTTCAGGTCCGCCCCGGAGGCGAACTGGTACGTGCCCCAGCCGTTGCCGACCTGGCGGCGCGTCGCGAAGTACCCGCCCCCGCGCCCCGCGTAGAACCAGAGCTTGCCCGCCTGGTCGATCCCGAGGATGTCCGGACGGCCGTCGCGCGTCATGTCGCCTGCGGCGTAGAGCTGGACGCCCGACCAGCCGTTGCCGACCTTGACGGGCTTGCCGAACCTGCCGGCGCCCGCGCCCGGGTACAGCCACAGGTCTCCCTTGGGGTCGATGGCCAGCAGGTCGGCTTGGTGGTCGCCGTTGAGATCGCCCGCGGGCACCACCCGGTAGCCGGTCCAGCCGTTGCCCACGAGGACGCGTGCGCCGAAGTGGCCGTGCCCGTTGCCGGGGTACAGCCACAGCCGCCCCGCCGTGTCACGGGCGAGCAGGTCGTTGCGTCCGTCTCCGTTCCAGTCCCCGGGGCCGTACACCGTGAGCGTCGCCCAGCCGGGGCCCACGGGGATGGCGAGGGGAGGTTGGCTCGGGCCGGTCACCTGGAGCAGCACGAGGCTGCCGGTCTGGTCGACGCCGACGATCGTGCCGCGGCCGGGGTGGAAGCCGCCCGAGCCGCCCGCGAGGTCGGGGGACAGGGTCATCTGCTTGAGCCAACCCATCGGCGGCGTCGGATCCGTGGTCGGGAGCCGAACGGAAGGCGTGTAGCCGGGGGCGTGGTCCGGGGCCGTGAGTCGCAGACGATAGTCGGCGGTGCTGCCCGCGGACTCCACGAGGAGCCCCACGTCGCAGGCGCCGAGGCCCACCGCATTGGTGAGGAAGGTGGTCGCGGTGTGCCAGGTGGCCGTGCCGACTGGTCGGTACTCGATGGCCGCCGTCGGGCAGATCGCGTGGTAGCCGAGCTCGTACACCTGCTGGATCTTCGCGATGAAGTACAGATCGGCGCCAGGCGGGGCCCACGTGATGTCGTTGACGAGGCGGACCGTCGCGGGCGGCATCGCGCGGGGCGGAACGTCGACCTCGAGATCGACCGCGGTCGTGGCGCTGCCCACCGCTGTGTACGAGATCTCGACCGTGTGGTGACCCGCGTGCGCCGCGACCCACAGGTGGAAGTCCCAGGTCTTGGTGCCGTCCGAGTTCGACACCGGACCGCTGTCGACCCAGACGCTCACCGGTGTGCCACCGTCGACCGACATGACGACCATCGGGGCCGAGAATCCCATGAGGGTGATGGTGCCGAGACCTCCGACCTGGAGGTCGCCCGGTACCGCGACGGCAGCGATCTCGACGGGCGGCGGAGGCGGGGGGTCGTCGGCGACCGCCGGCCCAGCGCCGGCGACGAGGGACAGCACAGCCACGACGAGAGCGACGACGCGACGCACGGCAACTCCTTGACGAAGCGCCGCCCCCCTGGCTGCGCGAGCGAGATTCTGGCACCACAGAGCCACTCGGGGAAGATCCACGCCGCGCCCGTCACCCGGGCGCTCAGGTGATCTGCGTCACCACCCGGTGCCGATCTGGACTCGCATGAGGAACCCGCCCGCGACCTTGCCGCGGTACAGCCAGAGCCGGTGCTGGGCGTCGCGCCCGACCAGGTCCCCGATCCCGTCGCCGGTCAGGTCCGCGCCACTGGCGAACTCGAAGCCGTTCCAGCCGTTGCCGACCTGCACGCGCTGCCAGAAGTAGCCCCCGCCCCGGCCGGCGTAGTACCAGAGCTTGCCTGCCGGGTCGATGCCGAGGATGTCGACCTTGCCGTCGAGGTTCTGGTCACCGGCTGCGTACAGCTCGAAGTCGGACCACCCGTTGCCGACCTGGATCGGCTTGCCGAACTTGCCCGCACCGGCTCCGGGGTACAGCCACAGGTACCCCTTCGGGTCGATCGCTAGCAGGTCCGCGCGGCCGTCGCCGTTCACGTCCCCGGCCGGCACGACGCGGTAGCCCGTCCACCCGTTGCCGATCTTGCTGGGTGCACCGAACCCGCCCCGGCCGTTGCCGGGGTAGAGCCACAGGTCACCGGTCGTGGTCCGCGCGATGAGGTCGTTGCGACCGTCGGTGTTCCAGTCACCGGGTGCGTAGACCGTCAACGGGGCCCAGCCCGGACCGCTCAGGGCGAGCGAGCCGACGCGTGCGTTGGCCGTCGTGTAGACCTTGAGGTTCCCGGCGATGTCGACGCCGACGATGTCCCCGGTGCCGTCTCCCGTGAGATCGGGGGAGAGGGTGAGCTGGCTCATCCACGCAGCGCTCCCGGACGTCCTGACGTCGACCACCGCAGGGGTCCCGGCGTCGAGCTCGGAGATCGGGGTGAGCCGGATCCGGTAGGCGGTGCCGGGGAGCAGGCCGTCGACCGTCGTGCGCCGGCCGTCGGCGCCGACGAGGGCCTCGGGCACCCATTGCGAGCCGTACAGCACCTCGACCAGGTAGCCGGTGACCTGCTCGGGGAACGAGGACGGGGCAGTCCACGTGAGCGTCGCGTGATCCTCGCCGGCGGTGGCGGAGAGCCGTGGCCCACCGGGCAGCCCGGGAGTCGTGATGTCGAGGCGGGCCCAGTCGCCGGGGATCGTGTCGGCGACCGCCGCTACTCGCACGGCCACGGACTCGCCGGGGCCGAGGTTCGCGAACGTCGTCGATCGCCTGCTGGGTGAGAAGTCGTACTCCTGGCTGGCGGGCTCGTACGCGGACCAGTACCGCCACGTCGAGCCGCCGTCGTCCGAGCGCTGCACCGTGTACGAGCGGAGGGTGCCCGCGTACGTGGCCGGCGGCTGCCACGTGATGATCGCGCCGTGGGTCGTCGCGACGGCAGCGAGGTCCGTCGGGGCCTGCGGAGCGGCGGCGGTGGTGAACGAGAACGGTGTCCACAGCCCCCCGCCGGCCGTGCATCGAGCCTGGTAGGTCGTCGCAGGCTGGAGGGTGTCGAAGGCCCCTGGCGACGTCACGGTGCCGAAGGAGGAGTCGTACCAGACGCCGCCGGACGACTGGAGTCCGCACGTGACGGAGGAAGCGATGTCGCTCGACGTCTCGGGGCTCGCCATCATGAGCGACGCGCTGGTCATCGAGGCCGTCACCAGTGGCTCGGGAAGCGCACTCGGGGAGGGGGCAGTGCGGATGGCGAACGTCGCCCACACCCCGGCCGTCGCGCCCTCGAGCGCGGTGACCCGGACCTGGTAGTCCGTCGCAGGCGTGAGACTGATCACCGTCGCCTGCGCACGCCACGTCTCGGAATGGACCCAGGTCGCGCCATCGGTCGAGAGCTCGACGGCGTAGCCGGCTGCGTAGCCGTCCGGGGCGGTCCACGCCAGGTCAGCATCCCCTGTCCGGACGCTCGCGCGCAGCCCGGTAGGTCGGTCGCGAACGTCTGACGCTGTCGCGGCGAACGCCGTGGTGCTCGTGAGGCCGGGCGCCGTGTCCGTGAGCGCCGTGGCGCGCACCTGGTAGACGGTGTCCGCGTCGAGGCCATCGAGAGTGGCGGTGAGCGTCGTGGCGTCTGTCGTCGCGGGCGAGGTCCACGTCACGCCGTCCGTCGACAGATCGATCCGATACCCGGTGACTCCGGCCCGCGCTGCCGGCGGAGCCCACGTCACGGCCAGCGACGTCGTCGAGGACGCACTCGCCGCCAGGGAGAGCGGTGCGGACGGCCGCGGCTCGGTCACCGCCGTCTGCGTGGCGTGGGCACCGGTGCCGGCGTCACTCGTGGCGCTGACCCGGAACAGGTAGCGGTGGAACGGGTCGAGGCCCGTCACCGTGGCGGACCGAGTCGCAGAGCCGGTCGCTGCTGCGGGCTGCCACGTCGCACCCCCGTCGGCCGAGGTCTCGACGACGTACCCGTTCACCCCTGCGGCGAGGGTTGCCGGTGGCTCCCAGGTCACGTCTGCAGTCGTGACCAGGGGCGCGACGGCGAGTGCCGTGGGCGCTGTCGGCAGGAGCGTCGGCGACGTCCGCGCCACGAGCGTGTCGCTGGTCGGGCCGTAGCCGCCGAGCGTGCTTCCGGTGACCGAGATCTCGTAGTCGGTGTCCGGCAGGAGGCTCGAGAGCACGGCGCTCGAGGTGCGGCTGGTGGTGCCGGACCACTCCGTGGTGCCGGCGGGCCGCCACTCGACGTAGTAGCGGGTGGCGGGGAAGGAGGTCGGCCCGGTCCACGCGAGGGAGAGCGTGGTCGCGGTCGACGTCGTCGTCCTGAGGGCCGTCGCAGCGGCGATCGGCGCATGGATGACCAAGGACTTCACGAGCCAGTCCGTGACGCCCGGCGCGGGATCGTCGATCGGCGTCGTTCCCAGCATCGCCGCCTCGAAGTCGCCCGCGGTGGTGTTCGGCCGCTCGGCGAGGTAGATGGCAGCGATACCCGCCACGTGTGGTGCCGCGAACGAGGTGCCGTCGACGACGACCGCCCTCTGTGCATCGAGGGCGTCCAGCGACGTGATCGACACGCCGGGGGCGACCACGTCGAGGCACGGACCCCAGTTCGAGAACGCCGCGAGCTTGTCGTCGGGCGTCGATGCCCCCACGGTGATTCCCGTCACGCTCGCGGCGGGCGAGGCGGTGCAGGCGTCGGCGCCGTCGTTGCCGGCGGCGACCACGACCAGCAAACCGCGGGCGGTGAGGAGGTCGACCGCGTGGTCGATCACGTCGTTCTGCGGGCCGGCCAGAGAGACGTTGACCACACCGCGCGTGCCGGCCGGGTGGTGGGCGGCGATCCAGTCAAGTCCGTCGAGCAGGTCGGCCGCTGAGCCTTTGCCTGTGCAGCCGAGCACGCGGACGGGCACGACAGTGGCGCGCTTGGCGACCCCGTAGACGCTCGACGCGGCCACGCCGGCGACCGCCGTGCCATGTCCGTTGCAGTCCGACGTGCCTAGCCCGTCGGCGACGCCGCTGTATCCCGAGGCCAGGCGCGTGCCGAACGACGGGTGCGGCGACACTCCGGTGTCCACCACGTACACGGGCACCCCGGCCCCGGCGAGGTCGTCGTAGGAGTAGCTCCCGTCCAGCGGCAGCGACGGCTGGTCGATGCGGTCCAGCCCCCACGACGGGGGTGGCGCCTGGACGTCGGTCGTGGTGATCGGGGTGTCCGGGACGACCCGGGTGGCGTCGCCTGAGCGGGCGAGCGCGGCGGCCTGGGAGCTCGTCAGATCGACGGCCACCCCGTCCAGGACGTCGTCGTAGACCTCGTCCGGCGTGGCGCCGATGTCGTCGAGGGTCGCGCTGAGGTCGTCGAGTGCGCCCGGCGCGGCCTGGACGATGTAGCTCTCGGTCGACTCCGGCCGGGGCGTCTCGGCCGCGGCGGCACTGCCCGGTGCGGCAACTGCCAGGGCAAGCGCAACGACCCCGGCGCGCGCGAGAGGCAGGGACATGCCGCGCCTCTCCGAGCAGAAGCCCCCCTGAGCGTGCCCGCCTGCTCGCCGAGCACGGCTCCATATGAACCGTCAGTGAGCGTATCGGCTCCGAAGCCCCGAGATGGATACCCCGATCGGGCGAAATCGGGCGGGGACGGAGGGTCTCACGGGGTGAGGAACGTGGTCACTGCGCCGTCGGCGACGGCGACGCCGTCCGCGTTCCGACCCACGTACGTGCCCGCCACCGGGACGCGCCACACCACCGCGCCGTCGCGCACCCGCCGCGCGGTGAGCCCGCCGTCGCCGACCACCGCGACGAGGTCTCCGTCGGAGAACGCCCCGTCGCCCGGAGCGCTCCACAGCTCGGCCCCGTCGCGGGCGTCGAGGGCGGTCACGCCGCCGGCGACCACGACGCCGCTCACCAGGGCCCAGAGCGGCCCGGCCACCCGCCAGCTGCTCCGGCCGTCGACGGCACCCACCACGTCCTGACCGTCGAGGGCCACCCGCAGCCCGGGCACGGACCGGTCCCGGACCACGAAGGTCGCCCGGGCGAAGTCCGCCGGTGCGCGGACCGACGCCTTGGAGCTGACCTCTTGCCCGGTCGCGAGGTCCAGCAGGACCGCGCGCGTCCCGCCGATCAGGAGCCACCCGTCGCCCTGCCCGATCGAGAACGGGTACGAGACGGGTGCCACCACCGCGTCGGAGCTCCGGTAGCGCCACACGAACCCCTCGGGCGCCCAACGGTCCACGACGAGGTGCCCCTGCTCCTGCGCGACCGCGATGAGGGTCCCGTCCAGGAACCACCACGAGCTCAGTGCGCCCGTGGGACGGTAGGTGGCGCTGACGCGGCCCGACTCGTCGAGCGCCACGGCCTCCTGCCGGTCGCCGCCGGTGGTGACCGTCCCGGCCGAGCCGGTCGCACTGATGGTGCGGCACAGCACGGCCCCCGACGCCGGTGCGCACGGGCTGCCCTCCCGGACGGGGCCCCAGACCACGGTGCCCGACGCGTCCCTGGCGACCGCGCCGGTGCCGTCCGGCCCGGAGAGCACGACGGAGTGCCGGTAGACCGCGAGCACCGGGCCGGGATCCGTCCACGCCGTGTGCCAGGGTGCCGCGAGGGACGGGGACACGTCCACGCCGGCGAGCCGCGCGGCTCGGGCCGCGGACGCGTGGCCCTGTGCCAGGACCGCGATCGCGACCAGGCCCGCGCCGAGCGCGGCCCACCAGGTCGGGTGGGATCGTCGTGCGCGCGACGGCTCGGTGGGGATCTCCACCTCGAGGTCGTCGCGTTCGCGCACGCAGCGACGCTAGTGCGGTGCGGTGAGGAGCGCGATCGCGAAGAGGAGGGCGCCGCCGGCGAGCCCGGCCACGGCCCCACCGAACATCCGCCGTTCGCCGGCGGGGTCACCGGCCTGTCCGCGGCGGAAGGCGCCGACCAGCAGGACGGCGCCGCCGATCGTGCCGACGGCGCCGAGGACGATCAGGATCACCCGGTCTTCCGCACCGCGTCGGTGACCTTGTCCTTGAGATCCGGTGCGACGTCCTGGACGAAGCTGGTCGCCCGCTGGCTCGCGTCGTTGACCTTCTCCTGCACGCGCGGGTCCTCCCACACGCGCCGGGCCTGGCCCGCGATCTTCTCGAACTGCTCACGCCCCGCGCGGGTGCCCATCACGTAACCGATGAGCCCCCCGACCAGGAATGCCGTCTTGCCTCGCATCGCGTTCCTCCTCAGGTCTGCGACCAGCCTAGGGTCTGCCACGCCGTGGCGCCGACCGCCCGCAGCCTGGGACCGGGGCATGGGAGCATATGCCCCATGGCGATGCGAGAGATCCGCGTGGTCCCGGACCCGGTGCTGCGCACCCCGTGCGCGCCGATCACCGACATCGATGACCGCGTACGGGGCCTGGTGGAAGACCTCCTGGAGACCGTGGACCACGAAGGTCGCGCGGGTCTGGCGGCCAACCAGATCGGGGTCAGCCTCCGGGCGTTCTCCTGGAACATCGACGACGAGGTGTCCTACATCCTCAACCCGGTCCTCGTGGAGGTCTCCGAGGACGAGTACCAGGAGGGCGAGGAGGGCTGCTTGTCGGTCCCCGGCCTGTGGTACCCGACGCGGCGCGCCTGGTACGCGCGCGTCGAGGGCATCGACCTGGACGGCAAGAAGGTCGTGGTCGAGGGGACCGAGCTGATGGCCCGCGCCCTCCAGCACGAGACGGACCACCTGGACGGCAAGCTCTACCTGGACCGGCTCGAGCGCGCGGTCCGCAAGAAGGCGATGCAGCAGATGCGCGAGCAGCTCGGGTAGCGAGCCTGCTGGCATTCGGGAGCCCCATCGGGCATCCTGGGCACGAACACCGCGGTGTCTCCGAGGTCGAGGGCGTAGGGGAAGACGACCCCCGATCCAGGAGGACGAGATGGCGAGTCTGACGCGCGGTGTCCTTTTCGTGCACTCAGCGCCCCGTGCCCTGTGCCCGCACATCGAGTGGGCGGCCGGTGGCGTCCTCGGCGTGCGCCTGTCGCTGGACTGGACCCCGCAGCCGGCCGAACCCGGCACCTACCGCGCCGAGGCGTCCTGGCAGGGGGCGGCGGGTACCGGCGCCCGCCTGACGTCGGCGCTGCGCGGCTGGGCGCACCTGCGGTACGAGGTGACCGAGGAACCGAGCCACGGCACCGACGGCGGCCGCTGGAGCCACACGCCCGAGCTGGGGATCTTCCATGCGCCGATCGACGTGCACGGCAACACCCTGGTGCCCGAGGACCGCGTGCGTGCGGCGATGGAGAACCCCGAGACGATGGCGCTCGAGCTCGAGCTGGCGCTCGGTCAGGCGTGGGACGACGAGCTCGAGCCGTTCCGCTACGCGGGGGCCGGCGCTCCGGTGCGGTGGCTGCACCGGGTGGGTTAGTCCTCCTCGGAGTCCGTCTCCTTCAGCTTCTTCTCGCGCTCGCGCAGCTGCTCCTCCCACTCCTTGAGCATCTGCTCGTGCTGGGCGTCGGAGCGCTGGATGCCGGCGAGGAACTCGGGGTCGTCGTCGGGGCCGCGGGGCGGCCGCTCGTACTCCGGGAACCCGGCGGTCTTCGTCGAGGGCCACGGCACGTTGCGCGGTGCGCTCGCCTGCGGCTTGCCTGCGACGAGGTAGGCGATCGCACCGACGATCGGGAAGAAGATGATGAGCACGATCCACGCCCACTGCGGCAGGTTCCTGACCGACGGCCCGGCCTGGACGCAGTCGATCAGCGCGTAGATCGTCAGCGCCAGCTCGATGATGAACGGCAGGTAGCGCACCGGACCCCCTTCGTCACTCCGAGCGTACCGAGCGCGCTCAGGTGGTGACGACCAGGGCGACGTTGTGCCCGCCGAACCCGAACGAGTTGTTGATCGCGGCGATCTGGCCCTCGGGCAGCCCGCGCGGCGTGTCGCGCACCAGGTCGAGCACCAGCTCGGGGTCCGGCTCGGTGACGTTGATGGTCGGCGGGGCGGTCCGCTCACGCAGCGCGAGGATCGTGAAGATCGTCTCGAGCGCGCCGGCGCCGCCCAGCAGGTGGCCGGTCATCGACTTGGTCGCGGACAGTCGCACGTGGTCGGCGTCGCCGCCGAGCACCTCGCGGATGCTGCGGGCCTCGATGAGGTCGCCCACCACGGTAGAGGTCGCGTGCGCGTTGACGTGGTGCACGTCGGTGGGGGCGACCCCCGCATCCTGGAGCGCGGCGCGCATCGCGGCGATCTGGCCCCGGCCGCTCGGCTCGGGGGAGGTCATGTGGTACCCGTCGGCGGACAGCCCGACCCCCGCGATCCGGGCGTGCACGGTCGCGCCGCGCGCGGCGGCGTGCTCGGCGCTCTCCAGGACCACGATCCCCGCGCCCTCGCCGAGCACGAACCCGTCGCGGGCGGTGTCGTACGGCCGCGACGCCCCTGCCGGGTCGTCGTTGCGGGTGGACAGCGTCCTCGACGCCGCGAACGCGGCGATCGGCATCGGGTGGATCGCAGCCTCGGTACCTCCGGCGACCACGACGTCGGCGCGGCCGCTGCGGATCATCTCCAGGCCGTACCCGATGGCCTCGGCGCCCGACGCACATGCGGACACCAGCGCGTGCGCACCGGCACGCGCGCCCACCTCGAGCTCGACGTAGGCGGCCGGGGAGTTGGGCATGAGCATCGGCACCGTCATGGGCAGGACCCGGCGCGCACCCTTCTCGCGCATGGTGTCCCAGGCGTCCAGCGTGGTCCAGATCCCGCCGATGCCGGAGCTCACGACGACGCCGAGCCGCTCGGGCTCGACCTCCGGCGCTCCCGCGTGGGCCCACGCCTCGCGGGTGGCCACGATCGCGTACTGCGCGGACGGGTCCATCCGCTTGGTCTCGGGCCGCGGGAGCACGTCCGCGGCCGGCACCGCGAGGGACGCGGCGAAGCTCACCGGGATCTCGTAGGTGGCGGCCCAGTCGTTGTCGAGGGTGCGTGCACCTGAGGTGCCGGCCAGTGCGGCCTGCCACGTCGAGGCGACGTCCCCGCCGAGCGGGGTGGTGGCGCCGAGTCCGGTGACGACGACGTCTCGCATGGTGAACCTCCGGTGATAGGAGCGCAGCGGCCCGCCGGGTGGGGCGGGCCGCTGCGGATCGCTCAGGACTGGGCGCTGTTGATGAAGCTGACGGCGTCGCCGACGGTCGCGAGGTTCTTGACCTCGTCGTCGGGGATGCGCACGGTGAACTTCTCCTCGGCGAGGGTGACGATGGTCATCATCGACAGCGAGTCGATGTCCAGGTCGTCGGTGAAGGACTTCTCCTGCGAGACGGATTCCGTGGGCAGACCGGTCTCCTCGCTGACGATCTCGGCCAGCCCGGCCAGGATCTCCTGCTCGCTGAACGCCATGTGGCACTCCTTGGTGGTGGTGGACGGTGACCGATCGGCCACCAGAACTAGGGGAGGACGACGACCTGAGCGGCGTAGACGAGCCCGGCGCCGAAGCCGATCTGGAGAGCGATGTCCCCGCGCTTCGCCTCGCCCTCGCGCAGGAGCCGCTCGATGGCGAGCGGGATCGACGCGGCCGACGTGTTGCCGGTGTCGGCGATGTCGCGGCCGACGACGACGCTCTCGGGCAGCCCGAGCTGCTTGATCATCTGGTCGATGATCCGCATGTTCGCCTGGTGGGGGACGAAGACGTCGATGTCCTCCGGGGTGAGCCCGGCGGCCTTGATGGCCTCCAGCGCGATCGGGGCCATCTGCCAGACCGCCCACTTGAAGACGCTCGCGCCCTCCTGGCGCAGGGTCGGCATGGTGCCGGTCCGCGCCGCCTCGGGCAGCGAGTGGGTCTGCGTGATGAGGCTCGCCCGCCCGCCGTCGGAGCCCCAGATGGTGGGGCCGATGCCGGGCGTCTCGGACGGCCCGATCACGACGGCCCCGGCGCCGTCGCCCAGCAGGAAGCTGATGGAGCGGTCCGTCGGGTCGATGAAGTCGCTCATCTTCTCGGCGCCGATGACGAGCACGTGCTTGGCCAGGCCCGAGCGGACCAGCGCGTCGGCCTGGCCCACGCCGTAGCTGTACCCGGCGCAGGCGGCGGAGATGTCGTACGCGGCGGCCGGGGTCGCCCCGAGCCGGTCGGCGATGATCGCGGCGGCGGCCGGCGTCTGGTTGAAGTAGGTGACCGTGGAGACGATGACCGCGTCCAGGTCCGCCCCGGTCAGACCGGCGTCCTCCAGCGCGAGGCGGGCGGCCTGCTCGGAGAGGTCGAGCACGTCGGTGTCGGCTCCCGCACGCCGGCGCGTGACGATGCCGGTGCGCTGGCGGATCCACTCGTCGGAGCTGTCGATGGGGCCGGCCACGTCGTCGTTGGTGACGACGTTCTCCCCGCGCACCCCGCCGAGGCCGAGGATGCGCGTGTACTTCGGTCCGGAGGCCTGCTGCAGGGTGGTCACGCGCTCTCCTTGTCGGCGATCAGCTTGTGCGCGGCGGCGAGGTCGTCGGGCGTCTTGACCGCCACGGTCTCGACGCCGGGCAGGCTACGCCGGGCCAGGCCCGTGAGCACACCCGCCGGTGCGAGCTCGATGAGGCGCGTGACTCCCAGGTCGCGCAGGCTCCCGGTCACCAGGTCCCAGCGGACCGGGGCGACGACCTGCTGGACGAGCCGGGCGAGCGCGTCGGCCGGGAAGTCCTCCCCGTCGAGGTCCGACAGCCAGCGCACCGTGGCGGGGGCGACCTCGACGCCGGCCGTCGCGGCGGCGAACGGTTCGAGCGCCGGCTCCATGAAGGGGGTGTGGAACGCACCGGCGACCTGCAGAGGGATCACGCGTGCCCGCGCCGGAGGCGCCGCGGCCAGCGCCTCGAGCGCCTCGTGCGTGCCGGCGGCGACCACCTGGCCTGCCGCGTTGACGTTGGCTGCGTACGCGCCGGCGGCCTCGATGGCTGCGCTCACCTCGGAGGCGTCTCCGCCGACCACAGCGCTCATCCCGGTCGCGACCTGCGCGGCGGCGTCGGCCATGGCCCGTGCACGGGCGCCCACAAGCGTGACGGCCTGCGGTCCGGAGAGCACACCGGCCACGGCGGCCGCGGCGAGCTCGCCCACCGAGTGGCCGGCCGTCACGTCGACGAGGCCCGGCGCCTCGCGGCCGTCCAGGACCGCCTCGAACGTCAGCAGCGAGGCCGCCACGATCAGCGGCTGGGCGATCGCCGTGTCGCGGATCGTGTCGGCGTCAGACGTGGTGCCGTGGAGGTTCAGGTCGACGCCGGCGGCCTCGGAGAGCTCACCGAGGCGGTCCGTCATCCCCGGCAGCTCGAGCCACGGAGCGAGGAACCCGGGGGTCTGGGAGCCCTGTCCAGGGCACACGATCGCGAGCACCCGACCACTCTGCCCGGCGATGTCCGGTTCTCCGGCCGACGACTGCGACAAAGAACCCCGTCTCGCTTGTTCGGAACCTACAACGCCCCTCAGGTGCGCGGAGCGTCCTCCAGCCGACCGACGGCCAGCGCGATCGCGAGCACGAAGCTCTCGCGGGCGTCCAGCGGGTCCCACCCGGTGACCTCGATGACCTTGCGCAGCCGGTAGCGCACGGTGTTGGGGTGCACGTAGAGCACCCGCGCGGCGGCCTCGAGCGAACGGCCGTGCTCGACGTGGGCGGCGAGCGTCTCCAGCAGCGAGCCGCCGGCCTCCTGCAGCGGCCGGTAGGCCTGCTCGATGAGCCGTGCCCGCGCGACGGCGTCTCCGACGAGGACCCGCTCGGGCAGCAGCTCGTCGGCGAGCACGGGGCACGGAGCGCCGGGCCAGGCGGGCGCGGCGGCGAGCCCGGCCAGCGCTGCGGCTGCCGAGGTCGCCGCCTCGCCGATGCGGGCGACCGCCGGGCCGACCACCACGGGCCCTGGGCCGAACCGTGGCGTGATCTCGGCGGCCACCGAGCGCAGGTCGCCTTCCCCGCCCAGCACCACGATGAGCCGTCCGCCCTGGATCCCGACGAGCGCGTCGCCGGCCGCCCGCCGAGCGGCCCTCCGCAGCTCGCCGACCTGGACCTCGTCCAGCTCGGGTCGGGAGGCGCCCGCCATCACCAGCACCGAGCCGTGCCCCGACCAGCCGAGCGCGGCGACCCTGGAGCGCAGTGCGTCGTCGTCGTCCCCGCGGACCAGGGCGTCGACGACGAGCGCCTCGAGCCGGGCGTCCCAGGCGCCGCGGGCCTCGGCGGCGCGGGCGTAGACCTCGGCGGCGGAGAACGCGACCTCCCGCGAGTAGCGGAGCACGGCCTCGCGCAGGTCCCGCTCGTAGCCGGGGGCAGCGAGCCGGTCGGAGTGGTCCTCGACGACCTCGACGATGACCCGCACGAGCTGGAGGGTGTGCTGGAGGGAGATCGAGCGCGTCAGCTCCGGCGGCGCGGCGGCGAAGATCTCGCCTGCGCCGTGCGGGGGAGTGGCGGGGTCCGCGAACCACGACGTGAAGCTGGTGATCCCGGCCTGCACCACGAGGCCGACCCAGGAGCGGTCCTCGGCGGGCAGTGCCCGGTACCAGGGGAGGCTCTCGTCGAGCTTGCGCATCGCGGCGGCGGAGAGCAGCCCGGTGCCGTCGTGGAGCCGGCGCAGCGTGTGGGAGTCGCGGTGCGCCGTCGTCGCCATGAGGCGCAGCATAGGCCGCGAGGCTGCGGTTACGGGAGCGTCGGTTGTGGGGACCCCACAACGTGCCGCGCGCTGTGGGTCCGGTGCGTCGCCGCGCCGCCGTGACCGCCGACGCAACAGGCGCGCAACCTCCGCGCCGCGTCGCCGAGCCTTGGGGCGGCTATGGTCGAGACATGGCTTTGCTCCAACGGCTACGTCGACTCGTGCTGGGGCCGCCTCCGGCGTCGACCGTCGGTTCGCGGCGCCCGACGTCGACCCCGCCGCCCGAGGCAGGTCAGGAAGACCGCCTCCGGACACGCCTGGTCGCCGACCCCAACGACGCGCGGTCGTTCGGCGCGCTGGCCGAGATCGTGCGGCGTCGTGCCGGCGAGGCGCCCGGCGACGACCCCCTGTCGGCGCCCGCCGACCCCGAGGAGCGCCAGCGCGCGGCGGACCTCGCGGTGTGGTCGCTCGCCGAGGAGCTCGCAGGCAGCCCCAAGGCGTGGTTCCCGCTGATCGAGCTCGCGCGGCTGTCGGTCGAGGACGACCGCGAGGGTGCGCTGCGTCGTCTGGCCACCGCTGCCGAGCGCGATCCGTCGGGGAAGGCTCTCACCGAGGGTCTCGCGGTGCTGCGCGAGGCCGGGCTGCCGGTGGAGGCGCTCGGCCTGGGCGTCGGTCACTGGCGGGTGCGCGAGCAGGACCCCGCCGTCGGCCGCCAGCTCGTGCTCGCGGCGCTCGAGGCCGAGCGACCCGCCGAGGCGCGGCACCACCTGGACGCTCTGCGCCTGCACCCCAACGAGAGCGCGGTCAGGTCGCTGCGTGACGAGCTCGAGCCGGCCGTCGAGCGCGCGGAGCGTCGCGTCTCGGAGTAGACGCTCGAACGCCCAGGTCCGGACCGCTCCGCGACAACGATTCTCGGAGCGCGCCAGCGCTGCACGGTGCCGGCGCGCGCGACGCCGCGCCGCCCTCTGCACGTAGTTCCCGCGACGTTGTCCCGCTCCACCGTGCGGGTGAAGGATGGCTGCGCCTGATCCGGGCACCGATCAAAGGAGATCGATCCATGTCGACAACCACTCGACGAACCAGAGCGCTCGGCCTGCTCGCCGCCGCGACGCTCGTCCTGGCAGCCGCCACCCCGGCCGCCGCAGGCGGGCACGGCCATGGCTGGGGCGCTGCGGACCGCAGCTACGAGCTGACCGTGATGGGCACCACCGATCTGCACGGCAACGCGGTGAACTGGGACTACTTCAAGAATGCCGAGTACGACGACTCGGCCCACAACGATGTCGGGCTGGCGAAGATCTCGACCCTGGTGAACCAGGTGCGCGCGGACAAGGGGCGCTCGAACACGCTGCTCATCGACGCCGGCGACACCCTCCAGGGCACGCCGCTGGACTACTACTACGCCAAGGTCGACCCGATCACGAACGGCACCACCCATCCCATGGCCGCCGCGATGAACGCGATCGGCTACGACGCCGCAGCCCTGGGGAACCACGAGTTCAACTACGGCCTGGACGTGCTGGACGCCTTCGAGAACCAGCTCGACTTCCCGCTGCTGGGTGCGAACGCGATCGACGACCGCAACGGTCGGCCGGCGTTCCAGCCCTACGTGATCAAGATGGTCCGCGCCGGAACCGGCGTGCCCATCAAGGTCGGCATCCTCGGCCTGACGAACCCCGGCATCGCCATCTGGGACAAGGCCAACGTCGAGGGGAAGCTGAGCTTCCCCGGACTGGTCGAGCAGGCGAAGGTCTGGGTGCCCAAGATGCGCAGGGCCGGCGCGGACGTGGTGATCGTCGCCGCGCACTCCGGTGCGGACACCTCCTCGTCCTACGGTGACGCGCTGCCGTTCCCGGAGAACGCGGCGACGCTCGTCGCCGAGCAGGTTCCGGGCATCGACGCGATCCTGGTCGGCCACGCGCACAAGGAGATCGCCGAGCGCGTGGTGGTCAACCAGCAGACCGGCAAGGAGGTCGTGCTGTCCGAGCCGCTGAAGTGGGGCGAGCGGCTCAGCGTGTTCGACATCGACCTCACGCTGCACCACGGCCACTGGACGGTCGACGACGTGAGCTCGCAGGTCCTCAACGCCAACACGGTGCCGGAGGATCCCGCGATCGTGTCGCTCCTCGCCGACGACCAGCAGACCGTCGTCGACTACGTGAACTCAGTCATCGGGACGTCCACCGAGGAGCTCTCGGCGGCGACAGCGCGGTACGAGGACGCCGCCGCGCTGGACTTCATCAACTACGTCCAGGCGTCGTCGGTCAAGGCCAACCTCACCGGGACGGACGCTGACCTGCCGGTGCTGTCCATCGCAGCGCCGTTCAACCGGGCTGCCTCGATCCCGGCCGGCGACGTGTCGCTGCGCGACATCGCCGGGCTGTACATCTACGACAACACGCTGTTGGGCATCCGGTTCACGGGTGCCGAGGTCAAGGCCTACCTGGAGAAGTCCGCGCAGTACTTCCAGGCCGTGCCCGGCCCCGGGACCTACCCGGCCGACCAGGTCACCAACGCCGTGACGCCCACCGCCCCGAGCGGGACGCCGGACTACAACTACGACGTCATGTTCGGGCTGGACGCGCCCCTGACCTACGACATCGACCTGTCCCAGCCGGTGGGGTCGAGGATCGTGGACCTCGCCTACGGCGGCGTGCCGGTGGCCGACGGCGACGAGTTCGTCGTCGCGATCAACAACTACCGCCAGTCCGGCGGTGGCGGCTTCCCCGGCGTGACGACCGCTCCCGTGGTCGACAACCGGCTGGTCGAGATCCGGCAGCTGCTGATCGACTGGGTGACGGCGCAGGGCACGATCGACCCGACCCTGTTCAGCTCGACCAACCCCGACTGGCGGCTGACGTATGCGGGCACCCCGCTGACGATCACGCCGTGAACCGTTGGCCGGCCGCCGCGGGAGTCACCCGCGGCGGCCGGCCGGCTCGGACTCGAGCGACCGGCCGCGGCTCAGCCCGGCGTCGCAGGCCCGGCGCCGGTCTCGGCCCCCGCGATGCCGGTTGCGGTCACCAGGTGCATCCGCTGGACCTCCACCGAGGTGACGAAGTCGTCGACCTGGTCGAGGAAGCGTCGGGTCGTGGGCTGCGCCTCGTGCTCGTCCAGGGCCTCCTCGGACTCGTAGAGCTCGTAGAACACGCGGACGTCGGGCTCCGCGTCGAGCGCGTGCACGGCGTAGGCCACGGTGCGGGGTTCGTGCGCCGCGATGCCCGCCACGGTGTCGCGCATCATCGCGTCGAACGCCTCGGCGCGCCCGGGCTTCAGGGCGAACCGAACCACCAAGCCGAAATGGGCCATCAGATCCTCCTCGGGACGGTCCGACCCTCCCACAGCGGGGCGTCCGTGGTCGCCGGAACAGCGGTCCCATCCGCCGCCTCCGAGTCCCGGATGGCGCGCTCGGGACGGCCATCAGCGCGGTCGCGAGCCGGAGCCTTCCAACCGTCCCGCGACTACGATTGGTCGTGGGGGAGGTGGGCGAAATGACAGTCCCAACGGTCCCGACACGTGACCCCCAGCCGACCGCACCCGAGCAACCGGGTGCCGGCCTGACCAGACGGGCCTACGTCGTCAATCTGGCCTACGTCGCCTGGTTCTGGGTGATGTTCGCGGCCGGGTACTGGGTCTACTCCTGGTTCGATCTCGACCCGTCGGCGGGGCAGCCGCTCCGCGATGCGGGCCTTGCCGGATGGGTCGCAACGATCGGCTATGCGCTGGTGGCCACGTCGCCCAGCTGGGTCGGTGCCTGGTTCGCCGGCCGCGCCCGCGTCGTCGGCGCCGGCAGAGCGGGGACCATCGCGCTGGTCGTCAACCTCGTGGTCGGCGCAGGGCTGTTCGTCGCGATGCTGGCCGTGGTGTAGGTCAGGCCGGGGTGTAGGTCGGGCCTGGAGACCGGCCCGCCGACGCCGTGACCTGCGTCCGAGCGCACCACGGCGGTCGGCGCCGCGCGCCCCTGGGTCTTCCTCGCCTGGCACGATGACGCGGTGCCAGGCGCTGAGCTCACCGCAGCGGCCCTGTCGCTCCACGCCGTGCGCCTGCTCGGGTACGCGGAGACCGGCGCGGTCGCCAGGCGGGCGGTACGGCGGGGTGGTCACTGACCGATCGGAGTCGATCGGAGGATGAGCAGCACCTTGCCGCGGAGCTCGAGGCGACCGGGGCGAGGCCGACGGTGGTGCGGGCGCACACGCGCTTCCTGCCCGCCAACGCCCGCTTCCAGGACGCTGTGACGCGTTGGCAGGTCCGACCGGCTCCCGGCGAGCCGCTGGCGGCGAACGACCACACCGACCACCGCTGGGACGATCGGGTCCCGGAGGATCTCGGCTCGCTCGGTCGCATCCTTGGCTCGCTGACCGACGAGCTGGCCGCCTCGCTGCCACGCTTCAGCGGCTACGACCAGCGGTACGACGCCGCCCTGTCGCGCGCGGTCGACGGTCACGACCGGTGGGTCGACGGCGTGGGGATCGACTCCTGCCACCTCGTGTGGATGCAGATGCACGAGGATCTCCTGGCGACCCTTGGGCTCGACCGAGCCGACGGGGACTGACCGCCCCTACCCGCGCCGGAGCCGCCCGACCTCGATCCGGACCGGCTCGCGCAGCGACTGCCCGACGACGCAGCCCGGCGCAGCCCAGGAGCGCCTCGCCCGGCACCGGGCGCGCGCGGCGGACGGCGAGTCGCGCTCCGTGTTCAACCTTCGCCGCCGCCGGTGCGTGTTAGGAGTGTGGGTATGTCCGGGGCGGAGTCGGTGGCGAGCGCGCAGGGGGCGTTCGTGACCGGCGACGAGATCGAGATCGCCGCCGCGGACGGCGTGAGCCATGAGCAGGAGTTCGCGGAGTTCTTCCGGGCCGCGCGCGACCCCCTGTACCGGATGGCCTACCTGCTGAGCGGGGACCCGCACCGTGCGGAAGACCTGGTGCAGCAGACGTTCGAGCGGACCTGGCGGTCGTGGCGCTCGGCGCGGCGCGGGGACCCGATGGCCTGGGCGCGGCGCGTCCTGGCGAACCTGCGCATCGACACCTGGCGTCGGACCCGTCGCGAGGTGCTGACCGGCCACACGCCGGAGGGGGCCGTCGACGGCGGCGAGCGGGCGGTCGACGGGCGCGACGCGATCGTGCGAGCGCTCCTCACGCTGCCGGTCAGGCAACGCCGCATCGTGGTGCTGCGCCACCTGCTCGAGCTCAGCGAGGCCGAGGTGGCCGCCGAGCTCGGCGTGTCGGTCGGCACCGTCAAGTCGACGGCATCACGGGCGATGGCCCGGCTCCGGGACACCTTGGACACGGCAGGAGGCGCGAGGTCATGAGCATCGACACCGACCGGTTCGCCGGCGAGCTGCGAGCCCGGCTCGAGATCGAGGAGCTGCATTCCACCCTGGACTTCGACACCGTGCTCGCCGGCAGCAAGCGGGCACGACGGCGGCGCGCGGTGGTCGCCTCGACCGTGGCGGCGGGAGCGCTGGTCGCAACTGTGCTCGCCGGTCCGCCGTTGGTCGACCTGGGGCACCGGATGGCCGACGCCGCCCGGCGCGAGCGGCTCGCGGGCGTCGACGGAGCAGCCGGCGACCTGTCCAAGCCGCTGAACGTGGCGTGGCAGGCCAGCGGCGCGTTCGCGGGCGTGTCCGAGCCCAGCGGGACGATCCTGCTCGACACGGATCACTCGTTCGAGGCCCTCGACGCTGCGACGGGGCAGGTGCGGTGGTCGGTCGCCGAGGACGCGGACCACTCCTGCAGCCCGGCCGCGGTGACCGCTTCCGGGACCGCGGCTGACGGGCCTGACGGGGTGCTGTGCGTCAGCCCGGCCGACGGGACCATGCAGGTGCGCGACGTGGCTACCGGCGACGTGGTCGCCACCGAGACCAGCGACTGGCGCGAGTGGCACGCCGCTCTGGTGGATGGCGCACTCGTGGTCGTCGGCGTCGACCAGGAGGGACACGCGGTCGCACGCAGCACCGATCCCGCGACCGGCGACGTGAACTGGACCTATCGCGGCGAGACGACGATCCCTCCGGGCGGCGACGGGTTCGGGATGGACGTCGGCCCTGGCATCGTGGGTCTGGCCGCCGGGGCGTGGAGCGTGAACCTCGACCCGGCGACCGGCGAGCCGGTCGCGGCGGACGGTGCGGCCGAGCACCACCCGGTCGAGCTCGCCGGCGGGCTCACGGCCATCCAGTCGGGCGCTCCGAACGGGGCGCCCGACGCCTGGAGCGTGCGAGTCCTCGGCCGTGACGGCACCGAGCTGCTTCGAATGCCGGGGATCCTCGAGCAGCCCCCCGTCGACGACGGGAGCGTGCCTGGGCTGGTCTTCGTCCTCAATCTCGAGACCAACGCCATCGATGTCATCGACGTCACGACGGGCACGACGCTCTGGTCTCACGGCGGGTTCCGGCCCGACGTGCTCGTCGATGGCTTCCTGGTCGCCACGTCCAACACCGGCGGCAAGCTCCGAGTCGTGGACGCCACGACCGGCGAGCAGGTGTGGACCGCTCAGCTCCACCTGCCGAACGTCGGCCTCGCACCGCTCACGGACGGCGTGAACGTGCTGACGTTGGAGGAAGCAGCGGGGGAGCCGAACCTCGTCGCGCGGGACCTGGCGACCGGGAGCGTTGTCTGGGCCCAGCCCTGGGACCCGGGCGGCGCGTCTTGGGCTCTCCTGCATGCCCTGCCTTCCGGCGACGTGCTCGCGACCACGGACAGCGGCGTCACGATCTTCAGGCCGTAGCCCCGGCGCCACGCCGTCCCAGCCCCACCCGACACGCCGAAGGGGCGGCCGCCCCGTCGGGCGACCGCCCCTCCCTCACGCCTCGCGCGTCACGCGCCTCGCGCTACGACCTCACGCGTCCCCGCCGGCCATCCCGGACGACCCGGCGCGCACGTCGTGCAGCGAGTACTTCGCGATGGCCTTCTCCGGCAGGTCGGCGGGCACCTGACCGCGCGCCGCGAGCATCTGCAGCGCCTTGACCACCATCGACGGGCCGTCGATCTTGAAGAACCGTCGCGCCGCCGCGCGGGTGTCGGAGAACCCGAACCCGTCGGCACCGAGCACCTCGTAGTCGCCGGGGACCCACTTGCGTACCTGGTCGGCCACCAGGTGGTTGTAGTCCGACGTCGCCACGAACGGCCCGGTCGCGTCGCGCAGCTTCTTGGTGAGGTAGGCCGTGCGCCGCTCCGCCTCGGGGTGCAGGAAGTTGTGCTGGTCCGCCTCCACGCCGTCGCGCCGCAGCTCGTTCCAGGACGTCACCGACCACACGTCGGCCTGCACGCCCCAGTCGGCCTCGAGCAGCTCGGCGGCCTCCAGGGCCCACGGCACGCCCACGCCGGACGCCATGAGCTGGGCCTTGGGTCCGCTGCCGTTGGCGCCCTGACGGATGCGGTGCAGTCCCCGAAGGATGCCCTCGACGTCCACGTCCTCCGGCTCGGCCGGCTGCGGCATCGGCTCGTTGTAGACCGTCAGGTAGTACATGACGTTCGGGTCGCGCGGGTCGGTGTCGCCGTACATCCGGTTCAGGCCGTCCCGCACGATGTGGCGGATCTCGTACCCGTAGGCGGGGTCGTAGTGGATCACCGCGGGGTTGGTCTGCGCGAGGAGCGGGGAGTGCCCGTCCGCGTGCTGCAGGCCCTCACCGGTCAGCGTGGTGCGCCCGGCCGTCGCCCCGACGATGAACCCGCGGGTCATCTGGTCGCCGGCGGCCCAGAACTGGTCGCCGGTGCGCTGGAAGCCGAACATCGAGTAGAAGATGTAGAACGGCACCATCGCCTGGCCGTGCGTCGCGTACGACGTGCCGACGGACTGGAACACCGCGGCGGATCCCGCCTCGTTGATGCCGGTGTGCAGGATCTGACCCTGCTGCGACTCCTTGTAGGAGAGCATCAGGTCCGCGTCCACCGACACGTAGTTCTGGCCGTTGGTGTTGAAGATCTTCGCGGTCGGGAAGATCGCGTCCAGGCCGAACGTGCGGGCCTCGTCGGGGATGATCGGCACGATCCGGTGGCCGAAGTCCTTGTCCTTCATGAGGTCCTTGAGCAGCCGGACGAACGCCATGGTCGTGGCGACGTTCTGCTGCCCCGAGCCCTTGGCCAGACCCTCGTAGGCGGTCTCGGTCGGGAGCTTGACCGGCTCGTAGGCGCTGCGCCGCTCGGGCACGAAGCCGCCCAGCACCTTGCGCCGGGCCATCATGTACTCGATCTCCGGCGAGTCCATCCCCGGGTGGTAGTACGGCGCGTTGAACGGGTCCTCGAGCTGCTCGTCGCTGATCGGCAGGTGCAGGAAGTCGCGCAGCTGCTTGAGGTCGTCCTGCTTGAGCTTCTTCATCTGGTGGGTCGCGTTGCGGCCCGCGAACGACGTGCCCAGGCCGTAGCCCTTGATGGTGTGCGCGATGACCACCGTCGGCTGGCCGGTGTGCTCCACGGCCGAGGCGTATGCGGCGTAGACCTTGCGGTAGTCGTGCCCGCCGCGCTTGAGCGCCCAGATCTCGTCGTCGGTCATCTTGTCGACGAGCGCCTTGGTGCGCGGGTCGCGCCCGAAGAAGTGCTCGCGGATGTACGCGCCGTCGTTGGCCCGGAACGTCTGGTAGTCCCCGTCCACGGTCTCGTTCATGATGTTGACGAGCGCGCGGTCCTTGTCCGCGTTGAGCAGGACGTCCCACCCGCGGCCCCAGATCACCTTGATGACGTTCCAGCCGGCACCCCGGAAGTACGCCTCGAGCTCCTGGATGATCTTGCCGTTGCCGCGCACCGGGCCGTCCAGGCGCTGCAGGTTCGCGTTGACCACGAACGTCAGGTTGTCCAGGCCCTGCTGGGCGGCCAGCTGGAGCATCCCCCGGCTCTCCGGCTCGTCCATCTCGCCGTCGCCGAGGAACGCCCACACCCGCTGCTGGGAGGTGTCCTTGATGCCGCGCATGTGCAGGTACTTGTTGAACCACGCCTGGTAGATCGCGGAGGCCGGGCCCAGGCCCATCGACACCGTCGGGAACTCCCACAGGTCCGGCATCAGCCGGGGGTGCGGGTAGGAGGACAACCCGCCGTGCGGCCCGGACTTCTCCTGGCGGAAGGCGTCCAGCTGCTCCTCGGTCAGGCGCCCCTCGAGGAACGCACGTGCGTAGACGCCCGGCGCTGCATGGCCCTGGAAGTACACCTGGTCGCCGCCGCCGGGGTGGTCCTTGCCCTTGAAGAAGTGGTTGAGGCCCACCTCGTACAGCGTCGACACCGAGGCGTAGGAGGAGATGTGCCCGCCCACCGCGACGTCGGGGCGCTGGGCGCGAGTGACCATCACCGCGGCGTTCCAACGGATGAGACGCCGGTACAGGCGCTCGGTCTGCTCGTCGCCCGGGAAGTACGGCTCCTCGTGCACACCGATGGTGTTCACGTAGGGCGTGGTGATCGCGGTGGGGATCATGACGTTGCGCTCGCGGGCGCGGCGCAGCAGAGACAGCAGCACGTAGCGGGCCCGCGGGCCGCCGCGCTCGTCGACCAGGGCGTCCAGCGCCTCCATCCACTCCCCGGTCTCGTCGGGGTCGAAGTCCGGGACCTGGCTGAGCAGCCCGTTGATCAGGGGTCCGGTCATCTCGTGGCTCGCCACCGGCGCACCTCACCTCTCGTCCGTCCCGCTCGGGACCGGTCGGTCCGCGCGGGTCTCGGTTGCCTCCGACGCGCTCAGGCGTGTGCGCAGTCGTCCTAGGCATTCTCCTGGGTCGGAGGGCCCATGTCACACCGAGGCGTGCCTTGCCGGGCACCGGGTTCGCGGCGCGGGTGTGGCACTTGCCGCGAGCCTGCGGGATGCTGTGATCTACTGCGACGCCAGACCGTGCTCGTGCACGGCCCGATCGAGAGGAACCTGCACCGGTGGGATCGACCGCGACGAACGGCGGCCTTCGCCTCGGATTCGAGTCCGGACAGGTGGTCCAGGAGTTCGGCCACGGCGATGACGTGGACGGCCAGGTGCTCGAGCAGATCGCCGCCATCACGGGTCAGGCGCTCGAGGACGAGGACTTCGACGACGTCGTCGACGCCGTCGTCCTGTGGTGGCGTGACGGTGACGGAGACCTGACCGACGCGCTGCTCGACGTGTGCACGACGCTCGACGAGGGCGGCTTCGTCTGGCTCTTCACGCCCAAGACGGGCCGTCCGGGCACGGTGGAGCACACCGAGATCGAGGAGGCCGCGACCACGGCCGGCCTGCACGCGACCAGCACCGTCGCGATCGGCCCGGAGTGGTCCGGGACGCGGCTCGGCACCCGCAAGGGGCGCTGAGCGGGCAGGGTCCCTACACGGACCTGCGCCGGTAGGCTCCCAGCGGGCCTGTAGCTCAGGTGGTCAGAGCGCCGCGCTTACACCGCGGAGGTCGTCGGTTCGAGACCGGCCGGGCCCACCACCCCGACATGGCGAACCCCTGAGGTGCGACTCCCCGCCGGCCCGCACGGCGCCGGCCGGTCCGGTTCGCGACCGGCGGCCACCCGGGCTTGACTGGGGGGATGCGATACGTGGACACCCCGGCAGCGACGCCGGTCTCGGTCATCGGTCTGGGCACCTGGCAGTTCGGCTCCGCGGAGTGGGGGTACGGCCAGGACTACGAGCAGCGCACGGCCGCCCTGGTCAAGCGCGCGCTGGACAGCGGGATCACGCTGTTCGACACCGCGGAGATCTACGGCCGAGGGCGCAGCGAACGGCTGCTGGGCGCGGCGCTGGGCGACCGGCGGCCGGAGGCGTTCCTGGCCACCAAGATCTTCCCCGTGCTTCCGATCGCGCCGGTGGTCGAGCAGCGGGCCGTGGCCAGTGCGGCGCGGCTCGGCGTCCAGCGTCTGGACCTGTACCAGGTGCACCAGCCCAATCCCGTGGTCCGCGACACCTCGACGATGCCCGGCATGCGGGCACTGCAGGACATCGGGCTCGTCGACCAGGTGGGGGTGAGCAACTACTCGCTGGAACGCTGGCTCGCCGCGCAGGACGCACTGGGCCGGCCGGTGCTGTCCAACCAGGTGCAGTACTCGCTCGCCCACCGCGGCCCGGAGGACGACCTGCTGCCGTACGCCGCCGAGCACGACCGCCTGGTCATCGCCTACAGCCCCCTGGCCCAGGGCCTGCTGTCCGGCCGCTACAGCGCAGACAACCCGCCGTCGGGCCGGGTCCGTCGGATCAACCCGCTGTTCCTGCCGGAGAACCTCGAGCGCGCCGCTCCGCTGCTCGCGACCCTGCGTGAGGTCGCCGACGCGCACGACATCACCATGTCGCAGGCCGCGCTGGCCTACGTGGTGTACCACCCGCGGGTGGTGGCGATCCCCGGCGCGTCGAGCGAGGCGCAGGTCGAGGCCAACGCGGCCGCCGGGGACGTCCGGCTGGCCGAGGACGAGGCCGCGGCGCTCGCGGCGGCGGCCAGGGCGTTCCGGCCGGTCACCGGGCGGCAGGCGGTGGGCCCGCTGATCCGCGAGGCCCGCGCCAAGCGCTGAGGCGCGACGGGTGTTCGGGGCTGAGCGGCCCACGCGGATCATGGTGCTGGTGGTGCTCGAGGGGCCGGTGGTGCGTCCCGCGTGTCGCCTCAGCCACGGGCGTCACCTCCGCGTGGGCTGCTCGCGTACCTGCGCGTCGGCGGCTCGGTAGGTTCGGGGCGTGAGCGCGACCCTGGCCGACGTCGTCGGTCTCCTGGAGACCTGGTTCCCGCCCTCGACCGCCGAGTCCTGGGACGCGCCCGGGACGGTGTGCGGGGACCCGGCGGCGCCCGTGCGGCGCGTGATGCTCGCGGTGGACCCGACCGCGGCCGTGGTCGACGAAGCCCTCGCGTGGGGCGCCGACCTGCTGTTCACCCACCACCCCCTGTTCCTGCGGCCGGTCCACTCGGTCGCCGCGACCACCTACAAGGGCGCGCTGGTGCACCGGCTGGTGCGCGGCGGGTGCGCGCTGCACGCGGCCCACACCAACGCCGATGCGGCCACCGGCGGCGTCGCTGACGCGCTCGCCGAGCTCATGGGGCTCCAGGGCACGACGCCGCTGGTGCCGCTGCCCGAGCCCGCCACGGACAAGATCGTGGTCTTCGTGCCCCGCGACCGCACCCAGGCCGTGCTCGATGCGATGGCCTCGGCAGGCGCCGGGGCGATGGGTCAGTACAGTCGGGCGGCGTTCTGGGGCGAGGGCACCGGCACGTTCCTGCCCGGCACAGCTGCTCGGCCGGCGATCGGCCACCCCGGCGAGGTCGAGATCGTGGGGGAGAACCGTCTGGAGATGATCGCGCCGCGCTCCCGGCGGGCCGCCGTCATCCGCGCGATGCTCGACGCGCACCCGTACGAGGAGGTCGCGTTCGACGTCCTGGAGCCGGCCGCGTTGCCGTCCGGCATCGGTACCGGCCGGGTCGGGACGCTGCCCGAGCCCACCACGCTGCGGGCCTTCGCCCAGCGGGTCGTCGACGCGCTGCCGCGCACCGTGGGCGGCGTGCGGGTGGCCGGCGCGCCCGACGCGCAGGTGCGCACGGTGGCCGTGGTCGGCGGCGCCGGCGACTCGCTGTTCGACGCCGTGCGGGCCAGCGGCGCGGACGTGTACGTGACCGCCGACCTGCGCCACCACCCGGCGTCCGAGCTGCGCGAACGCGCCGCGCTCGAGGCCGGCTCGAGCGACCCGGCGGTGGGCACCCCCTACCTGGTGGAGGTCTCGCACGCGGCGAGCGAGTGGCCGTGGCTGGCCGGTGCCGCGCGGCGCCTGGAGGCCGAGATCGCGCAGCGTCGGCCCGGCACTACGGTGGAGACCCGCGTGAGCACGCTGCCCACCGACCCTTGGACGTTCCGCCTGGACCCCGACGCCTCCGGAGGCCTGCCATGACCACTGCACCCGTGGCCGACCAGCACCGACTGCTCGAGGTGCAGGCCCTGGACACCCGCGGCCAGCAGCTCGACCACGCCCGGCGCACGCACCCGTTGCGCGCCAAGGTCGCCGAGATCGAGGACCGGCTGGGCGAGGCGGAGATGGCGGTGTCCGCCGCCCGGACCACCGTCGGCGACACCCGTCGCGAGCTGGCCAAGGCCGAGGCCGACGTCGAGCAGGTGCGCACCCGGGCCGAGCGCGACCAGGCCCGCATGCAGGCCGGAGGCAGCGCCAAGGACGTCCAGGCGCTGTCCGGCGAGCTCGAGTCGCTGGCCCGCCGCACCGAGGCGCTCGAGGAGATCGAGCTCGAGGTGATGGAGCGTCTGGAGTCGCAGGAGGCCGAGCTGGCCGAGGCGACGGCGACCCACGAGCGCCTGACCGCCGAGCTCGCGTCGGCCGAGCGAGAGCTGGCCTCCGCGATCACCGTGCTGGACGCCGAGGCCACCACCGTCGCGGCCGAGCGGGCCGAGAAGGTCGCAGGCCTCGACGCCGGTCTGGTGAGCCTTTACGAGCGGCTGCGCGCCCAGCTCGGCGGCCTGGCGGTCGCGGCCCTGCGCGGGCGGACCTGCGAGGGCTGCCGCCTGGAGCTCAACCCGAGCGACGTCGCCCACCTCACCGCTGCGCCGCCCGAGCAGGTGGTCCGCTGCGAGGAGTGCGGCCGGATCCTGGTGCGCGGGGCCGCCCGGTGACCGACCCCGCACCGGGGGAGGGCGCCGTGCGGCGACCGAGTGCGCGCGGGACGTTGCGCGAGCGACGCCCGTCCGGGTCCGCGATCCGGTTCGACGACGCGGAGCCGGCGACCTTCGTGCTGGTCCGTCACGGCGAGACCGCGGCCACCGCCGCGCGCAGCCTGTCGGGCTCGGGTGTCCCCGGGCCGTCGCTCAGCGCCGCCGGGCGGGTCCAGGCCGCGCGCGCCGCCGACCTGGTGTTCCGGATCGGGCGCGCGCACTGGGTCGACCTGCCGCACCCGGACGCGATCGTCGCCTCGCCGATGGTGCGTACCCGGGAGACCGCCGCCGCGGTCGGCCGGCGGCTCGGCGCCCGCGTGCGCACCGACGCCCGCGCGAGGGAGGCCGACTTCGGCGCGTGGGAGGGCATGACGCCGGACGAGATCGACGCGGCCCACCCGGGCGCCTTTCGTGCCTGGCACGACGACCCCGCGGTGCGGGCGCCCGGCGGGGAGTCGCTGGAGGACGTCGGGCGGCGGATGGCGGACCTGCTCGACGAGCTGACGCCCGACAACCTGGGGCACGCGGTGGTGGTGGTCAGCCACGTCATGGCGATCCGGGCTGCCGTGGGCGGGCTGCTGGATGCGCCGTCGTCGTCCTGGGGCGGGCTGCGCGTCCCGGCCGCGTCGCTGAGCATCGTGCGCTGCTGGGCCGACGGCGGCCGCGAAGTGGTGTGCGTCGGGACGCCGAGCGACCTGTGACCAGGGGTACGCACCGTTCCGGTGGCTGCGCGGGCGCCGTGCTCGGCTACGCTGATCAGCGCGGATGAGTCGGCCAGGCGGTCGCGTCGTCGGGCTCCGGCCCGGCGCCGAGGAACGTCCGGGCTCCGCAGAGCAAGGTGGTGGGTAACACCCACCCGGGGTGACCCGCGGGACAGTGCCACAGAGAACAGACCGCCCCGTCCTCGGACGGAGCAAGGGTGAAACGGTGGTGTAAGAGACCACCAGCGCACCGGGCGACCGGTGCGGCTAGGTAAACCCCACCTGGAGCAAGGCCAGACAGGGAGCGCTCGAGGGCTGCTCGCCCGAGCTCCCGGGTAGGCCGCTGGAGGCGTGCGGCAACGTACGTCGTAGATGGATGGCCGCCACCTGGGCGGGGGCAACCCCGCCCAGGCACAGAACCCGGCGTACCGGCCGACTCATCCGCCCTCCGGGGCGCCCCGGTGCCGCCCCACCCGCCGCGCGCACGTTCGCATGCGAACAACCGTGCGTCCTCGAGCTGTGCGCCGGCCGAGAGCGCCCCGGTGCTCGCATGCGAACACCGGGGCGCACTTCGGGGCGCCGTCAGGGGGTCGTGGGGAGGTTCGCCGCCGTCCAGGCGGCGTAGCCGCCCTGGATCTCGTAGACGTGCTTGAACCCGGCGGCGTGCATCGCGTCGGCCACTGCCGTCGAGTCGGTGCCGGTCGCGTCGTAGACGAAGTAGCTCGCCGACGGGTCCATGCCCTTGAAGGCGGACGCGACGTCCCCGGCGGTCGCCTCGACGTTGACCGCCGCGGGCAGGTGGCCCTTGGCGAAGTCCGCCGCGGGGCGTAGGTCGACCGGGACGAACGTGGGGTCGCTCGGGTGGGTGCGCAGCAGCTCGTAGGTGCCCTGGGGGATGAGCGGGATCACGGGCGAGCCGAGCTGCGCGGCGTCCGGGGCGTTCACGCTGACGCCGAAGTTGGTCTGGATCCGCTGCTCCAGCTCGGCCTGGGTCAGCATCCCGCCCGAGAAGTCCACGAGCGTGCCCTTGGCGTCGTAGAACGCCGTGACGGGCAGGCCCTGGGAGCCGAACGACGACCACAGCTGCGAGGGCGGGTCCCCGCCGACGTCCTTGGCGAGGGCGAAGCCGGCGCCGGCGAGGTCGAACCGGCGCGCCATCCCGGCGCCGTCGCCGGGGTCGGCCGTGTCGACCCCGACGAACGCGACCTTGCCGTCGGTCGCCTGCGCGACCTGGACGAAGCCGGGCAGCTCCTCGTTGCAGTAGACGCACCATGAGGCGAAGAAGTTCACGACGACGGGCTTGCCGGCGAACTCGGCGAGGCTGACCGTCGTGTCGTCGAGCAGACCGGGCAGACGGAAGTCGTCCTTGGCGGCGCTGTACTGCGTCCCGTTGGCATCCGTGGTCGGGGCGTTCTGGCCGGCGGTCAGGGCCAGTGCCGCGACGATCCCGAGGACGGCGACGCCGATCGCGCTCACGGCGCCGATCCGCACCCGGCGCTGTCGCTCGGCACGCAACCTGGCGGCCTCTCGCTCGGCGCGCCACGCCTCTCGCTGCTCGGCGCGGGTCATGCGCTTGGTCGTTGACATCTGGACTGCCTTTCGGATCAACCGAGCCCGAGCAGGCCACCGAGGCCGATGCTGGACAGGACCGACTGGGTGAAGGTGGTGACGAGCGACATGCGGTTGAAGGCCAGCAGGATGCCGAACGCGGCGAGCACGACCGCCGAGGTCACCGTGAGGCCGAAGAAGTGCCGCTTGACCACGGCGAACGCGCCGGCGAGCCGGTCCAGGGCGAGCGCCGCCGCGAGGAAGGGGACCGCCAAGCCGACGGAGTAGGCGACGAGCATCGCCGTGCCACGCGCCACGTCGCCGCTGCCGGCCGCGAACGCCAGGACGCTGGTGAGCACGGGCCCGATGCAGGGAGTCCAGCCGAACCCGAACGCCACCCCCGCCACCGGCGCCGCGAACGGCCCGAACCGGTCGAGCGAGGGGTGCCAGCGCTTCTCCTGGTAGAGCCACGGCGCCTTGAGCACCAGCGACGCGAGCAGGAACAGCGCCATGGCGAGCACGACGAGGCCCGAGAGGCGGGTCAGCAGGTCCCGGTGCCCGAGCAGGGTCGACCCCACCGCAGTGACGGACAGGCCCAGCAGGACGAACACGGCGCCGAACCCGAGCACGAACCCGAGCGAGGTGCTGAGCACCCGGCCCAGCTGCGACCGCCCGCCCTCCTGGACGGAGGTGGCGCTGAGTCCGGTCACCACCGAGACGTAGGCCGGGATCACCGGCAGGACGCACGGCGACAGGAACGACACGAGGCCGCCCAGGAAGGCGCCGAGCAGGGTGAGGTCGACGGGCGTCACGCGACGCGTCCCTCCGCCCGGGTGTCCGCGGCGTCGACCGACCCCAGGGGGTCGCGGGTCTTCGAGAGTGACATGGCGGCAGCCACTATACCCCCGGGGGTATTGAGGAGAGATGGCTACGCGGCGGCCGTGCGGGGTCAGGTCAGGTCAGGGCAGGGCGCGGCGGGCCAGGGCGGCAGCACCGACGATGCCGGCGTCGTTGCGCAGCGTGGCCGGGACGATCGGGGTGCGGAGCTCCAGCAGCGGCAGGAACTTCTCGTGCTTCTTGCTCACCCCGCCGCCGACCACGATGAGGTCCGGCCACACCAGGTCCTCGACCGTGCGGAAGTACTTCTGCAGGCGCTTGGCCCAGCGCTCCCAGGTGAGCTCCTCGCGCTCGCGGGCGCTGTCGGCTGCGCGGGTCTCGGCGTCCTTGCCGTCGATCTCCAGGTGGCCGAGCTCGAGGTTGGGCACGAGCGTGCCGTCCACCACCATGCAGGTCCCGATCCCGGTCCCCAGCGTGACCACCAGGACGGTGCCCTCCTGGCCGCGCGCGGCACCGTAGAGCGTCTCGGCGTAGCCGGCAGCGTCCGCGTCGTTGACCGCGTGCACGCGGCGCCCGGTGGCCTTGGCGACGACCTTCTCGACATCGGTGCCGATCCACGAGTCGTCGACGTTCGCGGCGCTGCGCGCGACGCCGTGCTGGATCACGGCGGGGAACGTCACCCCGATCGGCAGCTCGCCCGGCAGCTGGAACGACGCGACGACCTCGGCGACCGCGTCCGCGACGGCGGACGGGGTCGACGGCTGCGGGGTGGGCACGCGGACCCGGTCCGCGGCGAACTCCCCGACCACCAGGTCCACAGGCGCACCCTTGATGCCGCTGCCGCCGATGTCGATGCCGAAGGCGGCGGGGGCGGCCGATGCCTCGTGATCCGTGTTGTCGCTCATGGCAGGGTCAGGATCTCCGCTCCGGTCTCGGTGACGACGATCGTGTGCTCGAACTGGGCCGAGCGGCTGCGGTCCGCGGTCACGACGGTCCAGCCGTCGTCCCACATCTCCCACTCGTGGCTGCCGAGGTTGAGCATCGGCTCGACGGTGAACACCATGCCGGGCTCCATCACCTCGTCGTGGTACGGCGCCGAATCGTAGTGCGGGACCACCAGGCCCGAGTGGAAGGAGTCGCCGACGCCGTGGCCGGTGAAGTCGCGGACCACCCCGTAGCCGAAGCGCTGCGCGTACTTCTCGATCACCCGTCCGATGACGTTGATCCGCCGACCGGGCGCGACGGCCTTGATCCCGCGCATCATCGCCTCGTGGGTCACCTCGGCGAGCTGCCGGGACTCGTCGTCGACCTCGCCGGCGAAGAACGTCGCGCAGTTGTCGCCGTGCACACCGTTGAGGTAGGCGGTGATGTCGACCTTCACCAGGTCACCCTCGGCCAGCACGGTCGAGTCGGGGATCCCGTGGCAGATCACCTCGTTGACCGAGGTGCACAGCGACTTGAGGAACGGCACCTGGTTCGGGTGCGGCTGGTAGCGCAGCGTCGAGGGGTAGGCGCCGTGGTCGAGCATGAACTCGTGCCCGATGCGGTCCAGCTCGTCGGTCGTGACGCCGGGTTCGACGTGCCGGCCGACCTCTGCCAGCGCCTGGGCGGCGATGCGACCCGCGGCCCGGATCCGCTCGACGGTCTCGGCGTCCTTGACGTCCGAGCCGCCCAGCCGCTCGTGGTCGCGCCCGACGTACTCGGGACGGGGGATGTGCGGCGGCACGGAGCGGACGGGTGAGACGGTCCCAGGGACCAGAGTGCCCCTGGGCGCGTGCGTCGCTGGCATGGCTGGCAGTCTACGGAGTGGAGCGCGACCCTGATGCGGGAGGTAGCGGTGACGGAGTACTGGTTCAACCTCGAGACCGGGCAGGTCGAGGTCGGCCGCCAGTCGCCCTGGGACAAGGTGATGGGGCCGTACCCGACCTACGCCGCGGCGTCCCGAGCGCTCGAGAAGGCCCACGAGCGCGCCGAGGACTGGGACGAGGACGACCGCGAGTGGCGCGGCGAGGACTGAGCCTCAGCGCGGCACCAGCACCGCCTCGAGCGGCCGGTGGTCCGAGCCGCCCGGACCGTCGAGCACCGCGGCGCGCACCACGGTCCACGACCGCGGGTCGACCAGCACGTGGTCGATCGGCGCGCCGAACCAGCGGGGTGTGAAGGACGGCCAGGTCGCCACGCCCGCCCGGCCGGCGATCGTGGCGGCGTCCACGCACCCGTCGAGCTCACCGAACGCCGGGTGGTCGACCGTGGCGTTGAAGTCACCGGCGACGATCCCGCCGGGTCGCGTCGGGCACGCCGCGACGGCGGCGGAGGTCGACGAGGACCAACCCCCGAGGTCCGGGTACACCGGGGCGAGGGTGTGGACCACGGTGAGCGGCGGCCCGGTGCCCGAGGCCACGAAGGTCGCCGCGGGACCACGCTCGGTCACCTCGTAGTGGCCCATCGACCGCGACACCAGCACGGCGGTGGCCGGGTTGGCGCCGCCGGACAGCACCTCGGCGAGCACCTGGTAGTCGTGGCCCTGCTCGGCGAGCAGGCTCGCAGCGCGCTCGGCCGTGTCCGACGAGGTCTCCGGGAGCGCGACCACGTCCGCGCCACGCGCGGCGACCAGGTCCGCGATCTGGCGGGCCGACACCTGGCCCTGGGTGTTGAAGGCCAGCACGACCGTGAGATCGGCCGGGGCGGGAGCCGGGATCTGCGCGCCGAAGCCCGCCGTACCGCGGACCGCGAGCACCGTCAGGTGCGCGGTGGCCACCAGCAGGCACCACACGGCCACCCAGGTCGCCACCGCGCGCAGGCGGGGCACGCCGGCGCGCTGGGCCACGGCCCGGGCCGCCGCGGCGAGCCCGGCACCGAGCACGGCCGCCGCGGCCATCGGCCCACGCAGGGCGATCGCCTGGGCCACCAGAGGCGCCCCGGCGAGGTCGAACGCCTGGGGCCACACCGCGAGCACCGCGAGCGGCGCGAGGAGGACGAGCAGGGCGAGTGGCACCGTCCCGGCCGCCTTCGCGCCGGCGGCCGGGATGTCCGCGCGTGGAGCGGGCCTCACGCGTCGAAGGAGTGCTCCGGGCCGGGGAAGGTGCCCCGGCGGACCTCGTCGCCGTACGCCCGGGCGGCGTCGCCGAGCGCGGTGCGCAGGTCGGCGAACCGCTTGGCGAACCGCGGGGACCAGTCGCCCAGGCCCGCCATGTCCTGCCAGACCAGCACCTGGCCGTCGCAGTACGGGCCGGCGCCGATGCCGATGGTCGGCACCTCGAGGATCTCGGTGACCCGCTGGCCGAGCGCCGCCGGCACCATCTCGATCACGATCGCGAAGACCCCTGCCTGCTGCAAGGCCAGTGCGTCGTCGCACAGCGCATCCGCGGCGTCCTGACCGCGTCCCTGGACGCGCTTGCCGCCCAGCGCGTGCTCGGACTGCGGGGTGAAGCCCACGTGCCCCATGACGGGGATCCCGGCCTGGGTCATCGCGTGGACCTGCTCGGCGACCCGGATGCCGCCCTCGAGCTTGACGGCGGAGACGCCGGCCTCCTTCATCATCCGGACCGCGCTGCCCATCGCCTGCTCGACGGAGGCCTCGTAGGTGCCGAACGGCAGGTCGCCCACCACGAGCGCGCGCCTGGCCGCTCCGGCCACCGCGCGGGCGTGGTGGATCATCTCGTCGAGCGTGACCGAGAGGGTGTCCGGTCGGCCGAGCACGACGTTGGCCAGCGAGTCGCCGACCAGCAGGACGTCGGTGCCGGCCTCGTCGAAGAGCTGGGCGACCATCGCGTCGTAGGCGGTGAGCATGCTGATCCGCTCGCCGCGCTCCTTTGCCTCGCGCAGGTGGTGGACCCGGACCCTGCGCGGACGGTCCGTGCTCTGGCTGGTCATGGCCGTCACCATAGCCGCGCGCGGCGACCGCGGCGGGCGTGTGGCGGTGACGCGCGAGCCTCCGCGTGGGGCAGGATGGGGGCATGGACAGGCAGCAGGACTTCGTGCTCCGGACCGTCGAGGAACGGGACATCCGCTTCATCCGTCTGTGGTTCACCGACGTGGCCGGGATCCTGAAGTCGGTGGCGATCGCCCCGGCCGAGCTCGAGGCTGCCTTCAGCGAGGGCATCGGCTTCGACGGCAGCGCGATCGAGGGCCTGACCCGGGTGGTCGAGTCCGACATGCTCGCCAAGCCCGATCCCTCGACCTTCCAGGTGCTGCCCTGGCGCGGCGAGCGGCACGGCACCGCGCGGATGTTCTGCGACATCCAGACCCCGGACGGCGAGCCGTCGTCCGCCGACCCTCGGTGGGTGCTCAAGCGCACGCTGGCCAAGGCCTCCGACCAGGGCCTGACGTTCTACGTGCACCCGGAGATCGAGTTCTACCTGTTCGAGAACCCGGCCGAGCCGGACCTGCCGCTGGTCCCGGTCGACTCCGGCGGGTACTTCGACCATGTGCCGCGCGGTACCGGCCACGACTTCCGCCGCGCCGCGATCTCCATGCTCGAGTCGATGGGGATCTCCGTGGAGTTCTCCCACCACGAGGCCGGCCCGGGCCAGAACGAGATCGACCTGCGCTACGCCGACGCACTGACCACGGCGGACAACGTCATGACGTTCCGCACCGTGGTCAAGGAGGTCGCGCTCGAGCAGGGCCTGTACGCCTCGTTCATGCCCAAGCCGATGGCCGACCAGCCGGGTTCGGGCATGCACAGCCACCTGTCGCTGTTCGAGGGCGACCGCAACGCGTTCCACGAGCCCGGCGCCCCGATGGAGCTGAGCGCGAACGCCCGCAAGTTCATCGCCGGTCTGCTGCACCACTCCGCGGAGATCACGGCGATCACCAACCAGTACGTCAACTCCTACAAGCGGCTGTGGGGCGGTGCCGAGGCGCCGAGCTACATCTGCTGGGGTCACAACAACCGTTCCGCCCTGGTCCGGGTGCCGCTGTACAAGCCGGGCAAGGGCAACTCGAGCCGGGTCGAGTACCGCGCCGTGGACTCGGCGGCCAACCCGTACCTGTCGTTCGCGCTGCTGCTCGCGGCGGGGATGAAGGGCATCGAGGAGAACTACGAGCTCCCGGACGGTGCCGAGGACGACGTGTGGGAGCTCACCGACTCCGAGCGGCGGTCCCTGGGCATCGAGCCGTTGCCGAGCTCGCTCGAGCAGGCGGTGTCGGTGATGGAGCGCTCGGAGCTGGTGGCCGAGACCCTCGGCGAGCACGTCTTCGACTACGTGCTGCGCAACAAGCGCGAGGAGTGGCAGGCGTACCGGGCCCAGGTGACGCCGTTCGAGCTGAAGCGGTACCTGCCGGTGCTGTGACGGGCGCCCGCCCCGCCACGATGAGGCTTCCGTGACCGACGAGGGTCCTGACACCAGACGGCCGGCGAGCCTGCGCGCGCTGCTGATCCGCAAGGGGTTCGTGGACGCCGGTCGCGCCGAGCAGCTGCTGGCCGACCGCGACCTGACGGCGCTGCTCGGGCCGGTGGGTGAGGGACACGAGCTGCTGGACACCCTCGGCCGGGCGGCCTCGCCCGACGATGCGCTGCTCGCGCTGACGCGCCTCGCGGCGGTGCCCGAGCCGTACGGGGCGCAGGTGCGCGGCCTGCTCGCCTCGCCGGGCGAGGTCCGTGACCGACTGGTAGCCGTGCTCGGGGCCTCCACCGCGCTCTCGGACCACCTGGTACGCCACCCCGAGGACCTCGCCGCGCTCGCCGAGCCGACCCCGATCGGCGCGGACACCCAGGCCGTGCGGGCCGAGCTGCTCGCCGCCGTCGGCGCCGATCCGGTCGCCGCCGACCCGGTCGCTGCGCTGGCCGGGGCCGAGGGCACCGACGCGATGCGCCGCACGTACCGCCGCCGCCTGCTCGCGATCGCCGCGGCCGACCTGGTCAGCACCGAGCCGCTGTCGCTGCTGCCCGCGGTGGGCTCGGCGCTCGCGGACCTCGCCGCTGCGGCGCTCGAGGCCGGCCTGGCGGTCGCCCGCGCCGAGCTGCCGGACCACGGGCGCGCCGCCCGGCTCGCGGTGCTCGGCATGGGCAAGACCGGCGGCCGGGAGCTGAACTACGTCTCGGACGTCGACGTCATCTACGTCGCCGAGCCCGCCGACGGGGTGGCCGAGGACGAGGCCCTGGCCGTCGCCGCGCGGCTGGCCGCGGGGATGACCAGGGCGTGCTCGGCGCCGTCGGGGGAGCCCGCACTGTGGCCGGTGGACGCGGCGCTGCGGCCGGAAGGCAAGCAGGGCCAGCTGGTGCGCACCGTGGCGAGCCACCTGGCGTACTACGAGCGGTGGGCCAAGACCTGGGAGTTCCAGGCCCTCCTCAAGGCGCGCGTGGTCGCCGGGGACCGCGAGATCGGCCGGGCCTACACCGAGGCGATCTCACCGCTGGTGTGGCGGGCGGTCGAGCGCGAGAACTTCGTCGAGGACTCCCAGGCGATGCGTCGCCGGGTCGAGGACCACGTGCCGCCGTCCGAGGCGGACCGCCAGCTCAAGCTCGGCCAGGGCGGCCTGCGCGACGTGGAGTTCACCGTCCAGCTGCTCCAGCTGGTGCACGGCCGCGGCGACGAGACGATCCGCAGCCCGCACACCCTGTCCGCGCTCCAGGCGCTGTCCGCCGGCGGCTACGTGGGCCGCGACCACGCCGCGCGCCTGGCGGTGTGCTACCGGCTCCTGCGGGTCCTGGAGCACCGCATCCAGCTGCACCGGCTGCGCCGCACCCACCTCATGCCGACGTCGGACGTGGACCTGCGCCGGCTCGCAAGGTCCGCCGGGATGGCGTCGGCCGCCGAGGTCGACGAGCGGTGGCGGTCGGTGCGCCGCGAGGTGCGCCACCTGCACGAGGAGCTGTTCTACCGGCCGCTGCTGCCCGCCACCGCCAGCCTGACCAGCGAGGACGTGTCGCTGTCGCCCGAGGCGGCCAAGGCTCGGCTGGCCGCCATCGGCTACCGCGACCCGGTGGGGGCGATGCGCCACATCCAGGCGCTCACCGAGGGGGTCAGCCGGCGTGCCGCCATCCAGCGCCAGCTGCTGCCGGTGCTCCTCGGCTGGTTCGCGGACGGCGCGGACCCCGATGCGGGGCTGCTGGCGTTCCGGCGTCTGTCCGACGAGCTGGGCTCGACCCACTGGTACCTCAAGCTGCTGCGCGACTCGGGGGTGGCGGCCCACCGGCTGGCGCACCTGCTCTCGACCTCGCGCTACGTGGCCGACGCGATGGCCCGGTCGCCCGAGTCGGTGACCTGGCTCGACGACGACGGCGAGCTCACCCCGCGCAGCACCGAACGGCTGGCGGGCGAGGTCGACAAGCTCCTCACCCGGCAGGACGACCCCGAGGGCGCCGCAACGCTGCTGCGCGCCGTGCGCCGCAGGGAGATGGCCCGCACCGCCGTGGGCCAGGTCCTCGGCAGCACCGACGTCGTCGCCGCGGCGGATGCCCTGACCGCTGCGGCCGAGGTCGCGCTGGTGGGAGCCCTGCGGATCGCCGAGTACGAGGTCGAGCACTCCGCGGACGGCCTGCTCACCCGGATGTGCATCGTGGCGATGGGCCGGTTCGGCGGCCGGGAGACCGGGTACGGCTCGGACGCCGACGTGCTGTTCGTGCACGACCCGCTGCCGGGTGCGGGCGAGCCGGAGGCGCAGGCCCAGGCGTCCGGGATCGCGACCCGGGTGCGGGCCCTGCTGGGCCAGGTCGGCCCCGAACCCGCCCTCGAGGTGGACGCGGACCTGCGGCCCGAGGGACGCAACGGTCCGCTGGTGCGGTCCCTGGCGTCCTACGCCGAGTACTACGGGCGCTGGTCCTCGCCGTGGGAGAGCCAGGCACTGCTGCGCGGCCGAGCGATCGCCGGGGACCCCGAGCTGAGGGAGCGCTTCGAGGCGCTGGTCGACCCGCTGCGCTACCCCGAGGGCGGGGCGGGCGCTGCGGTGGTCAAGGAGGTCCGTCGGCTCAAGGCGCGCATGGAGGCCGAGCGGCTGCCCCGTGGGTTCGACCCCTCGCGGCATCTCAAGCTGGGCCGCGGTGGGCTCAGCGACGTCGAGTGGACCGCGCAGCTGCTCCAGCTCCAGCACGGCCACGAGATCCCCGGGCTGCGCACCACCTCCACGCTGCCGGCGCTCGCGGCCGCGGCCCGGGCCGGCCTGCTGAGCCCGGAGGACTACGAGCAGCTGCGCGAGGCGTGGCTGATGGCCTCCCGGCTGCGCAACGCCAACGTGCTGTGGACCGGCCGGACCGGGGGCCAGCAGGTCGACGTCCTGCCGCACGACCGGCTCACGCTCATGGGGCTGTCGCGCCTGCTCGGCTACCCGCCGGGGTCGGGCTCGGAGATGGAGGAGACGTACCTGCGGCTCGGTCGACGCGCGCGGGCCGTCGCCGAGCGCGTCATCTACGGCTGAGTGCGGTCCGCATACGGTCACGGCCGAAGAGCGCTCACGACCTTCGACCGCGGGCGTTCTGTCACGGTTGGCGCGACGAAGCTTCCGCAGACCCGCGTCTGGATCTGCCGGTGTGCGGCCGGCGGGGCGCCCTTCTCCGACATGGTGCCGGCGTCCCACGCGGCGAAGCGGCGCTCAGACACCGATCCGTGCTGGGCCGTCCACACTGCGAACGCTCCTCAGAACCTCCGACAGTCTTCGCCGCGCCGGCCGCCGCGACAGCCCGGCTACCGCCACCACCGACGGCGCCCGGCGATTCCGTGGAGGGGTTGCGCTCCCGCGACATCCAGGTCGCGGTCGCCCTGTTCGAAGAGGACGCCATGCTCGTGGGCTCTGACGTTGGCGGTTCACCTTGTTCAATGGCTCCGAACCTGCACCGCCCGCGTGACCGAACATCCGCACATAGCCGCTGTCCGGCGCTGCAGGCGTCAGGCGGGGTTGCGCACCGCGTGGCGGACGTAGATCACGCCGTTGTCGAATCGTCGGTGGTCGAGGAGCTCGAGGTCGAGTCGTACGCCCCGGGGCAGCGCCGGCTTGCCGCCGCCCACGAGGACGGGACACAGGAGCAGCACGCACTCGTCGACCAGGCCGTACCGGAAGGCCTCCGCCGCGATCCCCGCGCCGCCGATGCTCAGGTCCGAGCCGGAGGTCTCCCTGAGCCGTCGCACCGCCTCGGGCTCGAACTGCCGCTCGATCCTGGTGCGCGCGGTCGAGACGTCGGTGAGTGAGGAGGAGTAGACGACCTTGTCGGCCTCACGCCAGATATCGGCGTACTCGCGGACCACGGCGGGCTCGTTCGTCAACCAGTCGTCGCTCTCCCAGACGCGCATCGTCTCGTACATGCGTCGCCCGTAGAGCGCCGTACCGATGTGCCGCTCGTGCTCGTTCCAGAACGCGTGCACGTCCTCGTCAGGCACGGACCAGTCGAACGAACCGGCCTCGTCCTCGAGGAAGCCGTCGAGCGAGATGTTGGCCGCGTAGATCAGCTTGCCCATGGAGCCCTCCGCCCGGACGAGGACAACAGGGTGCAGCCTCACGCCGACACCGGCAAGACCGGCCGCGGCTGTCCTCCCGCGCCGTAGCCTTGCCGCATGGCACGCCGCACCGTCGCGTCGATCGCACTGGCTTGGCTGGTGACGATCGCGATCGACTTCGTGATCTTCGGCGGCGTGTTCGCCGGCGTGCTTGAGGGCGCCGACCACCCTGCGGTGCTCGCACCGGAGCAGCTGTTCGCGCGAATCCCCGCCGGCTACGGGTCATTCCTGCTGGAGGTCGTGCTGCTGCATTGGCTGCTCAAGGCGAGCCAACGACCGGGGATCACCGGTGGTCTCCTCACCGGGACGTTGGCCGGGCTCGTGTTTGCGTCCGCCGTTGCGCTCGGCCTGTGGTCATTCTCGACAGTGCCCGTCACCGCGCTGGTGCTGTGGTGGTTGACCTTGCTCCTGCAGTTCGCCGCCGCCGGCGCAGTGCTGGGCGCCGCCAACACTCCGCTGTGGTCCCGGGCCCGAACCTGGGCGATAGGGGGTGTGGTCGCGCTCATCGCAGCCGGGGTGGTACTGCAGAACCTCAGGTGAGCTGGCTGCGGCCGGGCCCCGCCTCTTGTGACGATCTCGGCGCCCGCTCGGGTCGCGGTGACCGCCACCGCCCAACTGAGGGGCGGCGTCCCGGAAGAACGGACTCATGGCCCGGCGCACCGGCGGCCTCAGGCGTGGGGGCGCGGTCGGGCGCCGACGCGCGGGCCCTCGATGCGCGGGCAGGCGTCCACCACGACGGTGAGGCCGGCGTCGCGGGCGCGCTGCTCGGCCTCGGGGTCGCTCACGTCGAGCTGGAGCCAGACCGCCGATGCCCCGGCGGCGATCGCGTCGTCGATCACCTGGCCGGCGTTCGCGGAGTTGACGAACACGTCCACCACGTCGATCTTGTCGGGCACCGAGGCGAGGTCCGGGTACCCCTGCTCGCCGTGCACGGTCTCGGCCTTGGGATGTACGGGCACGATCGTGTGGCCCAGCTCCTGGAGGTAGGCCGAGACGCCGTACGCGGCGCGTGAGGTGTTGCGGGACAGGCCCACGACGGCCCAGCGGCCCGGCGTGGTCAGCAGGTCGGCGATGACCGCACGGTCGTTCTCCATCGGGCAAGCCAAGCACAGCCCTCGCCGGACGGCCCACGTGGGGCGTGCTCGAGCGCCTGCCGGACTACGGCATGAGGTCGCCGTGCTCCTCGAGCCGGGTCAGCACCTGCGACCAGGTGAGCTGCTCCAGACCCGGTTCGACCTCGTCCCAGGTGCGCGGTGCGGCGACGGTGGGGTGCTCGCGGCCGCGCATCGAGTACGGCGTGATCGTGGTCTTGGCCGGGTGGTTCTGGGACCAGTCCAGCAGCACCTTGCCCGGTCGGGCGGCCTTCTGCTGGGTCGCCACCAGCAGGTCGGGGTGGGCGGCGGCGAGCTCGCGGGCGAGGCCCTTGACGTACCCGTGCACGGTCGACGCCGAGCGGTGCCCGTCCAGTGGCGCGTACAGCTGCATGCCCTTGGAGCCGCTGGTCACCGGGACGGTCAGGCGCAGGCCGTCCTCGGCGAGTCGGTCAGCGACGAGGCGTGCGGCCCTCGCGCACGCCACCAGGCCCGCGCCCGGGCCGGGGTCCAGGTCGATCACCAGGCGGTCCGGCGGCTGCACGCCGCCGCGCGGGCCCACTCGCCACTGCGGCGTGTGCAGCTCGATCGCCCCGAGGTTGGCCACCCACATCAGGCCCGCCACGTCCTCGATCACCGGCAGGTCCACCACGGCGCCGTCGTCCTCCCCGGGGCTGGCCGCCAGCTCGTGGTGGCGCACCCACGACGGTGTGCCGGCGGGCACGTTCTTCTCGAAGAAGCGCTGGGCCTCGACGCCGTCGGGGTAGCGCACCCGGGTCACGGGCCGGTCGGCGAGCTGGCGCAGCAGCGCGGGGGCCACCTGGGAGTAGTAGTGCAGCATCTCGCCCTTGGTGGTCCCGGTGGACGGCCACAGCACCTTGTCGAGGTTCGACAGGCGCACCCGCCGACCCTCGACCTGGACCCACTGCTCGTCGCTCATGGCGAGGTCTTCGTGCAGGTCATCGGGCCTCCAGGGGTGGCGCTCAGGGCGTGCGTGCACCATCCTGCCCAGAAGGCGTCGCGGCCGGCACCCCGGCGGCGTGACGGGTGAGGGAGGGACCCATGCGCGCGATCTGGAAGGGCGCTGTGGCCTTCGGGCTGGTCAATGTCCCGGTCCGGCTGTACGCCGCGACGGGCGAGCACAGCGTCGCCATGCACCAGGTCCACGAGTCCGACGGCGGCCGGATCCGCTACCGCAAGGTGTGCGCGATCGACGGCGAGGAGGTTCCCGCCGACCAGATCGTCAAGGGCGTCGAGACCGAGGACGGCCGGATGGTCGTGCTCAGCGACGCCGACCTCGACGCGCTGCCGCTCGCGGCGAGCCGGGAGATCGCCGTCCAGGGCTTCGTGCCCGAGGCCCAGGTCGAGCCGATCACGCTGGGCCGCACGTACTACCTCGAGCCCGAGGCGGCCACGGTGAAGCCCTACGTGCTGCTGCGCGAGGCGCTCGCGTCGACCGAGCGCGTCGCGCTGGTCACCGTCGCGCTGCGCCAGCGCGAGTCGATGGCAGTGCTGCGGGTGCGCGGCGACGTGATCTGCCTGCAGACCCTGCTGTGGCCCGACGAGGTGCGGGACGCGGAGTTCGCGGTGCTGGAGACCGAGGTCGACCTCAAGGACGCCGAGCGCACCATGGCCAGCTCGCTGGTCGAGTCCATGGCGATGGACCTGGACCCGTCCGAGTTCACCGACCACTACGCGGAGGCGCTCGAGGCGGTCATCGCCCAGAAGGTCTCGGAGGGCGGCGCCGTCGCGGTAGGCGGCGAGCCGGAGGAGTCCGGCGGGGATGTGGTCGACCTGCTCTCCGCACTCCAGCGCAGCGTCGCGAAGGCGCGCGCCGCACGCGGGGAGGACGCCGGCTCGGCACAGGACGCTCCGGGCGACGCCGCGGGGGCCGAGGACGAGCCCGCGCCGGCGAAGACCTCGCGAGCCAAGAAGCCGAGCCGCCGCCGGGCGTCGTAGTCGATGGCCGCTTCCGGCCGCGACGACGTCGTCGCGGCGCTGCACCGGATCGCGTTCCTGCTCGAGCGCGCGCAGGCCTCGGAGTACCGCGCCGCGGCGTACCGCAGGGCGGGCGACCGGCTGCGTGACCTGCCCGAGGGAGAGTGGCGGGCGCGCCGGGCCGACGGTGCCTGGACCACGGTGCCCGACGTGGGCAGCAGCACTGCCAAGGTCGTGGTCGACGTGCTCGCGGGCCGCACCCCGGAGGTGGCGAGCGACCTCGAGGCCGGGCTGTCCGGGCGTCTCGCCGGCGCCACCACGGCCGGGAACGCCCTGCGCGCGCGGCTGCGCGGGGACCTGCACGCCCACACCGACGCCAGCGACGGCGCGACGCCCATCCAGGACATGGCGCTCGCCGCGCTGGGGATCGGACACGAGTACCTGGCGATCACCGACCACTCGCCGAGGCTCACCGTGGCCAACGGCCTGTCGGCGCCCCGGCTGCGGGCCCAGATGGACCGCATCGCGCTGATGAACCAGGTCCTGGACACCGGGGACCGGCCGTTGCGGCTGCTCACGGGCATCGAGGTCGACGTGCTCGGCAACGGCACGCTGGACCAGAAGCCCGGCCTGCTGCGCGAGCTCGACGTGGTGGTGGCCTCGGTGCACTCCCGGCTGCGCAGCGAGCGCTCGGTGATGACCCATCGGATGGTCACCGCTGTGAGCGACCCGGCGACGGACGTCCTGGGGCACTGCACCGGGCGCCGCGTGCGTGGCCGGACGAGGCCGCCGAGCGACTTCGACGCTGCGGAGGTGTTCGCCGCGTGCGCTGCTCACGGTGTCGCCGTCGAGGTCAACGCCCGGCCCGACCGTCGGGACCCGCCCGACGAGATCCTGTCGGTGGCCGTGGACGCCGGGTGCCTGTTCAGCGTCGACTCCGACGCGCACGCGCCCGGCCAGCTCGACTGGCTGGTGGACGGCTGCGACCGCCTCGCGGCGTTCGGTGTGGACCTCGATCGGGTGGTGACGACGTGGCCGGTGGAGCGGTTGCTGGAGTGGACCCACCGGCACGGCTGAGCGGGGCCGGCGCAGGCCTTCAGGCCGAGGGCAGCATCAGGGTGAACGTCGCGCCCTGACCGGGTCCGGCGGAGCGGGCCACCAGGTCTCCGCCGTGTGCCCGGGCGATGCCCCGGGCGATGGTCAGGCCGATGCCCGACCCCTCGCCGCGCGCGGCGCCGGGCACCCGGTAGAACCGCTCGAACACCCGCTCCAGGTCCGCCGGGGCGAGCCCGACGCCGTGATCGGCGACGCTCACGGTCGCGGCGCCTCCGGAGCCCGCCGCCAGCACGGTGACGGTGCCCGCGCCGGTCGCGCGAGCGGCGTTGGTGAGCAGGTTCGTCAGCACCTGGCCGATCCGGTCGGTGTCCGCCGTCACGGGCAGGGGCCCTGGCGCGCGCACGTCCAGCTGCACGCCGCGCTCGGCGAGCTGGGGGGCGAGCCGGTCGCAGGTGCGACGCACCACGTCGGCGAGGTCGATCGGCGCGAGCGCGAGCTCCAGACGCCCCTCGTCGCTGCGGGACAGCGCGGACAGGTCGTCCGCGAGCCGGCGCAGCCGGCGCAGGTCCTCGGTCATCGCGGTCAGGGTGGGCTCGTCGGCCCGGAACACCCCGTCGACCATGCCCTCGACGTAGCCGGACAGGCCGGTGAGCGGGGTGCGCATCTCGTGCGCGACCTCGCCGAGCAGCTGCATGCGCCGCGCCTCCGTCCCGGCCAGGGCCGCGGCGAGGGTGTTGACGTCCTCGGCGAGCGCCGCCATCTCCGGCTCACCGGGCGGCGCCACCCGCACGTCATAGCGACCCGCGGCGATCAGCTGCGCGGCGGCGCGCACCTGGTCCAGCGGGCGGAGCACGCCACGCGCCAGCACGATGGCGACCACGCCGGCGATCGCGGCCGCGATCAGCGCCCCGACCAGCAGGGACTGGTTCAGCGCCGAGATCATCGCGTCGCGGGTGCCGCTCGCGCCGAACTGGCCGCCCATCATGCGCCCGTTGGACATGCCCATCCGGCGGTCGAAGAGCTGCGGGGCGAGCACGCGCACCGTCACCAGCGAGGCGAGAGTGCCGACCGCGAGCACGGCGAGGAACGCACCGGCCAGGCGGACCGGCAGGCGGGCGCTCACCGGGACCGCCCGACGAACTTGTAGCCCACGCCGCGCACGGTGGCGACGAACCGCGGGTCGGCCGCATCGTCGCCCAGCCGGCTGCGGATGGATCGGATGTGCACGTCGACGACCCGCTCGTCGCCGTACCAGTCCTGGCCCCAGACCTGGCGCAGGAGCTGCCCACGGGAGAACACCCGACCGGGTGCGGCGGCGAGCACCGCGAGCAGGTCGAACTCGAGGCTGGACAGCTCCACCGGGGTGCCGTCGACGGTGACCTCGTGGCGTGCCCGGTCCAGCACGAACCCGCCGTGCTTGAGCACCTCGTCGTCCGGCGCCGGTCCGCGGTCGCGCCGCAGCACCGCGCCCACCCGCGCGGCGACCTCGCGCGGGCTGAACGGCTTGGTCACGTAGTCGTCGGCCCCGACCGCGAGCCCGACGAGGGTGTCGACCTCCTCGGCCCGGGCGGTCACCAGGATGACGAAGACGTCGCTGGTGGTGCGCACCCGGCGCAGGGTCTCCAGGCCGTCGATCCCCGGCAGCATCACGTCGAGCAGGACCACGTCGACGTCGTCGGCGGCGAGCACCTCCAGGGCGTCCTCGCCGGTGGCGGCCTCGAGCACCCGGTGGCCGTCCGCCTCGAGGTACCCGCGCAGCACGTCGCGGATGTGCGGCTCGTCGTCGACGACCAGGACGGTGCGCATCAGACCTCCGGGGGTGTCTCGTGCAGGGTAGCGGCGCGGACCGGGTGCCGGTCCGCGCCACTGGCGGTGCTGGTCAGGAGCTGACGTCGACGCGGTCACGCAGGCGCGTGCGGTCGAAGGTGCCGTCGCCGGTCTGGTCGTGCAGCCGCTGGCGGACCTGGTCCTGGTCGGCGGTCACCTCGTCGTAGTAGGGGCACTCGGTCGGGTCGCCGAGGCCGTCGCCGGCGGTCGCGCCGCCGTACCCACCGGCCCAGTCGTCGTCCTGGCCGTAGCCCGCGGCGACCATGGTGTGCTGGGTCCACTGGAACGGCGAGAAGCCGTTGACCGCGGGGGCCGCGCTCGCCGCGGCCGCTCCGGCGAGCGTGAGGCCGACGGTGGTGGCGCCGATCGCGAGCATCGTCCGGGTCTTCATGGTTCCTCCTCCTTGTCGAGAGCATCGGTGCTCCGTTGCTGATGACTCCAGCCTGGAGGGGGCCCGTGAGGGCCCTAGGGACGACCGCATGAAGAGTCGGTGAAGGCGTCAGCGCATCCGGGCGAGTGCGAGCACGGCCCGTAGCCCGTCGTCGGTGCCCGGCCAGTGCCGGGTCACGGCCTCGGTGCCGGCGGTGCGCAGCACGGAGCGCAGCACCAGGGCGACGAGCACGAGGTCGTCGGCCCAACCGAGCACCGGGACGAAGTCCGGCACCAGGTCGATGGGCGAGACGAGGTAGGCGAGCAGCAGCCACAGCCGCACCCGCACGCCGCGGGGGAGCGTCGGGTCCGCCGCGAGCCGTCGGACCAGTCTCACCAGGTCGGGCACCAGGCGGGCGGCGGCGCCGAGGGTGGCCTGCCCGGGCGCGACGGCCCACAGGGCCGCGACGGCGACCGCCCACAGCAGGACCAGGCCGCCGACCACCGCGACGGGCACCGACCACCAGTGCTCCCACCAGCCGGTCATCGCCGGACCGGGGCTCGTGGGGTGCGTCCTCGTGCAGGGTCGCCGGGCATCGCGAGGATAGTAGGGGACACGGACCGGGAGAGGTGGCATGGCGCACGACCACGCGCACGCGCAGGGCGTCGAGCAGCGGCGGCGCCTGGCCGTCGCGCTCGGGATCACCGCCGTGATCCTGATCGCCGAGGTGGTCGGCGCGGTGATCACCGGGAGCCTCGCGCTGCTGGTCGACGCCGCGCACATGCTCACCGACGTCGCCGGGCTGACGATGGCAGTGCTGGCCGCCGGCCTCGCCCTCCGTCCGGCGACGTCGCGGCGCACGTGGGGTCTGCGGCGCGCCGAGGTGCTCTCCGCCCTCGCCCAGGCGGCGGTGCTCGTCGGGGTCGGGATCGTGGTCCTGGTCGAGGGGGTGCGGCGGCTGATCGTGCCGCCCGAGATCCTGCCCGGCGAGCTCGTGGTGTTCGGCGCGATCGGGCTGGCGGGCAACGTCGCCTCGCTGCTCGTGCTGCGCGGCCACAGGTCGGGCAGCCTCAACCTGCGGGCCGCGTTCCTGGAGGTCGTCAACGACGCGCTCGGGTCGGTCGGCGTGCTGGTGGCCGCGGCGGTCATCGCCACGACCGGTTGGCAGCGCGCCGACGCCGTCGCCGCGCTGGTGATCGGCGCACTCATCGTGCCGCGGGCCCTGCTCATCCTGAAGGAGACCGTCTCGGTCCTGCTGGAGTCGGTGCCGCCGGGCCTGGACCTGGACGCGGTGCGCGACCACCTGCTGGGCCTGGACCACGTGCGCGAGGTGCACGACCTGCACGCCTCGCTCATCGCGACCGGGCTGCCGGTGATCACCGCGCACGTCGTGATCGACGACGAGTGCTTCACCGACGGGCATGCCCCCGAGCTGCTCGACCGCCTACAGGAGTGCGTCGCGACACACTTCGACGTCGCCGTGGAGCACTCCACGTTCCAGCTCGAGCCGGCGCGGCACACCGAGCACGAGGCGACCGGACACGACTGATCCGGTGGCGGGCACGGCGTGGCTCGGGCAGGCGAGGGCCTCGGTCCCGCTAGCGTCGCGGCATGGGTCTGTTCTCCCGCGGGCGCACTGACGGTTCGGAGCCGCTCGATCTCCCCTACGACCCGGGGTCTGCCGAGGGCCTCGCCGCGCGGTGGACCCGGTGGGGGGCGGGGATCGGGCCGATGCACAGCCCGTTCACGGATCCCACGGGCGAGGACGCGGCCCTCGACCAGCCGGCGGACGTCTGGTTCCTCGCCGGGACGTTCGGTGGTTCGGCCGACCGCGCCGTCACGGTTCCGGCCGGCCGGCCGATCTTCCTTCCCGCCGTCAACATGTGGGACTTCCCGGCGTACGGCCCGCTGGAGGACCTGCCGCGCTCGTACGGGTCCGCTGAGCTCGACGACGAGCCCGTCGAGCCCATCTGGATCAGCACCCCGGTGCCCTTCCTCGTGGCCGGTGCGCGTCTGAACCTCGTGACCAAGAGCCGCAAGCCCGTCCCGACCGTCGTCGCGGGCTGGTGGGTGCACATGCCGCCGCCCCTGCCGGGTCCGCACCTGCTCCACGTCACGGGCGGTGACGGCCACGGGTTCACCCTCGACCTGACGTTCCGCCTCACGGTGACCGAGGACAGCTAGGCGCGCAGGAGCGGTACCAGGAGCGCCGCGACCCAGCAGGCGCCGAGAACCGTCGATGCGGACGGGCGCAGGCGCACCCGTCCGCGCGCGAGGGCCCGCTCGGCGCGTGCGACCTCGATGCGTCCGGCCACCTCGGCCGGAGGCGCCCCGTCTCGCACGACCGGACGGCTCTTGGGTGTCACGGTGATGACCAGGCGCCCACCGCCGGGCTTGCCGTCGTCGTATCCGACCGTGAGCACCTCGTCCCTGGCCTCGGCGGCCGTGACCCGCGCCCACGGGATCATCGTGTCGAGCAGCAGGCCGCGGAAGACCAGGGCGCGGGGTCGCAGGTTGAGCGTGCTGTGGCCCAGGAAGGAGACCGCCCACGCGAGCCCTGCGAAGGTCAGCCCGGCTCCGATCAGGCGAGGGCTGGGCCCGGTCACCGAGACCACCCAGGACGAGGCGAACCACGCACCGGGCAGGAGGATCCACGGCAGCCAGCGGCCGGCCGTCCGGCCGACCTGCTCGATCACCGCGTCGCGGCTCCGCTTGAACTCGGCATACAGCGACGGACGCTCCGTGGCGATGTCGGTCCGGGGTCGGAGGCTGCGCCACGCAGGGAACCGCAGGGGCGCCGTCGCCACGAAGACGTCCTCGCCGTGCGTGATCAGGACCGGTCCGGCCTCGCCGATGCGGCCGGCGACGAGGACGGTCTCGCCGTGCCACGTCTCCGCGGGGGCCGGCGGTGCGTGGCCGTACGACGGCCCGACCGGGCCGCCCTGCGGGTCGTGCTGCGGCGCCGCGAGCACCTGGACGAGCCGCGGCGCGGTCGCCACGGGTCGGCCGGCGTCGTCGACGGCGAGGATCAGCACGCCGTGCCTGCGGGGGGTCCAGGTGGCCAGGCAGGTCAGCGCCGGCTGAGGGCGGGTCAGCAGGTCGAACAATCCCCGTCGGGTCCTGCGGGATCGCAGGACCCAGCCGACCCCGAGCACTCCGGCGAACGCTGCGACGATCAGGACGAGCGTCGGGTCCATGACGTCGTCCACGGCCTCGACCCGACCGGTCTCGGGCGACCAGCGCACGGTGACGCGGTCCCCGACGGTGCGGTCCAGGTTGGTCGTAGGCATCCGGAGCGTCTCGCCGTCGAGCTCCACCTCGGCGGACATGTGGTCGTCGGCGACCGAGACGACCGTGGCGTCGGCGACCACCGCCTGGGCGCGGAAGTCCGAAGCCGCGCTGTCGTCGTGCCACCACCAGCCGACCGCGCCGGCCGCGACGAGCATGAGGACGATCGACCCGACGGTGGCCTCGAGGCTGCGAACCAGCAGGGGTGCGACGACGTACGACGGGAGCTCGGGAATCGTCACGCTGGTCGGGTCCGCACCGAGGAGCACGGGGGCGAGGGCTCTGCGGCGGACGCTCAGCACGCCCTCGGTGACGGCGATGACGGCGAGCGCGGCTGCCGGGACCAGCCAGGCGGCCGGTAGGCCCTGGTGGATGGTCGGCAGGAGGCCGCCGACGCCCAGCGAGACGGTGGCGAGCACCAGGCCCGCGCGCGGCGCGGTCACGACCAGCGCCAGCGATGCGAGGGCGAGGGACTGCAGCGCGGAGCTGAGCACCCAGGAGCTCGAGCTGACGATCTCGGCGGTGAAGGGCGTCGTGCCCGTGGTGACGTAGCCGACTGTGGACGCGCCCAGCACCCCGGCCACGACCGCGACGCGGATCAGACCGGGTGGGACACGGTTCGTGAGCTGAGCGGCCAGTGCTCGGGTGAGCAGCGGCTCTGTCACGGAGGTCCCTCCTGCCGTCGGTCGGTGCGCGACGCGCGCCCGCGGACGAGGGTAGCGACGGCGACCTGCGCTCGGGGCTGCCGACGCGCTGGCCGCTCAGTCCGGCTCGGCGTGCACCTCGTTCGCCTTCACCGACGCCCAGACCTCGACGCCGGGGGCAAGGCCGAGCTCGGCCGCGGCGCCCGACGTGAGGTCGGCCAGGGCGGCGGGCGGCCCGGCGAGCCCGACCCGGACGACGGAGCCGGCCTGCTCGACCGTGGTGACGTGCGTGCGCCAGACGTTGCGCGGCGAGCCGTGCGGCTGCTCGGCGTGCAACGCGATCGCGCCCGGCGCCACGGTGACCACCACCGCACCGACGGGCGCCTCGGCCGGGACGAGGCGTCCACCTTCGTCGAGCGCGACCGCCGTGCCGTCTGCGACGCCGCGGTACACGTTGAGGCCCAGCAGCCGGGCCGTCCAGCCGGTTCGCGGTGCGCGGGCGAGCTCGGCGGGGGTGCCGTCCTGGACGACGGCGCCGGCCTCGAGCACCACCACGCGGTCGGCCAGCAGGGTCGCGTCCACCGGGTCGTGCGTGACCAGCAGGCACACGGTGCGGCGCTCACCCAGCACGTCGGCGAGCGCGCGACGGACCTCCACGCGGGTGGACGCATCGAGCGCCGCGAGGGGCTCGTCGAGCAGCAGCACCGCCGGCTCTGTCGCAAGGGCCCGTGCCAGCGCCACGCGCTGCGCCTGCCCGCCGGACAGCGCCGACGGCCGCCGGGCGGCAAGGTCGCCGATGCCGAGCCGGTCGAGCCAGGCTTGCGCGCGCCGCCGGGCCTCCTCGCGCTGCACGCCGCGGGCCCGAGGGCCGAAGGCGACGTTCTGCAGCGCGGTGAGGTGGCCGAACAGCAGGTGGTCGGAGAACACCAGCCCCACCCCGCGTCGTTCCGGCGGTAGCCACCGCCCGGACGCGGTGTCCTCCCAGACCGTGCCCCCGGCCTCGACCCGGCCCTCGTCGACCGAGCTCAGCCCGGCCAGTGCGCGCAGCAGGGTGGTCTTGCCCGCACCGTTGGGGCCGAGCACGGCGACCACGCCGCCGTCCGGCACGCCGAGATCGACGTCCAGCGCGAACGTCTCGCGGCGCACCGCGACCCTGGCCGCCAGACTCATGACCGCACCGCCGGCACCCAGCGCTCACGCAGTGCGACGAGGACCGTCGCGGAGGTGGCGAGCAGCACCAGGGACAGCGCGATCGCGGCGGCCGGGTCGTTCTGCATCGCCAGGTAGATCGCCAGGGGCATGGTCTGGGTGGTGCCCGGCAGGCTCCCGGCGAACGTGATCGTCGCGCCGAACTCGCCCAGGGCCCGCGCGAAGGTCAGCGCGGTGCCGGCGGCGAGTCCGGGGGCCACCGCGGGGAGCGTGACGCGGCGGGCGACGTACCAGGGTCCGGCACCGAGCGTGGCAGCGGCGTCCTCGGCGCGTCTGTCGACCCCGCGCAGCGCGCCCTCGACCGAGACGACCAGGAACGGCATGGCGACGAACGCCTCGGCGATCACCACGGCGAGCGTCGTGAACGGGATCTGCACGCCGAACCACGCGTCCAGGTACTGCCCGGCCAGGCCCCGCCGGCCCAGCAGGAGCAGCAGGGCGACGCCGCCCACCACGGGCGGGAGCACGAGCGGCACCGTGACCAGGGCGCGCAGCACGCGCAGGCCCGGCAGGGCGGCGCGGGCCAGGACCCAGGCGAGCGGCACGCCGAGCACCACGCTCAGCGCCGTCGCGGTGCTCGCCGAGACCAGCGACAGGCGCAGCGCCTCGAGGGTCGTCGGGTCGGTCAGGCGTGCGGCGAGCTCGCCCCACGGCGCGCGCCAGACGAGCGCCACCAGCGGGAGCACGAGGAACGCGGCTCCGAGCGCGGCGAGCAGCGGCATGCCGCGTGGCATCCGCGTCCGGCGGCGCCGGGTCACCCCCGCGGCAGTCACCGGCTGCCGCCCTCCCGCTCCACCACGACCAGGGTGGCCTTGACGACGGCTGCGGCGAGGACCCCCGGCTCGAGGCCCAGCTCCTCGACGGCCTCGCGCGACATCAGCGACACGACGCGGTGCGGTCCGGCCTGGAGCTCGACCTGCGCCATGACCCCGTCGACCAGGACATCGGTCACCAGGCCCTCGAACCTGTTGCGGGCCGAGGAGGTGCCCGGCTGGCCGGCGGCGCGCTGGGCACGCAGGTACGCGGCCAGGTCCGCACCGTCGACCACCCGGCGGCGGTGGTCGTCGCGGGTGGACGCGAGCTGACCGGCGTCCAGCAGCCGACGCACCGTGTCATCGCTGACCCCGAGCACCCGGGCGACCTCGCCGATCCGCAGCTGCGTCATGAATCCGAGGATAGTGCCGCAGGAGCGAGGTGTTCGACGGCCCATCCGTCCCGGGGGCCCGGCTGCCGGCTCGTGGCGCGGGCCGGCGGTGGCTAGCCTGGCGCGCGTGAACCACTCGTGGGACGGCCGCGTCCCTGCGCTCGTCGAGCCGGGCCCCACGCTGACCCCGGACCAGGTCCGACGCTACTCGCGGCACCTGCTGCTCGACCGCCTCGGCGAGGAGGGCCAGCGCCGCCTGCGCGCTGCGCGGGTGTGCGTGGTCGGTGCCGGCGGCCTGGGCTCCCCGGTGGTGCTCTACCTGGCGGCCGCGGGCGTCGGGCGGATCGGGATCGTCGACGGTGACGACGTGGAGCTGTCCAACCTGCAGCGCCAGGTGCTGCACGCCACCGCCGACGTCGGCACGCCCAAGGTGGACTCCGCGGCGCGGCGCGTCGAGGCGTTGGACCCCGGCGTCGAGGTGGTCACCCACCACCTGCGGCTCACCGCGGAGAACGCGGACCTGCTCGCCGACTACGACGTGGTCGTCGACGGCACCGACACCTTCGTCTCCCGGTACCTCATCAACGACGCGTGCGTGCGCCTGGGCCTGCCCGAGGTGTGGGGCTCGGTGCTCGCCTTCGACGCGCAGGTGTCGGTGTTCTGGGGCCGGCCCCCGGCGGGCGTCCCGGCGATCCAGCTGCGCGACGTGTTCCCCGACCCGCCCGCGCCCGGCCAGGTGCTGTCCTGCGCCGAGGCGGGTGTGCTCGGCGCCCTGTGCGGCCAGGTCGGCTCGCTCATGGCGACCGAGGTGGTCAAGCTCATGACCGGCGTCGGGAGGCCGCTGCTCGGACGGATCCTGGTGGTGGACGCGCTGGCCGCACGGTGGCGGGAGATCCCGGTCGCCGGCCGGGCGGCGCCGGACGCAGGCGTGGCGGCCGCCGAAGGGGCGACGTGGGGCGGGCCCGGCATGTCTCCGTCCGCGTCGACCGAGCGCCGCGGACCGGATGCACCCGCCGAGCCGCGTCTGGGGGAGGTCTCGGCCACCGAGCTCGCCGTCCTGCTCACCGACGGTCGCGTCCGCCTGGTCGACGTCCGCGAGCCCGCCGAGCGCGCGATCGCCGCTCTCCCGGGCGCGCTGGCGCTGCCGCTGGGTGAGCTCCTGGCAGGCGGCTGGCGCACCCTGCCCGCGGACCGGCCGATCGTCGCCTTCTGCCACGCGGGCATCCGTTCGCGTCAGGCCGGCCTCGCACTGCTCGCGGCGGGCTTCGACCCGGTGTCCCACCTGACCGGCGGCATCGACGCCTGGAGCCGCGAGGTGGACCCTTCCGTGCCGCGCTACTGACATCGCGCCGCCTGAGCGAGCGCGCGCGACTTGGCGGGCGGATCGCCGTAGCGTGGTCGCCGTGGGCGACGCCATCACGATCGACGGCTACCGGATCGAGCCGCTCGGCCCGGCGACCTGGGACGCGTTCGCGGACCTCGCGGAGCGGCACAACGGCGTGTGGGGCGGGTGCTGGTGCACCTGGTTCCACCTGTACCCGGACCCCAAGGAGGAGCGCCGGGCGATCGGGAACCGCGAGTTCAAGCGGCGGCTCGTCGAGCAGGGGCGCACGCATGCCGCCCTCGTGCTCGACGGCGATGACGCGATCGCCTGGGCGCAGTACGGCACCGTCGAGGAGCTGCCCAACATCCACCACCGCAAGGAGTGGGTGCGAGGTGTCGTGCGCCGGCCCGACTACCGGATCACCTGCCTGTTCGTCGACCGCCGCTACCGACGCAAGGGCGTCGCCGCGGTCGCCGTCCGGGGCGCCCTCGCGCTGGTCGCCGCCGCCGGCGGCGGACTGGTCGAGTCGTACCCGCACGACCTCCCGCCGGGGAAGAAGACCTCCGCGTCGTTCCTCTACAACGCCACCAGGACCATGTACGAGCAGCTCGGCTTCGATTTCCAGCGGTCCAAGGGGCAGGGCAACTGCGTGATGACCAAGGAGGTCCCGGCCGGGTAGGTCGAGTGCTCGACGCCGGGTAGCGGTCTATCGCGACCGCGCGTCGGCGCGGGTCAGCCGCCGATCGCGCTCATCGGGCGGTCGGGCTGGACGAAGCCTGGCTCGCCGATGCCGTGACCGGCCTTCTTCCCGGCCAGGCAGTCGCGCAGCGCGGCCTCGATGGACGCGTCGTCCGCGCCGGAGCGCAGCACCGCGCGGACGTCGGTCTCAGTACGGGCGAACAAGCACGAGCGCAGCTGACCGTCGGCGGTCAGGCGCAGCCGGTCGCACGAGCCGCAGAACGGCGCGGTCACCGAGGCGATCACGCCGACCGTCGCCGGGCCGTCGTCCACGAGCCACAGCTCTGCGGGTGCGGCGCCGCGCCCGTCGAGGGGCGTCAGCCGGAACGCGGCGCGCAGCCTCTCGAGGATCTCGGCCTGGTCGACCATCTCGCCGCGGTCCCAGGTGTGGCCCGCGTCCAGCGGCATCTGCTCGATGAAGCGCATCTGGTACCCGTGGCGCACCGCGAAGCGCACCAGGTCGATCACCTCGTCGTCGTTGACCCCGCGCATGACCACCGCGTTGAGCTTGATCGGGTCGAAGCCCGCGTCCGCGGCCGCCGCCAGCCCGGCGAGCACGTCGGGCAGCTTGTCGCGGCGGGTCAGCCGGGCGAACCGCTCGGGGTCGAGGGTGTCCACACTGACGTTGACCCGCGCGAGCCCTGCCGCGCGCAGGTCGCCGGCGAGCGCGGGCATGCGCAGCCCGTTGGTGGTCATCGAGACCTCGGGGGGCCCCGACGGGCCCTCGAGCGTCGCGAGCCGCCGCACCACGTCGACCACGTCCGGACGCAGCAACGGCTCGCCGCCGGTGAGACGGATCTCGCGGACACCGAGGCCGACCGCGACCGCGGCCACGCGCACCAGCTCGTCGGTGGTGAGCATCGAGGGCCTCGCGAGCCACGGCACACCCTCGGCAGGCATGCAGTAGGTGCACCGCAGCGAGCAGCGGTCCGTCAGGGAGATGCGCAGGTCGTGGTGCGCGCGCCCGAACCGGTCGACGAGGACCGTCACAGGCCCACCCACACGGCGCGGCCGTTGGCGAGCACCTCGCGCTTCCATGCCGGGAGCTCGGCCTTCACCTGCTCGACCAGCGCCTCGCACACCTCGAACGCGAGCTGTCGGTGCGCGCTCGACACGGCGGCGACCAGCGCGAGGTCGCCGACCGCCAGCCGACCCGTGCGGTGGCTCACCGCGACGCCGAGCACCCCGGGTCGCTCGGCGTGCCGGGCCGCGATCTCGGCCAGGACCCGCTCCGCGTCGGGGTGGGCGGAGTACTCCAGGGCGACGACCTCGCCGACGACCCGCGGGTCGTGGTCCCGTACCTGGCCCACGAAGGTCGCCACGGCACCGGCCCCGGGCCGGTCGACCGCAGCGACGTGGGCGGCGAGGTCCAGCGGTGCGGCGCCCACCCGGGCGAGGGTCCGCACCGCGGCGGCCGTCACCGGTCTGCCCCCGCACGGCCGGACGCGACCGTCGGGCCGGCGCCGGACCACCGGGCGGGGGAGTGCGAGCTCACCGGGTCATTGTTCACGGCTGCACCGGATCTCGCCGTTCGATCTCGCACCGTCGCCACACCTCCGCTACTGGACGAACACCGAGACCTCGTGCCAGCCGGTCGCCCCGTCCGGGAACGGCGTGGTGAGGTCGCCGGTCTGGGTGACGCCGTCGGCGTTGGTCGCCCGGACGCGCAGGACGTGGTCGCCGGAGGTCGCGTCGGGCCACCGCCACGACCACTGGCGCCACGAGTCGATGGAGATCTGCCCGGCCAGGGTCGCCTCCTGCCAGGGTCCGTCGTCGACCTGGACCTCGACCTTGGTGATGCCGGTGTGCTGGTCCCATGCCGTGCCGCCGACGTCCACCGGACCGGCGGGGACCGAGGTGCCCGTACGCGGGACCTCGATCCGGGAGGCGGTCTTGATCGGGCCCTTCTCCGACCAGCCGCGCGCCGTCCAGTAGGCCTGCGCGTCGGCGAACCGGGTGACCTCCAGGTCGACCACCCACTTGGTGGCCGAGACGTAGCCGTACAGCCCCGGCACGACCATGCGCACCGGGAAGCCGTGCTCGGCCGGTAGCGGGTCGCCGTTCATGCCGATCGCGAGCAGCGCGTCGCGGTCATCGGTGAGCGCCTGGATCGGGGTGGAGGCGGTGAACCCGTCGGCGCTGCGCGACAGCACCATGTCCGCCCCGGCCTGCGGGCCGGCCTTCGCCAGCACCTCGCGCACCGGCAGGCCGAGCCACCTGGCGTTGCCCGCCAGGTCGCCGCCGATCGCGTTGGACACGCAGGTCAAGGTGACGTAGGCCTCGACCAGGTCGGCCGCGAGGAGGTCGTCGAAGGTCATCGTGACCTCGCGGTCGACCAGCCCGTGGACCCGCAGGCGCCAGGAGTCCGGGTCGACCTGCGGAACCGTGAAGGCGGTGTCGATCCGGTAGAAGTCCCGGTTGGACGTCACGACGTCGACCACGCCGGCCACCGGGGACTGGGCATCGGCGGGCACCGGCGGCGCCGGGCGCGCCGGGGCGGGCAGCACGAGGTTCCTGACCGCGCTCGCGGTGCTGCGCGCGCCTGCGACGACCGTGCCCGCCGCGGCGCTGAGCACCGCGACGGCGCCGGTGGCCAGCGCCGTGCCCAGGAACACACGGCGCCCGGCGTCGCGGGGGCCGGAGCCACCCGCCGGGCCGGTGCGGGCTGCGCCGGGGGAGCGGACCAGCGCGCGCACCATCCAGCGCAGCGCCAGCGCGCCCACCACCGCCCCGACGACGCTCGGCACCAGGGCGAGCTGGCCGGTCTGCGGCCGGGACGCCGCGGCGATCCCGACGACCGCGCCCAGCGCGACCACGACACCCTGCGCCCAGCCGAGCCGGCGCAGCGCCAGGACGCCGATCAGGCCGGACGCGACGACGATCACCAGCACCATGCCGACCAGCAGTGCCTTCTTGTCGTTGGTGCCGAACAGCGAGATCGCGAACTCCTTGAGCCACTCCGGCGTCAGGTCGATGAACGTGTCACCGAGCGAGGACAGCGGGCTGGCTGGCGGGTCGAGGATCGCGGCGGCGAGGTGCGCGACGCCGAACATCGCGCCCGCCGCGAGCACGCCTGCGGCCGCCCCCGCCGTGCGCGCCGGGCGCCGGACGTGCTCCATGTCGACCGCCATGTGCCTCCTCCGTCCCGACGAGCGTGCCGTCGCTCCGTCGCGCTGTCGACCGGAGCGGTCGACGCGACCTCGTGGTTCGCACGTGGCGGGCGATCGGATGGGACCTGCGATCGGATGGGACGGGCGATCGGACGACGCGGCGGGACCCGGCGGGTCGGAGACCGCGGGCCGGTGCCCAGGATCCTCAGGCCTGGCGGCGGCGTCGGCGAACCGCCGCGACCGCGACGCCGATCACCGCGACGGCCGCGCCGGTCGCGCCCCAGACGCCCAGCAAGGCCTCGGCGTGCCGCCAGGACTGGCCCGCGAGGTAGCCGACGCCTGTCGCGGCGAGCACCCACAGCGTCCCGCCGGCGGCGTTGGCCGGCAGGAAGTGGCGGTAGGGCATCCGGCCGGCACCCGCCAGCCCCGGCACGAGTGCCCGGAGCACGGCGACGAACCGGCCGGCGAACACGGCGACGGCGCCGCGCCGGGCCAGCACGTCCTCGGCGTGGTCCCAGTGGGTGGTGCCGATCCGCCTGCCCAGGCGGCTGCGTCTCATGCCCGGGCCCATCCACCGTCCGACGGCGTAGCCCACCTGGTCCCCGGACACCGCGGCGACGATCCCCACGGCGATCAGCACCGGGAGGTGGAGGTTGCCCTGCGCCGCGAGCACGCCGCCGAGCACCAGGCTCGTCTCCCCCGGGAGGACGAGGCCGACGAACACCGCCGCCTCGCCGAACGCCAGGAGGCCGATCACGAGGTAGACGGGCCAGCCGTGCAGCGCCGTCAGGAGGGCGTCGATCCGCGCGGCGAGGGGGCCCATCGGAGCTCCCTCCTGCCGGCCGGCGCGTTGCGTCGACGGGTGGCGTCGCGTGCCCGGGCATCGTCCCCCGCGGACCTGGGTGCGCCCTGGACGATCGCCGGGAGGCGGCTCCGTGACGTGGGGGCACGGGGCTTGTCGAACTGTGGGTTCATGGTGCAAACTGAGTTCATCGCGTGAACCGTATGGAGATGGGATCGATGAGCTCACCCGAGGCACGGCTGTACCGGGCGTCCTGGGCGGACGGCTCGCTGGACCTGGTGGCGGGCGCCGCGGTGATCGTGATCGGTGCCGGCTACTGGACCGACCTGGTGGTGGCGTCGATCGTGGTGCCGCCGTTGGCCCTGGTGGCGTGGCAGGTGCTGCACCGGCGCGTGGTGGAGCCGCGGGCCGGTCGGGTGGAGTTCCGCCGCGAGCGCCGGGAGCGGTCGCGCCGTGAGCTCGGGTGGTCGGTCGGGTTGGGGGTCGCAGCCCTCGTGGCCGTGCTCGCCGTGCTCGGTGCCGGGGTGGCGGCGCGCGGGGCGTTCCCCGGCGACCTGGTCGACGCCCTACCGGCGACCCTGCTGGCGGTGCTCGCGGTGGTGGCCGCGGGACTGACCCGCTCGCCGCGCTTCGCCTGGTACGGCGCCCTGCTCCTCGCCGCCGGTGCCGGGGCGGTGCTCACGGGGACCGGGCCGGGTCTGACGCTGGTGCTCGCCGGAGCGGTGGTGGCTGCCACCGGGGCGGTGCTGCTGGCGCGCCTCGTCGCCGACGCCCGCGAGGACGAGGCCTGATGGACCGGGCCCCGGTGCTCCCGGTGCTCGACCCGCTGGTCCACGAGCCGGCCCGGCTCCGCGTGCTCGTGGTCCTCGCGATGGTCGAGTCGGCCGACTTCATGTACCTGCTCCGCCAGGCGGGGTTGAGTCGCGGCAACCTCTCGGTGCAGATGTCCCGCCTGGAGGACGCGGGGCTCGTGGCCAGCACCAAGCGCGTCGTCGACGGGCGGGTCCGGACGAGCTACGTGCTCAGCCCTGCCGGTCACGAGGCGTTGCGCACCTACCGCGCGGCGATGCGCGAGGTCCTGGCGGCGATCGGGGACTGACGCCGGTCAGGACCCCTCATGGGGGTGCCGGTGGTGCAGATCGGGCACGTGCGCGTGCTCGTGGACCAGCTCCTGGTGGCGATGCGGATGCTGGTGGCGCCCGGTGAAGCCGTCCGGGTGCTCGTGGTCGTGGTGGCCGTCGCCGTGCTCGTGCTCGTGGTCGTGCTCGACCGCCGGGTGACGGTGGGCGTGCGTGTGCGCCGAACGCACCACGAGGGCCACACCGGCCCCGGCCAGGAGGCACCCGACCAGCGTCCCCGCCACCACCGGGTCACCGAAGACCGTCCACGCGAGGGCTGCGCCCAGGAACGGTGCGGTGGCGAAGACCACCTGCGCGCGCGCCGCACCCAGCTCACGGGCCGAAGCCACCCACAGCGTGATCGACGCGCCGTAGCCCAGTGCACCGACGGCCAGCGCCGCGACCACGAGCCGGGGCTCCGGCGCCGGGGCGGAGGTCAGCCCGATGGCCGTGTTCACGGTGCCGGCCACCAGTCCCTTGACGAAGGTGATCTGGGCGGGGGTGAGCTCGTCGAGCTCGGCGGTCACGCTGTTGTCCACCGCCCAGGCCAGGCACGCGCCCGCCACGAGCAGGGCGCCCGTCCGGGCGTCCCCGGCTCCCGCGGTGCCCGCGAGCAGGACCCCGGCGAGCGCGAGCAGGGCGGTTCCCGCCGCGACCCGGGTGCCGATGTGCTCGCGGAACACGGTCGCGGCGACCACCACGGTGAACACGAGCTCGAGGTTGAGCAGCAGTGACGCGCTCGCTGCGCCGGTGCGCTGCAGGCCGAGCGCCAGGAGCACGGGACCGACGGCTCCGCCGAGCACGACCGCGATCGCGAGCCGGCGCCACCCCCGGCGCAGCGACCGCCGCTCGGGCGGCCGGCGCAGCACCGACGGCAGCACGGCCAGCGCGGCGCCCAGGTAGAGCAGTCCGGCCAGGGCGAACGCGTCCATGCGATCGGCGAGCTGCGCCGCGAACGGGGTCGACGCGCCGAAGAGGAGCGCGGCCGCACCGGCGCGCGCGACGCCGCGTCGGTTCATCTCCACGCCTCCGGTTCCGGGCGCCGGGGTCGGCGCACGGGACCATCGTGCCCGATGCGCACGGCGCTCAGGAGATCAGCCGCAGACGGCGGGGGTGGCTGCCGCGTTGAACGGGTCGCCCGGGTGGTAGTTGGCCGGTGGGGTCGGCGTCGGGATCTTCGCAGGGGCCGTGGCCGAGCCGCTCGGCGAACCGCTCGGTGAGCCGGTCGACGAACCCGTGGCCGAGCCGCTCGGCGAGGTGCTGGCGGGCTCCTCACTGCTCACGATCGGCTGGTCGGCGACCATGTTGGCCCAGATCTTCGTGGCCGCCGACGTCCACTCCACCCGGTTGTGGTTCGGCGGCCAGTCGGCGACCGGGATCGTCATGAAGGTGATGTGGCTCGGGTCGAGGCCGCGCAGGCTGAGCGCCATGCCGGCCATGTCGGTGAGGTGCCCGAGTCCCGGGTCGACGGTCAGCGAGCTGGTCGCAGCGTTGAGGAAGCCCATGAGGGCCGGCACGCTGGTGAGCACGTTCCGGCTCAGCACCTGGTGGATCATCGCGGCGACGAGCTGCTGCTGACGCGCCGCGCGCTGCAGGTCCGAGCCGTTCATGTTGGTGCCCTCGCGGGCGCGGGCGTACGCCAGGGCGGTCGGCCCGTCGAGCGTCTGGTAGCCGGCTGTGACGTGGAGCTTGGCGTTCTTGGAGTCGTAGTTCTCCGGGATGCAGATCGGTACCCCGCCGATCGCGTCGACCATCGCCTGGAAGCCCACGAAGTCGACCACCACGAAGTGGTCGATCGTCAGGCCGGTGAGGCTCTGGACGGTCTTGATGGTGCACGCGGCGGCGGAGGTGATGTCGCCGCCGGTGTCCCACCCGGTCGCGAACGCCGAGTTGAACATGTCGAAGCGCGCCCGCGTCGTGCGGCCGTTGGTCATGGTGCACGAGGGGATGTGCACCATCGAGTCCCGGGGGATCGAGACCAGCTCGGCACGGCTGCGGTCCGCGGACACGTGGACGACGATCGTGGTGTCCGAGCGCATGCTCCCCAGGCTCTTGTCGCCCCCGATGGCACCGTTGGCGCCGTAGCGCTCGTCCGACCCGATCAGCAGCAGGTTCACGGGCTTGCCGGCCTGCGGGTCGACGGGGGTGGGCGTCGGCGTTGGTGTCGCCGCGGGGGTGGGCGTCGGCGCGGGACCGGCGAGCGTGAGGGCGTCGGCCACCTTCACGTTGCTGTCCAGGTGGACGTAGGCGGCGGCGACGCCGGCGCCGGTCAGGGCGAGCACGCCTCCGACGGCCAGCGCGATCGCGTTGCGGGCGCGGTGGGAGCGTCGAGCGGCGGCGTGCCGGATCCGCCCGGGCAGCGGAACCATGGCGACGTGGGTGGGCACGGGATGAGGCTAGGACGCTGCACGCGCGCAGGCCTGCGGGGTCAGCGATGATCACGTGGAGGGGTCGTGCAGATCCTTCACGGAGAGGGGGCCGACCATGCAGGTCGCTGTCGTGGGGGGGACCGGGCGGATCGGAAGGCAGCTGTGCGACGCCCTGGGCCGAGCCGGCCATCACGCGCGAAGACTGAGCAGGAAGCTCGGCGTCGACGTCCACACCGGCGCCGGGCTGGACGCCGCGCTGGACGGTGCCGACGCGGTGGTCGACGTGACGAACGTCCACTCGGACCTGACGGCCGAGGTGGTGGAGTACTTCACCACGTCGACCCGCACGCTCCTCGCGGCCGAGCGCCGGGCAGGCGTCGGGCACCATGTGCTGCTCTCCGTGCTCGGCGTGGACCACGGCCGGTACGTCCCGCACTACGCGGGCAAGCGCGCCCAGGAGCGCCTGGTCGCGGTGCGTGGCGTGCCGTGGACGGTGGTGCGTGCGGCGCAGCTCCACGACTTCCCGGCGATGCTCGCGCAGCGCGTCGAGCGTGACGGGGTCGCACCAGTCCCGCCCCTGCTCCTGCAGCCGCTGGCCGCGGAGGACCTCGCGGCGGTGCTGGCCGATGTGGCCACCGGTCGTCCGTTGCACGCGATGATCGAGGTCGCCGGACCGCGGACCGAGGACCTGGTGGACCTGGCCCGGCGCACGCTGCAGGCGCGCGGTCATGAGCTCCGGTTGGTGCCGACCTGGCGCGGCGTGTTCGGACTCGAGCTCAGCGGCGAGGCGATGCTGCCCGGCGACCACGCCCTGCTCACCGAGATGACGTTCGACCAGTGGCTCGCCGCGAGCGGGGCGGTCGCCGCGGGCGACGGCGGCGCGAGGTAGCGCGGGGACGGGCTGCTGAGGCGCGGATCGCGAGCGCGCCGCTGATCGGCGCACTAGCGTGAGGCAGGTGGGGGTCGTCGCAGCGTGGCTGGCGCCGGTCCCGCCGGACACGACGGGACCAGGGTGCGAGCCGCTGTCGCCAGGGTTCTGGCACGAGCCGGTCTCGGCGGCCTCGAGCCTCGCGTTCGTCGTCGCGGGTGTGGTGATCGCGGTCGGCGTCAGGCGCGGCTGGCTGCACCGATGGGTCGGACGCGCCGACGACCTGACCGCGTCGCCCGCCGTGTTCGGTTACGCGGCGCTGGTGGCGGGCATCGGGTTCGGCTCGGTGGTCCAGCACGGCCCGAACCCCATCTGGGCCGACCTCGCCCACGACCTGCCGCTGCTCGGGGCGCTGGTGTTCATCATCGCCGACGCGGTGGCCGACCTGACCGGCACGGCGCGCGCATGGTGGTGGTGGGCGGCGCCGACCGTCGCGATGGTGCCGCTGCTGCACCTGGCCCCGCACGCCGGCGACCTCGCCCAGGGAGGCGTCGCGACCGTCGCCGTCCTGCTCAACCTGGAGCGGGCCCGCCGACGGCCGTCCCTGCGCCGCGCGATCCTGTCGACCGTCGCCCTGCTCGCTCTCGGTGGCGTGGTGGAGATCCTGTCGAGCCCGGGCTGGCCGCTGTGCTACACCAACGGTTGGCGCTACGGCCACGCCGTGTGGCACGTGTGCGTCGCTGCCGGGCTCACGGTGCTGGGCGCGGTGATGGGCCAGCGCGCGGCACCCCGGCCATCGCGCGGATGACCGGGGCGCCGGCCGCGCGGTCGGCGCGGTCAGTCGATCGTGGCGATCGGCCGGCCCTGGGTGACCACAGCCTCCTCCTCGACGAGCAGGTGGACGGTGCCCGACACCGGGGCCGGCACGTCCGCCGCGACCTTGTCGACCTGGACCTCGGCGAGCGTCTGGCCGGCGTCGACGTGCTGCCCGTCGTCGACGAACCAGGTCGACAGCACGCCCTCGGCCTCCGGCTGCTCGGCCGACAACGGCGGGAAGGGGACCTCGGTCATCCGCCGAGCACCTTCCGGATCGCTGCCTCGATGCGCGCGGGGCCCGGCAGCACGACCTGCTCGAGTGGCCGGGAGTACGGCACGGGCGTGTCCGGGTTGGCGACCCGGACCGCTGCGGCCCGGAGCATCCCCGGGTCGTGCTCGGTGACCGTCGCGACGACCTCACCCGACAGCCCGAACGACAGGTAGTCCTCGTCGACCACCACCAGGTGTCCGGTGCGGGCCACCGACCCCAGGATCGCCTCGCGGTCCAGCGGGACGAGGCTGCGCAGGTCGATGACCTCGACGTCGATGCCCTGAGGCGCGAGGCGTTCGGCGACGTCCAGCGCGTGGTGCACCGACAGCGAGAGGGTCACGACGGTGACGTCGGTGCCCTTGCGCGCGGTGGCGGCCTTGCCGATCTCGACGGTGTACGCGCCGTCGGGCACGTCGGCCGAGGCCCGCGGGTTCTTGGCCATCCAGGCCAGGCCCATCACGCCCTTGTGGAACATGTAGACCACCGGGTTGTCGTCCCGGATCGCCGAGATCATCAGTCCCTTGGCGTCGTAGGGGTTCGAGGGCACGACGACCTTCATGCCTGGCAGGTGCGCGAACGTGCCCCACAGGCACTGCGAGTGCTGGGCGGCGTCGGAGTAGCCCCCGCCCACCGCCGTGGTGAGCACCATCGGGACCTTGACGTTGCCGCCGGACTCGAAGTGGATCTTGGCCATGTGGTTGTAGATCTGGTCCAGGCACACCCCCATGAAGTCGGCGAACATCAGCTCGACGATCGGGCGCATGCCCTCGACGGCGGCGCCGATCCCCAGGCCGATGAACGCGGACTCGGAGATCGGGGTGTCCAGCACCCGGGTGGGGCCGAACTCGTCGAGCAGCCCGGTGGTCGAGCCGAAGATGCCCCCGTACGCGCCGACGTCCTCCCCGAGGTAGATCACCGCCGGGTCGCGGCGCATCTCCTCTGCGATCCCGTCGGCCATGGCCTTGGCGGTGGTCAGGCGGTGGCTCTGCGGCGCCGGCGTGGCCGGCGTCTCGGTGACGGTCATGGCTCCTCCTCAGGCGAACACGTAGGCGCTGGCGTGGGCGGGGTCGGGCAGCGGGCTGTCCTTGGCGAAGGCGATCGCCTCCTCGACCTGGGCGGAGGCCTCGGCCGTGATCGCGTCGGCGTCAGCGTCGGTGAGCACACCGTCCGCGACCAGCGTGGCGCGGTAGGTCGGCAGGGGGTCGCGGCCCGGCACCTGGTCCAGCTCGGGTCGGTAGCCCTCGGCGTCGCCCTCGAAGTGGCCCCACAGGCGCAGGGTGTGGACCTCGATCAGGCTCGGGCCCTGGCCCGCGCGAGCGCGGGCGACCGCCTCGGCCGCCGCGGCGTGCACGGTCTCGACGGCGTTGTCCTCGACGCGGACGCCCGGCATGCCGTGCGCGGCCGCGCGGGCGGCGTTGGACGCCACCGAGGTCGAGGCCGAGCGCGGCACCGAGATGCCCCAGTCGTTGTCCTCGACCACGAACACCACCGGCAGGTGCCACAGCGCCGCGAGGTTCAGCGACTCGTGGAACGCGCCCTGGTTGGCTGCGCCCTCGCCGGTGACCGCGACCGCGATCCGGTCGGTGCCCTGGCGCTGGAACGCGAACGCCTGGCCCAGGGCTGGCGGGTAGCCCTCGGCGATGATCCCCGAGCACGAGAAGTGCGTGGCGGGGTCGAACAGGTGCATGTGCCCGCCTCGGCCGTGGCCGAGCCCGGTCTCGCGGCCGAAGATCTCCGCGGCGAGGGCCTTGAGGTCCATGCCGTGCGCGATCGCGAAGTGGTGCGGCCGGTGGGTGGCCGTGACGGCGTCGTCGGCGGTCAGGTGGGCGCACACGCCGGCTGCGACGGGTTCCTGGCCGGCGGCCAGGTGCATCTCGCCGGGCACGAGTCCCTTGCCGATGTCGAAGCCCGGGCCCTTGTCGGCCCAGTAGTCCCGCTTGATGGCCTCCTCGAACGCTCGGATGAGCGTCATCGTGCGATACAGATCGCGGCGCGCGGCCTGGTCGGCCTTCGCGGATCCGGCGGGTGCCGGGGGAGAGGTCGTGGTCATGCTGCACCTCCAGACGTCGGTGTCCGTGCTTCGAGCGTCCGACGCCCCGCGGCCCGGGGCAACGTCGTCGAGTTCAGATGGTGAGCGAGGTGTCGCGCTGCCGGCTCAGACCGCGACGTCGAGCGCGAGGCGGCGGGCCGCGCGTCGCACGGCCGCGCCGTCGGCGACCCGGTCCAGGCGCTGCGACGGCACCGAGACGGCCACGGCGGCCGGCCCGGTGGGGAGCTGGACGGCGACTGCCACGCACGACGAGCCGAGGATGTACTCCTCGCGGTCGACGGCGAGCTCCGCGCTGGTGGCCAGCTGGTGGAGCAGCACCCGCGGGTCGGTCAGGGTCCGCGGGGTCAGGTCGGCCAGCGCGTGGTTGGCCAGGTACTCCCGGCGTCCGGGCTCGGGCAGGGCGCCGAGCAGGGCCTTGCCGAGCGCCGTCGCGTGGGCGGCAGCCTCCAGGTCCGCCCACAGCGGCACGCGCGGCGCCGCGCTGGAGTCGACGACCTCGAGCAGGTGGACCTCGCCGTCGGCGAGCACCGACAGGTAGGCGGCCGCGGCGGTCTCGACGTGCAACCCGTGGAGGACCTCGTGCTGGCGCCGGCTGCGCGCCGCGGTCCGGCTCGGGGCGTCGGCGAGGGCGCTCACCCGGGTGCCGAGCACGTACCCCACGCCGTCCAGGCGCTCCAGGTACCCCTCGTGCACGAGCGTGCGGAGCAGGTGGTAGACGGTGGGCAGCGCCAGACCGGTGCGCCGGGCGAGCACCTTGGCCGAGACGGGTCCCGCCGCGGCGCCGACCTCGTCGAGCAGGTGCAGGGCGCGGCTCACCGACGCGATGAGGGTGGGTCCGTGCGCCATTGCCGTCCTCCGGCTTCGAGGATAGGCACGGCCCGCCCGCGCGGCCACAGGGCTCTCGAACCTGGCGTCCGTCGACCTCGAGCAGGAGCCGGTCAGGTCCGGTCCGCGAGGGTGACGACGAGCACCGCGAGCACCGCGAGCGCGCCGAGAACAGCGCCCACGGCGGCCGGGACCACACTGGCCGACCGGCCGGTCTCGTACCGCCTGAGACCAACCACCCCCAGGACCATCGCGGCAACGGACGCGGGCACGGCGATGAACTCGCCGATGCCGGGGACGAACGTTCCGAGGATCGCCGCGACCCCGGCTGCGAGGGCGTGCTGCCCCGGCCGTCCGCCGGGTGCGTTGTCGGCTACCAGCCGGTCCTCCTCAGGCTCCGATCCCAGGTGACGATCATGCGCGCACCACCCACGTCGCGCCAGAGCCGGACCGTCAAGACCGAGGCCGCGCGCGTTAGGGGTCCGTCAAGATCGCCGCCCACGCGCCCGGGACAGGTGTGGGCTGGGTGCGTGGCCCTGCCCATGTCGTTGACCAAGCGAGTGCTGGTCGGCCGTCCGCTGACGTCGGAACAGCTCTCCGAGACGCTGCTGCCGAAGTGGCTCGCCCTACCGGTCTTCTGCTCCGACCCGTTGTCCTCGAACGCCTACGCGACCGAGGAGATCCTCCTGGTGCTGTCGGCCGGCGGCCTGGCGCTGCTGCACCTCACCCCGTGGGTCGCGGGCGCCGTCGTCATCCTGCTGACGACGGTCGTCCTGTCCTACCGACAGACCTGCCACGCCTACCCGAGCGGGGGCGGCGCCTATGCGGTCAGTCGCGCGAACCTCGGCCAGAACGCCGCGCTCGTCGCCGCCGCCGCGCTGCTGGTGGACTACGTCCTGACCGTCGCGGTGTCGGTCGCGGCGGGAGTGGCGAACCTCGTCTCGGCCGTCCCGTCCCTGGCGCCGCAGGCGACGATGCTGTGCCTCGGCGTGATCGCCGCGCTCACCGTGGCCAACCTCCGGGGCGTGAAGGAGTCGGGCAAGGCCTTCGCGGTCCCGACCTACGGCTTCGTCGTGGCGGTCTTCACGATGATCGCGGTCGGCCTGGTCAGGACGCTTGCCGGGGAGCCTCCGGTGGCCGAGTCCGCGTCCTACGCGATCGCCGCGCACGGAGACCAGCTCACCGGGCTCGCCCTCATGGCGGTGGTCTTGCGATCGTTCGCCTCGGGGTGCACCGCGCTGACCGGGGTCGAGGCGGTCAGCAACGGTGTCCCGAACTTCCGCAGGCCCGAGGCGACCAACGCCGCCGGGACGCTGGCGATCATGGCCGGGCTCACGATCACGATGTTCGCAGGCCTGACCGCGCTGGCCCTGGTCAGCCACGTGCACGTCGCCGACGACGTCAGCAGGCTGGTGGGTGCCCCGGACGGCTACGTGCAGCGGACGGTCATCGCCCAGCTCGCGGGCGCGGTGTTCGGCACCGGGAGCCCCGGATTCTTCCTCGTCCAGGCGATGACCGCACTGATCCTCGTCATGGCGGCGAACACGGCGTTCAACGGCTTCCCGATCCTGGCCTCGATCCTCGCTGAGGACGGGTTCATGCCCCGGCAGCTCTCGCGCCGAGGCGACCGACTGGTGTTCAGCAACGGCATCGTCGTCCTCGCCACGGCTGCTGCGGGGCTCGTCGTGGCGTTCGACGCGAGCCCCACCCGGCTGATCCAGCTGTACATCCTCGGAGTCTTCGTGTCGTTCACCCTCAGCCAGAGCGGGATGGTCGTGCACTGGACCCGCGCGCTGCACACGGCCCCGCTGCTGGGGGTCAGGAAGGTTCACCGGGCCCGCGCCATCAACGGCTTCGGGTCGGTCCTCACGCTCGTCGTCCTCGTGATCGTCCTGATCTCCAAGTTCAGCCACGGCGCCTACCTCGTGGTGATCGCCATGCCGGTGCTCTTCGCGCTCATGCGCGGCGTCCACGCGCACTACGCCTCGGTCGACCGAGCGCTCACGCCGAGCGTCGAGGGAGTCCCCCTGCCTAGCCGTGTCCACGCGATCGTGCTCGTCTCCCGCCTCACGACTCCTGCACTGCGGGCTCTCGCCTTCGCCCGCGCGGGTCGCCCCTCGAGCCTCGAGGCCCTGACCATCCGCACCAGCCCTGCCGCGACCGACCAGCTCGTGGCGGAGTGGGAGTCCCGTCGGGTGCCGGTGCCGCTGACCGTGCTCGACTCGCCGTACCGGGACATGACCAGGCCCGCGGTCGACTACATCGCCGACATCCGGCGCCAGAGCCCGCGCGACGTCGTGGCGGTCTACATCCCCGAGTACGTCGTCGAGCACTGGTGGGAGCAGCTGCTGCACAACCAGAGCGCGCTGCGGCTCAAGGCGAGGCTGCTGTTCCAGCCAGGGGTGATGGTGACCAGCGTCCCGTGGCGGTTCGGTCACGAGCCGGACGTCCCGCTCGCGGTGTTCGACGACCGCTGGGTCGGGACGGCCTCACCTGCGAGCACGCCGGTCGCACCGGCCGACGCGCCAGGCCCGGCGTGCGTGCCTCGCCACGCCCCCGTTCAGGTCCGTGCCACGCTGGGTCTGTGAGCGAGGCACGCCCTGCGCGAGAGCTGCCGCGTCCGGCCGCTGGGCTCTCGGCCCGGCGCCGCTGGTGGGGCGTGGGCGTGGCAGCCGTCGGCCTGCCCCTGCTGACGGTGGGGCTCGAGTCGATCCTCGACGACTACCGGCTCGGCACGCTCCTGCTGCTCTACCTGCTCGTCGTGGTCATCGTCGCGGCCATCGGCGGGTGGTGGCCCGGCGTCCTCGCGGCCGTGTCGTCCGTCGCCGCAGCGAACTGGTACCTCACCCCCCCGTTCAACACGTTCGCCGTCGCCAGTCGGGACAGTGTCATCGAGCTGGTCGTCTTCGCGGTGGTAGCGGTGATCGTGAGCGCGGCGGTGGAGATCGCGGCGCGCGACCGGAGCCGTGCCAGCCGCAGTCGTATCGAGGCCGACCTGCTCTCCGACGTGGCCTCGCGACCCGCGGCGACCTTGAGCCTTCCGGAGATGCTCGAGCAGGTCCGGGCCACGTTCGGCATGTCGGGCGTCGCGCTGCTGCGGAGCCGAGGCGGCACGGAGTCGGTCGTCGCCGCCGCCGGCCCGGAGGCCGGGCCCTGGTCCCTGCGGGTGCCGGCCAGCGCCGAGCTCTCCCTGGCCCTGAGCGGGCCCGAGCTGTTCGCCGAGGACCGCTCGGTCCTGCAGCGTCTCGCCGCGGCGGCTGCGCGCGCCTGGGAGACCCAGCACCTGTCCACCCTCGCCGATCGCCTGACCGAGGCCGACCAGGTGCGCTCTGCGCTGCTGGCGTCCGTCGGCCACGACCTGCGGACCCCGCTGAGCTCCCTCAAAGCCGCCGTGTCGAGCCTGCGCCAGGACGACGTGGACTGGGCGCCCGACGAGCGCGCGGAGCTGCTCGCCACCATCGAGGAGTCCGCCGACCGTCTCGACGACCTCATCGCCAACATCCTGGACATGACGCGCATCCAGGTCGGCGCCATCGCGCCCCACCTGGACGACGTCGCGGTCGACGAGATCGTCGCCCTGGCAGCTCTGGACCTGCCCCCCGGCAGCGTCCGGATGGACATCCCCGACAGCCTCCCGCTGATCCGCGCCGACTCCGGCCTGCTCGAGCGAGCGGTCGCGAACCTGCTCGACAACGCCGTCCGGCACACCCCTCCCGGGCTGCGCGCCGAGGTCACCGCCCGGCTCAGCCGCGGGGCGGTCGAGGTCGCGATCGTCGACCACGGCGCCGGCGTGCCCACGCACCTGTGGGAGGCGATGTTCCAGCCGTTCCAGCGCCTGGACGACACCGCCATCGGGGTCGGCACCGGGCTCGGCCTGGCGATCGTCGAGGGCTTCTGCACCGCGATGGACGTCGAGGTGCTGCCCAGCGAGACAGCGGGAGGAGGTCTCACCATGACGCTGCGCATCCCGGTGGCACGGTCATGACGCGGATCCTCGTCGTCGACGACGACCGTGCCCTGCTCCGCGCGCTGGCCATCAACCTCAGGGCAAGGCACTTCGACGTCGAGACCGCAGCCGACGGCGCGACGGCGCTCGCGCACGCCGCTCGTACGCCGCCGGACATCGCGATCGTCGACCTCGGGCTCCCTGACATCGACGGCATCGACATCGTCACGGGCCTGCGCGGCTGGACGACCGTCCCGATCATCGTGCTGTCCGCACGCGACACGCAGTCCTCGAAGGTCGACGCCCTGGACGCGGGCGCGGACGACTACATCACCAAGCCGTTCGGCATGGACGAGCTCCTCGCGCGCATCCGCGCCGCGCTGCGCCGCGCCACCGCCAGCACCCCGGTCCCCGTCATCCGGACCGCGGCCTTCACGGTCGACCTCGCCGCGAAGAAGGCGACCCGCGACGGCGCCCCGGTCCGGCTCACCCCCACGGAGCGGCACGTCCTGGAGCTCCTGGTCCGCCACACCGGCAAGCTCGTCACCCACGAGCAGATGCTCAAGGAGATCTGGGGCCCCGCCTACGCCGACCAGACCAACTACCTGCGCGTCTACGTGGCGCAGCTGCGCCGCAAGCTCGAGCCGACGCCCTCCCGCCCTCGCCACCTGATCACGGAGCCCGGCATCGGTTACCGCTTCGAGGTCGACGGGGGATCGGTGGCTCAGGACTAGGCGAACGCCCGCAACGGGGCTGCCGCTCGTCGGACGTCCTCGCCGCCGCTCGACCGGCTTCCCCCGCACGGGTCAGCTGGGCCGCAGGTCGAGCCGGCGCAGTGTCTGGGCGTTGAGCGCGACCACGACCGTGGACAGCGACATGAGTGCCGCGCCGACGGACATCGGCAGGGTGAACCCGATGGGCGCCAGCACCCCGGCGGCCAGGGGTACGGCGAGCAGGTTGTAGCCGGCCGCCCACCACAGGTTCTGCCGCATCTTGGCGTAGGCGGCGCGGGAAAGCTCGATCACCGACACGACCGCGCGGGGGTCGGACCCGGCGAGCACCACCCCGGCGGAGGCGATCGCCACGTCGGTCCCGGCGCCGATCGCGATGCCGACATCCGCCTGAGCCAGGGCGGGTGCGTCGTTGACGCCGTCGCCGACCATGGCGACCTTGCCGCCGTCGGCCTGGAGCTCGGCGACCTTGGCGGCCTTGTCCTCCGGCCGGACGCCGGCGAACCACCGGTCGATGCCCAGCTCCTCGGCGACGGCGCGCGCGACCGGCTCGGCGTCGCCGGTGATCATCGCGACCGAGACGCCGCGCTCGTGGAGCGCGTCGACCGCCCGGCGCGACTCGGGGCGCACCTCGTCGGCCAGGGCCAGGGCGCCGACGACCCGACCGTCCCGCAGCACGTGCAGGACCGTGGATCCCCGCTCCGCCCAGCCGTCGGCGTCGGCGAGCGGCGTGGCACCGGCCTCGTCGAGCAGGCGTGGCCCGCCCACCCGGATCTCGTGGCCATCGACGGTGGCGGTCACGCCCACGGCAGGGGAGGAGCTGAAGCCGGTGGCGCGCGGGACGTCGAGCTCGCGCTCGGTCGCGGCCCGCACGATCGCCCGTGCCAGCGGGTGCTCGCTGTCCGACTCCGCGGCCGCGGCGAGGGCCAGGACCCCGTCTGCATCGGGACCGTCGGTGCCCACCTCGGTGACGGCCGGCTCGCCGGTGGTCAGGGTCCCGGTCTTGTCGAAGAGCACGGCCGAGACCGTGCGCATGGCCTCGAGGGCCATGCGGTCCTTGACCAGCACGCCGGCCGACGCGGCCCGCCCGGTCGAGATCGACACCACGAGGGGGATGGCCAGGCCGAGCGCGTGCGGGCAGGCGATCACCAGGACGCTGATCGTGCGGATCACGGCCTCGTCCGGGGTGCCGAGCAGCGTCCAGACCGTCGCCGTGATCGCCGCCGAGGTCAGCGCGAACCAGAACAGCCACCCCGCTGCCGTGTCGGCCAGCCGCTGTGCGCGGGACGAGGAGGTCTGAGCCTGCTCGACGAGTCGCCGGATACCCGCCAGGGCCGTGTCGTCGCCGGTCGCGGTGACCTCGACGCGCAGACCGGAGTCGGTTGCGACCGTGCCGGCCGTGACGTCGTCGCCCACCTCTCTCGCGACGGTCCGAGACTCGCCGGTGATCATCGACTCGTCCATCTCCGCCCGGCCGTCGACGATGCGGCCGTCGGCCGGCACCGACGAGCCCGGTCGCACCACGACGACGTCCCCGACCCGCAGCTCGGAGGGAGGCACCGTGACGGTGCCCGAGCCCTCGACGCGTTCCGCCTCGTCGGGCAGCAGCGCGGCCAGCGAGTCGAGCGCCGAGCTGGTCCGGGCGAGCGAGCGCATCTCGACCCAGTGGCCGAGCAGCATGATGACGATCAGGAGCGCGAGCTCCCACCAGAAGTCGAGCTGGTGGTCCAGGAGCCCGAGGCTCGCGCCGAGCGAGGCCAGTGCTGCCACCGTGATCGCGAGCCCGATCAGGAGCATCATCCCCGGGCGCCGAGCGCGGAGCTCTGAGACCGCTCCGGTCAGGAAGGGCCAGCCGCCCCACAGGTACATGACGACGCCCAGCACGGGGGACACCCACGTCGTCCAGCCGCTGGTCGGCAGGTCGTAGCCGACCAGCATCGCGAACATCGGCGAGAACGCGACCACCGGCAGCGCGACCACGAGCATCGTCCAGAACCGGCGTCGGAAGACGGCGACGTGGTCGCCGTGGCCCGAGTGACCGCCGTGCTCGTCGTGGCCGTGGTGCTGCTCGTGGTCGTCGGGGGTGGCGTGCCCCGGGTGGGCGTGGTCGCCGTGCCCCGCGTGCTCGTGGTTCGTCTCGGTCGTCGGGTGGTGGTCGCGCATGGTGCCCTCCTCGTCCGATACCCCCCTGGGGTATGCTTGCGCCCAACCCGGCGCTACCCGGGACTATTCCCGGAGCCCGTCGGGAGAGGATGGCGGCATGGGTGTACCAGGCGGACGTCCCGTCGAAGTCGCGGCCGCGCGTGTCATGGTGGTCGAGGACGAGGAGGCTCTCGCACGTCTGGCCGCCTCCTACCTCCAGCGTGACGGCTTCGACGTCGAGATCGTCGGCGACGGGGACTCGGCCGTCGAACGTGCCCGCGCCTGGGAACCCGACGTCGTGGTGCTCGACCTCGGCCTGCCCGGGATGGACGGGGTCGAGGTGTGCCGGTCGCTGCGGACCTTCACGGACTGCTACGTGGTCATGGTCACGGCTCGGGTGGAGGAGGTTGACCGTCTGATCGGCCTCGCGGTCGGCGCGGACGACTACCTCACCAAGCCGTTCAGCCCGCGAGAGCTGGTCGCCCGGGTCCAGGCGATGCTGCGCCGGCCGCGCGCAGGTGGCGCGGCGACGGGCTTCGATACCGGCGAGCCGGGCCATGAGGTGCGCGTCGTCGGAACGCTGCGCGTGGACATCACGGCCCGTGAGGTGCTGGTCGGCGGGGAGACGGTGGACCTCACGCGCACGGAGTTCGACGTGCTGGCAGCCCTGGTCTCCCACCCCCGGCGCGCATGGTCGAGGGCCCGGCTCACCGCAGAGGTCTGGGGTGAGGGCTGGGTGGGTGACCCGCACCTGGTCGACGTCCACCTGGCCAACGTGCGCCGCAAGCTGGGCGACGACGCGAGCGCGCCGCGGTTCATCCAGACGGTGCGCGGCTACGGCTACCGGCTGGGGCCCTGCACGTGATCCGCGCGCGCCTGACCCGGGCGGACCTGGCGGCGCGGCTGCTGCTCGCGTTCGTCCTCGTGGTGCTGGTCGGGGCAGCGACCGCCTGGTTGGTCGGGGCGGTGGTCGGCCCGGCGCTGTTCCATGCGCACATGCTGCGCACCACCGGCACCGCCGAGAGCGCCACCGAGCATGCCGAGCGGGCCTTCGGCACCGCTGCGGCCCTGTCGCTGTCGCTGGCGCTCGCGGCTGCCCTGATCGCCTCGACCGTGGTCAGCGTGGCCCTCGCGCGTCGCATCCGCAGGTCGCTCGCGCCGCTGGCCGACGCAGCCCGCAGGGTCGCGGCCGGCGAGCGCGACGTGCGCGTGGCGCCGCCGGGCGTGGGTCCGGAGTTCGACCAGGTCGCCGCCTCGTTCACGGAGATGGCCGCGCAGCTCGCCGAGGTGGAGCAGACGCGCACCCGGTTGCTCGCCGACCTGGCTCACGAGATGCGCACCCCGGTGGCGGTCCTGGGCGGGTACCTGGAGGCGATCGGCGAGGGCGTCGAGCAGGCCGACGACCAGACCCTCGCGGTGCTGCGGGACCAGACCGCCCGTCTGGCGCGGCTCACCGAGGACATCGCGCTGGTGACCAGCGTCGAGGACGGGCGGCTGCGCCTGGACCTTCGGCCGGCCCAGCTCGAACAGGTGGTCCGCGCGGCGGTGGCCTCCGCCGCGCCCGCCTTCGCCGATGCCGGAGTGGCCCTCGGGTCCGAGGTCGCCGACGACCTGGCCGTCACCGCCGACCCGGACCGCGTGGGCCAGGTGCTGACGAACCTCCTGGACAACGCCCGTCGGCACACGCCACGGGGCGGCCAGGTCGACGTGCTCGCTCGGCGCGACGGCGACGCTGTGGTGGTCGAGGTGGCCGACACCGGCGAGGGGATCGCTGCGGAGCACCTGCCGCGCGTCTTCGACAGGTTCTACCGGGTCGACCCTGCTCGCGACCGGGCCCACGGCGGTTCGGGGATCGGACTGGCGATCGCCCGCGCGATCGCCCGAGCTCATGGCGGCACGCTGAGCGCGCAGAGCCGCGGGCCCGGGCAGGGAAGCACGTTCACCCTGCGACTGCCGGCGGCCGGCGGCCCGGATGGCGACCGGTGAGGCGCTGAGGGCGGCACGCGCGCCGCTGACCCTGTTGCACGCCGGCTGGATGGCCGCCCGCTCCGGACGTCGCCCAGGCCCGATCAAGAATCGGTGAAGGACCATCTGCCCCGGTGTCGCCCGTGCCTATGATTCAGCACTCCCGACCGACCCCGACGTGAGGAGGCGCCCGTGCCGAAGGACAAGGCTCGCGACGCTCGCGCCGCCGAGCTCGCGCGGATCCGCGCTGCGCAGGCTGCGGCGGAACGGCGACGACGTCTCGTGATCACCTCGTCGGTCGTCGTCGTGCTCGTCGGCCTGATCGCCGTCGCAGGCGGGATCATCCTCCAGGCGAGTCGGCACGACGCCGCGGTCCAGGCAGCTGCCTCCTCGCCGATCCCCGGGGTGGAGACCGAGACGGGGCTCCCGGCCCAGCACGTCACAGCGCTTCCGGAGCCGTCCCCGAGCGCCCCGGGAGGCACGCTCCTGCCGCCGATGGGCGGCGACCACGACCCGGTGGTGCAGAACTGCGGCGTGTACACGGAGCCGGTCGGGACGTCCCACGCCGTGCACTCGCTCGAGCACGGGGCGGTCTGGATCACGTACCAGCCCGGCCTGGACGCATCGCAGGTCGCCACCTTGTCCAAGCTCGCCGAGGGCAACGGCTACGTGCTGCTCAGTCCGTTCGCCGACCTCCGGGCCCCGATCGTCCTGACGGCGTGGGGAGTCCAGCTCGAGGTCGACGACGCCGGCGACCCGCGGGTCGAGGAGTTCCTGGTGAAGTACGTCCAAGGACCCCAGACGCCTGAGCCCGGTGCGCCGTGCAGCGGCGGAGTCGGTACGCCCGCATGACTCCGCCCAGCACCCCCGGCCTGACCGTGTGCCGTAGCTGTGCCGGCGAGGGCCTCGCCGGCGGCGAGGCAGGACGTGCTGCCCAGCTCGAGCGCTACGCCACCATCGAAGCGGGCGGCTGGGTGCGACTCGCCACGGTCGACTGCCTCGACCAGTGCGGCCGTGGTGACGCCATCGTCGTGCGCCCGGCCACCGACCAGCCGCCCTCCGCACCACCTGTGTGGTTGGCGGACGTCACCACACCCGAGACCACGGCCGCCCTGCGGGCCTGGCTCGCCGCCGGAGGTCCGGGCAGGGCCGACCTCCCTCGCGCCCTCGCACCGCACGTCGTACCGGCACCCGGCGAGGTCGGGCCCGCAGCGGGGTGACCCAGGTGCACCGGGCCCTCGGGGTCAGCCGAACAGGCTGGATCCGTACGCGGCGATGATCGCCGCGGCGAGGAACACCAGCCAGGCAGCGACCCCGATGGCGTCGACGTCGGCGGCGATCAGTGCCCTGGCCTTGGCGAGCGCCCGGGGCGGGAGGGGCAGGTTGCCGTCACGGATGTTGACGTGGGTGAGCGAGGTGAAGACCAGCGTCGTCGACACCGTGACCAGCAGGCACCACGGGCACAGGGCATGGATGACGAACATCGACTGCGTGAACAGCCAGTAGGCGAAGATCAGCCCGAGGGTGTAGACGGTCTGCGCCGACAGCATGAACCAGCGGGGGAACCGCACCCCACCGAGCGATGCGACGGCGATCGTGATGACGACGGGCTCGGCGACCAGGCCGAGGAAGGCGTTGGGGAACCCGAACAGCTGGGCCTGCCAGGCCTGGGCGACGGTGCCGCAGCTCAGCGTGCTGGAGATGTCGCACGCGAGCTGGACCCCGGGGTCCGCCGCCAGGCGCAGCGCGTCGATCGACAGGACGAACGAGGCGATCAGGCTCACGCAGGCCGAGGCGAGCATGGTCGCGAAGATGAACCTGTTGTGGTGACGGATCCGGTGCACACGGGCCCACAGGCCCCCGGACGGGGCCAGGTGCTCCAGGTCGTCGGGCTGCACGGGCGGCGGTGCTGCGGTGTCCAGGTTCATCGCGGCGCTCCTCGAGGTCTCGGTGGGACCACCATCGGCACCGCCACCGCAGAACCCGTCGAGCCGTGATCAAGAACCGATGAAGAAGCGCCGGCCGGTAGGCGGCGGCGTCCAGTCGAGCTCGGGCGCGCAGGCTTCTTGATGGTTTCTTCGTCGTTCTCGCCGCTGGGCAACATCTGGGGGACGCACGCTGGAACCAGCACCGAGTGGAGAGAGGCACGACCATGATGGGTTGGTACGGCACCGGGATGGGCGGGTTCGGCTGGATGGGCATGGGCCTGTTCTGGCTGGTCCTCATCGGGGTCATCGTGTGGCTGGTGGTCCGCCTCCTGCCCGGCCGCGCCGAGCAGCCGACCGGCCCGACCCCGCCGGTCGTCCCGCCGACCGGCGCCGGACCGCAGGATGACGTGCCGGCCGGTCCGGCGCTGGAGATCCTCGACCAGCGCCTCGCGCGCGGCGAGGTCGACATCGAGACCTACCGGAACATCAGGGCGACCATCCTCGACAACCGTGGCGGCGCCCGGTGACCGGGCGTGCGCGCGGCTGGACCGTCGCCGCACTGGTCGCAGCGATCGCCGTCCTGGTGACCTCCGTGGCCTGGGCGTTCGGCGGCGGGATGGTCGGCGGGCCGACCGTGGCGCGGCACGGAACCGGGTGGATGCTCACCGGCCAGGCGGGAAGCTCGGCCGGTGAGGCGAACGGTTCCCAGACGCTCCCAGGCACGGTCGTCGACGTGGTCGCGGTCGACATGGGCGCCATGATGGGCGGCCGCGCGATGATGGGCGACTGGGCGGGCTCGTCCTGGGCCCGTGGGCACATGTTCCTCGGGACCGACCGGACCACGGTCGCCTCCGGAACGGTCACGTTGCGCCTGACCAACGACGGCAGCGTCGACCACGAGCTGGTCGTGCTTCCCCTCGAGGACGGGCAGCAGGTCGGCCGACGGGTCGTCGGACCCGACGGCACGGTCGACGAGTCGACCAGCCTCGGTGAGGCGTCGGCGTCCGGTGCCGAGGGCGAGGGCGAGGGCGACGGCATCGCTCCGGGCGCCACCGGTTGGGTCACCCTCGACCTCGCCCCGGGCCGCTACGAGCTCGTCTGCAACATCGCCGGCCACTACGCCGCTGGGATGTACGCACTCCTCGTCGTCACCTGAGCCTCCCGGCTCGCGCGCACGCCTGAGGCGATCGCAGCGGCGGCGCGCCGCGGACCGACCGCCCGGCTGCAGCCCCGCGTCGGAGCCGAGGTGGCCTACACCTGCCGCGGCACTCGCCCGAACAGCATGAGCACCCGGCACATGACCTTGTGGCCGCCGTCGGAGGCGGGCCCGAACATCAGCGGGCAGCCGCCGTCGATCACTGTCGCACCGTGCTGGCGGCCGTACTGGGTGGCGGTGTCGGAGACACTTCCTGCGTCCACCGACCGGTGCATCCAGATCCTGGTGATGCCCAGCTCGCAGGCGTCCCGCACGGTGGCGTCGGCATGGCGCGGGGCGGTCGCCACCACGACGGCGTCCACTCCGCCCGGGATCGACGACAGCTGCGGGTAGGCCGGGTCGCCCTCGACCGTGTCGGCGTTCGGGTTGACGGCGAACACCTCGTAGCCGCGCTCGCGCAGGCGTCGGTAGACCACGTTCCCGCCGTGGCTGCCCGGCGTGCGCGACACCCCTGTCACGGCGATGCGCCGCGAGGTCAGGAACTCGTCGGCAGCGGCCTTGATCTTCATGTCGAACCTCCGCGCGTCGTCGCCCAGCCGCCAAGCGTGGCAGGCTGCGGGGCGCTCCCGCGCGGGGCCAAGGTCCGGTCAGGCGCCGGCGCGCGAACGCCGACCTGGCCCGCCGGCGGCTCGAGTTCGACTGTGGTCGCCACAGATCGGCCTGACATCGCCGCCCGCGTGGCGCCCGGACGGGCGACCGCGGGCGCGGACGTCCGTAGACTCCGCGGCATGGCGACCCGGGAGCATGGCGATCGTGAGGCGGCGCGCGAGGCGGTCACGATGGCCCTGTACGTCAGCCTGTCGCTGCTCGCGGTCCTGGTGGCCCTGCCGGCCCATGCTGCGTCCAGCCGGGTCGCGGCGGCGGTGACGATCGTCGTGGCTGCGCTGGGCCTCGTCCTGGCCCACCACGTGGCGTTCCGGCTCTCGTCGCGGCTGGTGGACAACGGACTCGTGACGAAGGAGAGCCTCCGCCTGCTGGGCGCCCAGCTGGCCGGAGCCGTGCCGGTCGCCGTCGTCGCTGCCGTGCCGCCCTTGATCGTTGGCGGCGACGCCGGGCGGATCCTGTCCGAGGTGGTCCTGGTCGTGTTCGTGGCCCTGGTCGGCTACCGGGCGATGCGCCAGACGGCGAGCCCGGCACGCTCGATGCTGTACGTCGGGGGCCTGGTCGTGACGATCGCGGTGGTCGTCGCGGTGAAGACCGCTGTAGGTCACTGAGGCCTACGACCGCCGCCGGCGCACGTCAGCGAGGGCTGCTCACACGTCGTAGTACAGTCATCTGATCCCCAAGGCCACTACAACTGTGCAGGTCAGAGGCCTGATCGTCAAGTGGCGCACACAGCCTTGTGCGTCTGTGGTGCACTGGCGAACGGGCGCCTCGTGAAGGCCCCTGGGGCAGATCGGTGGCATCCGCGGATGGCCCGGGCGCGGACTACGACTGGGACCTGCCCCTACGCGTGACGGGCCCGGTCGTCGGCCGCCCCCGCGTGACGATCGGCTGTGCCGCCGGGGTGGCCCGCGCGCCGGGGTCGGCGGCGAGCTGGCAGACGGCGTGCGCGAGGAGGCGGGGGTGGCGGAGGTGGATGTTGTGCGATCGGTCCCCGGTCTCCCAGAGTGGGCAGTTGAGGTCTTGCGCCGTGCGTCGTTGCCAGGCGGCCCAGGTGGGCCCGTAGGCCGAGCTGGCGAGGGCGATCGTGGGAACGCGTGGGCGGGTCGGCGCGGTCGCTGCCTGGCGGATGATCGACGGCATCTGTCGCAGCTCTGCTGCGCCGTATCGGTCGGCCCCGGCCACCAAGGCCTGGCGCCAATCCCTGCGGGCTCCCGGTGGGAGGGCTCGGGCCGCGGCCGGGTACTCGGGGTACAGCGGGTGCAGCCCGGCGCGTAGCAGCGCGCTCGGCACTCCGGTCGGGCGCAGCGCACGCGTCAGGTCAAGGGCCGTGGCCGAGGCGTGCATGCCGAGGGCGATCGACCGGCGGCCGGCCGCTTGGTAGGGGGTCGCGTCGACCAGGACGAGGCCGTAGACGTGGTCGGGGTGGGCGCCTGCCCACGCTCGCGCGAGCAGGCCACCGAAGGAGTGCCCGACGACGATCAGCGGACCCGGGTACGGGGTGAGCTCGGTGGTCACGGCGGTCAAGTAGTCCGCCAGCCCACCCACGCTCGCCGTGGGTCTGCGTCGGAGCACCACGACGGGCATCTCGGCGTTGAGCTCCGAACGCAAGGGAGCCCAGGACGCGGCGCTGTCGCCGGCGCCGGGCAGGACCACCACCGTCGGCGTCTGCACCGAGCGGCCGGAGCTGGCCGAGACACCGGTCGTGGCTCTCAGGCCCGGCTGGCTCACGGGCGCGCCTCGAAGATCGAGTACTCCGCCGCGCCGGGCACCAGACGGCCCTCGGCGATCGAGACGATCCCGTTGACCCACGCGTAGCGAGCGTCGCTCGTCTCGAAGCGGGGTTGCACGACGTAGTACATGTCGCCGTACGCGGGTTCCCGTCCTTCGGCCAGCGCAGCCGACACCTTCGCGTTGGCGCGCGCGATACCCAGGTACTGCATGTAGATGTGACAGCCGTCCGCCGTCCGCAGGGTGAGCCGGCCGTCGACGTGCCCGTTGCCGAGCGCATCGAGCAGCAGCCAGTCGCCTCCGCTCCGCAGGAGCGTGCCGCTGAGGCGCGGGCCGCGGAACGAGCCGCCCACGCAGTCGGCGATGTAGCGGCCGCGGCCGGCCTCGTTCCCGGTGTGGACCGGCGGGTTGGCCTCGGCGCGAAGAGTCATCAGGGGGACGAGCTCCATCGGTGGTCTCCTTCGTCGTACGAAGCGATCACAGGTCGACCGCCTCGGGCCTGGTGCCCGGTGCCACCGGGTCCGACGACGTGTCACGGCTGCAGCAGACTGCGCACCAGCACGTTGTCGATGGCGGCCAGGAGTCGGACGGCCTGGGGCATGGCGGCCGCGAGCAGCGCGGCGAGGGCCGTCGTCACGATCACGGCCGGTTCCCCGTCGAGGACCCACGGGCCGAGGGTCGCGGTCACGGGCTCCATGTGCCGGCGCGTCGTTCACGAGCTGAGGCGGTGTCGGTCGGCGGGTCGGCGGGTGAGGCGGCGATGGACATCGTGGTCTCCCGGGCGAGGTGCTCAGGCGGTCCGGCGCAGGCCGCGCACGGCAAGCAGGCCGATGACGAACAGGGCGACGTCGTGACCCACGAGCACGGCCCAGAGGGCGCCGCCGTGCAGTCCGGTGGTGTGCAGGAGCAGGTCGCTGACCGCGTGGATGCCGGCCAGGGCCCAGACGGCGTTGGTCCGCTGGCGCAGGATGGCGTAGCCGAAGCCACCTGCGGCGGCACCGACGGCCTGGGCGAGGGTGACGGCGAGGTTGGCGCCGAAGGCGACGTTGCCCAGGTGGGCGGCGCCGAACAGCAGTGCCGTGAGCGTCGCTGCCCGAACCGGGCCGAGCGGGAGCGCCGCACGGAGCATGACGCCGCGGAACCAGAGCTCCTCGTAGAGCCCCGTGGCGAGGTAGCCGGCGGCGAGCGCGGCGAGTGTGGCCGGGTCCGGTTGCCAGCCCCAGGCGAGCGGCACGAGGGCCACGAGCGCGGGGGCCACCAGCCAGGTGGTGTTCCGCCAGGTGGTGGGGCCGCCGGCGGCCACTTGGCGCCAGCCGATGCGTCGGGCGGCGATCAGGGCCATCGCGAGCAGCGCCAGCACCACGGGCAGCCTGCGCAGCAGGGGGTCGGAGTCGGGCCCGACGAGCCCGGCGGTGAGTGCGCCGAGGAGGGTCAGGCTGACCGACGCACCGGCGAGGGTGAACGACGTGCGGACGGGGCGTCCTCGGTCGATGCGCGAGGTCGACGTGGGCGGTCCGAGCGTGTCCATGGGGTTCTCCGGGCTTCTCGTACGTCGCTCAGGCGACTGCGGGGGCGGGCTGGGCCTGGAGGCGCCGGGCGCGGAGGGCGAGGGCGACGGTGCGGGCCAGGACCATGCCCAGCGCCATGACGACCAGGGCCGCGGTCCAGGCGTCGGCGCCGGTGATGGCGTGGTCCATGGAGAACGCGCCGACCGTCCGCGCGCCGGAACCGTTGGCCCACTCGGCGAAGGCGATGCGTCCGCCGATCATCACGAGCCACAGCGAGGCGAACCCCGCGCCGGCGGTGGCGACGAGTCGTCCGTCACGGTGACCCAGCCGGGTCACGGCGCTGGCGGCGAGCCCGAAGAGCACGCCGACCGCGCCGAACGCCACGACGAGGTCGAGGTCGTTGCCCGCGGTCGGGAGCGGGAGGAGGAAGAACCCGGCCGCGACGACGACGAGGGCGATCGGGACCAGGTAGGTGCCGCGGGTGACCTGCCGGGTGCCGACGTTGCGCAGCAGTGCCCACGCGAGCAGGACGATCGACAGGATCCACTGGGTGGTGCTCATCTGGAGCTCCCTTCGTTCTTGGGTGCTCCGAGCGTCCCGCCCGGCGGTCGCGCCCCGCGTCGGCGGGAAGGGCGGCCGACCGCGGGATCATCCGCCGGGCGGCGCCTCGGCCGGATGACGTAGTGGGACGGTCACGCTCACCCGGGTCCCGTGGCCCGGAGCGGATTCGACCTGGATGCGGCCACTGAGGGATCGGGCGCGGTCACCCATCGTGCCGAGCCCGAGGTGCCCCGGGCGCTCGAGGGTGGTGTCGAAGCCGATGCCGTCGTCCTGGACCGCGAGGTCAACGCTGTGCGCGTCCACCGTGAGCAAGACCTCGATCCGCGTGGGATGTGCGTGCTTGATGGCGTTGTGCATCGCCTCGAGCGCGATCCGGTACAGGTGCTGCTCGGCGTCGGCCGACACCGGCAGCCGCTGCGGGGGTGCGTCGACGGTGATGGTGAGCTGCTCGCGCGCGGACATCGCGGCTGCCTGCTTCGCCAGCGCCGAGCCGAGCCCTTCCTCGGCCAAGGCGTCGGGCCGGAGCTCGAAGATCAGTGCGCGCATCTCCGCCAGCGCCCCACGGGTGAGCTCCTGGAGCCGCTGGACCTCGGCCCGCGCTAGGGCGGCCTCGGGCCCGAGGGGTTCGAGCCGACGCTCGGCCGTGCGCGCGTGCAGCGTCATGGAGAACAGCGCCTGGCTCACCGAGTCGTGCAGCTCGCGGGCGAGGCGTTGGCGCTCGGCCATGCCGGCCGCCTTCGCCTCCTCGGCCAGGAGAACGGAGTTCTCGACCGCGAGCGCTGCCTGGTCGGCCATGGCACGCAGGTAGTCCTCGTCGTCGGCCGAGAACCGTGCGCCGGCGGGCAGGTGCACGTGGAGCTCGCCGAAGAAGACCCGGCCCGACACCAGCGGCAGCGCGGCGAGGTCGTCCCAGTCGGGCGCCGGTTGCGACCAGTAGCCGTGCAGCGGCGCGTACCTCGGATCGGCGAGTGCGGCAGTTCTCGCACCACGCCGCAGGTCCACGGGCCTCACGTCGTCGGTGCCTCGTCGGTCGTCCCCGGCCGACTCGTACATCTCGGTGATGGCGTCGGCGTAGCCGGATCCGAAGCCGGGGTCGGCCACGACCGTGAGGACGTCCTCCTGCGCTGCGGGTCCCTCGGGCCAGATCACCAGGCTCACGGCCTTGGCCGAGGTGGTCCGCAGGATCTGCTCGCGGACCGTGGCGAGCGTCGAGGGTAGGGGCTGGTCGACGGTCATGGCACTCGACACCGCAGTGAACGCGCGGATCCGGGCCTCGAGGCGCTCGGTCGAGAGCACCCGGTCGGTCGCGTCGGTGACCACGTCGAGCACGCCGACGATCTCCCCGTCCTCGAAGAGAGGAGCGAACACCACGTCCCAGTACGTCGTCAGGCCAGGGATGTCGATGCGGTTCGCGGCCTGCCGGACGACCTGTCCGTCGCGCACGGCGGCGAAGAGCTCGGCGACGGAATCCTCGTTGCCCGGGATGAGGTCGTTGAGGTGGCGGCCGGGCGCGGTGTAGTCGGGTCCGGCGCCGAAGTACAGCTCGTAGAAGCCGACCCAGGTGCGATTGCACCGTTGAAGCCGACCCTCGAGGTCGAACACGGCCAGGCCGAACGGCACCCGGTCGAAGAAGAGGTCGACCATCTGGCGCTCGATCGGCTCCCACGACGGCGGCAGTGCTTCGAGTGCCGGCTCGGTCGGCATTGACGTGCTGCGCAGGGGGGACGGGCGCCCGTACCCGTCGTCGCCGAGGGCTGCGCTCATCCGGTCATGCTCTCCGGGTCGACCAGGCCCTCACGCACCGCCCACATCGCCGCCTGGGTCCTTGAGGCGAGCCCGAGCTTGGTCAGGATGTTGGACACGTGGGTACGGGCGGTGCGCTCCGCGACGCCGAGACGCCGGCCGATCTCGCGATTGGTCCGTCCCTCGGCGACCAGGGTGACGACCTCGAGCTCACGGGGTGTCAGCGAGGCGGCCGACGACGGCGGGGTGCGCAGCGACTGTGCGAGCACCGTGGCCACGGCAGGGTCCAGCCGGATCTCACCGGCCACTGCGGCGCGGATCGCGTCCACGACGTCATCGGCGTCGGCGTCCTTGAGCAGGTAGCCCGTCGCGCCGGCCTCGAGCGCCGCACGGATACGTGCCTCCTCGACGAACGACGTCACCGCGATCACATCGATCTGCGGCCACCGTTCCTTGATGCGACCGGTCGCCTCCACCCCGTCCAGCCGAGGCATCTGCATGTCCATCAGGACCACGTCCGGGACGCGGCCGTCGCGGGCGAGCGCGTCGATCCGCGCAAGGGCCTCCAAGCCGTCGGCAGCCTCCGCGACGATCGAGATCCCCGGTTCGGTGTCGAAGTAGGCCCGCAGGCCGGTGCGCACGACGGCGTGGTCGTCGACCAGCACCACGGTGATCTCGTCGTCCTGCTCCACCTCGGCCATCAGCCTCACCCTTCGTCGTCGAGTGCTGCCGAGCAGCGAACACTATCCCGCTATCGACCCCGACCCGCGAGGCGGATCGCGGTCACCAGAGCGTCGGCGTCACCGTCCTTCTCGACGAAGGCCACGGCACCGGCACCGAGCGCGGCCCCACCGGCCGAAGCACTCAGCCCGACGGCGATCACCGCTGTCTTCGACGCCAGCCGTGACACCAGGCGGAGCCCGGCCCCGTCGCCTCCTGGCACGTCGACGACCGCCACGTCGGCAGCCGTCCCCATCTCCGACAGCCGCCAAGCCTGGTCGACGTCGACGGCGATCGCCTTCACGGCCCCCACCTCGTCGAGCAGGCGCACGAGAGAGGCCCTCACACGCGGATCGTCATCGACCACGAGGACCGCGAGAGGCGGCAGGCTGCCCGCGTGGTTCACGACTCGACCTCCCGAACCGGCCGGGCTGCATCGCCGCCGGGCCGGGTGCGAGTCGGCACTGGCGCGGAGCGGCGGTCGGCGCGACCGACCGGGGTGAGTCTCACGTCGACCTCCTTCTCGCGACCGTGACCAGCATGGTGCGCGACGGTTCCTCACCGCGTCGGCCCGAAGGCCTGGCCGTGCTGTCGGATCGGCCGATGAGAGCCTCGGCCGATTGACGTAGGACGCTGTTGCTGGGACACCGATCGTCTTGACCGGGATGACCCTCGCATGCAAGGAATGGGCGCCTCGGTCCGTCACGTCCCGGGAGTGTCACGTGCTTCAGGCAGCTCAGTCGTTGACCCTGGCTACGCGATTCCTCGTCGAGATCGCGGCGCTCGTGGCGTACGCCTGGTGGGGGTGGAGCCTCCCGACATCCCTTCAGGTTCGGCTCCTCGCCACGATCGGCACGCCGGTGGTGGCCGCCGTCGTGTGGGGCGTGCTTGCTGCGCCGAAGGCTCCCGTTCACCTGGCACCACCGCTCTTGGTGGCCGTCCAGGTCCTCGTCCTCGGGGGTGCGGTTGCTGCGCTCGCGAGCGCGGGACGGACGACGCTGGCCGTCGTCCTCGGCCTGGTCGCCCTCGTCGACGGTGCCCTGCTCGCGTGGTGGCGCCTATGACGGTTCGACCATGCCGGTCCGCCGCCACTCGTCGTAGGTCGTCACGAGCCGGAGGTCGTCGACCGTGAGCTCGGCCGTGTAGCTGCCGCTCGCGTAGAGGTAGGTGTGCTCACCGAGCCGCGTGTAGGTCTGGTCCGCCGCGGCGACCGTCAGCTCGGGGAAGCGGACCCACGCGGCACGGATCGTTCGCGAGTCTCCCACCTCGAGCCGGAGCCGCCGGAGGGGGAGGGTGTTGGTGGCCGGGCTGCAGCCGAGATCGACGTCAGTGCACCCGTCGAGGTGGGGCGCACTGACTCCGTCGACGGTCCAGCTCCCCTCGGGCGCGCGCACGAGCGTCGTCTCCCTCCGGCTCAGGCCCCGATGGAAGCGGACGTGCACCGTCGCGGTGAGACCGTCGCTGCCGGCGATGACCCGGTACTGGGCACGCACGGGTATGCCGCCCTGTGCGCCGAGCACCGTGCCCTCCAACGACACCCCCGAAGCGCGGAGGTCCAACCTGCAGTGCTCGTCGGCCTGCGTCGCGCCCGACTGGCGCCACGCGACGAGCCTGGTCGTCATCGCAGGGCGGCCCTGGTCTCCCGCGCGCACTTCGGGCGTCACCACACGCGGCCATCGGGGAGCTCGGCGAGGCCGGGACCCGACAGGTGCAGGAGCTCGTAGCGCTCCGTCTCATCCTCATCGGTGGCGACGGCCTCGTTCCACAGGACGAAGCGGGCCAGCTGCCAGTGATGCGGGTCGATGGCCAGCGCCGCCGTGTGCACCCCGTCCTGACCGGCGAGCTGGCGGAGGTCGTCGACACCCTGCTCGATCGCGGTGGCCAGGCCCAGCCCGGTGGCGTCTGGGCCCGGCCCGGCGGGGATCGGGGTGAGGCGCCGCGAGGCGGACCTCGGGTAGGGCGCGCGGGACGGGCCCGCGTGGCAGGCCAGCCCCGTCCAGTGCCGCACGACGGGACGACCGAAGTCGCGGATGATGTTCTGGAATCCTCCGCCGCCGGCGACGAACCTCGCCATCGAGCCAGTGTCGTTCCACAGGTAGATCGGCGCGTACTCGTTGACCGGCGAGCCAAGGACCCCTCGCTCGCGGATGGCGTACGCCTTGACGCCCAGCCCGGGGAGGTCGTCGAGGGCCCTACCCCCGGTGGCGACGCGGGTGCGGATGATCTGCATGTCGTAGTCGGCGGGCAGGGTGATCTCGTACTGCATGGCGTACATGGCGGGGCCTTCTTCGTCCGTGGTGGGTCAGAGCTGGGCGCGGTGGGGTGGCGTCCGCGTGCCGGTTGGAGCGGCATCGACGCGGGGCAGGAACTCGTCCAGGGCCTGCGCCACGAGGTGGGGGGTCTCGAGGGTCGGCATGTGAGGCGCGCCGGGGAGTTCGACGTAGGAGCTGCCCGGGATGCGGGCGGTCATCGGTCGCATCACCTCGGGGCCGGTTGACGCGTCCCGCTCGCCGCACAGCAAGAGTGCTGGTCGCCCGAGGCCGCGGAGCTTCCCCTCGACGTCGATCCGGGAGAAGGCGCGCCACGCCGCCGCGACCTGGACCGGGTCGCCCCGCAGGACGCGGTCGCGGGCATAGCGCACGCCGGGGGAGTTCTCGGCGAGGGCCTCCGGCGTGAACCATCGGGTCAGGGAGCTGGCGACCTGCGCTGCCGGACCATCCGTCTCGACCGCCGAGGCCCTCCGCTCGAACGATGGGAACGCCCGGTCCGTGGTCGCCGCCAGCGTGAGGGAAAGGACCGACTCGCGATGGCGAACGGCGAAGGTCTGCGCGACGGCACCCCCGTACGAGAGCCCGACGACGTGCGCGCCGCTGAGTCCCTCGTGGTCGAGCACGGCCCGCACGTCGTCGGCGAGGGTCGTCAGATCGGCCGGCACCGGTGCCTCCGCCGCGGAGCCGTGACCCCGAAGGTCGTAGGCGTACACCCGACGCCCGTCCGCCAGGTCTCGGATGACCGGCTCCCACATGTGCCAGCTCAGCCCCAGGGCGTGCAGGAGCACGACCGCCGGGCCCGTGTTTCCTACCTGGCTGAGCTCCGTGCTGTGATCGGACAGGTCGACCCTCCTTGCAGGGACCGGCCAGGCGGAGTCGCGCTCGTGCAGGAGCCCGCCCAGGGTGCTGAGCGCGTTGAGTGCCCGCGGGAACCCGGCGTACACCGAGGCGTGCTCGACCAGTGCGCGCAGCTCGTCCGCCGTGACGCCATGGTGCAGCGCCGCGTCGAGGTGGACGCGCAGCTGTGGGGCGGTGTCGCCGAGCGCGGTGAGCATGGCGACGGTGGCCAGCTCGCGGTCCCGTCCCGCTAGGCGCGGGTCGGCGAGGGGTTGGCTGAAGGCCCCGCGCAGCAGCCAGTCGTGCATCTGCGGAGACTGGCGGTGGATCGTGGCGAGGGTGGTCTCGGGGTCGTGGCCCGTTAGCTCACCAAAGACGCGGCTGCCACGGGTCAGGGGGGCGTTCATCGGTCTTCCTTCGGCGCCGTCGCTCGTGCCGCCAGCGGGCCCCGCGTGGGGGCGAACTCGACGACCTCGTAGGTCGCGGCGCCGGCACGGGCCAGCGGGTCCGTCGAGACGATGGCCTCGATCTGCGCCCGCGACGTGCCGGTCGCGAGGATCGCTCCTCCGGTCCGGGGCACCTGCGGTCCGGAGACCAGGAACGTCCCGTTGGCGAAGTGCTCGTCCAACCATGCGCGATGCACGTCGAGCAGCTCGTCCACCCGGCTGATGGGCGTGGCGTAGGTGAGCAGGAGGACGAAGGCCGGCGCGGCCAGCAGCCCCTCGTGCCGGGACGGGCCGCCGGCCACGTCGTCGGTGCTTCGGGGCGTCCGGCGTGCCGGACGGCGGAGGGCGTCGTCTGCCATGGGGGCCTCTCGGTTCTGGTAGCGAAGGAGCCGGTGGTCGGGCTCCTCGACACCCAGCGTGGCCGCTCGGACGCTCGGGGACGTACGTCATCTGGCCCAGGCAGAGGCCGGCTCTTCATCCCTGCGGGCCGCGGGTGCCATGGCCGCCGAGTGACACTACGACGGGCAGGTGTCGAGAACGCCGCAGCAGGGTCCGTCGCTGGGCTGGGATCGCTTCGCGCCCGTAGCGCCGGCGTGCGCGCGCCGCACGCGCCCGATGGCGTAAGCACGGCGCCCCGGTCACCGCAAGGGTGGCCGGGGCGCCGTCGTTCCAGGTCAGCGAGCTACCGAGGGCCCGCTGAGCGGAGCTGGATCACACGTCGTAGTACAGCTCGAACTCGTGCGGGTGCGGCCGCAGGCGCAGCGCGTCGATCTCGTGGCTGCGCTTGTAGTCGATCCACGTCTCGATGAGGTCGGGCGTGAAGACGCCGCCCTCGGTCAGCCAGTCGTGGTCGTTCTCGAGGTTGTCGAGCACCTCGTTGAGCGAGCCTGGCACCTGGGCGATGCTGGCGTGCTCCTCCGGGGGCAGCTCGTACAGGTCCTTGTCGACCGGCTCCGGCGGCTCGATCTTGTTCTTGATGCCATCGATGCCGGCCATCAGCATCGCCGAGAACGCCAGGTACGGGTTGCTCGACGGGTCCGGCACGCGGAACTCGATGCGCTTGGCCTTCGGGTTGGACCCGGTGACGGGGACCCGGATGCAGGCGGAGCGGTTGCGGGCCGAGTAGACCAGGTTGACCGGCGCCTCGAAGCCCGGCACCAGGCGGTGGAACGAGTTCACCGTCGGGTTGGTGAAGGCGAGCAGGGCCGGCGCGTGCTTGAGCAGGCCGCCGATGTACCAGCGCGCCATGTCGGACAGGCCGCCGTAGCCCTTCTCGTCGTAGAAGAGCGGGGCGCCGTCCTTCCACAGCGACTGGTGGGTGTGCATGCCCGAGCCGTTGTCGCCGAACAGCGGCTTCGGCATGAACGTCGCCGTGCGGCCGTTGCGGTCCGCGACGCCCTTGACGATGTACTTGAAGAGCATCAGCTTGTCGGCGGACTTGGCCAGCGTGTCGAAACGGTAGTTGATCTCCGCCTGGCCGGCGGTGCCGACCTCGTGGTGGGAGCGCTCGACGCCGAGGCCGACCTTCTCCAGCTCCAGGACGATCTCGTCGCGCAGGTCGGCGAAGTGGTCGACCGGCGGGACCGGGAAGTAGCCGCCCTTGTAGGGGGTCTTGTGGCCGAGGTTGCCACCCTCCTCCTTGCGACCGGTGTTCCACGCGGCCTCGACGGAGTCGATGTAGTAGAAGCTCTGCGACTGGCTCGTGAAGAACCGGATGTCGTCGAAGATGTAGAACTCGGCCTCGGGAGCCATGAACGCGGTGTCCGCGATGCCCGTCGACTTCAGGTACGCCTCGGCCTTGGCCGCGATCTGGCGCGGGTCACGGCTGTAGGGCTCGTCGGTGTACGGGTCGACGATCGACATGTTGATGACGAGCGTCTTCTCCGTACGGAACGGGTCGAGGTAGGCGGTCGTGACGTCCGGCAGGAGCTTCATGTCCGACTCGTGGATCGCCTGGAAGCCCCGGATCGAGGAGCCGTCGAACGCGACGCCCTCGGTGAAGAAGGCCTCGTCCGCGGTCACCGCCGGGACATTGAAGTGCTGCATCACGCCAGGCAGGTCGCAGAACCGGACGTCGACGAAGACGACGTCCTCCTCCTTGATGAATGCCATGACCTCGGCTGCGGAACTGAACATCCGGTTCTCTCCCTTGGCAGGACTGTGGGGACCGCGTCGACGATGACGCTAGGGGTCGAGGATTACCCCGCGGTGTGGCTCGTGTTTCGGCGAGGTTTCCGCCGACCAGACCGGCAGCCGGGGGTCAGTAGGCTGCTGGGATGGCACCACGACGGGAGGACTTCGGCTCCTGGCTGGAGGGTACTCCGGGTGCTGATTCCGATCGCCGGGGTTCATCCCTCGGACTGCCCGAGGAGGGGCCGGGCTCGCAGGCCCGGATCGGCCGGCGCGCGGTCGCGCTCGTGGTCGACTGGGTGCTGAGCATGGCCGTCGCGTCGCTGTTCTGGCGGGAGCCCGGGGGCGTGGGGCCGCTGGCCGCGCAGCCGTGGGCGACCCTGGCGGTGTTCGCGGGATCGACTGCCGTGTTCGTGGCGTTGCTGGGCCACACGTTCGGGCACCGCCTGCTGGGGCTCAGGGTGGTGCGGCTGGTCACCAAGGACGGCCGTCGCGAGCCGGTGCCGGGGCCGCCCGGGTTGCTCGCGGGCGCGGTGCGCACCGGGCTGCTGTGCCTGGTGATCCCGGCGGTCGTGTGGGACGCCGCCGGGCGCGGCCTGCACGACGTCGCGGCGTCGACGGTGATCGTCCGGCGCTGAGAGACCCGCGGCCCGGGGCCGTCAGCGGCCCTTGAGACCCTTGCGGTCGGGGCGGGCCCGCATCGGGTCGATCCCCTTGGGCACCGGCATCCGCATGCCCCCGAGCGCCTTCAGGCGCTTGGTGACCTCGGCGGTCTCGGTCTTGGTCAGGGTCGCGCGCAGCCGCTGGACGTGGCGCGGCAGCTTCTTGAGCGGGACCTGACCCTCCTCGTTGCCGGCCTGGACGAGGTGCACCGGCACGTTGGGCAGCACGCGGGCGACCTTCTTGCGCTCACCCTCGAGCAGGCGGGCCACCCGAGGCGGCCCCTCGCCGACGAGCACGATGCCGGCGCGGCCCACGCCCCGGAAGACCATGTCCTGGGTGCGCGGGTCCATCGCGACCGGCTCCTCGGCGAAGTCCCAGCCCTTGCGGATGTACTTCAGGGCCGCCAGGGCAGCGCCGGGCTGGCCCTCGATCGACCGGAACATCCCGGACTCGGCACGTCGGGCGAGCACCAGCAGCGCGGCGAGCACCGCGAACGGCAGACCGACGACCAGCAGGTAGACCTGCTGGTGGACGAGGAACCCGATGCCGAGCGCGACCGCCAGGGTCCCGACGAACACCGCGAGCAGCCACCAGGTGATGGCCGGGTCCACCTGCCGGGTGGCTTGGTAGACCTGCCAGAGCTGGGTGTACCACCGGGTCTTCTTGACCTTGGCCGGCTGGTCGTCGCTTCGTGCCATGGCTCGGCAGTCTAGTGGTCGTGCGGCAGGCCTTCGGTCCCCGGGGTCAGCTCTGGCGGGCGAGCAGGCTTGCGGCCTCCTGGCGGGCGCCCGACGCGGCGGCCAGGTGCGCCAGCTGCTCGGGGATCTCGCGCCCCGCGCGCTGCATGGCCTGGGCCCAGAGCCGCCCGGCACGGTACGACGAGCGCACCAGCGGCCCGGACATCACCCCGGCGAAGCCGAGCTCTTCGGCCTTCGCCGCCAGCTCGACGAACACCTCGGGCCGCACCCACCGGTCCACCGGGTGGTGGCGCACCGACGGGCGCAGGTACTGGGTGATCGTCACCAGGTCGCAGCCGGCCTCGCGCAGGGCAGCGAGCGCCTCGACCACCTCGTCGTCGGTCTCGCCCATGCCCAGGATCAGGTTGGACTTGGTGACCAGACCCGCGTCCCTCGCCGCGGTGAGCACCGACAGCGAACGGTCGTAGCGGAAGCCCGGACGGATCTGCTTGAAGATCCGCGGCACGGTCTCGAGGTTGTGGCCCAGCACCTCGGGGCGCGAGCCGAAGACCTCCGCGAGGTTCGTCGGGTCGGCGTTGAAGTCGGGGATCAGGAGCTCCACGCCGGTGCCGGGGTTCAGGGCGTGGATCTGGCGGACGGTCTCGGCGTAGAGCCATGCGCCGCCGTCGGGCAGGTCGTCGCGCGCGACTCCGGTCACCGTGGAGTAGCGCAGGCCCATCGCCTGGACCGACTCGGCCACCCGGCGCGGTTCGTCACGGTCGAGGTCGGCCGGCCTGCCGGTGTCGATCTGGCAGAAGTCGCACCGCCGGGTGCACTGGTCGCCGCCGATGAGGAAGGTGGCCTCGCGGTCCTCCCAGCACTCGAAGATGTTGGGGCAGCCAGCCTCCTCGCACACCGTGTGCAGGCCCTCACGACGCACCAGACCCTTGAGGTCGGCGTACTCGGGGCCCATGGTGGCGCGGGTCTTGATCCACTCGGGCTTCTTCTCGATGGGGGTGGCGGCGTTGCGGGCCTCGACCCGCAGCATGCGCCGTCCCTCGGGGGCGACAGTCACCCGGCCAGCCTACGTGAGCACGCCCGCCCCGCCCGTCGGGGCGGTGGCTGCGCGCACGGTGCCGAGCGCGGTGCGCAGGTGGTCGGTGAGCAGCGGCTCGACCTCGGCCACGGTCACGTCGCGGCCCAGCTCGGTCGCGAGCGAGGTGACCCCGGCGTCGGCGATCCCGCACGGCACGATCCGGTCGAATGCACCCAGGTCGGGGTCGCAGTTGAGCGCCAGCCCGTGCATCGTCACACCGCGCGCGACGCGCACGCCGATCGCGGCGACCTTGCGCTCGGGACGTCCGTCGTCGGCCGGGCACCAGACGCCGGAGCGGCCCTCCACCCGGATCGTCGGCACGCCCAGGTCGGCGCAGGTGTCGATCACCGCCTGCTCCAGGGCGCGGACGTAGGCCACCACGTCGACGGGCTCGGCCAGCCGCACGATCGGGTAGGCGACGAGCTGGCCTGGGCCGTGCCAGGTGATCCGTCCGCCCCGGTCGACGTCGACCACCGGTGTGCCGTCCATCGGCCGGTCGGCCTTGGCGGTGCGCTTGCCTGCCGTGTAGACGCTGACGTGCTCGACGAGCAGCACGGTGTCGGGCCCGCCGTCTGCCACGGTGGCGTGCACCTGCCGCTGGAGGTCCCACGCGGCCCGGTAGTCCACCGGCCGGTCGGGCGTGTGGACGACGTCGAGGTCGTCACGCATCGGCATGCTCGTCCTGCTCCAACGTCGCGTGGCGGCCGTTCCCGCCGTGCGACGAGCCCTGGGACACCATCGCGATGAGCAGGTCGCGCAGGGCCAGCACCTGGGCGTCGGTCAGGCCCCGGAGCGTCATCTCCTCGGCCATGCCGGGGTCGCCGGCCTCGAGCAGCGCGGCGCGTCCGGAGTCGGTGAGGTGGACCTCGTGGCGCCGGCGGTCCTCGACGTGCGGGCGGCGGACCACATAGCCCTGGCGCTCGAGCCGGGCCAGGATGCGGCTCATCGTCTGCTCGGTCACCTCGGAGGAGAGCGCGAGGTCGCGCTGGGAGAGCGGCCCACCGGCCAGCAGGTACAGCACGGGCAGCGAGGCGTGGTTGAGGTCCCAGTGCGCCAGGTGCGCGTTCCAGTCGCGCTCGATGCGCCGGGCCACGGCGGAGAACAGCCGTCCCGTGGGCCATTGGGCGGGCGTCGGGGCGCCCGGATCCTCGCCCGCCGGCCGGCCGGTACCGGGCATCATCGGCGGCCTCGAGGTGGCGGCCGGATCGGGTTGTGCGTGGGGGAGCACGGCCACCTTCCTACCGGTTCGAGTTGTGCGGCTCAACCTAGCCCTCCATGATACTCAGCATGCTGAGTAATTCTCGTCGAGGCGGCCTGCTGCGCGGGCTCGCCATCCTGGTCGTCCTGGTCATCTGGCTCGGTCTCGGCGGCGCCGGTGGCATGTCCATCGGGCGGTTGTCCGAGGTCCAGCAGAACGACGCGACGTCGTTCCTGCCCACGGGTGCGGAGTCCACCCGGGCCGCAGAGCTCGCATCGGGCTTCCGGCAGACCGAGACGCTGCCGGCGCTGGTCGTGGCCGAGGCCGACGGCGCGATGACACCCGACCAGCTCGGGGCCGTGCAGGCGTGGGCGGGCCAGGTGGGCGACCTCTCGCTCGGCGAGGGGCGGACGCTCGGCGACGTGCTCGCGGCCCCGCCTGTCGCGATCCCCTCGCAGGACGGCGAGGCGGCGCTGGTCACCGTGCTGTTCGACGCGGCGGCCGCGAACGAGCAGATCGGCGAGGAGCGGGTGGTCAACCTCGCGGTCGCAGCCCTGCGCGACTCCGCGAGCTCGCTGAGCGACCAAGGCCTGACCGTGCACGTCACCGGGCCGGCCGGGGCCATCGCCGACCTGGTCGAGGCGTTCGGCGGCATCGACAGCCTCCTGCTGCTGGTCGCGCTCGGGGTCGTGTTCGTGATCCTGGTGCTGGTCTACCGGTCGCCGAGCCTGCCGTTCACGGTGCTGTTCACGTCGCTGTTCGCCCTGGCCGGCGCCGCGCTGGTGGTCTACCAGCTGGCCGCGAACGGCGTGCTGGTGCTCAACGGGCAGAGCCAAGGGATCCTGTTCATCCTCGTCGTGGGCGCGGCGACGGACTACTCGCTGCTCCTCGTGGCCAGATACCGCGAGGAGCTGCGCTGGGTGGCCGAGCCGCACCGTGCGATGGGCCGGGCGATCCGCGCGGCGATCGAGCCGATCGCGGCCAGCGCCGGGACGGTGATCGCGGGTCTGCTGTGCCTGCTCCTGTCCGACCTGGCATCCAACCGCTCGCTCGGGCCGGTCGCGGCGATCGGCATCGCGTCGGCGTTCGTGGCCACGATGACGCTGCTGCCGGCGCTGCTGCTGGTAGGCGGGCGACGGGCCCGGTGGATCTTCTGGCCGCGGATGCCGCACGTCGCCGAGGCCGACGCCGAGCGCGGCGCCGAGGGCAACGAGGAGCTCGCCCACCTCGAGGCGCGCACCGGCGTGTGGGGCCGCGTGGCAGGGCTGATCGGCCGGCACCCGCGGCGGGTCTGGCTGGCCACCGCGGCGTTCCTGCTGATCGCGTCAGCGTTCGTGCCGACCTTCCAGGCCCAGGGGACCAGCGAGTCCGACATCTTCCTCACCAAGGTCGACTCGGTCGAGGGCGAGAAGGTGCTGGCGCGCCACTTCGACGCCGGCAACGTGCAGCCCGCGACGGTGATCGCCCCCGAGGGCGAGCTCGACGCCGTGGTCGCCGCTGCCGAGTCGGTGCCGGGCGTGCAGTCGGCGACCCCCGTGACCACGGCCTCCGGGCAGGGCGGCCCGCCGGACCCGAGCGCTCCGCCGCTCGTCGTGGACGGCAACGTGCTCGTGGAGGTCGCGACCACGTCGGCCGCGGAGACCCAGGACGCCGTGAACACCGTCGCCGAGCTGCGGACGGCCGTGCACGCGGCCGTGCCGGACGCGCTGGTCGGTGGCTCCGCTGCGCAGCGCCTGGACACCCAGCAGACCAGCGCGCGCGACCTGCGGGTGATCGTGCCGGCTGTGCTGGTGGTGATCCTGCTCGTGCTCATCGGGCTGCTGCGCGCGGTGCTCGCGCCGGTGCTGATCGTGGTGGCGAACCTGCTGTCCTTCGGGGCCACGCTGGGCATCGGAGCGCTGGTGTTCAACCACGTGTTCGGCTTCCCGGGGTCGGACGCCTCGGTTCCGCTGTACGCGTTCGTGTTCCTGGTCGCGCTCGGGATCGACTACTCGATCTTCCTCATGACGCGGGTGCGCGAGGAGTCGTTGCGGCACGGTACGCGCCACGGGGTGCGACGTGGGCTCGCGGTCACCGGCGGGGTGATCACCAGCGCGGGCCTGGTGCTGGCCTCGACGTTCGGGACGCTCGCGGTGATCCCGCTGCTGTTCCTGGCCCAGATCGCGTTCCTCGTGGCGTTCGGCGTGCTGCTGGACACCTTCGTGGTGCGCACGCTGCTGGTCCCGGGCCTGGTGCACGACATCGGTCGGCGCGTGTGGTGGCCCTGGCAGCGGCGGATCGCGGACTAGGTGCGCCGTGGGCCGCCGCCGGAGCCGTCCCTGAGGCCACCCGCGGCACGGTCCGCGCGCGCCCGCGTCGCCCGTAGGCCCAGCGCGAGCAGCGACCACGTGCCCACGAGGAGCGCCAGCACGAGGACCGCGTCGAGGCCGAGCTGGGGCCCGAGCACGTGGGTCACGGTCTCGCGCGGGTCGCTGAACGGGGCCCGGAAGGGGAACGTCGGCGGGTCCAGCGTGGAGTCCTGCACGGCCCAGGCGACAGGCGTCCCGTAGTGCAGCGCGTGGAGGTCGTCCCGGCCGTGCGCGACGGCCGTGTCGAGGCCGGCCAGGGCGACGACGACCACGACGGACACCACCACAGCGCCGAGCCACCACCACGGCGATCGCAGCGCCCGCGCCTGCATGGCCGTCCGCCCCGTGGTCATCCGTGCCCCCGCTCCGATGCCGATGCGGCCAGTCTGGCCGTGCGGCACGGGAGCCGGAACGGCGCTCACGAGGCCCGCACGCCATGATCACGGCGGGCACACCGCGCGCGGGTCCTGCGGTGCCGACGGTGCCGAGGAGTCGCACACCGGGCTGTGGACGACGGCCCAGGGCTGCCGCGCGCTGCTGGGATGGTCGGGTGCAGCACGTCGTGCCAGAGAAGCTCGAGGCGGCGCTCCGGGCGTCCGGCCTGAGGGTCGCCGGTCCGCTCGACACCAGAGCCGGGCGGCCACGGTGGACGGCACTGGGACCGGACGGCCAGCGCTGGACGGTGCTCGAGGTGGCCCCGTCGCACGCCCCGGCCGCGCGCCTGCGGGCCAAGGCGCTCGCCGAGGTCGAGCACCCGCACCTGGCCGTCGGCGGTCCCGTCCTGGACCTGCCGGACGGCGGAGTGCTGGCCCTCGTCGCGGCCGAGCCGGGGGTGGACCTCGCGGTGCTGCTCGGGGCGCGTGGGCCACTGGACGACGCGGAAGCCGTGGGCGTGCTCGCTCCCGTCGCCGAGGCTCTGGCCGCCTTGCATGCGGCCGGGCTGACGCACGGCGGGCTGACCGGGGGCGACGTCGTGCTGACCGACAGCGGGCCCGTGCTGGCGGACGTCGGCGGCGGCGCAGGGCCCGGCGGGGCGCCCGATGTGTTGGCGCGTCAACGATCCGAGGACGTCGCGGACCTGATCGCCCTGGGGCGCCGCCTGCTCGGGCCCGCCGCGGCCGGGCCGGTTGCCGACGCGCTCGACGGGCCCGACGACGGGGCGGACGCGCTCGCCGCGCGGCTGCGGTCGGCAGCCCCTCCGCGCCCGGTCGACCTGCCCGATGCCGCGGTGCTGGCCCGGCTCGCGCTGCTGCGGCTGAGCGGTGACGGTCCGGTGCGGGGACGACATGAGGACGACAGCCGGCGGCGCCGGGGGCCGGCGAGGCGGGCCAGGCGCAGGCTTCGACGCGCTCCGCGCGGCGTGCGGGTCGCGGCGATCGGCGTGGCCGCGCTGGTTGCGGTCCTCGGTGGCGCGACCTGGCTGGGCGTGCTGCCGTGGGCGACCGCGTCGCCGCCCGGCACGCCGTCGGCGGGCGCCATGAGCTGGGCCGCACGGACGCAGCAGGTCCCGTCCTCCGAGCCGTCCGACGTGATCGGTCCTGCGGCCTCCGCCGCGACCGGGCCCGACGGTGCCGGGACGCGGACCCCCGGCACGGCGGAGCCTCAGGAGTCTGCGGACGACGTCGCTCGCGCCGAGGCGGTGCGCCTCACGCGTGAGCGGATCACCGCGATGGCTGCGGGGGAGGCGGACCGCCTCGCGGAGCTGACGGAGCCGGGCTCGCCCGCGGCAGCCGCGGACGTCGGCCTGACGCTGGTCCCGGTCGAGCTCGCGGACCTGCACGTCGAGGCGTCCGAGCCGGTGACCTACGGCTGCCCGCCGGACGTGGTGTGCGTGCCGGTGGTGGCGCACGTGCGCACGGCCGGCGGGGAGGAGCAGGTCTCCAGCGTGACCCTGGCCCTGAGGCCGGGGACGTGGCGTGTGGTGTCGGTCAGTCCCGGGCGCTGATCCAGCGCGCGGCGTCGGCCACCGTGGGGTGCTGCCAGGCGAAGCCCGACTCCTGCAGGGCCGTCGGTAGTGCGCGCTGGGAGCTGAGGAGCAGCTCGTCGGCTACGTCGCGCAGCACCAGTCGCAGCAGCGGTGCCGGCACGGCCAGGAACGCCGGCCGGTGCAGGGCGCGGGCGAGGGCGGTGATGACCTCGCGCTGCGTCACCGGGTGCGGAGCGGTGACGTTCACCGGCCCGGACACGTCGGCGTCGAGCAGGTGCACGATCGCCGCGGCGTGGTCGGCGGTGGTGATCCAGCTCCAGAAGTTCGTGCCGGGACCCAACGGGCCGCCCACCCCGAGCTTGATGGCCCGCAGGATCAGCCCCGACGAGCTTCCGCCGGACGGCGCGAGTGCCACCGATCCGGTGCGCAGCAGCGCGACCCGGACTCCGGCGTCTGCGGCCGGGCCGGTCGCCGCCTCCCAGCGGCGGGTCAGCTCGGCCAGGAAGCCCGTGCCGTTCTCGGACGCCTCGGTGAGCACCTCGTCGCCCCGGTCGCCGTAGAACCCGACCGCCGAGGCCTGGAGCCACACCCGCGGGGGGTCGTCCATACCGGCCAGGGTGCGGGCCAGCAGTGCCGTCGGCACCGTGCGCGAGGTCACGATGGTCCGGCGGTACGCGTCGCTCCACGGCAGGTGGGCCAGGCTGGCGCCGCCCAGGTTGATCACCGCGTCGACGTCGGCGAGGTCAGCAGGGTTGAGGTGGCCGTGCTGCGGGTCCCACGGGATCTCGCGCGAGGACCGGGCCGGGCGGCGCACCAGGCGCTGCACGGACCACCCTCGTTGAGCGAGCAGGTTCACCACGGTGCTGCCCAGCAGCCCGTGCGAGCCGGCTACGACCACCCTCATGGCCTCACCTCCCCCCGGCACACGGTACGGGGGCACGCACCGGATGCGCGAGGAGCCCGGACCGTTCCCGGCCGGGCTCCTCGCGCACCACGCTGCTACCGCCCGCTCAGAGGCCGACCTCCGAGGCGAAGTCCGCCTCCTCGATCCGGGCCTTGATCGCCTGGAGGTAGCGGGACGCGTCGGCGCCGTCGACCAGGCGGTGGTCGTAGGACAGGGCGAGGTAGCACGTCGAGCGGATCGCGACGTACTCCGCGCCGAGCTCGTCGGTGGCCACCACCGGCTTCTTGACGATCGCGCCGGTGCCCAGGATCGCCGACGTGCCGATCGGCACGATCGGGGTGTCGAACAGCGCTCCGCCGGAGCCGGTGTTCGTCACGGTGAAGGTCGCCCCGCTCAGCTCGTCCGGGGTGACCTTGTTGGCCCGGGTGCGCTCGGCGAGGTCGGCGATCTTCCGTGCGATCCCGGCCAGGTTCAGGTCACCCGCGCCGCGGATCACCGGCACGACCAGGCCGCGCGCGGTGTCGACCGCGATGCCGACGTTCTCCTCGCCGTGGTAGGTGATCTGGTTGCCCTCGAGCACGCCGTTGATCTTCGGATGGGCCTTGAGCGCCTCGGTCGCGGCCAGCACGAAGAACGGCAGATAGGTGAGCTTGACGCCCTCGCGTGCGGCGAAGTCGTCCTTGGCCCGGGCGCGCAGCCGCGCGACCTTGGTGACGTCGACCTCGACCACGGTGGTGAGCTGCGCCATGGACTGCAGCGACTCGTGCATCCGCGAGGCGATGATCTGGCGCAGCCGGGAGGCCTTCTCGGTCGTCCCGCGCAGCGGCGAGATCGCCTCGACCGCCTTGACGACCTTGGCCTCCGACGCCGCGGGCTTCGCGGCGGCCTCGGCCTTGGCCTTCTCGGCGGCCGCGGCCGCCTCGAGCACGTCCTCCTTGCGGATCCGTCCGCCGACGCCGGTGCCGGTCACGGTGGACAGGTCCACGCCCTTCTCCGCCGCGAGCTTGCGCACCAGCGGGGTGAGGTAGCCGCCGCCGGTCGACGCGGTGGCCGCCGGTGCCGGGGGAGCGGCGGGTGCGGGAGCCGGCGCGGGCGCCTTCTCGGCCGGCTTCGGCTCGGGCGCGGGCGCCTGGGCGGCCGGCTGCGGTGCCGGCTCAGGTGCCGGTGCGGGCTCCGGGGCCGGCGATGACGCAGGCGCAGGCGCGGGCTCCGGCTCGGGAGCTGGCTCGGGTGTCGCGGCGGGCGCGGCTGCGGTCGATGCGGCCGCTCCGCCGATCCGGGCCAGCACAGCGCCGACCTCGGCGGTCTCGTCCTCGCCGACCAGGATCTCGCTCAGCGTGCCGGCGAACGGCGACGGGATCTCGGTGTCGACCTTGTCGGTGGAGACCTCGAGCAGCGGCTCGTCGACG
>JAHLLI010000040.1 GCA_020444245.1 Actinomycetales bacterium
CGGGCCCGCGGCAAGGGCGGGCTCGTCCGCGCCACCTGGGACGAAGCCCTCGAGATGGTCGCGGCCGCACAGGTCCACACCATCGCCCGCTACGGACCCGACCGGGTCGCCGGGTTCTCACCGATCCCCGCTATGTCGATGGTCAGCCACGGCGCCGGTTCGCGCTACCACGCCCTGATCGGCGCGCCGATGCTGTCCTTCTACGACTGGTACGCCGACCTCCCGGTCGCCTCCCCGCAGGTCTTCGGCGACCAGACCGACGTCCCCGAGTCGGGGGACTGGTGGGACGCCGGGTACCTGATCATGTGGGGCTCCAACGTCCCCGTCACGCGCACCCCCGACGCCCACTGGATGGCCGAGGCCCGCTACCGCGGGCAGAAGGTCGTGGCCGTCGCCCCCGACTACGCCGACAACGTCAAGTTCGCCGACGAGTGGGTGCCAGCCGCCCCCGGCACCGACGGCGCGCTGGCGATCGCGATGGGCCACGTGGTGCTCAAGGAGTTCTACGTCGACCGTCAGGTGCCCTACTTCGTCGACTACGTCAGCCGGTACACCGACCTGCCCTTCCTGGTCCGGCTCGTCGAGCACGATGGCGCCCTGGTGCCCGAGAAGTTCCTCACCGCCGCCGACCTGCCCGGCGCCCAGGCCACGTCGCAGAACGCCGCGTTCAAGACCGTCTTGTTCGACCGCACCACCGGGCTGCCCACCGTGCCCGGCGGCTCGCTCGGGTTCCGCTTCGGCGACCAGGGCGCAGGCAAGTGGAACCTGGACCTCGGCGACATCGACCCCGTCCTGTCCCTCGCCGGCACCGGGGCCGAACCCGTCGAGGTGGCCCTGCCGGTGTTCGAGGGCGCAGCGGGGGAGGCCGGCACCGTCCGGCGGGGCGTTCCCGCGAGGCGTGTGGGCGACCACCTGGTCACCACCGTCCTGGACCTCATGCTCGCCCAGTACGGCGTCGCCCGCGACGACCTCCCCGGCCAGTGGCCCACCGGCTACGACGACGCCGCCCAGCCCGGAACCCCCGCCTGGCAGGAGGCGATCACCGGAGTCTCGGCCGACCAAGCGATCCGCATCGGACGCGAGTTCGCGGCCAACGCCGAGGAGTCCGGTGGCCGGTCCATGATCATCATGGGTGCGGGCACCAACCACTGGTTCCACTCCGACACGATCTACCGCGCCTTCCTCGCCCTGACCGCCCTGACCGGGTGCCAGGGCGTCAACGGCGGCGGCTGGGCGCACTACGTCGGGCAGGAGAAGGTCCGGCCCGTCACCGGCCACTCGCACTACGCGTTCGGGCTGGACTGGGCCCGTCCGCCACGCTCCATGATCCAGACCGCGTACTGGTACCTGCACACCGACCAGTTCCGGTACGACTCGTTCACCGTCGATGCCCTGACCACCACGCGATCCCATGGGTCGGGCGCTCTGGCGGGCAAGACCACCGCGGACGTCATCGCCCAGTCGGCGCGGCTCGGCTGGATGCCGTCCTACCCGACGTTCGACCGCAACCCGCTGGACCTGGCCGAAGAGGCCGAGGCGGCCGGCAAGGCCCTCAGCGATCACGTGCCGGCTGAGTTGGCCGCGGGCAGGCTCCGGTTCGCAGCCGAGGACCCGGACGACCCGGAGAACTTCCCCCGGGTGCTGACCTTGTGGCGTGCCAACCTGCTGGGGTCCTCGGCCAAGGGCAACGAGTACTTCTTGCACCACCTGCTCGGCACCGACTCGAACCTGCCGACCGACCAACCCGCCGAGGCGTGCCGGCCGCGCGACGTCGTCTGGCGCGACGAGGCGCCCACCGGGAAGCTCGACCTGCTGGTCACCCTCGACTTCCGCATGACGAGCTCCACGGTCTTCTCGGACGTCGTCCTGCCCGCTGCGACCTGGTACGAGAAGCACGACCTGAGCTCGACGGACATGCACCCCTTCGTGCATGCGTTCAGCCCCGCGATCGCCCCGCCCTGGCAGACCAAGACGGACTTCGACATCTTCGTCGACCTGGCCCGGGTGTTCAGCGAGCTCGGCGAACGCCACCTCGGGGTCCGACGCGACGTCGTCGCCGTGCCGCTGACCCACGACACGCCCGACGAGATGGCGACCCCGCACGGCGTGGTGCACGACTGGAAGGCCGAGGGCACCCTCCCGGTGCCCGGGGTGACCATGCCCAAGCTCGCCGTCGTCGAGCGCGACTACGGCGCGATCGGCTCGAAGATGGTCGCCCTCGGCCCGCTCCTGGACAGCGCCGGGGCCACCACCAAGGGGATCACCTACCGCCTCGAGGCCGAGGTCGACTTCCTCGCGCAGAAGAACGGCGTGATCCGCGACAGCTACCACGGCGTCGCCGACGGCCGCCCGGCCCTGACGCGCGACGTGCACGCCTGCGAGGCGATCCTGGCCCTGTCCGGCACCACCAACGGCCGAGTCGCGACCCAGGGGTTCCACACGTTGGAGCAACGGACCGGGACGAAGCTCGCCGACCTGGCCGCCGAGCACGAGGGCAAGCGCATCACGTTCGCCGACACCCAGGCCGCGCCAGTGCCGGTGATCACCTCACCCGAGTGGTCCGGGTCGGAGACCGGCGGCCGGCGGTACTCGCCGTTCACCATCAACGTCGAGCGCCTCAAGCCCTGGCACACGCTGACCGGCCGCCAGCACTTCTACCTCGACCACGACTGGATGCTCGAGCTGGGCGAGGCCTTGCCCGTGTTCCGACCGCCCCTGAACATGACCCGGCTGTTCGGCGAACCCGAGATCGGCACCGACGGCGAGCTCGGCCTGACGCTGCGGTACCTCACCCCGCACAACAAGTGGTCCATCCACTCCGAGTACCAGGACAACCTGTTCATGCTCTCCCTGTCACGTGGGGGACCGGTCATCTGGATCAGCGACCGCGACGCCGCCAAGCTCGGGGTGGCCGACAACGACTGGATCGAAGCCGACAACCGCAACGGCGTCGTCGTCGCCCGTGCGATCGTGTCCCACCGGATGCCCGAGGGCACCGCGTACATGCACCACGCCCAGGACCGGCTCATCGACGTGCCGCTCTCGGAGAAGACCGGTCGCCGCGGCGGGATCCACAACTCCCTGACCCGGCTCATGGTCAAGCCCAGCCACCTCGTAGGCGGGTACGCCCAGCTCTCCTACGCCTTCAACTACCTCGGCCCGACCGGCAACCAGCGCGACGAGGTCACCGTCATCCGCCGACGCTCCCAGGAGGTCGAGTACTGATGCCGCAGCGGGCCGCGCACACCCCGGGAGGTCGAGCCGTATGAAGGTCATGGCACAGATGGCCATGGTGATGAACCTGGACAAGTGCATCGGGTGCCACACCTGCTCGGTCACCTGCAAGCAGGC
>JAHLLI010000043.1 GCA_020444245.1 Actinomycetales bacterium
ATCACGACCCGACTCCCACCCCCGCGTCGCGAACGGACGGTTGTAGGACAGCTTGTAGGCCCGACCCACCGGCGAGCCCTGGTAGAAGCTGGACCCGCCGTAGGTGTTGTAGGCCTGCCAGGTCGTGTCCGAGGTCTGGAACACCACGTCGGAGTGCGAGGAGTCATCGCGCACCACGAACGTGATCTGACTGACCCCACCGTTGTCCGCCCGCTCGAGCAGCGCGATGTACACACCCGAGACCGCGTCCGACGGGACCGCCCACGACGCCGAGACCGCCCAGTTCCCGCAGTCGTACAACCCCGTCGACACGTCGTTCATGCACGCCGGCTGGGACTGGGGCAGGCTCGCCGACGGCGTCACCGACGCGATGTGCCGTGCGCCGAGGCCTCCGTACCAACCCGTGCGGTAGATGTCGATCGAGTACGCCGACGCATCCGTGTTGATCTTGAAGTCGATGGTCTGCCCCGGCTGCACCGACATCTGGGTCGCGAACCCCTGGATCGTCGGATCACCCGCAGCGGTGATGTCCCACACCGACGGGTCGGTCCCCGGCTTGGAGTTCTCGCACTCGATCGGGTTCGACCCCGGCCCGCACGGATCAGCCGCCGACGCCGGCGCCGGCACGACCACCAGGCCGCCCACCACCACAGCAGCCGCCGCCACACCCACCACACCACGCCACACACGACGACCAAGCTGAACCATGCCGAGCTCCTGGGGGCAGGCGGGAATCCCGGAAGGGGGACAACCGACAAACTATGACAACTCGGACATCCGCAACAGTCCGCGACCGCGATCCGGCCGTGAATTCACCCGGTCGCGCCAGTGCAAGCACGGCCGAGGGCGGCGGCGGGCCCGCCAGGACCCGCCGCCGCAGAGGCCGCGACCACTCCGGATGCCATCGCCGCACGGACGGTCGAGGGCACCGAGGGGCCGTGCGGGCTCGACCGTGGCCCGGACGACGGTCGGGTCACCACCCGCTGGCGATCTTCACCTTCATGGCGAACCCGCCGTTGACACGTCCGGCGTAGAACCACAGCCCGCCGACGGAGTCACGGCCGAGCAGATCGCCGATGCCGTCGCGGTTGAAGTCCCCACCCGAAGCCAGCACGTAGCCGTTCCAGCCGTTGCCGACCTGGACCCTCATCGCGAACCGCCCGCCACCGATCCCGGCGTAGAACCACAGTCGCCCGGCGGAGTCGATGCCCAGGATGTCGGCGCGCCCGTCCCGGTTCATGTCGCGCCCGGCGTACAGGTCGAACCCGCCCCAGCCGTTGCCGACCTGCAACCGGGCACCGAACCGCCCGCCGCCCGCGCCCGGGTACAGCCACAGCCGTTGCGCGCTGTCGATCGCCAACAGGTCCGCCACGCCGTCACCGTTGACGTCTCCTGCGGGAGTGATCCGGAACGTGGTCCAGCCGTTGCCGATCTGCCGACCGCTCCGGAACGTGCCGGTGCTGGTGCCCGAGTAGAGGATCAACCTGCCCGCCGGGTCGACGGCCACCAGGTCACCCCAGCCGTCCCCGTCCCAGTCCCCGGGCGCGTAGACACGCATGTCGGCCCAGCCGGGCCCTGAGATGCCCACGCTGCCGATCCGGCCCCCACCGATCCCGGGGAAGACGGACAGCCGACCCGCCCGGTCGACCGTCACGGCGTCGGACCACCGGTCACCCGTCACGTCCGGCGACGCCACGATCTGCACGTAGCGGGTGGGCGGGGGCGGCGCCGCGAGCGTGACGAACGACCAGGACCCGCCGGAGAGCGTCGCCCCGCCCAGGCGTACCTCGGCGCCGTAGGAAGCCTGGTAGTCCAGCGGCGACGAGGGCGTGAAGGACACCGTCGCCGTCGCGGTGTCGAACGAGCTCGTCCCGGCCACCGCACCACCCGGACCGGTCAGGGTCATCACCGGCGTCGCAGACGTCGGTACCACCGACAACCGTGCCGACGGATGCACCGAGGTCGCCACGCCCGACGCCCCGGCCGACGGAGACCTCGAGACCACCGAGGGCACGACCGTCGTGAACGACCAGCTCCCGGCCGTCACCGCCGAACCACCCAGCGTCACCGAGGTGGTGTACGTCGAGCTGTCGACCAACGCCGCCGAGGGCGTGAAGGACACCGTCGCCGTCGCGGTGTCGAACGAGCTCGTCCCGGCCACCGCACCACCCGGACCGGTCAGGGTCATCACCGGCGTCGCAGACGTCGGTACCACCGACAACCGGGCCGACGGGTGCACCGAGGTCGCCACGCCCGACGCCCCGGCCGACGGAGACGTGGAGGCCGCCGACGGCGCGACCGCGCCGTCGGTGTAGACCACGTCGACGAAGTAGTTCGCCGCGTCGGCCGTGGAGGCCGGGAAGCCGCCGCCGTACACGAAGCGCCCGTTGCCGGCCGCCGGCGCGGTCAGGTGACCCACCGTGAGATCCGTCGTGAAGTAGGCGGGCGTGATGGCGTAGTGGCCCTGCGGGGCGTAGTAGGACACCACGTAGGTGGTGTCGGCGGTGACCTCGACCGGGGTGTCGAAGAGGGCCGTCTGCCACCCCGCCGCGCCTTCGCCGGTGAAGGTCACCGTCGCCAGCTGGGTCCCGGTGGCCGACCACAGGGTCCCGGTGTGCGTGCCGCCGTTGCCGACGCCCTTGTAGAACCGGACGCCGGTGACCAGGCCGTCGGCGTCGGGCACGAAGCTCAGGCCGAGCTCCACCGCTGCGCTGTCCGCGGCGGCCGGGGTGTCCGGCACCAGCTCGCCGAACAGCCCGCACGGGCAGCCGTCGGCGGTAGCGGTGGTGAAGGACCAGGTCTGGTCCGCCAGGGTGGCGCCCTCGGTGGAGACCAGGCCGGTGGCCGTGGCCGTGTAGGTGGTGTCCTCGGCCAGTGCGGCACCGGGGGTGAAGGTCAACGTGAGCCCGTCCGCGGACAGCGTCGAGGTACCGGCCACCGCCCCACCGGGCCCGCTGAGCGACAACGCCGCACCCGAGGCCAACGCGACGTTCAGCCCGACCGACACGGTCGCGGACGTCGCCACCCCGACGTCGCCCGCACCGGGGCTCTGCGCGACGAGCGACACCGGGGTCGCCTGGCGCGTGAACACGACGTCGACGTAGTAGCTCGTGGACGTGGCGCTGGCCGGGTAGGCGTCGGGGTAGGAGAAGGCGCCGCTGTCAGCGGCGGTGTAGAGCGGGGCGCGTTGGACCCCGGCGCCGCTGAACGCGTCGAGGGTCAGGGAGTAGTGCCCCGAGGGAGCGCGGTAGGCGATCATGTAGTCGGTGTCGGCCGCGATCGGGATGGGGCTGTCGAACATCGCGGTCTGC
>JAHLLI010000007.1 GCA_020444245.1 Actinomycetales bacterium
CCAGAAGCCGGGTGACTCAACGAACCGAGTCTCCGGACACGCCGGGACGGCTCAGTGGCTCCGGGTTGCTCATGAGCAGACCGACCTTGCGAGTCATCGGAAAGGTGATGCCCCAGGCAGTCATGTAGCCAACCCCAGAGAAGGGCTCGTCCTCCGGGCTGCGGACGAGGCCAACTGGCGCGTCCGAGGTGATGAGCGAGCGTCGGTCGAACCGCACGAGCGACCATGGTCGACCGACGATGTACTTGAGGAGCCCCTCCGCGAGTTCGAACATCTGCTTGATGTGCTCGACCTTGGGCCGTTGGATCGGCGGCCCTTCAGGGCGGGTCGCCTGTTTCCACAGTGTCTCGACGAGTTCGTCGGTGACCTCGCCGCCCTGCCGCTCTAGTTGTTGGCGGAGTCCGGACTTGCCGCCGGCCCCGACTTGGAGGCGGAGCATCTGTCGGGCGATGTGGTCCATCGTCCGACGCTGGGCAGGAACTCGGGTCGCCTGGAGCGCGATGAAGTACCCGAGCGACATCCGGTCGTCGAAGGACAGTGGCCAGGTCCCGCCGGCGATTGCTTTGAAGACTGCCGCGGTGGTGCCCTCGACTTCGGAGAGGGCCCTCTCGATGACGTCATCACCGTCCTCGTGACCCGCGACCGCGTAGAAGTTCTTGGCGACGGAGGCGTCGCTCACCGACTGGGTGAAGCGCTGGTCGCCGGGGAGTCGCACGGTGGCGACGCGGTCATTCTCCGCAAACCCGCGCAGGTAGAACTGCGGCACTGTGTGGTGCCGCTTCGCGACGGGTCGGGTCGTTGCTCCCATACACCAATTCTCCCGCCCACCGCCGACATTGAGGTCCGCGCGGCCATGGACGCACTCCATGAAGGAGCCACACCAGACCACGCCGGTGGGCAGGCGCGATCAGAGCGACCCGCCCCGGGCACCTACCCGAGACTGACCGGCCGGTCAGCACCCGAGCAACAAACAGCCGCTGTCGGCGCTCGTGCCGAAGAGGGGATGGGTCCGCACCGACCTTCGCGAGCGTGACCCCAAGGCTTCGGATCCCGAGGAGAACTCGACGGACGAACGCGTTGTTGACGCGACCGCCACACCGCAGCCCAAACGCCGGGACCCTCGGCATCGTGGAACCGCTCTAGCCTCCTTCGGTGGTCTCGGATCCGGTCAGCCCGGTGGATCGAGCGCCGGCGCCTCGACGAGTTGACCCGTGAAGAGGGGGACTGTGGGGCAGGAAGCTCAGGCAGGTATGCATCCGTCACCGCCGGGCGGGCGAGCTGGACCGCATCGGACGGCCGGTGTGGGTCATCTCGGCCACGGCGGTCCTGTCGATCTGCTGGTGTACCCGGACCATCAACCTGCCGATGGATGGGATGGAAGTACGCCTCACCTCGCGCGTATGAGGAGAACAGGTAATGCGTCTGACCAGCGTCAAGATAGAGAACCACAGTCGGCTCGCTGACCTAGAGATTGAAGTCCGCGACCACCTTGTGCTGGTAGGCGCCAACGACGCCGGCAAGTCGTCGCTGCTGCGCTGCCTCGACCTGCTCCTCGGCACCAGCACGGCACAGCTCTACTCGCGGATCGCCGCCGAGGACCTACGCGCTGCCGATCAGCCGCTGGTCATCGAGGTTGGTCTTCGGGACTTCTCCGACGACGACAAGGCACAGTTCCCGGATGAGATCAACGTCGATCCGGTGAGTGGCACATCCAGCCTGACGGTGCGCCTGGCAGCCACCGTTGACAGCCAAGGAACGGTCTCGATCGAGCGTTCATCACCAGGCAGTGGAACTGGCCGTCAGCTCTCGCGTGACCAGGTGATTGGCCTCGGCTGGAGGTTCCTCAGCGCCACCTCGCAGGGGCGGGACCTACGCGGGGACAAGCGGTCAGTCCTCGACGAGATTCTCGCCGGCGTTGACCTTGGCCCGGAACAGGCCGACTTCGACGCGATCACAACGGCGCTCGTGGACAAGCTGAAGGACTCGAAGGTCCTAGAAGGGCTGCGCGGCAACCTTGCTGACCAGCTCTCCAAGGCGCTGCCCGAAGCAGTCGCTACCGACGATCTGTCCCTCGTTCCTGGGGCGGCGGCCGACAACGACGTGCTCAGCGACGTTCGGCTCCAGGTAGCCAAGGGAGGGGTGCCGCATGACCTGTCCGAGCAGTCGGACGGCACCAGGGCGCTGTACGCCATCGCGCTCTACGACCTCACCAGCGTCGGGGCGAACGTCGTCGGCATCGATGAGCCGGAGATCCACCTGCATCCCACCAGCCAGCGGAGCCTGGCGAGGCTCCTTCGCGCCAATCCGAACCAGAAGGTCATCGCCACGCACTCAGCAGACATCGTCGGAGCGTTCGATGCGGACTCGATCGTCGTCGTGCGGCAGGGCGGCCAGGTTGTTCAGCCGGCCAAGGGCTTCCTTTCTGCCGACGAGAAGATGGCCGTCCGGTGGTGGGTGCGCGACAAGCTCGAACCCCTGACGTCGCGGCGCGTTGTGGCTGTCGAGGGCATCTCAGACCGCATCATCCTGGAGCGGGTCACCGACCTGACCAGCCGCAACCTGGACCGCCTGGGCGTCTCCGTCCTCGAGACCGGTGGCGCTGGCGATATGGGTGCCATCGACAAGCTCTTCGGCAAGAGCGGCTTCGACATCCCGACTTCGATGCTGATCGATGCCGATGCCGAGACCGACACTGCGGCCAAGCTTGGCGTCCCCGTAACGGACCTCAGTCAGAGCGCGGTCTGGGTCTCGCGGCCCGATCTTGAAGGGGAGTGCGTGGCAGCCCTCGGAGCGGCGGTCGTCTGGGCGGCGCTCAGTGCATCGAGCTTGTTCAGTCCGAACGAGTTGGCGAACTGCAGGCCGAGTGGACCAGGCGGCACCCACACGGATGCCGACGTCGCGGCGTTCTGTCGAGTGAAGAAGTACAAGGTCAAGGCCGCCATGGTGGTCGTACCGCTTCTCGACCCTGTGACTGCACCAATGGTTGCCGGAATCAACAGTCTGCTCGATCAGATCGTGAACCCGTAGATGGTCACGCCTACGGCTGCTCAACTACAGATTCGCGACCACCCCGGACTCGACCTTGTAGTGGTGGCCCCCGCTGGCTGCGGCAAGACCGAGGGACTGGCGCTTCGGATTCAGGGCCTGCTCGACCGCGGCTCGGTCGTGCCGCCACGCAAGATCCTGGTGACGACCTTCTCCAACCGAGCACGTGACAACATCCGGGACAGGCTGCGGGACTATCTCCCGGTCGGGTCGCTCCGCGACCGGGTCAGCATTGCCAACTTCCATGGGCTGTCGGCTCGGATCTTCCAGGCCCACGCCGCCGCCATCGGCCTCGATCCTCGCCTCACGATTCCCGAGAGCGACTGGACCGGAGACCAGTGCCGACGCCGCAAGTTGCGGTTCGAAGCCGCTGGTGAGGTTCAGCGCATCCTGCGCGTGGTCAAACAGCAGGCCGTTGATGACCAGGAGGTCGAACGCCTGCTCTTCGCGTCGGGCAACGTTGACGCCCAGGAGATAGAAGGCTTGCGAGTGGCCGAAGGACGGCTCACATACGACGACCTACCGCGCCTTGCCGAGTTGATCCTTCAGCACGACGCTGTTGCCGATCTCTACCGCAGCCACTTCGCGGCCGTGGTGGTCGACGAGTTCCAGGACCTGACGCCGCAGCAGCTCCGGATCGTCCAGCGGATCGGCGCGAAACGAACTACATATGCGGGCGATCTCGCTCAAGGCATCTACGGCTTCGCAGGGGCACGGCCGTTGGAGATCGATGCGGCGATCCGGGCTGAGTGTGGTGAGGTCATTGAGTTCGCCGAATCGCATCGGTCATCTCCCGCTGTACTCGAGTTGCTCAACACGCTCTCATCTCTGACCGGGGGTAAGGAGCTGACCAGCGCCGATCCTGCCTCGTGGCCGGGTGGGGGAGTGGCGGGTGGCATGGTCCACGGCACCGTGGGGGACGAGGCAGACTGGACGGTCGACTTCGCGCGAAAGGTGCTGGCGAAGGCGCCAGGCCAGCGCATCGGCGTCATTGCCAGGAGCACCTCGCGTCGTCGTTTCGTCGATGCCGCCTTCGCCGCAAGTGACCTGCGGTGGCACCGGTGGGACGATGGTGTACTCGACACCGACACGGCGAGGCTCGTGAAGGCCATGCTCTCGCGCCTCAACCTCGCCGAGCTGAACGCGGCACCCGATCCAGTTGAGTACTTGCGAATGGCTTCGGGCATGGACAACGTCCAGGATCCCAGCGGTCGAGAAGCGCTCGCCGACGCACTCGCATGGTGCCTTGACCTGCTTCAGCAGGGCGTGGGCGTCGCCGACGTTCGCGGTCGCATTCGTATCGGTGACGAGTCCACCTTGATCACGGTCGCGGGTGTTCATCTCTTGACGGGCCATGCTGGCAAGGGCCAGCAGTTCGACTGGGTGGTGGTGGTTGGTGCCGAGGACGGAGCGATACCCGACTTCCGCGCCAATACAGCAGATGAGCTGGCGGAAGAGGCCCGAGTACTCGCTGTCATGATTTCTCGCGCTCGACACGGTGTCGTGATCATGAGCGCGGAGAGTGTTCCGGCAGCCAGCACCGGAGTTACGTACGGGAAAAGCCCGTCTCGCTTCTGGAAGCAACTGACGGACTCAGAGCCGCTCGGGCCAGAGGAGATCGACAAGTGGCTAGACGCGGCGGATTGGCCAGCGATCGCAGCGCGGTGACGGAGGGACCAAGTTCCTGCGTGGCGTCACCGACGTGGGCCTGCTGGCCGGCCTGATCGATCTCACCACCCTCAACCTCGACTACCTGCAGAGTGTGACGGATCTGGGACTGCTGGCCGGGCTGACGCACATCCCCGGGCTCACCGTCCGTTGGCGCGCGCCTAGGGCGGCTAGCGGCGAATCATCGGCATCGTCTACTGCGTTGTGGCGAGCTGGGAGCGCTGGAGCCTGCCCTTCCTGGCGCTCATCTCGCCGCCATTGGGACGGCAGCGAGGAGAGTCGGCGTCGGCCCGGGGTGTCGGTCCTGGGGGAGAGCTCTCGGCGCCGGCGGTCTGGCGCTGACCAGGTCGTCAACGGTGGCGCCGCGTGCCACCGTGAGCACCGTCGTCATGGACTGACGCAGCAGGTCGACATCACCACCGGACCAACTGGCCAGGTAGGGGACTGAGTAGGTCGCGGAGTCGAGGCCAGCCCGTGCGGTGATGAGGTAGGCGATCGACTCGGCCTCGACCTCGGCCTGCCCGCGACACGCGGTGGACGCGGCGTAGTCGGTGAAGCGGTGCTCGTGGTCGGCGCGGATGTGCCCGAGTTCGTGGGCCAGGGACTTGACGGCCTGAGCGGGGTCGACGTCGGCGCGGACCCGGACGACGCGCGCTGCGAAGTCGGTGTAGCCGTTGGCTCCGACCCCGCAGGGTCCGCGCTCGATCCCGTAGCCGTCGTTTTGGACGAGTCCGGCCAGGTGGTCCCAGAGCCCGTCGGGTCCGGCTCCGGTCAGGTGCGCGGGCTCGACATCGGGGAGTGGGTCGCCGTCGGTCTGGGAGACGTCGAAGACGTGCACGACCTTGAAGCCGCGGAGCTGCCTTGGCGGTCGGTCTGTGCCCGCCGCGGGCTCACGCGGTTCGGGCGCGAGGGCCCTGGAGGGGCTCTCCGGTCGCTGGTCTGCGGTCGTCGTCTTGCCCGGCGCCGCCCGGTAGATGCAGGGCGCGAGGATGGCGATGCCGTGTTCGCCCTTGTTGACGCGACGGCCCAGGCTGTTCCAGGTGCGGATGCCGCCGACGCGGGTGGCGTCGGGCCGCTGTGCGCAGATGAGCAGGATGTTCGAGGGGGAGTAGTCGTGGAACCTGGCTGCAGCGGCGAGCATCCGGGCCCACCCGTCGGAGGTGGCCAGGTCTGCCACGGCCTCGATGAGTTGGTAGTGCAGGGCCTCGAGCTTGTCATCCTGCGAGGGTCCGGGGCGGGGTCGGCGCACCACGGGGTCACCGCCCGGAGGGTGCGGGGTGGACGGTGCCCTCGGGCAGTTTCGCGCCTTGGCAGACGGGGTTTGACCAGCCGAGGTACCCGGTGCCGTTGACGTAGCCGGCGTTGAGCTGGGCGAGGGTGAGCAGGTAGACGCCGCCGTGGTTGCCGGTGGCGGAGTCGAACACGCCGTTGGACGTGACGAGAGTCTCGTCGGGGTCACACCCGGGGTCGGCCTGCACGACGACGGAGACGTGGCCGGCAGGGCGTCCTGTGCGCCAGAAGACGAACGAGCCCAGCGGCGGGCAGGTGCCGCCTGGGTGGGCGTTGCCGGTGGCGACCATCTGTTCCCAGTGGTCGGTGGCGGTGGGGTACCCGGAGCCGACGTAGCCGTAGGCGCGGCAGGCGAGGCGGTCGCAGAGCTGGTGCCACCCGGAGGTGACACCCACGTAGGCGAGTGCGGTGCGGACGGCGGTGGCGACGTCGTGCGGTGTGCCGGGTGGGACGACGACGTTGCGGGGTCCGCCGAGGCCGGGTAGGCACCCGACGCCCGAGGTGCCCAGGGGGCCAGACAGCTCGGGCGTCGGGGCGCTCGTGGGGCCGGACGCAGCGTCGTCGGGCAGGTCGCTGGCGGCTCCGGCGTCGGTGACGGTACGCCACTCCGCGACCCGCTGGTGCACGGTGGTGATGAACGCTTCGGTGATGGCCGGGATGTCGGGGTAGGTGCGCAGCCGGGACTCCCCGGCGTTGTGGGCGATGATCAGCGCGTCCAGGATCGGAAGGGCCGACGAGGCCCAGGCGGGGTGGTCGGTGAGGGTCTCACGCACCCCCGTCAGACGGGCGCACAGGTACTGCCCGCCGACCCGCGCGTGGATCATTGGGTCGGCTACGTCAGGGACCCCGTCGGCGTTGAGGTCGGCGTCGAACCCGGCCCCGTAGGCGTTGGTCCAGATGGACTCGTTGAGTTGGAACAGGCCCCAGGTGCCGCCGTTGGCGTCGTCGGCGTAGGCGTCGGGGCGAAAGCCGGACTCCTGGGCCATCACCGCGGCGATCCAGGCTTCGGGCAGGTCCGGGCACGCCGCCTTGGCCTCCCGCACCCATGCGCGCGCCTCCGCGGGCACCGGGGCGTCGGGGGCGAGGACGCCGCCCGCCGAGGAGTCGATGCAGGCGGCGGCGCCCGCGCCGACGCCGAGGGCGGCGAGCACCGCGATGGTCGGGATGGCGACGCAGCCGGCGCCGCCGAAGGCGATGAGCTTCTTGATCACGAGGCTTCCCTCCTGAGAATGGCGCCGCCGGTCGCGGCTTCCACCTGCTCCTGGTCCGCCCGCAGGGCGGCCGCATCGCGCCGCGTGGTCCAGGCGCCGAGGTCGATGACGACGGGTCGGGTGTGGCGAAGCAGGAGCACCCCGGTGCCGAACGGCAGGGTGCGCAAGACCGACGGCGGCATGACGGGAACCATCCGCACCGACGTCGATGTGGACCGTTCGCCGGCGCGGCCGCGGGAGCGGGTCTCGGTGAGCTCGTCGATCTCGCCGAGGAGGCGGGCGACGTCGTCGAGGTCGCGGTACTTCGCGAGTCCGCCGAGGACGATCTTGACGGTGGCGGCGTCCCAGATCGCGTCCGCGGCGTGCTCACCCCACCGGTTGCGCGCCTGGGCGAGCGACTGCAGGACCGCCAGGGTCGTGATCCCGGACCCGCCGCCTTCGGCCATCAACTGCGGCAGGGACGGCAACGGGGTCAGGTTGGCGATCTCGTCGAGCGCCAGCAGGAGGGGTGGGTCCAGGCGCGCACCGGGGGAGCGGGCGGCCAGGCCGCGGGCGGTCTCGGTGATGTCCTCGACGAACGCGGCGACCAGCGGGGCGCAGGACCCGGAGCTGACCGCGGAGGCCAGCAGGTAGAGGGTGCCGGAGTCGCCCAGGAACGCGGCTGGGTCGAACTCCTCGCCGGGTGCGGGGTCGACTGCGGCCAGCACGTCCGGGTCTGCGAGGGCGGCCAGAGACTGGCGCACGCCGAGCCAGACGGAGTCGCGGGTGCGGGGGTCGGCGTGGATCGCGGCCTCGAGCGCGTCGGCCCACCCGGATGCGGCGCCAGGGTGGCGGTTGAGGGTGGTGACGGCGTCCTCGGCGAGGACGGGGTTGAGGGACCACCTGTACAGGTCCACGGCGCGCCGCCCGTCGAGGGCGGCGGCGTGCAGCACGCAGCGCAGGGCGGTCTCGGTCTGCCCGGCCCAGAAGTCCGAGTCCGAGACGGTGCGCCCGAACCCGGCTCCGGCAGCCAGGCCACGGGCGCGGACGAGGGCGGTGCGTGGGGTCTCGCAGCCCCGCACGGGCGACCACCTCAGGCCACCGGGCAGGTCTGCGAGACGTTGCGGGTCGAAGATCGCCACCGGTCCGCGCCGGGCCCGGGCGTGCATGGTCACAGAGAGGGTGTCGGGTCGGGTCGACGTCGCCACGACCGGCCCGGGTGCGTCCAGGACCCAGGGGATGACCACGTGCACGCCCTTGCCCATGCGCGGTGGTCCGACAAGCAGGGCCGAGTCCTCGACAGAGCACCACAGGTCGCGGCCGCGGACCCTTCCGAGCCGGTAGCCGACCTGTTCGGGTTCGGGCCGGCGGCCGGTGGAGGGGCGGACGACGGCGCCGCGCCGCACCAGTGACCGTCGGCCCGCCGCTGCGGTCGCCTCGGTGGGGGTGGCGAGGCCCGGCAGCGTGCGCACCCGGTCGGGGTCGGCTCCGCTCCTCGACGAGTCGCTCATCACCCGCCATGCCAGGATCCCCGCCGAGATGCAGGCGGCGAGGACGGCGCCGGTGCCTACCCAGTAGGGGACCGGGCCGGGCAGCTCGCCCGGGATCGGCCACGCCGACGCGGGGTCGCCAATCCGGCCGAGAGCCCGCAGCGCGGTCAGCGCACCGCCTGTCGGTGTCGACCTGCCGGTGAGGAGGCAGGCCAGAGCTGCGCCGCACCACAGCACCCCGCCGAGCCCGACGACGACGGCCCCGGCGCCGAGGGCCCATCCCGTGAGGTCGAGCCCAGGCCCGCCCGTGAGGGCGGTGCGGCGCGGTCGGGGGTTCATCCGGCCACCGGCCCTTGCCGCCTCTGGTCGACGGCCCGCTCGACCGCGCTCAACCGCGTGTAGGGGTTGGCGAGGCTTTCGGGGAGCATCCTCGCGCTGTCCCGCAGGGCTGTGGTGATGATGCGACCGGTGTCGATGAGGTCGCTCACCTGCAGGCCGGGGTTGGCTGCGCCCTTGAGGAGCTGGTCGGCCCCGTTGTCGGCGATCCGCCGGATCTGGTCGGTCCACACGATGTGCTCGGCCTCCTTGGGGGAGGTGTGGCGTGCGGCGTCGACGACCTCGAGCAGCTCGGTCATAGACGGGGCGGGTTGGCCGTGGTGACTCAGCCGGGCGGTTGCCGTGGCGACGGTGACCAGGTCCACAGGCTGCGCCAGCTCGCACAGCTCGAGCGTCGCGCCGTACACGGTCCGCCACGGCGGGGAGGAGATCCGCTGCGGCGGCAGGCACGCTCCGATGAAGAAGATGTCGCGGGGGTGGGCGATCAGGCTGCCGACCAGCAGTGCCTCGTGCGCCTGCTCGGCCCGCAGGTCGCGTCCAGGGTGGGCGCGCAGGAGCTTGTCGGCGCCCAGGCGCAGGTCGGGGTTGCGCAGCGCGGCGTGCAGCTGGATCGGTGTGGGCTCCTGAGGTGCGGGCGGCGTCCCGGTAGCGGCGTCCCACCGTTGGGCGATCGACACCAAGGCGGCGTCGACCAACGAACAGGTCGCCGTCATGGGAACCGACTCCTCGGACAGCGCGGTCTGCAGCGCACCTGCCCGGAGCAGCACGCCGAGCCCGGCGACCTCCCGTCGCAGCCCAGCCTCAGCGACGATCCGGGCGTACGTCTCGGCATGGGCCACAGGGGGGACGGCCTGCATCAGGTCGTGAACCCGGATCGCGGGGGAGACCCCCGGTGCGCGGCCGACCAGGGCTGCACCCACGGTCACCGGGTCGATGGTGTCGCCGGCCGCGTGCCGTTCGCACAGCACCGAGTAGACCTGGGCGCGCAGGGCATCACCGAAGTCCGCCGGGCGCAGCCACGGGCGGACCTTGGTCAGGTGCTGGGGCTGCAGGATGAGGGCGCCGAGAGTGGCCTCTTCGGCCAGGCGTGCGGCCTCGACGGGGTTGAGCATCAGGTCACCTCCCGCATGGCGGCGTCGGTGTCGAACAGGGCCAGCTCGGCTCCAGTGAGGTGGTGGTGGACCACGTGGGTGCGGCGCGGCATCTTCCACAGCCCGGTGCCCCGCCCCAGTGCTGGGAGCAGGTCGCGCTCCGGTGCGGTCAGGCCGAGCGCTGTCTGGGTGGCGGCGAGCTGGTCGGATTCCTGTCGGTAGACGATTCGGGTGGAGCAGTCCGCCAGCAGCCCGTCGGCCAGGGCACGTGCCTCCGTGCCGGCGGCGCCGACGGCGTCAAGGTCGGACAGGCGGTGCAGGATCATCAGGTTGGCGATCCCGTAGGCGCGCGAGAGCTTCCACTGCGCCTGCATGCGCCGGACCGCCGGGACCGAACGCAGCAGCCGCCACGCCTCGTCGTAGATCACCCATCGCTTGGCGGTCGCCCCGGCCAGGGCATGCTCGAGCCACCCGGACGCGCACGTCATCGCCAACGCCAAAGCCTCGTCGTTGGAGCCGAGCCCGGACAGGTCGAGCACGGTCATCGACGCGGACGCGTCGAGGACCTGGGTAGAGGGGCCGTCGAACAGGCCCGCGAGGTCGCCGCGGATCAGGCGCCGCAACCCGTGGAAGAGGTCCCGGCCGTCCTCCGCCAGTGCGGACGTCGTGGTGCCGCCCGCCCGCCGAGACGACCCCGCCGGCTCGGCGAGCGCGGCGACGACGTGGGGCAGGGTGGGTTGGGGCCGGTGTTCGACGGTGGTCATCGCGGCGTCGAGCGCGCCGTGCTCGGCGGGGCGCAGATCGCGGCGCAGGGTCGTCTCCGCCAGTGCCGTCAGCAGTCGCAGTCGTGGTCCGTGTGCGTGGTCGGGGTCGGCGCCGTGGGCGTCGAGCGGGTTGAGTCGCGTCGTCCCGCCGGCCCTCAGGCGTACGACGACGCCGCCGACGGCCTCAGCGACCGGGGCCCATTCACCTTTGGGGTCGCCCGGCACGTACACGCGTCGGCCGGTGGCGATCGCGCGCACCGCGAGGGACTTGGCCAGGGCGGACTTGCCCTGCCCGATCACCCCGGCCAGCACGACGTTCGGGTTGGTCAGTTCCCCGGTCGCGTAGAGCGCCCAGGGGTCGAAGCAGAACGGCCCGCCGGTCATCGCATCCATCCCCACCAGCGCGCCGGTGGTGCACGGGCGCCCGGCCAGGAACGGGTATGCCGCGCCAAGGGTGGCCGACGACGCCCGGTGCGCAGGCAGGCGCAGGCTGACCGGCAACCTCAATCGACCGGAGGGACGGGAGAAGGCCGCGGTCCGGGTCGCGGTGCCGCCGCGGGTGTTCACAGCACACCTCGCGCGAGCGGAACCGCCGCGGCCAGATGCGCCAGACCCTGTTGACCGACCAGGCGGCGCACCTCGCACAGGGACTGTGCGGCGGCGGCCTCCGTCGCGGCGCACCCTGCGTCGAGCTCGTCGAGGGTTGGTGCGGTGACGGTGATCAGGCCGGTGAAGCGCATGTCGCCGTGCCCGGCGACGAGCTCCTGTTCGCGGCGGACCAGGTCGTCGACCTCGGCGCGCGTGGCCTCGTCTTCCACCTGGCCGATGCGCGAGCGCTGGGCGGCGTCGGCGGCGTGCTCGGCCTTGGCCCGGCGGATCTCGCGCAGCGCGGCCGCGATCGGCAGCGGCTCGGCCACCAACGTGACTGTTCGGAACACGCCGGGGGACAGGACGAGAGGTTGGAGGAAGGCAGGGTCGACCTCCGAGCGCGGCCACTCCGAGATCCAGTACGTCGCGTGCACCGCGGAGTCGGTGCGAAGGTGCCGCCAGTGCTCCTCCGCACCCATCGAGGGCGGGGATCCAGTCGCGGCCCCGGCCGGCGAGGGGTTGGCGGCGGGGTCGTAGGAGGTGCGCAGCACGCCCGACACCTGGTCCGGGCCCACCCACTCCTCGACGGTGAGGTCCGCCGACGTCAGAGCATCGGCGAGGGCGAGCAGGTCCTGCTCGAGCCGGGCCGCGCCGTCGGGGCTGATCCGCCGCGCACCGCGGCGGGGCGGGCGCAGAGCCAGGACCAGCAGCGCCTCGGGGCGGCGGGCGAGGTAGTAGGCGTCGTCGAGCAGGTCGGCGAGCACCGCCGCCGCGAACGGAGCGCCGGCGGCCGCGTTGTCCCGCCACCAGCGCCGGGCGCCGGTCTCGCCGTTCGGCACCGTCCGCAGCAGGACCTGCACGCGCCGAACGGACCGCTGCTGACCCAGGGACGCCAACGCGCGCCCCCAGGATTCGACCTTGTGGGACTGCGTCGCCGGGGCGTCCAGGGTGAACCCGGCGCCCGCCACCCGTGCGATAGCGGTGACCGTGTCGGTGCGGCGGTCGTGGATGAGCGCGGCCCCCAGCGTCGGGCTGGTACTCACTCTCAGTTCGCCAGCTAGCCCCGGGAGGTGAAGCCCGACAGGTGCCGTGGGGCGAGCGAGTTCCCGCGTCGTACCGAGCGCCGCTCGGGACTGCCACGACGCGGCGATTGGCGCCCAGGCGAGGAGGGTCCGGCCGCCCACCTTAACGATGGCGACCGCCACGAGCGGCAGCCACAGTCCGCCCGAGACGACCAGCCCGGCCGCGCCGGCCGAGTACACGCCGGCGACGGCGATCAGCAGGGCGACCACGAGCACGACGAGCTGTCCGAACCCGAGCCCCAGCAGCAGGCCGCGCTGCTCAAGGCGCCCGAAGCGCGCCGTCGTCGGCTCGCTCGGCGCGACGATGCTCGGAGCGCTCACGGCTTCATCGCCCCGTTCGAGGCCGACGCGGGCGGTCGCGGCGCAGCGGCCGGCCGCACGGCGGACTTCGCTGCGGCTGCAGACCCTCCCGCCTTAGCGGCCGTGGCCGCGGACCCTGCGCCACCGGTGAGCATCGTGAGCGCGGCGTGCTGGGCGGCGAACTGCGTCTGCCGTCCGGTGGCACGGGCCCCGCGGCTGACCGGGTTCGCCGCGACGTTCTGGTGCATCACGGTGGCCGCTTCCATGCCCGTCCAGTGCACGAAGCGCCAGGTCAGCCACGGGGCGAACACCGCGATCGCGAGGAGGAGGAGCCCGACGAGCATGTCGGAGAACGACCGTGACGCCTCCGTTGCCCCCTCGGTGCCGGCGACGTTCGGCCCGGTTCCGGTGAAGGCTGAGGCGCCGACGACGAACACCACGACGATGACCAGCTTGGAGAACACCAGCGCGGCGACGATCTCCATCCAGCGGCGCGTCCACATGCGGGTCTGGTCCCAGACGGATCCGGCGAAGGCGATCGGCGCGAACACCGCGATCAGGATCAGCGCCGCCTTGCGGAACAGGAGTACGCCCCACAGGAGCAGGAACCCCACGCACAGCAGCACCGCGATGATCAGCGCCAGGCCCGGGGATGTCCCCGAGGCCAGGACCGTGAAGCTGAAGAACTGGCCGGCGGCGTCGGCGACGGTCGTCCCCGCGGCGGAGGCGATCGCCTGGCAGATCTCGTCCACGGCGGTCAGCGCGAGCTGGGTGACCGCCAGCGCGAGGACGCTGCCGACGACGGCCTTGCCGACGCCGACGACGGCCCTCGCGAGCCCGCCGGCTTCACGACGAAGAACAGACGTCGCCACCTGGACCACGAAGAGGCCCACGAGAACCGGCAGGGTGACTGCCGCGAGCACCGCGACGTTCGACTGCAGCCACTGTGCCGACAGGTCGACCGCGGTCGAGGAGTTAAGCACCGACAGTGCCAACTCTCCCAGTTCCGCGGCGGCGTGGACGAAGGCGTTGGCGATGCCGCCGAGCACGTACTCGGATGCCGCAGCCTGCGCCGATGCGGCGGTGTCGGAGACCAGGTCGCACACGAAGCCGATCGGACCGATGCACGGGTCCAGGTTCGGGACCGGCACCTCAGACACCTGCCCCGAGGCCGGAGAAGAATCCCACGATCGCGTTGGCCGCCCCGATCAACAGGGCCCCGCCGGCCGAGACCACCACGCCCGACTTGCCGCCAGAGGCGTACTGGTAGTTGCCCTGCTGATGGGCCAGCGCCCAAACGATCACGGAGACCACGAGCCCGGCCACGCAGGCGACCAGCCCCCACGTCAGCAGGGCGCCGACAATGCTCCGCACCACCGGCAGCCCCGGCAGACCGTCCTCGTTCGGGCTGATTCCCGGATCGCCCAACCGCACCGACCACGCCACCACTCGCGCTGCGCCCATGACGCCGCCCTCCCCGTTCGGCGGGCACCGCGCCCCTGGTGGCGAAGGTGCCTCACCTGCAGGTGTGCGGTGGAGCAGGAGAAGATTCGGGCCCGTCGGCGATGAGGGTGAAGTCCGAGCGTCGACGCGTTGGGCTGGCCGCGCATGCGTGGCGGTTCAGCATCCGCAGTTCCGCGGCAGACATACTCGCGGTCATGCTCCCGACCGAGGCCCGCCTGCTCCCCTCTTGCCTTCCCGAGTTCCGCACGGCAGTGGTGGGTGAGGACTATCACCGCAAGGCGCATCGCGCGGCGAGCCGCGCGCTGTTCGACGTCAGCGTCAAGGAGCGTGATGACGACGGCGAAGTGATCCGAGTTGCCTCTACGACAGTCGCCCTCGTGCCCGAGCCGGACAACGATTGGAACGACGAGGCCGTTGCCGTCGTGTTCGTCGGAGAAGACGGCGTGGTGTCACTCGAGAACCGGATTGGCTATGTCCCGGACCGGCGATGTGCGACCGCCCAGCCACGGATCGTGGCGCTCACTCGACTGTTCGACGGGCCGGTTCTCACGCGTGCATGGGCGACGTTCTGCAAGGAGGATGGTTGGCTCAAGTCATCGGCGGAGTTCCGCATCGACCTCGTTCGGTGGGAGCAACTGACTGAGCACCTGCTGGCTGTGTCCCGGCGACTCGAGCCGGACGTGGAGCAGCCACTCGTCGGTCACTTCACGCCGCTGACGGGTCTCGCCCGTCGCCTCTACGACGAGGACACGATCCCGGACGAGTACGGGCTGGTGCCGGTCCTCTTCGAGCTGCATGGCGCGGACCTGGTCGCGGTCTATGGCGGGGAGGTGCTGACCAACATCAGCGCCGGGGGGCGGGACTTCGCCGATCTGCTGCGCACCCGTGTCGAGCAGAACGGAGCCGTGCGTGGATGGGTCCGATTGCACGAGGGCGGTGTTGAGACAATGACGGAGTCGAGACCCCGCTGAGACCTCTGCTTCTGTGACCTCCTAACGCGACCGGATCCCATAGACCCGTCAGGAAGTGGCGTCGACAGCGACCACTGTGTCATAGAGGCCGTAGTGGCGAAGGCCAGGGTGGGAGTCGATCCCGGTGTAGGCCAGGGATGCGTCCTCGTATCGGCGGAACGCGAAGATGGCCTGGTTCATGTGGGTGGCGTTGAACACTCCGAGGTTCACCAGGAGGTGGAAGTCGGCGACTGTCAGGCCGGTTACGGCCTTGAACAGGTCAGGTTCGAGCTTCGTGATGACGTCCTGCAGGGTGTTCTCGCGGTAGTCGGTCAGGTACATGAATGCGGGGATCCTGGTAGCGAACTTGATCAGCTTCTCCTGGATCTGCTTCCGCTTGGACTTGTACTCCTTCTCCTCGGCGGTCAGTTCCTTGCGCTCGTCGCGGTTCAGTGAGTCGCCACGCTCGCGCTTTGTCTCGGAGACAGCCTCGCTCTTGTTGACCACGGTCTCGAAGATCGCTGACCCCAGGGCCCGGAACCCTTCGATGTTCATGACGGCTGCCATGGCCTCCGTGTTGCCCATGATCTTCCGGAGGGTGGCGTTGTCGACGTTGACGAGGATCGCGGACTCCCACTTGCGCGCGAGGAGGGTCGCCGAGGTGCCGGACATGGCGATGTCGAGGATGCCGCCGGCGTCGACCTGGGTCATGTTGGACCCGTCGTAGGCGAGCACGGGCAAGAAGTTCACGAGCTCCTCGACGGCCTGTTCGGGGTTGGGCGTCTCCGGGGACAGGCCCATGCCGTAGTCCGCGAGCTGGCGCAGCGCCCGGGTCGGGGCGAAGTCGAACACGAAACACACGGGCTTGAACACTGCCTCGGCGTTCGGGTCGTCACCGTCGGGGTTGAGGATCGACCACGGGGACTGAACCCGGAACGCGGCCTGGAAGTAGGTCTCCGGGGAGTTGAGGTTGCGAAGCATGAGGATGGCCGACCACTGCTTGACGGTGACGCCGGTGGTCAACTTTCCGCACGTCAGGGTGATGGTCTTGGTCTCGTGCCCGTCCCCGATCGCGGCGCGGACGGGGGGCAGCGCGTCAAGGCCGATGCCGGCCCGGGGGCCGGCCACGGTCAGGACCGTGTAGTCGTTCCAGAAGGTGTTCTGCGGCTCGGCGAGAAGGTTCGCCATCGCCTCGCAGGAGGCCACGCTCGGCAAGAACCACAGGGAGTGCTGCAAGTAGGGCAGGAGCCGGGCATCTGAGTACGGGAACGGCGGGCGGGTGCCCATCCGCATGGCCTCCACTTGGGTTGGTAGGTAGCCGCCGCGGATGATGTCCAGCCACTTCTGCACGTCGTCCTTGTGCTTGAACGCAGCGTCCGCTCCGTTGCCATCGGCTTCGAAGAAGGCTCCGAGGTCGAACTCGTCGAACTCCCCTTGGTGCGCGATCGCAATCAGCTCGTCGGGCATCTGGTAGGTGAGCAGGCGCATCTCGGGCAGCGCTGCGTAGGGGTTGCGCTCTCCTGGGTGGGCCGTGGCGTACGCGGCCTTGGCGCGCTGCTCGTCGGTGTAGGTCCAGTTGAAGATCTGCTCTTCGATGAACTCGCCGTTGGCCAGGGCCTTGAACGGGGTTCCGGATAGGTACAGGTACGCCCGAGTGGTGATGGGCAAGAACGCGTCCTCGTTCTCGGCCAACTCGGCAAGGCCTTCCTCGAACGCCGCCAGGTCTGGATTGAACTCGGCGGCTAGCTCCTTCTTGGCCACCGCCGCGTCCTCACCGGCGAACAGCTCCTGGGCCGACTCGCGCCAGGCCCCGAAGTGGTACTCGTCGAAGACCACCAGGTCCCAGTTGGTGGTGTGGATCCACTCGTTCTTGGCCTTGATGAGTCCGGTCTGCCTGTCGCGGCCAAGGAGGTCCTGGAAGGACCCGAAGTACACCAGCGGCTGCTCACGCTCTGCGGTCTTCGGGTCGCGGCCGGAGGAGGTGGAGAGGTACTGCCACCCGTCGAAGTCGGCGTGGGACTCAAGGTCGGTCTGCCAGGAGTCCTCCACGGCCGGCTTGAAGGTGACCACGAGGATCCTGACCGGGCGCTCGGCGTCAGCGTTGAGCCGCTTGGCGAGTTGGTAGGTGGTGAAGGTCTTGCCGAACCGCATCTTGGCGTTCCACAAGAACCGCGGGGTGGCGTTCGGGTTCTCGGCCCAGATCGACTCGAAGTACGCAAGCGTCTTGTCCACGGCCCCTGCCTGCTCTGCACGCATGGGGAACGTCTGGTGGTGCGTGCCGGACAACTGCTGCCCGGTCCGTAGTTCGGTGACCGCGGTGCGCACGTCATCGGCAGTGCATCGCATCCACTCACGGGATGACCCAACGGTGGGGTTGGCGAAGCCCTTGTCGATCAGCCGCTGGCGGACATCGCTGTCGCGGAAGACTGTGCCGTCGGGTCGGTCGGCCACCTCGTCTAGGTGCAGGGTGTACGCCTGCTGCATCTGCCCCTGAGACTCACGGATGCGGTCGTTGACGTCAGCCTTGGTGGTCTGTCCTACCTTGATCAGCCCGACATAGTCTGCTGGCGGGTTCTTGGGGGTCCACGCGTAGATTCGCAGCCGGACGTCGGGCTTGACTGGCAGGAGCTCGTCGATGGTGCGGCTCACTCGGCAAGCTCCATCGGGCGCACGATGGACTCAATGAAGGCGATCTCCTCGCCCGTCAGGCCGTACTTCGCGTACAGGTCGGAGTCAGTCCACGTCTTCGTCCAGTCTTGAGTCGGCACGAACGTGTACACCTTCTTGGTCACGTGCTGCGAAGGCTTGTGAAGCAGGATCAGGAATCGAGTGAGTCGGCACGTGAGGTAGGACAGGGCGCTGGCGGCTTCGGCCTTCGTCTCGAAGGGGCCGATGCACAGGTAGGTCTCCGACGAGACCGAGCCCGGTTCGCCGAGGAAAGGGGTGGACAGGATGCGGTGTGGATAGGTGTCCTTGTTGCCAGTCCCCGGCGCCGCGTAGCCGATGTACACCTTCCAAGCGTCGATCAGGGACGCTCCGGCCGCGATGTCGGCTCGCGGCGTCCAGCCGGTTCCACCGTTCTGGTAGACCTTCACGTCGCCCGGGCGCTGGTTGGCCCTTGCGCGGAAAGTGGTGTCGAGCCCGAAGGGCTTTCGGGAGCTCACGAGGGTGTCGAACCGCTGAGCCGGTTCGAGCGTCAGCCGTCGGTTCTGACCCGTCTCGACGGCCATGACCTTACGCAGGATCGACAGGCCCTCGTTGAAGCGGATGAAGACTTCGAGACCCTCCTCCAGAAGCGGGCGCGTGGCGGTGGACGTGTCCCCGTTAGGGGCGTGCGTCGTGACCCGACAGTCCCCCGGGTGATCGCGGTCCCATAGGAAGTAGCACACCCCACCCTTGCCCCCCATACCTCCTTGGAAGACGCCCGAGGCGTCCAGGTAGTCATCCAGGGAACGCAGTCGGCCGTCGGTGAGCATTGCCTCGCGGAAGTCGTCCAGGCCCTTGCCGCCGGAGAACCAGCGCGAGGGAATGACCAGGCTTAGGAACCTTGGTTCGAGAGCCTTGGCCTGCTCGACGAACTTGTGGTATATGGGCGCGGCGGAGGTGCCGTACCCGCCGTCCGACAACTGGTAGGGCGGATTGCCGATGATGACGTCGAACTGCATGGCTTCTCCAAAGATCTCGCCGACGCGAGTCGCGATGTCGTCGGTGTGGATGAACGCGTAGGCGTGCGTCTCAAGGTCCGCGCCGCGGCCATAGTCGCCCTCGCTCGCGCCGCAGTACCGGCAGCGGCGGTCGGTGTAGACGAGGGTCTCGTTACCCGTCGTCGGGTGTACCCGGAACTCCCGCTTGCCGCCGTCCCAGGTGTGCTCGGTCCGCTCGAACCAGATGTTGCCGTCTGGGCTGTCGAAGGACTTGGCGATCGAGTGCTTTCCGTCCGCAGCCTTCGAGCAGTACAAACTGCGACGGGCCAGCAGCGAGGTCAGGCGGGTGATGCCAATCCCGTACACCTGCCGGGTCAGGATGTGGTCTACCCGCTTGTTGAGGTCCGGGATCGATGACGCCAGGCCGGCCACCAACCGCCGGGTGGCTTCCCGCAGGAACACCCCGGACTTGGTGAACGGGTCGAGGAACGTGACGTCGGGGTCCTCCCAGATGCTCGCTCCGGCGTTCGCCGCCGCCCACCGGTCGGCGACCAGGTCGAGCATGGTGTTCGCCAGTTCGGGCGGGGTGAAGACCTCGTCGTTGGACAGGTTCGCGATCGAGGTCAAGATGTCGGGGTTGTGGCCACGCAACGCGAGGGGCGCCTGGGTCATGCTGCGCTCACCTGCCCGGCGAGGTCGGTGACAGTCATCTTGGGGAAGGTCGCTGCCGGGGTGAAGAGCTCGTGGCCGAGGTCGGCAAACAACGAGCCCTCGACCTCGAACTCCGACCGGCGCGTGAGGGCGTCGTAGCGGAAGTCCCGCCGCTGATACTGGCCCTTGCCGAGGTAGCCCCACTCGGCGAAGGTGATCGGGCGGTTGCCCGGCATTGTCATCGTCAGAGCGTTCCCGTGCACGATGTTCGTCGCCAATACCGCGCGCGCGGCCCTCGCCCACACGTCGTCCTGCGCGACACCGAGGAAGACGTCGTACACCTCGGCGAGGTTCTCCCGGCATTCGGCAGCGTTGTCAGCGAGGAGCTCGATTCCGTACAGGCACATCAGGGCGAACAGCGCGTAGTGGCGCCGGGCGAAGTCGTTGCCTCTGTGGGTTGCCTGAACGGTTGCGAGCTTGCGCGCGAGGGCTGCGACGAGGAAGTTCCCGGCGCCGCAGGCGGGCTCAAGCACTCGTGCGTCGATGCGTGCGGCGTCTTCGCCGACCAGGTCGAGCATGTCCTCAACGAGCCAGGCGGGGGTGAAGACCTCGCCGTGATCGGCGACACGTTGCCTCGACCTGATCAGGCTCATTGTCGGGTCATCCCGCATCGTCGGTTCCTCTGTTCAGTTCGCCCGCACGGCCCACAGGGACCCACGTCGCCGATCGCGTGGTTGGTCACGCGCCCATCCTGCCGCACGAGGGACTCTGGAGGCCGGAGGCGTGCAACGGTGCCGCGCCGTCCTCGTTCGGATTGACGTGGTCCGCCAACCCCGTCAACCTCTCATGGGCGCGGCAATCTCGTCGGCGTCGTCGGCGCCGAACTCCGTCATCACCGAGTCGAGAGTCTCCAACAACCGACGTGCCTCCGCGTAGTCGCCCACTGCCTCTGCCCCCGCCACCGCGTCGGCATACAGCACCTCCGAACACGAGTCGGCGAGCAGTCCCTTGGTCGCGAATCTGACCGCACCGCGGTGGTCTCCCGAGGCGGCAAGGAGCTGGGCGAGGACGTGCGCCGCGTCGGCGATTGCGCTGATCATGTGCTGGATGTCGTACTCGGCCCAGGTGTAGTTCCGATCACGGATGCCAAGGAGTGGGCGGTCGCGGACGAGGTCGAGAGCGGCCTGGAGGTCCTCGATTCCCTCGGGTCCCCCGGCGAGGCCGCGGTGAGCGAGGGTCTGGAACTCCGACCAATCGCACGTGACGGAGGGTCCCAGCCGGTAGATGCCATCCGGTCCGGCGACTGGAAGAGTTTCAGGGCCGACGCGTTGGCGGGTGCGGTAGACGAGGCTGTTGCGGGTCTGGCTGTCGATCCGTTGGCCGTGCCAGAGGGCTTCGTCGAGCTCGGGACCGGTGGCCCGGCCGCGGATTGCGAGGTAGACGAGGAGCTCAGTGGATCGGCGGCTGAGGTGCGTGCCCACGTCGGGGGACAGACCTTCGATCGTGATGGGCCCGAGGACGTTGATCCGCAGAGGTGAGGCGTCGGTTGGCCCGCCGGGCTGCTCCCAGGGCGGTGTCACCTGCGGTGTCGCCAAGGCAGCGAGGGCCTCGCCGATCTCATCGTAGAGGGCCGGCGCCTCGACGGCCGGGTCCGCGGTGTCGGGCGGTGTTGCGGTGGTCAGCAGGTTGACGAGCATGTCGAGGTTGGCCGCCGTAAGGCGCTGGGGTTGCAGGGTGAATCCGAGCTGGTCCAGGGAGGCGTGGTCGGCGTCGACGGTCAGGGTCCAGCCGCTTGAGGCGGCGGCGCCGAGCCCGATGACGGTGCCGCCGCTCCACGGTGCCATGCCAGAGGGCGGGACGGCTCCGACGTAGAGCACGGGGAGCCAGACGTCTCCGACGGCACGGTCGGATCGCGCCTGCAGCGTGTCGTCGGCAGCGGTGCCGCCCAAGGCGCGTGCGACGTCATCGGACCGCTGGGCGATCTGAGCGGTAAGCGACTCGGGGGTGGCGATCTGGAGTCGGGCTGAGTCGCACGCCGCGGCCAGTCCGGCGAACTGCGGGCCCGCGATGAGGCCGATGCGGCCGGTGAGGTCGGAGGTGGCGAGCTCCGCGACGAGAGCACGCAACACGTCGGCGGCTGCGTCGGTGTCTCCGGTGAGGGTGAGCGTCCCGGCGGCCTCGAGGTTGAGCAGGACGGTGCCGTCGCTGGTGTGGCCGAGCGTGACGAGGGCGGGGAACGGTTCCGGGCGGTCCGGGTCGTCGACGACAGCGTCACTCGCTAGCGCCACGTGAGACGCAACCCACGTACGGGCCCCGGCCGTCGTGAAAGGCTCGACCGGATCGGCGTCGTCCTCAGACAGGTGCATGACGACGTCCGTGGTGGTGAGGGTGATCGCGGCGAGGCGTGGGAGATCCCGCTCGGCGGCGTAGCAGCGCGACGCGAGGTTGAGCAGTGCCTGCTTAAGGGCGGCGATCGTCAGCGGTGGGACTGCGTCGCGCAGGGTGCGTTCCGCCTCACGGCTCGGGGTGCCGGCGGCGGGGAGCGCGATGCGCTGACCGATACGGCGGGCGCGCTGCTGGAGCTTGCGGCGTCGGGCGAGCTCGCCGATGACGCCGGCGGCCGCAAGCGCCGTCAAGCCCAGGTAGAAGCTCCGCGACGAGTTGGGAGCCTCCGCGTCATCCGGGACGTCGACGGCACTCTCTGGTGCGTCATCGGCTCGGGTGGGTGCGTCATCGGCCCGTGCCGGTGCGTCATCGGCGGCGCCGCTCGCGTCATCGACACGTGAGAACTTGTCATCGACGCGGGGCGTGGCGTCATCTCCGGTAACGACGTCGGGGGTGTTCGGCGGCACGGCCGCCTGCAGTCCCGCGCTCGGCGCGGCGGCGGCGGCGGCGGGCGCGGCCTGTGAGCCCGCGACACTAGGGATGGGGAGCGTCAGCAGCCACCCCGGTCTGATGAGGTCAGGGTCGGTGAGCGCGCCACCGCCGGGCTGCGGCACACCTTGGTTGAGCGCGACGATCTCCGGGTACCTGGCGGGGTCGCCGAGGTGCTCACCCGCGATGTCCCACAGGGTGTCGCCCCGCTCGACGGTGTAGGTGCCGTCCCCGTCGCCGGGCGCCGCCGGGACGATCGCGGGCCCGAGGACGGTCGCCCCGGCGGGGAGGCGGAGCTGCCAACCGGGGTAGATCCAGTGGGCGTCGTCGAGGGCGCGCCCGTCGGCCTGAGGGTGGCCGAGGTTGAGGGCGAGGATCTCGGTGTACCGGTGGCCGTCGCCGAGGTGTCGTTCCGCGAGGTCCCACAGGGTGTCGCCACGCTGGACGGTGATCGTCTGCCCCGGAGGGGCCTCGGGCGCGTGGTTCCTCGCCGCAGGCGACGCGGTCCGCGGTGGCGTCTCGGGTGCGGGAGACGACGCGTCGGGCCGAACAACCGTGACGTGCTCAAGCGAAGCCATCGCCGTCACCGGCTCGCGCGCGGTGGCGGTCGAGGTCAGCGGCGTCGTCGTGGCCAGGAGCAGGCCAGCGGTGGTGACGAGTGTGGCCGCGAGGCGCTGTGTCCCGCCGAGCAGAGGGATGTGCGGGGCGCTCACGCGCCGGACGGCGGCGACGAGCTCAGCGATGACGGATGTGGTGAAGGCCGCCCATGCCACCCAGGCGATCACCTGGATCGCACCGAGCAGGAGCCCCCCGTCATCAGGTCGCGTCATCGCGCCGATGACGGAGTCCCACGTGGGCGCGTTCTGCGGGATCGCCAAGGGCGCGACCAACAACAGTGCGACGGGCACGCCGATGACGAACGCCGCCAGGGCGATGACGGCGAGCAGGCCACGGATGACGCCGCCTGGTGTGCGCCGCGCGACGGGCGAGGCAGGTGCGTGGACAGGGGTCATGGTCTGCCTCCGGTGACGCCGTGGACGAGGGTGGCCTGGCCGTGCCCGGTCACGGTGAACGCGGAGATGCCGATCAGGCCGAGGAAGACGGTGGGTGCCGTGGCGGTGACGGTCACTCCGACGCTCGCGCCATCGGCCGAGACCGTCGCGGTGCCGGTGGCCCCCGCGGCGGCGAGGAAGGCGGTCGCGGCGTCGACGGCGGCCCGCCGGTCGACGCGAGCCTCCCCGCCGGCAAGGGCCGCGACGTCGGCGGCCTGCCCCGCGGCCCGGGCGGCTTCGGTCGCGACGCGGTCCGCGTGCTGCACCGCGCGCAACTTCGCCCCGCCGTCGACCACCAGCCCGCACAGGATGAGAATGCCGAGCACCGTGATGGCGGCGAACACGGTGACAGACCCGGCCTCACGGTCGGTGTCTGCCAGGCGGCGACGCAGGGTGTGGATCATCGGTGGTCACCGGCCCCGGTACCTGTCGACCGCGGATGTCGCCTGCCCGGTCAGGGTGCGGCTCCCCGGCAGTCCAGGGACGGCGAGGTCGGACATCGTCACCGTGCACGAGGTGGTGACCGTGACGGCCGCCGGCTCCCCGAGCGGTGCGGCCAGCCCGGTCGCTTCGACGGTGACCGTGGAGGTCGCGCAGCGCAGGCCCTGGGCGTCGAGCTCGCGTCCGACGGCCTCGCTGGCGGCGACCTGGGCGGCGTCGACGGTGCGGGCCAGCGATGCGGCGCGGGCACCCGACGTGGCTGCGTGCTCGACGGCGGAGGCGGCGACCTCGACCCGCCCGGCGAGTGCGACGAGCCCCAGCAGCAGGATCATCGCCGGGGTCAGGATCGCCAGCTCGAGGGTGATGCTGCCGTGGTCGTCACCTGTCCACGTCGACCGGCGGGTCATGGCCCACCTGCCACTGTGAAGCGCTCAAGGGGCGCCTCGGCCAACTGGGTCACTGTCGGGCCGTCGATCCCGGGAAGGAGTGAGATGGCGCGACCGGTGACCTGGACGGCGACCTGTCCTGGAGCCGGGGCCGACTGGGCTACCTCGATGTCGGAGAGCGTGTCGGCTGCGTGGGCGTCCAGGAAGGCGCGGGCGCGGTTGGCTCCGCTGTCCGGCGCGGCCTGGTAGCTGGCGGCCGCTGCAGCACCTTCCTGGGCGGCGGCCAGGGCGACGGAGCGGGCGTGGAACCACAGCCCGAACTGGACGATCGCGGTGACGAGGAGCAGCAGGGCGGGGAACAGGATCGCGAACTCGACGCTCATCGAGCCTTTGTCGCCTTGCTCTCGAAGGCGGGTGCGGCCGCGTGCGGGTCGCACCTCCAGAGTGAGCTCGGTCATCGGCCGGTTCATTCGTCGCCGGCTCAGTTGATCTGATCGACGCGGCGCTGCACGGCGGCGGTGATCGCCACGACAAGCATCGTGGCCATCGCGATAAGACCCAGGACGATGATGACGAGTTCGAGGGTCGAGGCGCCGACGTCGTTGTCGGCATAGCGCTCGCGGGCGGTTCGCCGGGCGGTGGCTATGAAGCCGCGCAGGACGATCAGGGCAGCGATGGTACTCATGGTCGTTCTCCTTTGCGGTGTGACTACCCGGCGAAGATCCGGGCGAAGGCGGGGTAGCCGATCAGGGCCATGAACGCGACGCCGAGCAGCGCCACCGGGACCGTCATGTGCTCGGAGGCGGCGTTGGCCTCAGCAGCGGTCGCGGTGAGGAGCTGGGTGCGCAGTGATGCGGCACGGGCGCGCAGGGTGCCGTACACGGCGGCCCCGTCCTGCCCGGACAGGCGCATGATGTCGGCGAGGTCACCCAGCTCGGGTATGCGGGTGGCGTCGGCGAGCTCGCTCAGCCCGGCCCACGCGGGCTTGCCCGTGACCTCGGCGGTGAGCAGGGCCTCGCGGATGCGTTCGAACTCCCGGGACTGCCCGACGGTCGCCGCGCGCTCGAGGGCCTCGGTCGCGCCGGAGTCGGCTGCGCGTTCCAGGGCGACGAGCTCGAGGTACACGCACGTCGCCTGGCGCATGTCCGACCGCGCCCGGGTGGCCCGGCGGCGCAGGTCGACGTCGGGGGCGAAGAAGAGCACTCCCGCGCCGACCGCGGCGAGCGCTGCCGGGAAGACGACGGGCGCCCGGATCCCCACCGCCGCGAGGAGCAGCGCCATCACGGTCGGGAAGGCGAGCCCGAGGAGCGCGTAGCCGACCTTGCGGACGGCCAGGTGCTCGACGGTCTGGTCGACCATGCGCAGGTCCGCGGCGAAGCGGCGCAGACCCAGTGTCTCGACCACGCGGGGCAGGACCCGGGTCCGTACGGCGCCGAGCAGCCCACGCTCGTCGGCGGTGACGGCGAAGTCCGCCGCGGTGCGTGGGTCGAGGCGGTCCAGGGCGGCTCGTAGGTCCGGGTGCGCTGGGACGAGCCCGGCCGCGACGAGCGTGACCCCGACGCCGACCAGGGCACCGGCGAGCAGAACCTGCCAGGCGATCATCGTGACCACCGGCCGATCAGCGAGCCGGTCGGCACCGGGCGGCCGGCGAGGAACCGCGGCTCGGGTGCGGACAGGGTCAGGGCTCGCATCCACGCCAGGCACGCCACGAACCCTGCGGCGATCGCGGCGAGCACGAGTTGGCCGAGCCCGGTGGTGTACGGGGCGAGGTAGTCCCCGTTGAGGGCACCGACCCCGACCATGCCCAGGGTGATGAGGGTGACCGCGCGGGCGGTGGCACGGGGCTTGGCCCGCTCGGCCTCGACCTTGCGGCGCACCGCGACCTCCTCGGCCACGGAGTCCGCAACCGACGTCAGGACCCGGGCCAGGCCGGGTCCGCGGCGTCGCGCTGCGAGGACGAGGGCGGCCGCCACCAGATCGGCGGCGGCGTCGTCGACGTCGTCGGCGAACGCGCGCAGCGCTTGTTCGGGTGTCCAGCGCGCCGACAGCCGCGCGCACAGGGCGGTGACCTCGGGCCGGATCGGGTCCGGGCAGGTCGCCAGGGACGCGACGAGGGCCTGTTCGAGACCGGTGCCCGCGACGAGGACGTCGGCCACGCGCCTTGTCCACTCCTCGACGGCTTCGATCCGGTCGATGCTGCGGGCCGCGGCCTTGCCCGTCCCCAGGAGCACGGGGAGTCCGAGGATCGTGACCGTCACGACGGCCCCTGCAACGGGCCAACCGCTGACCGCCCAGACCGCCAGGCCGATGCCACACGCTGCCAGGGTGCGGGTGCGGCGGGACCGCACCAGTTGGGTCCGGGTGCCGCGTGCGCGCTTGGTCCTTGCCCGGGGCGGGGTGTCTGTACGACGCCCTCCGACGGCGGTCAGGAGGATCCCCGACGTGATGAGGACACCGGCGATGGCGGCGAACAGCGCGGTCATCGTGTGCCACCGAACTCGGCCCACGAGGTATGGTCGAGGAGGGCTGGGTCGAACCCGGCGCGGACGAGTTCGGGAAGGCACGAGGGCTGGTGCAGGGGGACCGCACGGCCGTCGTCGCCCGGCCCGAACACTGTCGTCGTCGCCGGGCGCGAGGACTCACCGAGCCCGGCGATCTCCACGACATGGGAGACGAACCGGTGCTTGGGCCCGCCCGCAGCGGACTCGTCCCGCAGTGTCAGGTGCACGACGAGATCGACCGATCCGGCGAGGAGCCGGTAGGCGAAGGCCTCGGTCATCGACACCCCGGCGGACAGGCACAGGGTGACGATGCGGTCGATGGCGTGCTGGGCGGTCCGGGCGTGCAGGGTGCACAACGACCCGTCGCCGGTCGACATCGCCTCGAGCATCGGCAGGACCTCTGGGCCCCGGACCTCGCCGACGATGATCCGACGCAGGTTCATCCGGAGCGCGTCGTGGACGAGGTCGGTGAGGGTGACCTCCCCGGCGCGGTGCCCGTGGGCGTCCTTTTCGGCCGAGCCCTCCCGCCCTTCCATCGCCACGACGCGCGGGTGCCGCAGAGGGAGGCCGTGCAGGTGCAGCTCGTACTCCTTCTCGATGGTCGCGAACCGCTCCATCGGTGGGAACTCGTTGGCCAGCGCCCGGATCAGGGTCGTCTTGCCGGCGTTCTGCAGTCCGGTCACCACGATGTTCTTGCCCGCCCGGATCGCCGCGCGCAGGAAGGCGGCAAGGGTCGGGTCGAGCGTGCCGAGGTGCACGAGGTCGTCGAGGTCCACGTCGCGGACCCTGTGGCGTCGGATCACCACGTGCGGCCGCGGAGTCGTCCACGCCATCGCGGCCAGGCGTGACCCGTCCTCCAGGCGCAGGTGCAGCGTGGGGTGCGCGGACGTGAAGGTGCGCTCGTCCGAGCCCGATCGGGCCGCGAGGAGCTGGAGGAGCTCGATGAGCTCCTCGTCGGAGTCGGCGACCGCGGGGCCGCGCCGGTCACGGCCGTCGGCGTAGGAGATCCACACTGAGTCGTGCCCGTCGACCTCGATGTTCTCCACGTCCGGGTCGTCCACGAGGGGCTGCAGCCGCCCGAGGCCGAACAGCGCCGCCATGACACCGGCCGCGACAGCCATCTCGGCCTCGACCGGCCACGGCTCTCGTCCCTCACCAACCCGCTTCCGTGCCAAGGATGCGAGCTCGTCGGCCAGTAGCGCCCTTGCGAGCTCCCTGCGCGGGGCCGGGCCGGAGACGGCCTCGGTCTGCAGCCGGGTCGCGAGGCGCTCGGACACCGTGCGACGGATCTCCCGAACCATCCGAGGGTCGACGGGGGTCTCCAGGTGGCGGACCGGCTCGGCGCCGTGAATGGCCGGCAGGTCGACGGGCGACGGGGTGTGGTTGACGACGGTGGTGTGCAGGTCGAGGTGGGTCATGGGGCACCCACCGACGGCCGAGGCGCGAGGGGCTGGACCTGGGCGGCGAGCGACGCCGCGATGTCGCCGGCGGCGCGCAGCAGCGGGGAACGCGCGAAGCGCCAGCCCGCGCCACTGCCGCGTGCCAACGCGCCGGCGGCCGCTGGGTCCAGGGGGAGGGCGGGGAGGGGGTCGACCTCGAGTGCGGTGGCGACCTCGGCAGCCGTGTACGGGTCGGGGCGCCCGACGACGAGCGCCGTGTTCTTCGTTCCTGGTCCCCGGCTCTCGCGCAACGAACGCAACGCCGAGCGGGCCGCCGTGACGGCGGTGAGAGTGCTTCGCGTGACGACCGCGACGACGTCGGCGGCTTCGATCAGTGGCGACGGCTCCCACCGGTGCCCGATGCGCCCCGCGTCGACCAGAACGTCCAGCCCGCCGGCCGCTACGTCTCGTGCCACCTCCGCCAGCCCGGTCCACGTCGCTGAGAGCGGGCGCGCCTGCGCCGGCTCGGCGAACCCCGTCAGAACAAGGCGCTCCTCACCCGCGTCGAGCGAGACCGCATGGCGCAGGACGGCGTCGGCGGAGGTTCCGCGCTCGGCGGCCAGGCCCAGAACGCCGCCGCCCGCGGGGATACCCGCAGCGAGGAAGTGGGGCAACAGGCTCGAGCCCGCGGGATCGGCGTCGACGAGCAGCGCCCGGCGACCCGGGACGGCCTGGGGCCACGTCCAGAGCAGCGCGAGCGCCGCCGTCGTCGCTCCGGGAGCGCCCGATGCGGAGCACAACACCGTCAGGCTCATGGCGCCTCCCCGCGCGACTGCAGCACCACGGCGAAACGTCCGGTCGCTGCACGGGCGGCCAGCGCGGGTCCGTCGACCTCGGCGACCACGACGTCGATGACCGACACCCCGTTGAGGTCGGGGGTACCGAGCCGCACCACGGTCGCCGCGAACGACTCCGGTGCGGCGCTCGGTGGATCGGCGGCGACGGCGGGCGTGTCGACCACCAGCAGCCGGTCCCCGGCGCTCAGGCCCGAGGCCGGCAGCCGCTCGGCGCTCACCGGAAGGGGTACGAGGACCTCGTCCGGGCCAGGAGGAGCCGCGGCGGTGACCTGCCCGGGGGCGAGCAACGACCCGGCGACCAGGTCCGCCGCGGCGACCTGCCCGACGAGGGACGCGGTGTCCGCGGCAGACACGGTGGACACACCGGGGTCGACCGCGACGGCGGTCAGGGTTAGGTCGTCGGCAGTCAGCGTCGTCCCGAAGGGCACATCGCGAGCGAGCATCACGACGTCGGCCCGGTCCCCGGCCGACGTGACGAGCCACACCGCGACCAGTGCACCGACCATCGCGAGTGCGACACCCGCGGTGATCAGCCCAGGGCGTCGTCGGCCCTTCGGCGCCACGACGGTTGCCCCGCGGAGAGCGTGGGTCACCTGGCCGTTCGAGGCGGCCCGGCTTGTGCTGTGACTTGTGGTCGTCATCGCGTGCTCCGATCGCACGGTGGTGCCGGTCAGTTCGTTGCGAGCACCTGCAGCTCGCCGATCGGGACGGTCGCCGACGAGGATCGCGCAACCTGCAAGACGCCGGACATGCCGCCGCCGGACCAGGTCACCTCCCACGTCGTCGTGCCCGTCACCGTGTAGACGTCGCCCGGCTGACCTGCCGAGGACGCGGTGTAGACGTGGTCGCACGTCGGGGACTCGACCTGCCCAGGGATGTACGGGGTGCCAGGACCGTCGCAACGCATCGTCGAGCCGTCACCGAGGTCCCACTCGATCCACTTCGCCCGCGCCGTCGCGGTGACCGACAGGCCGGGTACGGACGCAGTCGCCGTGGTGGGGCCCCAGGTGGTCGCGCCCCGCTCGGTCCACAACCACAGCGGGATGCCGACCGTCCCGATCTCGTCGCCGTCCAGCGGGGTGCGGATCGCAGGACCCTCGAGTGCCATCTGCTCCACGGCCCGCTGCGCGAGCTGCCCGGGATCGCCGCCGTACCCCGGTGGAGGGCCCGGGAGCCATGTCCAGCCACCGTTCGTGCCAGGGACATTGAGCGGCTCGGCGCACGACACGTCGTAGACGGCGCCCTCCGGGTAGTGGCCTTCCCAGACCGAGTCGGTACCAGGCGGCTGGGGGTCGCGGAACCGGTAGTAGCAGGAGTCGGTCGAGTTGAACCAGCCCCAATGGTCGTGCCAGCAGGGAACGACGTTGCCGCGGAACGTGACGCACTGGCCTGCGCCGGGGTTGGCGACCGGCGTGACGCCCGGACCTGTGCCGGGATCGCCGGGGTTCTCGACCTCGATCTCGCAGTTGACGATCGTGGGAGGGCACTCGACTCCGCCGGCGGCCGAGGCGGGCACCGCGACCATGGCGACGGCCATCAGCGTCGTGCACGCCGTGAGCGCGGCGGCGACCACCCTCAGCACGGCTGGTCCCGGTTGAGCGTCACCTCACGAATGACCCAGCGATCGTCGTAGAAGCTCGCCCAGGCATCGGCGGTCACCCGAGGGCTCTGAGTCGAGCCGGATGACGCCGGCATCCCTGTCGATCGCAGTGTCAGCACCCAGTCTGTGGAGTCCACGCAGTCGACGATGTGCGCCGTGCGGTCACCCTCGAGCGTGATCGACTCGACCGTCGGAGAGATCACCGGCGCGCCGACCATGACGACGTCGTTCTGCTCGGCCCACAGAAGAGACTCGGCCAGGCCAGCGCGCGCTTTGTCGATCATGTAGCGGTCGAAGTCACTCGGCAGCGGAGCGAGTGGGTCCGCCATGGCCGCGGCTGACACGTCCCAGTAGTTCTGGTAGGCCGCGAGCACCGCGGCCTCGGCCTCCGCAACCTCGGGATCCACGCTCGGAGTCGGCGCGGCCGTGGTGGTGGGGGTCTGGGTCGTCGTCGGCGGCGTGGGGGTTGGCAGTTGGTCGGTCGTGGTGCACGCAGCGACGGCAGTCAGGAGAGCGCCGGCCAGCGCCGCTGTGACCCATGCGTGCAGTGTTCGCTTCGGCGTCATCCCGTCCCCCCTGACGGTGCCTGAGCTGCCCCCATCTGCGCCGCGGCGCAGTAAAGAGTCCACTCTGTGACACCTGATGCCCGATTCGCAACAGAATCGGCGAATTCCCCTACCCGTCGGCCGGGTATACGTCGCGAAGGTCCTCATGTCACCAGGTGTGCGCCGACGAGGCAGAAGATGCGCGCTTGGCGACGCCTGGCTGTGGACGAGACTCCCGCTCGAGCACCTGTGCATAGTGACGCGCCTCAGAAGGGCGAGCCGGCGTTGTGCGGATAAGCGTGCCCGCAAGTGCTCGGTGCACGTCGGGCGCATCCAGGGCGCGCGGCCCATGGGCGATCAGCCTTGCGAGTAGGCCTTGCCGATCTGCTGAGCCGCGCAAGAGGACCGTGAGCCGGCGCGCCTGCCAGGGAGGGATTGCGAGGCGATCGGCCAGCGGTCGCCAGCCGACGACGGTCCTTCCCTCGCCGAGCGGCACCTCCATGATGGCGACCTCGCCGACGATCTCCTTCGCCTTCTCGCCACTCCAGCCGGAGTCGGCAAGAGCGCCGGCGGCGAGGTCGAGCGCGGCAGCCACCGGGGTCGGAGGTCCGCCTCTCGCCGCCGTGTCCAGGGCGATGTCGAGGCCCTCGCTGAGCAGTGGTTCGAGCGAGATCGGCCGAGTGACCCGTCCGGCACGTTCGTCGGCGTCGTACACCCAGCCGCGGCGCCTAGCGGTACCCCACCGCGCTGCGAGGATCTCGCCAAGCACCGCGCGGCGAGCGGTCTGCCAGATCACTCCCCACGGCGACTTCATGGCCCGCAGGTGTGGGTCGCGGAGCTTCAGCCACACCGCTTCCCACGCCGCCATCTCGCCCTCCCACGCATCGCCACCTCGCAGGCCGGTGTCGATCGTGAGCGGGCGGATGAGCTCACAGCGGATGTACGTCAGCAGGTTGGTTGCGGTCTCGCCGTCCCACCCTTCGCCGTCGATGACGGCGAGAGCGTCGCGCAGGCCTCGCGAGTCGCGAGTGATCGCCTGGAGGTACGAAGTGTGGACGTCGAGGGTCGGTGTGCTGCGCTGCGTTGGCATGGTCGCCTCCGGGTGTCGACTGGACACCGGAGACGCTGCTCAGGGGCGATAGCCGAAACGATGACGCACACGACGTCGCAGTTCAGGGGCGGGCCGAGGCCCGGTCTGCACTCGATGACGGGGTCCATTTCGTCATCGATGAGCGATGACGGGCAGCGATCGTCATCGAGCTCCTGGCCGCCCGTCGGCAGGACATGGCCCCAAGGAGCGAGGTCAGGGAGTCGCCAGCACCGGCGATGGAGTTGGTTTCACCCGCGAAGAGGCGAAGGTCCGTCCGACCGCTCCAGTAGCGTCAGTGAAGCCTTAGGACGGTGAAAATGCCCGCAACGACGCCAACGACGACGACCCGCGAGACGGTCATCGGAATCTGGGCTCGCGTGTGGGATCTCGCTCCCGCTGCCGTGGCGAACCAGGTCCCCGGAGCACCGCAGCTCGAAGCGCTGTGCGCGCACACCGGGTCGGCCCTGCGCCTCGGAGCAAGGGCACTGCAAGCAAAGGCGCGGTACCGGCCCGGAGATCCCTTTCCGCTCGATGCGTGGCTCGCGGAGACAGAGCAGAAGGCCGCCGAAACACGAGGGCTGCGGGCCACCGACGACCGGAAGGCTCGCGCTCACGCCGCGGGAGTCGTCCAGAACCGCTCGGCAGATGCACTTCGCCGGGTCGAGGGGTTTCCCGCCTGGGTCGTGGAGGACGCACTCGAGCGCCTTGCGGAACGACTTGCCACTGCGGAGGTCGAGGAGTTGAGGCTACGGCGGCGCGCTCCGCGATACCGCCGGGACCCGGCGCTCGCGCATTCCGGTGCCGTGCATGTCGCCGCCGATGACACAGAGGTCGCGATCGTGGCGGTGCTGAGTCAGACAGCGCCGCGATGGACGTACTCGAGCACACCCGATGGCCGAATGTTCACCCATGCGCGTCACGGATACAGCGCCGAGGGGGACCGGTCCTACGTCGATGGGCTGTCGGACGTCGTCGACACCGTGTCGGACGTCATCGCGCGCCATCGCGGGGGTTTGGGAGGGCGCGTCTACATCACCCAGCGCCACGTCGAGTGTGCAGACTGCGAACTGGTCATCGCTTGGGTCGGAGCCAGCGCCGGCACAAGGCGTACTGCGGTCGGGACGTGCTCGGCTGTCGCGGACCGCCTCTCACGCCCGGGTCGCGTAGTACGCCGCTGAATGCGCGCGCCGTGACGCCTGTCGGCGAACGGTCGCTGAGCAAGCAACACGCTGATAGGACTGTCACGAGGGTCCGTGGTACCTCGCCGGAGTGAGCGCTGGCGGGCAGCATGGGGCTCGATAAGGGGCCGGAGTGTCGCCGTGCTGTTCACGTCGGCGGGGCTTGCGCTCTGCCGCCGCCGTCCCACGTTCAGGGCAAGAACGGCTCGACCCGCGCCCACTGCTCGTCAAAGAACACCTAGTACAGGACGACGCCACGAGCACAGACTCCGGCGCCCCTCACCCCCGGTGTGGGTCACCACGCCCTAGCTTCACGCGTAGGTATCGGTCGTTGTCGGGCCGCACGGTGCCGAGGCCGGCTCTCTGCCAGGCTGCGATCTCAGCCGGGCTCGAGCGGACATCCGCGTTCGTGCGGTTGATGTAGATGCTTCGCTCGCCGGCGAGGTGGACCACCTTGCCGTAGCCGGGCCACGGCGCTTCTGGGGCTATGAGCTCGAGCCCGAGCGCTTCGCAAACCCGGACGAGCGGCGGGACCTGCGACTGCGGCGTTCCGGCGGGAATGGCGTCAGCCTTGAGGCGCTTCCGCGGAGCCTCAACCTCGCCCGGTTCGGCAGTCGCGCGAGCATGTCCAGCCACTTCTTGAGGGCCCGGGATGGGAGCGCCCGATGCCGGACCGCCGCCGGTGAGGAATTCCTGCACTGCTTTCCAGGGCCCCGAAGTCAGCTGGGGTGAGATCGGTGCCGGATCGACGATCACGCCCATGGCCGTCCTCACCTCTGGCGGGAGCTGCCCGAGTCTCGGGCGTTTGACCACGACGAGGCGTTCACCGCGGGCGGCAAGAGGTACGACGGCTTCGATGAGCCAGCGTCGAATGAAGGCCGACGTTGGCAGCAACCTGACCAGGCGCTGGTTGTCGGGCTCGGCGCTGATTCTGGGGCTCCGATAGGGCGAAGCGTTTATCCAGACCGCGTCACCGCGGTAGACGAGCGGTCCGTAGTTCGCGCGGTCGTAGTACGGGGAGACGTTCGACCAGTCCGCGCTCTCTGGGTTGCGAATGCGTCCCAGATAGCGCTCGAACGCCTCGGCATCGGGGAACTCGTCCGGCGTCGTAGTCGGGCTGTAGCCGCCGTTGGCGCCGAGGATGACGACCTTCGCCGATGCCACCGGACCAAGGTATGGACAGGTCGGGTAGTCGAGGTTGAACGAGTGCTGCCCCGCCAGAACGGCCCGGTCGTCCGGATGGGTCCATTGGCCCGTGGCCTCATCCCGTGCGAATCGCGCCCAGTACTCGACGATGTCGCTCAGGTGCACGGCTGGCCTCCTCGCTTGACAGGGAGGCTATCGCCCGTGGATCGCTCAGACGTCACTCCCGTGCGTAAGGCTCCCACCTCAGTCCCCGGTGACGGCGTCGGTGACTTGCTCGGCGAAGCGCTCGGCTGCGTCCGACGACCTTGGGGCGACTCCGGCGGCCGTCGAGGGAAGGACCGAGATCGACCGGGCGACACAGCGCTGGCGGGCGGCCTCGTATTACACCGCTCCATCAATGCGTTCTCGTCGCGTCCGCACCACTCTGCCCACCGCCGTCCCGCCTGGGGTGCCCAAGGGGGAGCCGAAGTACGTTCCGTCGACGTGGGCAAAGATGGATTGTCACGGACGGAAATGAACGCTGACCTGCGGAAACGTGACGCAGCGGATGGTCGGAATGGGCCAAAGCGCACACAGGGGGTCAAGGGGTCGTGGGCGAATCCCGCCATCCCGACAGTGAAGGAGTAGGTCAGGGGCCCGCACCGCTCCGGCGGGGCGAGCCCCTTGGCATCCCGGCCCTCGGTCTCCTGGCTGATGGCATGATCGTCTCCGTGAAGCGCCCCGACCCAGGCCCCGGCGGTGATCGCGAGGGGCGACGCCGTCGCCGCTCGCGCATTGCCGGTATCGCCGCTGCGGGCCTCACGTTCAGCATCACCCTGCACTGGCTCGTCCGCGAAGCCTTCTGGACCGTTGCTGCCAGCTCGGGCGCCGACGTCGTGGCGGCGGACTTCGAGAAACCTTCGCAGGTGATCTGGTCTTTCGTCATCGCCGTGATCGTGGCAGGGGTCGCCGGGCGGCGGGCGCACGACGACCTCAAGCGTTCCGTCGTCGGTCGCGAGGAGCGGGTGCGGCTGGGTCCTACGCTCTGGGCGCCGGTCATCGGCGGCTCGGTGGCCTACGGGATCCTGCTCTTCCTGTTCTTCAACACGCGGGACAGCGTCTTCGTGTAGGTGCATGCCTTGGAGACACGGGAGCACGACGGCCTTCCTCGTTCAGCCCCCGGCGCTGTACGGCAGCAGCGCCTCGAGGTCCACGGCCTCCTCGTCTTCGCGAACTCGCGGCTGGTCGCCACGACGATCGTCGCGCCCACCAGGCCCGCGACGTCGGTCACCTTCACCAAGCTGCTCGCCGGCGCGTTGTGGGCGGCCGGGCCGGCCAGCAGCGCGACGTTCACGCTCCCGCCGGTGAGGGCGGCGAGCGCGTCCGGGATGCTGCCAGATCACCACACGGCGGTTTCGACCACACCGTTTCCCACGCGGCCGTCTCACCTGCCCAGACGTCGCCACCTCGCAGGCCGGTGTCGAAAGTGAGCGGGCGGATGAGCTCGCAGCACGATGACGTCGAGCGATGGCAATGAAGGGTGTGCGGCCCAGACGGTTCGTCACCGATGAGAGCTGGTAGGGGAGGAGCCCGTCATCGTCTCGGCTACTCGCGCCGGCCTGGCTGGCTCCTTATGCGACTCCGCGAAGGCCGCCAGGACCATCGAGATGCTGACGGTGGGGAGCGCTCAGCTGTCGGGCTCTCTGGTCAGGTACACCGGGTGCGACGCCGGGTAGGGCGGGCGGGTCGTCCGTGAATCGAACTCCGCCGCCGGTAGCGCCCGTAGCGTCGGCTTCTGACCATCCTTGAGGAGGGCAGGACGGTCGGCGTCAGCAAGCCTCCGCATCAAACTCAGCCGAATCGGCTCGATGACCTCATCGAGGCGCTCCGTCACCGCGTCGACCAGGGCAACGAAGCTGCGCACCTGCTCCGGGGGCATCGGACTCGAGATGTTGGGAGCCGTGACGTCGAGAACCTCGAGTGTCTCGGCGTCGAGAACGCCGAGGGCGTAGGTCACCGACAGGTCGGACTGGGAGTGCGCGATGGTGCGGTTGCGGAACACCGCAACGAGTTCATGAGTCGCGACGAGCGCTTGAGGTATCTCGACGAAGACCGTCACTGGTCGCCGGACCTTCGAGGGGAAGAAGGTGCGGCAGTAGGCCATGGCCGCGTTGGCCACGAGGGATCGCTCAGCGTCCCGCAACGGCGAGTCGGGATCGGGCATGGACCGCAAAGCCAGTTCGAGCGCGTCTCGGGCCTCGACCAAGTCGGCCGCGTGGCTGGACAGCTCGATGAAGAGGCGAGCGTCATCGGAGTCGTCGACCATCACGAACTCGAACCGCCGCCCGTCAGGACTCACAGCTCGAGTATGGCGGGACCCGCGTGGCCAGGTCTGCCAACTGGGATCCCAGGCATATGGAGCTCGTGGCCGGCCGGCGTCGTCGGCGCAAGGTCACCCAGCCGGGCGTTGGACGGCCAGACGACGCGGCGTACGGGCGGGATCTCTAGGCTTCCCGCCGCCCAGGTGTCGACGGCCGTGTCGCCAGGAACTCGTCGATCGCGGCTACGGGGATCTTGCAGAGCCGGCCGATGTGAACCGTGCGGAGCTCGCCTGTCGCGATGAACTCGTAGAGCTTGCTCCGGCTGATGCCCAAGATCGCCGCCGCCTCCACGACGTTGAAGACGCGGCGCTCGTCAGCCTGCAGCGTGATGTTGATCACCGGCTGCTCCACTTCACGGGCGCGCCGACGCCGCTGCTCGGTGCTGGTCGTGATCAGGCGAAGGGGACTGGTGCTGGTCATCGGGACCACCTCCTTGTCGAAGAGATCCAGGCTCGTCGGGCGCGATAGCCGGAACGATGACGATCCGCGGCGTCGAGGCACGTCAGCGGGGCCGAGGTCGAGCGCCGACGTGGCGTCCGGCATCTGCGCTCCCATTTCGCCAAGCCGCCTGACCATGGCTACGTCAAGAGGCCCCACAGCTTGACAACCCCCGCGATGAGCGCGCCGCCGAGCGCAGTGGCGAGGGTCCCTGCCACCACCTGTCCGAAGATGCCGATGGCACCGGCCGCTGTTCGCTGGGCGCGCGAGCTTTCGGGGCCAACGGCGTCGCGCAGGTTCGACGGCCAGCGAAGGAAGGCCGCGATCAGCCCGGTTACACCGCGTTCGCGTTCAGCGGCTTCCCGGGCCATCTGGGTGGCGGAGGCGATCGCTGCGTCCAACGAAGCGATCACAGTCTCCGGGTGGAGTTGCTCGGGGTCCTTCAGGCTCATCTCCCAGTTGACCAGCGGGCTCACGTCGTTCAGCACATAGGCAGCATTCCTGATGGTGAACGATCCGCCGTGATCGGCATAGGCACGGCCAGCAGCGCCAGCTGCTGCGGCGACCGCTCGACGCTTCCGTTGCCAGGTCGCGTTGTCGGTGTTGCTCACGAACGCGTAGCTGAAGACGTCCTCCACGGCGTGTGCGTGGTTGATCAGGTCGACGAAGACCTCCCGAAACGTCACCAACAGTGCGGCGTCACGCGCATACCGCTTGCTTGGCTTCACAGAACGATCTTCGCGCATGTCGTCGTCCATCCCAAGGGCCCAACGTTGGGGCTGGGAGCAGGTCGATCGATGCGGCGTCGCACCGGCTGTGCGGTGTCCACAGCCGCGGCTCCAGCTGCCAACGCGGTGCCGAGCTGTTCTCGTGCCGGAGGCGCACCCGCCGGGAGCCGGCGGGTGCGCCCCTCGGTCGTCGTCCGCTGTGGCCGCGCGAGTGGCAGGCGAATCCCGTCGCGCTCGACCGCCGCTGCGTGACCTGCGTGCTCTGCGGCTGAGCCGCCAGCTCCGGGCCCAAGCCCCGACCTGCGCTCCCGTGTTGCTGGAGAGCGCTCGCCCACGTGTGCACTGCGCGCCCTACCGCCTTGCACGCCGGCCGGCTCGTGTCAGTGTCGACGAGCACGGCCAGGAGGGGCGTAGATACAAGCAAGATGTGGCCTCCGTGCCGCCCACCGAACTCCGCCTCCGTCGCGTCACTTCCCAACCAGCGCCGACACTTCGGCGGAAGACATAGACCACGGCCCGTTCTCGCATGTGGGGAACCCTGCGATCAAGTCCGGTTCGTCACGGCCGCTAAGCGCGGATGCAAGTCTCACGATTCGCGACGACTCCGCATTCACCCACTCTTCGGTTGCCAGGCACACGTCCGGCCAGGGCGCTCCGAGCTCGGCCAGCACCTCAACGACGTTGAAGACGCGGCGCTCGTCGGCCTGCAGCGTGATGTTGATCACCGGCTGCTCCACTTCTCGGACGCGCCGACGCCGCGGCTCGGTGCTGGTCGTGATCAGGCGAAGGGGACTGGTGCTGGTCATTGGGAAAACCTCCTTGTCGAAGAGATCCAGGGTCGTCGGGAGCGATAGCCGACACGATGACGATCCGCGGCGTCGAGACTCGTCATCGGCGCCTCATCGCGACGGGTGACGCGGCACCGGTGCTCGATGCACCGGGGACACCGACGCGACGGTCGGGCGGGCTCCTTGGAGCACGCTGTGCCGATCTCCACAGCTGCGCAACCGCCCTTGATCGTGGGTTGTCGCAGAGGCGCACACCTGGTCAGCCCTGGACGTCGTGGGTGCCGTCTCCCCGGAGCAACTCGCACGCGTCCAGGAGCCGAGCGAAGTAGCTGTAGGCGGCGAGGCGCTCCATGCCCTCCTGCTCGCTCAGGTCCGTGCCGGTGTGCGTGGTCACGTTCCGGACGGTCAGGTTGAGCCCGGTTGCCAGCTGGTTAAGGCCACCACGCATGCTCTTGACGGTCTTGTCCGTCGCATCGCCGGGCCACACCAGCTTCGGTACTGCCAGTGTCGGGTCGCCGACGGAGAGGTTCTGCTGCCAGAACACCGTGTCGTCGACGTCATTGCGGCCCACCTTCACCTTCCAGTGCACCGTGAGCGCCTCGGCCGCCTCGCGGACGGCTACCCGGTATTGGTGGGTTGTCCAGTGGTTGGCCGCCGCCGCCCAGATCGTCGGGTGGAGCTGCGCGGGGGCGAACGCCGGCAGGTCAGAGGCGTCGGCTTCGGCGTCGGCGTCGGCGATCATCGACCGCAGCCGGCCCCGCATCGTGGCTGCTGTCGTGCGTATGTCCGACGGAGCGACGAGCGCCTTGGGCGCCGACATCAGAGCCCAGTTCGCGATTGGGTCGAGCTGCCCGAGTCCCACGACGCCGATGTACGCACCGGTGACCGCCACTGCGCGAGCAGCGGCGCCGGCGGCCTCAGCGACCGCCAGCTCGAGGGGGCGCACCTGCGCCGGCGTGACGCCCTCACGCGGCCACACCGTGGGGAACACTCCGCGGGAGGAGATGTGATCGCCTTCCACCTGCGTCTCCAGCCAGCACTCGAACGCGCGCTCGAACACCTCGACCGCTTCTAGGAGCCGTCTGAGGTACTCCGCACCGTAGGTCGCCATGTCGGAATCCTCGCAGGCTGCCCGCCGAACCCGTCGGTCCTGACTCGGGCTGACCGTCGAGGCCCGATGGACGGACAGTGCGCGATGACTCCACCAACAGTGGTCACCGGGGCGCGAGTCGCCCGCGCTTCATCAGCATGGCAACGAGAGGACGACGAGTTGGCGTGATGCGCTGCACATCGAGGCGAGACCCGGAGACGAGCGCCCTGCAAGACGCACAAATCCCAGGTCAGTCGCTGCGGCCGAGTCGAGCGACGACGGCGTAGTTGGCGAGCCGCCAGACCTCGTCGAGCGGTGGGTACATCGTGTCGCGGCGGATCGAGTCATCCTCGGCACTGAGCAGTCTCCGCAGTCGCGGCTTCCACCCAGCCTGCACGCGAACGGTCCAGCCGGTCGCGGGCCAACACTGGTTTCGCGTGCCCGCTCGGGTCAGGAAGTTGATGCCGAGCGTCGTGACGTCTGCATACAGCTCGCTCGGGACCCCGCTGGCTCGCGCGCTGCCAGTCTCACTGGCGAACATGTCTCGCCCGCCGTACCGGCGATTGAGCCCGCCCACGAGAAACACACCCGCCTGCGCGACCATCCGCGGATCAAGGTCGCTGGGGTCAACGAGTGCAACGGTCTCCGTCCACGCCGAGGACGCGTACTCGTCACCGCGAGCGAGGTTCGCCCAGGGCAGCGCACGCGACCCACCCGCCGCGAGGTCAACCGTCATCGAGTCTCTGTGCCCGTGAGCGTGGACGATGAACAGGCGTCCGTCGATCGTGTCGTGGTTCTCGACCGCGAAGTAGAGCGCCTCGAGCGGGGTCCGAGAGAAGTCGAGAAGCCGAGTGGGCACGCCATGGTGCTGAAGCACGGAGAGCAGTTGCCCATCGCTCATGCGGCGGCCAATGCCCTCGGCGCGCATGTCGTCGATCAGCTGAGCCTCGACCTCAGCGATCGTTCGCTCCGAGACGCCCTTCGGGCGTGCCGTGCGACAGAGGCGGTACAGCGACGATGTGAGCCCATACGAGGTGCGTGCCTGACCCCTGTAGACGACGTCGGAGCCCGTCGGGAGCGCCCTTGCTCCTCCAGTGACGGGGACGGTTGCTCCGGCCTTCACCCAGTCCCACAGCGCATCTGCGCTTCCCAGACCGAACCGTTCGTTCAGGTCGGTGCGACCGAAGAGCTGCCCGGGAACTGTGTCCGCAGTGAAGGTCACATGCCGACCGTATCGGAGCACCGGCGAAGCCTGACGATCAACGAGATGAACTCCCCGATCACCACCGAACCAGGCGGGCGGGTTCGCCTCATCGGGCGGGCCGTAGTTCTGTACAGATCGGAGAGCTCAGAGCTACCGTCCGGCCATGGCAGAGCAGACTTGGACGATGGCCGAGCTTGAAGACGAGCTCGCTCGGTTCGAGCGCGCGTTGAGGGCCGCCGGCAAGGCTCCTGACACGGTTGACACCTACGTCGGCCGCAGCAGGATCTTCCTTCGGTGGCTCGCCGACGACTACGTGCCGCGCTGACGTGAGCAACTACGCGCCGAACGTGCCCGAGGGGTACTACGCAGCACTGGGCCGACTCGTGGCAATCTCGTCACTCGCGGAGACGCAGGTGGCGCTCTGCGGATGGGCGGCCGAGACCGGGCACCCCTACACAGATGAGTGGGACTTCGATCGCGAGCCGGGCGGCGCCATGAAGTACGCGAAGAAGCGCGTCCGCTACCTCGACACCGATCAGCAATCCGATCTTCGACAACTGCTCACGACCTACGCGGAACTCGTCGACGTCCGTCACCAGGCTGTGCACGGCGTGATATCTCTCGACCCGACGCTGGCGCCGGACGAGCAGTGGCTCGTGCAGAGCGCTCGCCATGGCGTCACGAAGCTGACAGACCTCTTGGGAGCCATGAAGGACGCGACAGTGCGCCTCCATGGTCTCGTGAGGTCTGCGGACGAGCTCCGCAACGCGATAGCGGCGAGCCCCTCTGCAGCTCAGCGGCGACGCGAAATGCCACTTCGTGAGGCTGAATCTGCGTTGAGGGCGAAGACGTCGAAGCGACGGGAGCCGCGGGACTGCGAGCAATAGCAGGTCGCCCGTGACGCCGCCCCAGCGGTGCTCACGGCGCTTGCAGACCCTCCTGGCCGCGGGCGACCGACGGACCGCTGAACGTGGCTTAGCCGCTACGGCCCGAGCGTCGTCCTAGTCATCTCGACGACCAGCACTTCGAGACGCCGCAACTGATCGTCGATCTCGGCGAGCGTTGAACCGGCCGGGAGCTCGAGCCTTGCCCCGAAGGCGCACACGCGGTGGGTCTTCGCCGTGGCCATGCCGTACCCCTTGCCCAACCAACGCGGAGCGCCGGCCGCCACGATGGCCTGCCAGTTCTCACGGTCCACCTCGTGGCGAGGGTTCGCTGGCGTCATGCTCCACGGCCGGCCGTCGAGGATCGCCCCGGAGTTGTCGACCACCCGGCCGGAGAAGACACGCTGGAGGAGAGCCCAGTCGAAACCCTCTGATGTGGCTGCCCCGAAGCGAGCGAGCCCGACGAGCACCACTGGGCCTCGAATGCGCTCGCTGTACGGCCGGCCACCGACGGGACGCCACTCGCGTGCATCCAGGCCCTCCTGCACCTCGGCAATCACGACGTGGTCCGTGCCGGGCATCGGTGCGCGCATCGCGGCTACCCACGCGCCACCGCCGGACGACATCTCGAGGCTGTGCTCGATGGTGCACCACTCGGCCATGCGGTTAGCGATCCAGGCGGTGCGGCTGCGGAGGGCCAGTTCGAACCCGGCCGGGGTGTCGGGCACGCCGTTCCACACCGTGCTGCCGTCCACGTGCGGCACGAGACTCGGGAGCTTCTGCAGCCATGCACTGGCGGTCGCCTGCACCCACGGATGTTCACTAGCCGCATAGGCAGCTAGGACGGCCTCCCACGTGAGCGCGTTCCAGCCGGGACTGGCGCGGAGGTTGAGTGGGAGACCGGCGAGGTGGAGCACGAACTGGTGCTCGACGTCAGGGAAACTCGCCGAATAGCGGTGCAGTTGGTCGGTGCCGAGGTCTGCGAAGAGCTTTGCCTCGATCGCGACGACCCACCGCCCACCTCGTAAGAGTAGAAGGTCCAGCCGATCGACCTTGCGGCCAGCAGTCGCAACAGGCACCTCCCGTCGAACCTCGTCGGGAGTGACTCCGACGAGGCGGGCGATCGGCTGCGGATCGGTGGCGATCAACGACGCCAGCGCGTCGCTCCACCGGTTCTCGCTCGCCGCTGGAACGAGGAACTCGACGTGCGGCGGCCGGTGCTGTGTCAACGCGTGCTCCGTGGGGTGGTGGACCGTCGGCGTATGCGCTGACGGTACCGAGCGCGCCGGGCAACCCAACCAGGGCGACCTCGTACGCGCCCGCCTGACGGCCGAGAGCGCTGCAGTACTGCGCGCCCCGGTTCCGGCCGCCACGAGGTTCGTAGGAGCCGGAGCGCGACGAGTGGAGAGTCGAGTGGGCCGGGACGGCGACTCGTCGTTCCGTCACTTGCGGGGTGGTCCCGGCTGACGGTGCGCGCGACGAGCAGTAAGGCGCGCTCAGTGCTGCGTTGGGCTCGGTCGCGTCGGCAGCAGTTGGTTCATGGCTACCATGTGACCGGAGCGCACCGGCGCGATCGGGTGCCGGTAGACCTCTGCGGTGATCGTGACCGACCGGTGTCCGAGGGTGTCGGAGATGTCCTCAAGCGGCACGCCGGCCGCGGAGAGCAGGCTTGCGGCAGCGTGGCGGAGCATGTGCGGGTGCAGGTGATCCAGCCCCGCTTCGGCGGCCATGTTCGACAACGCGCGACGCACGTTCGACGGGTCCAATGGTGTCCCGACCTCGGTAGTGAAGACGAGGTCGTAGGTGTTCTGCCACGCACGCCCAGCGGCCGCTCGGTCGGACTGTTGCAGATGGCGTTGGGCGACAAGGGCAGTGACGACCGGGGGAGGGATCTCGAGGGTCCGCCTGCTCGAGCGGGTCTTCGGGGGCACGAGGACCAGCGCTCCGATCGGCGTACGCCGCAGGCTGGCTGCGATCGTGATGGTGGGCCGCTTGCCCTTGGTCACGACGTTCTGCCAGGTGAGTCCGGCGGCCTCCCCTGGGCGTAGCCCGAGCATGAGCGAGACGGTGACGAGGTTGCCGAGCCGGTACCCGGCGGCGACTTCAAGAAGGCGGCGCGCTTGCTTGACCGTCAGCCCGTACCGCTGGGCGGTCGGTCCGGCCGGCGCACGAACCCGGTCGGCCACGTTGCGCAGGACAACGTCGCGCCGCATCGCGTAGTCGAGCACGCGGCAGGTGAGGTTGAGGGTCAAGCGCATGTACCGGGCAGACAGGCCGAGCTCCTGCATCTCCAGGAGCATCTCTTCAACGTCTTCGGTGCGGAGATCCACCACCTTGCGTTGGCCAATGGCGTGCGAGACCCGGCCGCGCAGGAGCGTCTCGTAGTTGGATCGGGTGGAGTCGCCAACCCGGTCGCCGAGGTCGCGCTGCAGCCAGGCGGTCGCGATCTCGTCGAACGTGGTGCCCCGGGCGGTTAGGTCGGCGCCCTTGCGGTGAGCGTCGCGAAGCTCCTCGAGCTTGTCCTTGACCTCCTCGCGCGTGACGCCGTAGACCGTCGGGCGCACGCGGGCCCCGGAAGAGTCGACGCCCAGGTCAACCTGGCCTGCCCACCGCTTGCGGCTCTTTCGGTAGAAGATGCTGCCGTCGCCGCGTTCTCGTCGCTCTCGTGCCACGATCCACCTGCGCCGTCATGGGGTCCGAAGTGACTGCCAAAGTGACAGCCTAAGTAGGCTCAAACGGCTTGGGCAAACAGGGATGTGCCTGGACGTGAAACGACGTCCGACCTGGGAGAACAGCCTTGGGGGCGGAGCGCCTGAACCGCCCGAGAGAGCCTGGGGGTCAAGGGGTCGCAGGTTCAAATCCTGTCATCCCGACAGATGAAGTAGCAGGTCGCAGGGCCGCTCCGCGCAGGCGGGGCGGCCCTCGTCACATGCGGGGCCGCTCCGCGTGCTCACCGCGCGAGGCGCTCGACCACCGCGCCGAACAGTCGTGGTGCTGCGGCGGCGATCGGCACGACGGCCGGCCGCACGGGGGACGTCGCGGCGGCCACGAGGCCGGTCGTGAGGGCTCGGTAGTCCCTGGTCGCGCGGGCCCAGGCGCGCTCGTACCCGGCGGGGTCGTCGAGGTGGGCGATGGCGGCGGTGGCCTGGGCGAACCCGACTCGCAGACCCTCGCCGGTGAGCGCGTCGACGTAGCCGGAGGCGTCGCCGACCAGGAGCACGCGGCCGGCGGTGCGCGCCGAGGTGCGCTGGTGCAGCGGTCCTGCACCGCGTACCGGGCCTGTCGGGTCGGCGCCGGCCAGGCGCTCGGCGAGCGCCGGCATGCCGGCGAGCACCCGGTCGATGTCAAGACCGGCGGGGCCGAGAACCGCGACCCCCACCAGCCGCTCGCCGACCGGCGTCACGTACACCTCCGCCTGCGGTCCCCAGTGGACCTCGACGAACCCGCTCCAGGGCGCGAGGCGATAGTGACGGCGCAGGCCGAACCGCCGCCGGCGTCCACGACGGTCCCGCGCTGCGGAGCGCTCCAGGCCGGTCAGACGGCGGGTCGTCGAGTGCAGGCCGTCACAGGCCAGCAGGTGACGCGCCCGCAGGCCCGCCGCGTCGACGCCGCCGGCATCCTGGTGCAGGTCCGTGAGGCGCGCGGACACGCGCTCGACGCCGAGCTCGTCGGCGCGCGATGACAGCGCGTCGTGCAGGACCGTGCGGCGGACCCCGCGCCCCGGGGACCTGGCGAAGCGGTGCTCGACCCGTCGGCGCCCGCCCACGTACGCGATGCCGTCCAGCCGGTGCCCGGCGGGGTCCACGCCGAGCCGGGTCAGCGCGGCCAGCGCCCCGGGCATGAGCCCCTCGCCGCACGCCTTGTCGACGGGCCCCGTGCGGGGCTCGAGCACCACGGCGGACAGGCCCGCGAGGCGAGCCTCGATCGCCGCGGCGAGGCCGACCGGCCCGCCCCCGACCACGAGCACGTCGGCGTCGACGTCGCCGGGCACGCTCGTCAGCCTGCCAGCGTCGCGAGGGCGCGTTCCTCGGCCGGGATCCGGAACCTGAGGAGCAGGACCGCGTTGAGCGCCGTGAACGTCAGGGCTGTGACCCAGGCGGTGTGGACGAGGGGGAGGGCGACGCCCTCCGCGACCACCGCGACGTAGTTCGGGTGGGCCAGGACGCGGTAGGGCCCGCGCCGGACCAGCGGCAGACCCGGCACGACGATGACGCGCGTGTTCCACCGCGGACCCAGGACGGCGATGCACCACCAGCGCAGGCCTTGGGAGGCGAGCACGACGGCGAGCGCGGGCCAGCCCAGCCGGGGGAGGAAGGGCCGGTCCGCGAGGGCGGCCTCGGCGACGCACGCGACGAGCAGCCCGGTGTGCAGGGCGACCATCGCGGGGAAGTGGCCGCGCCCGCTCTCGCGCCCACCGCGCGCCAGCGACCAGCGGGCGTTCCGGGCCGACACGACGAGCTCCACCAACCGCTCGACACCGGTGGCCAGGACGAGCGCCGCGTACAGGACGAGGCTCATGCCGCCTCCGCGCGCCCGTCCGATCCGGCGGGCCACCGCAGCGCGACGAGCTCCGCGCCCACTCCCGGACCGAAGGCGAGGAGTACGCCCAGCCCGCCGGCTGGCTGGCCCGCGGCGAGGGCATCGGCGAGCACGTGCAGCACCGAGGCGGAGGAGAGGTTGCCGCGGCGTGCGAGGCTCGCGCGTGACATCGCGAGTGCCTCCGCGGGCAGGCCGAGGGCGCCCTGCACCGCGTCGAGGATCTTCGGTCCACCCGGGTGCACGAGCCAGGACGTCACGTCGTCGGGGACGTCGTCCTGGGCGGTCAGGAGCGCCTTGACGTCGTCCGCGACGTGCGCACCGACGGCATCCGGGAGCCCCCCGGAGAGGACGATCCGCAGCCCGGAGGCGCCGACCTGCCAGCCCAGCGCGTCACCCGTTGCGGGATAGAGCATGCTGCGAGCGCCGACGACCACCGGTGCCGCGGACCAGGTCCTGGCCACGGCATCGGGCGCACCGCGCGGCACGGCACGATCGGCGCCGACCATCACGACCGCGGCGGCGCCGTCGCCGAACAGCCCCGTCGCGACGAGGTTCGCCGTCGAGTCGTCGCCCCGCTGCAGCGTCAGCGAGCACAGCTCGACCGACACGAGCAGTGCGACGTGGTCCGGGTGGCCGAGCAGGTGGTCGTGGACGCGGGCCAGCCCGGCTGCGCCGCCCGCGCACCCCAGCCCGAAGCTCGGCAGCCGGGTCACATCGCGGCGGAGCCCGACGCGCTCGACGAGCAGGGCGTCGATCGCGGGTGCCCCCACCGCTGTGACGGTCGTGAAGACGAGGTGGTCGACGTCCGCAGGCTCGAGCCCGGCGGCCTCGAGGGCGTCACCCACAGCGCGGGCGGCGAGGTCGACGCCGAGCTCGAGGGCGAGCGAGTTCGTCTCGTCGAACGACGTCAGGGATCGGTACCGCTCGAGCGGCAGCGCGAGATGCCGACGTTCGACACCGCACGACGCGTGGAGCCGCGCGAGCAGGGCGGCCCTCGCCGGGTCGGTCGTCACGAGGGTGCCGATCTCCGCGGTGATCCGGTCCTGGGCGTAGGCATGGTCCGGCAGCACCGGGGCGACCGCCACGATCCGGGACATGTCGGGCATCGTCGCATGGGGCTCCTGGGCCCGCGCGCGGGAGTGCGAGGACCTGGTCGGATGCCGTGGCGGCCCGGGCTCAGCCCACCACGACGAGCGCCGCGACCGTCACGCCCGTCACGCCCATGGCAGCGAGGAACGGGTAGCGGCTCGCCGGACGGCGCGAGGCTACCCAGGCGGCGCTCGACCCCAGCCCCGCGGCGGCGGCGAGCGCCGCGAGCCCCGTCCCGGTGACACCGCCCGAGGCTCCGAGCACCACGAGAGCCGTGGCCCCGACGAGCACCGCCACGGACGCGGACGTCGCGCGCCGGCGCCCGAGGCGATGCGGCAGGCCGACGACGCCCATGGCCGCGTCGTCGTCGAGGTCCGGCAGGACGTTCGCGATGTGGGCCCCGACCCCGAGCAGCGCCGCGGCGAGGGTCGTGGTGGCGGTCGCGACGTGTGCCGGGTCGAGAGCGAGCGTCGCGACGGACGGGAGGAGCCCGAAGGACAGCGCATAGGGCGCCCAGGACCACGCCGTCGCCTTGAGCCGCACGTTGTGCGCCCAGGCGGAGGCGACCGCGAGGACGTGCACGGTGCCGGCCGCGGGGCCGAGCAGGAAGGACAGGACGACGCACGCCGCCGCCGCCACGAGCGCCGCGGTGCGGAGCTGGGCCGGGGCGATGCCGCCACTGACCACCGGCTTGTCGGATCGGCCCACCGCACGGTCGCGCTCGGCGTCGATCCAGTCGTTCGACCATCCGACCGACAGCTGGCCGGCGAGCACGGCGAGCGCGACCTGCCCGGCGCGTCCGGCACCCGCGCCGACCCCGAGCGCGTACGACCCTGCGAAGGCGGTGACCGCGAGCGTCGGGGCGAGGTGCGAGGCACGGGCGAGTGCGACGGCGCGGCGAGCGGCTCCGGGCATGGCACACCCTCGCACGCGTGCCCGACTCCGGCCACGGCGTTCACCCGGCCGGGAGCGTCACAAGCGGGCCGCGGCGACCCTCCGTCCCGGTGAACCGGCGCAGCCCGCGCCGCTTCGGGATCGGAGCGCACATGTCCACCACCGCCGTCCGACCGCCCGTCACGACCACCGAGGCCGCGACCGAGCAGCCGCCGTTCGTCACCGCACGCAACCCGCGAGCACTCGCCGAGATCGTGCTCGGCCACCCCGTCGACTGGGACGCCGTCGAGGACCCCACGGCACTCCTGGAGGAGGTCCTGGTCACGCCGCGCGAGGAGCTGTTCGACCCGCGGCACGGCTCACCCGTGTACCTCGGGTTCCGGCTCGACGACTCGGGTGCCGTCGTCGAGGCGCCTCGGCACGAGCCCGAGGATGCCCCCGCGCCCGAGTCGGGCGAGGCACCGCACCTGCCCGAGGAGATCACGACCCTCAAGGACCTCCAGCCGGTGCTGGGTGAGCTCGGCGCCGCGCGGGTCCGCCGCGTCGCGCCCTCGCGCGCCGGCGGGTGGACCCTCGAGGTCGCCCCGACCGGCGCACCCGCCCAGCGGCTGATCGACACCGTCTTCGACCGCCGGGTTCTCGACGGGCTCCTCCCGATCCACCTGATCGACCTGGGGTGGACGCCGGACGGGGCGCAGTGGGCCGACACCGGCAGCTTCTTCCACGAGGCCGCCGAGTTCTTCGACCCGGTCCAGGGCGGCCTGGGGGACTGCTGGCTGATCGCAGCGATGTCCTCGGTCGCGTGGGCGCTGCCGGGCACGATCACCGACGCGGCGCGTGCCACCGGCGCCGGAGACCAGCAGTTCACGCACCGGTTCGTCTACCGGGACCCGGGCGACGGCACCCAGCGCACCTTCGAGGCCTCCGACCAGACGCTGGTGTTCACGGGGACCACGGCGCCCCTGTACGCCCGCAGCTCCGAGGCCGGCGAGATCTGGCCTGCCGTGGTCGAGAAGGCCTTCGCGCAGTGGCGCCAGGGCACCGGCAACGACCACCCGAACCTCACGGTGCTCAACGGTGGTGACCCGGTGTGGGCCAGCGCGGCGCTGTCCGGTCGGACGCCGCACTACACGGGTCACGCGGGGCGGACGGCGGCGGCCTTGCGCACGCTGGTCAAGAATCACTGCGCGTCCTACCGGACGGTCGACCCGATGACCGCGTGGACCTACGGCACGGCGCCGGCGGGGCTCAGCTACGCCGACGCCACCATCGTCGCCAACCACGCCTACTCGGTGCTCGGGTGGACGTCGGGCGCGCTCCTGGTGCGCGCGTACCAGGAGGCTCTCGCCCGGTCGACCGGTGTCGCGCGGGAGCGGATCGTGGCTGCGGGTGCGTCGCTGCTCAACCCCGCGATCCTCACCCGCGACTACGTGGTGCTGCGCAACCCGTGGGGCTACCACGAGGGCACGGCCGGCGCCCGGCACGGCGCGATCGCGATGCGCGACGCCGGGTTCTGGCGGTCCATCGACCTGGACGTCGTCGACGGGGTGTTCGCGATCGACTTCGCGACCTACCAGCAGTACTTCGCCGGGACCGGCGTGGCGCTGTGAGCCGTGCGGGGTCGACCGTCGCCCGGTTGCGCCCGGGCCCGCGGCCGACCCCGCACGCGGTCAGTCGGCGTGCGCCGTCACGATGCAGTTCCGGCCGGCCATCTTCGCCTCGTGCAGCGCGGCATCCGCGGCGTCGTACAGCCGCTGGGCGGCCTGCGGCTCGGCGTCGTCGAGCCACGCCGCACCCACGCTCGCGGTGATCCGGAGGGCACCGGCCGGCGTCTGGAGCACCTCGCCGGCGATCGCCCGGCGGAAGCGCTCGGCGGCCAGGGTGATCTCCTCCGGGTCGGTCACCGGGACCACGACGGCGAACTCCTCGCCACCGATCCGGGCGGCGAACTCGTCCCGGCGGCTGTGCAGGGCGAGCATCGCTCCCATGAGGCGCAGCACCGAGTCGCCGACCCGATGCCCGTGCGTGTCGTTGACGGACTTGAACCGGTCGAGATCGATCATGAGGAGCCCGAGCACGCCGGGCACCGCCCGCCGCTCCCGCGCGGCGACCGTGCGTGCGATGAAGTCGTCGTAGGCCCGGCGGTTCGGCAGCGCGGTGAGCGCGTCCGTCGCCGCCTCCGCTGCCAACCGCCGGTTCTCCGACTCGAGCCGTTCGGTCCGGTGCTGCTCCTGCGACAGGGCCGCGAGCGTGGCCAGGCCGAGGCGCGCGAGGCCGTCCTTCGCCCGCAGGAGCAGCACGTCGAGCGGCACGTCGTTGGGGTTCTCCGAGCGGAACATCGCCGCGATCTCCTCGAGCGCGGGCGCGGCGTCCACGAGCAGCGCGTCGGCCTCCTTCGCCGTGAGGGCGAGGTGGCGTCCAGCGGCGGCGCGGTACTGCTCCAGGGCTCCGCCGGCCTCGTCCGGGCCCGCGACGACCAGCCGGGCTGCCGCCGCCGCGACGTCGAGCACCGCGGCGATCGTGCCGGTCACGCCATCGGCACGGCTCGGCTCGGACCGGTGCCTGATCGCGTCGCTGAGCACGGGCGGCAGGCCCCAGCTGTCGAGGATGCGGGCAGTGACCTCGTCGCTCGTGCACCCGACCGCGGCGAGCTCGTCCGCCGTGTCGAGCCAGGCGGGCGGGCCGCCGGCCGCCCCCGCGTAGGCGGGGTACTCGGCCAGGGCGATCCGGCCCAGGTTGCCGAGCAGGCCCGCGATGAAGCACTCGTCGGCCAGCCGCGGGTTGCGTCGCGCGGAGATCGCCCGCGCCATCGCACTCGTCGCGAGCGTGTGGCGCCACACCAGGGTCGCGCCCGCGTCGGCCGGGTTCGGCCGAGTGACCACCGAGAAGCTGAGGGACAGCAGCTTGACGGTGCGCAGGCCGAGGATGCTCGCAGCACGCGTCAGGCTCGTGGTCGTCCCGCCCATCCCGAACATCGCCGAGTTCGCGACGCGCAGGAGCTGGCCCGCCAGCGCCGGGTCCCTGCCGATCACCCTCGCGATGTCCTCGAGGCTGGCGCGCTCGTCGTCGGCGAGGCGCAGGAGCTCGGCGGCGACGGGCGCGAGGGTCGGGAGCACCCCGAACGAGTCGGCGACCTCGCCGGGGTCCAGGACGACGACATCCGTGGCCGGCATGCAGCGGCACCTCCTCTGGATGCGCTCGTGCGTCGACCCGGCGGCTCGACGGCGCGTCGACCTCTGATCGGACGGTTCGCCCGTTTCGTGAGCGATCCGCGGCCGCACCTGCGTCGCGGCCGCGCTCGGGTCCCCGGCGTGCTGCCGACGGCCTTGCGGGCCTACTCCCCGAGGCTCTGGCCCAGCACCGCGAGGACGGCCGCGTGCGCGTCCTTGGCGCGCTCACCACGGCGGTCGATCAGCAGCTCCACGAGCTGTTCGGTGACCAGGACGAGCGCCGCACGCGAGGTGTGCAGGAGCTCGTCGCGGAAGGAGTCGGTGACCGGCGGGACCACAAGCGCGGTGTCGGCCAGCTGGACCAGGGGGGCGTTCGCGAACGACGTGAGCGCCAGCACGCGGGCGCCGGCGTCACGCGCCGCGGCCGCGACCGAGAGGGTCGGCCGGTTCGAGCCCGAGCCCGACACCGCCAGGCACACCGACCCGGAGGTGAGCTGGCGGGCGGCGATCTGCTGGGCGAGCGTGTCCGGGATGTACTCGGCGGGCCGGCCCGCAGCGCCGAGTCGCATCGCGGCGTCCAGGCCCAGGGGCGCGGACAGCCCGGTGGCGGCGATCAGCACGCGGTCGGCCTCGTCGAGTGCCGTGACGAAGTCGGCCACCGCCTCCTCGGTGAGCGCGGCGGTGATCCGCGGCAGGTTGCGTCCGAAGGCGTCCACCCCCGCGCGCAGAGCTCCGACGAGAGTGCCGTCCCCGGCCTCGAGCGGCACATCCTGCCCGAAGGCGAGCTCGCGGGCCAGGGCGACGCGCAGCTGGGGGTACCCGTCGTACCCGAGCGTCTGGGCGGTGCGGATGACCGAGGCGCGGCCGACCCCGACGAGGTCGGCCAGCTGCTGGGCCGTGCACTCCACCGCGGCGGACAGGTCCGCGGCGATGGCGTCCGCGATCCGCCGCTCGCTCGGCTGGAGCGAGGGCGCGAGCGCCGCGATCCGCACCGAGGGCGGCGCGTCAGCTGCTCCGGTCCACGTCACGAGTGCGCGCCCCTCTCATGATCCGCCGACGGATCGCCCCGGAGATCCCGTCGATGACCATCGTGACGACGACGATCACGATGATCAGCACCCCGACGGCGTCCCACTGACGGTACTGGGTGTACCCGGTGAGCAGGTCTCCGACGCCCCCGACGCCGATCAGCCCGAGGATCGCCGACGTGCGGACGTTGATCTCGAAGCGGTACAGGGCCAACGACATGAGCTCGGGGGAGGCCTGTGTCCACAGACCCCACCGGGCGACCTCGAGCAGGTTGCCGCCCGCGGCGCGCACCGCCTCGGCCGTGCCGGGCGGGACCGCCTCGATGGTCTCGTAGGTCCACTTGCCGTGCGTGCCGATGCCGCCGATCGCCAGGGCGAGGGCACCGGTGAACGGGGTCAGCCCGGTGACCGTGAGGATGATGATCGCGATGATCACCTCCGGCACGGCGCGCAGCACGGCGAACACGCCGCGCAGCGGCAGCCGTACCCACAGCGGCCCGACGCCGGCGGCGGCCGGGATGCCGAGCAGGGTCGAGAGCACCACGCCGAGCAGGGCGCCGACCCACGCCATCGAGACCGAGACCCAGGTCTGGTAGAACGCCCCGGGCAGGCGGCTCCAGTCCGGGTGGGCGAACATCAGGCCCAGGTAGTGGCGCAGGTCGGCGGGGAGCTGGGCGAGGTCCGACCACCCGATGTCGAGGTGGAGCGCAGAGGCGAGCACGACGGCGCCGACGAGGAGCTGGGCGGCCCGCACCCCGAGGCGACGCGGCCGGGACGGCGCTCGGGTGATGGCGGGCGCGCGGGTCGCGGTGAGCACTGTCATCGCAGCCTCTTGCGCAGCACGTTCGAGGCGATCTCGATGGCGATGACCACCACGAGGATCTCGATGATGATCATCGAGAGCGCGCCGTAGCGGTAGAAGCCGCGGACCTCGTCGATCAGCCGGCCCAGCCCTCCGGCGCCGACCAGGCCGAGGATCGAGGAGATCCGCACGTTGAGCTCGAGGGAGTACAGCACCTGGCTGGCGAACACCGGCCAGGTCTGCGGCTGGGCCGTGACGCGGTTGATCTGGGTCTGCGTCCCACCCGCGGCCCGCCCGGCCTCCATGTACGACGCGTCGGCCGAGTCGATCGCCTCGGAGACGAGCTTGACCACGATGCCGAGGTCGAACAGCACGAGGGTGATCACACCCGGCAGGGCGCCGACCCCGACCATCGCCACCAGGATCGTCGCGTAGACCAGGTCCGGGACGGCGCGGATGACGTTGAGGACGCCGCGCACGACGATCCGGCTCCGGCTCGGGTTGGTGGGGCGCGCGGCCCACTGGGACAGCGGCAGGGCGAGCAGCGCGGCGATGGCGGTGCCGACCAGGGCCATCTCGAGGGTCTCGAGCAGCGGCTTCCAGGTCCGCGGCAGGATGGACGGGTCCGGCGGGAAGAGCTTGCCGATCCGCTCCGACCCGTTGCCCCAGTTGCGGGCGATCGCGCCGAGGTCGATGTTGACCCCGCCGAGCGCGGGCAGCGTGGTGAGCACCGTGATGGCGACGATCACGCCGACGACGACGGCCACCCTGGGCCACGTGCGCGGCCGCGTCGGGACCGAGAGCTGGCTCACGGTCACTGCCCGAGGGTGTCGCGGGTCTGGATGGGCCGGCCGTAGATCGCCTCGAAGTCCGCGTCGGTCGCTGACGAGGCGGGGCCGTCGTAGACCAGCTCACCGTCGCGCAGCCCGATCATCCGCGTCGTGTACTGCCGGGCGAGGTCCATCAGGTGCAGGTTGACCAGGACGGTGAGGTCCCGCTCGGTGTTGACCCGGCGCAGGTCGGACATCACCGCGTGCGCAGTCGGCGGGTCGAGGCTCGCGACCGGCTCGTCGGCGAGCATGACCTGGGGCTCCTGGCTGAGCGCTCGCGCGATCGCGACGCGCTGCTTCTGCCCGCCGGAGAGCGCACCGGCGCGGCCCCAGACCTTCTCGAGCATGCCCACCGAGTCCAGGGCGGACATCACCATCTCGCGGTCCTCACGGCTGGTCAGCCCGAGCAGCGTCTTCCAGGTAGGGGTGTGCGAGAACCGCCCGACGAGGACGTTGTGGTAGACGCTCGCCCGGTCGGCCAGGTTGAAGCCCTGGAAGATCATGCCGATGCTGCCCCGCACGTGACGCAGGCGTCGCCCGCGGAGCTGGTCCACCCGGTACGGCCCCACCTGCACCGTGCCGGAGGTGACCGGCACGAGACCGTTCACCGTGCGGACCAGCGTGGACTTGCCCGAGCCGGACAGGCCGACGACGGAGACCATCTCTCCCGCCTCGATCGCCAGGGACACCCCGCGCAGGCCGACGACGCCGTTCGGGTACCGCACGGTGACGTCGGTCAGCCGGATGGGCCACGGCCCGGAGGCGGGGGTGGCCGCCTCCGGGCCGTGCGCCGTGGTGTCCATGGGGGTCGCTGTCACTGCCCCGAGAAGCGCTTGTTGACCTGACGGGCGACGTCGATCGCTGCCGGGTCGGCAGGCACCCACGCCGTCTGGCCGAAGATGTTCTTCAGCGTGTCGGGGTCGACCTTCGAGAAGCCTGCCATCAGGGACGTGATCTTCTCACGCAGGTCCGTGGGGACGTCCTTGCCGATCACGACGCCGCCGTTGGGGTACATCTCGGACAGGCCGAAGACGACGACCTTCTGGCCGATGTCGGGCACCTCGGAGGTCTTGATGGACGAGCGCGCGTCCCAGTAGGCGAAGCCGACCTCGGCGTCGCCGTTGTAGACGGCCATGATCAGGTTGTCGTTGCCGGTGACCGGCACCTGGTCCAGGTCGTCGATGTTGACGCCCTGGCTCTCGAGCGCGAGCACCGGGAGCTGGTAGCCGGCCGGGGAGGTGGTGTTGCCGAAGGCGACCTTGGTGCCCGGCGTGATCTTCTTCAGCGCGTCGACCGCGACCGGCCCGACACCGGTGTTGGTGTCACCGTTCGCGACCCCGTTGCAGTAGAGGTACTTCTCGCCGTTCGCCGCGTAGGTCGCCTCGACCGGGGTGTCGGAGCAGTACTTGCCGGCGTTCTTGATGTTCGTGAAGAACTCCGAGGCGTAGGACGAGGCGCCGTACCGCACGTCCTGCAGCACCGGGAAGGCGCCGCACTGGTCCTGCGCGGCGGCGAGCGAGCCCGCGTCGGCGATCGCGATCTGGGCCTGACCGGCACAGATCGCCTCGACGGCGGCCTGGTAGTCCTTGGTGACCACGCCCGTGACGGTGATGCCGAGTTCCTTGGACAGGTAGTCCGTGAGCGGGGCGGCCGAGGTGACAAGGTCGTTGACCTGCTCGTTGGGGATGAGTGCGAGCGTGATCGACGAGGGCCAGTCCGCGGTCGAGCCGGCTGAGGAGGAGGCCGCGGCGCCGCTGGACGAGGCGTTGTCGGTCCCGCCCGAGCTGCAGCCTGCGAGCGAGAGGGCAGCGACGGCAAGGACGGCCGGCGCGAGGAGGGTCTTGCGCATCTCAGTCATGCCTTTCCATGGGGGTGGGCGGCGCCGGCAGGCGTCGTCCGTCCGGGGACCGCGGTCGCGGCCCAGCTCGTGATCGCGCCGTAGAGGTCGGCGAGGGTGGCCCCACGCATGGTGGGTGCGAGGTCGGGGGAGTACGCGGTGGGGCCCACGAGTGCGGTGTCGGCGCCCACCTCGGCGGCCGGCGCGAGGTCGTACGCCCAGATGTCACCCACGGCGAGCACGGGTCCGCGGCTGAGGTGCCGGGAGATCACCGTGACCAGACCGTCGGGCTTCCCGATCGAGAAGTGCCGCTCGGTGAGGTGGTCCGCGGCCCCGAGCTGGGTGAGCACCCGGTCGACGCCGGTCTCCGGGGCGTTGGTGGCCAGGACCAGCCCGGCCCTGCGCCCCAGCTGGGCGAGGAACCTCTCGAGCCCGACCGGACCGTGCACGGGCGCGTCCGGTGTGCCGAGCTCCTCACGGCTGGCCAGGTAGGCGGGGCCGTGCAGGGCCTCGGGCGCACCGCGCGAGGTGGCGACCTGACGGACGGCGTCGTACGCGTCGCGGTACGCGCCCTGGCCCTCGCCCAGGCGGGTCAGCGCCTGCTCGACCGCCTCGACCAGCCCCGGGTCGTGGGTGGCGGCGGCGACGTGCCTGGCGTAGGCCAGCACCGGTCCGTGCCCGAGGGCGATCGTGCCGTCGAAGTCGAGGACGACGGTGGGTTCGGGCATGGGCTCGCTCTCGAGTCGGTGGACGATGCGGCCACAGTAGACCGTATGGCCGGACGCATGGGCCACGACTCGGTTAACTCTTGGTGACGGTTGGGCGCCTCTCCATGGACGGCGCGCCACCACGGCGCACCGGGGCCCTGCCGACGACGTCGACAGGGCCCCGGTGGCCGCCCGTCAGGACGAGCGGCCGTCCACCCGGACCAGACCGGTGGGCGGCACCACGCTCAGCTGGTCTTCGCGCCCCTGACCGGCGCGACGTAGGCCAGCACGACACCCAGCACCATGCCGACGATCGGCGGCACGGCGAGCCAGACCCACGTGGTCGGCACGGCGCCGAGCACGATGAGCACGAGCGCCAGCCCGAGCCCGAAGAACAGACCTGCGAAGAACCCGAGCACGGGGCGACGACGCACCTCGGCGCTCATGGCGCACCTCCTGCCGCTGCCGCTCCACCCGCGACGACCTTCGTCCCCGCGAACACCCCGACGCCCATCAGGATGCCGACGACGCCGATCCCGAGGCCGGCGAAGAAGATCGGGGACGACGTGGCCGATCCCGTGCCGGTGATCCACCCGCTGGCCCGGCAGGTTCCGCCGTCACCCGTGATCGTGCCGCTCACCGGGATGACCATGCCCCCGCGCAGTGCCCACGCCACCGGGCCGAGCGGCCCGCTGAGGTCCTCGGTACCTCCGTACGCCGTCTCGCCCTCGGCGTTGTCGAAGGCGCCGCCGGCGACCCGCACGCCACCCACCGTGACCGACCAGGTCGCGTTCGTGATCGCGGCATCCGTCGTACCGGACCAGACGACCGTGCCCTTGGCGTCGACCGGGAGGGGGTCAGCCTGGGTGCCACCGTCGCCGGGAACATCAACCGCACCGACCTCGCTCCCTGAGGTGTCGTACGTCGCGACGGTGCCGGAGCACCCGTCGGCCTCGGCAGCAAGGGCTGCGGCGGGCAGCGCGACCACGGCCGCGACCGTCCCGACCAGGGTGAGCAGAACCAGACGGCGCCTCATTGCGTCCTCCCGGGGGCTTCATTGGAGTTCCCGTGGTCCGGACGTTACTCGCGCGCCACGTCCTGCGGTCGCGGTTCGGTGGACCTTCTGCGAAGGCGACGCTCCTGATGGCGACAGCGCGTGGCGCGCGCCCTACCCTGGGAGAACGACCGAGGAGGCGCGATGACCGAGAGCCGCACCTGCTACGACGCCCTGCGCAACCGCGTGCCGGAGGACGTGCGTCAGCACGTCGACTCGGCACGCGCCGAGATGCGCAAGGGCCTGGAGACGTTCCTCCCTCCCGAGTTCTTCACCCACCGGGACAGCGCGCGCCGCGAGATGCTGCTCGCCTGGCGCGGCGTGGTCGACGCGGCGATCAAGCGGATGGACGAGAAGGCCGCCAAGGCCTGACGGCCCGGCACTCGGCGCGGTCGGTACCCGGTGCGCGCCCGCGCTAGCGCCGCCCGCCGCCGAACAGGACGCCGAGCAGCACGACGCCCGCGGCGGCAAGGAGCGCCACTCCGATCCCGTCGTCCCCGCCCGAGACCAGGATCGAGCCGGCCACCAGCAGCCCGGCGCTCACCACGGCGCCGCTGAGCCGGTCGACCGCACGCCCGAGCCGGCGGACCTCCCGGCCCACGTGCTCGTCGCGGACCGGTAGGCCCGTGCTCTCGACCTTGGCGAGCACCCGGCTCGTCTGACCCGGCAGGGCCAGACCGGCCAGGAGCGCCTCGCCGATCTCGTCGATCCAGTGGCTCAGGCCGGAGGACGCCTCGTCCGCCACCAGGCGCTGGGCGTAGGGGCCCACCTGGGTCCACAGGTTGACGTCCGGGTCGAGCCCGGTGCACATCCCGGACAGGATCGCCACGGTCCGCACGACGTAGATGAGGTTCTGCGGGACCTGGAAGGGCAGGTCCAGCAGCAGGTCGCGGTACTGGTGGGCGAACTCCCGCACCTCGGCCGGGTCGATGGTGCGCAGCTCCTTCATCGACAGGCCCCAGTAGCGGTCGAACACCGCAGCCTCGGCGCGCTCGATCGCGACGATGTCCGCGCCGGGCAGCAGCATGTCGAGCCGCTCGTACGCCTTCACCACGCGCGACGCGTCACGGGTCCCGACGCCGATGAGCAGCTCGCGCAGGCTCTCGCGCACCGTGTCGGGGACCCGCGCCACCATCCCGAAGTCGACGAACGTCAGGCGCCAGCCGTCCGGGGCGTCCGCCACGCCGGGCGTGACGAACAGGTTGCCCGGGTGCGGGTCGGCGTGCACGAACCCGTCCTCGAAGATCTGCTGCAGGTACACCGCGATGAGCCGGTCGGCGACGGCGGCGCGGTCCACGCCCGCGGCAGTGATCGCCGCGTAGTCCGTGATCTTGATGGCCGAGACGTCCTCGAGGGTGAGCACGCGCCGGGTGCTCAGGGCCCGCACCACCCGGGGAACCTGCACGCGGGGGTCCTCGGCGAAGTTGGCTCGGAACGCCTCCGCGTTGTCGGCCTCGTGGACGTAGTCGATCTCCTCGTTGAGGGTCGCGGCGAACTCGCGCAGCAGGGCCGGGACGTCGGCGTGGGTCCGGATCGGGCGGTACCGCATCAGCCAGCGACCCACCCGTTCGAGGGCGGACAGGTCGGTCCGGACCACCTGGTCGATCCCGGGGCGCTGGACCTTGAGGACCACGTCGCGGAAGCCCAGGTCGTGGTCGGGCCCCAGGGTGGCGCGGTGGACCTGGCCGAGCGACGCGGCCGCGAGGGGGACCGGCTCGACGCTGACGAAGCGATCCTCCAACGCCCCGCCGAGCTCGGCCTCGGCGAGTGCGCGGATGTCGGCGAACGACTCCGCCGGGACCTCGTCCTGGAGGTTGGCCAGCTCGTCGGTCACCTCGCGCGGCAGCACGTCCAGACGCGAGGACAGGAACTGGCCGATCTTGATCATCACGCCGCCCATCGCCACCGCGAGCGTGCGGAACCGCGCAGCCTCCCGGCGGAACCGCTCGTCACGGGTGCGCCGGACGCGCGCACCCATCCCGAGGCGACGCAGGATCACGTCCCACCACACGAAGCGGGCGATCACCCCGGCGAAGAACCGCAGGATGCGGCGATAGCGGCCGCGAAGGCCGGACGGGGTCATCGAGCCTCCTGCCGGGACGTGTCCCGGCAGCATCCCACGTCAGGCCGGGAGGTCGCCCGTCACGCGGTCGCGCCCGGCGCTCTTGGCCCGGTACAGGTGCATGTCCGCACGGGACAGCAGGCTCGTCTGGTCGTCCTCGGGCGTGGCGACCGCGATCCCGGCGCTCATCGTCACCCGGGCGTCCGCGGGGAGCCCGGGCCACCCGTGCTCCGCGACCTCGCGGCGCAGGGCGTCGACCCTGGCGTGGGCCGTGCCGGGGGCGTCCTGCACCAGCACGAGCAGGAACTCCTCGCCGCCGAGCCTGGCGGCGAGCTCCCACGGCGTACTCTCATCCACCACACCGGCGAGCATGGCGCCGAGCTCCCGCAGCACCTCGTCGCCGGCCTGGTGCGAGTAGGTGTCGTTGACCGCCTTGAAGTGGTCGATGTCGACCAGCACCCCGACCAGCCGGACTCCCGCGGCAGCGGCCTCCCGCAGCCGTCGCGGCAGGTCCTCGTTGACCATGCGCCGGTTCGGCAGCGCAGTCAACGGGTCGGTACGCGCCAGACGCCGGAACCGGTCGGCCTGACGGCGTGCCTCGGCGGTCTCGTACAGGGCCTGCCGGGTTCGCGCCGCCGCCTCCTGCTGCTGCGAGCGGAGGGAGACCCACTCACGGTGGTAGTCGCGCGCCGCGTGGTAGGCCTCTCGGTAGGCGCCACGGGCCGCGTGCAGCTCGGACCGGACCCGCAGTGCGTCCACCGCCACCCCCCGCAGCTCGCGCTCCTGGCACACCGCCAGGCAGCGGTCGAGCTCCTCCCGGGCCTCGTCGAGGCGACCTTGGGCGATGAGGATCTCGGTCAGCGTGAGGCCCAGCTCCGCGGGTGTGACGGCTTGGACGTCGCCCTGCTCGCGTTGCAGCTCGAAGCCGAGCCGGGCGGCGTGCTCGGCCGCGTCGAGGTGACCGGCGGCGAGCCTGGCCCGGGCCACCGAGTCGGCACAGGCCGGGTTGAGCTCGTCACGCGTGCTGGTGGCGTACATCCGCTCGGCCGCCTCGAGTGCCTCGTCGGTGTTGCCCGCCTCGTACTCGAGCATCGCCCGGTTGTTGAGGACGTTCAGCCGCCGTTCTCGGTCGTCCAGCTCGACGAACAGCGCCTCTGCCTCGTCGTACCGCTCACGCGACTCGTGCGTGGACCCGTTGATCGCGAGGGTGTCGGCGAGACGGAGAAGGTAGTTCCCCCGGGTGCGCGGAGGCGTGTCGTCATCGAGGAGGTCGATCGCCCGCACGGCGTGGTCGAGCGCGCCCGAGGTATCCCCGGCGTTCTCCATCAGCGAGGAGACCACCAGGTGGCTGCGCGCAAGAAGCGAGGGTGGGCCGTTCGCGGTCGCCCAGACGTTCACCCCCACCACGACCCTGGCCGCATCCGCGACCCTGCCGAGCCGCTGCAGCATGTCCCCGACGACGAGGCGCGCGCGCATCATGGACACCGAGTCGCCCACCTCGGCGGCCTCGGCCTCGATCTGCCTCGCGGAGGCCAGGCGGACCTCGACCTCGGAGGCACGGTGCCGCTCGAGCGCGTCGAGGCGCACACCTAGGGGCGGGCCGTGCGCGGGCACGCTCGCGGCGACCGACGCAGGCCGGGGGTCCACGCCGTAAGCATCGTCCAGGCAAGTCCCCGGGCAAGGATTCGTCCACGGCGCGTCGCGGGGTCGCCCTGCGCCCCGCTCAAGCCAGCGCGGCGGCCAGCTGCTCGGGTGCGGTGATCGGTCGGTCGCACACGAAACCCCGGCACACGTACGCCGTGGGCCCGCCGTCCACGAGCGGGCGGCCCGCGAGGAGGGGCAGCCCCGGGGAGTCGGGTACGCCGGCCACGAGGACGGCGCCGGGCGCGGCCCCGGCGAGGGCGACGCGTCGCAGCTCGTCGGTCGCCGGGTCGTCCGGCGGACCGACCACCGCCACCTGGCGGGGGCCGTCGACGATCGCCTCGAGGACGGCGAGAGCCCAGCCCTGGGCCGTCGGGTGCTCGCCGGCGAGCAGGAGCGGTTCAACCAGGGCCCGCTCCGCCGCCTCGCGATGGCGGTTCGAGCCGCTGAGTGCGGCGTAGCCCACCAAGGCACCCGCCGCCGCAGCGGAGCCGCACGGCGTGGGGCCGTCGATGACCTCACGAGGCCGCCGGACCCGGGCCACGACCGGGTCGGTCTGGTCGTCCGCGGTGTCCACCAGGGAGCCGTCCAGTGCTTTGAAGTGGCCCGTCACCGTGTCCAGCAGGTCGCCGGCCGCGGCCAGGTATCGGGCCTCGCCCGTGGCGCCGACGAGGGCGAGCAGGCCCTCCGCGAGGTCCGCGTAGTCCTCGAGCACGCCGGCGGCACGCCCGGCCTCGCCGTCGCGTGAGGCGCGCACGAGTCGGGCGCCGCCCGGCCCGGGCACCAGGTGCAGCCGCAGGAGAAGGTCGGCCGCCTCACGTGCCGCGACCACCCAGTCCCGGCGGCCCAGCAGGTCGCCCGCGTCCGCGAGGCCCGCGATGGCCAGGCCGTTCCAGGCCGTGACCACCTTGTCGTCGCGTGAGGGTGCCGGCCGGGCTGCCCGCGTGGCGCGCAGGCGGTCACGAAGCACGGCCCACCGCCCAGGGTCGGGGGGATCCGACGGCAGTCTGAGCACCGAGGTCCCGCGCTCGAACGAGCCTCCCTCGAACACCCGGCACAGGTCGGCGACCCAAGCGCCGTCGTCCTCGCCCAGCGCCTCGCGGAGCTGGGTCGGGGTCCACACGTAGTAAGCGCCCTCGCGGGGGATGCCGTCGGCGCCGGGGGAGTCGGCGTCCAGCGACGAGGCGAAGCCTCCCTCGGGAGTGCGCAGCTCGGCCAGCAGCCAGGTGGCCGTCTCCTCCGCGACACGGCGGGCGACGGGCGAGCCCGTCGCCCGCCACCAGTGCGCGTAGACCCGGACCAGCAGGGCGTTGTCGTAGAGCATCTTCTCGAAGTGCGGCACGGTCCACGTCGCGTCGACGCTGTACCGGGCGAACCCGCCGGCGAGCTGGTCGTAGATCCCGCCGCGGGCCATCGCCTCGAGGGTCCGCGAGGCCATCTCCATGGCCCTGGCGGCGCGTCGGTCGCGCGGCCCGCCGCGCCGGGACCGGCGCAGGAGCCACTCGAGCAGCATCGACGGCGGGAACTTGGGCGCGCCGCCGAAGCCGCCGCGCACCTCGTCGTAGGCCACCCCGGTCGCAGTGAGGGCGGTGTCGGCGAGCAGCGCGTCGAGAGGGACGGAGCCGTCGGCGGCGGGTCCCGCGCGTGCCACGGCCGCGCTGATCCGGGCGGCGCTGGCCACGACCTCGTCGCGACGGGTCGCCCACGCTTCGGCCACCGCCTCGACGACCTGGCGGAAGGCTGGGGTGCCGCCGATCGGCCGCGGCGGGTAGTACGTGCCGGCGTAGAACGGACGCCCGTCGGGCGTGACCCAGACCGTCATCGGCCAGCCCCCGCTGCCGGTGAGCGCCTGGGTCGCCGCCATGTACACCGTGTCGACGTCGGGCCGCTCCTCGCGGTCGACCTTCACCGCGACGACCCGGGCGTTGAGGAGGCCGGCGATCTCGGGGTCCTCGAAGGACTCGTGGGCCATCACGTGGCACCAGTGGCAGGCCGCGTAGCCGATCGAGACGAGCACCGGCACGTCGCGGCGCTTCGCCTCGGCGAAGGCCTCGGGGCCCCACTCCCACCAGTCGACCGGGTTGTCGGCATGTTGTTGCAGGTAGGGGCTCGTCGCGCGGGCCAGTCGGTTCGCCACGACACCACTGTGGGTCTTCGCGGGGCGACGCGCGAGACCTATCGAACGGCGCTGCGCACCGACGCGAGCAGGCACGCACGGCCCAGGTCGCCGGTTCCTCGATCGCATACACCTAGCCGCCACGGCGAAGCGCCGTCGCGGCGTGCGCACCGAGCCCGACCGCCCATGGGACGGTGACCTGCCACACGTAGTCCACACCGTCGCCGAGGGCGATGTCCTGGGCCCACAGGAAGCCGTTCACGAGGACGAACACGATCGTGTGCCCCAGGAGGTCGGAGCGCGCCGAGTGCTCCACACCCTCGCGCGAACGCCCGGTGATCAGGACGGTCACCCCGAACGCCAAGGCTGCACCGCCGGCGACCAGCGGGCCCCAGCCTCAGCCCGGTGCGATGTCCCCGACCCGGGCCGACCAGTCACCGCCGCACCCAGCGGGTGACGTGGAGCTCCGGTTCGACGTGGTGTGACGGGGTCGTGTTGATGTGGGCGACGCGCGACAGCCCTCGCCGGGTCCGGGGCGCGGAGGGATGATGACGTGGTGCGTGTCCAGCTGCTGCACATCGAGGACTGCCCGACCTGGCAGGTGGCCGACGACCACCTGCGCCAGGCCCTGCGTGCGGTCGAGGCCACCGTCGACGTGGAGCACGTACTGGTCGAGGCCCCCGAGCAGGCTGCGGCGTGGGGCTTTCACGGGTCTCCTTCGATCCTGATCGACGGCGTGGACCCGTTCGCCCACGCGGACGCCCCCGTCGGCCTGTCGTGCCGGCTCTACCGGACTCCGGGCGGCACGGCCGGTTCGCCCACCGTCGAGCAGCTCGTCGAGGTCCTCTCCGGGCGCTGACACCGCGGCAGACCGCGCGTCCAGGCATCTCCCAGGGTCCCTGCCTAGAGTCCCGCGGGTGTCCCTGACCTACCTGGAGTCCCTCGTCGTCGGCGCGTTCCAGGGGTTCTCGGAGCTGTTCCCGATCTCCTCCCTCGGGCACAGCGTGCTCATCCCGGCGCTGGTCGGAGGCCCGTGGGCCCAGGACCTCAGCGTCTCGGCGCCCGAGTCGCCGTACCTCGCGTTCATCGTGGGCCTGCACGTCGCGACCGCGGCGGCGCTGCTGGTGTTCTTCTGGCGGGACTGGGTCCTGATCATCGGCGGGTTCTTCGCCTCGATCCGGCACCGCAGCGTGACCGACCCGTATCAGCGCCTGGCGTGGCTGATCATCATCGCCACCATCCCCGTCGGGCTCGCCGGGCTCCTGCTCGAGCACGCCTTCCGCACCACGCTCGGCAAGCCGATCCCGGCCGCGGCGTTCCTCGTCGTCAACGGCTTGGTCCTGCTCGCCGGAGAGCGGCTGCGGCGCCGGGCGCCGGTCGCCGTGCCGGCAGGGGCCGCGGCCGTGGACGCCGGAGGGCTGACCATGGCCGACGTCGCCGCCGAGCGGCTGGTCCGTGGTGGCGAGGACGACGGGTCCGGCCCGGAGGCCGACCACCGGTTGGCCGGGCTCAGCCTTCGCGCGGCCACCACGATCGGGTCGGCGCAGGTCCTGGCCCTGCTGCCCGGGATCAGCCGGTCGGGGTCGACGATGGTCGCGGGTCTGTTCCGCGGTCTGTCCCACGAGGACGCGGCGCGGTTCTCCTTCCTGCTCGCCACGCCGGTCATCCTCGCCGCGGGCCTGCTGAAGATCCCGGACCTCTTCGGCCCGCTCGGCGCCGGCATCCACGGTCAGGTCGTCGTCGGGAGCCTCGCGTCCTTCGCGACGGCCTACCTGTCGGTGCGCTACCTGACCCGGTACTTCCGTACCCGCACGCTGACCCCGTTCGCGATCTACAGCATCGTGCTCGGCGGCGCGGCGTTGGTCTGGCTGTCCGTGCGCTGACGACCGGTGCCGGCGGGCGCAGAGCGGGCGCGGGCCGGCCTGGATCCCATTGAGACGCCCGGAGACCCGGCCCGGCGCACCCGGGCGGAATGCGGTCCGGAGCGCTTCCGCAGGCGCTCCGCGGTGCCCTCGGGCCCCGCGACACGCCGCTCGGGCAACGATTTTCCCCGGTCCCGCGCACAACGTAGGACGAATGGGCCCCAGAGGGCCCGAACGAGCGACCTACCCTGCGAGGACAGGCATGAGGATCTCCTTGACGCCTCCGCCACGACGGCGTCAGCCGCCGCGACGGGTCAGCGCAGACCCTCTTTCCCCTGAGACCGTCGATCGCTCACACCACGGGACAGGCAGATGACCTCACAGCAGCCCAAGTACCCCGGCACCTCCACCGTTCTCAACGGGAACGGCGCCGTGGCCTACGTCATGCGTCACGTCTGTGGTGGCGTGATCGGGTATCCCATCACTCCGTCCACCGAGATCTCCGAGCTCTTCGAGGCCGCCCGCGCCGAGGGCAGCGTGAACGTGTGGGGCAAGCACCCGTTCTTCTTCGAGGCGGAGGGTGAGCACTCCGCCCAGAGCGGTGCCCTCGGCGCGGCGCTCACCGGCGGGCAGTACGTGTCGAACGCCTCCTCGAGCCAGGGCATCCTCTACGCGCTCGAGTCGCACTACGTGACGGTGGGCAAGAAGATCGGCGGCTTCGTGCTGCAGTGCGCGGCGCGCGTGGTCTCCAAGCACTCCCTGAACGTCATGGCCGGCCACGACGACGTGTACGCGCTGCTGCCGTCCGGCTACACGATCATGTTCGGCTCGAACCCGCAGGAGGCCGCGGACCTCGCGGCCATCTCCTACCGCACGGCCGCGCTGTCGCTGATCCCCGTCACCAACGCGATGGACGGGTTCTCGACCAGCCACATGATGAGCGAGATGGTCCTGCCCGAGCCCGCGCTGCTCAAGGAGTACCTCGGCGACCCGACCGCCTACGTCCCGTGCCCGACCGTCGCGCAGGAGATCCTCTTCGGCGCCAAGGGCCGTGTGGCCCAGCTCACCGGCTGGCTGGCCCGGCACCGCGGCGACCTGCTGGACGCCCCGGCGGAGTCGCTCGCCGACTACCTGGCCCTGAACGCCGACGCGATCGAGGCGGACCAGGCCGGCGCGCTCATCGAGCCGACCCTCGCCTGGCTCCCGGTCGAGCTGCACGCCGCGTGGTCGCGCCAGTGGCGCAACGCCGCGCCCAAGGGCACCCGCCAGCTGGTCCCGGCACTGGTGGACGTCGACAACCCGGGCCTGACCGGCCCCGTGCAGAACCAGCCCGACTTCCAGGCCGGTGCGGTCGACCACCGCACCCACTTCGCCTCCGAGGTCCCGCGCCTGGCCCGCCAGGCGATGGCCGAGTACGCCGAGCTGACCGGCCGCGAGTACGCCCCGGTGATGACCTACGACGTCGAGGACGCCGACTACGTCGTCGTCGGCCTGGGCTCGATCACCGACGACCTGCGCGCCGTGCTCCCGTACCTGCGCGCGCAGGGCCACAAGGTGGGCGTCGTCTCGGTCAAGCTGCTCCAGCCGTTCCCCGAGGCCGAGCTCGTGGCCGCACTGGCCGGCAAGAAGGCCGTCACGGTCCTCGAGCGCTCCGACCAGACCGCGCTCACGAGCCTGGTCACCGGTGCGCTGTTCAAGGCCCGCCAGAACGCCGACGGCGCCGACCACGAGGTCCCGACGCTCGACAAGCTCCCGCGCCTGACCACCGGCATCTTCGGCCTCGGCGGTCACGACGTGCAGCCGCGCCACACCATCGCCGCGTTCCAGCACATGATCGACGGCAAGACGGCGCCGCTGATCTACCTGGGCTCGCAGTTCTTCAGCAAGAACCCGAGCCCGCAGATGGCGGAGATCGAGGCGCGCCTGCGCGCCGCCTACCCGACCACCGAGCACATGGCGCTCGAGACCGCCGAGAACCCGCAGCTGCTGCCCGACTCCGCGATGCGGATCCGGTTCCACTCCGTGGGCGGCTACGGCACCATCGCGACCGGCAAGCTGCTGACCGACATCCTGTCCGGCGTGCTGGGCATGCACTCGAAGGCGGCGCCGAAGTACGGCTCGGAGAAGTCCGGTGCGCCGACCAACTACTACATCACCCTGAGCCCCGAGCCCGTGCTCATCACGAACGCCGAGCTCGAGGACGTCGAGGTCGTGCTCTCCCCGGACCACAAGGCCTTCGTGCACACCAACCCGATCAAGGGTCTGGTGCCGGGCGGGACGCTCATCATCCAGTCGGACCTGACGCCGATCGAGTTCTGGCGGCAGCTGCCCAAGTACGCGCGCACGACGATCCGCGAGCGCAAGATCCGCCTGATGATCATCGACGCGTTCTCGGTCGCGAAGAAGCATGCGCCGAAGCCCGAGCTCGAGACCCGCATGATGGGTATCGCGTTCATCGGCGCGGTCGCCGGCCACGTGGACCGCGTCTCCAAGGGTGCCGACCGCGAGGCGATCTCGGCCAAGGTCCGCGCCCAGATCTCGAAGAAGTTCGGGTCCAAGGGCGAGGCCGTCGTCGAGGGCAACATGGCGGTGATCCACGACGCGATGGACGCCGTGGTCCCGGTCGACTACGACGCGCCAGAGCTGGTTGCGATCGACACCGAGCCGCAGCCGGCCCGGATGCTTCGTCCGGTCGCCGTCTCGCAGGAGATGTGCTCCTCGGACGCCCCGACCGCCGCCTCGCTGTTCGACCCGGCCTACTACGAGGACATCGTGGCGCGCCCGTTCCGCGAGGGCACCATCGGCGAGGCGCCGGTGCTGCCCGGTGTCGGGCTGTTCATGCCCGCGGGTTCGGCCGGCGCGAAGGACAAGGGCCTGTTCCGCCGGACCGTGCCGGCCTTCGACCCCGACGTGTGCACCGGCTGCATGGAGTGCGCGCTGGTGTGCCCGGACGCGGCGATCCCGAACACCGTGCACGACCTGCACGCGCTGCTGCTCACGACGATCGACACGCTGGAGCTGCCCGAGGCCCAGCGCGCCGTCCTGCGGTCGCAGGTCTACCCGCTGGCCGAGGCCGTCCGCGGCCGCTACCGCACCGAGAAGGACGGCCCGGCGTTCCACGACCTCGTGGCCCAGGCGGGTGCCGGCCTCGAGGTCGACGGCCCGGTCTTCGCCCGGAGCCTCGGCGCGCTGGTCGAGAAGCTCGCGACCTTCCCGGTCGCGCGGACCCGACCGTTCTTCGACGCGATGGAGAAGGCCCAGCCGGGCTCCGGCGGCCTCTTCTCCGCCACGATCGACCCCTGGAAGTGCACCGGGTGCCTGGAGTGCACCGAGGTCTGCGGCCCCGGCGCCCTGACCCCGGTCGACCAGGACGACGCGGTGCTGACCACCCTCCAGGACCGGTTCGAGCTCCTGTCGCAGCTGCCCAACACCCCGGCTCGCTTCTACGACGGCTCGCTGTCGGCCGAGGGCGACCTCAAGCGCCTCCTGCTCGACCACGACAACTACTACGCCACCACCGGTGGGCACGGCGCGTGCCGCGGATGCGGCGAGGTCACCGCGATCCGGCTCGTCATGTCGATGAGCCACGCGCTGGGCGAGGAGCGTCGTGAGAAGCACGAGACCGCGCTCATCCAGATGCTCGCGGACCTGGAGGCCAAGCTCGCCGAGATCGGAACCGCGGACGTCGCGCGTCGTGAGCGGATCACGTCGCTGATCGCCACGCTCGAGCGTCGGCTGTACATGGTCGAGTCCGGCCCGACCGGTCAGGGCCCCGCCTCGACCATCATCGCCAACTCGACCGGCTGCTCGAGCGTGTACGCCTCGACGATGCCGTACAACAACTACCTCGACCCGTGGGTGAACAGCCTCTTCCAGGACGCCCAGCCGCTGGCCAAGGGCATCTTCGAGGGCGTGGCGCACGAGGTGGTCGACGAGGTCAGGGCCATGCGCACCGCACGGCTCGAGCTCGACGACGCGTACGACCCCGAGCGGCACCTGACGGTCATGCAGCGTCTCACCTGGGACAAGCTGACCAAGGACGAGCTGGGCCTGATGCCGACGATCATGACGATCGGCGGCGACGGCGCGAGCTACGACATCGGCTTCGGCGCGATGAGCCGCGTCCTGGCGTCCGAGACCCCGATCAAGGTCATGGTGCTGAACTCCGGTGCGTACTCCAACACCGGCGGCCAGACCTCGACCGCGTCGTTCACCGGTCAGGACTCGGACCTGTCCCGGTTCGGTGGCGCGCACGACGGCAAGCACGAGTCCCGTAAGGAGCTCGGCCTGATCGCGTCCTTCCACCCGAACGTCTACGTCGCCTCGACCTCGACGTCGCTGCACGGGCACTACCTGAAGTGCTCGATGGACTTCCTCAGCTACAGCGACGGCCCGGCCGTGATGGACACCTACACGCCGTGCGGTTCCGAGCACGGCATCGCCGAGGCCGCCTCGGCAGCCCGTGCCCGGCTCGCGGTCGAGTCCCGGATGAGCCCGCTGTTCGTCCACGACCCGCGCCGCGGCAAGACGCTGTACGACTGGTTCAGCCTGGACGGCAACCCCGACCCGGACAAGACGTGGACCACCACCACGCTCGAGTACCTGGACGAGGCCGGTCAGGTCCAGCTGATGACGACGCCCCTGACCCCGGCGGAGTTCGCGCTCGGCGAGACGCGCTTCAAGAAGCAGTTCCGCAAGCTGCCGGCCTCCTCCGAGGACATCGCCGTGCCGATCGACGAGTACGTCGAGCTCGAGGTCGCCGACCGCGAGGGCAAGGTGCCGTTCATCTACGCGACGGACGAGGACCGGCACCTGATGAAGGTGCAGTGCTCGCACCAGGTGGTGAACCTGGTCGAGGACCGCAAGCGGTACTGGCAGATCCTGCAGTACCTGTCGGGTCAGCACGAGGAGGAGCTCGGCGCCGTCTACGCCGACGACCTCGCCTCGATCACCGCCCGCTACGACGAGGCGATGACCCTGCGCGAGTCCTCGATGGACGACATCGCCCGGGCCATGGCCGAGCTGGCCACCTCGAGCAGGGCGCCCGCGGGCCTGACGGCCCCGGTGCCCGTGCGCGGGGACGTGCCCGCCGCCGCCCCGGCAGCCGCTCCGGCGGCGACCGCGGTGGCCGACCGAGCCGTCTGGCTCGATCCCTCCGACCAGTCGAAGTGCACCGACTGCGGCACCTGCTACCAGGAGCTGCCGATGTTCTTCGAGAAGGTCACCAAGGTCATCGACGGCCAGGCCGTGACGGTCGCGGAGATGAAGGAGGGGTCGCTCGACAAGGTGACCGTCACTCCCGAGCTCCAGGCGCGGATCGAGCGGGTCAAGGCCACCTGCGACGCGGAGATCATCAAGTGAGCCAGACGATGCCCCCGACGAGTGCGGGAGGCCGCGAGGACCTCCAGCGCTACCTGGCTGCCCAGGGTGCGCTGGAGGCCAGCCAGAGCGAGGTCGCCGAGCTCGAGCACGCCTCCGAGGTGGAGCAGTTCCACCAGCAGATGGAGCTGCTCCGGCGCCGGCTGCTCGCCGAGCCGACCGCCTTCCGTCAGATGTTCATCTCCGACGGCATGGCCGCGGTCGCCTGGGAGTTCTCCCAGCCGGAGCTGGGCAAGCAGTTCACCGAGACGCTGTGGGGCCTGCTGGGTCGCGGCGACGACGTGAGCGTGCTGTTCATGCGCTTCCTGTGGAACCTCCCGCTGGGCAAGAAGCGGATGTTCATCAGGGCGATCGACGAGCACCTGTCCGACCGGTACCCGATGTTCGACGGGCTCTCGGACGGTTGGCCGGCCGCGGTGAGCATCCCGCCGTACATCCGCGAGCCGGAGGAGCGGTCGAAGGACTTCGGCCTGGTCAACCAGGGCTACCTGGGGTACATGAACCTCGGCTATACCCGTGCGGACGTCGACCTGTTCATCTGGCTGGAGGCGCTGCGGGACAAGCAGTGTGCCGAGAAGCCCTGCGAGCTGGGCATCTTCCTGGCCGAGCACAAGGAGCCCAAGGGCGGCTGCCCGGTCAAGATCCACATCCCACAGATGCTGGAGCTGATCGGCAACGGCCGGTTCCGTGACGCACTGGAGCTCATCGAGGGCTCGAACCCGCTGCCGGACGTCACCGGCCGGGTGTGCCCTCAGGAGCTGCAGTGCCAGGGCGTGTGCCTGCACAAGCAGAACCCGATCCAGATCGGTCAGGTCGAGTGGTTCCTGCCCGAGCGAGACAAGCTGGTCAACCCCGACGGGCTGGTCGCCAAGTTCGCCGACTGGCCCGACCCGTGGCAGCGGGCCGAGAAGCCGCCGGTTGCGATCGTCGGCTCGGGCCCGTCCGGCCTGATCAACGCCTACCTGCTCGCGGTCGAGGGCTTCCCGGTCACGGTCTTCGAGGCGTTCCACGCCCTGGGCGGGGTGCTGCGCTACGGCATCCCGGAGTTCCGGCTCCCGAACGAGCTCATCGACGACGTGGTCAACAAGATCACCCTGCTCGGCGGCAAGTTCGTGCCCAACTTCGTGGTCGGCAAGACGGCGACCCTGCAGGACCTGCGCGACGCGGGCTTCTGGCGGATCTTCGTGGGCTCGGGCGCAGGCCTGCCGCGGTTCATGAACGTGCCCGGCGAGCACCTGCTCAACGTGATGTCGGCCAACGAGTTCCTGACCCGGGTCAACCTCATGCACGCCCAGAGCCCGCAGTACGAGACGCCGCTGCCGGACGTCGAGGGCAAGAAGGTCCTGATCATCGGCGGTGGCAACACCGCGATGGACGCGGCGCGCACCGCGCGCCGGCTCGGCGGCAACGTCACGATCGTCTACCGGCGCACGCAGTCGGAGATGCCGGCCCGCGTCGAGGAGCTGCACCACGCCCTCGAGGAGGGCATCGGCCTGCAGGTGCTGCGGTCGCCGTCGGAGTTCCTCGGCAACGACGACGGCTTCGTCAAGGCCGCCACACTCGACGTGATGGAGCTCGGTGAGCCGGACGACTCCGGTCGGCGCCGGCCGCGCGCGACCGGGCAGTCCGAGACGGTCGAGGCCGACCTGGTGATCATGGCGCTCGGCAACGACGCCAACCCGATCATCAAGGACTCCGAGCCGCGCCTGCACACCTCCAAGTGGGGCACCATCGAGGTGACCGGTGGCGGTTCGCAGGAGACCTCGCTCGCGGGTGTCTACACCGGTGGCGACGCCGCGCGGGGCGGCTCGACCGCGATCCGTGCGGCCGGCGACGGTCAGGCCGCGGCGCGCGAGATCGTCGGTGCCATCGATGTGGCGCCGGAGACGATCACCGCCATGGTGTCCAGCGCCCGGGACTACAGCGAGATGGCCGCGACGTCCCAGCGGATCGTGTCCACCGCGGAGCTCAGCGACGGGATCCACGAGTTCGTGGTCCACTCGCCGGCGATCGCGCACGCGGCCCGGGCCGGGCAGTTCGTCCGGGTGCTGCCTCGGGAGGACGGCGAGCTGATCCCGCTCACGCTGGCGGACTGGAGCACCGAGGACGGCACGATCTGCCTCGTGGTCCAGGGCGTGGGCACCAGCTCGCTCGAGATCAACCAGATGCAGGTCGGTGAGTCCTTCGCAGGCATCGCCGGGCCGCTGGGCCGTCCGAGCGAGGTCCACCAGTACCCGAAGGACTCGACGGTCGTGTTCACCGCGGGTGGCCTCGGCCTGCCGCCGGTGTTCCCGATCATGCGCGAGCACCTCAAGGCCGGCAACCACGTGACCCTGATCGCCGGGTTCCGCAGCGCCCACCTGATGTTCTGGACGGGCGAGGACGAGCGGGTCGGGCGGATCAAGGCGGAGTTCGGCGACCAGCTGGACATCGTCTACGCGACGAACGACGGCACCCTCGGGTACCACGGGTTCGTCACGGGCCCGCTGGAGGAGATGCTCGAGGCGAACAAGCGCGGCGAGGGCCGCGCCATCGCCGAGGTCGTCACGATCGGCCCGCCGCTGATGATGCGGGCGGTCTCCGACCTGACCAAGCCGTACGGTGTGCCCTGCGTGGCAAGCCTGAACTCGATCATGGTGGACGCGACGGGCATGTGCGGTGCGTGCATGGTGCCCGTGGTCATCGACGGGAAGCTGGTGCGCAAGCACGCGTGCATCGACGGTCCCGAGATCGACTCCCACCTGATCGACTGGGACAAGTTCCTGCCGCGGTTCCGGCTGTTCAAGGCCCAGGAGCAGCGCAGCAGGATGGCGCACGGGTTCGCCTGAGCGTCGTCGTCCGTCTGAAGGGCCGCCCTCCCGCGGGGGCGGCCCTTCGGCGTCCGGCGGGCACGCGGCGGTCCCGGGGCGGGGCGCCGTCGATCAGGTGTCGCGGCGCCGGCGTCGCCGATCGCGCGTGACCGGTCCGGGCACATCCGGGCGGCGTTCCTGGTCCCCGGATCCCTCGAAGGCGGCCAGGAGCGCCTCGAGATCGGTCGCCGAGGGTCGGCGGTCGGCCAGGCCGGCCAGGTCGGCGTGCGCGACGTGCGCGAGCGCCCAGCGGGGGTCGCGATCCAGGCCGGCGCGGGTCCGGGGCAGGATGGTCCGGTTCCGTTCCGCGGCCAGGAGCCCGGCGAGGTGGTCCAGGAGCGAGTCCCGACGCCCAGGCCCCTGAGATGGCGCGTGGGGGCGGTGCAGGTCGTGGTCGGCCACGAGCATCACCAGGGCGGTGTGCTCGGCGAAGGCCGACGAGTCGAGCCGTGCCCGGATGAACGCCGCGCTCGCCTTGGACTCGACGAGCGCGAGCACGAGGTCCTCGCGCGCCCTGTCTCGGTCCATCGTGGACGTGCCTCCGTCATCTCCGGCGGGGGGTCACCGGACGCTCGCCGGCGGTGCGGGGTGTGCTCCACCGACCGTTCCAGTCTCCCCGGCGAGCGGTCGGTGACGGCGCGGGGGCTCGGGTGAATCCCGCCGCGGGGGACCGACGGCACTCGTTCGGCGCACTGCAGGTGGCGAAGGGGTGACGGCACGCTGCCACCTCGGACCCGCGGCCGGACGCGAGGAGGCGGACGAAGGATCCGCTCGGCGCGCGGAATGAATCGACGCATGGCACCGTTCTCTGCATACCCCCGGGGGTATCGAACTCGGGACCGAGACGACGAGATCCAGGAGGACAAGTGCGCGAGATCGACCAGGACGGCTTCGCCGTCGCCCACGCGGCGGGCGGGTACGTGCTCGACGTGCGTGAGCCGGTGGAGTACGTGGGCGGCCACGTGCCCGGGGCGACGCTGATGCCGATGAGCACGATCGCGGCCCGCGCGAGCGAGCTGCCGTCGGACACGCGGATCCACGTGATCTGTGCGAGCGGGAACCGCAGCCTGGTGGTGACCGATGCGCTCCAGCGCGCCGGCTACGACGCGGTCTCGGTCGCCGGCGGCACCTCGGCCTGGCGGTTCGCCGGCCGGCCCGTGGTGACCGGCATGGACACGCACTGAGGAGGCGTCGATGACTGTCACGATACTGACCCTGGACACGCCCTCCCTGGGCGACCGCAGCTACCTCGTGCACGACGGCACCACCGCGTTCGTCGTCGATCCACAGCGCGACGTGGACCGGGTGCTGGCGATGGCCGAGGAGGCCGGCGTGCGGATCACGCACGTCTTCGAGACCCACATCCACAACGACTACGTCACCGGCGGCTACGCGCTCGCGCAGCGGACCGGCGCGGCCTACCACGTCAACGCCGACGACCCGGTCACCTACGAGCGGGTGCCCACCCGCGACGGCGACCGGATCCGGGTGAGCGACTCGATGACCGTCCGGGTGATGCACACCCCGGGTCACACCTTCACGCACCTGTCGTTCGTGCTCGAGGGGGAGCGGCCCGCGGTGTTCTCCGGGGGCTCGCTGCTCTACGGCTCGACCGGACGACCCGACCTGCTGGGCATGGACCACGCGCCGACGCTCGCGCACCACCAGTACGCCTCCGCCCACGCGCTCGCGAGCCTGCCCGACCACACCTCCGTGATGCCCACCCACGGCTTCGGCAGCTTCTGCTCGGCGACCTCCACCACCGAGGGCGCGACGGGGTCGACGATCGGCCAGGAGCGGCGGGTCAACCCGGCCCTGACCCAGGACGAGGAGGACTTCGTCCAGACGATCCTGGCGGGCCTGGACGACTACCCCGCGTACTACGTGCACATGGCCCCGCGGAACCTCGACGGGCCCGCCGAGCCCGACCTGTCGCTGCCCTCGATCGCGGACAAGGCCGAGCTGCGCCGACGGCTGGACGCCGGTGAGTGGCTGGTGGACCTGCGGACCCGGACGGCGTTCGCCGCCGGGCACGTGCCCGGCACGATCAACATCGGCCTGGACGGTCAGTTCTCGACCTACCTGGGCTGGCTGATCCCCTGGGGGACGCCCTTGACGCTCCTGGGCTCGACTCCGGAACAGGTCGCCGAGGCCCAGCGCGAGCTCGTCCGGATCGGGATCGACCGACCGGCCGCGGCCGCCACCGGCCAGCCCCGGGACTGGACCGACGGCGAGCTGGGCACCGTGCTGCGCGCCACCTTCGCCGAGCTCGCCCAGGTGCGCCACCACCGTCCGGTGGTGGTCCTCGACGTGCGGCGCGCCTCGGAGTGGCGCGCCGGGCACGTCGCCGGTGCGATCAACATCCCGCTGCACCAGCTGGTCGAGCGGATCGACGAGGTCCCACCGGGCGAGGTGTGGGTGCACTGCGCCGCGGGGTACCGCGCGTCGACCGCCGCCTCGCTGCTGATCCGGGCCGGACGCCAGGTCGTCCACGTGGACGAGTCCTACGCGACAGCCGCACCGACGTCCGGCCTGACCCTGGTGGCAGCCTGATCGAACACCCGTTCGATAGACTCCGTCGGTGGAGTCACGCCGGGTGGTCAACCGCGAGCAGCCTGCCCGCGCGCCGGTCGCCCCGACGGGGGACGTCCCGGTCATCGTCCACCTGGTGTGGTCCGACGGGGACGAGGAGTGGCGGCCGGCGCGGGCGGTCCGCTGGACGCGCACCCACGTCATGGTGGGGTGGCGTCCGGACGGTCCACCGGCGACCCCGCCTGCCGAGCAGTGGGTCTGGCTGCGAGCCGCGGACGTCATGCGCTCGGTGAGCTGGCTGGTGCGTCCAGACCGGACGCCCGCACCGCGGTCACGGGCGTGAGGGACGTGACCGGCATGTGGCCGCCGATGGCGCCCCGGACGTCGCACCTCCAGGATCGTCGCGTGTGGGAGCGAACCAGGGCGGCGGTGCGGGACAACGCCGCGTGGTGCCAGCGGGTCTGCGCGGCGCACGGGATCCCCGCCCGGCGTCGCGGCGATCGTTGGCTCGTCCACGGTCGTGCGCCGGCCGGCTATCCCGACGTGATCACGCTGCGCCCCGGCCTGTCCGTCGACGCCGTCCTGGACGGTGTGGACACCGGACCGGGCTGCTCGGTCAAGGACTCCTGGAGCGAGCTCGACCTGGGTGGGCTCGGGTTCGAGGTGCTCGCCACCGGTACGTGGCTCTGGGCCGAGCCCGCAGTGCCCGGTGATGCCCCCTGGACCGCGATCGAGAGCGCGGGGCTGGCCGACTGGGCTGCGATCCACGGAGGCGAGCCGTTCCCGGCCGTGCTGCTGGTCGACCCGGCCGTCCACCTCGTGGTGCGCGAGGACGGCTCGGCCTGTGCCGCGGTGTGCTCCGCCGTGCCGGGCGTGGCGGGCGTGTCCAACGTCGTGTCCACCGACCCGCAGCGAACCTGGGCCGAGCTGCGAGCGTGGTGCGCCGACCAGCTGCCGGGGCGCGTCGTGGTCGGCTGGGAGCCCGGCTCGGCGCTGGACGCCGCGCGCGCGGCCGGCATGACGGCCGTCGGCCCCCTACGGGTGTGGCGGCGCGGGGTGTCCTGACCCACGCCGGCGGCTCAGTCCTCGGTGCCGTACTCCCAGTGCCACGGCTCGAGGGGACCGGCGCCACCGGGGTCCATGTACGAGGGGTGGTGCCAGCCGTAGTCGCCTGCGTGCGCCGCGAGCCACAGGTACAGGGGCGCGTTGAACTGGCCGAGGTCGCCTGCCCCCGCGAGGTCGATCGCCTGGCCGCGCCCGTGGTTCGACGTGCCGGCCGTGGCGGCGAGGTCACCCTTCTCCTCGTGCAGCACGGCCTGCTGCTCGGCGGTGCGATAGCTGCTCGACACCCGAAGGTTGTGGCCGCTCGCCGCGACGTAGGCACGGTTGAGCTGCTCGAGTGCGGCAGCCGCGTCGCACCGGAGCTGGACCCTGCGGTCGAAGGCGACGCTGCACAGGTACTTCGACGGGATCGCGCCGTTGGGTGCCGCGTCGGCCGCGGCGACCAGGTTCTCCAGGCGGCCGGCCTTCGCCTTGGCTGCGGCGGCGGCCTCGGCGCGGGCCTCCTCCTCGGCCTGCCGCTGGGCGAGGACCTCGTCGACCACGGCCTGCACCCGGACGCTGAGCTCCAGGACCCGCTCCGCGGCCGCCTCGAGACGTTCGGAGTCGCCGAGATCGAGGTCCGCGACGGCCAGCAGCGACACCGCGGGCAGGCCCTCGTCGAGGACGTCGGCCGATGCCGTCGTGACGACGTCCGGGGTGAGCAGCGCCGTCGGGTCGATGGCTTCGGTCGTCCGCGCCGGATATGGCTCGGCCGCCTCGGGGGTGCCCGCGGCCGCGAGGTCGGCCGGGGCGTCGGCCGCGGCCGTGTCGAGCGTCGCGGCGACGGGCTCCGTGCGCCCGGCCAGGGGAGTCGTGCTCGGCGCGGTAGCGGATGTGTCCGACGGCTGCGTCGACGATGTCGAGCGCGATGCCGCGGGCGCCGACCGGTCGGCGGACGGGACGGTGTCGGCGACCGAGGAGGCGGCCCCCTCGGCGGCCTGTGTTGCCCCCTCGAGCAGCTCGACCGCGTCCGCCAGCGGCGTGATCGAGAGCACCTCGGCCGGGTCGGCCTCGGCGACGGGTTCGGAGGCGGGCTCGTCGGCCGGGGCGGTCCGGGCCACCTCCTGGGCGGCGCGTGACAGGGCGACGTCCGCATCCGGCGTCTGCGCGAGCAAGGAGTTCAGCTCGGTCATCGCGACACTGAGCTCGGCGAGGTCCTCGGGTGCCACCACGTCCGGTGGGACGGAGGCCAGGGCATCGGCGGTCTGCACGGCACCCTGGGCGACCTCCCGGGCCTGGGTGCGCCGGTGGGCCAGGTAGGCGGTCGCCTGTCCGCTCAGGCGGCTGGCCGCCGCGCCGTCGACTCGGATCTGACGCTCCTGCGCAGCCCGCTCGGCGGCTGCCTCGGCAGCCACCGCGGCGCGGTATGCGTTGTCCTCGGCGATCTGGTGCACGGTCACCTGGACGACCGAGCCCGAGACCAGTGCGCACGCCGCGACGAGGAGCGCGGCGGGACGTGGCATGACGGCCCGGACCGCGGGCGCGACGAGTCCGGGCACCGAGGTCCACCACGCACCGCGATGCGAAGGGTGGTGCCAGCCGTGACGCGCCGCGACCATCGAGCTCCTCACCGGACTGTGGGCACAGGTATCCCTGACCCGTGCATCGGCGGTCGCCGACGTCACGTGAGGAGTTCTCTCGCCGTGTCTCGCCGAATTCACCCGTACGCCGCAGCGAGGTCGGCGGACGGGTGACCCACACGCCGGAGGCCCGGACCCCGTGAGGGGTTCCGGGCCTCCGAGCGGGAGATGCCGTCAGCTGCAGCCGCTGGTCGACCCGCAGCCCTCGCAGACGTGGCAGGAGCCCGAGGGCCGCATCTTGATCCCGCAGTTCATGCACAGCGGGGCGTCGGCCGCACGGCCCTGGAGCAGGTCCATCAGCTCGGCCGAGGAGTGCACCTGCGCGGGGGGCGCGACCGCCGTCGGGCGGGACGGGGCTTCGTCGAGCGGCTCGTCGACGATCGCCTGACCCGAGCCGTCGTCCTCCGTGACGGGGGTGATCGGCTCGTACGAGCCGGTCTCGAGCTGCCGCTGCCGCTCCTCCGTCGTGTAGATGCCCAGTGAGGACCGGGTCTCGAAGGACAGGTAGTCCAGCGCGAGGCGGCGGAAGATGTAGTCCATCATCGACTGGGCCATGCGGATGTCCGGGTCGTCGGTCATGCCGGCGGGCTCGAAGCGCATGTTGGTGAACTTCTGCACGTACGTCTCCAGCGGCACGCCGTACTGGAGAGCGACGGAGACCGCGATCGAGAACGCATCCATCACGCCGGCGAGGGTCGAGCCCTGCTTTCCGAGCTTGAGGAACACCTCGCCGAGCCCGTCACCGGGGTAGGAGCCGGCGGTGATGTACCCATCGGCGCCGCCCACCGTGAACGACGTGGTCTTCGAGTCGCGCTGGCGCGGCAGGCGCTTGCGGGTCGCCCGGCCGGGACCGGCCACCTCGACCACGGGTGCCGGTGCGTCTGCCTTCTTGGCCTTGGCGTCCGACAGCGGCTGACCGACCTTGCAGTTGTCGCGGTAGATCGCCAGGGCCTTGATGCCCATCGACCAGGCGTCGAAGTAGAGCTTCTCGACGTCCTCGACGGTGGTCTCCTCCGGCATGTTCACCGTCTTGGAGATCGCACCGGAGATGAACGGCTGGACGGCCGCCATCATCCGCACGTGGCCCATCGGGGAGATCGCGCGCTCGCCCATCGCGCAGTCGAACACCTCGTAGTGCTCCGGCTTGAGACCGGGGGCGTCGATCACGTGACCGTGCTCGGCGATGTACTCCACGATCGCCTCGCTGGTCTCGGTGGTGTAGCCGAGCTGGTTGAGCGCACGCGGGATGGTCTGGTTGACGATCTGCATCGAGCCGCCGCCGACGAGCTTCTTGAACTTCACCAGCGAGAAGTCGGGCTCCACCCCGGTGGTGTCGCAGTCCATCATGAAGCCGATGGTCCCGGTAGGGGCCAGCACCGAGGCCTGCGCGTTGCGCCAGCCGTTGCGCACGCCGAGCTTGTTGCCCTCGGCCCAGGCCTTGGTCGCGGCCGCGTGGATCTCGCCGTCCATGACGTGCAGGGTGCGGATGTCGTCGTTGGCCGCGGCGTGCTTGCGCATGACGCGCTGGTGCGCCTGGGCATTCTGCGCGTATCCGTCGTAGGGGCCGACCACAGCGGCCAGCTCAGCCGAGCGCCGGTACGCCGTGCCGGTCATCAGCGAGGTGATCGCCGCGGCCAGCGCCCGGCCCCCAGCCGAGTCGTAGCCGTGCCCGGTCGCCATGAGCAGCGCCCCGAGGTTGGCGTACCCGATGCCGAGCTGGCGGAACGCGCGGGTGGTCTCACCGATCGGCTCGGTCGGGAAGTCGGCGAAGCAGATCGAGATGTCCATCGCCGTGATGACGAGCTCGGTCGCCTTGACGAACCGCTCGACGTCGAAGGTGTCGTCCTCGCGCAGGAACTTCAGCAGGTTGAGCGAGGCGAGGTTGCACGAGGAGTTGTCCAGGTGCATGTACTCGCTGCACGGGTTGGAGGCGTTGATCCGGCCCGACTCGGGGCTGGTGTGCCAGTCGTTGATCGTCGAGTCGTACTGGATGCCCGGGTCGGCGCAGGCCCATGCGGCCTCGGCGATCTTGCGGAACAGGCCCTTCGCGTCGACGGTGTCGACCACGGAGCCGTCCGTGCGCGCCTTGAGCCCGAACTCGGTGCCGTCCGCGACCGCCTGCATGAACTCGTCGGAGACCCGCACCGAGTTGTTCGCGTTCTGGTACTGGACCGAGACGATGTCCTTGCCGCCGAGGTCCATGTCGAACCCGGCGTCGCGCAGCGCGCGGATCTTGTCCTCCTCGCGCATCTTGGTCTCGACGAACTCCTCGATGTCGGGGTGGTCGACGTCGAGCACGACCATCTTGGCCGCACGGCGCGTCGCACCGCCGGACTTGATGGTCCCGGCCGAGGCGTCGGCGCCCCGCATGAAGGAGATCGGGCCGGAGGCGGTGCCGCCGGAGGAGAGCAGCTCCTTGGAGGAACGGATCCGGGACAGGTTCAGGCCGGCGCCCGAGCCGCCCTTGAAGATCATCCCCTCCTCGCGGTACCAGTTCAGGATCGAGTCCATCGTGTCGTCGACCGAGAGGATGAAGCAGGCCGACACCTGCTGCGGCGAGGGCGTGCCCACGTTGAACCAGACGGGGGAGTTGAAGCTGAACAGCTGGTGCAGGAGCATCCAGGTCAGCTCGTGCTCGAAGACCTCGGCGTCGGCGTCGGTCGCGAAGTACCCGTGCTGCTTGCCGGCCCGGGTGTAGGTGAGGACCACACGGTCGATGAGCTGGCGCAGGCTGTGCTCGCGCTGCTCGGTGCCGACCGCGCCGCGGAAGTACTTCGTGGTGACGATCGTGGTGGCGTTCATCGACCAGGTGGACGGGAACTCCACGCCCTTCTGCTCGAAGATCGTCTCGCCGGTCTTCCAGTTGGTCTGGACGACGTCGCGACGCTCCCAGGTCACCTCGTCGTACGGGTGCATCCCCGGCGTCGTGAAGACGCGCTCGATGGTCAGGCCGGCAGGCCCCTTGCGCCCCTGCTTGCGGGGTCCGGCGGACGTCTCGGTCATCGCGTGCTCCCTTTCGCTCTCCAGGCCGGTCGTGCGGCCCGGAGCCGTCGTGCCTGTCGCCCTGCTGTGTCGTCGTACCCGCGGAGTCGCGCAGGTCACCGCGGCGGGCCTGTGCAGATCTCTGTGGGAAACCTGTGGGTGGTGCTGTGTGTGCCCGCCGCTCGCTGTGGACAACTCCACCACAACGTGTGCCGGAACTACATCGGTGTCACCACTATATGTTGTGCCACCGACAGAGGCGAGGTCCCACTTTCGTCCGATGACCTGCGCGTCGTGGGGGCGACGGTGAGAACCCGCAGGTGAGCCGCACGGCCGCCCCGAGCGGGCCCGGGATCCGAGACCCACGGTCACCCGATCGGCGCAGCACTCGTACGGCGTGTCGCGCCGGCCCCGGCGTGTCGGACGCGGTCAGCGGGGGAGCGGCTCACCCGTCGCCGGTCGCTCCGTGGATCGGTCCGCGGACCGATCCACGACACGCTCCGGGACCCGGTCGGCGGAGCCGTCGGCGACGTGCTCGGCCGTTCGATCGGTGACGAAGACCGCCGGGACGAACGCCGCACGCGCCGCGGTGCGCCTCAGCAGCCTCAGTACCGGCGCGCCCACCAGCGCCACCCCGACCGCGGTCGTGACGGCCCGACCGACGTCCCAGCCCAGCGAGGTCGCCACCGTGAACGCCGCGAGCCGGCGCAGGTTGTCGCCCAGCGGGGCACCCGGCACGAAGGACAGGGCGGTGTCCGAGCCCAGGGTGAACGGCCAGAACGACAGGTTCATCGCCAGGCCGAACGCGAGGGACGCGAGTGCTCCGTAGCCGGCGAGCATCACCAGCTCGGCGGACCCGCGCGGACGTCGGGGCAGCAGCCCCGCACCCAGGCCCACCCACGCCGCCCCGAGCATCTGGAACGGCAGCCACGGCCCCACGCCCCCGGTCAGCAGGGCTGAGGTGGCCAGGGTGGTGGCGCCGAGTGCGAACCCGAAGCCCGGGCCCAGGACCCGCCCGCCGAGGACCAGCACCGTGAACACGAGCTCGACGCCCGCGGCCCCGGCGGACAGGGGCCGCAGCGCGGCCCCGACAGCGGCGAGCAGCCCGAGCAGCGCGACGGCCTTGACGTCCATGCCGCCGTCGGCCAGCGCGAGGTGCACGACGAGCAGGACGCCGGCGACCACCACGCCCAGCACCAGCGGCGCGTCGGTGGCGTGCGCCAGACCCGCCTCCGGGTTCACGAGCAGGGGCCAGCCGAAGGCCGCCAGGCCGACGGCCGAGGCGAGCACCAGCGCGACCACGCTCCAGCGGCCCAGCCGGACGGCCGCCGCCCGCCCCGGACCGCTCCGACCCGCCGGCGCGGTCATCCCGCCACCGCCAGGGCGGCGCGGACCTCGTCCACGGTCAGCAACGGCAACGGGTGCATGACCTTGGCCACCTGCGGCGCGAAGGTCGGCGAGGCGACCAGCACGTCGCGCGCCGAGCCGTCCGTGACCACCTCGCCGTCGGCCAGCACGACCACCCGCTCCGCGCACTGGGCGACGAACTCCACGTCGTGGCTGGACAGCAGCACCGCGCCGCCGCCCGCCGCGTGCCCGGCGAGGATCGCCGCCAGCGCGCGCTTGGCCGCATAGTCCAGGCCGCGGGTCGGCTCGTCGAGCAGCAGCACCGAGGGCCGGGCGGCCAGCTGCACCGCCAGCACGAGAGCCAGCCGCTGACCCTCGGACAGGTCGCGGGGGTGGGCGTCGTCCGGCACAGGTCCGGCGAGCCGGGCCAGCAACGCCGCACAGGTCCCCGGCGGCGCCCCGGCCTGCCGGTCGCCGGCCGCGCACTCGTCGGCGACCGACGACAGGTACACGAGGTCCATCGGGTCCTGCGGCACCAGGGCGACCAGCTCACGCGCCCGGGCAGGGACCAGCGCCGCCGGATCGCCGCCGTCCCGTCCCTCCCGCCGCACCGCGACCGACCCGGCGCTGCGCGGACCTGCGCCCGCCAGGGCCCACAGCAGCGAGGACTTCCCCGCACCGTTGCGGCCCATCAGGGCGGTGACGGTGCCGGCGTCGAGGTCGAGGTCGACGCCGCGCACCGCGTGGGCGCGGCGGTAGCGGACGTGCATCCCACGCGCGGTGAGGGCGGGGGCACCGCCGGCCGGTGGCGCGTCCGTCACGGTCGGCGGCAGCGCGGCGAGCCGGCCACGGAGCGCGGTCACCCGCCGACGGGCGTCACGGACCGACAAGGGCACCGGTCGCCACCCTGCGACCTGCGCCAGCTCCACCAGGGGAGGCGCGGAGGCGCCGGGCTCCAGCAGGTCGGCGGCCCGCCCCTCGCGCACCGTGCCGTCCGGCGCCACGGCCAGCACCCGGTCCGCGTACTGCACCACGCGCTCGAGACGGTGCTCGGCCAGCAGCACCGTCATCCCGTGGTCGTGGACGAGCCGGGTGAGCGCGGCGAGCACGTCGTCGGCGGCCGGCGGGTCCAGGGCGGAGGTCGGCTCGTCCAGCACGAGGACTCGGGGGTGCGCGGTCAGCACCGCGCCGATGGCGGCCCGCTGCTGCTCGCCGCCGGACAGGTCGCGCAGCGAGGCGTCGCGCAGGCCGGCCAGGCCTAGGAGGTCGAGCACCTCCTCCATCCGGACGCGCATCGCGGCGGGCGGCAGGCCGAGCTGCTCCATCGCGTAGGCGAGCTCGTCCTCGACCGTCTCGGTGACGAACCCGCGGGCCGGGTCCTGGAGCACGACGCCGACCAGGTCGGCGAGGTCGCGCGGCCTGTGCTCGCGGGTGTCGCGACCGTCGACCAGGACCCGGCCGGCGAGCGTGCCCCCGGAGAAGTGCGGCACCAGGCCGCTGACGGCGCGCAGGAGGGTGGACTTGCCTGCGCCGGTCGGTCCCACCACGAGGCAGAGCTCGCCCTCGGCGACCGAGACGTCGACGTCGCGCAGGGCCGGGGACGTCGCGCCGGAGTAGGTGACGGTCACGTGGTCGAGCCGGATCATGCCGACACCTCCGCCGGCAGGGGAGCCGGCACGAGGGCGCCGAGGCCGGCGAGCACGACGGCCGCGAGCACCACCGGGGGCCCACCCGCGACCGCACCCACGAGCCCGATCGCACCGGCTCCGGCCGCGAGCCACTCCCGGCCCCGCCACGGGTCGGGGCGGTACCGGGTGCGCCGGGCGCCACGTGCGGCCAGCAGGCCGCCGGCCGTCCCCAGACCGACCGCTGCCGCCAGGGCCGGGACGGCGTAGGCCGGATCGCCCGTGAGCAGGCCGTACAGGCCCACCGCAGACGCGAGCAGCGCCGCCACGAGTGCGGGCAGAGCCCGGGGGTCCGCCCGGCCGCTGCGGCGTGCGTAGCCGCGCACGTCCATCGACGCCGCGAGGTCCACGGCCCGGTCCAGGGCGTCGGCCAGCACCGGCAACGCGGTCTCGGCGAGGGCGCGCGGGCCCCTGTCGGGGAGTCCCCGCAGACGTCGGGCGCGCCGGGCGGCCCCTGTGGCCCGGACCAGCGACGGGGCGACGGCCACCGCGATCGCCGCGGCGGTGGCCAGGTGGTGCAACGCCGGAGGCACCGAGCGCAGGAGCCGCGAGGGCGAGGACGCGGTGGCGGCCGCACCGACCGCAAGGACCATCACGGCCAGCGCGAGCCCACCGAGCGCGGCCCGGGCCAACCCGGCCGCGGTCACCGGCCCGAGCAGCTCGACACCGGGTGCCCAGGGGGGCTGCCAGGAGGGCAGGTCCACGAGCACCTGACCATCGGGCACCTTGAGCCCGACCAGGACGTAGAACACCACCCGCACCACGACGATCCCGAGCCCCAGCACGAGGTAGCCGGAGAACGGCGGCGCCCCGGGGCGGCGGCCGAGGCCCGCGAGGACCAGGGTCGCCGCCACGAGGAGGCCGAGCACGGCGGGCGAGGTGGTCCGCCCCGCGAGCGCGACGACGCCCGCGGCCCAGACCCACCACGCCGCCGGGTGCACGTCAGCTCCGTCCGCGTCGCATCACCACGGCGGTCGTGACCACGAGGCCGAGCGCGATCAGCCCGACGACGATCCCGAACCAGGGCACCGAGGTGCCGCCCGAGGACTGCTCGTCGACCTGTCCGCCGGGCGCGAGGGTCTCGGTGGCGGACGGCGCGTCCGTCGCCGTCGCGGCGGGGCTCGCGGTCTCGGTCGCCGGGTCGGTCGCCTCGGGGGTCGACGTCGTCAGTGCGGTGAGGTCCACGTCCGGTCCGGCGCTGCCATCGGACCAGCGCCATCCCTCGATGCCGCCGGGCTGCGGAGCGGCGGTGTCCGAGCCCTCCATGTAGGCCTGCCAGGTGCCGTCCTGCGCGTTCCAGTACGACCAGTACGAGCCCTCGAACGTCGTCGGGCAGGGGTCCGGGAGGTTGTCGACCGCGCAGATCAGCCCCGAGGCGTCACGGGTGTCGGTGAACCCGGCCTGGCGCAGGGCGTCGGTGCCGGTGGCGGGGGAGTCGTCGGCGCAGCCGATCGACACGTCGCCGCCGAGCGCGGTGGCGTCGACCACGACGGTGACGCCGGTCGGGTCGGTGCACGCGCCGTCCGGCGCCGCCTGGGCCGGCGCGGCCGCGAGAAGGGGGAAGAGCGAGAACGCCGCGACGAGCGCGGCACGACGCAACAGCACGGGTACCTCTTTCTGAGTGGTCCGTGACGGACCCCGTGCCATCCACCCCTACGGGGGGCCAGCGCGGGCCCCGTCCCGTGTTCCTCGACGGATGTGGAGCCGCTCGTCCTACCCAGGTGCTCCGGCTCGCCTGCCCCGTGGATCGAGGCCGGCCTACGGTTGCGGGTCAGCGCCGGACTTCGACCGGCTTCCCCTGGACTGCAGGACCGCCACCGGTTGGTGGCACCGACAACCTACTCCCTGCCGAGGGGCGCGCGGGTCGGCAGGTCGTGGCACCCTGGCCGTCGACCACGGGAGGCGATGTGCGGGTCTACACGAAGGCTGGCGACGACGGCACGACGGGGCGGTTCCTCGGCGGCCGGGTCTCGAAGGCGGACCTGGTGGTCGAGGCGTGCGGCGACGTCGACGAGGCCGTCGCGGTGCTGGGCCTCGTGCGGGCCGAGCCGGGACGCGGCGGGGCCCGGCTCGGCGAGGAGGTGCTCCAGCGCCAGCGCGAGCTGTTCGTCGTCGCGGCGGACCTGGCGACCAACCCCGCCCACCGGGACCGGCTCGAACCGGGCACCTCACTGGTCACGGACGAGATGGTGACCGCCCTCGAGCACCTCATCGACGCGCTGGTCGAGCAACGGCCGCTGCGACCGGTGTTCGTCGTCCCCGGGAGCGAACCGGTCTCCGCCCGGCTCGACCACGCGCGAACCGTGGTCCGGCGCGCCGAGCGGCACGTGGTCGCGGCGCGGGCCGAGGGTCACGTGGTGGGCGAGGCGGCGCTTCGCTACCTCAACCGGCTGTCCGACCTGCTGTTCGTGATGGCCCGGCACGCCGCCGGGGAGGTCGAACCCCCCAGCCACGACTGAGCCAGCCCTACCATGGGCCCGCGCAGCACCAGTCGACGGGAGGGGCCGATGGCGTTCGAAGCCGATCCCTGCCGACTGCGCACCGCTGCCGGTGAGCTCATCGCCAGGGGGTTCATCCGGGAGCACGACGAGGACTCGCTGCTGGTCGACGCCGACACGCTCGCCGGGGGCTGGTTCGCGCCGGGCGAGATGGCGGTCGTCGAGATCCTCAACCCCGACCGCGGGTCGCTCACGTACGAGGGCGTCGTGGAGTTCGCCGAGGCCAAGCGGGTCCGGCTGCGCGACCTGCGCCTCCAGGTGGTCCGCCAGCAGCGTTCCGCGGTTCGGGTCCCGACGGACCTGGCGGTCCAGGTGGTGGCGCAGGTGGGCGTGCGGCCCGAGCCCGGCGAACCCGAGGACGTCATCGTGCCCGGACCGGACGGCCGACCGGAGCGACGTCTCGACCCGCCGTGGGACGTCACGGTGATCGACCTGTCCGCGCACGGGCTGCGGTTCCTGGCCGACCACGGCGCCGCGCCGGGTACCCAGTGGCGCATGCGGCTGCCGGCCCCTCGTCGGGAGCTCGAGCTGGTGGTCGAGGTGCTGCGCCCGCAGGAGGTGCGCGGCGGCGTCGCGCACGGCTGCCGGTTCGTGGACGCGAGGGAGCGCGACCACGACGCGCTGTTCAGCTGGGTGCTGGACCTCCAACGCCACCTCCTCGCCCGCCGAGCGGATCGGCGCTGACCCGCACAATTCCTGCGCCTTGTAGAGCCGCCAACATGGCTCCAGGCTTGTGAGATGATGCCCGCCGTGAGGCTCCACGATCCCGCCCGGCGGACGTTCGCATCCGACAACTACGCGGGGGTCCACCCCGAGGTGCTCGCGGCGCTGGCCGACGCCGACGCGGGCCACCAGACCTCCTACGGCGACGACGCCTACACCGCCCGGCTGACCGAGGTCCTCGGTGAGCACTTCGGTCGCGCGGTGGAGGTCTACCCGGTCTTCACCGGGACCGGCGCGAACGTGGTGGCGCTGTCGTCCATGCTGCCCGCGTGGGGTGCCGCGGTCTGCGCCGCGTCGGCGCACGTCCACACCGACGAGGGCGGCGCACCGGAGAAGGTGGCCGGCGTCAAGCTCCTCCCGGTGCCGACCCCCGACGGGCGGCTGACCCCCGAGCTGCTGGCCACCGAGGCATGGGGCTACGGGTTCGAGCACCGCGCGCAACCGCTCGCAGTGACGCTGACCCAGACCACCGAGCTCGGCACCTGCTACCGACCAGAACAGATCGCCGCCGTCGCCGAGGCCGCCCACGCCCGTGGGATGCACGTGCACATGGACGGCGCCAGGATCGCCAACGCCGCGGCGACGCTCGGCCTCCCGCTGCGAGCCTTCACCTCCGACGTCGGGGTGGACGTGATCTCGCTGGGCGGGACCAAGAACGGCGCCATGGCCGCCGAGGCGATCGTCGTGCTCGATCCCGACGCCGCCCAGGGCCTGCGCTTCTTGCGCAAGACCCAGATGCAGCTCGCGTCGAAGATGCGCTTCGTGTCCGCCCAGCTCCTCGCGCTGTACGACGGAGACCTGTGGCTGCGCTCGGCGCAGCACGCCAACGCGATGGCCCACCGGCTCGCCGCCGGCGTCCGCGACCTGCCGGGGGTCGAGGTCGTGCGACCGGTCGAGTCAAACGCGGTGTTCGCGATCCTGCCGCGAGCGGCCGCCGATCGGGTGCGCGAGGAGTTCTGGTTCTACGACTGGGACGAGGCCACCGGAGAGGTCCGCTGGATGTGCGCCTTCGACACCACACCCCAGGACGTCGACGCGTTCGTCGATGCCGTCGCGCGCGCAGTGCGCGGCTGATCACAGATCGGCGCGCGGGGGGAGCAGCCCCGCGTCCACCAGGCGCAGCACCAGCTCGTGGCCGTCGTCGCCCAGCGCGACCACCGGCGCGTCACCGGAGGTCGCCTCGCGCAGCGGCAGGGGGAGGCCGTGCGAGAGGACCTGCTCGGCCGGGCTGAGGTGCCGGATCGCCACCACCACGACCCGCCCCGGGTGCTCGGCCACGGCCTCGGCGTACAGGTACGGGTCGTGCTGCCCGTCGTCACCGATCAGCGCCCAGGTGAGCTGGGGCAGCTCGGCCATCAGCCGGCGCAGCGCCAGGCGTTTGTGCTCGCGGCCGCTGCGGAACCAGCCGGTGTTGGTCGGTCCCCAGTCGGTGAGCAGCAGCGGGCCCGGTGGGAACCCGTGCCGCTGCAGGAACCGACGCAGCGCCGGCGCCACGTCCCACGCCCCGGTGGAGAGGTAGAACGTCGGTGGGTCGCCGTACGCCTCCTGCCACCTGCGGAAGAGCTCGGGCATCCCGGGGACCTCGCGCCGGGCGTGCTCGTGGAGCACGAAGGCGTTCCAGGCGGCCAGCATCGGTCGTGGCAGCGCCGTGACCATCACGGTGTCGTCGATGTCGCTGAGCAGAGCGATGGCCGGCTCGGGGCCGATGACGTGCACCGGAGCCGTGACGCGGACGTCGCCGACGGCGAGCTCGACCTCGTGCCACCCGGGCGGCAGCCCGGCCTCCAGGACCGCGTCCAGGTAGCCCCCACGGTCCGCCGCGACCTCGTGCTCGCGGCCCGCGACCGTGACCCGGACCCTCTGGAACGGCACCTGGACCACCACGAAGGAGCGCCAGCCCCGTAGCGGGCGGTCCGGACCGTCGTCGGCTGCCAGCTGGTCGGACGTGGTGCCCGGCGGGGCGAGGACCGCCCGGCCCAGCACGCGGACCCAGCCCGTGGAGCCGTAGCCGGTGTACGGCTGGACCCTGGTGATCCAGCCGCGGCGGCGCAACGACGACGCGAGCCTCGTGAACACGGCGTCCTCGAGTCGCGCGGCCCAGTGCGGTCGGCTCTCCACGGGGCGCCAGTCTGTCAGGCCCCGACCCGCGGTGCCCGCTTCGCCACGGCACACGGCGGTGGCCTCGGGGCGCCGTAGGATCGGCGTGGGCCGTCACACGACGGCACGCGACGGGCAGGGCCGGAGGGGCGGGCGAGTGTGAGCGGTTCCGACCTTGCCTCCGGCCGGGTGCTCACCTGGCCGAACGCGATCTCGGCCGTGCGGCTCGCCGCGGTACCGGTGTTCGCCTGGCTGGCGTTCGCCGGGTACGACCTCCCCGCGCTGGCCGTCCTCGCCTTCTCCGGTGCCACGGACTGGCTCGACGGCGTCCTGGCTCGTCGCCTCAACCAGACGAGCCGGCTCGGTGAGCTGCTCGACCCGGCCGCCGACCGCCTCTTCATCGTCGTGACGCTGGTGGTGCTCGCGGTGCGCGCCGTGGTCCCGTGGTGGCTGGTCGGCGTGATCATCGGGCGGGACGTCCTGCTCGCGGTCGTCCTGGTCGTGCTGGTCACCAGGGGGCGTGGGCCGCTGCCGGTCCACTTCGTGGGCAAGGCCGGCACGTTCGCGCTCCTGTACGCCTTCCCCCTGCTGCTGCTCGCCCAGTGGTCCGGTCCGCTCGGCGCGATCGCCGGCGTCGCCGGCTGGGCCTTCGCGTGGTGGGGGATCGGGCTGTACTGGCTCGCCGGCGTGCTCTACGTCCGCCAGGCCGTCGGCGTCCTGCGGGTGCCCTCATGAGCGCGCCACGCCGGGTCGACGCGTCGATGAGCCTGCTCAACGACCTCATGCGCCAGCCGGTGGACGGCGACTACGCGGCCGCGCACGCCGCGAGCCTCTCGCGCCGGGTGAGCCGACCCCAGCGCCTGACCCGTTCCGGGCTCGTGCTCGTGGTGGCCGTCACGCTCGGCCTGGTGCTGGCCGGCGCCGTGGTGAACCTCCGGGCGCCCACCGCGGCGCTGCGGGCCTCACGCCAGCTGCTGCTGGACCAGGTGAGCGAGCGGAGTGCGCGGGCGGACGCGCTCGCGAAGGCCAACGCCGACCTGAGCACCCAGGTCACCACCCTCCAGTCCGAGGCCCTCGCCGAGTCGGACCCCGCGCTGCTCGCCCGGCTCTCGAGGTACGAGGTCGCGTCCGGCACGGCGGCCGTTGTCGGGCCCGGCCTGGTCTTCGAGCTCAGCGACGCGCCCCCGGTCGACGGCACGCAGAGCGCCGAGAGCCGTGTGCAGGACCTCGATCTCCAGGTGGTCGTCAACGGGCTGTGGGCTGCCGGGGCAGAGGCGATCGCCATCAACGGCGTGCGCCTCACCTCGCTCACCGCGATCCGTACCGCGGGCCAGGCGATCCTCGTCGACCTGGTGCCGCTCGCCTCGCCCTACACGGTGAGCGCGATCGGCGACCCGCAGCAGATGCAGACCCGCTTCGCCCAAGGCTCGGCAGCGAGCCACCTCGCCCTGCTGTCCAGCACCTACGGCATCGGCTGGACCACGCACGCCGAGACCGAGCTGCAGCTACCCGGTTCGGGACCGGTCACGCTCCACCACGCCCAGGTGCCCGATGTGGCATCGTCTGAGGCCCAGAATGGGACGTCCGCACCGAACGAGACCAGCACCGGGGGGAGCACGCCATGATCGCGGTGATCGGTCTGCTCCTCGGCGCGCTCGCCGGCATCATCCTCGAGCCCGGCGTGCCGCCGATCCTGCAGCCCTACCTGCCGATCGCAGTCGTGGCTGCGCTCGACGCCCTCTTCGGGGCGCTCCGGGCCATCCTCGACGGCACGTTCGACGACCGCGTGTTCCTCGTCTCGTTCCTGTCGAACGTCGTGGTCGCCGCGCTGATCGTGTTCGTCGGCGACCAGCTCGGCGTCGGCTCACAGCTGTCGACCGCGGTGGTCGTCGTGCTCGGCATCCGGATCTTCTCCAACGCCGCTGCGATCAGGCGCCACCTGCTGAAGGCCTGAGATGAACGCCGACCACACCGCCGACCGGTCGGAGGCGCCGGCCCCGCCCGACCCGCCCGCTCCGCCCGTCGGGCCCTGGCGGACCCTCGGCCGAGCGCTCAGCCCTCGGCTCACGCGCGGCCAGCTGCTCGCCGCCCTGCTGTGCGCACTCCTCGGGTTCGCGTTCGTGATCCAGGTGCGCCAGACCCACACCGACGACCTGGCCTCGCTGAGCCAGGACGACCTCGTCCGACTCCTGGACGAGGTCACCCAGCGCACCGATGCCCTGGAGGAGCAGGCGGCATCCCTACGCTCCCAGCGCGCCGACCTGGTCACCGGTGCCGACACCGAGCGCGCTGCGCTCGAGGCCGCCGCCAACCGGGCCTCGGTCCAGGGGATCCTCGCCGGCGAGCTGCCCGCGGAGGGTCCGGGCGTCCGCCTGGTCCTCTCCGAGACGACCACCCACCTGTCTGCCGCCCTCCTGGTGAACGTGCTCGAGGAGCTGCGCAACGCCGGCGCCGAAGCGATCCAGATCGACGAACGCCGGATCACCGCCTCGAGCTACATCATCGACACACCCGACGGGGTGGACGTGGACGGGGTCTCCTTGCGTGCGCCCTACGTCTGGCTCGCGATCGGTGACCCGGACACCCTGATCCCGGCGCTCGAGATCCCGGGCGGCGCGCTGGCACAGGTCCGCAACGCGCCGGGTGAGACCGAGATCGAGGCGCGCGACCACGTCCTCGTCGACGCCATCCGTCGCACCAGCACGCCGCGGTACGCCACTCCGGCGCCGTCCGGGACACCGGAGGCCTCGGGAGACTGACGCCGCCGCTGCCGTGCGCATAGGCTGTGCCCGACGAGGAGGTGTGATGGACGAGCGCGAGCCGCAACACTGGTCTGCGGACACCACGATCAGCTTCGGCGACGCCCTGGCCGCTGAGCACGAGCCGGCAGTGGCGCTGAGCCCGGAGGAGCACGCCGCGGTCGCCGCGCTCCCCGAGACGTCCGCGCTGCTCATCATGCAGCGCGGACCGAGCCATGGCGCGCGCTTCCTGCTCGACGCGGACCGCACCACTGCGGGGCGCAGCCCGTCCGCGGACATCTTCCTCGACGACGTGACGGTGTCCCGCAAGCACGCCGAGTTCGTCCGGGAGGGCGAGGGTTTCCTGGTGCGTGACGTCGGCTCGCTCAACGGCACCTACGTGAACCGCGACCGCATCGAGCGTGCGCTGCTCCGCCCGGGGGACGAGGTTCAGATCGGCAAGTTCCGGATGACCTTCCACCCGAGCCCGGCGCGCCGCGGACCCGCGGGCGAGCCGGGCCGGTGACGGTGGGCCGCGCCGCCGACGGCCGGCCCGGCTCGCCCGCGCCCGACCCGTTCCCGGCGCCCCCCGAGGCGCACCCCTCGCGCCCAGCGGTCGTCGAGCCCTGGCCGCAGGGCTTCTCGCGTGAACCGACGATGCGGATCTCGGACGTGCTCGCCGAGCTCCAGCCCGACTTCCCGGCTCTGACGCCCTCCAAGCTGCGGTTCCTGGAGGAGCAGGGCCTGGTGGAGCCGCGCCGCACCCCCGGCGGCTACCGGCAGTACAGCCGGGCGGACGTCGAGCGCGTCCGGTACGTGCTCGGCCAGCAGCGTGACCGCTACCTGCCGCTGCGGGTGATCGGCGAGGCCCTCGCGGCGCTGGACCGCGGTGAAGGCCATGAGCCGGTCGGGCCGCGCCTGGCCACCAGCGACGGGCGCCCGGCAGGTCTGCGGCCGGCAGGCCGTCAGACCGTGGACTCGCTCGCCGAGCTCGCCGGGGTGTCGCCCGCCCTGGTCGCCGGCCTCGTCGAGGCCGGCGTCATCACGTCGGGACCTGGGGGGCACCTGGACTCCTGGGCGCTGGACGTCGTGGTCGCTGCGGCGGCCCTGGCCGAGCACGGCGTCGAGCCCCGCCACCTGCGGGGCTTCCGTTCCGCGGCCGACCGGCAGGTGGCCGTGGTCGAGCAGATCGTCGCGCCGCTTCGCGGTCAGCGGGCCGTGGCGGCGCAGGCCCACGCGGCCAGCGTCGCCGCTGAGGTGGGCGAGCTCTGCGCTCGCCTGCACACCGCGCTGGTGCGGGCCGGCGTCGCCGGCCTGGCGCCCTGAGGTTCTGCTGTCGTCAGGCACCTCGGCGACGTAGCGTGGTGGCATGGCGGGTCTCGTGGAGCTCGAGGTGCTGGGCGTGCGCCGGCAGACCTCTGTCGACCAGGTGGTCGTACTCCTGCTCGACCTGTCCGGGCGTCGCCTGCTCCCCGTCGTGGTCGGCCCCTCCGAGGGTGCGGCGATCGCGGCCGGGCAGGCCGGTGTCGTGCCGCCCCGCCCGATGACCCACGACCTGCTGGTCTCAGTGCTCGAGACGTGCGGGGTGGGTCTGGAGCGCGTGGAGATCGTCGAGCTGCGCGAGGGCGTCTTCCACGCGGCGCTCGTGCTCGACTCGGGCGAACGGGTCGACTCGAGGGCGTCAGACGCCGTGGCCCTTGCGGTGCGCGTCGGGTGCCCCGTGCTCTGCGCACCGGAGGTGCTCGAGGAGTCCTCCCTCGAGGTCGAGGGCGCCACTCCGGAGGACGAGATGGCCGAGTTCCGAGCGTTCCTGGACAAGGTCACGCCCGAGGACTTCGAGAACGCCCCTCCCGAGGGCCCGACGGAGGCTCCCTGAGGGGTGCGGACGCCACGATCGAGACGTTCGACTCACCTTCAACCTCAACGTGAGACACGCCGCGGCGACACGCCGGCGAACTTGGGCCCGGCATCGTTGACGGCCCCCACCCCCGGCCCTAGCGTGGACAACGTCCGGTGAACCCCGGACCCACTCGAGGGGAGACGCCGTGAGCGGCACGGAGCAGACCGCCGGCCCGACGGGCGAGGTGCCGCAGCGCGTCCAGGGCCTGCTGTTCGGCGACGAGCTGCCCGACCTCGACTCGAGCACCGGGTATCGCGGACCCACCGCGTGCCGCGCCGCGGGCATCACCTACCGCCAGCTCGACTACTGGGCCCGCACGGGCCTCGTCGAGCCGAGCGTCCGCACCGCGAGCGGATCGGGCACCCAGCGGCTCTACAGCTTCCGCGACATCCTGGTGCTCAAGGTCGTCAAGCGACTGCTGGACACCGGGGTCTCCTTGCAGCAGATCCGGACCGCCGTGTCCCACCTGCGCGAGCGAGGCGTCGAGGACCTCGCCCAGATCACTCTCATGTCCGACGGCGCGAGCGTCTACGAGTGCACCTCCGCGGACGAGGTCATCGACCTCGTCCAGGGCGGCCAGGGCGTGTTCGGCATCGCGGTCGGGCGGGTCTGGCGCGAGGTCGAGGGCAGCCTCGCCGCTCTGCCGACCGCCCGAGCCGAGGACGCCGAGGCGCCCGACGACGAGCTCGCCGCACGCCGCCGCGCCCGCTCAGCAGGCTGACACACCCCACCGGAGCAGGCCGTCCGAGGCGCGGACGGCGGGCGTGGGACGGGCACGGGCCGCTACGGTGACCGCAACCTTTCCCCAGTCCCTGCCGTGGATGAGGTGAGTCGTGTTCTCCAAGGTCCTCGTCGCCAACCGAGCTGAGATCGCGGTGCGTGGTTTCCGCGCCGCCGTCGAGCTCGGGGCCCGCACCGTCGCCGTCTTCCCGTGGGAGGACCGCAACTCCGAGCACCGTCTCAAGGCCGACGAGGCCTATCCGATCGGCGAGCCGGGTCACCCCGTGCGCGCCTACCTGGACATCGACGAGATCCTGCGCGTCGCGCGTGAGGCCGGCGCGGATGCGATCTACCCCGGATACGGGTTCCTGTCCGAGCGTCCGGAGTTCGCCCGGCGCTGCGCCGAGGCGGGCTTCACCTTCATCGGCCCGCCGGCGGAGGTGCTGGACCTCACCGGGGACAAGGTCGCCGCGATCCGGGCGGCACGCGAGGCCGGGCTGCCCGTGCTCGCCTCGAGCGAGCCCTCCGAGGACGTCGAGACGCTGGTTGCCGCCGCGCCGGAGGTCGGGTTCCCGCTGTTCGTCAAGGCGGTGGCCGGCGGCGGCGGGCGGGGCATGCGACGGGTCGAGCGGCCCGGGGACCTCACCGATGCCCTCGAGGCCGCGATGCGCGAGGCGGGCAGCGCGTTCGGCAACTCCCAGGTGTACCTCGAGCAGGCCGTGCTGCGACCACGTCACATCGAGGTCCAGGTGCTCGCGGACGCCACGGGCGAGGTCGTCCACCTGTTCGAGCGCGACTGCTCCGTCCAGCGGCGCCACCAGAAGGTCATCGAGATCGCGCCGGCGCCCAACCTGGACCCGGAGCTGCGCGACACGCTGTGCCGCGACGCCGTCGCGTTCGCCCGCCACATCGGCTACGTCAACGCCGGCACGGTGGAGTTCCTCGTGGACACCGCGGGGGAGCGAGCCGGCCGGCACGTCTTCATCGAGATGAACCCCCGGATCCAGGTGGAGCACACGGTGACCGAGGAGGTCACCGACATCGACCTGGTCGCCGCCCAGATGCGCATCGCGTCGGGGGAGACCCTCGCGGACATCGGGATCACCCAGGACTCGGTGCGCGTCAACGGCGCCGCCCTGCAGTGCCGGATCACCACCGAGGACCCCGCGAACGGCTTCCGCCCCGACACCGGGCGGATCATCGCCTACCGCTCCCCGGCCGGGGCGGGGGTCCGCCTCGACGGCGCGACCGCCACCGCCGGCGCCGAGATCAGCGGCCACTTCGACTCGATGCTGGTCAAGCTGACCTGCCGCGGCCGCGACTTCCGCACCGCAGTGGCCAGGGCCGGACGGGCGCTGGCCGAGTTCCGGATCCGCGGCATCCGGACCAACATCCCCTTCCTGCGGGAGGTCCTCGCCGACCCGGCGTTCGTCGCGGGGGACCTGTCCACCGCGTTCATCGAGGAGCGTCCCGAGCTCCTGATGATCAAGGAGAGCGCCGACCGCGGGACCCGGCTGCTCTCGTTCGTCGGCGACGTCACCGTGAACCGGCCGCACGGCCCGGGCGGAGCGCCACTGGACCCCCGCACCAAGCTGCCGTCCGTCGACCTCGCGTACCCCGCGCCCAGCGGCAGCCGCCAACGTCTTGCCGAGCTCGGGCCCGTGGGGTTCGCCAAGGCGCTGCGCGAGCAGACCCCGGTCGCCGTGACCGACACGACGTTCCGCGACGCCCACCAGTCGCTCCTGGCGACCCGGGTGCGCACCTTCGACCTGGCGGCCGTCGCGCCGCACGTCGGGCGGCTCACCCCCGGCCTGCTCTCGGTGGAGGCCTGGGGAGGCGCGACCTACGACGTCGCGCTGCGCTTCCTCGGGGAGGACCCGTGGGAGCGGCTCGCCCTCCTGCGCGAGGCACTGCCCAACGTCGCGATCCAGATGCTGCTGCGCGGCCGCAACACCGTGGGGTACACGCCCTACCCGCGCGAGGTCACCGAGGCGTTCGTCACCGAGGCGGCGGCCACCGGCATCGACATCTTCCGGATCTTCGACGCCCTCAACGACGTGGGTCAGATGCGCCCGGCGATCGACGCCGTGCACGCCACCGGCGCGGCCGTGGCGGAGGTCGCGCTCTGCTACACCGCGGACCTGTCCGACCCGGGCGAGAAGCTCTACACCCTCGACTACTACCTGCGTCTCGCGGACGAGATCGTCGATGCCGGTGCCCATGTCCTGGCGATCAAGGACATGGCCGGGCTGCTGCGCCCGTACGCCGCGAAGCGGCTGGTCACAGCCTTGCGCGAGCGGTTCGACCTGCCGGTCCACCTCCACACGCACGACACCGCCGGCGGTCAGCTGGCAACCCTGATCGCCGCCGTCGAGGCCGGCGTCGACGCGGTGGACACGGCGAGCGCCGCGATGGCCGGGACCACGAGCCAGCCACCGATGTCGGCGCTCGTGGCGGCTCTGGAGCACACCGAGCGGAGCACGGGGCTCTCGCTGCGCAACGTCATGGACCTGGAGCCGTACTGGGAGGCCGTGCGCCGGCTGTACCGGCCCTTCGAGTCGGGCCTGCCGGGCCCCACCGGGCGGGTGTACGACCACGAGATCCCGGGCGGGCAGCTGTCGAACCTGCGACAGCAGGCGATCGCGCTGGGGCTGGGGGACCGCTTCGAGCAGATCGAGGCGATGTACTCGGCCGCCGACAAGATCCTGGGGCGCCTGGTCAAGGTCACCCCCTCGTCCAAGGTCGTCGGCGACCTCGCTCTGCACCTGGTGGCGCGCGGGGCGGACCCGGAGCACTTCGCCGCGGAGCCGGGGGAGTACGACGTCCCGGACTCGGTGGTGGGATTCCTCGGCGGCGAGCTGGGGACGCCGCCGGGCGGGTGGCCTGAGCCGTTCCGCACCAAGGCCCTGGCCGGTCGCAACCCCAGCCACCGGGTCACCCCGCTGACCGAGCAGGACCGGGCCGAGCTGGCCGCGGACTCGGCCACCCGCCGCAACCGGCTCAACCACCTGCTGTTCCCCGGGCCCACGAAGGAGTTCGAGGCCGTCCGCGAGCAGTACGGGGACGTCAGCGTGCTCGACACCCAGACCTACCTGTACGGCATGACGGCCGACCACGAGGTCTCGATCCAGCTCGACAAGGGCGTCGGACTGCTCGTCGGCATGGAGGGCGTCGGCGAGCCGGACCAGCGTGGCCTGCGCACCGTGATGTTCACGCTCAACGGGCAGCTGCGACCGCTCCAGGTCCGCGACACGTCGGTGGAGGTGGACCAGGTCGCCGCCGAGAAGGCCGACCCCGGCGCCCCGGGCCACATCGCCGCACCGTTCGCCGGCGCGGTGACGCCGACCGTCCAGGAGGGCCAGCACGTCGACGCCGGGCAGACCGTCGCCACCATCGAGGCGATGAAGATGGAGGCGGCGATCACGACGCCGGTCAGCGGCACGGTCCACCGGCTCGCGATCGGCGCGGTCCAGCAGCTCGAGGGCGGCGACCTGGTTCTCGTCATCGACTGACATGCGGCGCGCGCCCCGGACCGCAAGACTAGGGCCATGCGGCTGAGCCAGTGGGGGCACGCGTGCGTGCGTCTGGCGCACCACGACACGACCGTGGTGATCGACCCAGGCAGCTGGAGCGACGTGACCGGCGCTCTCGACGGGGCCGACCACCTCTTGGTCACGCACGCGCACGCGGACCACCTCGCCGTCGGGCCGGTGAGCGAGGAGCTGCATCGCCACCCGGACCTGCAGGTGTACGGACCCGCGTCGGCCCTGACCTTGCTGTCCACCGCGGGCGCCCCGTCCGAGCGCCTGCACCCGGTGACGCCGGGGGACCGGCTGGACCTGGCCGGCATCCCCGTGCTGGTCGGCGGCGGCGTCCACGCCGAGATCCATCCCGACGTGCCGCGGATCCCCAACGTCGGCTACCTCGTCGGCGCCGTGTGGCACCCCGGGGACTCCCTCGACGAGCCGCCCGGGCCCGCTCGGGTCCTCCTGGTCCCGATCGCGGCCCCGTGGCTGCGGATCGCCGGCGCGATCGACCTGGTCCGCGCCGTCGCGCCCGAGCTGGCGCTACCGATCCACGACGCGATCTACACCGAGCAGGGCCGTGCGCTGGCCGACACCCTGCTCGGCCGGCTGGGTGGCGCGGGGGAGTACCGTCGCACCCGTCCGGGCGAGGTCCTGAGCGTCTGACACGCGCTGGGTTGCTCCCCGGCGACCCGAGGAGGTGCCATGCCTGTCCAGTCCACCGACCTGCCCGACCCGCACCCGGACCCGCACGGGCACGTCGGCGCCCAGATCGAGATCCCGCACCTCGAGCTCGACGAGACGGTACCGCCGCGGCCCGAGGAGGACGTCGCCGACGCCACCCGGAACGAAGGCTGAGGGCGGTCAGCCGTCCTGTGGCCCGTCGGCCAGGTCCTGGGCAGCCGCGTCCTGGACGCGCCGGACACGCTCGACCTGCCAGTCGCGCCACAGGCGATAGGCACCCACCACGGCCAGGGCGATCCCGACCGCGGCCATCAGGTAGTTGGCCCAGATGGACTCGCCGCTCTGGATCACGGGCCACTGGTAGTACGCGATCGCGCCGCCTGCGACGATCCACAGCGCACCGGACCACCACCAGTTGGCGTGCAGGGGCTTGCGGGGCGGCGGCGCGTCATCGTCGTCAGGCTGGCTCACGACCACGATGGTACGTGGCGGGGGACGGGACCTCGCACGTCCGCCGACCCCGGGGCCTCCTCGCGCCGGGCGCTTCACGGCCGGAATGACATAATGTCCATTATCGGCTGTCAAGGGACGACGTGCCCGTGGCCGATGTCACTCCCTCGGTCCAGTACGACGGGCCGGTGCTGCTCGACTGGCTGACGTACCTGGACGCCTGGTGCGACCTGTCGCCCACGCTCGGTTCGCATCTGGTGCGCGGGCAGCACGACAACACCCGCGGGGTGCTGACGGGCCGGATGTACGACGCCCGGCTCGGCACGTTCCTGGACGTGGACGTGTGCGGCGCCTGCGCTCACGGGCTGGCGTCGATCGCCTCGGCGTTCACCGCGGAGACCCTCGACGCGGTGTTCGCGTTCCGCGCGACCGAACTCCCGGGCTGGGAGGGCTGATGTGGGACGGCATCGACTCGCGCGGGCTCTGGTCGCTCTCGGGCTTGCTGCTGGCGCTGCTGCTCTTCCGGCGTCTGCGGCGGCTGCTCGGGGCGCTGATGCGGCTGGTGCGTCGTGGGTAGGCGGGTCGCTGCGGGACCCGTCGCCGGTCGCCGTGGCGGCGCTGGCGTCGTCCTTAGCCGCACGTGGGGCGAGTACGTCCGCCTCGTTCTCGTCGGCGGTGCTGCTGCGTTCGGCGGCATCTTCGCCCTCGGGTGGCTCTACCGCACTGGTGCAGCCAGCCTCGCTCACAACGTCGTCGGTACCTCCGGAGTGCCTCAACTCGGATGGCACGCCGTACTCGGCGCCGCTGCCGTCGTGGGACTCGCCACCGCTGCCGCCCTCGGACTGTTCGCTCGTCCTCGGGTCGTACGCGCCCGAGACGCTGGCCGAACTGGCGGCGCTGCGGGGTTTGGTCAGCCTTGGCCTGGGGTCGGTGGCGCTGCTGCTGGGGGTCGTGACGGTGACGACGTGGCGTCGGGGGTGACCTCGTGAGCCTGGTCCTGCACCTGTTCAGCATCCTCGGCACCGTCGCGCTGGCCGCGATGGGTCTCGGTGCCGCGATGCGGTGGCTGCCGTGATCGGCGCGGCGCCGTGGGGGGCGTTCGTGGGCGGGCTCGTCGTGCTGGGCGGGTTGCTCGCGGTGATCGAGACGGGCGCGGCGCTGCTGCGGCAGGGCGCCCGGGTGGCGGCTGGTCAGGACCTGGACCAGTGACCGGCGCCGAACTGATGGTTTCCGCTGCGCTGTCCGGCGTGGCGGTGGGAACGGCCTGGCGTCTGCTGGCCGTAGCGATCCGGGCGTTCACCCGGGACTGAAAGGGAGGGTTCCTCATGGAGCCGAGCACCATCGACACCACCATCACCGACCAGTTCACGAGCCTGCAGGGCACCGTGACCGGGACGCTCGTCCCGGCGCTGTTCGGTCTCGTGATCCTCGGCGCGGTCATCGCGCTGGGCGTGAAGTACCTGCGCAAGGGCGCGGCGAAGGCCTGACCGGCCCGCACGGTGCTCCCCCGGCCCGGGCTGGTGGTCGGGGGGGTGCCGCGTGAGCCGGTCAGAGCGACCAGCGTAGAGCGGAAGGGGTGACGCCGTGGGTCGGCGTACAAGGACGGTGCTGGCCGGGATGCTGGCGCTGGCGGGGCTGGTCCTGCTGGACCCGCACGCCCCAGCGGCGATGGCGGCGCAGGCTCCCCCGCCGCCCGTCACGGTCCCCTCGTCGGTCGTCGGGTCGCTGGATGAGGCCACCGCGCTGGAACGGTCGCGGGCCATCGGCAACACGGTCTCGACGGTGGGCACCGCGTGGCGGGCCCCGGTGTCCGCCTCGGGCGGGCTGTTCAAATCGGTGGCCGGGGCCCCGTCGCCGTTCGCGGCCGGGGTCGCGGGCTTCTTCATCGGGTACGAGGGCACGAACCTCGTGATGCGGCTTGCGGGTGTGGACGACGTGGGGTTTGAGGCGCTTTGGGACTACTACGGGCCCGCGGCTGCGGCCGACTACGTGCCGAACGTCGACGTCGCGGCCCTGGTCGTCCCGCCCGGCTGGGTGGGTCAGCCTGCGTGGCCGGGCTGGTGGCGGGAGTGCACCGCGCTTCAGTGCCGGTACGACAACATCACGCAAAGCGAGTTCCTGAGCGAGTTGGACGGTCCGCCTCAGTCGACGGGTGGCGGTGTGTACGCCTCGACCCTGGTCGGCTCGGGCTCGCCGTACCCGCTGGCGCTGCTGACCAGCGGCACGTGGGATCCGAGCACGGGCTCGTGGTACCTGATCGGGCACCTGGACGACGGTGGCACCGTGCAGTCGCCCGTCGTTGCGGCGACTAAGGTCGCGGCGGGCGAACTGCCGAGTGGCGGCGGGCTGTCGGTGCCGTCCGGGCGGTACCTGGTGAGCGTTGACCTGCGGGACGCGTCCGGCCAGGTCGTTGCGACGTGGTACCCGGTCGGCTCCCCCAGCCGCCCCGCGGAGGTCGACTCGGACCCGCTACGGAGTTGGCGCACCGACTGGACGTGCACGGGCGGCGGCACGGGCTCGGCGTCCTCGATGCCGTTCCGAGAGTCGGACCCGACGTGGCCGCAGTTCCCGGAGGTCACGTGCCCGGCCGGGCTGATCGCCACCGAGGTCAACATCTGGGAGGTGACCCCCGGTCTTGATGACGCGCTGGTGTACTCCTGGACGGTCCCGGCCGAGGTTGCTTCCTGGGCGAACGACTTCCCGGAGTGCCTGGATGGCTCGTGCGTGCTGGACCTGCGGCGGGTGGACCCGGCGACCGGCGCTGCGGTGTCGTGCCTGTCGAACCCGGCCGCGTGCGTCGACTGGTGGTCGGACCCGGCGAAGGCGGACAACTACCGGTGCGTCTACGGGTCGCACGCCGTGGCGCTCGATGAGTGCGCGGTGTATCGGCCGACGTTCAACGTGGCCACTGGGGCGCCCACGGTCGATGACCAGGGGCAGCCGCACCCGGCGTCGGAGACGGAGCCGTACGGGGACCCGGGCGCGGATGGTGAGCCGGTGCCTACGCCGGACCCCTCGGGTTCTCCGGCGCCGGACGACGGGTGCCCCCCGCCGTTTGAGTTCACCGCAGGCGGTATCGGGTACTGGGTCACGAAGGGGGCGCAGTGCGCTCTGGCGTGGGCGTTCGTGCCCTCGGCTGACACGGTCACGGCCCAGGTCCAGGCGACCAAGACCGAGGTTCTGTCACGCCCCCCGCTAAGCCTCGCGGGACCCATCGCCGGGACGCTCGGCGGTCTCGCGGACGGGTGGGGCACGGGGTGTGAGGGGAACGTGGCCGACTTCGACCCGTGGGGTGAGGGCCGGTTGGCGTTCCCGTGCACTCCCCCGCAGTCACCGCCGCTGCTGGTCCTGTACTCGATCACGTCTCTGGCGCTGGTCGTCTCGACGGGCTTCTACGTCTGGTCCCTGCTGGTGTCCGCGATGAATGGGCGCGGGGGCGGTGAGGGCTGATGGTTACCGACGCTCTGGTGACCTTCGCGCTGAGCCTGGTTCGCGCGATCGCGGGGCTGCTGCCCGAGTGGCAGCCGGACGCCGAGCCGTTCACGACCACGAGCACGTCCCTGGGGTCGATGGCTGCGGTCGGGAACGGGTACTTCCCGGTGACGCTGCTTGGCATCTGCCTGGCGGTGGTGATCGGGCTGAAGGTGGCGCTACTGGCGTGGCGCGCCGTGGTGTTCGTGTGGGAACTGCTGCCGCTGACGTGATGGGGGTGGGTGCGATGGGAAGGCTTCGGGACTGGTGGCTGCGGCTGTGCGTCGACGTGATGCTCGTGGCGATGAGCGCGCGCGAGGTCGCCGGGCAGGGCGAGACGCGGAAGGTCCAGCCGTGATCGAGGGCTATATCGGGCGTCCCGGCTCGGGGAAGTCGTACACGCTGACGGCGCGGGCCATCGAGCTCGCCAAGCGTGGGCGGACGATCTTCGCCAACTACCCGATCAATCACGAGGGCTGCTACACGTTCGCGCCCGAGCAACTGCTCGACCTGCCCGCGGGCGTGATCGTCATTGATGAGGCGCACCTGTGGTTCCCGGCGCGGCAGTCGCTGAAACTGCCGCCGTCCTGGCTGGCGATGCTCTCGCAGACCCGGAAGAACGGGTGGGACCTGCTGTGGTGCGCCCAGCACGAGAACCGTGTCGATCGGGTGATCCGTGATGTGTCGTCGTGGATGTGGCTGTGCTCGGCGTGGTTCGAGCGTCAGGGTCACCCGGCGCTGTTCCGCGCGGTTTCGTACGAACCGGAGTTCTTCCGGCGCCCCGATCGGCGCATGACGACCCGCTGGCGTTGGTTCTCGACGGAGGTCGCGGAGGCTTACAACACGTTCGAGCGGCTGTCCACGGCTGCACACCTGAACGATGACCGGGACGCCTACGCCGCAGCGTCCTCCGGTGAGCGTGCCCGGCGCGCGGCCACGGCTCAGCGCCGGGCGGCTCAACTCGCAGCGGCCGAGAGGGGGGCCGCGTGATGCGGTGGCTACCGGTGGCGGTGCTGGCGTTCGGGTTCGTGGTGTCGGGGTGGCGGAACTTGCCGCCGATGGCCGATGCGGTGGCAGGCGCGGCGGGTGTGGCGATCGCGTGCGCGGTGCTGCTCGCCTGGTGGGTCGGGCGCCGGTCCGGCCGGGCTGCGGCCTACGCCGCCGCGTACGCCCGTGCCGAGGCCAGGGCGACGGCTGTCGCGGCCTCCGAGGCCCGCGCGGCCGCTCAGGCGGCCGTGGTGGTGAACGTGGGCCAGGGCGCCCGGCACGTGGCCGCCGAGCGGCTGGGAGGGCTTGACGCTGTGGAGTGGCGTGGGCAGCCGCGCGAACTCGTCATGGAGCAGGACGTGGCCGAGTCGCTGGCCGATGAACTCGGCATCGACGCGGAGTCGGCCCGGGAGTTCGAGACCGGCTGAACCGGTCCCGCAGTCACCGCCCTTGCAGGGGCGGACAACAAGGAGGTCCGTCGTGGAATGCGCGCACGACTGGACGGTCACCGGGGCGTGGGTGGTTGGAACGCCGCTCCGCCCCGGTGACCCGTCCTCGAACCGTCAGCCGGTCGCGGGGTGCGATGCCCCGCTCGAGTTGGCCTGCCGCGTGTGCGGCGAATCCCGGGGCATCCGGTGCGGCACGTCGCGAGCGTCGAAGTGCGAACCGTGCGCAGCGGTCTACCGGGGCCGGGTCGGTAGGGTCGCCGGGTCCGGGCTCGTCGTCGGGGTCCGCGGCCTGTTCCTGACGCTCACCGCGCCGGGCGCGGTCGAGCACTACGCGCCAGACGGGAGCCTGTGCGCCTGCACGCCGGTTGGGGGCGCTGACTTGGCCGAGTGGAACGCGCGCGCGTCGGTGCGATGGAACAACTTCGTACGCGACCTGTCGCGGGCGCTGGGCGCGGACTACTTCGTGGATGGGCGACGCCGCCAGGGGGTGACCTACTTCCGGGCAGCCGAGGTCCAGCGCCGCGGGGCGCTGCACTACCACGTGCTGCTGCGGCGGGTCGACGGGCGCCCGGTCCAGATCACCAAGTCGACCGTCCGTGCACTGGCGATCCGGCACGGGTTCGGCCACTCGGTCGACTTGCAGCGCCTCGAACCTGGCCACGCGTCCTACGTGGCCAAGTACGTGGCGAAGTCGGCCGACGAGCGCCGTGACGTGCCGTGGCGCCTGTGGCGAACCCCGCGCGGGTTCCGCCAGGACGCAGGGACGGGCCTGTGGGTCAACCCGCGCACGGGCGAGGTGCGTGACCCTGAGTTGGTCACCTCGCCGTCGTTCCGCACGTGGTCGGCGTCTCGCACCTGGGGCCGGGGCATGGCGCAGGTCCGCGAGGACCAGCAACACCACGTGCTAACGCTGGCCGAGTTACCTGTGTGGAAGCACGCTCCGGTGCCGCGAGCGTGGTCAGCGTTGGCGGTGCCCAGGCGCCCAGACGGGTCAAGTGAGCCGGAACGCGTGCCGATCACAGCGGGGTGAGTGACGAGACGCCCCGCCCGCCCATCGCGCTGTCTGAGGATCAGCGCGTGGTCGACTACATCGCCCGCCTCGAACAGGCTAACGCTGACCTGCTCGCCCAGGGCCTCGCGGAACGCGAGCAGCACGCCGCGTCGGCTCGAATCTGGCGCCGGGTGTGCACCGCGCTGACGGTGCTCGTGGTCCTGGCGGCGCTTGAACCGGTGTGGGCCCGGGTGGTGGGTCTCTAGGCCATGCGCGGGCCGGACTTCTCGGCGAGTTCGTGTGCGCGGACCCGGAAAACCGAGGCCACGGCGTAGGCGTGGAATGCGGTCCTGCGATGGTCAGGCGGGGCGGTGGTGTCGAGGTTCTGGCCGAGGTCGACGGACCACAGCGTTGGGAATGCCCGGGCGCGCAGTTCGTCCCACGTTGCCGCGTCGAGCAGCCGGGACACGTCGCGCTGGGTGGCGATGGTCTGCATGGTGTTCCTCCTGGTCAGGGCCTTGGGTCGGCCGGTGAGTGCCCGTGTTCTTCGGGCCTCACCGGCAGGCACGAGGTAGCACGGAGAGCGAGGGGCCCCAGGCAAACCGCCCCGTCGTCGGCAGTCTTGGTCCTTGGTGCGGAGCACCGTCCCCGACCGTGCGCGAGGTCGCGGTTTGCGTGGGGTGCGACCGTGCTACCGGCCAGGTGAGGCCGCAATGTCCGTGCCCCGCGGGGGTTTCCGTCGCGTCAGCCGCCGCCCGCGCGGTGGGCCGGGGAACCGTGGCCGGCTGCAAGCGCAGCGAGCCGGCCACGGGGCGCTGGTCCTCCGCCCGGACGGAGGCGTCACGAAGGTTCGCACGCGGGCCGCGCAGCGGCCCTCTTGACCCAGAACGATGCGCTAGAAACTCCTCCTGACCTGCCCCGATGGGTCAGGCGTACCGGTCTCGCAGGGCTGCGGCGTGGGTGCTGATGCGTGCCAGGCGTAGCGCGCTCGCCAGATCGTTCCCGGCCAGCGCGATCGCGGCCCGCCGTGCGTACTCGGTGTGCGCCTGCCAGAGCGCGTCCTGGCGCTCCAACGTGATGATCTCCGGGCGTACCAGGTAGTCGGCCAACTCCCCCGCCTCGCTGCCCGTCAGGCGCCCGAGGGGGCCCGGATCGGTAGACCGAACGGGTGACGGGTCGGCGGGTCGCTTGACCGGAGTCGTAGTCCCCTGCAACGTTCCTCCCAACGCCCGGTTTGCAGACCGGGAGACAACAAGGATCGGAGGACGCTGTGGCGTCTCGCAACCCGGTGACGATCACCGGCAACCTGACCGCAGACCCCGAGGCCCGTAGCCTCCCCAGCGGGCGGCACCTCGTGTCGCTCCAGGTCGCGGAGAATATCGTCTGGCGCGACCAGGACGGGAAGATCGTCGAGGACGCACCCGTGTTCTGGCCCGTGGCCGTGTGGGACGAGGCGCTGGGCGCCAACGTGCTCGCGTCGCTGCACAAGGGCGACCGGGTGACCGTGACCGGTCGGTACCGCAACAACACTTGGGAAGCCGAGGACGGGACGAAGCGGTCCCGGCTCGAACTCGCCGCCGACGAGGTGGCCGCGAACCTGCGGTTCGCCCAGGTCGCCGTGACGCGCAACCCGCGCCGCACCGCTGCGGCGCACTCGGCGGACGACCCCTGGGCCACGTCCGCGGCCTGACAGTAACCGCGTTACCCGGCCCTGAACATGGGTCGGCCCCGGGGGCGTTGCAGCGCCGGTCCGGGGCCTGGGCCGGGGAACCCCACAACAAGGAAGAGGGTCCCCAACGTGAGCACGAGCGTAGCGAAGCGCGAGGTCACGCCGCAATACCATGTCCATTATCGGCATCACGGGAGATCGCGACATCGCGCCTTGGAGCGCGGGACCTGCCAGGCTTGGCCCAGACCGACGTCCCTGCCTCAGGAGCCCTCACATGACCGATCCCGTCGCCCTCGTCGCACAGCTCGAGGCCGAGCTGCACCGGCTCGTGCTCGACCACTTCGACCACGACGACGCCTGGGCGCTGGGCTGCGCACTGGTCGAGCTCGGCCAGGAACGGTCCCTGCCGATCGCCATCGACATCCACCGCGGCGGTCAGCAGCTGTTCCACGCCGCGCTGGCCGGCAGCGTCCCCGACAACGACGCTTGGATCGCCCGCAAGCGTCGCGTCGTCGAGATCACCGGACAGCCGTCGTTCCTGGTCGGACGCCGGGACGCGGCGGCCGGCACGGACTTCGCCAACGAGCGCGGCCTGGCGGTCGGCGAGGTCGCCACGCACGGCGGCGCCGTACCCCTCGTGGTGCGTGGCGTCGGCGCGGTGGGCGTCGTCACGGTCTCCGGCCTGGCCCAGGCCGACGACCACGCGCTCGTCGTCGAGGCGATCGAACGGGTGTTCGACCTCACGTGACGGCTCGGCCGGGCGTCCGCGCGGCGCTCAGGTGCGGGGCCGTCGGCGGTCTCGTGCAGAAACCGTGAGGGACGCCGCGTCCGGTTGCGGAGCCCGGGTGGCGAGAGGAGCGTGGGGTACGTCGGACCGGCGGCGCCCGCGGGTGAACCGCACGCGGATTCGTTCACCGAACCCGCACATGTCGGCAGGAACAGCGCCCCCGACCCGGGCGTTGGACAGGTGACCGGAGGGTGTGCGGACCTCACCGCACGGTTCGCCCGGACGAACGGAGGTGTCCCGATGGCCGACCGATCACTGCGCGGCATGCGCATCGGCGCCAACAGCCTGGAGAGTGACGCGGGCGTCGAGCTCGCTCCGCGGCTGCAGGCCCACTACGACTGCCCGAACGGCCACACGATCGTCCTGCCGTTCTCCACCGAGGCCGACGTGCCGGCGGTGTGGGAGTGCCGTTGCGGCGCCGAGGCGCTGCTCCGCGACGCCGAGCGCCCCGAGGCCAAGGCCGGCAAGCCGCCGCGCACGCACTGGGACATGCTTCTCGAGCGCCGGACCGTCGGCGAGCTCGAGGAGCTCCTGAGCGAACGACTGGAGCTGCTGCGAGCGGGCAAGCTCCGCCGCTCCGCCTGAGCTGTCGACCACGACGCCCCCGGACCACCCCGGGGGCGTCGTGCTGTCCGGCCCCGGCCCTGGCGTCCTCGGTGGGATCGGAGCTCAGCGCGCGGTAGCCCGAGCGCCCCGCCGCGCACGGTCCGTGCCGGACTCGCGCCGGCTCCCCCACGCGCCGGCCACGCCGGCGAGCACGACCACGACTCCCAGGCCACGCAACGCCCAACCGACCTCGTCGCCGATCCGCGCCGCCGGGGTCAACGAGGTCCGCAGCGGCACCGACGCCACCATCTGCTCGGCGGTGAACAGGTCGGTGCGCTGCATCACGGTGCCGTTGGGCGCGATGATCCCGCTCACCCCCACCGTCGAGATCTGGACGGTCGCCCGGCCGAGCTCCATGGCGCGGATCTGGGACATCGCCAGCTGCTGCGTCGACTCGTCGGTGTGCCCGAAGGTCGCGTTGTTGGTCTGCACCACCAGGAGCTCTCCCCCGGCGGTCACCGCGTCCCGCACGATGTCGTCGTAGGCGACCTCGAAGCAGATCACGTCGGCCACGCCGACCGTGCGCCCCAGGCGCGGCACGTTCACCGGGATCAGCCCGACCTCGGTGCCCGCGAGCATGTCCCGACCCACCCGGTCGACCGCCGAGGAGAACCGCCGGGCGATCGAACGCATCGGGATGTACTCGGCGAACGGCACCGGGTGCTGCTTGGCGTAGATCGCCACCGGCCCGACCCCGGGCTCCCAGAGCATCCCGAGGTTGTAGCGGCCGCCGGTGTCCGGGTACTCCTGCGTGCCGAGCAGCAGCGGCGCGTCGAGCGACGTGGTGACCTTGTCCACCAGCGCCCGCGTCTCGGCATCGGTCCGGGGATCGAAGTCGGCGCTGTTCTCCGGCCACAGCAGGAGGTCGAGCTGCCCGGGCTCGACGCGGTCGAGCAGGCTCATGCTCCCGTTCGCATGGTTGACGACGACCTGCCTGGCCTGGTCCAGGGAGTCCAGGCCTCGGTCGGGCACGTCGCCCTGCACCGCAGCCACCTCCAGGTGCCCGGCCTCGGCGGCGGTGTCCAGCGGCACCACCAGACCGCCCGCCAGCACCGCGAAGCCCAGCAGCACGGCACCGCTCGCCATGCCGAGCTCGAGCTCGCGCACCCGCTGCACCGCCACGGCGAGCAGCGCGCCCACCACCACGACGGCGGCCGAGACCAGCGGCACGCCACCGAGCCAGGCCAACCTGCCCAGCGGCGAGTCGGCCTGCGAGAAGGCCAGCCGCCCCCACGGGAACCCCCCGTACGGCAGCACGGACCGGGCCTCTTCCACCGCCACCCACAGCACCGCCGCGGCAGGGACCTGCCAGCGTGCCGCCGTGCGGATCACCCGCCCGCGACGTGCCCACGACCATCCCACGCCGAAGAGTGCGACGAACCCCGCCTCGGCGACGCACAGCGCGATCCACGGCACCCAGCCCACCGCACCGTCGATCCAGGACAGCTGCGGCCCGAAGAAGGCCAGCCCCCACACGAGCCCCACCAGCGCGTTCCACCATGCCGAGTCGCGGCCCATCGCGAGCAGGAGCAGCGCGACACCCACGAACGCCAGCGGCCACCAGCCCGTACCGGGGAACGCGAGGTCCGTCACGACACCGCCGACGACGGCCATCACCAAGGAGAAGGAACGGCGGGGGGCGTGCACCTGGACAGAGTACGTGAGCCCCGGCCGACCGGCCCGTGCGCCCTTCGTACCGGACGGACGTCCGTTGTCTACTGGACGCACGGGCCAAGCCGGAACCCGTGTGGTCACGCGCCCGCAGTGTGCGGCGCGGATGTCGGGACAGAGCGAAACTACCCGTTCCACCCGGCCAGTCAAGGGGGTGTCATCGCAGGTCACAGCCGTCTGTGCAGGTCACGGCGGGTGCGATTCACCCCTATCGGATCAGTGACGGCCCGGCGTGTCGCTCCGGCGTGTCGCCTCAACCCATGGCGTCGTGGATCACGTGCCCGGCCCGCAGGGTGCGCAGGCACTGCGGCGCGGGCAGGTCGGGCGCGAGCGCGGGAAGCAGCGGCGTGCCGGCCCTGGGGTCCGTGCTCCACGCCGCGAGCCTGCCCTCCGGCGCCTGGACGACGAGCTCGTCGGCACGCCAGATCGCCAGGTGCGCCGGTGCGCCGATCCTGATCTCCCCCGCGCCCGCATGGTCCAGGCCGGCCAACCGCCATCCACCGCGGGTGTGGGCACGGAACGCCGCCCGTGCCGAGACCCGCTGCTCGGCCTCCGGGTGGAGCACGGCGGCGCGCACCGAACCCCAGGGGTCGAACCCACCGACCCCGGACCCGAGCGCGAGCGGCACACCCGCACCGGCGAGGTCGGCCACGGGAAGCATGCTGCCGACCCGCAGCGGGCCGAGGCGCGCGGCGGCCAGCTCCACCCGCCGGAGGACCTCTGCCGGCTGCAGCACGGCTCGCAGACCCAGCAGGACCATGGTGGCCAGCGCCGCAGCATCCACCATCTCGACGCCGTCGAGCCGGTGGCCCGCGGCGTGCAGGGCCGCGATGCCCTCGACGTCACTCGCGGCGCGGAACCCGAGGAGCGCCTCCGCCATCGCACGGTCGCCGTGCACCCGCAGTCCGGCCTGGGCGTGCGCGCGGGTGACCGACGCGACATGGTTGGCGATCTGCTCGGCAGCGAGCAGGAGCTCGCCGCTGGTGCCCGGCTCGTCCGCGTAGGGCGCCCGCAGCGCGGCGCCCCACGCCGCGAGGGTGCCGTCGACCGCCACGTCCCCGCCGATCCCCGTCAGGCCGGGGATCTCGGCGAGCACCGCGCGCGCGTCGTCGGTGGTCTCGCACAGCTCCGCCCGGTAGCCGATCACCTGCGGCACCCCCGAGTCGTCCGGAGCCGTCCGCGCCAGCAGCGCCGCGAGGCCCGCCCTGGACTCCAGCGCAGGGATGCTGTGCTCGTGCACCGCGACCACCCCGGCGGCTGCCGCAGCCGACAGCCCGGCCTCCACCGCGCCACCGAACCGCGAGGCGATCGAGTCCAGCACGGCGCCCACCGCGAGACCGGCCAGGGCGTCCTCCCGCTCGTCCGCGCGCAGCTCGGGGGTCGCCTGCGCCCGCGCGAGCTCGGCGTCGAGCAGCACGACCGGGCGCCCGCCGGACGCACGCTCCAGCTCCCGGGGCCCGGGCGGCTCGGCGTGCCGCGCCGGCGACCACCCGAGGCCGATCACCAGGTCTCCCCCGGCCGACGCGACGGCGTCGAGCACCTGCTGCGTCGTCATCGCCGTCAGGTCCGTCGCGCCGGCGGCGAGCCCGGCGAGCCTGAGGTGCGAGTGCGCGTCTACGAACGCGGGTGCGACCAGCGCGCCGTCGAGGTCCACGACACGGTCCGCTCCGTCCGCGACCCGGTGCGCCGCGTCGTCGGGGCCCAGCCAGGCGACCTGGCCGTCGGCCACGAGCACCGCTTCGGCGAACGGGTCGGCGGCCGAGTGCACGACGCCGTTGCGGTACAAGGTGGCGGGGTGTGGGGCTGGCACGGACGCAACGTAGCGCAGCGTGCCGCCCGGCCGTGCGCCGTCCGGGTTCACACCCCGCTGTAGGCCACCACGCCGCGTCGTACCTGGTCCACGGCACGACGTGCGGCGGCACGGGTCTGCGGCGAACCGGCGGCCTGCCCGACCTGGTCGAGCAGGTCGACCACCTGCTTGGCCCACCGCACGAAGTCCCCCGCCGCCAGCTCGGTCCCGCTGAGGACCGCCGACAGCCCTCTGCCGGCGGCCCACCGGTGCACCGGGCCGACCAGGCCGAGGTCGAGCCTGCGGGTCGCCGACAGGCCGTGCTCGGCCTCCAGGTCGGTCAGCCGTGACCAGGTCCGCACGGTGGCGTCCACCGCGGCGGCCAGCCGGGGGCCGCCTGGCACGGCGGGGCCCTCGACGCCTTCTTCGCGCCGCGCCTCGAACACGACCGCCGCGACCACTGCCGCGAGCTCGGCGGCGTCGAGCCCGTCCCAGGCCCCGCTGCGCAGGCACTCGGCCACCAGCAGGTCGTTCTCGGCGTAGAGCCGCCTCAGGGTCTGCCCGGCTCGCGTCACGACCAGCTCGCCGGCCTCCGACCCCTCCCCCGGCTGCAGATACCCGGTGCGGGCGAGCACGTCGCAGACGGTGTCGAACACACGTGCGATCGAGCTGGTCCGGCCCTCGATCCGCCGCACCAGGGCCGCGTGCTCCTGGGCGAGGCGATGGTGACGCTCGGCCCACCGGGCATGGTCCTCACGCTCGGAGCAGCCGTGGCAGGGGTGGGCGCGCAACCGGCGGCGCAGCTCTGCGATCGTCGCGTCATCGTGCGCGGCCGACCGGACCGGGACCTCGGCGGGGCGCTCGACCCGTCTCCTGGGGTCGGCCAGCGCGCTCCGCATCGCCGAGGCAAGGTCCGCGCGGGACCGCGCGTTGCGTGGGCTGAAGCGCGGCGGGACGCGCACCCTGGCCACCGTCCGTACACCCCGTGCGAGGTCCGGGGCGCGCAGGGTCCGCACCTTGGCGTCGCTGGTCAGGACCGTGGGCTCGGGCCCGTCGAACCCACCGGTGCCCGGGTCGAGCACCACCACGTGCCCGGCGCGACGCCCGCCGGCGATCTCGAGCACGTCACCGCGCCGGACCTGGGCGAGCTCGGCACCGGCCGCTGCCTTGCGGCGTCGCGAGGCGTCGCGGTGCAGGTCCCGCTCCCGGGCGGCGAGGGTGCGACGCAGCTCGGCGTACTCCGCGAAGTCGCCGAGGTGGCAGGTCATGGCCTCCGCGTAGCCCGTCAGCGCCTCGGCGTGCGCCCTCGCCTGGCGCGCGAGGCCGACCACGGCACGGTCCGCCTGGAACTGCGCGAAGCTCTGCTCGAGCACTCCCCTGGCCCGCTCCCGGCCGACCTGGGCGACGAGGTTGACCGCCATGTTGTACGTCGGCCGGAAGCTCGAGCGCAGCGGATAGGTCCGGCGGGACGCGAGACCCGCGAGGGCGACCGGGTCGAGGTGGCCGTGCTCGACGACCACCGCATGGCCCTCGACGTCGATCCCGCGCCGCCCCGCACGGCCGGTGAGCTGCGTGTACTCCCCCGGCGTGAGGTCGCTGTGCGCCGACCCGTCCCACTTGGTCAGGGTGTCCAGCACGACGCTCCTCGCGGGCATGTTGATGCCCAGCGCCAGGGTCTCGGTGGCGAAGACCACCTTGACCAGGCCACGCGAGAACAGCTCCTCGACCGTCTCCTTGAACAGCGGAAGCATGCCCGCGTGGTGCGCGGCGATCCCGCGCTCCAGGCCCTGGCTCCACTCCCAGAACCCGAGCACGCCCAGGTCCGCCGGCGCGATCGCGGCGGACCGCTCGGTGACCAGGTCGTGGATCGCCGCCTGCTCGGCCGGCGTGGTCAGGCGCATCCCGGTCCGCAGGCACTGCGCGACCGCCGCGTCGCACCCCGCCCGGGAGAACACGAAGAAGATCGCGGGCAGGAGTCCGCCGCGGTCCAGCACGTCGACCACGGCCGACCGCGGGACGCCGCGTCGAGGCCGCGGGCGCTCGCCCGTGCGCGCCGGCGCGGGCCGGGCGCGTCCGCCCCGCGCGCTGCGGCTGCCGTGCTCGCGCCACGGCGGCGGCCCGGTGCGGGCGCTGCGGCGCAGTGCCACCACGAGGTCGGGGTTGATCGGGGGGTCCGTGCCGGGGGCGGTCGGGTCCACGTCGCCGGCGTACAGGTCGAACAGACCGTCCGCGCCCAGCACGTGCTGCCACAGCGGGACCGGACGCACCTCGCTGACCACCACCGTCGTGTCGCCGCGCACCTCCGTCAGCCAGTCGCCGAGCTCCTCGGCGTTGGAGACGGTCGCCGACAGCGACACGAGCTGGACCCGGTCGGGCAGGTGCAGGATGACCTCTTCCCACACCGGCCCGCGGAACCGGTCGGCGAGGTAGTGCACCTCGTCCATCACCACGAACCCCAGGTCGTCCAGGGTGCGTGAACCGGCGTAGAGCATGTTGCGCAGCACCTCGGTGGTCATCACGACCACCGGCGCCTCCCCGTTGACGGTGGTGTCACCGGTGAGCAGGCCGACCGACTCGGCCCCGTGGACCGCGACCAGGTCGTGGTACTTCTGGTTGCTCAGTGCCTTGATCGGCGTGGTGTAGAACGCCTTGGTGCCCTGCCGGAGCGCCAGGTGCACCGCGAACTCGCCGACCACGGTCTTGCCGGCCCCGGTCGGGGCGGCGACCAGCACCCCGCGGCCGGCCTCGAGCGCCTGGCACGCGTCGGTCTGGAAGGCGTCGAGCTCGAACGGCAGGGCCCGGGCGAACAGCGCGAGCTCCGAGCGTTCGGCGGCGGCCCTGGCGCGGGCTGCGGCGTACCGCTCGGCAGGCGAGGACATGCCACCAGCCTAGGCACCGCACGGCGCCGGCCCGCTCGCCGTCCACCGGCGCGGGGCCTGCTCAGGCAAGCAGGCGGACCGCGCCCGGCACGACCTCGGCGAGCAGCGGCAGAGGCCCCACCAGCTCGCCGTCGGCGTACGCCGACGGGGGCAGCGGTCCCGCGTGGCTCGGTTCCAGGAGGACGCGACGCGCCCTGACCACGGTGCACGCCGGGTGGTGCACGTGCGAGCCGTTGAACAGCCGCGGGAACAGGCCGAGCACGCCCGACCTGCTCAGTGGGCCCGCGATGATCACATCGAGCACCCCGTCGTCCCAGCGGGCATCCGGGGCGATCCGCATCCCGCCGCCGTAGGACGAGGTGTTGGCCACCGACACCAGGGTCCCGGACTGCTCCCAGACCTCGTCGTCGAGCGTGATGCGGAACCCATAGGGCCGGAACCTGGTCAGCTCCTCCAGCACAGCGCGGACGTACCGGGCGGTGCCCCGCGGACGCTCGTAGGTGTTGGCCGTCGCGTTGACGGCCGCGTCGAAGCCGGCGGAGAGCACGGCCAGGTACCACCGCGTCGCCTCGTACCCCGGCGGACCGGTGCGCACCGCGTCGACCGGCCGGCCGCCGTGCTCCAGCCCGTGCTCGAGCGCCCGCACCGACGCGTCGACGTCGTGCATCGGCAGCCCGCCCGCCCTGGCGATGTCGTTGCCGCTGCCGGCCGCGACCACCCCGAGGGGCAGGTCCGTGCCGGCCACCACGTTCGCGCCGAGGTGGACCACCCCGTCACCGCCGACCACGACCAGCGCGTCCAGGCCGTCCACCACGGCCTGGCGGGCCAGGTCGAGCGCGGCTTCCGGGGAGTCGGCGGTCAGGTCGCGGACCGCATGGCCGCGGCGCTCGAGGGCCTGGATCAGCTGGTGCCCGCGCCGCTCGCCCCGTCCGTGCCCGGCGGTCGGGTTGACCACCACGCCCAGGCGCGCGCCGCTCACGCGAGGCCCTCTGCCGCGAGGCGGGCGTCGCGCCTGCGGTCGGCGAGCAACCCGACGCCCACGGCGCCGAAGTACAGCACCACCATCGGGACCATGAGGATGAACATCGTCAGTGCGTCGCTCGTGGGCGTGATCGCCGCCGCGAAGACCGCCGTGCCCATCACGGCCCAGCGCCAGCCCGCGAGCCAGGTCCGCGCCCGCACGAGGCCGGCCATCGTGAGCCCCACCATCGCGATGGGCAGCAGGAACGCGAGCCCGAACGCCAGGATCATCCGCATCACGAACCCGAGGTAGGACTGCGCGTCGATGATGTTCGCCGCGCCCTGGGGCGTGAAGCTCGTGAGGATCGCCACCGCACGGGGCAGGATCCACCAGCCGACACCCGTCCCGATCAGGAACAGCGGGACCGCCGCGGCGACGAATCCGAGCGTGTAGCGCCGTTCCCGCCGGGTCAGACCCGGCCCGACGAACGCCCACAGCTGGTAGATCCACCACGGGCTCGAGACGATCACGCCCGCGAAGAGTGCCACCTTGATCTGCATGTCCAACGACGTGGCCACGCCGGCGAAGTTGATGACCACCTGCGCGTCCCGCTGCGCCGCGATGTCCAGGATCGGCCGCTGCAGGGCCTCGAAGAGCGGCGTGTAGAGGAACCAGCCGAGCACACTCGCCACGGCGATGCCGGCGACCGCCAGGATGACCCGGTTGCGAAGTTCGCGCAGGTGATCCAGCAGGGGCATGCGCCGCTGAGGGTTGCGGGGCGGCCGTCGACTCCCGCCGGACTCAGGTGCTCGGCTTGTCACCGTCGTTGTCGTCGTCGCTCTCCGCGTCCGACGTGCCCGTCACCTCGTCCTTGAAGATCCGCGCTGAACGACCCATGCTCCGCGCGAGGGACGGAAGCCGCGATGCACCGAAGAGGAGCAGCACGATGAGGAGGATGACGAGCAGCTCCGGCCCGCCGAACCGACCACCCATGACTGACTCCATTCCCACGACTGCGGCCATGCTATCCCCGGCGGCGTGCCGCCGCCGACTCAGCGCGAGAAGCTCAGCCAGCGCCGGTAGGTGGCCTCACGGCGCGCGTCACGCCGGGCCCGACGCTGGTCCATGACCTCGCGGGCGGCGGCACGCACCCGGTGGGCACGCTCGGGGTCGTCCACGTTGACCGGCTCGACCGGGTGGGCAGCCGCGGCGACCTCCGAGAGCTCGGCCACCCGCTCCTCGAGCCGCTGGGCGACCTCGGAGGCGCGCGCCAGCTCGGCACCCAGGGCCTTGGCGGAGCGGACCACGTGGCGCACCAGGAAGAACCCACCGACGACCGTGCCCACGACGAGCACCGTCCACAGGATCCACCAGAGCACGAGCCCAGGCTAGCGGGTGGCCCCGTCCGATCGGGGACCTGCCTACGCCGACGCGTCCACACCGAGCTCGCGATACGCGGCGAGGGCGCGCGCGGCCGCGGCGCCGGCGTCCGCAGCCGCAGCGGGCGGCTCGACGTCGCGCAGGAAGGGCGCAAGACGCAGCACCAGGGCGCGCAACCACGCGGACGTCGCCACCCGCAGCTCCATCGTGAAGCCCTCGTCGTCCTCGACGACCGACTCGGTGGGGACCTGCTCGGCCGCCCACCGCGCCCGCCCGTCCAGGCTCAGGCGCACCGTCGGGTGCTCCCGGGCCGGACGGTACGTGACCTGCACGTCCGGTGCCGGGCTCGTGGTGACCGCGTCGTCGAGCACCTGGGCGGCCAGGATGCGGTCGAGGCGGAACAGCCGCTCGCCACCCGACGCATGGCACCACGCGGACAGGTACGAACGCTCGTCGCCGGTCACGAGCTGCCAGGGGTCGACGTCCCGCTCGGTGGTCCGGTCCGCGGCGTCCACGTAGCGCAGATGCAGGCGGCGGCCCTCGCGCAGGGCCGTACGGGCGGCCGCGAGGACCGCCGGGTCGCCCTCGACGCTGAGCTGCACCTCGACCGTCGCCGCGGCCTCGCCGGTGGCCGTGGTCAGGACCTCGAGCGTCGAGCGCAGCACCTCGCGCTCGGCCGGGTCCAACGCGTCGCCGATCGAGGCGTCCAGCGCGCGCAGCGCTGCCACGAGCGCGACCGCCTCGCGGGTCCCGAGGCGCAGCGCCCTCGCCATCCCGCGGGACTGCGTCAACCTCAGCACCCCGGACTCCAGGGAGTCGGCGTCGAAGTCGATGAGGTCGTCCGGGAAGTAGCCGGGGGTCCCGGACATCCACAGCGTGTCCACGTCCCGCAGGACCTGGACCGGGCTGACGCCGAACTGGGCCGCCACCTCTTCGACCGGTACGCCGGGGTGCCGGTCGAGGAACGCCACGAGGCCCAGCAGCCGGACCAGCCGCTCCGGGGTGCGCTCAGCCATGGTTCGCCCCCAGCCGGTCGGCCATCGCCACGGCGTCGCGCAGCCGCCGCAGCACGGACTCGCGCAGGCTCGCCGGCTCAAGCACCAGCACCGCGTCGGTGTAGGCGGTGATCTCGTCCGCCAGGTCGCTGGCCCGGGTGTAGGGCACCGCGACCAGGTCCCAGCCCTCGGGCGCCGGCGGACCGGGCTCGGCGGTCGGTCTGGCCCTGGCCCGCAGGGCCTCGGCCCGCTCCGGGGCGATCGCGAGCCAAGCCGTCCGTGCCTCGGCCTCCTGGGCCGAGTCGAGCAGTGCGCGCGGGTCCGCGCCCTCGGGCACCTGGTAGTCGCCGGGGTCGGCCGCGTGACCGACCTGGCCGACGATCCGGCTCAGCCGGAACACCCGCGGAGCGCCGCGGTCCCGGTCCAGCCCCACGAGGTACCACCCGCCCCGGCTGGCCAGCAGCCGCCACGGCTCGACGGTGCGCTCGCGCACCTCCCCCGTGCTGGCCGCCCGATAGGTGAACCGCACGGGCTGGCGGACGGCCGCCGCGTCCAGGAGCGGGCCCAGCGCCGGACCGGCCGGGTGCACGCGCGGGGCCAGGCCCAGCACGTCCGGCTCGGCCGGGCGCACGCCCACCACCGCGAGCTTGGTCAGCGCCCGCGACGCCTCCGCTCGCAGGGTCTGGTCCTGCCAGAACTCCGCGGCCAGCGCGAGCACGCCGAGCTGTGCGGCGGACAGCTCCATGGGCGCCAGCGCGTAGGCGTCGACGTCCACGCGGTAGCCCTGCTCGTCGCCGTGGGCCGCGCCGGTGACCGTGAGCACCGGGACGCCGAGATCACGCAGCGTCTCCTTGTCGCGCTCGAACATCCGCTCGAAGGCGTCCGTGCTGGGCGCATGGTCGTAGCCCGCGACGGACGAGCGGATCTGCTCCTTGGTCATCTTGCCCGTGGTGTTCACCAGGGCGATGACCAGGTTGAGCAGCCGCTCGGCGGGAGGCAGGGCGTCGGGCATCGCCCCAACGCTAGCGCCGGTAGCGTTCAGGGGTGATCTCCTGGCGCGCGGGAACGGTGGTCCAGGTCGACAGGCGCTGGTCCGGTGCCGTCGAGCTGCGTGTCGCCCTCGAGCGGCCGGTGGGTGACGGCGACGAGGTGCGGGCCCTGGCCTACCCGGCGCTGACCGGCGAGCCCGAAGCGGGTGACCGCGTTCTCCTCAACGTCTCGGCCCAGGCCAGGGGCCTGGGCACCGGTGGGTACGCCCTGGTGGTGGCCCTGCCGGACCGTCTGCCGCCCGACCCTCCCCCGGGTCCGGGCCACCTCGTCAAGGCCCGCTACACCCCGCTGCAGGCGATGGTCCTCGGCGTGGACGAGCAGGAGTCCGAGCACCACGCGACGCTGATCGGCGCCGACGACCTCGCGGGCCTGCCCGTGGTGGTCGCGGACCTGCACTCCGCGGTGCCCGCCGTGCTCGCCGGCGCGCGCTGGGCGGCCGAGCGGGCCGGGCGGCGCCCGCCTCGCGCGGTCTACCTCATGACGGACGGAGGCGCGCTGCCGGCCTGGTTCTCCCGCACCGTCGCGGGCCTGCGCGACGCGGGCTGGGTCGCCGCCACGGTCACCGTCGGGCAGGCGTTCGGCGGCGACCTCGAGGCGGTCACCGTGCACTCCGGCCTGCTCGCCGCCTACCTGGTGGCCCGCGCGGAGCTGGTGGTGGTCGCACAGGGTCCCGGCAACCTCGGCACCGGGACCCGCTGGGGGTACTCCGGCGTCGCCGCCGGCGAGGCGGTGAACGCGATCGGGGTGCTCGGCGGGCACCCCGTCGCGGCGCTGCGGGTCTCCGGTGCTGACCCGCGGGACCGTCACCGGGGGGTCTCGCACCACTCGCTGACCGCGTACGGCCGGGTCGCGCTCGCTCCCGCCGACCTCGTCGTGCCCACCGTCGAGCCTGGCGACCCGCTGACGTCCGAACGGGCAGCCCTGCTCGCCCACGTCGCCCGGCAGGCCGACGACCTGTGCCCGCCCCACCGCCGGGTCGACGTGCCCACCGGTCCCGCGTTGCGCGCCGCCCTGGCCGCGTCCCCGGTCGGGCTGTCGACCATGGGACGCAGGCTCGAGGAGGACCCGGAGGCCTTCCTGGCGGCGGCCGCCGCCGGCGTGCACGCCGAGTCCCTGGGCGCCGCGCGCCGACCTGGGGCCTGAACGCCGCTCAGCTGTCCCGGTCGGTCGTCGAGTGAAGCGCCACGAGGGTCGCCAACCGGCCTGCCTCCACCATGGCCCGTGCGCCGTCCGCGGCCTGGATCGCCATGACGGCAAGGGTGTCACCGTCGGCGAGATCGAGCTGGACCCACGGTCGCCCCTGACCGAACCGCACCGAGACGATCTCCGCCCAGGCGACCCGCCGGGTCAGCAGCAGGTTGCGGACCACCAGCCCCTCGGCGTCCGGCACCGCCCGGACCATCGCCTGGCGGGACAGGAACCAGCCGACGAGGGCCCCGAACCCCACGATCCCCACCCGGTCGCCGAGCGCCACGCGGTCGCCAGCCACCGACGGCAGCGCCAGGGCCAGCACGAGCGCGAGGACGACCACGGCCGCAGCCACCGACCACGCCACCCAACGCGCGAGCCGCGGGGCGAACGGGCGGTGCAGCTCGTCCACCAGTCAGCTCACAACCGGCACGCGTGGATCTGGGTCACGAGAATCGCTCGCGCACCGAGGTCGTACAACGCGTCCATCACCTGGTTGGTCTGCTCGCGGCGCACCATGGCGCGCACGGCGGACCACTCGGAGTTGTGCAGCGGCGAGACGGTCGCGGACTCCAGGCCCGGGGTGAGCGCCACCGCCTGGTCGACCAGCACGTTCGGCACGTCGTAGTCGAGCAGCACGTACCGCTCGGCGACCATCACACCCTGCAGGCGGCGGGTCAGGACCTCCACGGCGGCCTCGACCTCCGGACGGCCGGCGGGCCTGATCAGCACCGCCTCGGACCGCAGGATCGGCTCGCCGAAGATCTCCAGCCCGGCGGCGCGCAGCGTCGACCCGGTCTCGACGACGTCCGCGACCACGTCCGCCACGCCCAGCTGGACCGCGGACTCCACCGCGCCGTCCAGGCGCACCACGCTGGCCTCGACACCGCGCTGGGTCAGGTAGGCGCTGACCAGGCCCGGGTAGGACGTCGCGACCCGCCGGCCGGCGATCCCGGCGACGTCGGCCACCGTCGTGCTGCGGGCGGCGAACCGGAACGTCGAGCCGCCGAACCCGAGCGCCATGTGCTCGACCGCCTGCGCCCCGGAGTCCAGCAGCAGGTCGCGGCCGGTGACGCCGGCGTCGATCGTGCCGGAGCCCACGTACTCGGCGATGTCACGGGGCCGCAGGTAGAAGAACTCGACGTCGTTGTCCGGGTCGACCAGGACGAGCTCGCGCGAGTCACGCCGCTGGTGGTAGCCGGCCTCGCGGAGCATCGCGGCAGCGGGCTCGGACAGCGACCCCTTGTTCGGCAGGGCGATGCGCAGCATGGTTCCTCGTCGGTCGGGTGACCCCGGACGCACCGCCGGGGTCACGGGCTTCACAGGTGGGTGTACACGTCCTCGAGGGTCAGGCCGCGGGCGAGCATGATCACCTGAAGGTGGTAGAGGAGCTGGGAGATCTCCTCTGCCGTGCGCTCGTCGCTCTCGTGCTCTGCGGCCATCCACACCTCAGCGGCCTCTTCGACGATCTTCTTGCCGATGCCGTGCACTCCCGCGTCCAGCTCGGCGACCGTCCGCGATCCGGCGGGCCGGTCCGCCGCCTTGACCGACAGCTCGGCGAACAGCTCCTCGAACGTCTTCACGGTCCGACAGCCTACGGCCGGTGGGACGCCGGGGGCGCGGCGCGTCCAGCCGGTGGGTGGGTCGGCCTCAGGCCGGCACACCGTCCCTGGCGGGTTCGGCCTCGACGTCGGGCCCGGCGGCACGACTGGCCTTGAGCCACACCGTGAACCCGTAGATCACGAACACCGAGTAGAACGCGTACAGCACGGCCGTGGGGATGTACCCCGAGTGCAGCAGCAGCGGGACGCCGACCAGGTCGACCGCGATCCACGCCAACCAGAACTCGTTCCAGCCCCTGGCCATCGCGTAGGTGGCGAGCATCGAGCCGATGAAGATCCACGCGTCGCACCAGTAGTACCAGCGGGGCGCCGGCCATCCCGCACCGATCGACGCGAAGACCCACTGCGTCAGCAGCAGGCCCCCGACCCACACGCCGGCGAGCACGAGCCGCTCACCCGCGGTGGCCCACCGGGGCGTGATCGCCGGCGCGCCGCTCGCGTAGGCGTTCCGGCGGCGGACCTGCGCCCACCGCCACCAGCCGTACGCGCTGGTGATGATGAAGAAGATCTGCCGGCCGGACTGCCCGAACAGCGGCGCACGTCCGTCCGCGGCGTCGAACGTCACGCTGATGTAGACGAAGATCAGCAGCACGTTGCCGACGATCCCGACCGGCCACGCCCAGACCCGGCGGCGCATCCCGCCTACGGCCGAGGCGAGCCCGATCAGGACCCCGATGAGCTCCAGCCACCGCAGCTGGTACGAGCCGATCTGGATGTACGCCTCGTACAGGTGCTTGAGGAATCCCATCGGGCAGGTCCGTCCTTTCGTCCAGTGATCAGCAGTGTGCGTCAGTCACGTGCCGTGCGCGCGCCGCGCCCCGCGGCTGCCCGCAGCGCCAGTGCCGTCGTCACCGCCGCGTGCGCGGCCTCGGCGCCCTTGTCCTCGCGGGAGCCGGGGAGCCCGGCGCGGTCGAGCGCCTGCTGCTCGTCGTCGCAGGTCAGCACCCCGAACCCGACAGGGACACCGGTGTCGACGGTGACCTGCGTGAGACCGACGGTGGCCGCCTGGCACACGTAGTCGAAGTGCGGGGTGCCGCCGCGGATCACCACGCCGAGCGCCACAACGGCGTCGTAGCCCGCCCTGGCGAACCGGGCCGCGGCCACCGGCAGCTCGAACGAGCCGGGCACCCGCACCACGGTCAGCCGCCCGCCGGTCACGCCTGCGTCGGTCAGGACGCGCAGCGCGCCGTCGAGCAGCCCGCCCATCACCTGCTCGTGCCAGCTCGCCGCCACCACGGCGACGCGGACGTCACCGCCGTCCAGCCGGTCCAGCTCCGGAGCTCCGTGCCCGCTCATTCGTCCTCCTGTGTCCAGCTCAGCAGATGTCCCATCTCGGTGCGCTTGGTGGCCAGGTACGCGGCGTTCTCCGGCGTGCGGCCGACCTCCAGAGCCACCCGGTCCACGATGTCGATCCCGTGGGCGCGCAGCCCGGAGACCTTCGCGGGGTTGTTCGTGAGCAGCCGGACCCCGTCCACGCCGAGGTCGGCGAGGATCGCGGCGGCGGCGCCGTACTCGCGGCGGTCCGCCGGCAGCCCCAGGTCGAGGTTGGCCTGGACCGTGTCGCGCCCGGAGTCCTGCAGGGCGTACGCGTCGATCTTGGCCTTCAGGCCGATGCCGCGCCCCTCGTGCCCGCGCAGGTAGACCACGGCACCGCCCTCCCGGGCGACCTGGGCCATCGCGGCGTGGAGCTGGGCGCCGCAGTCGCACCGCCGCGACCCGAACGCGTCGCCGGTCAGGCACTCCGAGTGGACCCGGACCACCGGCGTGGGCGCGGGCGAGGCGACCTCGACCGGCACGAGGGCGACGTGCTCCGCGCCGGTGCGCAGGTCGCGGTAGCCGTGCATGACGAAGGTGCCGTCCGCCGTCGGCAGGGTCGCGGTCCCGGTGCGGTGCACCCGCTCGGTCGCCGCGGCCTGCGGCTCGGGACCGGGCAGGTCGTCGTGCGCGAGGCGCCAGGCGGCCAGCTCGGTGATCGTCAGGATGACCAGGCCCGTCTGCGCGGCCAGGCCGGCGGCGTCGGTCAGGCGCATCATCGCCCCGTCGTCGTGCACGAGCTCGGCGATACCCGCGACCGGGTCCAACCCGGCGAGCCGGCACAGGTCCACGGCGGCCTCGGTGTGCCCGCCGCGGTGCAGGACGCCGCCCGGCACCGCGCGCAGCGGCAGCACGTGCCCAGGGCGGATGACGTCGTCCGGGCCGGCCGACGGGTCGGCCAGCACCTGCAGGGTCCGGGCGCGGTCGGCCGCCGAGATGCCGGTCGTGACGCCGTGCGCCGCGTCGACGGTCACGGTGTACGCGGTGCGGCGCGGGTCCTCGCTGCGCGGCACCATCAGGGGCAGGTGCAGCGCGTCGGCGCGCGCGGCCGGCATCGGGGCGCACAGGTACCCGGACGAGTGCCGGACCACCCACGCGACCCACTCGGGGGTCGCCGTGCCGGCCGCGAGCACCACGTCGACCTCGTTCTCCCGGTCGGCCGAGTCGGCCACGAGCACCGGAAGGCCCGCCCGGAGCGCGTCGAGCGCTTGCTCGACGGTGCCCAGCTCGGTCACCGGCGCGGCGCTCACGCGACACCCGGCCAGGTCATGGCGCCGGTGGTGACCAGGCGCTCGACGTACTTGGCGATCACGTCGACCTCGAGGTTCACCGGGTCACCGGGCACCAGGCGCCCGAGGGTCGTGACCTCGAGCGTCGTGGGGATGAGGGACACCCCGAACGCCGCCTCCTCGACCCACGTCACGGTCAGCGACACGCCGCTCACCGCGATCGAGCCCTTCTCGGCGATGTAGCGGGCCAGTGCCGCCGGGCAGTCGAACGCCAGGTCGTCCCAGCGCTCGCCCGGGGTGCGGGACCGCAGGGTGCCCACCCCGTCGACGTGCCCCTGGACCAGGTGCCCGTCGAGGCGGCCGTCGGCTCGCACCGCACGCTCGAGGTTGACCCGTGCACCCGCCTCCAGGGCACCGAGGGCCGTGCGGTCCAGGGTCTCGGGCATCACGTCGACGCCGAACGCGTCACCGGCCAGCTCGACCACCGTCAGGCACACCCCGTCGACGGCGATCGAGTCGCCAGGACGCGTGCCGACCACCACGGTCGGGCCTGTGACCTCGAGCCGCGCATCGGCGCCGCGCCTGTCGAGCCGCACCACGGTGCCCAGCTCCTCGACGATCCCCGTGAACATCAGTCCTCCTCCGTGCGGGCGACCACCAGGACGTCCGCTCCGATCCGTTCGACGTCGGTCACGTGCAGCCGCAGCGCGTCCGCGATCGACGCCACCCCGAGGTCGGCCACCGCCGACGGGCCCGCGCCCAGGAACGCCGGCGCGAGGTACGCGTGCACCTCGTCGACCACCCCGGCGCGCAGGAACGTCGCCGCGACGGTCGGTCCGCCCTCGACCAGCACGTGCCGGACCTCGCGGGAGGCGAGCTCCGCCAGGAGCGCGGCCGGGTCGTGCCCGCCGATCTGCACCAGATCGCCGCCGGGACCGCGCAGCCGCGCGCCGTCGGGCACGGGCCGGTCCCCCGCCACGACCCGCAGCGGCTGGTGCGCCGCGAGGTCTCCGTGGTCGTCGCGAGCGGTCAGCGCAGGGTCGTCCGCAAGGACCGTCCCGGTGCCCACGACGATCGCGTCCACCTCGGCCCGCAGCGCGTGGGCGCGGCGCCGGGCGGCCTGCGACGTGATCCAGCGGCTGGACCCGTCCGCGGCCGCGACGCGCCCGTCCAGGGTGCTGGCCGTCTTGAGGGTCACCCAGGGGCGCCCGCGCCGCACCGCGGCGAGCCACGGCCGCAGCAGCGCCCGGCCCTCGGGTTCCAGGACGCCCGCCGTGACGTCGACGCCCGCGGCACGCAGGGCCGCTGCGCCGCCCCCGGCCAGCGGCGACGGGTCGGCCACCGCGTGGACCACACGGGCGACCCCGGCGGCCACTAGGGCCTCGGTGCACGGGCCGGTGCGACCGGTGTGCCGGCACGGCTCGAGGGTGACCACCATCGTCGCGCCTCGCGGGTCGTGGCCCGCAGCCAGGGTGGCCTCCAGCGCGGCCACCTCCGCGTGCGCGGTACCGGCCCCGCGGTGCCAGCCCTCGCCGAGGACCTGGCCCGTCGCACCGAGCACGACCGCACCGACCCGCGGGTTGGGGCCGTGCGCCGGCCCACGCCGGGCGAGGTCGAGGGCGCGCGCCATCGCCGCGCGCTCCACCTCACCTTGATCCGGCCGCACCGTTCCTGCCTCCCCGAGCCTCGGGCTCCGGGGGTGGCGACGGGCGCCACGACGCCGTGGTCAGCGGCTCGCGAACGGGCCACACCTCGACGCCACGTGCTTCCTCCCATCCGGACTTTCACCGTCGGTCCTGGAGTTCCACCAGGTCAACCGGGCCGGAGGACGAGGTCCACCGGTCCGGGTCGCGGACTGTCACCGCCGGTTCGGACTTTCACCGACCCCGGAGCACGTTTCGTGTCGCCGACATGATCGCACAGCTTGCTGGGTGCACCCGGGACCAGGGTCCGCGGCGGTCGCACACCGCCCGAGGCGACCGGTGGCCGCCCCAGCGACTCAGTGCAGGTGTGCTCCCGCCAGCTTCCGCAGGCGGGCGATCTCGGCCCCCGCGTCGGAGGCGCCGTACACCGCGGACCCGGCCACCATGACGTTGGCACCGGCCTCGGCGGCCCTCGCCACCGTCTCCTCCGAGACCCCGCCGTCGACCTGGATCCACACGTCCAGGTCCTGCTCGCGGATCGCCTGCCGGGCGGTGCGGATCTTGGGGAGCATCGAGTCCAGGAACGACTGGCCGCCGAAACCCGGCTCCACGGTCATGACCAGCAGCATGTCGATCTCGGCGAGCAGCGGCAGGAACGGCTCGACGGGTGTCGCGGGCCGCAGCGCGAGTCCCGCCCGCACCCCGAGCCTGCGCAGCTCGCGGGCGGTGCGGATCGGCGCCTGGCTGGCCTCCGCGTGGATGGTGACCGAGGCCGCGCCCAGCTCGGCGTACGGCGGGGCCCACCTGTCGGCGTCGGTGACCATCAGGTGCACGTCCAGCGGCCGGGGCGAGACCGCCACGAGCCGCTCGACCACGGGCAGCCCGAGCGTGAGATTGGGCACGAAGTGGGCGTCCATCACGTCCACGTGGACCATGTCCGCGTCGGCCACCCGCTCCAGCTCGGCGGCAAGGTTCGCGAAGTCGGCCGACAGGATGCTGGGGTGGATCAGGGCGTCCATGGCCTCAGTCTGCCCGACCCGAGGCCGGTCGCCGGCGAAGCAGCGTGAGGTGCATCGCGTCCGTGCCGTGCACGTGCGGCCACAGCTGCGCGTGCGGGCCCGGGCCGAGCGGCAGGCCCGGTGCCACGGCGTGCAGCGCGGCGGGCGCGTCCAGGAGCTCGACGTCCTCGCGACCGGCGACGACGTCGGCGACCACCACCCGGGTCTCGGCCACGTGCGGGGAGCACGTCACGTACGCGACCACCCCACCCGGCGCCGTGGCGTCCAGCGCGGACTCGAGCAGGGACCGCTGCAGGTCGCCGAGCGCGGGGACGTCCGCGGGCCGGCGGCGCCAGCGTGACTCCGGGCGCCGCCTCAGGGCGCCGAGCCCCGTGCACGGCGCGTCCACGAGCACGCGTGCGTACCGGTCAGGCTCGACCCGGCCCACCTCGCGCCCGTCGCCGACCCGCACCTCCACGGAGTCGAGCGCCGCGACCGCGCGACGCACCAGATCGGCCCGATGCGGCTGGAGCTCGTTGGCCACGAGGCTCGCACCGCGCTGCGCGGCCAGGGCGCCGAGCAGGCCGGCCTTGCCACCCGGACCCGCGCACACGTCGAGCCACGCCTCCTCGCCACTCTCGTCGGCGGCCACCTCCACCGGCACGGCGGCCAGCGCCAGGGCGACGAGCTGGCTGCCCTCGTCCTGCACCGCGACGCGCCCCTGGGCGACGCCCGGCACGCTGGCCGGGTCTCCCCCGGCCAGCCGCACGGCCGTCGGTGCCCAGCGGCCGGGTTCGGCGCCGGGCAGCGAACCGAGGAGCTCTTCCCGATCCGCCAGGCCGGGCCGGACCACCAGGGTCACGGCCGGCGGCGCGTTGTCCGCCTCGAGCAGCGCGACCAGCTCCTCGGCGGGTCGCCCGTCGGCCATCAGCGCTTGGCGCAGCGCCCGCACCACCCACGCCGGGTGCGAGTACCGCACGGCCAATGACTCGACCTCCTCGCCGGGCGCCACCCGGTCCCACCACTGGTCCGCTGGCGTCGCCGCGACCCGCCGGAGCACGGCGTTGACCAGCTGGGCCGGCCCGGCACCGACCCGGGCGCGGGCCAGCGCGACGGTCTGGGACACCGCCGCGTGCGCCGGGATCCGCATGCCGAGCAGCTGGTGCGCGCCCAGCCGCAGCACGTCGAGCAGCGGTGGGTCGAGCTCGCCCACGGGGCGGTCGGCCGCGACCGCCAGCACCGCGTCGTACCGGCCTCGCAGCCGCAGCGTGCCGTAGGCCAGCTCGGTGGCCAGCGCCGCGTCGCGGCCGGTGATCCGGCGGGCCCTCAGCAGCGGCGGCAGGACGAGGTTGGCGTAGGCGTCGGAGTCGGCGACCTGACGCAGCACGTCGAAGGCGGCCTCGCGGGCGTGGTCGGTGGTCCGGGCTCGGCGGGCCGGCGCCTGGGCGCTGCGTGCGCCGCGGTTCTCGGCGCGGGCTGCGCCGCGCTGCCGCCCGCGGGCGTCGCGGCGACCGTCGTCGCGCCCGGGCCCGCTCACCCGGCCCCCAGGACGGCGCCGTCGTCCGGGCGCGCACCCCTGGCCCAGTCCGCAGCGGGCATCAGCCGTCGCCCGGACGGGGCGACGTCGCCGAGCTGCACCGGGTCGGTCGCGGTGCCCACGAGCACCTCCGCCCGGGACACCCGCAGCGCGCCGGGCGCCAGCGGCTCGGCGTCGGGGCGAGGCACCACGGGGCCGAGCTTGAGGCGGGCGCCCTCCGGGTCGGTGGTCCACGCTCCTGGCGCAGGCGTGCACGCCCGGACCCGCCGGTCCACCGCTGTCGCGGGGTGCTCCCAGCGCACCCGTGCGTCGTCCGTGGTGAGCCGCGGCGCCAGGCTCACGTCGTCCGCCGGCTGCGGGATCGCCACGAGGTCGCCGGCGGCCAGGCCGTCCACGGTCGCCACGAGCAGCCCGGACCCGGCCTCGGCGAGCCGGCCGAGCAGCTCGCCCGCGGTGTCGCGCGGGCGCACCTCCTCGGTGAGCGTCCCGTACACCGGGCCGGTGTCGAGGCCGGCCTCGAGGCGGAACGTCGTCGCGCCGGTGAGCTCGTCGCCGTGCAGCAGCGCGTGCTGGACGGGGGCCGCCCCGCGCCACGCCGGCAGCAGGGAGAAGTGCAGGTTCACCCAGCCGTGCCGGGGGACGTCGAGCAGACCGGCCGGGACCAGTCCCCCGTAGGCCACGACCGCCGCGAGGTCCAGGTCGAGGGCGGCGATCCGCTCCGCGGCCTCGGGGTCGCGCAGCGTCCGCGGCGTGAGGACCTCGACGCCGGCCTCCTGCGCCGCCACGCTCACGGGGCTGGGCACGAGCCGTCGGCCCCGTCCCGCCGGTGCGTCCGGCCTGGTCAGGACCGCGACGACCTCGTGCTCCGAGGCCAGCAGCCGGGCGAGGGACGGCAGGGCGACCTCGGGGGTCCCGGCGAACAGCAGGCGCACCCGTCGATCCTAGGCGACGCAAGCGTCGCCACCCTGCCCGTGACGGGCGTCGGGACCCGCCGGCCGGCCTACCCCGGGTCGCCCGGCTCGACGCGCACGCGCACCGGCGTCTCCCGCCGCGCACTGCGGGTCGCGAGCACGGCCCTCAGGTCGGCCACGAGCTCCGCCGAGCGCTCCCACGGCGTGACGAGCAGCGCCCGCACCGGACGGGCCTGCTCGGGGTCGAGGACATCCTCCGGCGCGGGGCCGGTGGGCACCGGGCCGCGCACCGTGGTCGGTGCCCGCAGGGCTCCCACCACACCTGCGACTGCGGCCCGCTCCCCCTCGATCGCGACGAGGTGCGCCGCCGGTGGTAGCCCCACGGCGGTCCGGTCGGCGAGGACGCGCTCGGCCAGCCCGGCCGGGTCCCACCGGACGAACGCCCCCGCCAGCGGATCGGGCACGTCACCGACGAGCACCGCGACCCCGCCCTGACCCGCCGGCCGGACCAGCGAAGCCGCGCCGAGCCAGTGACGCAGGGCCGCCTCGTCGGCGTCCAGGCCCGGCCGCGCGGCGGTCACCTGGGCGTCCAGCAGCACCGCGGCGGCGTAGCCGCCCTCGACGGCAGGCTCGGCGCCCGGCGTCGCGACCACCAGGGACCGCCCGGCCGGGACGGTCGCGAGCACGCCCTGACCCGCCGTCGACCGTCGCAACGGCACGCCCGGGAACGCCCGCCCGAGCTCCTCGGCGGTCCGCTCGGCCCCGACGGCGACGGACCGCAACCCGGTGTGCCCGCACTCCGGGCAGCGCCACGCCCCGGACAGCGCACCGCACCACGCGCACGCCGGCACCGCGTGCGAGCCGGCCAGCCGCAACGGCCCGCCGCACGTGGCACACCGGGCCACCGTCCGGCACTCGGCGCAGGCCACGACGGGCAGGTAGCCCGCCCGGGGCACCTGCACCAGCACCGGACCGCGCTCGAGCCCGTCCCGGATCGCCCGCCACGCCGCCGACGGCAACCTGGCCGCCGCTGCGGCGCCCTCGCGCGCCAGCTCGGCCCGGTCCAGGTGCACCGGGCGCGGGGAGGACTGACGGACCTCCGCGCGGTCGGCGACGACAGGGCGCGCCCAGCCCTGCGCAACCCACCGCTGGGCGGCCACGGACCGCACGTAGCCCCCGACGAGGAGCGCGACGCCCCCCTCGGCGCGCATCGCCAGGACCTCGCGAGCATTCGGGTACGGCGCGCGCGGCTCGTCGTGCAGGGGGTCGCCGTCGTCCCAGCACACCGCCAGCCCGAGATCAGCGACCGGCGCGAACGCCGCCGCGCGGGTTCCCACCGCCACGTCCGCCGCGCCCCTGGCGACCGCGAGGAACGACCGGTACCGGGCCGCAGGCCCGTCGTCCGCGACGAGCCGCACCCAGCCGCGCCCACCGGGTCGCCACGCCGGCACGCCCGCGCGTTCCAACGCGTCGCCGACCAGCGCCACCTCCGCCCCGGACGGCACGACCACCAGGGCCCCGCGACCGCCCCGACGTGCGGCGACCACGGCCTCGGCCAGCTGGTCGGTCCAGGGCTGGGCGGACCACGGCAGCGCCTGCCAGACGGCCCGCGGCGCCTCGCCGTCCGCCACCCGGCGCAGGAACGCCGCGCCACCGATGTGCCGGTACCACGACGACCGCGCTCGCACGTCCTGCCCGACATCGGCGTCCGCCCCGGGCTTGGCGAGCTCCGGCCACTGCTCCGCCTCGACGCGTGCGTGCCGCGGCGGCACCGCGAGGCGCAGCACGTCCGCCAGCGTCCCGGCCCATCGACGCGCCACGAGCCGGGCCAGCTCCAGCACCTGCGGGGTCAGCACGACCTCGTCGGACACCACGCGCCGCAGCGGCGTCAACGTCCCCTCGTGGTCGCTCTCGCCCACCCGGGCGACGACCCAGCCGTCCACGTCCTGCCCGGCGAACCGGACCTTGACCCGCACGCCGGGACGCGCGCGCTCGGCGTCGGCGGCGGGCACGAGGTAGTCGAAGAGCCGGTCCAGGTGCGGCAGCGGGCGGTCCACCGCCACCCGTGCGACCGGCAGATCCTGGGCGACCTCGAACGGCGCCTTGCGTCGCCGCCGGGCACGAGGCATGCCCGGGAGCGCCGGCTGGTCGGGATCCACGGCCTCATCCCACCACGAGCCACCCTCACCGGAGTGCGGTCCACCACCGGGATCGGCGGCGGGCTCGCCCGCCGCTCAGGACAGGGCTGCGTGCAGGTCCAGCACCCGGTCGGTCCGCTCCCACGTGAAGTCCGCGAGCTCGCGCCCGAAGTGCCCGTAGGCGGCGGTGCGGGAGTAGATCGGCCGCAGCAGGTCCAGGTCCCGCACGATCGCGCCGGGGCGCAGGTCGAAGACCTCCCGGATGGCGGCCGTGAGCCGGTCGAGCGGCACGGTCTCGGTGCCGAAGGTCTCGACGTACAGCCCCACCGGGTGCGACGAGCCGATCGCGTAGGCCACCTGGACCTCGCACCGGCGCGCCAGCCCGGCGGCGACGACGTTCTTGGCGACCCAGCGCATCGCGTACGACGCCGAACGGTCGACCTTCGACGGGTCCTTGCCGGAGAAGGCGCCGCCACCGTGGCGCGCCATACCACCGTAGGTGTCGACGATGATCTTGCGTCCGGTGAGGCCGGCGTCGCCCTGGGGTCCGCCGATGACGAACTGGCCGGTCGGGTTGACCAGGAGCCGGTGGCCCACGGTGTCCAGGTCGAGCGCGTCGAGGTCGAGCGCGTCGAGGACCGGCACCACCACGTGCTCGGCGATCTCGGGCGCGAGCCGCGCGTCCAGCGGGATCCCCGGGTCGTGCTGCGTGGAGACGACCACGGTGTCCAGCCGTACGGCGCGCTCACCGTCGTAGCCGATGGTGACCTGCGTCTTGCCGTCCGGGCGCAGGTAGTCCAGCGTGCCTTCCTTGCGCACCGTCGCGAGGCGCTCGGCCAGGCGATGGGCCACCCAGATCGGCAGGGGCATCAGGGACGGCGTGTCGTCGCACGCGTAGCCGAACATCAGGCCCTGGTCCCCGGCGCCCTGAGCCTCGATCGGGTCGTCCACACCTACCCCGTCGTGGCGGATCTCCCACGCCTTGTCGACGCCGGCCGCGATATCCGGGGACTGCTGGCCGATCGAGACCGACACGCCGCAGGAGTGCGAGTCGAAACCGATCTCCGACGACGTGTAGCCGATCCGGCGCAACGTCTCGCGCACCACCTGAGGGATCTCGACGTAGGCCTCCGTGGTGACCTCGCCGGCCACGTGCACCAGACCCGTGGTGACCATCGTCTCCACCGCGACCCGGGCGCCGGGGTCCTGCGCGAGCATCGCGTCGAGGATGCCGTCGGAGATCTGGTCGCACACCTTGTCCGGGTGGCCCTCGGTCACCGACTCGGACGTGAACAGCCGCAGGTCGGAGGTCATGCGGTCAGCGTAGCCGCGGGTGGACGGCGTCCCAGACCGCGTCCGCGACCGCGTCCTTGCTGCCCTCGGAGCGGGCCACGACCTGCCCCTCGGCGTCGAGCACCGTCACGGTGGTCGGGACGTCCCCGAACCCGACACCCTCGCCGACCGGGTTGACCACCAGCAGGTCCGCGCCCTTGCGCCTGGCCTTGTCGGCGCCGTGGGCGAGTACGTCCTTCGCGCCGTCGCCGGTCTCGGCGGCGAACCCGACCACGACCTGGCCCGGCCGCCGCCCGGCGACCAGACCGGCCAGCACGTCCTGCGTCTGGACCAGCCGGAGGGTCGGCGCGCCGTCGTCCACCTTCTTGATCTTGGTCGCCGACGGCGACTCGGGGCGGAAGTCGGCGACTGCAGCCGCCATCACGACCACGTCTGCGGCCGTCGCCTCCTCGCGGACCGCGGCGGCCAGCTCCGCCGACGTCTCGACCGCCACGACGCGCACGCCGGCCGGCGCGGGCAGCGCGACGTTCGCCGCCACCAGGGTGACCTGCGCCCCACGTCTCGCCGCCGCACGCGCGAGCGCCCAGCCCTGGCGTCCGGTCGACCGGTTGCCCAGGAACCGCACGGGGTCGATCGGCTCCCGTGTCCCGCCCGCGGAGATCACCACACGGCGCCCGGCCAGGTCCTGGGGGGCGACGAGCGTCAAGGCCGCCGCCGCGATGTCGTCGGGCTCGGGCAGCCGCCCTGGACCGGAGTCGGTGCCCGTGAGCCGGCCCACGGCCGGTTCCATCACGTGCACACCCCGCTCGCGCAGGGTCGCCACGTTGGCCCGGGTGGCCGGGTGCAGCCACATCTCGGTGTGCATCGCCGGCACCATCAGGACCGGGCACCGGACCGTGAGCAGGGCGGCGGTCAGCAGGTCGTCACAGCGCCCTGCAGCGGCCCTGGCCAGCAGGTCGGCCGTCGCGGGTGCGACGATCACCAGCTCGGCCTCGCGGCCCAGGGACACGTGCTCCACCGCCGGGACGTCGTCGAAGACGTCGGTGGTCACCTGCTCGCCGGACAGCGCCTCCCAGGTGGCCCGCCCGACGAACTCGAGCGAGGCCCGAGTGGGCACCACTCGCACGTCGTGGCCGGCCTCGGTGAGCAGGCGGAGCAGCAGCGCGGACTTGTAGGCGGCGATGCCCGCGCCGACGCCGAGCAGGATGCGCAGGTCTCAGCCCTCGGTGGGCGTGACGGTCAGCAGACCGGCGTTGATCTCCCGCATCGCGATCGACAGGGCCTTCTCCTGGTGCTTGGCCTCGACCAGCGGGCCGACGTACTCCAGCAGGCCCTCGTTGAGCTGGGAGTAGTACGCGTTGATCTGCCGCGCGCGCTTGGCGGCGTAGATCACCAGCGCGTACTTGGAGTCGGCGGCCGCGAGCAGCTCGTCGATCGGCGGGTCGGTGATGCCCTCGGGCTGAGCGATGGTTCCGGCCATGGCGTGTGGGCTCCAGGTGTCGTGGGGCAGAGTCTGTGACCGTGTGGTCCGTGGCGGTGCGCGGCCCGCGCGTGCGCGTGCGGGCGCCTCGACCGCGGTCGTCGAGTCTACCGCGCCGTCAGGCCCATCACCTCGATGAGCTCGTCCGTGGCGCGCTGCACGTCGTCGTTGACGATCGTGTGGTCGAACTCCGCCTCGGCCGCCAGCTCGACCCGGGCGGTCGCCAGCCGGCGCTCGCGCTCCTCGGCGTCCTCCGTGCCCCGACCCACCAGGCGCCGCTCGAGCTCGGCCCAGCTGGGCGGGGCCAGGAACACGAACCGGGCGTCCGGCATCGCGGCGCGGACCTGGCGAGCCCCGGCGAGGTCGATCTCCAGGAGCGCGGGCACGCCGGCACGCAGGTGCTCGAGGACTGGTCCGCGTGGCGTGCCGTACCGGTGCCGTCCGTGCACCACGGCCCACTCGAGGAACTCCCCCGCGGCGACCATCTGGTCGAACCGCTCGGGAGTGACGAACAGGTAGTGGACCCCGTCGACCTCACCGGGACGCGGCGACCTGGTGGTCGCCGAGACCGACAGCCAGACCTCGGGGTACCGCGCCCGCACATCTGCCGAGACCGTGCCCTTGCCCACCGCGGTAGGGCCGGCCAGGACGGTCAGTCGCGCCGGGGTCTGGTCCACTCAGCCGAAGCGCTGGATCAGGGCCTCGGCCTGGTGCGGGCCAAGACCCCGCAGGCGCCGGCTCTCGGAGATCCCGATCTCCGCCATGATCGCGCGGGCCTTGATCTTTCCGACCCCAGGGAGCGACTCGAGGAGCGCCGAGACCTTGAGCTTGCCGATCACCTCGTCCGTGCGCCCCTGCTCGATCACCTCCGCCAGCGAGCCCTGGGAGTACTTGAGGCGGTTCTTCACCTCTGCCCGGGCCTGGCGTGCTGCCGCTGCCTTCTCCAGGGCGGCTGCACGCTGTTCCGGGGTCAGCGGGGGTAGGGCCACGCGGGTCACCTTCTTCGCGCGTCTGCGGTTGTGGTCGGGACGAACCTAGCGAGGAGCGGCACAGGTCGGCAACGCGGGCGAGGCATAGGGGTCGATATCGCCCTGACCAGCGAGCTCGGCCGGGTCAGCGCAGGGCCGCGGCGGCGTCCGCCGTCGCGCGCTCCGCCGCACCGCGCAGGGACCCCGGATCGGGCCCTGCGGCGAGCACGGCACGCGAGGTGGAGGCCAGCACCGCCCCCCGTGCGCCGCCGAACACCCGACGCAGCTCGGGCGCCCCAGCGCCCTGGGCACCGACCCCCGGTGCCAGCAGCGGGCCGCGGACCGCGGCGAGGTCCAGACCGAGCTCGGCGGCCGCGTCACCGGTCGTCGCACCGACCACGAGACCCACCGAACCCAGCATCGCGCCCGCTGCGCGCTCCGCCGCGTTGCGCCCGCCTGCCCACGTCGCCACACGCCCGGCCACCGAGTCCCGGCCGCCGACGTGCTGGACCTCTGCGCCCTCCGGGTTGGACGTCAGGCAGAGCACGAACAGCCCGCGCCCCGCAGCGAGCGCGGCATCGACGGTGGCGTCCAGCGACGCCGGACCCAGGTAGGGGCTCACCGTCAGCGCGTCGGCGGCCAACGGCGCGCCCTCGCGCAGGTAGGCGTCGGTGTACCCGGCCATCGTCGAGCCGATGTCGCCACGCTTGGCGTCGAGGATGACCTGGCTGCCCGACCCGCGGGCCGCCGTCAGGACCTCTTCGAGCACCGCCACCCCGGCCGCACCGTGCCGTTCGAAGAACGCCGACTGCGGCTTCAGCGCGGCGACCCTGCCTGCCACCGCATCGACCACGCGCAGCGCGAACGACCGCAGCCCCGCCGGGTCGTCCGACAGGCCCCACGCTGCCAGCAGCCCCGGGTGCGGGTCGATGCCCACGCACAGCGGCCCGAGGTCGTCCATCGCAGCGGCGAGCCGCGCCCCGAAGCTCACGCCACCACCCCGTCGCGCAGCTCGAGCCGGTGGTCCTGGAGGCTGCGGACCGAGAACGGCCCGGCCCGCCGCGACTCGATCGCCTGCACCGCCGCGGCGAGCTGCTGGACGGTGGTGACGATCGCCTTGTCCGCCGACACGGCGGCAGTGCGGATCTCGTACCCGTCGGCCCGCGCGCCCTGGCCCGAGGGGGTGTTGACCACCATGTCGACCTCACCCGCCACGATGAGGTCCACGATGGTCGGCTCGCCGGCCGGCCCGATCCCCGCCGAGAACTTGCGCACCACCGTCGAGGGGATGCCGTTGCGCCGCAGGACCGCCGACGTCCCCTGCGTGGCCAGGATCTCGAAACCCATCTCCACGAGCCGCTTGACCGGGAAGGTGATCGAGCGCTTGTCGCGATCGGCCACCGAGATGAACACCCGGCCCGAGTCCGGCAGCCCGCCGAACGCCGCGGCCTGGGACTTGGCGAACGCGGTCGGGAAGTCCACGTCGAAGCCCATCACCTCGCCGGTCGACCGCATCTCGGGGCCGAGCACCGCGTCGACCATCTGGCCGTCAGCGGTGCGGAACCGCCGGAACGGCAGCACGGCCTCCTTGACGGCGATCGGCGCGTCCAGGCTCATCCGACCGCCGTCCCCGGATGCGGGCAGCACGCCGCTGGCGCGCAGCTCGGCGATCGACGACCCGGCCATCACCAGGGCGGCGGCCTTGGCCAGCGGCACCCCGGTCGCCTTGGCCACGAAGGGCACGGTCCGGCTGGCCCGCGGGTTGGCCTCGAGCACGTACAGCACGTCGGAGACGAGCGCGTACTGGACGTTGATCAGGCCGCGCACGCCCACACCCCGGGCGATCGCTTCGGTCGAGGTGCGGATCCGGTCCAGCTCTGCGGTGGAGACGGTGATCGGCGGCAGGGCGCAGGCCGAGTCGCCGGAGTGGATCCCGGCCTCCTCGATGTGCTCCATGACGCCGCCGAGGTACATCTCCTCACCGTCGAACAGCGCGTCGACGTCGAGCTCGATCGCGTCGTCCAGGAACCTGTCGATGAGCAGCGGTGGGATCTCGCCGGCCCGCCCGACGCGCGCGGCGTCGGCCAGCGCGCGCTCCACGTACCCGGCGAGCTGGCCGTCGGAGTAGACGATCTCCATGCCGCGTCCGCCGAGCACGTACGACGGGCGCACGAGCACCGGGTACCCGATCCGGCCTGCGATCGCGGTCGCCTCTGCCAGGGTGCGGGCCGTGCCGAACGCCGGCGCGGGAAGCCCCGCGGTGGCGAGCACCTCCCCGAACACCCCGCGGTCCTCGGCCGCGTCGATCGCGGCGGGCGGGGTGCCCAGGATCGGCACGCCGGCGGCCTCGAGGCGGTCGGCGAGCGACAGCGGCGTCTGACCGCCCAGCTGCACGATGACGCCCGCCACCGGCCCGGCGGCCAGCTCGGCCGCGTAGACCTCCAGGACGTCCTCGAAGGTCAGCGGCTCGAAGTACAGCCGGTCGGAGGTGTCGTAGTCGGTAGAGACGGTCTCCGGGTTGCAGTTGACCATGACGGTCTCGTAGCGGTCCCGTAGGGCCAGGGCGGCGTGCACGCACGAGTAGTCGAACTCGATGCCCTGCCCGATCCGGTTGGGCCCCGACCCGAGGATCAGGACCGCCGGCCGCTCACGCGGCGCGACCTCCGTCTCGTCGTCGTACGCCGAGTAGTGGTACGGCGTGCGGGCGGCGAACTCCGCCGCACAGGTGTCCACCGTCTTGTAGACCGGGCGAAGGCCGAGTGCGTGCCGCAGCTGGCGCACCGTCTCCTCGCCCATCCCGCGCAGACCGGCGATCTGCGCGTCGGACAGACCGTGCCGCTTGGCCCGCCGCAGCAGCTCCCGGTCGAGCCCGGCGGCCGTGGCGACCTGGTCGGCGACCTGGTTCACCAGCAGGACCTGGTCGAGGAACCACGGGTCGATACCGGTCGCCTCGTACACGTCGGCGACGCTCGCGCCGCCCGTACGGCCCACCGAGCGCAGCACCTGCTGCACCTGGATGAGGCGGTGCTCGGTGGGCACCCGGATCTCCTCCAGGAGCCCGGCCAGTGCGTCGCCCGACGGGACCGGGCCGTCCCAGTGGAACACCGAGCCGCCCTTGTCGATCGAGCGCATCGCCTTGCCGAGCGCCTCGGTGAAGCTGCGGCCCAGCGCCATCGCCTCACCCACCGACTTCATGGTGGTCGTGAGCGTGGGGTCGGCCCCGGGGAACTTCTCGAACGCGAAGCGCGGCACCTTGACCACGATGTAGTCCAGCGCCGGCTCGAACGAGGCGGGCGTCGACCCGGTGATGTCGTTGGGGATCTCGTCGAGCGTGTACCCGACCGCGAGCCGGGCGGCGATCTTCGCGATCGGGAAGCCCGTCGCCTTGGAGGCCAGCGCCGAGGACCGCGAGACCCGGGGGTTCATCTCGATGACGACGACCCGTCCGGTGTCCGGCTCGACGGCGAACTGGATGTTGCAGCCGCCGGTGTCCACCCCGACCTCGCGGATCACGGCGATGCCGATGTCGCGCAGACGCTGGTACTCCCGGTCGGTCAGGGTCAGCGCGGGGGCCACCGTGACCGAGTCGCCGGTGTGGACGCCCACCGGGTCGACGTTCTCGATCGAGCAGACCACGACGACGTTGTCCGCGTGGTCGCGCATGAGCTCCAGCTCGTACTCCTTCCAGCCGAGGATCGACTCCTCCAGGAGCACCTCGGTGGTCGGCGAGTAGTGCAGGCCCGCCCCCGCGATCCGGCGCAGGTCCGTCTCGTCGTACGCGATCCCCGAGCCCAGCCCGCCCATGGTGAACGACGGGCGCACGACGAGCGGGTAGCCGAGCTCGTCCGCGGCGGCGAGCACCTCGTCCATGGTGTGGGTGATGACGCTGCGCGCGCTCTCGGCCCCGCAGCGCTCCACGACGTCCTTGAAGGCCTGCCGGTCCTCGGCGAGATGGATCGAGTGCGTGTTCACACCGATCATCTGCACGCCGTAGCGCTCCAGCACGCCCGCCTCGTCCAGCGCGATCGCCGTGTTGAGCGCGGTCTGGCCGCCCAGGGTCGGCAGGATCGCATCGGGCCGCTCGGTGGCGATGATCTGCTCGACCACCTCCGGGGTGATCGGCTCGATGTAGGTCGCGTCGGCGAACTCCGGGTCGGTCATGATCGTCGCCGGGTTGGAGTTCACCAGGATCACCCGCAGGCCCTCGGCCCGCAGCACCCGGCACGCCTGGGTGCCCGAGTAGTCGAACTCCGCCGCCTGACCGATGACGATCGGCCCGGAGCCGATCACCAGGACGCTGGAGATGTCAGTGCGCCGCGGCATCGCCGGCCTCCTTCCCGGTGGTCATCAGATCCACGAACCTGTCGAACAGGTAGGCCGCGTCGTGCGGGCCGGCCGCCGCCTCCGGGTGGTACTGCACCGAGAACGCCGGCAGGTCCAGGCACTCCAGGCCCTCGACCACGTCGTCGTTGAGGTCCACGTGCGAGACCCTCACGCGGCCGTAGCGGCCGTCGGCGTGCGGCGCCGTGGACTCGCCCGTCAGCGGCGCGTCGACGGCGAAGCCGTGGTTGTGCGCGGTGATCTCGACCTTGCCGGTCCGCCGGTCCATCACCGGCTGGTTCACCCCGCGGTGGCCGTAGGTCAGCTTGTAGGTCCCGAAGCCCAGCGCCCGGCCCAGGATCTGGTTGCCGTAGCAGATGCCGAAGAACGGGATCCGCCGGTCCAGGACGTCGCGCAACAGGTCCACCTCGTGCGTGGCGGCGCCCGGGTCGCCCGGGCCGTTGGAGAAGAAGACCCCGTCGGGGGCGAGCTCGGCGACCTCGGCGGCACTGACCGTGGACGGGACCACGTGGGTGCGCACCCCTCGCTCAGCGAGCCGGTGCGGGGTCATGGACTTGATCCCGAGGTCGACGGCGACCACCGTCAGGGGCCGTCCGCCGGGGGGTACCGAGCCGGGCACCGGCTCGATCGTGTACCGCTCCGACGCGCTCACCTCGCCGGCCAGGTCCGCGCCGGCCATCATCGGGGCCGCGCGCACCTCGGCCAGCAGGTCCTCGAGCTGCCGGCGACGGCCGCCGGCGTCGACCAGCGCGTCGCCGGAGAAGATCCCCGCACGCATCACACCCTGCTCGCGCAGGTGGCGGGTGATCGCGCGGGTGTCGACCGCGCTGATCCCGACGATCCCCTCGGCGACCAGCCCGTCATCCAGGGACCGCACCGAGCGCCAGTTCGACGGCCGCACCGCCGGGTCGCGCACCACGTAGCCGGCGACCCAGATCCTGGTGGACTCCGGGTCCTCGTCGTTCAGCCCGGTGTTGCCGATGTGCGGCGCCGTCATCACGACGATCTGCCGGTGGTACGACGGGTCGGTCAGGGTCTCCTGGTACCCGGTCATCCCGGTGTTGAACACGATCTCGCCGACCGTGGACCCGGTGGCTCCGAAGGCCTCGCCGACGTACGTCCGGCCGTCCTCGAGGACGAGCACGGCCTCGCTCACGCCACCACCGCCTCGACCAGCGCCCCGTCGCGTACCGTGGGCCGGCCCCGCAGGAACGTGGCGACCACCCGACCGGTGAGCTCCATCCCGCCGTAGGGGCTGTTGCGGCTCGTGCTCGCGTGCGCCGCGGGGTCCACGGTCCACCGCGCCGCAGGGTCCACGAGCGTGACGTTCGCCGGCTCGCCGACCGCGAGCGGGCGGCCCTGCGCCCGGGGGCCCGAGTCGACCCGGCCGATCCTGGCCGGCGTGGCCGACATCACCCGCGCCACATCGGCCCAGGTCATCCGGCCCGTGGCCACCATCGTCGTGGACACGATGCCCAGCGCGGTCTCCAGGCCGGTCATGCCGAACGCGGCCGCGGCCCACTCGCAGTCCTTGTCCTCGCGGGTGTGCGGAGCGTGGTCCGTGCCGACCACGTCGATCGTCCCGTCCGCCAGGCCCGCCCGGACCGCCTCGACGTCCTCGGGGGTGCGCAGCGGCGGGTTCACCTTGAACAGCGGGTCGTAGCTGCGGGCCAGGGCATCGGTGAGCGACAGGTGGTGCGGTGTCGCCTCGGCCGTCACCCCGATCCCCCGCGCCTTGGCCCACCGCACGATCTCGACCGACCCGGCGGTCGACACGTGCAGGACGTGCAGCCGCGACCCGACGTGCTGGGCGAGCAGGACGTCCCGCGCGACGATCGACTCCTCGGCGACCGCGGGCCAGCCCGCCAACCCGAGCTCCGCCGAGACCACGCCCTCGTGCATCTGGGCCTCGCGCGTCAGCCGCGGCTCCTGGGCATGCTGCGCCACGACGCCGTCGAAGGCCTTGACGTACTCCAGGGCCCGGCGCATGAGCACCGGGTCGTGCACGCACATCCCGTCGTCGGAGAACACCCGCACCCTGGCGGCCGACTGGGCCATCGCGCCGAGCTCCGCGAGCTGCTCGCCACGCAGGCCCACGCTCACCGCGCCGACCGGGAACACGTCCACCAGGCCGGCGTCCTGGCCCAGCCGCAGCACCTGCTCCACGACCCCTGCGGTGTCCGCGACCGGCGACGTGTTCGCCATCGCGTGCACCGCCGTGTAGCCGCCGAGCGCCGCCGCGCGCGACCCGGTCAGCACGGTCTCGGCGTCCTCGCGACCGGGCTCGCGCAGATGGGTGTGCAGGTCGACCAGCCCGGGCAGGGCGACCAGCCCACCCGCGTCGACCACCTCGGCCGATCCGGCCTCGCGGGCCGCGTCCGGTCCGATGGCGGCGATCCGCCCGTCCACGATCAGCAGGTCGGTCGGGGTTCCGCCCAGCGGGGCGACCCCGCGCAGCAGGTGGCTCATGCTTCGTCCTCCCTCTCACCGGCCAGCAGGAGGTACAGCACGGCCATCCGCACCGCGACCCCGTTGGCCACCTGCTCGACGATGACGGCGCGCGGCGAGTCGGCCGCGTCCGCCGAGATCTCCAGCCCCCGGTTCATCGGACCCGGGTGCATGACGATGGCGTGCTCCGGCAGCCGCGCCAGCCGGCGCGCGTCCAACCCGTACTGGCGGGTGTACTCCAGCGGGCTGGGGAAGAAGCTCGTCGCTCCCCCGCCGCCACCCATCCGCTCGCGCTGGACCCGCAGCATCATGATCGCGTCCGGCCCACCGTCGACGACCTCGTCCAGGTGGTAGGAGACCTCGCAGGGCCACCTCTCGACCCCCACCGGGACAAGCGTCGGCGGCGCGACCAGCGTGACCCGCGCGCCGAGCGTGGTCAGCAGGTCCACGTTGGAGCGCGCCACCCGCGAGTGCAGCACGTCGCCGACGATCGCCACGCGCAGACCGGCGAGGTCGTCGCCCACGCCGTCCGGCTCGGCGGCCGTCCCGCGCAGGTGCCGGCGCACGGTGAATGCGTCGAGCAGGGCCTGGGTCGGGTGCTGGTGGGTGCCGTCGCCGGCGTTGAGCACCGCTGCGCTGAGCCAGCCGGCGTTGGCGAGCCGGTGGGGCGCCCCGGAGGCCTGGTGGCGCACCACCACGGCGTCCGCGCCCATCGCGTGCAGGGTCAGCGCGGTGTCCTTGAGCGACTCGCCCTTGGACACGCTCGAACCCTTGGCCGAGAAGTTGATGACGTCCGCGGACAACCGCTTGGCGGCCGCCTCGAACGAGATCCGGGTACGGGTGGAGTCCTCGAAGAACAGGTTCACCACCGTGCGCCCACGCAGGGTGGGCAGCTTCTTGATCTCCCGGGACTGGGTCTTGGCCATCTCCGCGGAGGTGTCCAGGATGTGCACCGCGGTGGCGTGGTCGAGGTCGGCGGCCGACAGGAGGTGTCGCATCACTGGGCCTCGATCCGCACGCTGTCCACGCCGTCGGTCTCGACGAGCCGTACCGCCACCTTCTCGCCGCGCGAGGTCGGCAGGTTCTTGCCCACGTAGTCCGCGCGGATCGGCAGCTCCCGGTGACCGCGGTCCACCAGCACCGCGAGCTGGACCGCGCTCGGCCGACCGAGATCGGTGAGGGCGTCCATCGCGGCTCGGATGGTCCGGCCGGAGAACAGCACGTCGTCGACCAGCACCACCACCCGGTCGTCGATGCCGCGGTCCGGCAGCGACGTCGCGCCGATGGTGCGCGTCGGATGCCGGCGCAGGTCGTCGCGGTACATCGTGACGTCCAGCGCCCCGACCAGGGGCTCGGGGTCGACGCCCTCGACCTCCCCGATGGTGGCCGCCAGGCGCTGGGCGAGCGGCAGGCCCCGGGTCGGGATGCCGAGCAGCACCAGGTCGTCGGCGCCGTGGGCGCGTTCGAGGATCTCGTGGGCGATTCGGATGAGGGCCCTGCCGATCTCCGGGGGTCCGAGGACCTCCCGCGATCCGGGCGCCTGGGCAGCAGTCACCTGCCGACCTCCTTCCCCGCCTCACAGGACGGGCCTTAAAGGATGGCTGTCGCGAGCACCCTAGCCCAGGTCCTGCGGCCAGGCCGCCGTCCGGCGCCGGAACTGCGCGGGTGTCTCACCGGTCAGACGCCCGAAGGTGCGGGTCAGCAGCGCCTGGTCGTAGAAGCCCGCCTCGTGCGCGACCTCCGCGATCGGCAGGTCGGAGGTCGCCAGCAGCGTCGCCGCCCGGTCCACCCGCGACCGGAGCACGTACTGCTGGGGCGAGAGCCCGTAGACCGCCCGCATCCGGCGCTCGAGGGTCGAGACCGAGCACCCGGCCGCCGCCGCCATGTCCGCGACGGGCACGGGCTCCGCGGGCCGGCCGGCGACCAGGGTCGCGACCCGCTCCAGCGATGCGACGACCGCGTCGTCGGCGTCCCGGCGGCGCAGGTCCTCCGACACGCTGACCAGGCCGAGGACGACGCCGTCGCGGCGCACCACCTCCTTGGAGGTGAGGTACCACCCCGCCACTCCCCCGGGTCGCAGGATCAGCTCCAGGGTCCGGTGCAGCGGGCGCCCGGTGGCGAGGACCTCGGCGTCCTGGGCCTGGTAGTGCACCGCCAGGTGGGGCACGAAGAGGTCCTCGGCCCGGCGACCCACCACGTCGCGCACCGAGCTGCGGCCGGTCCGGGCCACGAACGCCTGGTTGGCCGCGACGTACCGACCCTCGGTGTCCTTGGCGCAGAACATGGTGCCGGTCAGCTGGTCCATCAGCGCGAGCGTGGCCGGGTCCAGCACCTCCCGCAGCGTCACGCCCATGGCCGGACGGTAGCCGAGGTCCCGCACCGGCCGCGCCGGATCCGTGCAAGACAGCCGCGCCCGGCGCGCGCAGCATGGTGGGATGACCGCCCTCACCGACCACGTCCCCGCCGCCCTGGCCCTGGCCGACCGCTGGATAGCCGCAACCGCGGACGGCGGCAGCGAGGCGGAGCGCAGAGCCACCGGGCGGCTCGCCGCCCTGGTCTCCGACCCCGCCGGCCTGGACCTGGCGCTGCGATTCGTCGACCGGGTCGCCCGGCCCGAGGACGACCGGGTCGCCGCGGCGGAGCTCGCCACGCTCGGCCGGCTCGCCGGCGGCGCACGGTTCGTCGGCAGGCTGGACCGCACCCTGCTGCGACTCGGCGGCATCGCAGCGCCGCTCACCCCCGGCCTGGTGGTGCCGGCCGCGCGGGCACGCCTGCGCCAGCTCGTCGGGCACCTGGTGGCCGACACCGCGGACCTCACCCGACACATCGCGCAGGCCCGCGCCCAGGGGTTCCGGCTCAACCTCAACCTGCTGGGCGAGGCCGTGCTCGGCGAGGCCGAGGCCGACCGGCGCCTGGCCGAGATCGGCCGGCTCGTCTCGCGCCCGGACGTGGACTACGTCTCCGTCAAGGTCTCGGCCGTGGCCAGCCAGCTCCACCCCTGGGACACCGACGGCAGCACCGAGCGCGTCGTGGCCAGGTTGCTCCCCCTGTACCGCACCGCCGCCGCGCACGACACGTTCCTCAACCTCGACATGGAGGAGTACCACGACCTCGCGCTCACGGTCGCGGTGTTCGAGCGGCTGTGCGCCGAGGCCGACCTGCACGCCTCGCCGATGGGGATCGTGCTGCAGGCGTACCTGCCCGACGCGTCGGACGCGCTGGAGGAGATCACCGAGATCGCGCGCCGTCGTGTCGCAGCGGGTGGCAGCCCGGTGAAGGTCCGCCTGGTCAAGGGCGCCAACCTGGCCATGGAGCAGGTCGAGGCAGAGCTGCGGGGCTGGCCGCAGGCGCCCTACCCGACGAAGGCGGACGTCGACGCGCACTACGTGCGGCTCCTCGACCGTGCGGTCGACCCGGCCCGGACCCCTGCCGTGCGCGTCGGCGTGGCCAGCCACCACCTGTTCCACGTCGCCCTCGCCCACGTGCTCGCCGCGGACCGTGACGTGCTCGACGCCGTGGACGTCGAGATGCTCCAGGGCATGGCGCCCGCCCAGGCCCGCGCGGTGCGCGACACGCACGGCTCGGTGCTGCTGTACACGCCCGTGGTGGCCCGCAAGGACTTCGACGTGGCGATCGCGTACCTGGTGCGGCGCCTGGAGGAGAACGCTGCGCCGCAGAACTTCCTGCACACCCTGGTCGGGGCCGGCTCGCCCGACGGCCTGGCCGCCCAGCGGGAACGGTTCGCAGCCTCCGTCGAGCAGGCCGCGACCGTGTCGACCGACCGACGCCGGGTACCGAGGCCCGAGCCCCGCGTCCCCGAGCCCGGGTTCACCAACCTGCCCGACACCGACCCCGCCGTGGCCGAGCACCGTGCCTGGGCCGCCGAGCTGCTGGCGCACGCACCGACCACGCCTCTACCCACCGAGGCGAGCACCGTCGCCGAGGTCGACGCAGCGGTCGCGCGAGCCGTCGCGCTCGCCGACGCCTGGGGCGCCATCCCGCCGGCGGATCGTGCCGCCGCCCTGCGCCGGGCCGCGGCCGAGCTCGACCGGGCCAGGGGCGAGCTGGTCCGGGCGATGGCCCACGAGGCCGGCAAGCCGGTCGCCGAGGCGGACCCCGAGGTCAGCGAGGGCGCCGACTTCGCGCGCTACTACGCCGAGCGGGCCGCGGACCTCGTCGACGGTCACGACCCGCTCGCGGTGTTCCGGCCACACGGGGTGAGCGTCGTGACCCCGCCGTGGAACTTCCCGGTCGCCATCCCGATCGGGTCGGCCCTGGCTGCGCTCGCTGCAGGGTCGCCCGTGATCCTCAAGCCGGCCCCGCAGACCCCCCGCTGCGCCGCGGTCGCCGCCGAGGCGGTCCGCACCGCGTTGCGCGACTCCGGCATCGACCCCGACGTGCTCCAGGTGCTCCGCGTCCCGGAGAACGAGGTCGGGCGTCACCTGATCACCCACCCCGACGTCGCGCGCGTCCTGCTCACCGGGTCGATCGAGACCGCGCGGCTGTTCGCCGGTTGGCGGCCGTCCCTCGACGTGTACGCCGAGACCTCCGGCAAGAACGCGCTGATCGTGACGCCCGCCGCCGACGTCGACCTCGCCGTCGCGGACGCCGTGCGGTCGGCCTTCGGGCACGCCGGGCAGAAGTGCTCGGCCGCCTCCCTGCTCATCCTGGTCGGCTCGGCGGGGCGCTCGGACCGGCTGCGCCGCCAGCTCGCCGACTCGGTGACGTCCCTCGCGGTCGGACCCGCGACGGACCTGAGCACCGCGATGGGGCCCCTGGTCGAGCCCGCACAGGGCAAGCTCCTGCGGGCGCTGACCACCCTGGAGCCCGGCGAGCAGTGGCTCGTCGAACCGCGGCGCCTCGACGAGGAAGGCCGTCAGTGGACCCCTGGGGTCAAGCACGGCGTGGCGCCGGGGTCGTTCTTCCACACCACCGAGTGCTTCGGACCCGTGCTCGGCGTGATGCGGGTGGACACCCTCGACGAGGCGATCGAGCTGCAGAACGGCACGCCCTTCGGGCTCACCGGAGGCCTGCACTCCCTGGACGAGGCCGAGATCGAGCACTGGCTCGAGCGGGTCGAGGTGGGCAACGCCTACGTCAACCGGCACATCACCGGGGCGATCGTCCAGCGCCAGCCGTTCGGTGGCTGGAAGGCCTCCGTGGTCGGTCCCGGCGCGAAGGCCGGCGGCCCGGGGTACGTCGCGCAGCTGGGTACCTGGCACGACGCGGAGCACGTGCCCACCGAGCCGGACGCCTGGCTCGCGGCGGCGATCGCGGACGACGCCCGGGTGGCGACCGAGCTCTTCGGTCCGGCCGACCCGACCGGTCTGCGGGCGGAGGAGAACACCCTGCGCTACCTCCCGGTGGGCCACCTGTGGCTCAGGGTCGGCGCCGACGCCCGCCCCGAGCACGTCGCCCGCGTGCGTGCCGCCGCGGAGCGCTACGGCGTGCCCGTCACGACCAGCTCCGCGGACACCGAACCGGACGACGCCTTCGCCGCGCGAGTGCGCGCCGGAGAGGTGGCCGGTCGAGTCCGGGTCGTGGGCCGGGTGGCCGGGCTGCGCGAGGCCGCGGCCACCCGCGCGGGCGAGGTCACCGTGCTCGATCACCCCGTGCTGGCGAGCGGCGCACGCGAGCTCCGCACGGTGCTGCACGAGCAGGCCGTCTCCCGGACCCGCCACCGGTTCGGGCACCTGGATGTCACCTGATCGGACGATCAAGGTTCTCTCAAGGGTTTCCCACCTGGGACCGATACAACCCCTGTGTCCGGTTCTGTCCCATCCTGGTCGGTTGCCGTCCAGTGCGCCCTCGCGGGGGTCGCGCTGGGGCTCGTGGCCATGCAGGCCGGGGTGCTGCGCCACGACCGGACGGGATGGCGCGGCGCGCGCCCTCCGAGCGCTCTGACCGCGACACTGGCCTGGTCGGTGGCGCTGGCCGGGGTCGCCCTGGCCAACGGTCTCCTGGAGCTGGTGGCGGACCCGGGCTGGACCGAGGCTCTCCTGGCCGTCCGGATGGCCGCCCTCGCGGCGTCGGTCGTGCTCGGTCTTCCGGCGATCCGGGCCTTCACCGACGGGCCCTCGGTCCGCGTGCTCGCCCTCGCCGCGGGTGTCTGGTACACCGTGGCCGGCGTCCTGTGGTTCACGACGGCCCTGATCCACCGCCCCACGTACGGCACCGGCCTGCCGGTGTACGGGCCGCTCAGCGCGACCGTCGACCTGGTCCCGGTGATCGGCGTCGCCGCGTACCTCGGCGTCGCGGTCAGCCGCCGCCGCCTGACCGCCCGCGGCGCGGCCATGACGGTCGCCGGGTTCGTCTCCGCCGTCCTCCTCGTCGCCTCGTCGATCCCGCCGCCGAGCGAGGTCACCGAGCTGCTCAAGGGCATGTGGGCTCTCCCGCTGGTGGCCGCGCTCCTGGCCCTGACCGCGCACCGGATCGGCACCGAGCGTCAGGCACTCAACGCGAGGCTGCACCGCGCGGCCTTCGTCGACGCGCTGACCGGGCTGCCCACGCGCGCGGCGCTCGACGAGCACCTGTCGAGCGAGCTGGCCGCCGGGCTGCGTCCCGCCCTGCTCCTGGTCGACATCGAGGGGCTCAAGCACACCAACGAGCGGCACGGGCACGCCGGTGGCGACCGGCTCCTGGTGCACACCGCCGTCCACCTGGCCCGCGAGCTGGGTCCCGGTGTGTTCGTCGCACGGACCGGCGGCGACGAGTTCGCCGCGGTCCTACCGGGCCGGATGTCCCCGGACGAGCTGCGGGCGCTCGGCCGGCGGCTCCGCGAGTGCCTCACCCCGCCGGCGGACCTGCTGGTCCGTCCCCGGCTCACCGTCGGCGTCGCGCACGCGGCGTGCGACAGCCCGGTCGAGCTCCAGCGGCACGCCGACCTCGCCATGGTCGAGGCCCGGTCCACGCACGCCGGGGTGGTCTACTTCGACGACCGCCTGCGCGAGCGGGAGGACGGCCGGGCCGCGGTCCACGCCGACCTGGAGCGCGCCGTCGCCGAGGGCCGGATCATCGCGCACTTCCAGCCCGTGGCGGACACGGCGACGCTCCAGGTGATCGGCGTGGAGGCCCTCGCCCGGTGGCAGGACGGCGACACCCTGCGCGCACCGGCGAGCTGGCTCCCGCTCGCAGAGGAGACCGGCCTCATCGTCGAGATCGGCGAGCAGATGTTCGCGGCCGCCCGGGCAGCCTCCGACCGCTTCGGCCTCCCGGTGGCGGTCAACGTGGCCGCGCGTCAGCTCGACGAGCCGGACGTCCTCCGGCGGATCGAACGCGGCTGGGGCGACGGCGCCTGGGACCGGCTCACCATCGAGGTCACCGAGAGCGCCCTGGCCCACGACGACCACCACGTCCGGGCCGTGCTGACCGAGCTCGCCTCGCGTGGCGTGCGGATCGCGCTCGACGACTTCGGCACCGGGTACAACTCGCTCGCACGGCTGGGCACCCTGCCGCTGCACGTGCTGAAGATCGACAAGAGCCTCGTGGACGGCGCGACCACCGATGAGGGCCTTGCCGTGCTGCGGGCCGTGGTCGGCCTGGCCGACGCGCACGGGCTCGAGGTGGTCGCCGAGGGTGTCGAGCAGCGGGCCCAGCTCCAGGCCCTGCTCGGGCTCGGCGTGGGCCTCGTCCAGGGCAACCTGATCGGCCGTCCGCGGGTGGACCTGCCCGAGCGCACCTCGGCCGCGCCGACCCAGCGGGTGCGCGTCCAGCCCGTCCCGCGGGTCACACCGGCCTGAGGCTCACAGCGTCGGCTTCAGCTCCAGGAGACGGGCGAGCAGGCCGTTGACGAACGCCGGCGAGTCGTCGGTGGACAGCGCCCGGACCAGCTCGACCGCCTCGTCGACCGCCACGGCATCGGGCACGTCGTCGTTCCAGAGCAGCTCCCAGGCGCCCAGGCGCAGCGCCGCGCGGTCCACCGCGGGCATCCGCTCGAGCGCCCAGCCACGGGCGTAGGTGGTCAGCAGCTCGTCGATCTCGGCGCGGCGGTCGACCACGCCCTCGACGAGCTCGACGGCGTACTGCGGGAGCGCAGCCTCGGTCCCCGGCTCGGCGATCCGCGCCGCGAGCACGTCCATCGGGTCCAGGCCGCGCTGGTCGGCCTCGAACAGCACGTCGAGCGCGCGTTTGCGAGCCTTGCTGCGCGCTGCCACCTCAGTCGTTCACACGGCCGAGATACGACCCGTCGCGGGTGTCGACCTTGACCTTCGTACCGGTCTCCAGGAACAGCGGGACCTGGATCTCCGCGCCCGTCTCGAGGGTCGCCGGCTTGGTGCCGGCGCTGGAGCGGTCGCCCTGGAGGCCCGGCTCGGTGTAGGTGATCTCGAGCACCACCGACGTGGGCAGCTCGACGTACAGCGGGTTGCCGTCGTGGGTGGCCACGATCGCGTTCTGGCTCTCGAGCATGAACTGGGCCGCGTCACCGACGACGTCGGGCGAGACCATCAGCTGGTCGTAGGTCGAGGTGTCCATGAAGACGAAGTCGGCGCCGTCCTTGTACAGGTACTGCATGTCTCGCTTGTCGACGTTCGCCGTCTCGACCTTGACGCCGGCGTTGAACGTCCGGTCCACGACCTTGCCGGACAGCACGTTCTTCAGCTTGGTCCGCACGAAGGCGCCACCCTTGCCGGGCTTGACGTGCTGGAACTCCACGACGGTCCACAGCTGCCCATCGATGTTGAGCACGAGGCCGTTCTTCAGGTCGTTGGTGGTCGCCACAGCACGTCTCTCTGTCGTGTACACGGATCAGGCCCCAGCCGCGGTCCGCGCGAGGCGGCGACCAGTGTACCGGCGGCGTCAGGTCAGCAGTGCCAGACCGGCTGCACCGAGGCCGACCGCCCAGACCAGCGAGGCGAGCGACCCGATCACGAACCGCTCGGAGACCTCGGGGTTGCGGGCCAGCTCCGGGTACCGGCCCAGCCCCTTGACCGCGACGACCACCGCGATCCCCTCGGGGTGGCCGAGCAGCACCGCCCCCGTCACCGCGAGCCTCTCGAGCACGCCGATCCAGGTCCCGCCGCGCAGCTCACGACGTGCGCTCGCCTTGGCCTCCGGCCCGCCCGCTTCGACCTTCGCACCGTGCTCGGGCTCGCCGGAGTCCTTCGAGCGAGCGGCCATGGCCAGCACGCCCGACACCACGAACCACCCGCCGACGACGCTCGCCAGCAGTGTCACCAGTACGACGACCGCGTTCACCCTTGCGCCTCCTCGAGCAGCCGCGCCACCACCGGGCGGACCGCCCACTCCTCGTCCCACAGCGCAGCGGCGAGCCGTTGGCTCACCGCCTGCTGGCTCACACCGAGCCGACCGGCGATCTCCTCCTGCGTGCCGCGCCCCTCTGCCGCCCGCCACGCGTCCACCGCGGCCCAGCCACCCTCGGTGCGCCGCGCGGCGACCGCCGCGACCAGGGTCAGCACCGCCTCCGCCTCGGCCGCCCGTTCCGCACGCCGGCCCTCGACCGCGACCGGCACCGGGCGCTGGCGGCTCTTGGCCCGCTCCACCGCGCGGCGGGCCAGCACGAACGCCGCCCCGGTCCCGGCCCGCGCCTCGGGCGGGAGCGGCTCGTCGACCGGACCGGCCCCGATGCCCACGCTCCAGCCACGCGTACGCAGCACGGTCAGGGCGAGCTCGACCGCCGCTGCGGCGTCGGGGACGACACCTTGGACCTCGTCGCCGACGGTCCGCTCGAATCCGCGCAGCACACCTCGTCCACCCGAGAGCTGGGACAGCAACGTCGGCACCCGGTCGACGTCACGCCGGCTGCCCCGCTGGTCGATCGTCAGGACGAACACAAAACAAGGCTAGCCACTTGTAGGCTGCCGCACAAGGAACTGAGATTGTGTCGCGTCGCGTCGCGCCGTCTCCATCGCTCATGGCACCGAGCCCACCTGCCGATACCAGGGTCGAGACCAGGAGGACGCTGTGTCGAACGAGAATCCCATGCCGACCCCCGTGCCGCCCGGGGCGCCGCGCAGCCCTGACGGCGCGTGGTGGTGGGACGGGCACGCCTGGCGTCCCGCCGCGCCGACGGGACACCCGACCGGCGCAGCGCCGACGCGCCGGCGAAGCCTGCCCGGCTGGGCCATCGCCCTCATCGTCGTGGGCGCCCTGGTTCTGCTCGTCCCGATCCTCGCGGCGGTGGCGATCCCGGTGTACCTCAACCAGCGCGACGCCGCCGAGCACACCCAGGTACGGGAAGACCTCGTCAGCGTGGCACGGGCCGAGGCCGAGCTCGCCGTCGACACCGGCACCTACAGCTCCGACCCGGCGGTCATCGAGTCCTACCTCACCGACGACCTCACGACGACGGTCATCATCCTCTGGGCCGATGAGGAGAGCTGGTGCGCGTCGGGAGCCGTCGTCGGTCGCGAGCCGATCGCCTGGTACAGCTCGACCTACGGGCTCAGCGACCAGCCCTGCGGCTAGACGGCGCGCTCTCGGGAGACCTCCGCGTACGCGGCCGCGAGCAGGACCGGGTCGGGACCCTCCAACCGGGTCGGACGCGCCAGCCCCTCGAGCACCACGAAGCGCAGCAGGTCCCCACGCGTCTTCTTGTCCCGCCGCATCGCCGCGAGGAGCCGGTCCCACCGACCAGCCGGGTAGGTCGTCGGCAGCCCGAGGGCCTCCAGCACCGCCCGGTGGCGCGCGACGGTCTCCTCGTCCAGCCGACCCGCGAGCCGGGCGAGCTCGGCGGCGAACACCATGCCCACCGAGACCGCAGCCCCGTGCCGCCACCGGAACCGCTCGACCTGCTCGATCGCGTGCCCGAAGGTGTGTCCGTAGTTGAGCACCTCGCGCGGCCCGGCCTCGCGCAGGTCCCGCGAGACCACGTCGGCCTTCACACGGATGGCACGCTCGATGAGCTCGCGCAGCACCGGACGGGCACCGCCGTCGAGGTCCGGTTCCCGGAGCTCGGCCGCATGCTCCTCGATGAGGCCGAGGATCTGCGGGTCCGCGATGAACCCGGCCTTGACGATCTCCGCGAGGCCGGCCACCCGGTCGTTGACCGGCAGGCTGTCCAGCGCCGCCAGGTCGCACAGCACCCCGGCGGGCGGGTGGAACGCACCCACGAGGTTCTTGCCCTCGGCCGTGTTGATGCCCGTCTTGCCGCCCACCGCGGCGTCGACCATCCCCAGCACCGTCGTGGGCACCTGGACCACGCGCACACCACGCAGCCAGGTCGCGGCCACGAAGCCCGCCAGGTCCGTGGTCGCCCCGCCGCCGAGCCCCACCACGGCGTCCGAGCGGGTGAACCCCGCCTGCCCGAGCACGCCCCAGCAGAAGGCAGCGACCTGCGCGGTCTTCGCGTCCTCGGCCTCCGGGACCTCGGCGGTGACCGCCTCGTAGCCCTGCTCGGCCAGGTCCGCCCGGACCTGCTCGGCCGAGGCCGCGAGGGCCCCGGGGTGCACCACCAGCACCCGACGCACCCCGTCACCGAGCAGCCGCGGAAGCTCGCCCAGCAGGTGCTCGCCGACCAGCACCGGGTATGGTCGCTCCCCCGCGACCTCGATCCTCGTCGCGCTCATCCCTGCCTCCCCCGCAACGCCTCGACGACCTCTGTGGCCAGCTCGGCCGGGCCGAACCCATCGGTGTCCAGCCGCATCGAGGCGACCTCCTCGTACCGCGGCCGACGCTCGTCCATCAGCGCCTGCCACATCGCCCTCGGGTTCGCCGGGAGCAGCGGACGGGGCTGGTTGAACCCCAGCCGGGGCACTGCGTGCGCCAACGTCACGTCCAGGAACACCACCGTGCCCCCGTCGGCCCGGTAGCCCACCAGCGCCTCGCGCACCGCCCCGTCCTCCACCGTGCCGCCGCCGAGCGCCACGACACCCGGCGACCCCAGCGCCGCGACAGCCGCCCGGCGCTCCAGGGCCCGGAAGGCACTCTCCCCCTCGTCGATGAGGACGTCGCCGCCCGGCCGCCCGGCAAGCCGCTCGACCTCCACGTCGGTGTCCACCAGGGCGACACCCAGCAGCTCGGCCACCCGCTCGGCGACCTGCGGCACCGCGGCCCCAGGCGGGCCGACGAGCACGACACGGGGAGCCACGCGCGCGCCGCTCACCGCTGGAGCGGCGGGATCGCGTCCAGGTACGCCGCGTGGTTGCGCGCCACCTCGACCACCGAGTCGCCGCCGAACTTCTCGAGCACCGCGTCCGCGATCACCAGCGCGACCATCGCCTCGGCCACTACCCCCGCCGCCGGCACCGCGCACACGTCCGAACGCTGGTGGATCGCCTGGGCGGGCTCCCCGGTCGCCACGTCGGTGGTCTCCAGGGCGCGTGGCACCGTGGAGATCGGCTTCATCGCCGCGCGTACCCGCAGCACCTCGCCGTTGGACATGCCGCCCTCGAGCCCCCCGGCGCGGTTGGTCCGGCGCACGATCGCGCCGGATGCGGGGTCCCGCTCGATTTCGTCGTGCGCCTGCGACCCGCGCCGGGCCGCGGTCCGGAAGCCGTCGCCGACCTCGACACCCTTGATCGCCTGGATGCCCATCAGCGCACCCGCGAGCCGCGCGTCCAGCCGCCGGTCCCAGTGGGTGTAGCTGCCCAACCCGGTGGGCACGTCGTACGCGAGCACCTCCACGACCCCGCCGAGGGTGTCCCCGGCCTTCTGGGTCGCGTCGATCTCGTCCACCATCGCCGCCGAGGTCGAGGCATGGAAGCAGCGAACGGGGTCCTCGTCGAGCGCGGTCACGTCGTCCGGGGTCGGCAGCACGGCGTCCTCGGGCACCCCGACGGAGCCGATCTGGACCGTGTGCGACACGATCCGCACGCCGACCGCCTGCTCCAGGAACCGCGCGGCCACGGCGCCGAGCGCCACGCGCGTCGCCGTCTCCCGGGCCGACGCGCGCTCCAGCACCGGGCGCGCGTCGTCGAAGCCGTACTTGCGCATCCCGACCAGGTCCGCGTGCCCCGGACGCGGCCGGGTCAACGGGGCGTTGCGCGCCCTTTCGAGCTTCGCCGGGTCGTCCACCGGATCGGCGGCCATCACGTCGACCCACTTGGGCCACTCCGAGTTGGCGACCTCCAGGGCGATCGGCCCGCCCTGCGTCACGCCGTGGCGCACGCCCGCGAGGATCCGCAGCTCGTCGGCCTCGAAGCTCATCCGAGCTCCACGGCCGTAGCCGAGCCGACGCCGGGCCAGCGCCGCGCGGACGTCCTCGGAGACCACCTGCACCCCGGCGGGCAGGCCCTCGAGGATGCCGACCAGCGCAGGGCCATGCGACTCACCCGAGGTCAACCAGCGCAGCACAGGCTCATACTTCCACGGCCCAGGACGAGGCCCGGCCCGCGTCCGGGCAGCGGACGCGGGCCGGGTTGGTCGCGCGGGGCTCAGGGCAACGGTGCGAACGGATTCCGCTGGCTCGAGGGCAGCGGCGTTGCCTCCGGCTGCGCGTCTGAGGTGGTGCCGTCACCCGCGGCTGCGTCCGCAGCGGATCCGGCGGCCGTGTCCGTCGCGGAGGGCGGCAGGACCAGCACGTAGCCGTCGATCCCGAGCTGGACGTCGCCGGCAGCGGTCGCAGGCCTGCCCGGCGACTCTGGGGTTTCCGTCTGCGCCGTCGACGACAGACTACCGAGCACGAACAGCCGGTCGACTCCGGTCTGCAGTGTCGAGAGGAACGCCATCGCCTTGGAGTACTCACCGAGCACGGTGATGCTGAGCGGAACACCCACGAGGCGTGAGGCGGCGGACACCGGGGCCGGCGTCGCGTCGGCCGTCGTCGAGGCGCCGGTGTCGCTCGCCGAGCCGTCGCTCGCGGTCCCCGTCGTCGCGTCGGTCGCTGTCGCGTCGGCAGCCGCCGTGGCCGCCGCAGCCGGGACCGCCGCCGGAACCAGGATCGGCGTCGCGGTGGTGATCGTCAGGATGGTCACGCCTGCCGCGGCCGCGTCCGCGGCCAGCGCCCGTCGGTACTCGGCCATGTCGTCCGTGGCAGGGATCTGCGCCTGGAGCTCCGCGAGCTGCGCCTTGTACGTGTCGAGGTCGGCGAACTGCTTCTTCAGGGTCGCGAGCTGCGTCATCAGCATCGTGGTGCGCATCTCGGCGTCGGAGACGCTCTCGCGCGTGTCGGCGGCCTGCGTCATCTTCGGGCTGATCAGGAAGAACCAACCACCGGCCATGACCGCCAGCGCCGCGACGACAGCAAGTGCCACCCAGGTTCGAGCTTTGGCGGCCATCTCAGTTCCCCTCCGCCACGAAGCGGTTCGCGAATGCGTCCGTCGTGATGTTCATCGTGGCCGTTACCTGATAGAAGGTCTTCTCCTGGTCAGCAGAGAGCTGCACCGTCACCACGTTGACGTCGACGACGCCGGGAACCGCCGCCAGGCCGTCCTCCCACGTGGAGGTGTCGGGCACGGTCTGCGAGCGACCGGTGATGCTCACGTTCCCGACGGTGCCCGCGGTCGCGAGCGGATCGGGCAGTGCCGTCACGCTCGTCGACCACGGCGTGACCTGGTTGACACTCACGTCGACCACGCTGACCTCGGTCGGGGTCACAGCGGCGATCGCCGCGAGGTACGGCTGCCACAGCGTCTCGGCCTGCATCCCGAACGAGCGAGCGTCGGTGAGGTCGGAGAGCTGCCGCAGCACCGTGGGCACCTCGGCGTACTGGTTCTGCTGGGCCAGCAGGCTCTGGTTGCGATCCTGGACCTCTGCCAGGTCCTGCTCCGCTTGCTTGGCGGTCCAGGCGGCCCAGACAAAACCGAGCCCGACGCCGAGGACCACCGCGAGCAGACCCACCCCGAGCCACACCTTGAGACGACCGAGGACCCGGCTGGCTCGGACCTCCGGAGGCAGTAGGTTGACCTGCGGCACACTGGGCGCGCCGGGGACCGTGACCTGCCGTGGCGCCTGAGTCGTCGTGGTCATGCTGCCACCCCCTGGGCCAGCCCGAGCGCCACGCTGAGCGACGACGACATCGGCAAGGTATCGGCGATCTTCTTCGGGACACGGACCGCTTCGAGCGGGTCACCCAGCGTGACCGGCAGGCGGCTCGCGGTAGACAGGTACTGGCCGAAGCCAGGCAGGTGCGACCCGCCACCCGTCAGCACGACCACGTCGATGCCCCCGCCCGGGTTGTTGCCGTTGTAGTAGACGAAGGTGTTGCGGATCGACTCGACGAGTCCCCGCGTGACCTCCTCGATCGCCGCGGCGCCTGCCTGTGCCTCCGGCGCGACCTGGAATCCGAGGCCCAGCTCACGCTTGAGACCCTCCGCCTCGGCGGCCGAGATCCGCATGTGCCCGGCTACCGCGTCGGTCACGTCCTGCCCGCCGGACGGGACCACACGCACCAACCGCGGCGCGCCGTGTGCCGAGACGACGACGGTCGTCACGCGCGCGCCCACGTCCACGGCGGCGATGACCTCGCCCGTGCGCTCGGGGGCCCGGACGGATCGCAGCAGCGCGAAGGCGTTCAGGTCGACCACACGTGGGCGCAGGCCCGCGGTCTCGGCCGCCATCACGTTGGACTGCACCGAAGCCCTCGCGACCGCGACGAGGATCCCGCGCACCATCCGGCCCGTCGTCGCGTCGAACTCCGCCGTAGGGTAGAAGTCCAGGAGCGCATCCTCGACGGGCATCGGGAGCATGTCCTGGACCTGGAACGGCAGGGTCGAGCGCAGTTGGGCCATGGGCATGTGCGGCACGTCGAGCTCGCGAACGACGGCGTGGGTCGTCCCGACACCCATCACGACGTCCCGGCTCTTGAAGCCGGCCGTTCGCCACAGCTGGCGCAGGGCCGTCGCTACCGTCTCCGGCTCGACGACCTCGGCGTCCTGGACGGCACCGGGCGGCAGGGCGAGCTCGCCATAGCGCACCATCGCAGGCGGCGTGTTCTTGCCGGTTGTCTCAAGCTCGGCTGCCCGCACCGTCGATGTGCCGATGTCGAGCCCGATCAAACGGGTCTTGGCCATAGTCGTCCTTCGTCGCCCGTGCGGCTGTCACGCACTTCGTGACTGCATCGCCCCTGTTATCGGCGGTCCGTCCACGCGTCTTGAGCACCCAGTCGAAGGTGTTCCGGTTCACCCGATCAGACCCAGGTAGGCGGACCACAGCGGCTCGCCCCAAGCCACACCGACGGCGGCACCGAGGATCATCCACGGCCCGAAGGGCACCTTCGACCGCCGCCCGGCCTGCCGAGTCGCGATCAGTGCGAGACCCCACAACCCGCCGAGGAGGAAGGCTGCGAAACCGCCGACCACCACCGAGCCCCAACCGAGCCAGCCGAGGTACAGCCCAAGCACGCCCGAGAGCTTGACGTCACCCCAGCCCATGCCCCGCGGCTGCACCACCTTGAGAAGGAGGTAGAGCAGACCCAGCGCAGTCATGCCGGCAGCGGCCCGGATCAGCGCAGCCCAGTCTGCGGCGCCGCCGACCGTCGCCGCGGTGAGCAGCACGGCAGCGACGACGTAGGACGGCTTGACGATCGCGTCCGGGAGCCGCCGCACGTCGACGTCGATCAGCGCCAGAGCGAGCCCGATCGCTGCCAGGTACCAGTAGGCCGGCAAGGCCCACCAGTCGTCGCGGAACCGCAGCGCCACGCCGACGAAGAGCAGCGCCGTAGCCCCTTCGACCAGGGGGTAGCGCAGGCTGATGGGCTCCTTGCACGTCGCACACCTGCCCCGCAGGACGAGCCACGAGGCGATCGGGACGTTCTCCCAGGGGCGCAGCCGACGACCGCACCGCGGGCACGCGCTCGGCGGGCTCACCACCGACTCGCCGCGCGGGACGCGCCACACGACCACGTTGAGGAACGAGCCGATGACGAGGCCGAGCACGCCTACGACGACCAGCAGCGCGGTCTCCGGCACGCTCAGGGCAGCTCCCAGTAACCCTCGAGCGACGCCGACACCGTGTTCGGCGGCGCGTTCCACTTCTGGCTCAACGTGCCGTTGCACGTCGTGGTGACCATCGTCGACCACGGCTCGACGCTGGACGTCCCGAGCTTGTACCAGGGGCCCAGGTCCAGGCATCGACCGTAGCCGTCGACGAGAGTGTAGGAGGTCGAGTAGGAGGTCTCCTTCGCGTGCCGCGTCCACTGCTGGTTCCGCGACCCGTTGCACGAGCTCGTGAACGTCACGTGACCGCCCTCCGTCCCGGGCGACGTCAGGCAGTACTTCGTCGTGTCGTACTGTCGGACGTAGATCTCCTGGTTCGCCACCTCACCGACGTTGCTCACCGGCTCGGTGTAGAACCACTTGTGGTTCCAGTTGAGCTGGGTCTGCCGCGGGTCGGGGTCCTGCTTGCAGGGGTAGGCGATCATCTCGGGCTCGTTGACGTTCTGGTGGGTCACGTCGGCGCAGCGGCCGAACTCCAGGTAGTTCACCAGCTGGTGCGTGTTGTACCCGGCGGCGCCGGCACCCACGCGGGCGTCGGGGTCGAAGGAACCCCACTCGGAGTTCTGCGCCGCCTGGTTCCACACGTAGAGGTCTCGGCCGGTCGGCGCGCCGCTGTTCACGCCCGACGACAGCCAGTAGTTCGAGTACCCGGCGCTGATCGGGTTCTGCTGGCCGCGCCAGTGCGCGCCACCCTCCCAGCTCCACAACTGGTTCCAGCGGCTCGCATCGCTGTCGTCCTTGCAGACCTCCAGTGTCGCGCGGACCGGCCCGCTCGACGACGGCGTGCCGGTGATGCACAGGGGCGCGACCCCGGCGGTCGGCACCGTCGTGGACGCCAGCTTGATCTGGTAGTCCGTGTCGTACAGCCACAGCTGCACGTTCTCGCGCGTCCCGCACTCGGCAGCGGGGACGTACGAGATCGCCGACCCGGCGATCGGCGCGTCGGCCTGGAGACAGAACCGGTCGGGCGTGATCGCCTGGTCCCACGAGTAGATCAGGCCACCCGGGATGTTGTTGTTCGTCACCTGGAACTCGTACACGACCTGGACCGTGCGCTCACCCTGGCTCCCGGCGAGACCGGCGACGGGCGCCCCGTCGCCGGTGGAGGTGATCACCGCGAACGCCGGGTCGGCCGCCGGGCCGGAACCGGGCGTGCAGACGAGCGCGTTGCTCGCGCGCCACGCATCGGTCTGGCCGCTGGGGTCCGTGACGAAGTACTGCACCTGCGCGTCATAAGAGACGTCACCGGCGGAACCGGCCACCGTGCCCTGCGCGGTGCACGGCAGCTTCGCGCGGTCGCCGTAGATGGTTCCCGTCACGTCCGGGGCCCCGGCAGCGTTCCGGATCTGGCCGACCACCGCGTTCACGCCGGCCTCGGCCCCGAAGACCGTCTGGCTCGCAGCCCTCTCGTAGCTGGTGGGCAGGCTCTGGGAGAGCAGCAGACCAAGGAGGGCCATCGCGAACATCCCAGTGACGAGGATCGACAGGATCGCCGTGACCATCGCGATGCCGTCGTCCTCGCGCTCCTCGCGCAGCACCATGTTCTTCCGCCCCCTCACGGTCGGCTCAGATGGCTCGTGCAGACCGGGTTGTCACTCTGACCGTCCGCGTCCGCGTCCAGGTTGCTCGGAGAGTCGTAGGAGCTGTTGCGGGCCACGAATGCCGTGCTGACGTCAGCTTCCACGGCTCCGCCGCGGGTCGCCGCCGACGCGATGGTCAGGTTGACCTCGAGCCCCTGCTTCGCATAGACCGCTCCGGCGACCTCGAACTTGAACGGCACGTCGCCGGCCGCCGTGTCGTTGGTCAGGCCGAAGCCGACCGTCCTCCAGACGGACACGGTCGAACCGGGGTCGTCGCGCCACGTCCGGTAGGCCAGGGTCTGCGCGGTCGGGTCGAACCGCCACTGGGTGCACAGCGCCTGCTGTCCGTTGGGGAGGTTCGTTGCCACGAACTCGACGTACCACGCGCCGCTGGCACCGACGCCAGGCCGGTTGATCGACGACGCATACCGGATCTGCTTGTCCAGGGCTTGGAAGCTACCGCGGAGACTGTTCGACGCGTCCACCACCGCGGTCGACCGCGCCGTGGCGCGAGCCATCGAGATCAGCCCGGCAAGGAAGATCGACAGGACGACGGTGAAGATCGCCATCGCCGTCACCAGCTCGATGATGCTCATGCCCTCGTCGCGCGGGACCTCGTCGCGTTCGCTGTGCACCATGCGCCTCACCTGACGTCGTAGTAGATCGTCGCCTGGTTCGAGATCACGCCTGTCATCGGCCCCGACCCCTCCAGGTGGTACGTGGCTCGGCAACCCGACGTACGGGCGCCCGTGTAGAGCCGCAGCTGGCCGACGGCGGCGCGGTCCTGCGGCGATGACCACCAGCCGCAGCTGATCGAGTCCGGAACGACGCGGATGTAGCCCGAGCTCCAGTCCGCGACGGAGTCGTTGGCGCCGACATCGATGTACGTCGTGGTGTACCGGGTCAACCGTCCGAGCGTGTCGTCGTTGGCGGTCAGGCCGACGCGGATGACGGCGGTCTTGACGTCGGTCACGAACGTCCCGCGCTTGAGGGCGAACGGGAACGACCACTCGCCGATCTGTGCCTCCGGTGCGCTGAACTCGACGACGGAGCCGGTCACGACGCCACCGGTGTAGACGACGCCGTCGACCCGCACCGTCCCGCCGCTAGGCGCACCGGTGACCATGACCTTCGAGTCACCCGGGTCGCCGGTGCCGGACAGCATCGTGGGTGTGAGCTCTGTCCACACCTCCGCCGACGTCGGGCGGAAGGTCCCGTCGACCGAGACGTCGTGCGCGGTGAGCGCCGAGACGTTCACCGTCACCGAAGCGGGTGGGCTGACCTGACCGGCGACGTCGGTGTACGTGTAGGTGAAGGCATCGATCCCGGCAGATCCCGGGGTGTACGTCACGGTCGTCCCCGAGGCGGACACCGAACCCAGGTGCGCAGCCGCCGTGATCTGCACCGAGACCGGCGACCCGATGTCGTTGGCGAGAACGTTCACGGCGGTCGGCGCTCCGAGCAGCACCGAGACGCTGTCTGCCGTCGACTTGGGGGCGACGATCACCGTCACGGTCCCGTCGGCAGTGGCGCCGCGGGCGTCGCGCACGCGGTAGACGAACGTGGTCACGCCGGACAGCGTCGTCGTCGGGGGCCGGTAGGTCACGATCCCCTGCGGGCTCACGGACGTGATCGTGCCGAAGCCCGGGTTCGAGATGATGCTGACGGGGTTGCTGTTCAGCGCACCGACCAGGTCGTTGGCCAGGACGTCGAGGTCCACCGACGGTCCCCCGACCTCGACCGCGACGCTGTCGTCAGCGGCAACGGGCTGGATGACCTGGTTCCACTTGAGGTCCTCGGACTGGTCCACGAGCGCGCTCAGCTCGTAGGTGCACAGTGAGCCGCCGCACTCGCCGACCGGGGCGTCCCAGGTGACGACGACGATCGTGCGCAGCATCCGGACCTGTCCCGTCGGCACGGTGGCCGGCTCGGACGCGTAACCCGACAGCTTGACGCAGTCCTGATCGGTGGCGGTAGGGCTGTTCGTGCGATAGCACGCGCCGACCAGCGTCGTGACCGTGAACTGCTGCCCGGAGTGCGTGGCTTGGTCGACGATGGGGAGCGCCGCGCCGCTCGACGTCGACACGGTCGGGTCCCAGACGGGGTAGGTGTCACTGACACCGGCGATGCCCAGCGCGGCCAGCTGGGCGAACGAGGCGTCCACGTCGGTCTGCGCGCGCCCGACGGCCAGGCCGGGGACGCCCGTCGCGACGTTGTCCTTGGGGTCGATTCCGTAGGCCCGCTCCATCGCCGCATTCGCGACGGCGACGGCGTCCTGGCTGCGCTGCAGGTGGCTCGACGTCCGGGTGCCGTTGATGAAGAAGTACATCGCCCCGGTCGCGACGATCCCCAGCAGGATCAGCGCGACGACGACCTCGATCAGGGTGAAGCCGTCATCACCGCCTCCGTGTGGGGCGATGGCGCGTCGCGTCATGTCAGCTCCTCGCAGGTCGAACGGCCGAAGGGCACCGGGTCGGGCGGTGACAGCGAGACAGGCCGGGGCCGTGTGGCCCCGGCCCGTCCCACTAGAACGAGAGAACGATCACGGCATGGTGCCCGGGCAGGCGTTCGAGCCGAGGCCGCCGTCGGTGCTGTTGTAGGTGATGGTGTTGCCGGTACCGGCCGGGTTCGAGCCGGTGAGGCAGTAGGAGTTCGTGCCGATGACGGCGGCGATGGTGTTGCCCGAGCTGATCGCGACGTTCGTCGCGGTGGCGCCGGTGCCGGCCGGGGTCAGAACGACGTCAGCGCCGTTGGAACCGCCGGTCAGAGCCGGGTAGGCCTGGGTGTCGACCATGATCGTCTCGATCGAGGTCGCCACGGTGCGGAGGTCGGACTTGATCGAGGCGTCGACGGCCGACTTGCGCTGGTTGAGGAAGACCGGGATGGCGATCGCGGCCAGGATTCCGATGATGATCATGACGACGAGGAGCTCGATGAGCGTGAAGCCCTGGTCCTTCTCATCCATCGACTTGCGGATGCGCGAGATCATGTCGATCCCTTTCGTTTGCGGAGTCAAGTGCCGAGCTGACCCGGCTCGAGGTGGAACAACTGCTACATCGGGTTGGGCGCTGCGGGGCTTGAGTGCGATGAGCCGTCAATGTCGATTTCACCCGACCGGCGCAATCGCACCAGGACAATTCGGGCGTCTCCGAACTCGCCCCATCACCTGTTCGGCGGTTGAAGGGGCCGGCGGAACCTCTCCGGCGCGCGCCTCAGGGGCACGGGTCCTCGCCCAGTCCGCCCGTGAGGCTGTTGTACGTGATCGAGTAGGCCGAGGTGGCGGTCGCGTGCGACCTCGGGTTGGTGCCGCTCACGCAGAAGCCACCTGTCCCGATCGGCCGGAACTCCAGCGTGTTGCCCGGGCTGACAGTGACCGAGCTGTCGCCGAAGGCTGCCGGGCCTGAGGTCAGGGTCGTCGCCGTCGGATAGGCCTCGGTGCGTGCCCGGGTCGCCTCCGCGACGATCGCGACCACGCGGAGGTCCGACCGGATCGAGGCGTCGACGGCGGACCGGCGCTGGTTGAGGAACACGGGCACCGCGATGGCCGCGAGAATGCCGATGATGATCATGACGACGAGGAGTTCGACCAGCGTGAACCCGCCGTCGGCACGGTGGAGCCGCTCGTCTGGATGTCGCTTCACCGGATCCCGCCCCCATTCGGTCATCCGCCCGGCACGCCTACTTGATGAGGTTGAAGATGTTGAAGATGGGCATGTAGAGGGCGATGATCATCGACCCGATGATCCCGCCCAGCACCGCGATCATCAGGGGCTCGATGAGTGAGGTGAGCGCGTCGGTCGTCGCCTCGACCTCCTGGTCGTAGAAGTCCGCGATCTTGCCGAGCATCGCATCCAGCGCACCGGTGTCCTCACCGACGGCCATCATCTGCGTGACCATCGGCGGGAAGACGGAGTGCTTGGACAGCGGCGAGGTGATTGCCTCGCCCGAGCGCACCGCGTCCTGGATGTCGTCGGTCGCACGCTCGATGACCACGTTGCCGCTCGTGGCGCCCACGATGGACAGGGCCTGAAGAATCGGGACACCCGAGTGGATCATGGTGCCGAAGTTCCGCGAGAACCTTGCGACGGCAATCTTCTGGAACAGCTTCCCGAAGATCGGCATTCGCAGCTTCATCGGGTCCACGACATTCCGAACCTTCTGCTTGTGCCGGTTCTTCGTCCACCAGATGCTGCCCAAGAACAGCGCGACGACCAGGACGGGGCCGCCGATCTTCATCGCCTGCGACATCGTCACGAGGATCTGGGTCGGCCATGGGAGCTCACCGCCGAGATCGGAGAACATCTTCGCGAAGATGGGCACGATGAACAGCAGCATGCCGACCACAGCGAGGATCGCGATGATGAACACCACGACCGGGTAGGTCATCGCGGACTTCACCTTGCCGCGCAGCTTGACCTCGGACTCGAAGTTCTCGGCGACGGACAGCAACACGCCGTCGAGGAACCCACCGACCTCGCCCGCCCGGATCATGTTGATCATCAGAGGTGGGAACACCTGCGGGTGCTTGCCCAGGGCGGCGGAGAGCGCGGTGCCCGCTTCGACGTCACCGCGCACCTGCGTGACGATGCCGGCCAGGGTCTTGTTCTCTGTCTGCTCCGCGAGGATCGTCAACGACCTCAGGATCGACAGGCCGGAGTTGATCATCGTCGCGAACTGCCTCGCGAAGATGGCGAGGTCCTTGAGCGCCACGCGGTCGGAGAAGCCCGGGATCTTGATCTCGCTGTTCAGACCAGAGGTGCTGATCTCGGTCACGGCGAGCGGTGCGACACCCATCGTGCGCAACCGGTTCACCACCGCGGCCTGGCTCGTAGCCTCGATGCGCCCCTTGGACACCTTGCCGCCATGGTCGCGGACGGTGTACTCGAACACCTTCTGTGCGGTCGCCATCGGTCAGCCTCCGATCATCGAGCCGGCGAGCGGATCGGCATTCATCGAGGCGGCCGCTCCTTGGCCCAGGCCGCTCGCCCGGCCGACGAGCCTGTTGAAGTCCTCGACGTGGTGGCACCGCTCGAGCCCGGACTCGTAGGTGACCCGATTCGCCCGGACCAGCTCCGCCAGGTGCTGGTCCATGGTGTGCATACCCTGCTTCGCGCCGGCCTGCATCGCCGAGTAGATCTGGTGCGTCTTGCCCTCACGGATGAGGTTCCGGATCGCCGGCGTGGCGAGCATGACCTCGGTCGCCACCGCCCGTCCGCCACCCTGACGCCGGCACAGGGTCTGGCAGACCACACCCTGCAGGGCTCCGGCGAGCTGGGTCCGCACCTGGTCCTGCTGGTGCGCCGGGAAGGCGTCGATGATCCGGTCGATCGTCTGCGCGGCGTCCTGCGTGTGCAGCGTGGCGAACACCAGGTGCCCGGTCTCCGCAGCGGTCAACGCCACCTGCATCGTCTCGAGGTCACGCATCTCACCGACCAGGATGATGTCCGGGTCCTGACGCAGGACGTGCTTGAGCGCGTTGGCGAAGGAGTGCGTGTCCGATCCGACCTCACGCTGGTTGATCAGCGACCGCTTGTGCCGGTGCAGGAACTCGATGGGGTCCTCGACCGTCATGATGTGGTCGCTGCGGCTCCGGTTCGCGAGGTCGATGATCGCCGCGAGCGTCGTGGACTTCCCGGACCCGGTCGGCCCGGTCACGAGCACCAGACCGCGCGGCAAGCCGGCGAAGTTGCCGACCACCGACGGGACACCGAGGTCCTCCAGGGGCTTGATCTCATAGGGAATCATCCGGAAGGCCGCGCCCACCGAGTCCCGCTGCTTGTAGAGGTTCACGCGGAAGCGCGACACCCCCCGCACCGCGTAAGCGAAGTCCAGCTCGAGGTTGTCCTCGAAGCTCTCACGCTGCTTCTGGCTCAGCACCGCGTACAGGGTCCGCTGCAGGGCGTCCGCGTACATCACCGGGAAGCCGTCGAGCGGGCGCAGGCCCCCGTCCAGCCGGATCATCGGCTGGGCGCCGGACGTCAGGTGCAGGTCGGAGCCGCCGAGCTCGATCATGGCGCGCAGCGCGCCGTCGAGGTCGAGGTCGCCCTCCTGCGCCATCTGCGCCAAGCCGACCCGTCCGGCCTTGCGCGCACGGTCGCCGACGGGTCCGGTGTCGCCGACGGGGCGGGTCACGGGAGCAGCCGGCGGCTGGGCGTCACGCACCGGCGCCACGGGCGGGGGCACCGGGGACGCGGTCGGGGCGGGCCGGTGCGGGGCGGGCGGAGCGCCCAGCGGCGCGGCGGGAGCACCACCGGGGCGAGGGGCGCCACCGGCGGGCGGGACCGGCTGGGCGCTGCCTCCGTAGGCGACCGGCGGCGTGGGCAGGTTCCCGGAGGGGCGCAGGGGCGCGGCGGCCGGCGGAACCGGCGCGGCCGGTCCGGCCGCAGGGCGCGGCGGAGGCGGCGTCGCGGCGAACCAACCTTGAGCGCCTGGCTCGGGAGTGGTGTTCACAGTGGACCTCTCGCGTTGGGTGCGCCGATCGCGGCGCTCGGGTTCTGTATCGACGCTGGCTGCATCGGGCTTGAGTGCTGGCTCACGCCACCACGCGCAAGACCTCCTCCAGTGACGTCACGCCGGCGAGGACCTTGGCCCAGCCGTCGTCGCGCAGCGTGAGCATCCCCTGTTCACGGGCGGTGTGGCCGATCTCGGCCGCCGAGGAGTGGGCGACCGCGTGGCGCTCGATCTCCTCGGTCACCCGCATGACCTCGTGGATCGCGAGGCGACCCTTGTACCCGGTGCGCGAGCACGCCTGGCAGCCGGCCGGCCGGTAGAGCGTCGGCAGCTCGTCGCCCGGGCTCCACGGGAACCGGGCGGCGATGAGCTCCACCTCGCTCGGCGTGTACTCCTCCTTGCACTTCGTGCACAGTCGACGGGCCAACCGCTGGGCGACGACGCAGTCCAGCGCAGAGCCCACCAGGAACGGCTCGATCCCCATCTCGATGAGGCGCGTCACGGCGCTCGGGGCGTCGTTCGTGTGGAGCGTCGAGAGCACGAGGTGCCCGGTCAACGCTGCCTCGATCGCGATCTGCGCGGTCTCGTGGTCGCGGATCTCACCGAGCAGGACCACGTCGGGGTCCGACCGCAGGATCGACCGCAGCGCGCCGGCGAACGTCAGTCCGGCCTTGACGTTCACCTGCACCTGGTTGATGCCGGGCAGCCGGTACTCGACGGGGTCCTCGACCGTGATCACGTTGATCTCCGGCTTCGACACCGCGTTCAGCGTCGCGTACAGGGTCGTGGACTTGCCCGAGCCGGTCGGCCCGGTGACCAGGATCATCCCGTAGGGCTTGTTGTACGACTCCGAGTAGACGTCGAGGTTCTCCTCGAGGAACGACAGGTCCCGCAGGTCCAGGCTCGCCGTCGAGTTGTCCAGGATGCGCATGACGACCTTCTCGCCCCACACCGTGGGCAGGGTCGCGACACGAAGGTCGATCTTCCGGCCCTGGTGGACCACGGACATCCGACCGTCCTGCGGCTTGCGGCGCTCCGCGATGTCGATGTCGCTCATGATCTTCAGGCGCGAGATCACCCCGGACTGGATGTGCTTGGGCGCACGCTGCATCTCGTGCAGCACCCCGTCGATCCGGTACCGCACCCGCAGGTCCGTCTCGGCCGGCTCGATGTGGATGTCCGAGGCCCGGTCGGCGATCGCCTGGGTCACCAGGAGGTTGACGAACCGGACGATCGGCGCGTCGTCCTCGGCGACATCCCCCGCGGCGATCTCCTCCGCGTCGGCGGTCTCCTCGAACGACGACGCGAGGTCGTCCATCTCCTCGTCCGCGCGACAGAACCGGTCGATCGCCTGGCTGAGGTCCTCGCGGGTGGCCACCACCGTCTGGACGGGCATCCGCGACATGGTTCGCGCGTCGTCGACCGCCAGGACGTTCCCCGGGTCGGCCATGGCGAGCACGAGCGCGCCCTCGTGGATGGCGATCGGAAGAACCGTGTACCGCCGGCACACCGCCGCGGGCAGCAGCGCCACGGCCGTCCGGTCCACCGGGTAGTCGGTGAGCTCGATGAACTGCATGCCCACCTGGGCGGCCAGCGCCCGGACCAGCTGGGACTCGGTGAGCATGCCGATGTCCACCAGGACGCGTCCCAGGGACTCGCCCCGGATCACCTGCTCGTCAAGCGCGGCCATCAGCTGCGCCTCGGTGAGCAGGCCTTCGTCGAGGAGGATGTCGCCGAGCTGCTTCACGCGTGGTCCTTCCAGCGAGGGTCGAGCGGGTACGCCTGCACGACCTATCGGCACGCGAACGGCGGGGCTGTAGCCCGATCGGGTCAGTCAGTGGGTGAGAACGACCGGCCCCGCGAGCGGGCCGTCCGTAGGGCCTGATCAGGCCAGCGCGGCGTCCAGGGCCTGCGCCATCGCAGCGACCGGCGCCGCGTGCCCGGTCATCAGGCGCACCTGCTCGGCGGCCTGGTGCAGGAGCATCCGCTCACCGCCCACCGCCGTGCCGCCCAGCTCCCGCCACACCCGCGTCAACGCGGTGGGCCGGGGGTCGTAGGCGCAGTCGAGCAGCACCCCGTGGACCTCGCGCCCCATCGACGCCAGGGTGCCCGCCAACGCGTCGGCCCCGCCCGGCGGAAGGGTGGACACCACCATCGCTGCGGTGCGCCAACGGTCCACCGACGCCTCCGGGTCCGCCATCGTCTCGAAGCGCGGGCTCAGTCCCATCCGGTTCGCGGCCCGCACGGTCGCACCGGCCCGGGCCATGGAGCGCACCTGGACCGTCGCGTCCGTCCGCCCCAGCTGGGCGAGTGCGGCGAGCGCGGACGCGGCGGTCGCGCCGCCCCCCACGACCACCGGCGGCGCGGCGTCGGCAGACGCCCCGGCGTCGCTGCCCTCCCCGAGCGCGGCCACGATCCCGGCGACGTCGGTGTTCGCGCCCACCAGCGACACCGGCGAGCCCGGCTGCACGAGCACGGTGTTGACCACCCCGAGCAGCTCGGCGAGCGGCTCGACGTGGTGCAGGTGGTCGAGCACCGCGGTCTTGAGCGGCATGGTCACGCTGAGCCCGGCCCACCCGGCGTCGAGCCCGGCGACCACCCCGGCGAGACGCTCCGGCGGGGTGTCGATCGCGTCGTAGCGCCACCCGTCCAGCCCCAGCGCCGCGTAGGCGGCCCGGTGCAGCACCGGGGACAACGAGTGGTCGATCGGGTGACCGATGACCGCAGCGCGCCGGACGGCCGCCCTCACCCGCCGCTGCTGTCGCCGGAGTGCGCCGCCTGCCATGCGCGCAGCTCCGCGACGTTCTTCTCGTGCTCCGCGTTGGTCGTGGCGAACTTGGTCTCGCCCGTGTCGAGGTTCACGGTCACCCAGAACAGCCATGGGCCGTCCGCAGGGTTCAGCACCGCGCTGATGGAGTCATCACCCGGTGAGGCGATCGGAGACGGCGGCAGCCCGGTGTGCACGTACAGGTTGTAGGGCGTGTCCACCTTGAGATCGGCGAGGGTCAGGTCGGCTCCGGACTTGTTCAGCCCGTAGGCGACCGAGGCATCGATCTTCAGCGCCATGTCGATGTCGAGCCGGTTCATGATCGCCCTGGCGACCTTCGCCCGGTCCTCCGACGTGCGCGCCTCACGTTCGACGAGCGACGCCATGATCAGGACTCGCTCCCGATCGCCCTCCGCGACCTTGTGCGCGTCGAGCACCGACATGGTCTTGGCGACCATCTCCTTGATCATCTCGACGGGGGCCGTACCAGGCTCGAAGGTGTACGTGGCCGGGAACAGCCAGCCCTCGTAGTTCCCCCCGGCCTCGGCCGGCAGGCCGGTGGCCTCGGTGTCCTTCATCGCCTCCCTGAAGTCGTCCTCGGAGATCGTCGTCACCGAAGACAGCTTCTGAAGGATCTGCTCGAGCCGGTAGCCCTCGGGGATCGTCACCTTGGTCTGGACGCGGTTCTCCGGGTTCAGCAGGGCGTTCACCGCGTCGGCCGCAGGTATCTTCTGCAGGAGCCGGTAGGTACCCGGCTGGATCCCGGCGGCGTCGGGGTTGTCGGTGAAGGCCCGGGTGAACGCCTTCGCCGTGAGCACGACCCCGCTCTCCTCGAGCAGGGAACCCATCTGGGCGCCCGTCGCGCCGGCCGGGATCGTGACCTCCACGCTCCCCAACCCTGGCCCGGGGTAGTCCTCCGCGGCGGGCGTCGCCACGCTCAGGTTGCCCAGGCTGGGGAGCAGGAACTGCCAGACCACGACGACGAGACCCGCGACCACGAGCAACGAGATCGCCAACGCCGCGAAGGAGCGGCGCCGGCGCGCCTTCCGAGCGCGCTCGCGCTCCTTGCGGCCGTCGCGGCGGGTCCCCCGGCGCCCGGGTTCGGGCTGGCCCGACCCGACGATGTCGTCGAGGAAGACGTCGTTCACCCGGAGACCTCCCGTTGCTCCACGCCCCCGCTCCCGTCCTGCCACAGCACCTGCTCGCCCGCACGGCGGCCCGTCGCCCGCTCCGCGTCCAGCGCGGACTGCAGGATCACCACCGCGGCGGCCTGGTCGACCACCTCACGGTGCCGCCTGCCCGGACGGCCGGACGCGTGCATCGAACGATGTGCGGACACCGTGCTCATCCGCTCGTCGATGAGGTGGACCGGCACGGGGGCCGCAGCGCGCGCCAAGAGGACACCATACGTGCGCGCGGCCTGCGATGCCGAACCCTCACGCCCCGACAGGTGCCTGGGCAGGCCGACGTACACCACCGCCGCGCCACGCTCTTGCAGGATCTCCACGATCCGCGCGACGCCGCCGTCCTCGCGGTCTCCCCGCTGCACGGTCTCCACGGGCGTGGCCAGGAGGCCGTCGGGGTCGCTCACCGCGACCCCGACGCGGACGCTGCCCACGTCGACCCCCAGGCGCGCCCCGCGGTCCACGGACATCGCCTCAGCGGCCGCGCACCACGTCGCGGAGCGCCGCCAGAGCCTCGGGTAGGCGCTGCGGGTCGGTGCCGCCGCCCTGCGCGACGTCGGGCTTGCCGCCGCCGCCCCCGCCCAAAGCACCCGCGGCGACCTTGGCCAGAGCACCCGCGGCCAGCCCGGCCTCGCGCGCCGCGGCGTTGGTCGCCACGATCACGAGCGGACGATCCTTGGCCACACCCCCGAGGGCGACCACTGCGGGCTCCTCGCCCAGCCGGCCGCGCACCTCCAGCGCGAGCGTGCGCAGGTCGTCGCCGGACGGGACCTCGCCGAGCTCAGCGGCCACGAGTCGCGCCGGCCCCGCGATCTCGGCCACACCGGCCAGCTCCCCGACCCGCGCGAGCAGTCGCTCGGTGCGGATCGCCGCGAGCTCCTTCTCCGCCTCGCGCAACCGTGCGCTCAGGCCCGCGACCCGCTCGGGCAGCTCCTCCGGCCGTACCTTGAGGCTCTCCGTCAGCGTGGCGACCAGCGCGCGCTCCTTGGCCAGGTGGTGGAAGGCCTCGAGGCCCACCAGGGCCTCGACCCGGCGCGAGCCGGACCCCACCGACGACTCCCCGGTCAGCGCGACGATGCCGATCTGGCTGGAGTGGTCCACGTGCGTGCCACCGCACAGCTCGCGCGACCAGGGCCCGCCGATCTCGACGACCCGGACCTCTTCGTCGTAGGTCTCGCCGAACAGCGCGATCGCGCCCCAGGCCTTGGCCTCCGGCAGCGACATGTACTGCCACGAGACGCCCAGGTCCTCGCGGATCGCCCGGTTCGCGACGTCCTCGATCTCGCTGCGGGCGGTCGCCGACAGGGCCTGGTTCCAGGAGAAGTCCAGCCGCAGGTACCCGGGCTTGTTGTACGAGCCGGACTGCAGGGCGTCCGGACCGAGCACCTCGCGCAGCGCCGCGTGCACCACGTGGGTGCCCGAGTGCGCCTGGCGGGCGCCCAGCCGCCACTCCGGGTCGACCTGGGCCAGCACCTCGGCGTCCTGCCGCAGCTCCCCCTCGGTCACCCGCACCGTGTGGACGATCAGGCCCTTGACGGGGCGCTGCACGTCCAGGACCTCCATCCGCACACCGTCACCGGTGATGACACCGGAGTCGGACTCCTGGCCGCCGGACTCGGCGTAGAACGGCGTCGTCGCCAGGACGACGTCGACCGTCTCCCCCTCGACCGCCGCGGCCACCAGCCCGCCGTCGCGCAGCAGCGCACGCACCGTGGTCGGCGTGGACAGCTCGGTGTAGCCCGTGAACGGCGTCGCGCCGGCCTCGCGCAGCCCGCGGTAGACGGTGAGGTCCGCGTGGCCGCCCTTCTTGGACTTGGCGTCCGCGCGCGCACGCTCCCGCTGGGCGCGCATGAGGTCGCGGAAGCCCTGCTCGTCGACCTTGAGACCCTGCTCGGCGGCCATCTCCAGGGTGAGGTCGATCGGGAAGCCGTACGTGTCGTGCAGGGCGAACGCCTGCTCGCCGCCGAGCATCGTGTCCCCGGCGTCCTTGGCCGCCTTGACCGCGGTGTCGAGGATGGTGGTGCCGGCGACGAGGGTGCGCCGGAACGCCTCCTCCTCGGCGTAGGCGGTCCGCCCGATCCGGTCGAAGTCGCTGATCAGCTCGGGGTAGGACGCACCCATCGCGTCGCGCGAGACCGGCAGCAGGTGCGGCAGGGTCGGCTCGTCGACGCCCAGCAGGCGCATGGCCCGCACCGAGCGGCGCAACAGGCGCCGGAGCACGTACCCGCGCCCCTCGTTCGAGGGCGTCACACCGTCGCCGATGAGCATCAACGCGGACCGGACGTGGTCCGCCACGACCCGCATCCGCACGTCGTCGTCGTGGTCGGCGCCATAGCGCTTGCCGGAGATCTCCTGCGCCGCCGTGATCACCGGGAACACCTCGTCGATCTCGTAGAGGTTGTCCACGCCCTGGAGCAGGTAGGCGGTGCGCTCCAGGCCCATCCCGGTGTCGATGTTCTTCGATCGCAGGTCGCCGACGATCCGGAAGTCCTCCTTGGAGCGGACGTCGTCGATCGCGTACTGCATGAAGACGAGGTTCCAGATCTCCAGGAACCGGTCCTCGTCGACCACTGGGCCGCCCTCGGGCCCGTACTGCGCGCCGCGGTCGATGTAGATCTCCGAGCAGGGACCGGCAGGCCCGGGCTGGCCGGTGTGCCAGTAGTTGTCCTTCTTGCCCCGGCGCTGGATGCGGTGCTCGGGCAGGCCTGCGACCTTGCGCCACAGCGCGGCGGCCTCGTCGTCGTCCTCGTAGACGGTCACCCAGACCTTGTCGGGGTCGAAGCCGTAGGAACCGTCGTCCTGGGACCCGGTGACCAGCTCCCAGGCGTACTCGATCGCGCCTTCCTTGAAGTAGTCGCCGAACGAGAAGTTGCCGTTCATCTGGAAGAACGTGCCGTGCCGCGTCGTCTTGCCGACCTCCTCGATGTCGAGGGTGCGCACGCACTTCTGGACGCTGGTGGCACGGTCCCACGGCGGGGTCTGCTGGCCGAGCATGTACGGGATGAACGGCACCATCCCCGCGATGGTGAACAGCGTCGAGGGATCGGGCGAGATGAGCGACGCGGACGGCACGACGGCGTGTCCGCGCTGCTCGAAGAACGCCAGCCAACGACGGCGGATCTCGGAGGTGCGCATGGTGTCCTCGGTCTCGGTGCGGCACGCTGCCGCGGCGGTTCGGGGTCGGGCCCCGGGAGTCAGAAGTCGTACAGGTCGTCGTCGTCGTCCACGCGGCCCGTCGGGCGGGCCGCCGGTGCACCCGCGGCCTCGGCCTTGCCGCGCGAGCGCCCGAACACCGCCGACGGGTCGCCGCCCTCGGGCTCGACGAGCAGCTGGGCGGTCAGGTCGCGCTCGCGCGTGCGGAACGACTCGGTGAACGTGTCCACGGCGCTGCGCACGGCGGCGACCGCGCCGAGCCCGGCCTGCTCGACCTGCTCGGCGACGCCCTCGGGGGTGTAGCGCCGCCACGCGGTGCGCAGCCGCTGGGCCACCAGCACGGTGCCGGCGGCGCCGACGCCGATCCAGAACAGCCGACGCATCAGCGGCGCACCTTCTCCGCGAGGTCGGCCAGCGCCCGGCGCACGCCGTAGGTGAACGACGCGAGCTTGATCAGCGGGCCGCCCACCGTCGCGGACACCAGTGCGGTGAGCGCGGAGACGTTCTGGCTGATCTCGGCCGCCGAGGTGGTGATCTGGTCCACCTTGCCCAGCTGGACGTTGGTGCTCGCCACCGTGCCGGCCGCCTCGTCGATCACCGGAACCGTGTGGTCGGTCACCTCGGTGATCGAGCGGGTCGCAGCGTCGAACGTGCGTCCCAGCTTGACCAGCGGCACGGCCAGGAAGCCGACCAGGCCGATGAAACCGATCGCAGCGAGCAGCCCGGCGATGGCACCGATCCACTGCACGACCTCGGACATGCGACGTCCTTCCCGCGAGCCAGCATCGACGTGCCGACCCTACCCGGGTCGGCACGCCCGGCCCTACCGCCACGACGTGCCCGCTGCACGCCGGCGTCGGCGCGGACGACGGACGCCCCGCCCCCGAACGGGGGGCGGGGCGTCCGAGGTGTCGGCGTCAGCGCGAGTAGTACTCGACGACCAGCTGCACCTCGCACGTCACGGGGACCTCGGCGCGCTTGGGCCGGCGGGTGAGCACGGCGCTGAGCTTCTCGAGCTGCACGTCCAGGTAGCCGGGCACGGCGGGCAGCACGTCGCGGTGCGCGCCGGCAGCGGCGATCTGGAACGGCACGGTGGTCTGGCTGCGCGGCTTGACCTGGATGGTCTGGCCGAACTTCACCTGGGCCGAGGGCCGGTCGACGATCTTGCCGTCGACCAGGATGTGGCGGTGCACCACGGCCTGGCGGGCCTGCAGGATGGTGCGCGCGAAACCGGAGCGCAGCACCAGAGCGTCCAGGCGGGTCTCGAGGTTCTCGACCAGCGCCTCACCGGTCAGGCCCGGGGTCTTGCGGGCCTCCTCGAACGCGCGGGCGAGCTGCTTCTCGCGCAGGCCGTACTGGGCGCGCAGGCGCTGCTTCTCGCGCAGCCGGACCGCGTAGTCGGACTCGGTGCGGCGACGGGCGCGGCCGTGCTCACCGGGCGGGTAGGGGCGCTTCTCGAAGTGCTTGACGGCCTTGGGCGTCAGGGCCAGGCCGAGAGCGCGGGACAGGCGCACCTGACGGCGCGCGCGGGTCACCTTGGTCATGCGAGTGTTCGTCCTGTCGTTGTCGAGGCACAACCCGCGGCGGGCGGATCCCGGCGGGCGTGGGACCGACCTTCGTACTGCGGCTGAGGTCCCCAGGGCGTGCCCACCGTGGCGGGCAACCGCAACAGACTACCGGACCCCCGGACGCCCCCGCGAATCCCCCACTTTCGGGAACCGGATCGGTCGTCTCCTGACCGATCCGGTTCCAGAAGCGCTCCCGTCCACGGGGCTCGGGCCTTGGGGGCGATCCACAGGGGTGGGGGGCCTGGGGTGCGCGAGGGTGCGGGGTCGGCATCGGATGGGTGGGTGGGATCGGGCACCCGACTTCCGCGCGACTGGACGCCTCCCGTCGCGCGGGGCCAGTCCGGCCTCTTCACCGTCGCCCAGGCGCTCGAGGCCGGGGCCACCGCGGACACCGTGCGTTCGCGACGACGCTCCGGGCGGTGGGTGCGGGTGGCGGGCGACGCGTTCGCGCTCGCCGGTGCGCCCGTCCCGGTAGACGCCCGGATCCAGGCCGTCGGGCTCACCTGGCCCGACGGCGTGGTCTGCCTCGCCGCGGCCGCGCTCGCCCACGGTCTCCCGGTGCGAGAACCGGACGACATCGATGTGATCGTCGCCCGCCGGACGCCGTCCCGCCACGGCCTGCGCACCCACCTGCTCCCGCTCTCGGAGACCGACGTGACCCGCGTCGGCCTGACGCGTCTGACCGGCCTCGACCGGACGATCGCCGACTGCCTCGGCCGCCTCGGCCCGGAGGACGCCCAGGGAGTGCTCGCCTGGACGATGACGCGAGGGCTTCTCGACCCGTCCGAGCTCGACCGCGCCATTCGGGAACGCCCGGGGTCATGGGGGAACGTCCCCCGGCGCCGGGCCCTCGGCATGGCTCGTCTCGGGGCGGCCAGCGTCGCCGAGCTGCGCCTGCACGACCTGCTGCGGCGTGGCGATCTCTCCGGCTGGATGCCGAACGCCCCGATCCGGGACGTCACCGGCCGAACCATCGCTCGCGCCGACGCGCTGTTCGCGGCCGAGCGCGTCGTGATCGAGGTGGACGGCCGGGCGTACCACGGCGCCGAGCGCTTCCAGGCCGACCGGGACCGCGACAACGCCCTCGTCGCCGCGGGCTACCTCGTCCTCCGGTTCACGTGGCTCGACCTCACCAAGCACCCCGCGCGCACCCTCGCACGCATCCGCGCCGCACTGCGCCGCTCCCGAGCGTGACGTCTGGAACCGGATCGGCCATTCTTCGACCGATCCGGTTCCAGACGCGGGCGGTCAGGCCTGGTCGAGGACCTCGCGGATCCGGGCGAGCCGCTCGGCGACCTGGCGCTCGTAGCCCCGGTCGGACGGTGCGTAGTAGCGCGCACCGCGAAGCTCGTCGGGCAGGTACTGCTGCGCTGCGACGGCGTGTGGCTCGTCGTGCGCGTAGCGGTAGCCCTGCCCGTGCCCGACCCGCTCGGCGCCGGCGTAGTGCGCGTCGCGCAGGTGCGCAGGCACTGTCCCGACCCGGCCGGCGCGCACGTCCGCGATCGCCGCGTCGACCGCCGAGTACGACGCGTTGGACTTGGGCGCCGTCGCCACGTGCACCACCGCCTCGGCCAGGACGATCCGCGCCTCCGGCATCCCGATGAGCTGCACCGCCTGGGCGGCCGCGACCGCGGTCTGCAGGGCCGACGGGTCCGCCATGCCGACCTCCTCGGCCGCGGCGATCACGATCCGCCTGGCGATGAACCGCGGGTCCTCCCCCGCGACCACCATCCGCGCGAGGTAGTGCAGCGCGGCGTCGACGTCCGAGCCGCGCATCGACTTGATGAAGGCGCTGGCCACGTCGTAGTGCTGGTCCCCCGCGCGGTCGTAGCGCACCGCGGCGACGTCGACCGCTCGCTCGACGGTCGCGAGGTCGACGGTGGCGGCACCCGGGCCGGGGTACCCGTCCAGCACGGCACCCGCGGCCGCCTCGAGGATCGTCAGCGCCTTGCGCGCGTCACCCCCGGCCAGCCGCACGAGGTGCTCCTCGGCCTCCTCCTCGAGCGTCACCGCGCCGGCCAGCCCGCGCTCGTCCGTCACCGCGCGGCGCACGAGCGTGCGCACGTCGCCGTCCGTGAGGGGCCTCAGGGTCAGCAGCAGCGACCTCGACAGCAGGGGCGAGACCACCGAGAAGCTCGGGTTCTCGGTGGTCGCCGCGACCAGCGTGACCCAGCGGTTCTCGACGCTGGGCAGGAGCGCGTCCTGCTGCGTCGAGGAGAACCGGTGCACCTCGTCGATGAACAGGACCGTCTCCGCCCCGCCGGTGGCCAGACGGCGTCGGGCGTCCTCCACCACCGCACGCACGTCCTTGACGCCGGACGTCACCCCGGAGAGCTCGACGAACCGGCGTCCGGCCGCCGCCGCGACCAGGTACGCCAGCGTCGTCTTGCCGGTGCCCGGCGGCCCCCACAGCACCACCGATGACGGCGCAGCGCGGCGCGCCTCCTCCGCGGGCGACACGAGTCGCCGCAGCGGCGAGCCGGGCGCGAGCAGGTGGTCCTGCCCCGCGACCTCGTCCAGGGACCTCGGCCGCATCCGGACCGCGAGCGGCGCGCCGTCGCGCACGTCCGGACGCCCGTCCGGTGTCGTCACCGCGGCGTCGAAGAGGTCCACCCCCGAAGCCTACGGGTGACCTGCGACGCCGTAGACGTGCACCCGGCCTCGCCGACCTGGGATGCTGACCGCGTGTTCGACAGACTCGGCCAGCGGATCGCGCGCCATCCACGCACCACGATCCTGGTCTGGGCCCTGTTCACCGTCCTGGCCTTCGCCGTCACGATCGGCGGCGTCACGGGTCAGACGCTGTTCGACCGCCTGACCACCGGTGCCCCCGGCGTCCCGGGCTCTGACAGCAAGATCGCGTCGGACATCCTCGCCGACCAGTCGACCACCGGGCCGTCCCTCACGCTGGCCGTCTCCGGCGCCGACCCTGCCGATCCTGCGGTGCCGGCCGTGGTCACCGCGGCGCGCACGGACCTGAGCGCGATCGAGGGTGTCGCCTCGGTGATCGACCCGTACGTCGTGCCCGACGGGCCCGCCAACCCGGCCGTCGCCGGGCTGCTCGCCAAGGACGGCGAGGGCTTCCTCGTGGTGGTCGAGCTCGAGCACGGCCTCGCCTCCGACGTCCAGGACGCCGCCCTCGCCGACGTCAACACCCGGCTCGAGGAGCTCCCCGGTGCGCTCTCCGACGCCGTGGGGTCCACCGTCACCGGCCAGGTGGGCGGCACCACCCTCATCGTCGAGGAGATCACCGGTCAGGTGGAGAAGGACCTGCAGACCGGGGAGACGATCGCCCTGCCGATCGCCCTGCTGGTCATGGTCCTCGTGTTCGGCGGCCTGCTCAGCGCCGCGATGCCGCTGGTCGGGGCGATCGCCTCGATCGCCGGCGGCCTGGCAAGCGTCCTCATCCTGTCGCACTGGCTCGACATGGACGCCTCGGTGGTCAACGTCGTGACCATCCTCGGTCTCGGCCTGTCGATCGACTACGGCCTGCTGATCGTCTCGCGCTTCCGCGAGGAGCTCCACGCCCTGGTCGACGAGGACGCCGGCCGCCGGGTCCGGCGTCGCCGCGGGGACGGCGCCGTGCAGACCGCACTGCGCCGCACCATGCACACCGCGGGCCGCACCGTGATGTTCTCCGCCCTGACCGTCGCGATCTCGATCGCCGGGCTGCTCGTCTTCCAGCCCTCCATCCTGCGGGCGTTCGGCAGCGCCGGTGTCGCGGTGATCCTCGTCGCGATCACCACGGCGATGACGCTCGTTCCCGCGCTCCTGACGCTCGCCGGTCGGCGCCTGGTCAAGCCGGGCCTCGTCGGCCGGATCCCGGGCCTGCGGTGGCTCATCGCCCGCACCGGTGACGTCACCTCCGAGGAGGGGGTGTTCTCCCGTCTCGCGGGCCGCGTCCAGCGGCGGCCGTGGCTGGTGATGATCGCGACACTCGGCGTGCTCGGCGTGCTCGCCACCCCGATGCTGCACCTCCAGCTGCGCAACTCCACGTTCGAGCTCCTGCCGCTCGGCTCCGATCAGCGCGCCTACCTCGAGACCATCGCGGACCAGTACCCCGCCTCCCAGTCCGCCAGCGGTTGGGTGGTCGCCGAGGGTTCCCTCGACGAGGTGACGACCTGGAGCGCAGAGGTCGCCGCACTGCCGGAGGTCGCCTCGATCGACCCACCCAGCGCCCTGGGACCGTACGTCGTCGTGCCGTACCGGGTGGACACCACCGACCCTGGCGGGCCCGAGGCCGTCGACGCGGTGCGGGCGATCCGCGCGCTCGACGCGCCGTTCCAGACCTGGGTCGCCGGGCAGGCCGCCAACCAGCTCGACTTCCTCAACGCACTCAAGGACCGGGTGTGGTGGGCCGTCGGGATCGTCGTGCTGGCCACGTTCGTGCTCCTGTTCCTCATGACGCGGTCCCTGGTGATCCCGCTGAAGGCGCTGCTGACCAACGCGCTGTCCCTGTCGGCCTCCCTCGGCGTGCTGGTCTGGGTGTTCCAGGACGGGCACCTGGAGAACCTCCTCGGGTTCCGCCCCACCGGGGGGATCGAGACCTATGTCATCGCGCTCGTCGTCGCGTTCGGCTTCGGCCTGGCGATGGACTACGAGGTGTTCCTGCTGTCCCGGATCAAGGAGGTCTGGGACACCGGTGCGACCAACGACGAGGCGGTGCGCCGGGGCCTGCAGCGCTCGGGCCGGATCATCACCTCGGCGGCGCTGATCATCATCGTGGTGTTCACCGGCTTCGTGTTCGGCGAGCTGCTGATCATCAAGGAGGTGGGGTTCTCCTTGGCGGTGGCGGTCCTCGTGGACGCCACGCTGGTGCGCATGCTCCTGGTCCCAGCCACGATGACGATCCTCGGCCGGGCCAACTGGTGGGCGCCGCCGTGGCTGGTGCGCGCGACCCGCAAGATCGCGATCGAGCACTGAGGTGCGCGTCCGCTGGCGCGTGCTGGGTGCCATCGCAGTCACCGTGATCGCCCTCGTCCAGCTGGTCGCCTGGGTCTCCTGGGCCGCGACCACCGACAGCGGCGACCCTTTGACCTTCTTCATCAACGGCATGATCACCGCCGCGCTGCTCGTCGCCTCCTGGCTGTCCTGGCACCGCGCCGTGGTCCACGAACGCGAGGAGCGTTGGCGTGCCGGAGAGCGCGGGGTGGTCGACGACGCCCCGGCTCGCCCGCACCGGGGGCTCAACGGCGACGAGGAGCCGCCCGCTCGTTGGTGAACATCAGCGGGCGGGCGGCTCGTCGGCGGCCGGGGCCGGCGGGCGGTACGAGGTGAAGCGCCCCTCCACCGCGAAGCCGAGACGCAGGTAGACCCGCCGGGCCGGCGTGTTCGAGGCGTACATGCCCAGCGACACCCAGTCGGCCCCGGCGTCGAAGCCCGCCCGCGCGGCCGTCGCGGTCAACGCCTGCCCGAGCCCGCGGGACCGTGCCTGCGGCAGCACACCGAGGCCGTGCAGGTGCCAGGACACGTCGCTCCGCCCGGGGTCACCGGCCCGCAGGCTCGCGCCGATCACGCCGACCAGGCGCCCGCCGTCGCGCACACCGAACCACCCGGCCTCGTCCGGGGCCGCAGGGTCGGCCTGCGAGCCGGGGTTCGACGCCTCCAGGCAGCCTCTGATCGCGTCGAGGTCGAGCGCGAGGTCCAGATGCTGCGCCTGGAGCGAGCCGACACCCGGGGCGTGGTCGAGCGCCATCCGGTCCCACGCCGTGGCCGGCTCGACGCCCAGCCGGTCGCGCACCACCGCGGGCAGGTCCCGGTCAGGTTCGAGCGCGGGACCCTCGTCCTCGGGCTCGCCCTGGACCCCGGCGGGCCCGGCACCGAGGCGCGGCAGGGTGAGCCAGTCGACCCGACCGATCTCCGCGGCCGCCGCCACCACGAGCCGGCGCGCCGCGTCGGGCGCCCCGGTGCCCACGACCGAGCGCCGCCCGGAGTGCGCGACGCGCACCATCACCAGGGCCGCCCGGTCATCGGACCAGGTCCGCTCCAGCGTCCACCGGTGCCGGTCGGCCAGCAGCATCCGCCCGCCGACGATCCGCTCGACGCCCTCCGGGAGATCCGCCGGCCCCGTCACGGGCGCGGCGGTCAGGAGCCCTCCGGCGCACCGTGGGCGGCGTGCTCGGGCACGGTGTCCACGCCGGTCTCCTTGCGCTGCTCAGCGCTGATCGGCGCCGGCGCCCCGGTCAACGGGTCGTACCCACCTCCGGACTTGGGGAAGGCGATGACGTCGCGGATCGACTCGCTGCCGGTCAGGAGCATGACGATCCGGTCCCAGCCGAAGGCGATCCCGCCGTGCGGCGGCGCACCGAACTGGAACGCGTCGAGCAGGAAGCCGAACTTCTCCTGGGCCTCCTCGGGGCCGATCCCCATCACCTGGAACACGCGCTGCTGCACGTCCCGGCGGTGGATACGGATCGACCCACCGCCGATCTCGTTGCCGTTGCACACGATGTCGTAGGCGTAGGCGAGCGCGTTGGCAGGGTCGGACTCGAACGTGTCGATCCAGTCCGGGTTCGGCGAGGTGAACGCGTGGTGCACCGCCGTCCACGAGCCGCTGCCAACCGCCACGTCGTCGTCCTCGCCGGTCGGCTTGAACAGCGGCGCGTCGACCACCCAGACGAACGACCACGCGGACTCATCGATGAGGCCGACCCGGCGACCGATCTCCAACCGCGTGGCACCCAGCAGGGCCCGGGCTTCGGACGCCTTGCCCGCGGCGAAGAACACGCAGTCGCCCGGCGCCGCGCCGACCGCCTCGACCAGGCCCGCGCGCTCGGCGTCCGACAGGTTCTTGGCGACCGGTCCGCCGAGCTCCCCGTCCTCGCCGACGGTGACGTACGCCAGACCCTTCGCGCCGCGCTGCTTCGCCCACTCCTGCCAGGCGTCGAACGTCCGGCGAGGCTGCGAGCCGCCGCCCGGCATGACCACCGCGCCGACGTACGGCGCCTGGAACACGCGGAACGGGGTGTCGGCGAAGTACTCGGTGAGCTCGGTCAGCTCGAGCCCGAACCGCAGGTCCGGCTTGTCGGTGCCGTAGCGGCGCATCGCGTCGGCGTAGGTCATCCGCGGGATGGGCGTCGGGATCGTGTACCCGATGAGGTCCCACAGCGCGACGAGGATCTCCTCGGAGACCGCGATGACGTCGTCCTGCTCGACGAAGCTCATCTCGACGTCGAGCTGGGTGAACTCCGGCTGACGGTCGGCGCGGAAGTCCTCGTCGCGGTAGCAGCGGGCGATCTGGTAGTAGCGCTCCATGCCGGCCACCATGAGGAGCTGCTTGAACAGCTGGGGGCTCTGCGGCAGGGCGTACCAGGAGCCCGGGGCGAGGCGCGCGGGAATCACGAAGTCGCGGGCCCCCTCCGGGGTCGAGTGGGTGAGCGTCGGCGTCTCGATCTCGACGAAGCCGTGCCCGTCCAGCACCCGCCGCGCGGCCGAGCTCACCTTGGCACGCAGCCGGAGCGGGTGCGCGGACGCGGGCCGGCGCAGGTCGAGGTAGCGGTAGCGCAGCCTGGCCTCCTCGCCCACCGCCTCGTCCAGGGCGCTGGACACCTGGAACGGCAGCGGGGCGGCCTCGTTGAGGACGACGACGTCGTTCGCGGTCACCTCGATCGCGCCGGTCGCCAGGTGCGGGTTCTCGTTGCCCTCTGGCCGCAGGCCCACCGTCCCGGTGACCTGGAGCACGTACTCGTTGCGCAGCCCGTGGGCCACCTGCTCGTCACGGATCACGACCTGGGCGACGCCCGAGGCATCCCGCAGGTCGATGAACGCCACGCCCCCGTGATCGCGCCGCCGGTCCACCCAGCCGGTGAGGGTGACGGTCTGGCCGGAGTGCTCGGCTCGCAGCGAGCCGGCGTCGTGGGTGCGGAGCACGGATCGGTCCTTCTCTCGGGGTGCTGCGCCCGATCGGGCGCCCTCGCGATCCTAGTTGGCCGCGGACCCCACCTGTGCCGGTGCAGACGTCTCGTCGTCCTCCCGGCGGCGCTCCGCGGGCAGGGCGAGCGTGGCCAGCAGGCCGAGCGTGACGAACCCGGCGCCGATCAGCGCGGTTCGGCGTAGCGAGTCGGCGAACGCCGCAGAGGCCGCGTCGGCCACCTGCTGGCCGCCGGGACCCTGAGCGAGCCCGGGGATGGCGGTGCCGGCGGACTGCTGCACCACCTGCCCGATCTGGCTGGCCTGCGCCTGGGTCATGCCTTCGATCTGCGCGACGCGGGCGGTCGTGTCGTGAGCCAGGCCGACGAACAGGATGGTGCCGAGCACCGCGGTGCCCAGGGCCGAGCCGACCTGCCGCGCGGTGGACTGGGTCCCCGAGGCCTGACCGCTCTGGCGCACCGGCACGTCGGCCAGGATCACGCTCGTCAGCTGGGCCGACGCGTAGCCGACGCCGATGCCGTAGATCAGCAGCCCTGGCACGAGGCGCCAGGCGGAGATCCCGTCCCCGACCGCCAGTCCGAGCCAGGCGATCCCGACCACCTCGAGCGCCATGCCCAGCCGCGCGACGAACCTCGGGCTGTACCGCTTGGCGAGGACGTGGGTGGTCGGCGCGGACAGGAACGATCCCAGCGCCAACGTGGCGAGCACCGCGCCCGCGCTCAGCGCTGTGTACCCGAGCGCGCCCTGGAGGAACAGCGGCAGCGAGAAGAGGATCCCGTACTCACCCAGCGACAGGATGAGCGCCGCTGCCGACCCGAACCCGAAGGTGCGGATCCGGAACAGCCGCACGTCGATCAGCACCACGCGGCCGACCCGTGCCCGACGCCGTTCCACCGCCCAGAGCCCCATGAGAGCGATCACGCCGAGCCCGAGCGCCATCGGGATCGGCGAGAGCGCGCCGGCCCTCCAGCTCAGCCCGAGGAGCGACCCGTCGGTGACGGCGTGCCACCAGCCGTAGCTGCGGCCCTCGATCAGGCCGAACACCAGCGCGCCGATCCCGACGGCCGACAGGACCGAGCCGAGCACGTCGGCCCCGCGCTCGGCGTGCTCGTCCTTGCTCTCCGGCACGACCAGGAGCGTGCCGATCACGATCGCCGCCGCCACGGGCAGGTTGATCCCGAAGGCCCAGCGCCAGGAGAACGTCTGCGTCAGGTACCCGCCGAGCAGCGGCCCGATCGCCGCCATCCCGCCGATCACCGAGCCGTAGATCGCGAACGCCCGTGGTCGCCGGTCCCCGCGGTACATCGCGTTGACCAGCGACAGCGACGCGGGCGACATCATCGCGCCGCCGAGGCCCTGCAGGGCCCGGCCGCCGATCAGCATCCCGGCCGTCTGGCTCGCCGCGGCCACCACGCTCGCCACCGCGAAGACCACGGCCCCTGCGACGAACAGCCGTCGCCTCCCGTACCGGTCCCCCAGCCGGCCCATGATGATCAGCACGGCGGCGAACACCAGGGCGTAGATCGCCTGGACCCACTCGGAGTCGACCGAGTCCACCCCGAGGTCGCGGATGATCGTCGGGAGCGAGACGTTGACGACCGTCGTGTCCATGATGAACAACGCCAGGCCGAGGGCGATGAAGATCATCGGCGTCCAGCCGACCTGAGGTGCGTCGTGACGTGCGGCGGAGCTCTGGTTTTCTGACACGGCGTCAGATTAATCCCATGGTCCGCCCGCCGCACCACGGGCCGACCTCCGCGCGGCGGTCAGCCCGCGGCGACCACCCGAGGCCACCAGTCCTCCGCCGGCGGCTCCCACGTGGCCGGGTCCGCGGGCACCTGCGCGCCGCTGCGGATGTCCTTGACCTCGCCGGACTCGCAGAACCAGACGTACGGGATGCCGCGGCGGTCCGCGTGGCGGATCTGCTTGCCGAACTTCGCCGCGGTCGGCGCCACCTCGACCGGGATCCCCCGGGCCCGGAGCGCCGCAGCCACGCGGTCGGACTCAGGCCTGCTCGACTCGTCGGTCACTGCGACCAGCACGGCGCTGGGCACCGTCCGCGTCACGGTCACCAGCTCGGACGACAGCAGTCGCGAGACCAGACGGGACACCCCGACGCTGATGCCGACGCCGGGGTATGTCGTGGCCCCGTCGCTGGCCAGGGAGTCGTACCGGCCTCCGGAGCAGATCGAGCCCAGCTGCTCGTGGCCCACCAGCACGGTCTCGTAGACCGACCCCGTGTAGTAGTCCAGGCCGCGCGCGATCTTCAGGTCCGCCACGAGCACCCCCGGCGCCGCCCGCCCGGCGGCCTCGAGGAGCTGCGCGAGCTCGTCCAGGCCAGTACCGAGCAGGTCGTTCGCCGCGCCGAGGCGGGCCGCCAGGTCCCGGACCCTGTCGACCACCGAGGCGTCCTCGCCGCGGATCTGCGCCAGCTCGAGCACCGCCGCAGCCTGCTCAGCGGACGCACCCGCCTCGGAGCCGAGCAGCGTCGCCACCGCCTCGGGGCCGACCTTGTCGAGCTTGTCGACCGAGCGCAGCACGGCGTCCACGTCCTCCAGGCCCAGCCCGCGCGTGAAGCCCTCGACCACCTTGCGGTTGTTCACCAGCACCTGCACCGCCGGCATGCCCACCTCACGCAGCCGGGCGAAGGCCTCGGCCACGACCAGAGGGACCTCGACCTCGTAGTGGTAGGGGAGCTCGCCCATGCCCACCACGTCGATGTCGGCCTGGCAGAACTCGCGGAACCGCCCGTCCTGAGGTCGCTCGCCGCGCCACACCTTCTGGATCTGGTGGCGCTTGAACGGGAAGGTCAGGTGGCCGGCGTGCTCGAGGACGTACCGCGCGAAGGGCACCGTCAGGTCGAAGTGCAGTCCCAGGCCGTGCTCGGTCTCACGGTGCCCCCGCCCCGTGGCCTGCTCGTCGTCCTCCTGGAGCCGCCGCAGCACGTAGACCTCTTTGGAGGTCTCTCCCTTGCGCAGCAGCTGGTCCAGCGGCTCGACGGCGCGGGTCTCGATCCCCGCGTAGCCGTACAGCTCGAAGGTCCGCCGGAGCACGTCGATCACGTGCTGCTCGACGATCCGTCCGGCGGGGAGCCACTCGGGGAAGCCGGACAGCGGGGTCGGGCGGGCCATGTCGTCGATCCTTCCTGGACGGCGGACGGTCAGCGCACGGAGCGCAGGTAGGGGTTGGTGCGCAGCTCGGCCGCGATCGTCGAACGGGGCCCGTGACCGGGCACGATCACCGTGGATCCGGGCAGCTGCGCGAGCCGGTGGAGGCTCGCCGACATCGCCGCGCCGTCCCCGCCCGGCAGGTCGGTCCGGCCGACGGTACCGGCGAAGAGCACGTCGCCGGTCAGCGCGGTCGCCGAGCCGTCGACGTCGACCAGGAAGCCTGTCGAGCCTTCGGTGTGCCCGGGGAGGTGCAGCGCCTCGACCGGCTCGTCGACACCCAGGTCGAGAAGCACGGTCTGCCCCGGTGCCGCCACGAAGGTGGCGACCCTCGGTGGCTCGAGGCACGCTGGCAGGCCGGCCATGTCGCGCAGCTGAGGGCCGAGCGGGCCGAGGGTGCCGTACGGGTCGGCGAGCCGGTACGCGTCGGCCTCGTGCACGTGCAAGGGCACGTCCCATGCCCGGCACAGCGCGCCTGCATCCCAGGTGTGGTCGACGTGGCCGTGGGTGGCCAGGACGGCGACCGGTGTCCACCCGCGCTCCTCGACGAGCTTCACGACCCGTTCGGCGACCCCGCCGCCGGCGTCCACGACCGCCACGTGCCCCGAGTCGTCGACGAGCAGACAGCAGGTGGCACCGAGCAGGGGCGCCTCGAGGGTCTGCAGGAGCACCCCCGCAGCCTAGTGGCGCCCTCGGCGGCCCAGTGCCCCGCGGCTGCCTAGACTGTGGCCTGCTCGCGCCGGGGCGAGCCGGAGGAGGACGGGAGTCAGGTGTCCAGCAAGCGTGAGCGGGAGTACGCACGCCGACGTCACGAGAAGTGGCTCGAGCACCAGCGCAAGCTCGAGGTGCGGTCCCGCCGCAGCCGGTTGGTCGCCAGATGGATACTGGCCGGCGCCGTTGCCGTCGCCCTGGTGCTGATCGTCATCGCCGTGGTCCGCACGCTCAACCCGCCGAGCCCCGCGACGACGCCGTCGACCGACGCGACCACCACGCCGTCCGCCGGCGCGTCGAGCGCTCCTGACCCGTCCGTGGCGCAGGATCGCGCCTGGACCGTCGCTCTGACCACCTCGGTCGGCGACATCACGCTCGAGCTCGACGGCCACGCGGCGCCGCAGGCGGTCGCCGCCGTCGTCACCCTCGCGAAGGACGGCTTCTACGACGGCACGACGTGCCACCGGCTCACCGTGACCGACCCGATGTACATCCTCCAGTGCGGCGACCCGACCGGTCTGGGCACCGGCGGACCTGGCTGGACCTTCGGTCCGATCGAGAACGCGCCTGCCGATCAGGTGTACCCAGCCGGTACGGTGGCGATGGCACGCAGCCAGAACGACGCCAACAGCATGGGGAGTCAGTTCTTCCTGGTGTACCGCGACTCGACCATCCCGGACGACGCCGCGGGCGGATACACCGTCCTCGGCAAGGTGGTCAATGGTCTCGACGTGCTGCAGAAAGTGGCTGAGGCCGGGGTCCAGGAAGGCAGCCAGACCCCGGTGACGCAGGTGACGATCGAGAAGGTGGAGACCCAGTGAGCGAGACCGACCCCGAGGTCGAGGCCACGACGGCCACACCGGAGCCGACCGCGCAGGCCGAGACTCCAGCGCCGGCCCAGGCTCCCGAGCCCGAGGCGGACGCGCCGGCCGAGGCACCCGAGCAGGCCGAGTCGACCCCGGCACCGGACGCGGCCCCGGCACCCGAGGCCGCGGTGACCGAGGCTCCCACTGAGACCCCGGCACCCGAGGAGACCCCGGCAGCCGCGGCCGCGGTGACCGAGGCTCCGGCGGAGACCCCGGCACCCGAGGCGGAGGCGATCGCGACCCCCGCCGAGACCCCGGTGGCTCCTACGCCCACGGCCGTGGCGGCCCGCCCGAGGCCGGCCCCTCGCCCAGGTCCCCGACCCGGGCGGCCGACCCCCAAGACCGCGGTCCCGGCGACACCGTCCGTCCCGGCCCCGCCGGACCTCACCCCTGCCGAGGAGGCCGAGGCCGCAGGCTTCGGCCGCGTCGACGCGGACGGCACCGTGTGGGTCCGCGAGGCGGCCGGCGAGCGAGTGGTCGGGCAGTACCCCGGCGCCGACGAGGCGGAGGCCCTCGCCCTGTACGTGCGGCGCTACGCCGACCTCCGCGCCACCGTGCTGCTCTTCGAGACGCGGCTGGGCACCGACCTGTCCCCCAAGGAGATCGACACCACATTGGAGCACCTCGCCGGCGAGCTCGCAGAGCCCGCCGCGGTCGGTGACCTGGACGGCCTGCGGGCCCACCTGGAGCGACTGCGCGCCCTCGCGGCCGAGCGCAAGGCTGCCGCCGAGGCCGAGCGCGCCGCGGCGAAGGCGCAGGCCGTCGAGGCCAGGACCGCGCTGGTCGAGGCCGCCGAGAAGATCGCCGAGACGGACCCGAGCCGCATGCAGTGGCGCCCCGCGGGCGAGGAGCTGCGGGTGCTGCTGGACCAGTGGAAGGAGGCCCAGCGCAGCGGCCCGCGGATCGACCGGCCGACGGAGGACGCGCTCTGGAAGCGGTTCAGCCACGCCCGGTCGACGTTCGACCGTGAGCGCCGCAGGTTCTTCAGCGACCTGGAGAAGTCCAACGCCCAGGCCAAGGAGGTCAAGGCCGCGCTGGTGGCCGAGGCCGAGGCTCTGGCGACCAGCACCGACTGGGGGCCCACGGCCGGCGCGTACCGCGACCTGATGGCCCGCTGGAAGGCTGCCGGCCGCGCCGGACGCAAGGACGACGACGCGCTCTGGGCCCGGTTCCGCGCCGCACAGGACGCCTTCTTCGGCGCCCGGGACGCGGCGAGCAAGGCCACCGACCAGGAGTTCCAGGCGAACCTCGAAGTCAAGCTCGCGCTGCTGGAGCAGGCCGAGGCCCTGCTCCCGGTGAAGGACCTCGCCGCGGCCAAGTCCGCCCTACGCGACATCCAGGCCAAGTGGGAAGAGGCCGGCAAGGTGCCGCGCGGAGATCTCCAGCGCATCGAGAGCCGGCTGCGGAGCGTCGAGCAGGCCGTGCGCGACGCGGACCAGGCACAGTGGCGGCGCACCAACCCCGAGACCCGCGCTCGGGCCGAGGGCGCTGCCGCCCAGCTGCACGCCGCGATCGCCCAGCTCGAGGACGACCTCGCCGAGGCCACCAAGGCCAAGGACGCCCGGCGCATCGCCGAGGCGACCGCGGCCCTCGCGGCGCGGCGCGCGTGGCTGGAGCAGGTCGAGCGCGCCGCCGCCGACTCGCGCTGAGCCGCCGACTCGCGCTGAGGAGCCCCGACCCAGGTCCCGGCGCGCGCGTCGCGCGGACGCCTCGTCGCGACGTCAGTCGGGCAGGTGCGCCGCTGCGGCTCCGGTGAGCCGGTACACGTCGTAGACGCCGTCCACCTTGCGCACCGCCGCCAGGACGGAGTTCAGGTGGGTGGTCTCGGCCATCTCGAAGACGAACCGTGAGATCGCCACGCGGTCCCTGCTCGTGGAGACCGTCGCGGACAGGATGTTCACGTGGTGGTCCGACAGGACCCGCGTCACGTCCGAGAGCAGCCGGCTGCGGTCGATCGCCTCCACCTGGATCTGGACGAGGAAGACCGTCCCGGCCCCGGGTTCCCACTCGACCTCGACGATCCGCTCGGGCTGGTTGCGCAGCGAGGCGACGTTGGCGCAGTCGGTGCGGTGCACGCTCACCCCGGCGCCGCGGGTCACGAAGCCCAGGATCTCGTCGCCTGGCACCGGCGTGCAGCACTTCGCGAGCTTGGCCCACACGTCCCCGACGCCCTTGACGCTCACCCCGGCGTCGGTGCTGCGGCTCTTGGTGCGGGTCTGCCCGGGCCGGGTGACCTCGGCCAGGTCCTCCTCGGCTGACGACTCGCCGCCCAGCGACTGGACCAGGCGGTGGACGACGGTCTGGGCCGAGACCTGCTGCTCCCCCACCGCCGCGTACAGCGCCGAGACGTCGGCGTAGCGCATCTCGTTGGCCAGGGTGACGAGGGCCTCGTGCGACAGCAACCGCTGGATCGGCAGGTTCTGCTTGCGCATCGCCTTGGCGATGGCGTCCTTGCCGTGCTCGATGGCCTCCTCGCGACGCTCCTTGGAGAACCACTGGCGGATCTTGTTGCGTGCCCGCGGGCTCTTGACGAAGTTCAGCCAGTCCTGCGACGGCCCGGCGGTCTCGGACTTGGAGGTCAGCACCTCGACCACGTCACCGTTCTCCAGCTCGGAGTCCAGCGGCACCAGTCGGCTGTTGACCCGCGCGCCCATCGTGCGATGGCCCACCTCGGTGTGCACCGCATAGGCGAAGTCCACCGGGGTGGAGCCCGACGGCAGCGCCATCACCTCGCCCTTGGGGGTGAAGACGTACACCTCCGAGCCGCGGATGTCGAAGCGCAGCGAGTCCAGGAACTCGTTCGGGTCGGCGGTCTCCTGCTGCCAGTCCACCAGCTGGCGCAGCCAGGCCATGTCGGTCGCCGCGTCCGGCGCGCCGCCCTTGGGGTGCTTGACCTCGTCCTTGTACTTCCAGTGCGCCGCGATGCCGTACTCGGCCCGCCGGTGCATGTCATGGGTGCGGATCTGGATCTCGACGGGTTTGCCGCCCGGACCGATCACCGTCGTGTGCAACGACTGGTACATGTTGAACTTGGGCATCGCGATGTAGTCCTTGAACCGGCCGGGCACCGGGTTCCATCGCGCGTGCAGGGCGCCGAGCGCCGCGTAGCAGTCCCGGACCGTGTCCACCAGGACGCGCACCCCGACCAGGTCGTAGATGTCGGAGAAGTCGCGACCGCGCACGATCATCTTCTGGTAGATCGAGTAGTAGTGCTTGGGCCGGCTGGTCACCACGGCCCGGATCCGCGCCGCCCGCAGGTCCGCCGTCACCTGCTCGCGCACGCTCGTCAGGTACTCGTCGCGCGCCGGCGCCCGCTCGACCACCAGCCGCACGATCTCGTCGAAGATCTTCGGGTACAGGGTGTGGAAGGACAGGTCCTCGAGCTCCCACTTGATCGTGTTCATCCCCAGCCGGTGTGCCAGCGGGGCGTAGATCTCCAAGGTCTCGCGTGCCTTGCGCTCCGCCGACTCCTGCGGCACGTACTTCCAGGTCCGGGCGTTGTGCAGCCGGTCGGCGAGCTTGATCACGAGCACGCGGATGTCGCGCGCCATCGCGACCACCATCTTGCGCACCGTCTCGGCCTGGGCCGCATCGCCGTAGTTGACCTTGTCGAGCTTCGTGACACCGTCCACGAGCTTGGCGATCTCGTCCCCGAAGTCCGCGCGCAGCTGCTCCAGGGAGTACTCGGTGTCCTCGACCGTGTCGTGCAGCAGCGCGGCGGCGAGGGTGGGCGGCGTCATCCCCAGCTCGGCCAGGATCGTCGCGACCGCGACGGGATGGGTGATGTACGGGTCGCCGCTCTTGCGCTGCTGGCCGCGGTGGGCGAGTTCGGCGATCTCGTACGCCCGAAGCAGCAGCCCGATGTCGGCCTTGGGGTGGTTGGCGCGCACGGCCTGCAGCACGGGCTCGAGCGCCGGTGGCGTGGGAGACACACTGCGCGCGACCAGGCGCTCCCACCGCGACCGGCTGCGCGTCCCGAGCGCGATCTCCCCGGTCGGCGGGACCTGACCGCCAGGCACCTCGGCCACGGGCGTGCTGGGGCCGGGCACGTCGCTGTCGCTCATCAGCCCTCCCCTCGCACCTGACCTTCGATTCTAGGTCCGCGCGCCGGGGGCTCCGCGACCGCTCAGTAGGTGAGCAGGGTCTGCACGGTGTGGTCGGCCAGCTTGGACCGGCCGTCGAGGAAGGTCAGCTCCATGAGGAACGACAGGGCGGCGACTTTGCTTCCCGCCTGCTCCAGCAGCTCGACCGTCGCGGCGGCGGTCCCGCCGGTGGCCAGGACGTCGTCCACGACGAGCACCCGCGCGCCGCGCGCCATCGCGTCCCGGTGCACCTCGAGCACGGCGCTGCCGTACTCCAGGTCGTAGGCGCCGGAGAGCGTCTCCCGCGGTAGCTTGCCGGCCTTGCGGACCGGGACGAAGCCCACGCCCAGCTCGACGGCCACCGGCGCGCCGAGGATGAAGCCGCGAGCCTCCATGCCGACCACCAGGTCGACCTCCGGCGCCTGCTCCGCCATGTGGCGGATCACCGCGGCGAACGCCGGGCCGTCACCGAGCAGGGGGGTGATGTCCTTGAACACCACGCCCGGCGTCGGGTAGTCGGGCACGTCGCGCACCAGCGCACCGGCGAGCGCCACGAGGTCGCTGCTCACGGCTTGCGCCCCGGACCACGCGAGCCCTTGCGGCGCCTGGGCTGCGCGGCCACCCCGAGGTGCTGGCCCGGGACGGAGGCGCCGACCCGTACGTGGGTCACGTCCTCCACGTCCAGCGTGCCGTCCTCGACGGCCGCGGCACGCAGAGCCAGGACCTCCTTGGTGTGGGCCGCCACGGCCGGCTCGCGGTTGCGCAGCGAGACCTCGACCGGGGTCGCGATGAAGATCGAGGAGAACGTCCCGGCGATGATGCCGACGAACAACGCGAGCGCGATGTCCCGCAGCGTCCCCGCCCCGAGGATGAACGCGCCGATGAACAGGATGCCGCTGACCGGCAGCAGTGCCACCACGGAGGTGTTGATCGACCGCACCAGGGTCTGGTTCACGGCGAGGTTCGACAGCTCGGCGTGGGTGTACCGCTTCTGCTGGAGCAGCTTGGCGTTGTTCTCCCGGACCTTGTCGAACACCACGACGGTGTCGTAGATCGAGTATCCCAGGATGGTCAGGAACCCGATCACGGTCGCCGGGCTGACCTCCCAGCCGACCAGCGTGTACATCCCGACGGTGATGACCATGTCGTGCACCAGCGCCACGAGTGCGGCGACCGCCATCCGCCAGTTGCGGAAGTAGATCGTCATGACGAGGGTGACGAGCACCAGGAACACGACCAGGCCCCGCACGGCCTTGTCCGTCACGTCCGCGCCCCAGCTCGGGCCGATGAACTGCGAGGACACGTTCGCTCCGCCGTACGCGGCCGAGAGGGCGTCGGCGGCCTGCTGGGTCTGCTCCGAGGTCAGCTGAGACGTCTGCACGCGGAGCGACTGCGTGCCACTCGCCCCGAGCACGGAGACCCGGGGCACCTCGTCCGACTTGATCGACGCGATCGCGTCGAACGCCGGCTGCTGGTTGGTGGTCGAGACGTCGGAGACGATGAACTCCGAGCCACCGACGAACTCGATGCCGGGTGTCAGACCCTTGAAGATGAGCAGCAGTGCCGAGACGAGGACGATCGCGCCGGAGATCGTGTACCACCGTCGCCGGTGGCCGACGATGTCGTAGGAGCGCCGGCCCGTGTAGAGGTCGTTGCCCCAGCGGCCCATCCTGGTCTCGGCCATCAGGCGTCCTCTCCCTCGGTGGACGTCGCCGCGGCCTTGGCCGCCGCCCGCCGCTCCGCGATCGTCATGCGGCGCTCCGCCGCGTCCGCCGGCTCGTCCGGGCCGACCACCCGCCCGCGGCCCACGTACCGCGTACGCGCACCGAGCTGCTCCGGGTCCAGCCCGGAGAACCGGTGGCCCTCGCCGAAGAACTTGGTCCTGGCCAGCAGCACCATCAGCGGGTGGGTGAGTGTGAACACCACGAGCAGGTCGACCAACGTCGTCAGGCCGAGCGTGAAGGCGAAGCCCCGCACGCCGCCGACGGCCAGGAAGTACAGCACGAGGGCGGCCAGGAAGTTCACCGTGTCGGACGCCAGGATCGTGCGCTTGGCCCGCGCCCAGCCCTGCGACACGGCCGCGGGCAGGGTCCGGCCGTCGCGCAGCTCGTCACGGATGCGTTCGAAGTACACGATGAACGAGTCCGCCGTGATGCCGATCGCGACGATCAGGCCGGCGACACCGGGCAGGCTGAGCCGGTAGCCCTGAGTCCAGGACAGCAGCGCGATCAGCCCGTACGTCACCGCTCCGGCGACCAGCAGGCTCAGCACCGTGACGAAGCCCAGGGCCCGGTACTGGAACACCGAGTAGACCACCACGAGCGCCAGACCGATGAGGCCGGCCAGGATCCCGCGCTGGAGCTGCTCGGAGCCGAGCGTGGCGGAGATCGTCTGCTCGCTCTGCACGGTGAAGGTCAAGGGCAGCGCACCGAAGTTCAGCTGGCGCGCCAGCGTCGCCGCCGACTCGCGCGTGAAGTTGCCCGAGATCTCGGCCTTGCCGTTCGGGATGACGCTGTTGATCTGCGGCGCGGAGATCACCAGGCCGTCGAGCACGATCGCGAACTGGTTGCGCGGCGACGGCAGGTCCAGCAGGCGGGTGCTCGTCTCGCGGAACGCCGTCGTCCCCTCGGCGTTGAGGGTGAGGTTGACGACCCACTCGTTGGTCAGCTGCCCGGTCTGGGTGACCTTGAGCCCGGACGACGCGCCGGACAGGTCCTTGCCGTACACCTCGACCGGGCCGAGCACGTACTTGGCCGAGCCGTCCACCTGGCACGTGACCAGAGGCTTGGCGGGATCGCCGGTCGTGGACCCGGCCCCGGTGAGGTTCTTGGTGTCGGTGCAGTCGAGCTTGGCGAACTCGTCCAGGACGTCCTGGGTCAGCCAGTCGAGCGACGACGCGTCAGCCGGCGTACCCAGGTTGCTCGCGGCGGTCTCGGGCGTCCCGGCGGCCGGCGCACCGACCTTGATCACCGGGCGGAAGAACATCTGCGCGGACTGCCGGACCAGGTTGAGCGTCTCCTGGCTCGGCTTGCCGGGGAGGGCGACCACGATGTTGCGGTTCTGCCCCGAGCCCTGCGACGTGATCTCGGCCTCGGCGACACCGGACGCGTCGACCCGCTGGCGGATGATGTCGATCGCCTGGGTGATGTCCGCGTCGGTGATCGTCTCGTTGCTGACCGGGCGCAGGATCAGCTGTGTGCCGCCCTCCAGGTCGAGCGCGAGCTTCGGGGTCAGCGAGCCGTCGGACCAGGTCGCTCCGGCGAACAGGGCTGCGAACAACGCGACGATCACGACGCCCAGGGTCACCAGGGTGCGCACGGGCCGCTCACGGCGGGTCGGTGTGGCCAACGGTCAGTCTTCTCTCGTGTGAATCGGTCCGGGCGGGCTCAGCTCAGCCGCGGCGGTCGTCCTCGGGGCCGGACGCGTCCTCGGAGTCCTCAGAGTCCTCGTCGAGCTCCTCGGCGTCCTCGCCGGTCTCGTCCCAGTCCTCCTCGTCCCAGTCCTGCTCGTCCCACTCGGGGTCCTCGTCCGGTTCGAGGTCGTCGGCGTCCTCGTCCGCGACGGGGGTCTCGACGAGCCTGGCGATCGCGGCCTTGGTCCAGCGCGTGACGACCCCCGGGGCCGTCTCCAACGCGACGACGTCGCCGTCGACCGACACGACCGTGCCGAACGCGCCGCCGATCGTCACGACATCCTGGCCGGGCTGCAGGTTGTCCCGGAAGGCCGCCGCCGCCTGCTGCTGCTTGCGGTTGCGGCTGGAGAGCCAGAACATCGACCCCACCATCACAACAACCAGGAGGGGGAGGAACAGCTGGTCCATGTCTTCGTCCTTGTCGCCGGTGGCCGGGCCGCAGTCTAGGTGACGCGCGCTCCCCCGCCCTAACGGCGCCCCGCCGGCATCGGTTCCCGCTCGAGCAGGAGCCTCAGTCGAACAGCGTCGCGCCGGCGTCGGGGCGGCGCAGACCCAGATGATCGTACGCGCGTGCCGTCGCCACCCGGCCCCGAGGGGTCCGCCCCATCAGCCCCTCGCGGACCAGGAACGGCTCAGCGACGGTCTCGACCGTCTCCGGCTCCTCACCGACGGCCACGGCCAGGGTGCTGAGCCCCACCGGCCCACCGCCGAATCGCTCGCACAGCGCGCTCAGCACCGCGCGGTCGAGCCGGTCCAGCCCGAGCTCGTCCACCTCGTAGACCTCGAGCGCCGACCGGGCGGCGATCAGGTCGGCACGCCCGTCGCCGCGCACCTGGGCCCAGTCCCGCACGCGGCGCAGCAGCCGGTTGGCGATCCGCGGCGTGCCGCGCGAGCGGCCTGCGATCTCCACGGCGGCGTCCTCGGCGAGCTCGACGCCGAGCAGCCCCGCCGAGCGGACGAGCACCTGGCGGAGCTCGTCGGCGTCGTAGAAGTCGAGGTGAGCGGTGAAGCCGAACCGGTCGCGCAGCGGTGCGGGCAGCAGGCCGGCGCGCGTCGTCGCACCGACCACCGTGAACGGTGGCAGGGTCAGGCCGATCGCGTTGGCGCCGGGACCCTTGCCGACCACGACGTCGACCCGGAAGTCCTCCATCGCTACGTAGAGCAGCTCCTCCGCGGGGCGGGCGAGCCGGTGGATCTCGTCCAGGAACAGCACCTCGCCCTCCTCCAGGGACGAGAGCACGGCGGCGAGGTCCCCGGCGTGCTGGATGGCCGGCCCGGAGGTGACGCGCACCGACGCGCCGAGCTCGGCGGCGATGATCATGGCCAGGGTCGTCTTGCCCAGCCCTGGCGGTCCCGAGAGCAGCACATGGTCCGGTGCGCGCCCGCGACCGATCGCCGCGTGCAGCACCAGCTCGAGCTGGTCGCGCACCACCCGCTGGCCGATGAACTCGCCCAGCCGGCGTGGTCGCAGGGCGACCTCCGCGGCACGCTCGGCGTCCTCGGCGCCGGGAGCGACGATCCGCTCGGTGGCGAACTCCTCCTCAGACACGGCCACCGCCCAGCCCGCGCAGCGCGGCCCGGAGCACCTCGGCGACGTCGCCGACGGGCTCGCCGTCCGGCGTGACCGCGTCGACGGCCTGCTGGGCCACCTTCTGCGCCCAGCCCAGGCCCACCAACGCCTCGACCACCTCGCCGCGCCGGTCGGCCGTCGCCGCTGCTGGCGCGGACGCCGCCACGGGGGCGCCGAGCCGGTCGGCCAGCTCGAGCACGAGGCGCTGGGCGCCCTTGCGACCGATCCCCGGCACACGTTGGAGCGCTGCGAGGTCCTCGGTGGCGACCGCGGTACGCAACCCGTCAGGGCTGTGCACGGCGAGCATCGCCAGGGCCAGCCGCGGGCCGATGCCACTGACCGTCTGCACCTGCTCGAACACGTCCCGCTCGTCCTCGTCGGCGAAGCCGAACAAGGTCAGCGAGTCCTCTCGCACGACCATCGAGGTGGCCAGGCGGGCCCGCTCCCCCAGCCGCAGGCCGGCGAGCGTCGCGGGCGTCGCGTGGACGAGCAGCCCGACGCCGCCGACCTCGAGGACCGCGGCGTCCAGGCGCACCGCCGCCACCCGCCCGTCGACCGTGGCGATCACCCGGAACCTCCGTCCTGCGCCGAGCCGGCGCGTGCCCGAACACCTGTACGACGCACGCTAGCAAGCCGGCCGCTCAGCGCCCGCTCCGGCGCGCCGCCGCCTCCGCGGTCGCCCAGGCCCGCTGAGCCGCGGTGGGTCCGGTCCGGCGGGCGCCGACGCCCGCTCCTCCCGGCCGCCACAGGTGGCAGATCGCCAGGGCGAGCGCGTCGGCCGCGTCCGCGGGGGTCGGTCGCGTGTCGAGCTCGAGGATGCGGGTCACCATGGCGGCCACCTGAGCCTTGCCCGCCCGGCCGCTGCCCGTGACCGCGGCCTTGACCTCGCTCGGGGTGTGCAGCGCGACCGGGATGTCCCGTCGGGCGGCGGCGACCATCACCACGCCGGAGACCTGGGCGGTGCCCATCACGGTGCGGACGTTGTGCTGGGCGAAGACCCGCTCCACCGCCACCGCGTCGGGTCGGTGCCGGTCCAGCCACTGCTCGACCTCGGCCTCGATCGCGACCAGCCGCGTGGCAGGGTCCGCGTCGGCGTCCGAGCGCGCCACGCCGACCTCGACCAACCGCACGCGGCGCCCTGGCATGGCGTCGACGACGCCGAGGCCGCACCGGGTCAGCCCAGGGTCCACGCCGAGCACTCGCACCGCGCCAGTCTCCCCCGTGGCCGCCGGGCCGTGGCGCACCGACGCGCTGCTACTCCTCGTCGAGGGCGGCCATGACCTCGTCGGAAGCGTCGAAGTTGGCGAACACGTTCTGCACGTCGTCGCTGTCCTCGAGCGCGTCGATGAGGCGCATGATCTTGCGGGCGCCGTCCACGTCGACCTCGATCTGGGTCGCGGGCACGAACTGGGCCTCGGCCGAGTCGTAGTCGATGCCGGCGTCCTGGAGCGCGGTGCGCACCTGGACCACGTCGCCGGCCTCGCACATCACCTCGAACACCTCGCCGAGGTCGTTCACCTCGTCGGCGCCCGCCTCGAGCACGGCGGTCAGCACGTCGTCCTCGGTGACGCCGTCGCCCTTGGGCACGATCACGACGCCGCGCCGGGAGAACAGGTAGGAGACCGAGCCCGGGTCGGCCATCTGGCCGCCGTTGCGGGTGAACGCGACGCGCACGTCGGACGCGGCGCGGTTGCGGTTGTCGGTGAGGCACTCGACCAGCACGGCGATCCCGCCGGGCGCGTAGCCCTCGTACATGATCGTCTGGTAGTCGGCCCCGCCGCCCTCGGCACCGGACCCGCGCTTGACCGCACGGTCGATGTTGTCGTTGGGGACCGAGGACTTCTTGGCCTTCTGGATCGCGTCGAACAGCGTCGGGTTGCCCGCGGGGTCACCGCCGCCGACGCGCGCGGCGACCTCGATGTTCTTGATGAGCTTCGCGAACAGCTTCCCGCGCCGGGCGTCGATCACCGCCTTCTTGTGCTTGGTGGTGGCCCACTTGGAGTGACCGGACATGACTACCCCTCGACGATCTGGACGAAAAGCCGGTGCAGGCGCAGGTCCCCGGTGACCTCCGGGTGGAAGGACGTGGCCATCACGTCGCGCTCTCGCACCGCGACGATCCTACCGGCGGCCGGGCCGGCGGTGACCTGCGCGAGGACCTGCACCCCCGGACCCGCCTGCTCGACCCACGGCGCACGGATGAACACCGCGTGCACCGGGCGCTCGGCGCTGTCGGCCACGCCTGCCACCTCCAGGTCGGTCTCGAACGAGTCGACCTGCCGCCCGAAGGCGTTGCGGCGGACCGTGACGTCCAGCCCGCCGAGCGTCTGCTGGTCGGCCGTCCCGCCGACGATCCGGTCCGCGAGCAGGATCATCCCGGCACAGGACCCGAAGGCCGGCAGCCCCTCCGCGATCCGCGCACGCAGCGGCTCGAAGAGGTCGAACGCGCGCAGCAGCTTGTCGATGGTGGTCGACTCCCCGCCCGGGATCACCAACCCGTCGACCGCGGCCAGCTCGGCGGTGCGCCGCACGGGCACCGCGCGTGCGCCGCACGCCTCGAGCATGGCCAGGTGCTCGCGGACGTCGCCCTGCAGGGCCAGGACACCGACGGTCGGGGTGAGGGTCACGAACGGGGAGTCTACGGATCGTGGGATGACCGCGGTGCAGGTCGGGTCTCGCATCGACGTCCTCGGGGGGTCGCGCCGCGCTAGCGTCGCCGTCGTGGACCTCGAGACCCGCGCCGCCGCGCTCGACGACGAGCACGCCGCCACCGACCTGCGCCACCTGTTCCGGCTCCCACCCGACGTGGTGTACCTCGACGGCAACTCCCTGGGCGCTCTGCCCGCGCACGTGCCGGACGCACTGCGCGACGTCGTGGAGCGCCAGTGGGGCGCGGACCTGATCACCTCGTGGAACGTGCACGACTGGTGGGACGCGCCGACCCGCGTGGGCGACCGCATCGGGCGGCTGGTCGGCGCGGAGCCCGGCCAGGTCGCGGTCGGGGACACCACCTCGCTGGCCCTGTTCCAGGCGGCCTCTGCCGCGCTGCGGATGCAGCCCGGGCGACGCGTCGTGGTCACCGACCCGGGCTCGTTCCCGACGGACCTGTACGTCCTGGAAGGCCTCACCGAGCTCACGGGCCACGACGTCGTGCACGCCACGCCGGAGGAGGTGCCCGACGTCCTGGGCGACCTCGGTGAGGAGGTCGCGCTCGTCGCGCTCTCGCACGTCAACTTCCGCACCGGGCGCCTGTGGGACCTGGCGCACCTCACCGGCGTCGCCCACGCCGCGGGTGCGCTCGCGCTGTGGGACCTCTCGCACAGCACCGGGGCGATCCCGGTCGGGCTGGACCGGCACGGCGTCGATCTCGCCGTGGGGTGCGGGTACAAGTACCTCAACGGCGGCCCGGGCGCCCCGGCGTTCACCTACGTCGCCGCGCGCCACCAGGAACGGTACGAGCCGGCCGTCCGGGCCTGGCACGGGCATGCCGAGCCGTTCGCGATGCACCCGCAGCACCGGTTCGCCGCGGGCATCGCACGGGCCAGGGGTGGCACACCGCCGCTGCTGTCCCTGCTGGCCCTCGAGGCGGCCCTCACGGTGTTCGACGCCGTGGACGTCGAAGCCGTGCGGCGGCGCTCGCTGTCGCTCACCGGGTTCCTCATCGAGGCCCTCGACGAGCTCGTCCCCGAGGTCGACCTGGTCACCCCGCGCGAGCCCGCCGCCCGCGGGTCCCAGGTCGCCGTCGCCCACCCCCAGGCCTACGGCGTCGTCCAGGCCCTCATCGCCCGGGGCGTGATCGGCGACTTCCGCACCCCGGACGTGGTCCGGCTCGGCGTCGCGGCCCCGTACCTGACCCATGCGGACCTGCTCCGCGCCGCCCGCCAGATCCGTGCGGTGCTCGACACCGGCGAGCACCTCCGGCTCGACGGCACCCGCGCCACGGTCACCTGACCGGTAGCCTGCCCGCCGTGGCGCGACGGCGGTGGTGGACGACGCCCGTGGCCCTCGTGGTCGCGGGTCTGGTGCTCATCGTCGGGGGCGCGCCTCTGCTCGGCTCCGGGGTCAACGACCTGGCCGCGACGTCCGCGTCGATCGGCGGCTCCGCGAAGGTCATCGGCGCGCTGGGCATGATCGTGCTGGGCATCCTCACGTCCGCCGCCGGCCTGGCCTGGTGGTGGCTGGCCTGGCGGCGGCGGACGCGGGACACCTAGACCGACACCGCGAGCCGCTCGCGCCAGCCCGGGAACAGGGCGTCGGCATCGCCCGGGAAGGACTCGAACGCCCGGGCCAGCTCGCGGTGGGTCGCCGCGTACTCGACCGGGTCGGCGCCCACGGCCCAGCTCTCGTAGGCCTGACGCAGCGACCGCGCCCCGGCCCCGGGACCGTCCAGGTGACCGTACGAGCCGCCGCCCGCGGTGTTGATGACGTTGCCGTGGCCGAGGTTCGCGAAGAACCCGGGCAGCCGCAGCGCGTTCATGCCACCGGAGATGATCGGCGTGGTGGCCTTCATGCCGTACCACTGCTGGGCGTAGACCGGCCCCTGGGCCTCGTCGCGCTCGATCATGTACGCGATCCCGCGGTCGTCAGCGCCGCCCTCCATCTTCCCGTAGCCCATCGTGCCGACGTGGATGCCCGAGGCCCCCTGCAGCCGTGCCATCTTGGCCAGCACGAACGCGGTGTAGCCGCGCTTGGCGCTGGGCGAGGTGACCGCGCCGTGGCCGGCCCGGTGGTAGTGCAGGAACTGGTTCGGGTAGTTCCGGCGCGCCGTGGTCACCATGCCGGGCCCGCCGACGTAGCCGTCGACCAGGAACGCGAGCTTGTTCGCGTCCGGGCCGAACGTCTCCAGCGCGAAGTCGGCCCGGGCGAGCATCTCGTCGTGGTCGTCGGCGGTGATGTTCATCGAGAACAGCTTCGCCTCTCCCGTCTCGTCCATGGCGCGCTTCATCGCGTCGTAGACCAACGGGATCGTCTGCTTGATCGGCGCGAACACCTGGTTGCCCTGCGGCTCGTCGTTCTTGATGAAGTCCCCGCCCAGCCAGAACTGGTACGCGGCCTGCGCGAACGGCTCCGGCCGCAGGCCCAGCTTGGGCTTGATGATCGTGCCCGCGATGTACCCGCCGTCGTGGACCGGGCGGCCCAGGATCCGCCACAGGTCCGAGATGTTCATCGCCGGCCCGTCGAACTGCCGGATCACCTCGGGCGGGACGTAGAAGTCGATCATCTTGGCGTACTCGATGTCCCCCATGCCCTGGTTGTTGCCGATGGTCAGGGTGAGGAAGGAGACCATCATCATGCGGCCGTCGGTGACGTTCCGGTCGAACAGCTCCAGCGGGTAGGCGATCCGCAGGTCCTCGGTGGACTCGTCGACGTGGTAGACCAGCGCGTCCACGCCGCGCGTGAAGTCGTCGGTGGTCGACACCTCGACGTTGGTACCGGTCGAGGACTCCGCGGCGAAGTGCGCAGCGGCCTCGAGATACGTCGTACCCGGCTTCGGCTTCATCCGGTAGGCGCACAGGATGTGCCGCCCATCGGCGATCAGGTCGGCTTCCCTCAGGTCGAGGGCGGCGTATCGGCCCGACTGGTCCATGGCTCTGCTCCTTCGGTGAGGGTCAGGACTGCCCGGCGGCAGCCCTGGAGTGCAGGTCGGTCAGGTCGGCCAACGTGGTGTCGGCCAGGTCCGCCAGGACGGCGAGCGCCCCGGTGGCGTCGTCGTGGGCGGTGTAGGGGCTACGGGTCACCACGGTGGGGAGCCCGGCCGCCGTGGCCGCGTGCAGGCCGACGGCGGAGTCCTCGATGGCCAGGCACTCCTCGGGCGCGAGCCCGAGCCGGTCGAGCACCCAGCGGTAGATGTCCGGCGCCGGCTTCTTGCGCGGCACCACGTCACCCGCGCCGATCACCTCGAACCAGCCGGGTGCTTGCGGGCCGAGGTCGGCCTCGAGCAGGGCGGTGACGTTGTCGGGGTTGGTGGTCGTGGCGATCGCGAGCCGCGTCCCGGCGGCGCGAGCCTCGGCGACCAGCCGCGCCACGCCCGGTCGCAGGCCGATCCGGCCGGCGTCGACGTACTCGACGTAGCGCCGCGTCTTGGCGGCGTGCAGCGCGGCGATCGCCTCATCGGCATCCGGCCGGTCCAGGAACGCCGGGTCATGGCGCTCGCAGAAGTGCCGGATGCGCTCCTTGCCCCCGGTGACGCCCAGCAGGCTGCCGTACAGGTCCACGTCCCAGTGCCAGTCCAGCCCGACCGCGGCGAAGGCAGCGTTGAACGCAGGTCGGTGCCCGTCACGCTCGGTGTCGGCGAGCGTGCCGTCCACGTCGAAGACCAGGGCCTGAAGTGCCATGCGGCGACGCTAGGCGTGAGGGTGCGCCTCGGACCTCACCCCCACGGGGGACGTGAGGGGTGAGACCTGCTCAACCCGTCGGGTCCGGCGCCCGCCGCACCGGCAGCTCGACGATCACCGTCGTGCCGCGGCCCGGCATGGAGTCGATCCGCAGGGACGCGCCGATGAGCGCGCACCTCTCGGCGATCGACGACAACCCGAAGTGCGCCCCCTCGGTGCCCTCCGCACGCGCCGCTGCCCGCTTGGCCGGATCCTGGCGCACGTCGAAGCCGACGCCGTCGTCGGTGATGCCGAGCAGCACGTCGTCGCCGTGCCGGCGCAGGCTCACCGTGACGCGCTTGGCCCGGCCGTGCCGGATCGCGTTGCTGGTGGACTCCTGGGCGATCCGGAACAGCGCCGCGGCGGCGTGGTCGGGCAGATCCGCGAAGCGGCCGACCGGGTCGCACTCGGTGACCATGACCCCGTCCGGGGCCGTCTTGGCGAGCGACTCAAGCGCCGCGACCAGCCCGAGGTCGTCCAGCACCAGGCTGTGCAGGCCGGTGATCGCCGCACGGGTCTGGGCATAGGCGTTGTCGGCCAACGTACGGGCCACCCCGATCTGCGACCGGGCCTGCGCGAGCGTCGTGCCCTCGCCGCCCGACTCGCTGCACTCCGCCTCGGCCGCGGCGATGGACAGCTCGGCGGCGTTGAGGTGGAAGGACATCGAGGCCAGCGCGGTCGTGACACCGTCGTGCAGGTCCGAGGCGATCCGGCGCCGTTCGGCCTCCTGGGCGGAGATCGCCTGGGCGATCAGCCGGTCACGGTCGTCCCGGTGCGCGTCGACCGCGTCACGCAGGTCCGCGACCTGCAGACGAAGCCCGAGCAGGTCGGCGCACGGCTGCAGGCTGGTCATCTCCTCGTCGGAGTAGGGCTCGTCCACGCCCCGGTGCACCCCGACCACGCCCAGGATCTGCCCGCCCAGGCCGCGGGCCGGCACGCACAGACGCGCCACCGACCCGCCGTGGTCCAGGCCCAGCAGGTGGCGGTGGATCGGGCTGCGTGGGGCATCTGCCCCCAGCACCATCCCGTGGCCGTTGCGGGCCACGAGCCCCGTGACGCCCTGGCCGACCTGCACCACCAGCGCCGCCTGGGCGGCCGGGTCGGGCGGGTAGGCGCCACCGACGGTCAGCCGGGCGCCGTCGGAGAGCTGGATGATCGCGCCGTCCGAGCGGGTCTGCTCGGCGAACGCCTGCGCCAGGGCGCCGAGGTCGAACGCCACCGGCGTGGCGAGCATCTCCCACAGCGCGGACCTCACCGGAACAGTCCCTCGCGCAGTGCCACCGCGATCGCACCGGCCCGGTCCTGCACGTCGAGCTTGCGGTACAGGCTCCGGATGTGGGTCTTGACGGTGTCCTCCGACACCACGAGCGTCGCGGCGACGGACCGGTTGGAGTGGCCCGCGACCAGCAGGTCGAGCACCTCCGACTCGCGCTGGGTGAGCCCCAGGTTGGCGCCGGGCCAGAACTCCCCCGCGGAGATCCGCGCTGCGGACAGCGCGACCCGCCCCGCCAGCGCCGGGTCGATCGCGACCTCTCCCTCGGCCACCCGGCGCAGGTGCCCGACCAGCTCGGCCGCGTCGACGCGCTTGAGGATGTAGCCCTGCGCCCCGGCGCGCAGCGCCTGGAACAGGTAGTGCTCGTCGTCGTAGACCGTGAGCATCACGACCTTGACGTCCGGCTGCGTCCGGGCCAGCTCGCGTACCAGGTCGAGCCCGCTGTCCCGGCCCAGCCGGACGTCGCTGAGCACGATGTCCGGCTGGGCGGTGGCGATCTCACGTCGGGCCCGCTCCAACGACGTCGCGGTGGCCACCACCTCCACGTCGGAGGCGAAGTGCGCGAGCATCGCCAGCAGCCCGTGCAGGACCATCTCGTGGTCGTCGACGAGCACGAGACGCAGCGGTCGGTGACCTTCCTCGGGCACGGTCCCCACCCTAGGGGCCCGCCTCGCGCCGCGGCGGGAGGTCGCGGGCCGTCTCACCCCGGGAACCACCCCTGGGGGTGAGCCGCCCCGCAGACGCCGCCGATTGACTCGGCCGGGTCATCATCCGACCCGGGAGGCCTGCCATGGCTCCGCACGCACCACTGATCGTCCCGTCCGTCCTGCCCGCCGACGCCGCCAGGCTGGGCGACGAGGTCGCCGAGCTCTGCGAGGCGGGCGTCGACCGCATCCAGTGGGACGTCATGGACGGGGTCTTCGTCCCGAACCTGACCTTCGGCCCCGACGTCATCGCGGCGGCCCGCGCGCACAGCACCGTCGGCTTCGAGGCCCACCTCATGGTGGTCGAGCCGGACCGGCTCCTGGACCGCTACGTCGACGCGGGCTGCGAGCTGGTCATCGTGCACGCCGAGACCACGCCGCACCTGCACCGCACCCTGCGCCGGATCCGCGAGCTCGGCGCACGCTCCGGCGTGGCGCTCAACCCGCACACGCCCGCCGAGGTGGTCGAGGGCGTCCTGGAGGAGACCGACCTCCTGCTGCCCATGACCGTCAACCCCGGGTTCGGCGGCCAGTCCTACATCCCCGCCGTGGAGCGCAAGGTGGCCCGGCTGCGCGCGATGGTCGACGCCTCCGGCCTCGACATCGAGATCGAGGTCGACGGCGGGATCTCCGACACGACGATCGCCGGCGCCGCGAGCTCGGGCGCCGACGTGTTCATCTCCGGCAGCTGGTTGTTCAAGCACCCGGAGGGCAAGGCAGCCGGCGTCCGCCTGCTGCGCGAGCGGGCCGCGGCCGCCATGCGTCCGCTGGTCCATGCGGGAGGGGTGACCTGAGATGAGCACGACGCACACGGCTCCGGCCACGACCGAGCCGGTCCCCGGCACCGACGAGCTCGCCGTGTCCACCCTGCGGTTCCTGGCCGCGGACATGGTCGAGGAGGCGCGCTCGGGCCATCCCGGCCTGCCGCTCGGCGCGGCGCCGATGGCGTGGGTACTGTTCTCCCGGCACCTGCGCCACGACCCGTCCGACTCCTCCTGGCCCGACCGCGACCGCTTCGTGCTGAGCGCCGGGCACGGCTCGGCCCTGCTGTACGCGTTGCTGCACGTGTTCGGCTACGACCTGCCGATGGACGAGCTGCGCCGGTTCCGCCAGCTCGGCTCGGCGACGCCCGGGCACCCCGAGTACGGGCACACCGATGGCGTGGAGACCACCACCGGCCCGCTGGGTCAGGGGCTGGCGATGGCGGTCGGCATGGCCGTGGCCGAGCGCATGCAGCACGCCCGGTTCCCCGAGGTCACCGACCACCACACCTACGCGCTGGTCGGCGACGGCTGCCTCATGGAGGGCATCAGCCAGGAGGCGATCTCGATGGCCGGGCACCTGGGCCTGGGCCGCCTGGTGGTGCTGTGGGACGACAACCGCATCACCATCGACGGCCCGGTGGGCCAGGCGTCCTCCGACGACCAGCAGGCGCGGTTCGCGGCGTCCGGCTGGCACGTGCAGACCGTCGAGGACGGCACCGACCTGGAGGCGATCGACGCCGCGATCACGGCGGCGAAGGCCGACCCGCGGCCGAGCCTGGTCGCGGTCCGCACGGTGATCGGCCACGGCGCACCCGGCGTCGAGGGCACCCCGGCGGCGCACGGTGCACCGCTGGGCCCCGAGGTGCTCGCGGCCGCCAAGGAGGCGGTCGGCTGGTCCTACCCGCCGTTCACCGTGCCCGAAGCCGTCGCGGAGCACTGCGCCCGGCTCGCCGCCGACGGCCGGGCCCGACGCCACGGCTGGTCCATGCGGCTGCGGGCCTTCGCCCTGGACGCGCCCGAGCGCGCCGAGCGGTGGCGTCGCACCTGGGCGCGCGAGCTCCCACCGGCACTGGACGGCGCGATCGCCGGCGTCGGGACCGGGTCCGAGCGGGCCACCCGCCAGTCGTCCAAGGCGGTCCTGGCGGCGCTGACCGCCGAGCTGCCCGAGCTGGTCGGCGGCTCGGCGGACCTGGCCGGCTCGACCGGCACGGCCGTCGGCGGGCGTGCCGTCACCCGCGAGGACTTCTCGGGCGACGTGCTGAACTTCGGCATCCGCGAGCTCGGCATGGCCGCGGTGCTCAACGGGATGAGCCTGCACGGCGGCTTCCGGGTCTACGGCAGCACGTTCCTGGTGTTCAGCGACTACCTGCGGCCGGCGCTGCGCCTGTCCGCACTGATGCGCCAGCCGGTCGTCTACCTGCTCACCCACGACTCGGTGGCGGTGGGCGAGGACGGCCCGACGCACCAGCCGGTGGAGCATGTCGAGTCGCTGCGCCTGATCCCGGGACTCACCGTGCTCCGCCCGGCGGACGACGTGGAGACGGCGGCCGCGTGGCGCCAGGCCCTGGCCACCACCCACGGCCCGACTGCGATCGTGCTGACCCGGCAGGCGGTGCCGTCGCTGGGCGGCGCCCCGGCGCGGTTCCTGCCCGACCGTGGTGGCCGGGTCGTGCGGGACGTCGTGTCACCCGACGTCGACGTGCTCGCCAGCGGGTCGGAGGTGACTCTCGCAGTTGCCGCGGCGGACCTGCTCGCCGAGCAGGGCGTCGCCGCCCGGGTGGTCTCCGTGCCGTGGCGGGAGCGCTACACCGAGCGGGGCGCCGGCACGCCGCGGGCGCCACTGACCGTCTCGGTCGAGGCCGGTGTCACCTCCGGGTGGGCCGAGCTGGCCACCGTGCGGATCGGGGTCGACCGGTTCGGGGCGTCCGGCAAGGCCGCGGACGTCCTGGCCCACGTCGGCCTCACGCCCCAAGCCGTCGCCGAGCGGGTCCGCGCCGCGCTCGCCGCGGCGCCCGCGGGCCCGGCCCACCCCGACCCGACCACTCCCGGGAGACCATGATGCTCACCAACCGCACCACCCTGACCCAGTTCCTCATCGAGGAGCGCCGGCGTCACGACGAGTCCAGCGGCGAGTTCAACTCCTTGATCCTGGACGTCGCGCTCGCGTGCAAGACGATCTCCCGGCTGGTCGCGCAGGGTGACCTCGCCGGCATGCTCGGCTACGCGGGGGCCGTCAACGTGCAGGGCGAGCAGCAGATCAAGCTCGACGTCCAGGCGAACTCGTGCTTCCTGCGGGCGACCGAGTGGGGCGGGCACGTCGCGGGCATGGTGTCCGAGGAGATCGAGGACGCCTACCGGATCCCCGCGCAGTTCCCACGGGGCAAGTACCTGCTGGCCTTCGACCCGCTGGACGGCTCGTCGAACGTCGACGTCAACGTCACGGTGGGCAGCATCTTCTCGATCACCCGGGCACGAGAGCCCGGGGTGGACGCCACGGCGGAGGACTTCCTCCAGCCCGGACGTGAGCAGGTGGCCGCCGGGTACGCGATCTACGGACCCTCGACGATGCTCGTGCTGTCGGTCGGCCGGGGCGTGCACGGGTTCACGCTCGAGCCGACCATCGGCGAGTTCTTCCTCACCCACCCGGACATGCGCGTGGCCGAGCACACCAGCACGTTCGCCATCAACAGCTCCAACCACCGGTTCTGGGAGCCGGCGGTCCGGCGCTACGTCGACGAGTGCCTCGCCGGCACCACCGGGCCGCGAGGCCGGGACTTCAACATGCGATGGGTCGCCTCGCTCGTCGTGGAGGCCCACCGGATCCTGACGAGGGGTGGGGTGTTCCTCTACCCGCGCGACTCCAAGAAGGCCGGGGCCGCCGGACGGCTGCGCCTGCTGTACGAGGCCAGCCCGATCGCGTTCCTCATCGAGCAGGCGGGCGGGCGGGCCAGCACCGGTCGCCGGCCGCTGCTCGACGTCGAGCCGACCGACATCCACCAGCGGGTCGGTTTCGTGTTCGGTACCGCCGCCGAGGTCGAGCGCATCGAGCGCTACCACACCGAGGCCTACGAGGACGACGACCCCGACATCCCGATGTACGCCAAGCGCGGCCTGTTCCGCGCGGTGCGCTGAGCCGAAGGAGACCGACCATGTCCGCCAAGCATCCCGTCGTGGCCATCACCGGGTCCTCCGGTGCAGGCACCACCTCCGTCCGTCGCACCTTCGAGCAGATCTTCCGGCGCGAGGGCATGAATGCCGCGTACATCGAGGGCGACAGCTTCCATCGCTGGGACCGCCAGGAGATGAAGGACGCCCTCGCGCACGCGCTGGCCGGCGGAGACCACACGCTGAGCCACTTCGGCCCGCAGGCCAACCTGTTCGCCGAGCTCGAGGGGCTGTTCCGCGAGTACGGCGAGACCGGCTCGGGCCGGTACCGCAAGTACCTGCACGACCTCGACGAGGCCGCCCCCTACGACCAGGAGCCCGGCACGTTCACCCCGTGGGAGGACATCCCGGCGGGCACGGACCTCCTCTTCTACGAGGGCCTGCACGGCGCCGTCGTCACCGACACGGTCGACGTGGCCAAGCACGTGGACCTGGCGATCGGCGTCGTGCCGGTGATCAACCTGGAGTGGATCCAGAAGCTGAGCCGCGACCGGCTCCAGCGCGGGTACACGACCGAGGCCGTCACCGAGACGATCCTGCGCCGGATGCCCGACTACGTGAACTACCTCACGCCGCAGTTCTCCCGCACCCACGTGAACTTCCAGCGGGTCCCGGTGGTCGACACGTCGGACCCGTTCATCGCCCGCACCATCCCCACCGCAGACGAGTCGATGCTCGTGATCCGGTTCGCACAGCCGCGCGGCATCGACTTCCCGTACCTGCTGTCGATGCTGCACGACTCGTTCATGTCCCGCCCCAACACGATCGTGTGCCCGGGCGGGAAGATGGACCTGGCGATGCAGCTGATCTTCACGCCGATGCTCTGGCGCCTGCGGGACCGTCAGAGGCAGGCCCTGGAGGCCGTCTGACCGATCAGACCGTGAGGGCGCCCCGCGCGGATGCCGGGGCGCCCTCACGGGACGCCCGCTCGCGCTCGAGGAACGCGACCAGCCGGGAGATCCCCGTGCGCAGTGCCTCAGGGCCGCTGGCCAGCGACAGCCGCACCCAGCCCGCCCCGCCGGCCCCGAACGCCTCACCCGGGGCGACCGCGACGTGCTCCTCGGCCAGCAGGCGTACGGCGAGCACCTGCGCGTCGGGGAACAGCTCGGCCACGTCGACCATCAGGTAGAACGCACCGTCCGGCACGGAGCACCGCACACCGGCGGCGGTCAGCGCCGCCACCGACTCGTCCCTGCGGCGGCGGTAGGCGGCGACGGCCCGCGCGACGTGGTCCTGCGAGCCGCGGACCGCGGCGAGCCCGGCCCGCTGGCTGATCGACGACGGGCACGCGATGGTCGCCTCGGCGATCTGGGCGACGGTCTCGGCGAGCTCGGCCGTCGGCAGCACCGCGTAGCCGAGCCGCCAGCCCGTCATCGCGTGGGTCTTGGAGAACGAGAACACCGTCAGGACCCGCCCGTCGGTGTCGAAGCGGGCCGGGCTGACGTGCTCGGCGTCGAAGGTGATCGCCTCGTAGCACTCGTCGGAGATCACCCACAGGTCGTGGGCCCTGGCCAGCTCCACGATGCCGGCGAGCAGCTCGGCCGGGTACACCGCACCGGTCGGGTTGTTCGGCGAGTTGACCAGGATGGCCTTCGTCGCGGGGGTCAGCGACGCCTCGATGTCGGCCAGCCGCGGGATGAACCCGTCCTCGGCGCGGGCCGGGTAGGTGCCGACCTCGGTACCGGCGACCATGGCCGCCATCCGCCAGTTCGGGAACTCGGGGTCGGGCAGCAACAGCTCGTCGCCCGGGCCCAGCAGCGCCTGGAGCAGCAGGGTGATCCCGTTCATCGCGCCGTGCGTGACCACGATGCTCTCCGGGTCCACCACCAGGCCGTTCGCGGCCGCCAGCTTGGCTGCCAGGGCGGCCCGCAGCTCCGCGGTGCCACCGGAGGCGGTGTATCCCGTGTGCCCCGAGCGCGCGTCGGCCGCGACGGCATCCAGGACGTGGGCGGGGGTCGGGGTGTCGGGTTCACCGATCTCGAGGCGGATGGCCTCGGGGTCGGCCAGGGCGAGCTCCATGACGGCGCGGATCCCGCTGCGGGTCATGCGCAGCGCGGGAGAGGTCGAGATCGGCACGTACTGCACAGTAACAATCGTCAGATGTCCGCCGTGTGTCCTGCCTACTCGCCTTCCGCGAGCTCGATCACGACGCCGTCCCAACCCTCCAAGAGACCTCTGAGCAGGCCGGTGAACCCGATCGGGTAGACCGTCTCGTCCTGCTCCTCGAGGCCGTCGAGATCCCACCAGCGCAGCTCGTCCATGAACTGGAGCTCGACAGTGGTCCAGCCGCTGGTGTCGAGGCGGCCGGCGGGCCCGTCGAACCGGGCGAGGAAGAACTCCTCGTCCTGACGGACCGTCCGAGCCGCGAAGTCGAACAGGGCCGTACGCCGGATCACCGGCCCGACGAGCGACGTCGGGTCGAGCTCGAGGCCGGTCTCCTCGAACACCTCCCGGACGGCCGCACGGCGCGGGTCCTCGCCCGCGTCGATCCCGCCGCCGATCGTGAACCACCAGTGCCGGTCGGGCTCGTCGACGTCGTGCCCACGTGCCATGAGCACACGTTGGGCCCGGTCGAGCACGATGACGCGGGCCGCCTGGCGGTACGGCACACCGTCCGCACCCAGCACCCAGTCGGGGCCGAGCTGGACGAGCCCGTCGCGCCAGGCCTCGGTCACCAGCCGCGCTCGGCCAGCCGGTGCGGCTCGGGGACGTCCTCGACGTTGATGCCGACCATCGCCTCGCCCAGACCGCGCGAGACCTCCGCGATCACGCTCGGGTCGTCGTAGAACGTCGTCGCCTTGACGATCGCGGCGGCGCGCTCGGCCGGGTTGCCGGACTTGAAGATGCCCGAGCCCACGAACACGCCCTCGGCGCCGAGCTGCATCATCATCGCGGCATCCGCAGGGGTCGCGATCCCACCGGCGGTGAACAGCACCACGGGGAGCTTGCCGGCCTGCGCGACCTCCTTGACCAGCTCGTACGGCGCCTGGAGCTCCTTGGCCGCGACGTACAGCTCGTCCTCGGGCAGCGAGGTCAGCCGCGTGATCTGGTCGCGGATCTGGCGCATGTGCGTGGTCGCGTTCGACACGTCGCCGGTGCCCGCCTCGCCCTTGGAGCGGATCATCGCCGCACCCTCGGTGATCCGGCGCAGCGCCTCGCCCAGGTTGGTGGCGCCGCAGACGAACGGCACCGTGAACGCCCACTTGTCGATGTGGTGGGAGTAGTCGGCCGGGGTGAGCACCTCGGACTCGTCCACGTAGTCCACACCGAGGCTCTGCAGCACCTGCGCCTCGACGAAGTGCCCGATCCGAGCCTTGGCCATGACCGGGATCGAGACGGCGGAGATGATCCCGTCGATGAGGTCCGGGTCGCTCATCCGCGCCACGCCACCCTGCGCCCGGATGTCGGCAGGGACCCGCTCCAGCGCCATGACGGCCACGGCACCGGCGTCCTCCGCGATCTTCGCCTGCTCGGGCGTGACCACGTCCATGATGACGCCGCCCTTGAGCATCTCCGCCATGCCACGCTTGACCTTGGCGGTGCCGATCAGCTGGCCGTTGTCGTCGCTCATGAGACCTCGATGTACCGAAGAGTGATGGGGATCCCGGCGGCTTCGCCCGGGCGCGTCCATCCTACCGGTGGGGCAGCAGCGCCCCGGGCATCGCGTCGTCGATCTCGACGCTGACCGGGATCGGCGCGTGGCCGTGCAGCCGGAGCACCCGCACCACGACCTTGCGCCGCACCCGCCGGGTCTGCGCCACGGCCTCGTTGTGGAACCGTCGCGCGAGCTGGACGCGGTACCAGGCCGCCGCGAGCGCGTCGAGCAGCTCGCCGCCGTAGGGCTCGGCCCGCAGTGCCGCGACCTCGTCGTCGTCCGCCAGCGCGGTGCGCACGGTGGCGGACAGCTCCGACTCGGCCAGATCCCGGTCGGGGTGCTCGCCGCCGCCTACCGGGACCTCGGGGTCCAGGCTCCCCACCGGGAGCTCGTCGAGGGCGTCCGGGCCGGCCCCGGCCACCAGGGCGCGCCACGCGGCCTCCCCCACCAGCACCGAGCTCACCGGATCCAGCAGGCCGCTCGCGGCCAGCTCGGCGGCCACCGAGGCGCGCCGCACCAGCTGGTTGTCCAGCACCGCACGCGACGAGCCCACCTTGCGGTGCAGGCGGTCGAGCCGGCTCGCGACCACCCAGATCGACCAGATCGCCAGCAGCAGCGCCGCCGCGACCACGACCGTCACCTCTGACCAGGTCATCGCAACCCCACCCGGCGTGACGTCGGGTCCTCGGCCACCCGGGTCCCGGCACCGGCGATCACCATCTCGTAGACCGCCAGCACCTGTCCGGTCACCGCGGACCAGTCGAACCGACGCACCACCGCAGACGCGTGCGCCGTGTTGCGGGCCCGCAGGTCCGGGTCCCCCAGCACGCGCAGCAGCGTCGCCGCGAGGTCCGCCGAGTCGCCGACGCGGAACGTCTCGCCCGCGCGCCCGTCGTCCAGCACACGCCGGAACGCCCCCAGGTCGCTCGCCACCACGGCAGCTCCGGCGCTCATCGCCTCGACCAGCACGATGCCGAAGCTCTCCCCGCCGGTCTGCGGTGCGACGTAGACGTCGACCGAGGAGAGCAGGGACGCCTTCTCCTCGTCGCTGATCCCGCCCAGGAACTCCACCGAGCCCGCGTGCGGGCCGAGGGCGTCGCGCGCCTCCTGCGCACCGGTGTCACCGCGGCCCGCCACGAGGAACCGGGCTCCCGGGATCGCCTCGAGCACCGCCGGGATCGCGCCGGTCAGCACGGGCAGGCCCTTGCGCGGCTCGTCGAGCCGCCCAAGGAACGCGATCGTCGGCGCCTGCGGCGTGCCGGTCCACCGCGGGTCCGGCCGGGCGTCGGCGAAGGTGTCGACGTACACCCCGTTCGGGATCACGACGGCATCGCCGCCGAGGTGGTCGACGAGGGTGCGGCGGGCGTCCTCGGAGACCGCGATCCGCGCGGCGATCTTCTCCAGGCTCGGTCGCACGATGGGGTGGGCCACCTGCAGCGCGCGGGAACGCAGCAGCGCGGTGTGGAAGGTGGCGACGATCGGGCCCGATGCGATCCACAGCGCGAGCATGCCCAGGCTCGGGGTCACCGGCTCGTGCAGGTGCAGGACGTCGAAGTCGCCCGCGGCGAGCCACCGCCGCACCCGGCGGGCGCTGACCGGACCGAAGGTCATCCGCGCGACCGAGCCGTTGTACCGCACCGGCACCGCACGCCCCGCCGGGACCAGGTAGTCCGGGACCGGGGTGTCCTCGTCCGCGGGGGCGAGCACCGACACCTCGTGGCCGAGGCGCTGCAGCGCCTCCGCGAGGTCACGCACGTGGAACTGCACCCCGCCGGGCACGTCGAACGAGTACGGGCAGACGATGCCGATCCTCATCGCTCGCCTCCCGCCGCACCGGCCGCGGCCAGGCGGGCCGGGTCGAGGTCGCTGACGAAGACGCGCTGGAGCATGTGCCACTGCTCGGGGTGCTCGGCGATGTCCGCCGCGAGCACGTCGACCCAGGCCTGCGTGAGGGCGCGGACCCGGTCGGCCTTCGGTGTCCCCGGCGGCACCTCCACCCGCACGAACTCGATGCTCAGGCCCCAGCTCGACCCCGCGGCCCGCCGTCGCGGTCCGTCGATCCGCTCGTGGTGCAGGAGCGTCGCGAACAGCGCCGACCCGGTCGCGAGCGCGAGGGCCGCGGGTCCTGCCGCGACCCGGGCACGGTGCCCGCACAGGTCGACCTCGACGCCGCGCGACGTCAGGTCGCGGTCCGCCAGCAGCGGCATCAGGGCTCCTCCCGCCTTGGCGATACCCACCAGCTGGCGGAACACGCCGTGGCCGTCGTCCAGCGGAAGGATCCGCAGGCCGATGCCGGTGCGCAGGTCCACGAAGGCGTCGTACACCTCGGGCGGCTCGAGGCGCTCGGCCACGGTGGTCACCGGCGCCAGGTGGCGCGTGGCCCAGGCACCCGCCAGGTCCCAGTTGCCCTGGTGGCCGAGGGCGAGCACCACCGACCGGCCCGGCCCGAGCTCGGCGAGCACGCCCTCGGCGTTCACCGGCCGCAGCCGCGCGTCGACCTGCGCACCGGTGCGCCCCGGCAGCGTGAACGCCTCCGCGTAGTAGCGCAGGTACGCGCGCATGCCCGCGCGGCTCAGCGAACGCAGCTCGCGTGGTGTGGCGTCCGGCCGCACCTTGGCCAGGTTCGACTCGAGCCGGCGCACCCCGGCGCCGTGGCGCAGCCACGCGATCTCGGCGACCGCGTTCGCGGCCCCGCGCACCAGGGGTTCGGGCAGCCGCGGCGCCCAGCGCACGGCGGCCAGCAGGCCGCGGGAGGCGAGGGTCACGGTGCGTCCTCCGGCTCCTGGGCGGCCGAGAGCCGCCGCACGACCGCCATCCGCTGCACCACGGTGACGGCGCTGGCCACCGCAAGCAGGCCCAGCAGTGCGACGCCGACCTCGTGGGGCACACCCCAGCTCAGCAGATAGCAGACGGCGATCGCGATGACCATGCGTTCGCCGCGTTCGGCGATGCCGACGTTCGCGTCGAACCCGAGCGACCCGGCCCGGGCCCGCGCGTACGAGACGACGAAGCCGAGTGCCAGGCAGGACAGCGCGGCGATCTCACCGTACGTGCCCAGGCGCCCGGCGACCTGCTGCTGGAAGTAGAACGCGAGACCGATGAAGATCGCGGCGTCGGTCAGGCGGTCCAGTGTCGAGTCGAGGAACGCGCCCCAGGGGCCGGATGTGCCCGCCTTGCGTGCGACCGCGCCGTCCAGCGCGTCGCCGAGGGTGAGCAGCGTGAGCACGATCGCCCCCGCCAGCAGGTGCCCGGTCGGTAGCAGCGTGAGCGCGGCGACGATCGCACCGAGGGTGAACACGACCGTCACCGCGTCCGCGCTCACCCCGGCGCGGACGAGCAGCCCGGCGAGCGGGTCGAAGATCCGCCCGACGATCCCGCGCAACCGCGCGATCACGGCGCCGTGCCCGTGGGCCAGGCCGCGACCAGGCGGCTGCGGGTGTCGGCGAGCAGCTCGGGCAGCGCCTTGGTGCGCGCCACGATCGGCAGGAAGTTGGCGTCGCCGGACCACCGGGGCACCACGTGCTGATGCAGGTGCGCCGCGATCCCGGCGCCGGCCACCTGCCCCAGGTTCATGCCCAGGTTGAAGCCCTGCGGATCCATCGCCGCACGCAGCGCGACCAACGCCGCCCGGGTCATCGCGCTCAGCTCGTCGGCCTCGTCCGGCGTCAGCTCGAGCAGGCCCGACACGTGGCGGTATGGCACCACCATGAGGTGCCCGGAGTTGTACGGGTAGAGGTTGAGCAGGGCGAACGTCGTCACGCCCCGCGCGACGACCAGTCCGTCCGGGTCCGGACCGGCTGCGGCCCGGCAGAACGGGCACAGCTCCGCCCCGGGGCCGGTGGGCTTGTCCTGGCCCTGGATGTAGACCATCCGGTGCGGGGTCCACAGCCGCTCGTAGCCGTCGGGCACGCCCGCCAGGCCGTCGGTCGGCTCCACCCGCTCGTCGCGTGCCACGGTCAGACCTGGGAGCGGGTGCGGACGGCCTCGACGATCCTGGCCACCGCGTCCTCGACCGGCACGCCGTTGTCCTGGCTGCCGTCGCGGTACCGGAAGGAGACCGCGCCGGCCTCCACGTCCTCGCCGCCGGCGATCAGGGTGAACGGGATCTTCTGCGTCGAGGCGTTGCGGATCTTCTTGCCGAACCGGTCGTCGGACAGGTCGAGCTCGGCCCGGATCCCCGCCGCTCGCAGCCGTTCGACCACGTCGGCGAGATAGTCGTTGAACGGCTCGGCGACCGGGACGGCAACCACCTGCACCGGCGCCAGCCACGCCGGGAAGGCCCCCGCGTAGTGCTCGACCAGGATGGCGAAGAACCGCTCGATCGATCCGAAGAGTGCGCGGTGGATCATCACCGGTCGCTGCCGCGACCCGTCGGGCGCGGTGTACTCCAGCTCGAACAGCTCCGGCTCGAAGAAGTCCAGCTGGATCGTGGACAGCTGCCAGGTCCGCCCGATCGCGTCCTTGGCCTGCACCGAGATCTTCGGTCCGTAGAACGCGGCGCCACCGGGGTCGTCCACGAGCTCCAGGCCGGAGGCCGTGGCCACCTCGCGCAGGGTCTCGGTCGCCTCCGCCCAGCTCGCGTCGTCGCCCACCGACTTCTCCGGGTCGCGGGTGGACAGCTCGAGGTAGAACTCCTCGAGCCCGTAGTCCCGCAGCAGGTTCAGCACGAACGTCAGCAGCGAGGCCAGCTCGTCGCGCATCTGCTCCCGCGTGCAGTAGATGTGTGCGTCGTCCTGGGTGAACCCACGGGCCCTGGTCATCCCGTGCACCACACCGGACTTCTCGTACCGGTACACGGTTCCGAACTCGAACAGCCGCATCGGCAGCTCGCGGTAGGACCGGCCGCGCGAGGAGTAGATGAGGTTGTGCATCGGGCAGTTCATCGGCTTGAGGTAGTAGTCCTGCCCGGCGCGGCGGACGGTGCCGTCGGCGTCGACCTCGGCGTCCAGGTGCATCGGGGGGTACATGCCGTCGGCGTACCACTCCAGGTGCCTGGACGTCTCGAACAGCTTCGCCTTGGTGATGTGCGGGGTGTTGACGAAGGAGTACCCGGCCTCGACGTGCCGGCGCCGGGCGTAGTCCTCCATCTCCATGCGCACGATCCCGCCCCTGGGGTGGAACACCGCCAGGCCGGAGCCGATCTCGTCGGGGAAGCTGAACAGGTCCAGCTCGTTGCCCAGCCGGCGGTGGTCGCGGCGCTCGGCCTCGGCGACCCGGTCCAGGTAGGCGCGCAGCTCGTCCTTGGTCGGCCACGCGGTGCCGTAGACGCGCTGGAGCTGGGGGTTCTTCTCCGACCCGCGCCAGTACGCGGCCGCGGACCGGGTGAGCTGGAACCCGTTGCCGATCAGCCTGGTGGAAGGCAGGTGCGGGCCTCGGCACAGGTCCTGCCACGCCACGGAGCCGTCCCGGCGCAGGTTCTGGTAGATCGACAGGCCGCCGAGACCGACCTCGACGCCGGCGCCGTCCTCCTGGGCACCCGGGGTGCCCTTCAGGCCGATGAGCTCGAGCTTGTAGGGCTCCGCGGCGAGATCGGCGCGCGCCTCGTCCTCCGACAGGTCCCACCGGCGGAAGGTCTGGCCCTCCTTGACGATGCGCTGCATCGCCTTCTCCAGGGCCTTGAGGTCCTCGGGGGTGAACGGCGTCTCGACGTCGAAGTCGTAGTAGAAGCCGTCCGCGATCGGCGGTCCGATCCCCAGCCGGGCGGACGGGTTGATCTGCTGCACGGCCTGGGCGAGCACGTGCGCGGTCGAGTGGCGCAGCACGGCGAGACCGTCCGGCGAGTCGATCGTCACGGCCTCGACCGTGGCGCCGTCGGGGAGCTCGGCGGCGAGGTCGCGCAGCTCGCCGTCGACCCGCACCACCACCACCTCACGACGGTCGCCGTACAGCGCGGCGCCGGTCACCGGACCGTCGATCCGCTGCTCGACGCCGTCGACGGTCAGGCTGATCTGGGACACGGGTCTCCTCCGGGTGATCGGGCGGATCGATGCTACCGATCCCGAGCCACGGCGCGGTGCCATCGGGCCGTGCACGGGCCGGTCCGGGCCCTCGCCCGGAAGCCATGGTGCGACACGCCGGGACTGCTCCATCCGGGTGACGCCCGGCGCAGTTCACCCCTGCGGCGAACGGGTGAGGCCCGAACCGTGGAACGACGTCTGACCTGGGCATATACCACGGCTGACGGGGTCCCAATCGGGCAAAAGCCCCCTTTCGGGGGATGGGACCCGGGGGTGTCGGTGGGCGATACTGGGTTCGAACCAGTGACCTCCTCGGTGTGAACGAGGCGCTCTACCACTGAGCCAATCGCCCGACGTGGCGGTCGAGGTTCAACCGCACGACGCGTCCCGCATGCTACCCGGTACCCGACAGATTGCCGAAACCACCGGACCCCGGTCCCCCCGCCGCGGTCCTCCGGCAGGCACCTTCTCCGAGAGGGGTGACACATGGCCGACAGCCCCCGTGCCGTCCATGAGGCCGTCCCCATGCACCTGGTGCTCCCCGACGCCAGCGTGCTGCCGATCCGCGCCGACCTCACGTTCGACCCTGCGGATCCCTACACGGTGCGCGCCGACTTCGTCGGTTCGCACTCGACCTCCACGTGGTTGATCGGGCGCGAGCTCTTCGCGCACGGCATCCTCGCGGACGCGGCCTCGCCCGCCGGCACCGGCGACGTGCGCGTGTGGCGCGACGAGGACCCCACCTACCTGCTGCTGTCGCTGAGCGGCGTCGAGGGCGATGCGCTCCTCGCCGGCCCCGCCGAGCCGTTCGTGCAGTTCCTGTCGAAGACCGTGAAGCTCGTCCCGTTCGGCTCCGAGAGCCCGCACATGGAGGACGAGATCTCCCGCCTCATCACCTCGCTGCTGGAGGCCTGAGGCAAGGACGACCCGAGGCCCCGTCAGCCGAGCAAGGCGGCGGGGCCTCGTGGTGCCCGGACCACGGCGCGGACGACTCAGGGGTCGATCTGCTCGGCCGCCCGCCTGGCGTAGAGCTCGGTGACCTCCGCGATCAGCGGGGTGGTCTCCAGCGGGGTGCCGTCCAGCTCCACCACGGGCACGAAGGTGCGGATCGAGCCGCACAGCGCCAGCCCTGCCCGGCCGGCCTCGACCTCGTCGAGCACGTCCCACGCCAAGGTCTGCTCTCGCACCGGCAGGCCGTCCGCGGCGGACCACTCCAGGACCAGGTCGCGGGTGATGCCCTTGAGGCAGCCGCTGGACAGCGGCGGCGTGAGCAGCTCGCCGTCGATCTCCACGAAGACGTTGGACCCGGTGCCCTCGCACAGCTCGCCGCGGGTGTTGGCCAGCCACGCCTCGTCGGCGCCCACCTTGGTGGCGTCCGCGACGGCGACCACGTTCTCCGCGTACGACGTCGTCTTGAGCCCGGCGAGGGCCGAGCGCTCGTTGCGCACCCACGGCGACCGGACGGTGCGGATCGGGTGCGGCGGCGGCACGGGCCCGGCGACCACGAGGACGGTCTGCGGCCCGGGCGTGCGGGTGGAGCCCAGCGGTCCGACGCCGGCGGTCACGGTGATCCGCAACCGACCCAGGTCGGGCCGCTCGCCGAGCACCGCGTCGACCCCGGCCCGCACCGCGTCCAGGTCCGGGTCCGCCAGGCCGAGCCCGCGGGCCGAGCGGGTCAGCCGGGCCAGGTGCCGGCTCAGGGCGAACGCCCGGCCATCGACCACCTGGCAGGTCTCGAACACCCCGTCACCCACGGTGATGCCGTGGTCCACCGGGCTGAGCGCCGGTGCCTCGGGGTCGCGCAGCCGTCCGTCCAGCCACACCACGATGTCGTCCATCGGCCTCCTTCCACCGCGCCCATCCTGGCGCACGCTCAGCCGCTCGCGAGCCCGACGAGCCGTCGCGCCTTCAGCTCGGTCTCCGCCCACTCGGCGGCGGGGTCGGAGTCCCAGGTGATCCCGGCGCCGGTCCCGAAGTGCAGCCTCCCGCCGCCGTCGGGCGTCCACCAGAACGTCCGGATGCCCACCGCGAGCTCGGCGCGCCCCGCGTCGGCGTCCAGCCAGCCGACCGCGCCGCAGTAGGGGCCGCGCGGCACGGGCTCGAGGTGGTCGATGAGGCCGAGGGCGGCGTGCTTGGGCGCGCCCGAGACCGACGCCGGCGGGAAGGTGGCTGCCAGGACCTGCGGCCAGGAGGCGTCGAGCAGCATGCCGCGCACCGTGGTCACCAGGTGCACGAGCCCGGGGTGCGCCTCGACCTTCAGCAGACCCGTGACCTCGACGGTGCCGGGCCGGCACACCCGCTGCAGGTCGTTGCGCACCATGTCGGCGATCATCACGTTCTCGGCGGCGTCCTTCGCCGTGAGGCCCTCGGCGGTGACCGCGGTGCCCTTGATCGGCCCGGAGGTGATCCACCCGTCCGCGACCCGTAGGAACAGCTCCGGCGACGCGGTGACCACCCACACCGGTGGGGCAGAGCCGCCGGCCGGCACGTGGATCGCCCCGCCATACGGCGCCGGGTTGCCTGCGGCCAGCCGGGCGGCCAGAGCGGCGGCGTCCGGCTCGCCGTGCTCGACGGCCAGCGGCGCGTCCAGCACCCGGCAGAGGTTGACCTGGTACACGTCACCGTCGCGGATCGCGTCGCGCACCGCTGCGACGCCGTGGAGGTAGGCCGTCCGGTCCAGCGACGTGGCCCACTCCCCCGGGCGCGGGCCACGCCACGGTGCGCCGGCTCCGGGCCCGGGGTGGGGTTCGGACTCGGCGAAGCGCCACGCCCGCACCGGGCCCTCGAAGTCGGCCACCACGGCCCAGAAGCCCTCGGTGACCCGATCGGCCTGGGTGACCAGGTCCACGTGGTCGACCACACCCCGGGCCCGGCGCCCGCCGAGCAGCGCCCAGCCCTCGGCAGGATCGTCACGCGGCGGACGGGTCATCGGCACACCGTAGAGCGTCGAGTTGGACTCTCGGGAAGGGCGTCGACTAGAGTTCCGGATGCGCACGACGCCCCGGCGGACGTGTCGCGCGGACGTGGCTCAGTTGGTAGAGCATCACCTTGCCAAGGTGAGGGTCGCGGGTTCGAGTCCCGTCGTCCGCTCGGAGGCGACATCCACCACGTGGACACTGGCCTCAACGGTGGAGTGGCCGAGAGGCGAGGCAGCGGCCTGCAAAGCCGTATACACGGGTTCGAATCCCGTCTCCACCTCGCAGAGCAGTACCTTGCAGGACCACGGGCGATTGGCGCAGCGGGAGCGCGCTTCCCTGACACGGAAGAGGTCACTGGTTCGATCCCAGTATCGCCCACCAGTATTACCGCAGGTCAGAAGGCCGCCACCGGGAAGCCGGGGCGGCCTTCTTCGCGTCGTACGCCAACTGCGTACGCCAACTGGCTCCTCCATTGGCGTATCGCGGGACGGGACGAACGCAGGCGAGCGGAGACACATGCCGACGACGTGATGCCCCTTCCGCCGGGCCCGGGGCATCGCGTCGGCAGCGCCATCAGAGGCCCAAGGCCTCGCCCAAGGCGTCCATCGCCTTCCGGGCCGTCGGCGTCGTCAAGTGGGCGTAGACCTCCGCGGTGACCTGGGTCCCCGCGTGACCGAGCAGTTCCGAGACTGCCTTGAGGTGCACTCCCCCTTCGAGCATCGCGGTGGCGGCCGAGTGCCTCAGCGTGTGGACGGTCGCGCCGGCAATCCCTGCGCGCTGTGCGGCCACTGTGAAGGCCCGTAGCGCAGTCCGTGGATCGATCGGCCTGCCCGAGGCGGCAGTGAACACGTGCCCATTCTCGACCCACCCATCGGCTGCCCGCCGCCGATCCAGATCCTGGTCCGTTCGGTGAGCCGCCAGGAGCGCCATCACTCCCGCCGAAGGCGCCAGGACGCGCCGTGAGGCACGCGTCTTCGGCGAGGCGACGACCAGCTGACCCTCGACGCGCGAGAGCGTCCCGCGGATCGCCAGGGTTCCCTTGTCGAAGTCGACGTCCTCCCACCGAAGCGCAAGTGCCTCACCCTTTCGGATCCCGGTGGCCGCGATCAGGGCGAACAGCGCGCGATGGTGCGTGCGGTAGCCGCCGCGCTCGAGCCGGAGGGCGTCGAGCTCGCCGGCGGCAGCCACGATCCTCACAACCTCATCTGCCGAGAGAACGCGCGCCTCCTTGCGCTCCGCGGTCGGCGGATCGACCGCGAGTGCTGGGTTCTTGCTGAGGACCCCATCGCGCACGGCTCCGTCGAGAAGGAGCCTCAGGACCCGGAACGCGCGATGGATGGAGGCGTCACTCAACGCGCGCGTTCGGATCGGCTCGCCCCCGGCCCCGCGAGCCTTGCGGGTCCGCTTCCGGAGCTCGAGCACCCAAGCGTCGACGTGCGACGGGCGGAGCCGCGCAAGCGGGGTGCGCCCGAGGGCGGTTGGCTTCACCTGCTTCTCGAGCATCGAGAGCATCAGCGACTTCGTTGCCGGCCGGCGCGACGACGCCGCGAGAGTGTTCGCCGCCCAGTGATCACTCCATGCCGCGACGGTCATGCGGGCATCCCTGACCGGCCGACCCGCCGCAATGCGGGCGCGCGCCTCGGCAAGCCTCTCCCTAGCCTCTGCCTGCGTCGCGCCGTAGACGGACACCCTGCGCCGCCGGCCGTCTTCGTCGGTGAAGCCGAGCCGCGCTTGCCATGTGCCGTTGGGGCGGCGTGAGTACGTCCCCTCGCTGTTCTGACGCTTCGCCATCGCGGCCTCCACTGCTCCTGGCGCCGATCGGCCTTCGCGGAGTCTGCGCCCTCGGGAATGGCGGTGTCCCTTCCGCCCCGGCTCTCTTGTGGACAACCGCGTTCCAGCCGCCCAGTAGCAAGAGGCTGGCCGGGTGTTCACAGCTCGCACTGGCGCTCGACGAACTCGCTGAGCGCCCAGACCGGGATCTTGTGGAGCCGACCGATGTGAATCGACTTCACCACTCCTGCGTCGAGCAGCTCGTACATCAACGTCCTACCCACGCCGAGGCGGTGCGCTGCCTCGGCGACCGTGAGCAGAAGCTTCTCCTCCGAGTCCTTCTTCGCGCCTGGAAGCGACTGGCCCGTGGATTCCGGGGCCGCGGTCTGGCGCGCTGACGTTGCGGTTCTCATGGCCGACCTCCATCGCAGGTGAACCCGCATCGTGGGGCGGCGCGATAGATCGTCCGATGACGGGTGCGCCTGCGACGCAACGGCGCGCACTGCCATCTTCGCGCGAGTCATCGCGGACTCGCCCATCATCGAACCCGGCCCGCCGTCCAGCCCCGTCGTCGGCTGCAACCCACTGGCTTCTGACCTGCGCTTCTCCCCCCGTCATCACCGGATCTACCACCCTCCGACAGCGTCCTTGACACCCGCAAGCACCAAGGAGGACGCCATGGATGAGCAGAAGGTCGAGGCGCTCGACCTACCCCCGTTGACGAGGAAGAGCGAGGTGCTGCTCGCCTGGCTGGCGGCGATCGACGCGCAAGGCTGGGACGGGCCGGCGGGCAGGGATCTGTTGGAGTTCATCCGAATCGACATGGTCCGTCCGCTGGTGATCCACGCCGGGCTTCGCGGCCTGGCGGCCGGCCAAGCGGAGTCGACGGCCTGGCAGGAAGTCTGGTTCGCCCTCCGCCGACCCGCATTGCGCACCGCTGCGGAGCCCTGGGGCGTGCTTTGGGGCACAGCTCGCCGCGCGGCTCTCGGCGAACGGGTCACCGCGAAGTTCCTGTCCAGCGTGCGGAGCTCCTGGCGCTACGAGCAGGCCGTGCGCGAGGGCGACCTGGAGTCGCCCCTGTCTCTGGACGAACTCCTCGACAGAGGATGGGCTCCCCCAGACCAACAGGCCCAGCCAGACGAGGTCGCGAGCGTGGCCGGCGCCGTGGACGACGCGGCCGGGGCCTTGCGGTCAGCCGGGTGGCCGGCTGCCCAAGCCCGGTTGATCGTCGCGCTCATCGTGCTCGACGTGCGCGAGGACGACCCGCGGTGCACCGCAGTCGGGTGGCGCGACCTTGCGTCCCAGGTCGGGATCGCCCCGTGGCAGGCACGACGCCTGATGGTGCTGCTCCGCGGTACCCCGTCGGCACCTGGGCTGATCCGTCGGTTGCGAGACGAGGGTCGGCCGGTGCTGCGCGAGCCGTCCGTTCGTCAGGCCCTGCAGTCCAGCAGACGACGCCGTGTCTCCCCCGGTGCCGCGGCTGCCATCGCGGTCGAGGACTGTCCACAGCGCCTCGCGAGCTGACGGTTTCCACACGGCTGTCCGTCCTCCGGTGCGCGGTTGCGTGTTGGAGTGCACACCTGATTCCTGAGGGGCCGTGCCTCCCGGAACTCCGTCGAGGGTTCACAGCGCGCCCAAGGAGTGGTGAAATGACCGGATTCGATCTACGTGTGACAGCTGTCACACCGTTCGTTGCGGATGGTCGAGCGACTGGGGGGTCGCGGATGGCCACTGACCGAGCACGGATCCCGCGGGTGATCGTCGGCCTGTTGACGCTCCTCGCCCTCACGGCCTGCACCCAACCTGCCAACAACCCCACGGTGTCGCCCACCGTGTCGACGCCGACCACCACCACGACCGCGCCATCCTCGAGCCCCACGCCGACCGTCGACCCGGCCGTCGCAGAGGCCGAAGCACTGATCCTCGAGGCGTACCGCGGCTACTGGGCCGCGAAGGTTGCCTCGTACGCGGATCCCGGCCAGCCGCAGGATCCCAACCTCACGGTCTTTGCGATCGACACCGCCCTTGCGGATGCACAGGCGACGCTGTTCCAACTGAAGCGAGACGGTGTCCGCCTTGTCGGCGAGCCGGTTCTCAGTCCGGTCGTGAGCAAGATCGACCTCGATGGCGGGGGAACAGCAGAGATCACCGATTGCGTGAACTCCGCGAACTGGACGCCCGTCTCGGTCCGGTCAGGCGAACCGGTCGCCGCACCCGACCAGTACGTGCAGGTGCAGGCCGTCGCGACCGCGTACTTCTTCGACGGCAGATGGACGGTCCGCGCGTTTGCTGCCGACCGGAGTGCGCCGTGCTAGGCCACGGTTCAGCCCTCGCCGCCTTCGTGGCGCTATCGACTGCCGCGAGCGGGCCGCAGGGACTGCAGATTGACGTTGCCTGCCCGGTCACCGAGACGTTCTGCTACGTCGACGCGGCGTACCCCGGCGAAGGTGGGACTGACTCGAACGCGGACGCCAGCCCGGGTGGAAGTAGCGGTGGAACCGCCCGGCACTGTGTGGTGCAGAGCACAGGCGAGGAGGTGCCGTGCCACGACCCGCTGTGGGGCTGGTTCTCGCAGGTCGACGAGTGCTACTACATCGTGCGCGATCCTCAGCCGCCGGCGTCGGAGTCGGTGTGGGAGGGCCATTACCCGAACGGGGCGGTCTACGACCTCACGTGCGTCGGCCACATCCCCGGGACCAACGGCGGCTGGCGATGGCTGCCGTCCCCGCCCGACGGCTACGGCGCGGCGGAGGTAACGCCGACCGACTTGGCCCGGGAGGCCGTGGACCGGATGCAGCTGGTGGGTCCGGAGATCCGGATGACCGGTGCGCCGGGCGAGCCCTACGTGGTGGGTGTGCCGTTGTGGTTGTGGACCGAGGTCTCGCCGGTGACGTGGGGTCCGAACAGTGCAACGGCGTCGGTCCCGGGGCTGTCGGTGACCGCGACGGCGCGCGCGACTCGGATCGTGTGGGACATGGGTGATGGCAACACGGTGACGTGCGCGAACCCGGGCACGGCCTACTACGTAGGGGCGCCGGTGGAGTCCCCGACGTGTGACTACGTCTATGCGCGGACCTCGGCGGGGCAGCCCGGGGATGCGTGGACGATCACGGCGACCGCCACGTGGGAAGTCTCGTGGTCCGGCGGTGGGACCTCGGGGGCCCTGACGGTGACGCGGACGTCGCAGACCTCGCTGCAGGTCGGTGAAGTGCAGGTCCTGACGAGCGCCTGAGGGGCGGCATCCCGAGCGGAGGGGGACGCAAGTGACCACGACGACCAGGGCGAAGTCCGCCCCGAAGCCGCCGCCCGTCCCGCCCACGGACCAGGCGCCGGGGCCGGGCGCGCGGCGGGCGCGCCGCCCAGGTGTGCTTATCGCAGGTGCCGGTTTGGCGATCATCGGCGGGTTGGGGGCTACCACTCTGGCGGCCAACGCCGGGGACCGTCAGGCGGTGCTGGTGGCGGCGACCGACATCGCGGCCGGCCACGCGCTGACGGCGCAGGACCTGACCCAGGCCCTGATCGCGGTCGACACCAACGTGTCGGTGCTGCCCGCCGACGAGCTGAGCACTGTGGTCGGGCAGGTCGCCGCGGCCGCGTTGCCCGCGGGGTCGATCCTCGCCGCCGGTGACGTGGTCGCAGCGGGCCCCCCGGCTGCGGGCCAGGTGGTCGTTCCGCTGCCGGTGACCACGACGATGATGCCCGCGGCGGGTCTGCGGCCGGGTGATCGGCTGCTGGTGGTGGACACCCCGCTGGCGCAGGCCGACCCGACCCCGGGCGATCCGCAGCAGTTCCCGGTCGAGGTCGCCGCGATCGCCGTGCCGGACGTCAACGGCGTGGTGGTCGTGGACGTGGTCGTGGACGCCGCTCTCGGTTCGGAGGTCGCCAAGCGCGCGGCGACGGGCCGGTTCGTGCTGGTGGTGCAGCCGCCCGGGGAGGCGGACCAGTGAGCGCCGAGGCCGACCCGCGGACGGTGCGAGTCAACGGTCATCGCCGCCCGGGCCCTGCGTCGGTGCACCTGCCCGACCCTGCACCGGGCGAGGTGGTGGTCGACCCGGTGCTGGTCGAGCAGATCCGCAGGGTCGTCGCCGAGCAGTTGGCCGAGCGGCTGGTGGCCGCGCCGGTCGCCGACGCCGGCCATCGCCGCGAGCTGGCGCGCGGCCTGATCGCCGCAGAACTCGCCGCACGGACACCGGCAAACACCGACCCGTCCGGCACGGCCCCAGGGGCCGAGGTGGAGGCGGCGACGGCGCAGGCGGTGATGGCGGCGCTGTTCGGGCTGGGGCGTCTGCAGCCGTTGATCGAGGACCCCAGTCTGGAGAACGTCGAGGTCGACGGTCACGACCAGGTCTGGACCTCTGCCGGTGAGGGGCACGACCAGCGGGCCGGGTCGGCCGCCGGGTCGGATGCCGAGCTGATCGCGATGCTCCAGGCGTTGGCCGCCCGCCCGGGCTCGTCCGAGCGCACCTTCACCTCCGCCCACCCGACGATGCACCTGCGTCTGCCGGACGGGTCGCGGTTGGCGGCGGTGGCGTGGGTGACACCTCGCCCGCACGTGGTGATCCGACGCCACCGGGTGCGTGACGTGGACCTTGACGACCTGGTCGAGCTCGGGACCCTGGACCCGGGCCTGGCTGCGTTCCTCCGGGCGGCTGTCCTGGCGGGCAAGAACACGGTGGTGACCGGGTTGCAGAACGCCGGCAAGACCACACTGATCCGGGCGATGGCCAACGAGTTCCACCCGATGGAGCGGTTCGCGACCATCGAGAAGGAGTACGAGCTGCACCTGCACGACCTACCCGGCCGGCACCCGCGGGTGATCGCGATGGAGGCCCGCGAGGGGTCGGCCGAGGTCGATCCCCAGGGTCGGCGCGCCGGCGCGGTGTCGCTGTCGGACCTGTTGACCGACGCATTGCGGATGAACCTACGCCGCATCATCGTCGGTGAGGTCCGCGGCCCGGAGATCTTGCCGATGCTCGAGGCGATGTCGACCGGTGACGGTTCGCTGTGCACGTTGCACGCCCGCTCGGCCCAGCACGCGATCGACCGGATGGTCGCCCTGGCCCTGTCGGCCGGGCCGCACATCTCCGAGGCGTTCGCCTACCGGCTGCTGGCCGGGTCGGTCGACCTGATCGTGCACCTGACCCTGCGCGACCGGTCCCTGACCGGCGGGCCCAAGCACCGGTTCGTGTCCACCGTGCTGGAGCTGAACGGGCTGGGTGAGACCTCCCGGCCGATCACGACCACCGTGTTCGCCAAGGGCCCAGATGGGCGGGCGACGCCGGCCCACCGACCCCAGTGCCTGGACGACCTGGTCGACGTCGGGTTCGACCCGGGCTGGCTGGACCACCCGGGCGGGACCTGGCCCCGACCGCTGGACGGTGCGCGATGAGGACCGCCCTGGCCGCGACCGCCGGCGCCTCGACAGCACTGGGCCTTCTCATGATCGCCCTGGGCTTCCTCCCTGCACCCCGAACGCGCCCGGGCAGGGTCCGACGTCCAACGAGCGTCGCTCCTTCTGGCGGTTGGAGCACGTGGCGGTGGGCGGTGGCCGCGGTCGGCGGCGGTGTGGTGTGGGCGGTGACCGGGTGGCCGGTGGCCGGTGGGATCGCGGCAGTCACCGTGGTCGGGCTGCCAGTGCTGCTGAGCACCGGGAAGGTCGCCACGGCGCGCATCGACAGGGTCGAGGCCATCGAGGAGTGGTCCCGCCGGCTCGGCGACGTCCTGCTGACCGGCGTGGGGCTCGAGCAGGCCATCGCCACCACCGCCCGCAGCGTCCCGGCCCCGATCGCGACCGAGGTGCGCGGCCTGGAGGCGCGCCTGGGCGCCCGGTGGTCGACCGAGGACGTATTGCGGGCCTTCGCCGATGATCTGGACTGCCAGGCCGGGGATCTGCTCGTCGCGGCCTTGCTGCTCGGGGTCCGCCGCCGCGGTCCCGGCCTCGCCAGGGTCCTGGTGTCGGTGGCCGACACCCTGGCCGAAGAGGTGGCCGTCGCCCGGCGGATCGAGGCCGAGCGGGCCAAGCCCCGCACCACCGCTCGTGCGGTCACCTTCATCACCCTCGGGGTCGCGGCCGCCGGTCTGGCGAACCCCGCCTACCTGGCGCCCTACGGTGACGGCCTCGGGCAGGTCATCCTGGCCGCGATCGCCGCGGTATTCGTCGGCTGTCTGGCATGGATGCGCCGCCTGACCCTGCCGGCCCCCGAGCCACGGTTCATCCGACGGGCCGCACCATGAACCCCTACACCTCTCTCGCGTTCGGGGCCCTGGCCGGGGTGGGTCTGACGATGATGGTTGCCGGGTGGTGGCCCGCACCCACCGGCACGCGGACCGTCCACGCCGCGGGCCAGGTCAGCGCACCCGCATCGGACCAGGCGCTGCAAGGGCTGGTTGCGGCTCCGGTTCGATGGTGGCGCACCCAGGCGGCACCGCAGCTGGTGACTTCCCTGGGCCTGGCGAAGTACGCCAAGGACCTGGCCCTGGTCGACCAGACTCCCGCTACGTTGGCGGCCCGCAAGGTCGGGTACGCCTTCGCCGCCCTGGCCATCCCACCGGCCCTCGGTATTCTCCTGGCGCTGGCCGGGGCGGAGCTGCAGTTCGGGATACCCGTCATCGCCGGCGTCATCCTGGCCGCGGTCGCGTTCTTCGTTCCCGACACCCAGGTGCGTACCCGGGCCGAGGAAGCACGCGCGTCGATGCGCGCGGCCGCCGGGGTCTTTCTCGAGCTCGTCGCCCTGGAACGCGCCGCCGACGCCGGGGCCACCGAGGCTCTGGACCGGGCCGCGCAGGTCGCGTCCTCACCGGAGTTCGACCGTATCCGCGACGCCCTGCTGCGCGCCGAGCTCGCGGGAGAACCCGCCTGGACCGGGCTGACCCACCTCGCAGACCGTACCGGGGTCGTCGAACTCGGAGACGTGGCCGACATCATGCGGCTGTCCGCCGGGGACGGCGCCGCCGTCTACACCACCCTGCGCGCGCGTGCCGCGTCGCTTCGCACCCAGCTGCTCACCGCAGCGACCGCCAAGGCCAACACCGCCTCCGAGCACATGATCGTCCCCGTCGCACTGCTGGGGATCGCGTTCATCCTGAGTTGGGTCACCTTGGCGGATCGCGGACAGCTGCAGGGCTGTGACCTGGGG
>JAHLLI010000034.1 GCA_020444245.1 Actinomycetales bacterium
GTCTACGACGACACGATCACCGAGCCACCGGTACACCACTCTCGCGGACTCCACTTCGCACCGGCGACCCGGACGCGACGGGCATCACGACACGCAGCCAGAGCTCAGCAGCTCGACGTCCGCCCCAGGAAATAGGTCGTGAGCACAGAGGTGCGTTCTCCGGTGATACGGCTCATCTCCTCGCCGCCATCGCAGCTGAACAAGCCGACCGTGACCCAGCGCGCCGTCTCCCCCAAGATCCTCCAATGGCCACCCGCGCCCTCCCACCGCGAGAGCACCTCAACAAGCCCACCGCCGGGCCAGTCCTCAGACGTCCTCGGCAGCGCTCCTCCGACCACGACCTCACCGTCATCCTCCGGCGGCATCCTGTCCACTCCGAGATCGGCAGATGCACCCCGACGTGGCATGCCTGGCTCGCGGGCGGGGGAATGCCGCAGCCTGGTCATCGATCTTCCCCTTCACCTGGGTGACCGCCGAGCGCATGGAGGGCCACCGCCGAGTGCGCGAAGGCTCCGCCCGCCCTCATCTCCGCGGCGACCCACACCGCCTCCATGATCTGCGCTTCCGAGGCACCCTTGGTCCGGGCGAGACGGGTGTGCCCGGTGATGCAGTACGGACACTGGGTCACGTGGGCGACCGCGACCGCGATGAGCTGTTTGGTCGTCTCGTCCAAGGCTCCGGCTGCGAACACGGCCGAGCTGAACCGGTCCCAGGCGTCGTGGATCTCCGGCGCGAGTTCCCGACGCCGTGACGCGACTTCCGAGGTGGCCGGCGGATACATGGGCCGGTTCACGGCACGCTCCTCTGCTCTGGACGGCTCCTGTGGTGAGCTTCGCCTCTCACGCGACGAGCGGAATCGTTGGCGTTGGTCCGGACCGGTAGGAGTAGCCGGTGTCGTCGTTCTCGGCGAGAAGGGCCACGGTCGCTGCGGCGATCCCGTCGGCGTCGGTCCCGAAGTGGGCGCGCAGGGCCTCGCGCGTGTCCGACCACCCGTACCCGTCGGTACCCAGGGCGGTGAACGGGCCGCGCACGAACCTGGCGAGCTGGTCCGGCAGGGCAGTGACGTAGTCGGTGACGGCAACCGTGGGGACCGGCGCCGGCAGGGCCCGTCGTAGGTAGCTGGTGCGTCGGGGCCCGGCGTTGTGCTCTCGGTTCCACCGCTCGGCCTCGAGGGCATCGTCGCGCAGCGCCTTCCAGCTGGTGACCGACCAGACCTCGGCTGCGATCCCGTGCTCCTGTGCGAGCCGGTCCCTGGCCTGGCGCGCGGCGGTCACCGAAGGGCCGGAGGCGAGCAGGCGCGCCTGCGCCGGCCGGTCGTCTGGGGCAGAGTCGAGCCGGTAGAGGCCTGCGACGATCGCGTCGTCGACGTCGACGCCGGGAACGCCCGAGTCCGTCGGCTTGGCGGGCTGGGCGTAGTTCTCGTTGTAGAGCGTGATGTAGTAGAAGCACTCCTCGCCCTCGCCGTACATCCGCCTGATCCCGTCGCGCACGATCGTGGCGGTCTCGTAGGCGTACCCGGGGTCGTAGGCGCGGCACGACGGCACGGCCAGGGCCGCGAGGTGCGACGAGCCGTCGGTGTGCTGGACGCCCTCACCGGACAGGGTGGTCCGACCCGCGGTCGCGCCCACGAGGAAGCCCCGGCCTCGCGCGTCGGCCAGCGCCCAGATCAGGTCGCCGACACGCTGGAACCCGAACATCGAGTAGTAGGTGAAGAAGGGGATCACGGCCGTGTCCCAGGTCGCGCCCGCGGTGGCCGCGGCGGTGAAGTCGCCGAGCCCGCCGGCCTCGGTGATGCCGACCTGGAGCACCTGGCCCGCCGCGGCCTCGCGGTAGGTCAGCGGGAGCCCAGCGTCGACCGGGGTGTAGCGCTGCCCGCCGGGGGCGTAGATGCCGAACTCGCTGTAGAGCACCTCGAACCCGAAACTGCGCCCTTCGTCCGGCACGACCGGTACCACGCGTGGGCCGAGCACCGGGTCACGCATCAGGCCGCGCAGCAGCCTGGTGTAGGCCACGGTCGTGGACGTGGCTCGCCCGGAGGACCCTGCGTCGAACTCCTCGAACGCCCGCGCCTCGGGCTGGGCGGGCAGGACCGTGGCTGCCTCGGGGCGGCGGGGCAGCACACCGCCGAGCGCCGCGCGACGCTCGCGCAGGTAGCGCAGCTCGTCCGAGCCCTCGGGCAGCGGCAGGTAGGGGGGCAGACCGTCGCCGAGCTCGGCGTCGCTGATCGGCAGGTCGAGGATGTCGCGGAAGATCATCAGCTGGGCCGCAGTCATCTTCTTCATCTGATGGGTCGCGTTGCGGCCCTCGAAGTTCGGTCCCAGGGCGTAGCCCTTGACGGTCTGCGCCAGCACGACGGTGGGTCCGTCGCGGTGCGCCAGAGCATCGGCATAGGCAGCGTGGACCAGACGCGGGTCGTGGCCTCCGCGTCGCAGGCCCCGCAGCGTGGCGTCGTCGAGGGACGCCCCCAGCCGCGCGAGGGCGGGGTCGTCGCCGAACAGCTCGGCGCGCAGCTCGGCCGGCTCCAGGACGGTGAGCCGCTGGAGGTCGCCGTCGTTCATCGCCTCCAGCCGGGCCTGCAGGCGGGGGCCGGCGGGGTCGGCGAAGAGCGGTTCCCACTCCCTGCCCCACAGCACCTTGACCACGCGCCATCCGGCCCCGCGGAAGACGCCCTCGAGCTCGTCGACGATCCTGGTGTTCCCGCGGACCGGCCCGTCGAGGCGCTGGAGGTTGCAGCTGACCACGAACGTGAGGTTGTCCAGCCGTTCGCGTGCCGCCAGCCGGATGGCCGCCAACGTCTCGGGCTCGTCGGTCTCACCGTCGCCGACGAAGCACCACACGTGGGCCGCGTCGGTGTCCACCAGCCCGCGCGCGGCCAGGTACCGGTTCATCCGGGCCTGGTGGACGGCGTTCAGCGGCCCGATCCCCAGGCTCACGGTGGGGAACTCCCAGAAGTCGCCCATCGCGCGCG
>JAHLLI010000036.1 GCA_020444245.1 Actinomycetales bacterium
ATGACGATGACGATGACGATGACGATGACGATGACGATGACGATGACGATGACGACGAGGAGCACGACGACGGCGACGACGCCGACGACGAGGAGCACGACGATGACGCGACGGCGACGACGTGGCGTCGACGACGATGAGTACAGCTCGATGGCGACCAGCCGGCGCGGACGTCACCCGCTCGATGTCGGCCCCAGAGATCCCGCAGGCTGGGTACGCGCCGATCTCAGGGATCACGTACCCGTCCAGAACGAACCCCGGGGTTCCTGGCCGCGCACCGCCAGCTGATGATTCGATCTCGCAGTCGACCGAACCTTGCGAGGATGAGCGCGTGCACCGGCGATCCGTCGAAGAGCTCGTCAACGTTGACGATCCAGCCTGGCCGGCGATCTCCGCCCTGGTGGAGAAGGGGCCGACAGCCGCGGTGCTCGACGTCGACCCCCAGCAGGCCCGCAAGGTCCTCGAGTGCCTCCAGGTGACGGCCCGTTCCTACCTGGGAGCCCTCGCCCTGAACACCGGCGGCATCCTCGCCGACGGTGGCTGGTTCCGACTGCTCGGAGGCGGGAGCGACAAACTTGCCGACCTCGCCACCGTCAATCACCTCAACGAGGCAACCGATTCGCCTCCGCCCTTCCTCCTTGTCGGGTTCGATGCCCTCGGCGGGCGGTTCGCGGTCGATGGTGGAGGTCTCGGCATCGGCGCCGGCGAGGTGTGCTACTTCGGTCCCGACACGCTGTCCTGGGGTGGACTTGGCGGCGGGCACGCGGAGTTCGTTACCGCCGCGATCACGGGCGAGCTCTCGCAGAGCTTCGCCTCGCTGCGCTGGCCCCGCTGGGAAGTCGAGGTTGAAGCGCTGCGGCCGGATCAAGGCCTCTCCATCTGGCCGCCACCGTTCAGCGCCGAGGGCCAGGACCTTTCCGGCACAACCAGACGGCCGGTGCCGATCAGTGAGCTTTTCGACTTCTACGATGACGCGGCAGGGCAGCTCGGTGCGGCAGGTGGCTGACCCTCACGCAGCGAAGTGGGCGAGCGCGGCCCGGATCGCCTCGGAGCGGGTCATGTCCTGCTTGGCTGCCGCGGCGTCGAGGGCGTCGAGCTCCTCAGCCGTCAGCCGGACAGCTACGACCTGCATCGGCTCTGCCCCGCGGCCGGGACGCCCGCGCCCTCGACGCTTCAGGGCGTCGACGTCATAGCCCGCCTCGGCCTCGTCGGCCCACTGCTGGATCTGGTCGTCGCTCACCACTCGCATATCGTATGACGAAAAGGTCTGGCGCGGCCAGAGTCGAAAGCGTCCTTGAGGTGCCGCGGCAGTGGTTGGCTGTCGCTCGTGACTGACTGGGCAGTCTTGCGCGACGTGTACGGCAGCGCGGCCGACGTCCCGGCACTCCTGCGCGATGCAGCAGCAACGGCCGACTGGAACGCCGTGGCGTGGCAGGAACTGTGGCAGAGGCTCTACCACCAAGGGAGCGTGTCGCCTGCCAGTTACGCCGCTCTTCCTGTGCTGGCCGAGATCGCGGCGTCGCGCACTGACGTCCCTCTGGATCCGGCGCTCTTCCTCGTGGCGGCGATCATCGCCTCCAACGACGCCCCGTCAGCGATCGACGGAGCCCGTGGCGTCTACGCCGCGGAGCTCGCAGCCCTACGGCCCGTGGCAGAGGGCAAGATCGCGCTCGTCCGCGACCGGGCCGATGTCCTGTGGGTCCTTGAGGTCGTCGCCGCCCTCGAGGATCTTTCGCCGTGGCAGCGGGATTTGGACCGGCTGGCCAACGACGAGGTTGAGCTCGAGTGCCCGTCGTGCGGTGACTACATCTACCTGGAGCTCGTCGACGGCGCGCTGGTGGCCACGACAGGTCCCGACGCGGTGCGCGACGGCCAGCCAGTTCAGCAGGCGCCCACATCGGATCTCGGCCCGGCTGAGGCGCGCCTGGTGACGCTGAGCGAGGCGAACGGTCATCCAGACGTCGCAAGGGAGATGTTGCAGTTGTTCGGTCGAGCCGGCTGCCCGCACTGCGGGACGTGGTTCCCGATCCCTGACGCGCTGCCGTAGCGCTCACCGACTGTGGAACCCTGTGGCCGTGAAGGAACACCGCGCTGAAGTCCTAGATCTGGGCCTGAAGTGGGACGCCGGTGCGCCGATGCCGATGCTCATTGCAGGTCCTCGCAGGGCGGTCGTGCTGTGTTACGAGTCCCTGGCAACGGGTGAGGACGAGCACGTCATCGAGATCAGCTTCAAGGGCTGCTCGAACGTGCAGATGGGGCATCCGAACGACGAGGTCCTGCACGGGCACCCGTTGTGGGGAAGGGGCCTCTCGTTCTACGAGGCCCATGTCGTCCACAACTCGCCATGGCTGGAAGAGCACCGTCGAATCAACTCCGTCCACGACTACCACTCTGACGCCACGTGGGAACGCCTTCATCACTACCTCCTCGCCTTTCACGACGAAGTGGTGGAAGCCCTGGCGACTGACATCTCGGCGCGACGGGTGAGCGGCGACATGGTGGCAGAGTCCTTGCGCGCGGCCGCCGAGCTGGCCGCCGAGCGGTAGCGGCCTCCGCCCGCTCGCTCATCGGCATGATCGGGCAGCGTGCGGCTCAGCCGGAGGAGCCAGCTCGAGGCCCAGGCGGCTCGATCGCTCGCGGCGCCTGCATGAGGGGTATCACCGGCAGCCGTTCCATCGCCTGCCAGGTCGCCTCGCTGAACAGGTGCCCGTACAGGTCCATTGTCATCGTCGCGGTGGAGTGCCCGAGGATCACCTGCACGGCCTTCACGTCGGCCCCGGCCGCGATCAGCAGCGACGCCCTGAGTTGGGTCACCTTGGCGGATCGCGGACAGCTGCAGGGCTGTGACCTGGGG
>JAHLLI010000035.1 GCA_020444245.1 Actinomycetales bacterium
GTCTACGACGACACGATCACCGAGCCACCGGTACACCACTCTCGCGGACTCCACTCACCCTGTGCAGGGCACACGCCCGACACGCGTGCTCGACTCACGGAGGTCAGCGCCGGTACGGAAGATCAAGACCGTTCTCGGCCATCATCTCCTCATAGGCGGACAACCACTACCTGACGGTCACCAAGGCGCATGAGGCTGGCGCCTCGTCCTCGAGCTCCTCGACCAGCGATGCGAGCGTGTCGCCTTGAACGAGGAGACCCGGGAAGCGCCGCTCTTCGGCCTGCGCCAATCGCAGATTCCCACGTGCTCCCAGTGCTCGGATCATCTCCACCTCAACCCCCACTCGGGAAGAACGTGATGTACGGCGCCGTGTCATCTAGCGGCCCCGTGAAGATGTCGATCTGACGCCCCACGCCCAGCTCGGTCGCACCCCGAGGAAGCGAACTGGACACCGAGTGCTTCGTCGACGACGTGATGCCCGAGATCACGTAGTCCCAGTCCGAAATGCGCCCCGGCCGTGCCCGATGCGCGACTACCGACCAGGGAGATGGGTTCCCCGATCCGGTTCGCCGCATTCTGGATCCGGAGCGCTTCGCCGCTGCTGATGTTCTCCAGCGCCGCGCCCGGCCCCACGCGCACCGTAGACGAGACGGTACCGGCTGCGGTCTCTGCGGCAACACCGGTAGCCACCACAATCCCGGGCCGCGGAGTGTCGTTCCCCAGCCGCTCACCTGCGCTGATGTTCGCCGAAGACCCGACGAGGACCGCAGCCGTGGACTGCGAGACCCCGACGCGAGTTTGAGCCGCGGAGGCCGTTGCCGCCGACACCGATCCAGCGCCGAACAGCGTGACCAGGATGGCGAGGATGGCGGCTTGGAGGGCCGGGGCCCAACGCGGCCGGGTGGCCGTGCGGGTCACCCTGGTCATCCCCCCATCACCTCAAGGATCCCGCTGGTCCTGGGTGGCGTCGTCGCATCCTTGGACAGGCTCGACGCCGTCCCGCACCGCGCTCCCCTCCTGGGTGATGCGGAGCTGCTCACCTGGATAGATCGACTCTCGAGAGACCGCGCGGCCGGTCCTCTTCACGCTGCTCGAGGGGAGCATCACGGCCGGCATGTCTCCCACCTGGACCGCGAGCCACCTCTCGTTGGTGCCCTCGTCCTCGGAGAACCCAAGTACCACCGCCTCTGCCCCCGCGAGCTCGAGCGAACGGGTCACTTCCGTGTCGCCAATGACCACGATCTCGAGCAGGCTCGGCTCGTCACGTGTCATCAGTGGGTCACCCGCCCATCGAGACTCACGTTCACGTGTGAACCGTCGCGCGAGAGCCAGCCAATCGACGATCGACCGCGCTCCGATAGTTGGACATCCCACTCGAACGGTTGGCCGGATGTCCGCGACGGTCCCTTCACCCACTCGTTACCGAAGCGGTCGATGTAGCCATTTGAGCCGCCGCGCGGCAACGGCACGCCGGGTCGGTAGTTCGTCGGTGGCACGTAGCGTATCGACCCACTGTTGGGGAGGCCGGCGCTCTTGATCCCGCCTGAGGTCGACCACGTCCCGACGGCGCCGGTGTCATCGAGGGCGTAGCCGCGCATCCGCTGCAGGAGCGTTGCCTCTCCGGCACCGGTTTCTGCGGCAACTCCTGCCGCGTCTGCGCGCGCAGCCCACCCTAGTGCCGCACCGATGCCCACGTCGATGGCCAGGCCAAGGGCGAACCCCCCGAAGAGGACTCCAGTTCGGGCCGCCTGGCACCCTTGGTCAGGGCACGGGTCCATGCACTGGAACTTCGCGCAGTTGGATATCTCGTCCCGGTACCCCTGAGCGGTGGTACCGACGAGATTCCACTGGTTGAAGCCCATAGCTCTCTCGCCGGCCGGTCGGCCCGTGGCTTCGTAGAGGTCGACGTAGTCCTTGCTCCGGTGCTGCTTCTGGAGCGTGGTGAAGGCCGTGTACAGACTGGCCGGGCTGTTGGGCACGCTGTGCGTCTTCTTGAACGTGGTCAGGCTGACCGAGGCGTCGTTGCCGTCGCCGATTCGGAGACCGCTGAGGAGTCCGGTGGGGTCCCATCGGGTGATGGGGTTGTTGCCTGCGTAGGCGTAGGCGTTCCACTGGTCGGGGTCGGTCAGGTTCATGACGGAGTCGACGGAGATGAACCTGCCGTAGGCGGCGTCGTAGTAGCGGGCGCCGACCGCGGTCAGCCCAGTGGCGTCGAGGGGTTTGCTGAGGAAGCCCTTGTCGGTGGGCCAGGTGTTGACAGCTTGCCCGCGAGGGTTGCCCCACGGGTCCATCCACCGTCGGGTGATCGCACCGGGCTCGCCGGGCGTGGCGGCGTTGTTGATCGCGATGGTCGCGGTCTGGTGGGGATCGGTGACCAGGGTGAACAGTTCGCCGTGAGAGGGTCCGGTGCGTACCGCGACGATCGTCCCGGCGAAGGCGTAGGTGCGTCGAGCGGTGACCTGCCCTTCCTAGGCGGTGACTTCTTGGCCGCCTGGCAGGTACACGGTGGTGGCCCCGTCCTGGCTGCGGATCAGCCGGTCCCCGCCGGCGCCGTAGACGTAGGTCGCTTCGGGGTGAGCGGGGTCGCCCGCGGGTGCGACCTGGGTCAAGTGGCCCTCGGCGTCCCAGGCCAGCGCCTGCGAGAGCCCGCCCACTGTCCGAACCGTGGTGTTACCGGCCGCGTCGTACTCGAACGCGGCGCTCGCGGGCGTCGCACCGGTGGTGGTGACCGTCTCGGTGCCGTGGGGTTGGGTCTGGCCGGTGGCCGGATAGGTGTACGTCGATGTCGAGCTTCCGGTCGCGGTGTGCGCGGTCAGGGTTTGGCGGTCC
>JAHLLI010000037.1 GCA_020444245.1 Actinomycetales bacterium
GGTTGTCGTTTGTAATTATTTCCTGGGGCTCGGCATCCACCATTTGTTCTGTAATGTTGACCATAAAAAGGCGGTCAACAAGTGGAATAATCCAGTGAAATCCGGGATTGGCAAGTTTTTTATATTTTCCAAGCCGTTCGATAAGACCACGGTGTGTGGGCCTTACAATTCGTATTCCCAGCAGCAAAAAAATTACTACGGGAATGATCAAATACAAATAGTTCATTTTAATGTTTTTATATTATTACTTCGTTTATTTGCTGCTAGAAAGAGTAATCAAATGATTCAATTACATCAATCAGATCTTTCCGTGATTTGCCCAACTTGGTTGAAATATTTTGCAACAAATCTTCTCTTGTTGTGCGCCCCCAAAACATATCGGCATCAGTTAATTCAGGATATTTATTTCTGAGTTTATCCTTTATTCTTCCCCATTGGTTCATATCAAATTTTGTTTCCATTGTTATTTTTTTTAAGTGATTTTTTATAAAACAGAATTCTCAGCAGTACAATAAATGCAGCTATCGGAAGCAGTATGTCGATTGCTCTGAATGAGTAAAACCCAAAAGTTACTATTGCCCAAAGCAGCAGCAGTAATCCTGCAATGATGTAAAGTGAATTTTTCATAGCATTTTACTTAGATAATTATTTCACGGTAAAAGTTTCGGTGGTTAATACCACCTGGCGGCCTGGATATTGCGTGTTTATACCTTCTTCCGTGGTAATAAATATTTTTACCGGCTTATAAGAAGTTGCTGTTTCCAGGGATGCAGTGTGACGTTTTGATAAAAAACTGGTCGAACTTTTTAATTGTCCCAGGTTTTCAACATTGCCCTGGTCTGTTTCCATCCAAACCACATACGTGTTTTTTGATGCCTGCACCCTTTCAACTTCCGCCAAATCAGACACTTCTATCTTAATGATATAATTCTGGTTGTTGTCCTGTTTCACTTTTACAAAACCTTTTGCTGCGGGAACAACCGTTGAGTTTAGAAAAGTGATTTTTTTTGCGCACGATGTGAATGGAATTATCATGATTAGCGAAAAAAATACCAATAGGATACTTTTTGCCGGGCTGTTTATTTTTTGCGTTTTCATATACATTGAGTATTAAATTCCCGCAACTGGCGGGACAGTTGTGAATGAATTTTCACAACAGCAAGTTCACAACTTTAGGGTTAGTAAGCGTTACATAATTTTAAATAAGAGTTACATCATTCTCACATTTAGTAAAAAAGTTTAGGGGATAGTAAAAACGACTTGTTTTGCCTTTCGAATTTTGAAATATCAGCTATTTTTCCAACTGCCCTGTTGTAACGAAGCAGAGGAAGCAAAAAGGTACTGCCTTTTCGGAAAAGAAAACATTGGTTTTCTCCCTGTCTTTCAAAGGTTTTTAAGTTGTGCTTTTACATTGGTAGCTACCGTTTTCCTAAAATATCGTTTAATTCTTCTTTTGTTTTCCCAAGCTTTTTTTGAAGCCTTCCCATCATCTCATCTTTTTTGCCTTCCGCAAACATCAGGTCATTTTCGGTTAATGTGGCAAATTTTTGTTTGAGAATGCCTTTTTGCACATTCCAGTTTCCTTCCATTTCTGATTTATTCATTTTTTTATGTTTTAGCAGTGATTGAATTATCACTTTACAAAGCTCATTGACTTTAACAGAAAATACATTACATAATTTCAGGGAAGAATTACATCATTCACACATTTGAGAACTTTGAAATATCGATGACCGACAAAAGGCATTTTTGTTCATCTTCGGTAACCACACCTTCCATATAAACCCGGCAAAGCGGTTTATTGTCGTAACCAAGCAATACTTCACACGATTCTTTGGCATGGTTGGTATATACTTTTCTAAAAAAATTATTAAAAACAGGCCTTGAATCTTCGGAAATAAATAGCTTGAAATTGCTGTCTATCAGTGCGAAACGCCTCTCCCGGAGCATGTCGGCGCCTGTGAAGTTAAGGTCGCAAATAGATCCTTCCGGGTCGAGCGAAAAATACCCCACCGGGGCCAAATCAAACAACATGGTATATTTTTTCAGGGCCGTTTCCATGGTATCATACGCCTGTCGCAACTCTTCGTTTTGCATCTCCAGTTCAATCTGGTGTACCTGTAATTCGTGAACAAGTTTAGTTGCATCGGCTTCCTTTAGTGTTTCGGCATTTTTTCTATGCTTTTCATTGAGCAGTCTTTCAGCTTCCTTGCGTAACTTACTTGCATCGGTGAAATCTATTTCTTCGTTTATCATAGCTTATTCATTTATTGTAATTATAATTATTTCTGTAGGTATTTTAAGGTGATTAAATAACACATTTACCGTCCATTTTTTCTCAGATTCTTTTTTACCAGCTGCCATTACCTTCATTTTAATATCGGTTTTTCCTGGTTTTTTCAGCAGGCTTGTTATTTCTTCTTCTGTTTTTTTTCTGCTTGTTTCAGGAATAAACAACTTCATAAAATCTTGGTCTTTAACTTCTTCACGTTTTTTGCCAAAAAATATTTCAGCCGCTAAGTTAAATTCCATAATTTGCCAGTTGGCTGATAATTTTAGGATTACCCTGGAAGAAGTGTCAATAAACAGCCGGTTCTCCTGGTTTATTTTTTTCAAATTTTCTTCCACCATTTTCAATTCTGAAATATTGATAAATGTGATAACCAGGCCGTCAATTCGGTCGTCGTAGGTACGGTAGGGCATAATTCGTATCGAAAACCACCTCCCGTCTTTGGTTGGGATTTGTTTTTCAATAAAAATGAGTGTCCTCAGAACCTCGCGTGCATCTTCGGGCA
>JAHLLI010000027.1 GCA_020444245.1 Actinomycetales bacterium
CAGGTCACAGCCCTGCAGCTGTCCGCGATCCGCCAAGGTGACCCAACTCAGGCGGAGGACGTCGGTGCGCGGGTCCAGGCGATCGCGCCGTTGGCGTTCGAGACCGGACCGGGCCGCGCCGCGCGGCACACGCTGGTGGTGACGCCCGCGGGCGACCCGGACCTTCGCGACGTGGCCGAGCGCTGGCTCGCCGCGGCTCCCGAGGTGGACGACGCCTTCGAGTTCGCGACGTGGCGCCAGCCCGTCGCCGACGCCGAGGCGCTGGTCCTCGAGTACGGCACGACACCCGTCGCGCTCGGCGAGGCGGCTGCGGTGATCGTCGAGGACGGCGTGAAGGTGCACGTGACGGTGTCCCACCCACGGTTCGCGCAGATGCCCGAGGACGACCGCGGCCAGGTCACGTTCCTGTTCCTGGACGCGCTGCTCGGCGAGCAGGCCGTCGAGGAGCACGTCGGCGAGATCGCCTGGACGCCGGACCGGGCGCCCCACGCCGTCGCACTCGCCGAGCTGGCGGCGGCGGTCGAGCGCCTGCGCGGCTGAGCGCCCCGCGCCCCTGACCCGCCCCGCGCACCTGCCGAGCGCCTCGCGCACCTACTCCGCGCCCCTGGCCCGCACCCCGCGCCCCTGGCCCGCAACCCGCGAGCCAGTCCATCCCGCTTCCGGGCGGCCTCGTGTCCGCCCGGCGAGCCTCCCCCTGCGGCCGCGCCGGACCGGCTGGCATGGGTCCATGCCCTCGCGCCGTCGACGCAGACGCAAGGTCCGCCTGACCCACGACGAGATCCTCGTGCTCTTCGAGCTCGTGCACCGCTGGCAGGACGGCTCACGTCCCGACGCCGTCCCGGTCGCGCACCCGGGCGAGGCCGAGGCCCTGCGCCGGCTGGCCGCCCTCCTCGCGCCCGAGGTCGACGAGGTGTTCGGCGCCCACTACGCCGAGTCCGTCGAAGCTGCCCGCACCGCCCTCGCCGAGTCCGCCCGCGGTCACTGAGGGACCTCGCGGCCTCGGATCGCGGTGGCGCGCCTCCGCCGGATCGATGTGGTGCGTGAGAAAGCATCGCGGAAGTGATGTATCCGGACCGCATCCGGCCCGGGCAGCCCAGATGCATCACTTCCGAGATGCGATTCCAGGCACCACCATGGTTCGGCGGCGGCCGGCGAGCCGCGCCGTCGGCCGGGCACGCGGAGCAGGCACGTAGCCTTCCGTCGTGACGACCGCTCCCGCCCGCCTGCCCCGCGTCCGCGCCTCCGAGCTCGTCGGTCGCGGCTGGCTCAACACCGGCGGCACGGACCTCACGCTCGCGGACCTGCGCGGCAAGGTCGTCGTGCTGGACTTCTGGACCTTCTGCTGCGTCAACTGCCTGCACGTGCTCGACGAGCTGCGCGAGCTCGAGGCGGCGCACCGCGACGTGCTGGTGATCGTCGGCGTGCACAGCCCGAAGTTCGTGCACGAGGCGGACCCGGTCGCGCTCGCCGCGGCGGTCGAGCGGTACGAGGTGCACCACCCCGTCCTGGACGACCCGGAGCTGACCACGTGGTCGGCCTACACGGCCCGCGCCTGGCCGACGCTCGTGGTGATCGACCCGGAGGGGTACGTCGTCGCGCACCTCGCCGGCGAGGGGCACGGGCATGCGATCGCGGCGTTGGTCGGCGAGCTGATCGCCGAGCACGAGGCCAAGGGCACCCTGCACCGCGGCGACGGGCCGTACGTGCCGCCCGCAGCCGAGCCGTCCACGCTGCGCTTCCCCGCCAAGGTGATCCGTCTGGCCGACGGCAACCTGCTGGTCGCCGACGCCGGGCACCACAGCCTCGCCGAGCTCGCGCCGGACGCGGAGACGCTCGTGCGCCGGATCGGGACGGGTGAGCGCGGGCTCGTCGACGGCGCCCCGGACGAGGCCAGGCTCGCCGAGCCGAACGGGCTGTGCCTGGTGCCCGAGGAGCTGCGCAGCCGGCTCGGGTACGACGTGCTGGTCGCCGACACCGCCAACCACGTGCTGCGCGGCGTCCGGCTGGCCGACGGCCACGTGACGACCGTCGCCGGCACGGGCGAGCAGTTCATGGTCGGCGGGCCGGACAACCTCGAGCCGTGGCCGGCGGCCGGCGGCGCCGCGGGTCCCGACGGCGGCGCCACGTATCCGGACGGCGGTCCGGCTGACGGCCCGGCGGTCCGCGGGGTTCGTCCCGAGTGGGAGCCCCGCGGCCAGTGGCCGCGGCGGATGGTGCGGCTGTCCTCCCCGTGGGACGTCGCGTGGTCGCAGGACCTGGCCGCGTTCGTCGTCGCGATGGCCGGCAACCACTCGATCTGGGCGTTCGACGACGAGCAGCGGTCGCTCACCCACCTCGCCGGGACCATGAACGAGGGCCTCGTCGACGGTGACGCCGGTGGCGCGTGGTTCGCGCAGCCGTCGGGGCTGGCGGTCGGTCCCGACCGTCGCATCTGGCTGGCCGACTCCGAGACCTCCGCGCTGCGCTGGCTGGCACCGGGCACGGCCGGCGTGACCGTGCACACCGCGGTGGGCCACGGGCTGTTCGACTTCGGGCACCGCGACGGCGCGGCCGACCACGCCCTCCTCCAGCACCCGCTCGGCGTCGCGGTGCTGCCCGACGGGTCGGTGGCGGTCGCGGACACCTACAACGGCGCCGTCCGCCGCTACGACCCCGCGACCGACACCGTGTCCACCCTCGCGCGCGACCTCGCCGAGCCGTCCGGCCTGCTGGTCGACGCCCGCGACGACGGCACGCTCGACCTGCTGGTGGTCGAGTCGGCCGCGCACCGGATCACGCGGGTGCGGCTCCCCGCCCGGCTGGCCGGGGAGATCCTCGACGCCGGCGCGCACCGGACCGCGCGGCCGGCCACCGACGTGGCGCCAGGCGAGCTGCGGCTCGAGGTCGCCTTCACCCCCGCGCCGGGCCAGAAGCTCGACTCCCGCTACGGGCCGTCCACCCGCCTCCAGGTCTCGGCGTCCCCGCCCGGGCTGCTGGTCGACGGCGCCGGAGAGGGCACCGACCTGACCCGCACGCTCCACCTGGACCCCGCCGTGACCGAGGGCGTGCTGCACGTCACCGCCCAGGCGGCGTCCTGCGACGACGACCCCGCGATCGAGTTCCCGGCGTGCCACCTCGCCCAGCAGGACTGGGGTGTGCCGGTGCGGCTGGTCGACGGTGCTCCCGCGGAGCTGCGCCTGCCGTTGCTCGGCTGACCGACGCCGTCAGCGGACGGCCGGCACCTGCGCGCCGAGCGCGCGGAGCACGAAGTCCTCGGTCGCGGCGATCGCGTCGGGGTCGCCGTCGGCCGTCGCACGGGTGGACAGGCACGCGTTGACCAGCGACACCGTGGTCGAGATCGGCTGGTCGGTGAACGCGCCCTCCTCGATGCCCCGTTCGAGGATCCGGCGCAGCACCGTCTCGACGAGCGTCGCGTGCGAGCGCAGCTGCTGCTGGGTGGCCGGCGACACGACCGAGCGCAGGTCCGGGCCCGGCGACAGGCGGTACACCCGTTTGAGCTGGGCCTGGCGGCGCACGTAGGTGCGCATCTGCTCGACGGGGTCGTCGATGCCGTCGAGGGCGGACTCCAGGCTCGCGACGTACTCCTGGGTCTCGTACGTCATGTACGCCAGGAGCAGGGACTCCTTGTCCGGGAAGTGGTTGTACAGCGCGGTCCGGCCGACGCCGGCCTTGGCGGCGATGTCGGCCAGGGTGATCGCGTCGAAGCCGCGCTCGAGCATCAGCTGGGCGAGTGCGGTGAACAGCTTGAGCCGCGTCCGTTCGCGGTGCTCGGTCAGCGAACCCCCGATGATCTTGGGCACCCGACCATTGTCGCACCGTTCCACCGGGGCAAACGCGCCGAGAGTCCCTACTCTCGCCTCATGAGCGAGATCACACCGGACACCAAGGACTGGACCTGGGTGCTCGAGCGCCCCTGCCCCGAGTGCGGCTTCGTGGCCGCCGACCTGCCGGCGACCGAGGTCGCGGGCGTCGTGCGGGAGTCGGTGCCGCGCTGGCAGGCGGTGCTCGCGCGGCCCGACGCGCGCACCCGGCCGAGGCCCGACGTCTGGTCGCCGCTGGAGTACGCCTGCCACGTGCGCGACGTCTACCGGGTCTTCGCGACCCGCGCCCGGCTGATGCTCGCCGAGGACTCCCCCACGTTCGAGAACTGGGACCAGGACGCCACGGCGATCGCCGAGCGCTACGCCCAGCAGGACCCCGCCACGGTGAGCGCCGAGCTGGCCGAGGCCGGGCAGGACGCCGCGTCGGCGTTCGACGGTGTGCCGGCGGACGCGTGGCAGCGCGTGGGGCTGCGCAGCAACGGCTCGCGCTTCACGGTGGAGACGCTCGGCCAGTACTTCGTGCACGACGTCGTGCACCACCTCGACGACGTGTCCGGCTGACGGCGACGCAAGCCCCGTCCGTGCACATATTTCGTGCACAGGCCTGTGCATCCACGACGTTTCCGCTGGTCGTCTTGTGGATGACCTTGTGACTAACTCTTGGTTCGAAATTGATCTCCGGAAGGCCTTGCGGGCCCTCGACAGGCCCGACTAGAAATACGTCATCGGCAAGGACGGATCGCCGGACCGAACGGGGAGACCCGGGAGGTTCCAGTCGGGGCAACTCGGCAGGAACGGCGGACCGCACCTGCTGGCCCGGTCGGAGACCGGCGGGCCAGCTTCGAGGGGCAACCTTCGGAGTTCTTCGCGGGGCAACTCGCGGAGCTGCGGATGACGACGCAGGTGCTCGCACGGACCGGTCTGGGTGTGGTTGCTGGGCCACCAGCCCGCGGCTTGCCGTGGGGCGACGGGTCCACCGCATCGTCAGAGCGGGGTTGACGTGACCGGGTCAAACCGGATTCGTTGGGCCGCAATCCACAGCAAGGCCCCTCGGACGCTTACTCCGAGGGGCCTTTGCTGTGTCTCCAGGGTAGGGGCGAGTCGTGAGCACTCCGGGAACGACACGCGGCGATCCGGTGAACTCGTCCCACGACCGAGTTGACCCGGCGACGCCGTTCCCCTCTACTCGTGCCCATGGACGATCCGTGCAGTACCGACGGCCCCTCCGACGACCTCGCGCCTGCGCGCACACGTGAGGGGGGCCGGGTCTGATGGACGGCGCACTGTGGCGAGACCTCGCGCTGGTGATGCTCTTCGTGCTGGTGGGCGGGGTGTTCGCCGGTACGGAGCTGGCGCTGGTGTCGCTGCGCGAGAGCCAGATCGCCCAGCTCGAGAAGCGCGGCGGGCGTGCGGCCCGCGCGGCCCGGGTGGCGCGTGACCCCAACCGTTTCCTGGCCGCCGTGCAGATCGGCGTCACGGTGGCGGGCTTCCTGTCCGCGGCGTTCGGCGCCTCGACCCTGGCGCCGGGCCTGGCGCCGGTGCTCGTCCGGATGGGTCTGAGCGAGCCCGTCGCCGGCACGGTGGCGCTGGTGGTGCTCACCCTCGCGATCGCGTACCTGTCGCTGGTGCTCGGCGAGCTGGTGCCCAAGCGGCTCGCGCTGCAGCGTGCGACCACGGTCGCCGTGGCCACGGGCCCGGCGCTCGACCGGTTCGCCTCGCTCATGCGGCCCGTGATCTGGTTGCTGTCGGTGTCGACCAACGCCCTGGTGCGGCTGCTGCGCGGCGACCCGAGCGCGACGTCCGAGGAGCTGTCCGAGGAGGAGCTCCACGAGCTGGTCGCCGGCCACGAGGCGCTCACCGACGACGAGCGCCGCATCCTCGGCGAGGTCTTCGACGCCGCCGACCGGACGCTCGGCGAGGTGCTGCGCCCGCGTGGCGAGGTGGTGTTCGTCGACGGGTCGAAGTCGTCGGCCGAGGTCGCCGACCAGGTGCGCGACCTGCCGTTCTCCCGCTACCCGGTGATCGGCGAGGACTTCGACGACCTGATCGGCTTCGTGCACGTGCGTGACCTGCTGGGCACCCCGGACCGCCCGGTGCGCGAGCTGGTGCGCCAGCTGCCCCAGCTGCCGGTGACCAACCGCCTGCTGCCCTCCTTGTCGATGCTGCGGGCGCAGGGCGCGCACATCGCCGTCGTGGTCGACGAGTACGGCGGCACCGACGGGATCGTCACCCTCGAGGACCTCGTCGAGGAGCTGGTCGGGGACATCCGCGACGAGTACGACCTGCCAGAGCCCGCCGAGGACACCCAGGTGGTCGACGGGGTCGTCGACGCGCGCATCACCATCGAGGAGTTCGCCGAGCGGACCGGTGTCGAGCTGGCCGACGGCCCGTACGAGACCGTCGCGGGGTTCGTCATGGCCAGGCTCGGGCGCCTCGCCGCGGTCGGCGACCAGGTGCCGGTGGGCGACGGTTCACACCTGCTGGCCGTCACCGAGGTCGAGGGGCGTCGGACCCTCAAGGTGCGGCTCGTCGCGGTGCCTCCCGACGCAGCACCCCCCGACGCGGCGCCGCCGGCCGATCAGCCGCAGCCCAGCAGGTAGCGGCCCGCGACCAGGATGACCTGGCTGGTGGGCGCGTTCTCGTCGGTCCAGTAGAAGAGCGAGGCGCCGGTGCCCTCGTCGACCTCGACCTGGAACACCTGGTAGTTGTCCAGGAAGACGGCGGGCTTCGCACCGGGCAGTGCGGTGACCTCGGACCACGGGGTGCCGATGCCGATGTCGTGCGGCAGCGAGACGGTCGAGGGGACCGGTTCGGCCTGCGTGATCGTCCAGGAGAACAGCGCGTCGTCCTGGACGTTGATCATCGCGCCGCCGTAGCTGAGCTGGTCGACGCCGGACACGCCGCACATCTCGGGGAACGGTTCGATCGAGGTGGGCGTCCCGAGCAGGTTCTCGATCGCAGCGGTGGCGTTCGGCGAGTCCCACGCGATGTCGCCGACGCCGCTGGCGGACAGCGGGACGGGTTCCACGGTCGGGGTCTGCGAGGTGGGGCCGGGGTCCGTCGTTGCGGTGGGGCCGGAGGCCTCGCTGGGGCTCTCGGACGGGGTGGTCGTCTCGGACGGTGCGACGGACTGCGAGGCGGGCGTGGCCGACGTCGTCTCGGAGGCCGACGCCCCCGGTGACGAGCCGCAGCCTGCGAGCAGCAGTCCGGCGGCGAGCGCGAGGCCTGCCGCGAGGTCCCGGCGTCGTGCGCGCATCATCCCTCCACCGTCGGCGCGTCTCCCGCTCGTGCCGACTCAGCAGCATGGCACGGTCGAGTGGCGCGCGCGAGGGACATCGGGGTCCGCGCCGGCGGACGTAGGTTGGCCGCATGCGCAGTGGCCTGCTGCGACAGAGGCCCAAGGAGGCGGACGTGGGCGATGGCGCTCGGGAGCGGGGGCGCGAGCTGCGCGGGGCCGTGCAGCGCAGCAGCCACGGCGAGTGGGCAACCCCAGTCGACCGGCCCGACCCGGTCGCGACGGTGCTGGCCCAGGACCGGACGCGGTTGCCGTTCCTCGTGCCGGTGCGGCACACGCGCATGGCGCAGTCCGAGCTCGCCTTCTACCGCGGCGCCGCGGCGATCATGGCGGCGGACCTCGCCCGCACCCCGGTGACCGGGCTGGACGCACAGATCTGCGGTGACGCGCACCTGTCGAACTTCGGCGTCTACGGGTCGCCCGAGCGGGACCTGGTGTTCGACGTCAACGACTTCGACGAGACGTCGCCCGGCCCGTGGGAGTGGGACGTCAAGCGGCTCGTCGCCAGCTTCGCCATCGCCGCCCGGCACAACGCCTACCCGGACGACCAGCAGCGCGAGCTGCCGCGCCTCGCCGCTGCCGCGTACCGCGAGGCCGTGCGGGCGTTCGCGTCCGCGGCGTACACCGACGTCTGGTACGCGCACCTGGACGTCGAGCAGATCGCTGACGCCTTCCGTGACCAGCTCACCGCGAAGGAGCGCCGCCGCGGCGAGCGCTTCGTCCGCAGGACGCGGTCGGCCACGAGCCTGCGGGCGTTCGACGCGCTGGTGGAGCGCGGCCCGGACGGCTACCGGATCGCCGCGCAGCCTCCGCTGCTCGTGCCGGTGCGGGACCTGTCCGCGTCCCAAGGGCGCGATGCCCTCGTCGAGGCGGTGCACGCAGAGCTCGAGGCGTACCTGGCGTCGGTCCCCGACCACATCGCCGTGCTGCTGCGCCGCTACCGGTACCTGGACGCCGCGCTGAAGGCGGTCGGGGTCGGGTCGGTGGGCACCCGGTGCTTCGTGGTGCTGCTCGAGGGGCGCGACGAGCACGACCCCCTGTTCCTCCAGGTCAAGGAGGCCGGCAGGTCCGTCCTCGAGGACCACCTCCCGCCCGGGCCGTACCGGCACCACGGGCGCCGCGTGGTCGAGGGGCAGCGCCTGATGCAGGCCGTCAGCGACTCGTTCCTCGGCTGGAACGAGGGCACGGCAGGCACGCACTACTACTGGCGCCAGCTCAAGGACATGAAGGGGTCGTTCGAGGTGGAGGGTGTCGCGCCCGAGGCGCTCGCCCGCTACGCGCGGCTGTGCGGCTGGACCCTCGCTCGGGCGCACGCCAGGTCCGGCGACGTCGACGCGATCGCCGGGTACCTCGGGTCCGGGAACGCGTTCGACGCGGCGATGGCCCGGTTCGCCTCGGCGTACGCCGAGCAGAACGCGGCCGACTTCGCGGCGTTCACCGAGGCGATCGCCAGCGGTCGGGTGGACGCGGGGGCGTGACCCTGCGCCTGCGGGTCAGGGCGCCTGACGCCGCGATCGGTCGGCCAGGACGAGCGCGAGCTCGAAGCGGGCGTCGGCGTCGTCAAGGTCGTCGCCGAGCAGCTCGCGGAGCTGACGGACCCGGTAGCTGACGGTCTGTGGGTGGACGCGCAGCTCGTCGGCGACGGCGGTGCGGGAGCCCCAGTGGCGCAGCCAGGCGTGCAGCGTGTCGAGGTGTCGCTCGCGGGTCTGCTCGGGCAGCGCGGCGAAGGGCGCCAGCCGGCGTTCGGCGAGCAGGGCGAAGGCGGCCGGCTCGCCGCGCAGCGCCAGCGTCGCGAGGTGGTCCTCGGCGAACACCGGGTCGCCCGGGTCGGCGCCCGCCCCCGCCTCGGCGCCGTCGGACGTCAGGCGCGCGGTGAGCTCGGCGAGCCTGACCGCTTGGGGCACCCGTGCCCAGTCGACGGTGACGCCGACCACCGCACCCCTGCCCCGCAGCGTCCGGGCGAGCTGCTCCCGCGAGGCCGGCCGCCCCTGCCGGAGCAGCAGGACGGAGTCGCGCTCGCGCTCGAGGACCACTGCCTCGTCGCGGTACCGGAACTGCGCCTGCCGGGTCTGCTCGGGGGGCAGCAGGATCGGGACGATGCCGTCGATCCGGCGCCACCCGATGCCCTCCGCGGCGGCGAGGACGGCCCGCTCGGGCGCGCTGCCGCGCACCAGCACCTCCGCGAGCAGCCGGCGCCGCCGGTCCCGCTCGCCCGCCTGCGCGCGCAGCTGGAGGGTGAAGCCGTCGGTGGTGGCGGCGACCAGCTCGTCGACGTAGGCGGTGATCGCGTCGGACAGGTCGATGAGGTCCGCGGTGGACAGCGGCCGGGCCTGCGCCAGCGCGTCGGAGGTCTCCCGGAACATCACGCGCGCCGAGGTCCGCAGCGCGGCGAGCAGCGTCTCGGGCGCACGGTCCTCACGGGCCTCGGCCGCCCCGAGGTCCACGAAGGTCTCGCGCACGCCGTCGGGCAGAGCCGGCTCGTCGGTCCCGACGAGGTCGACGAACCGGTCCAGGGCGACCGTGACCCCGCGGTGGACGTCCTGGGCGATCTTCGCGTCGTCGATCCCGGCGTAGATCGTCCCCGTGATCTCGCCGGCCACCGCGTCCACGATCGCCGCCATCCGGTCGCGCAGCGCCGGGGCCAGGGCTGCGGGCAGCCGCTGCCACGGGGTCCGGGACACGACGGGGTCGGGCACGCAGCGACGTTATCAAGCGGTGATAGTCATCTGCCGGATGGATGGGCTTCCGGGGACGTAGGAATCGGAGTTTGGACCGGCGATGATAGAAGGAGCCTCACGCCAGGGAGATCTCATGGAGCATGCCGCGTCCCGCCAGCACGTGGTGGACATGTGCCGCACGATGCTCGAGCGGGGCTACCTCAAGGCGACCGAGGGCAACGTGTCCGTGCGGATCCCCGGCCGACGGCTCTACGCCGTCACCCCGAGCAACTACGACTACGACAAGATGCGCGCCGAGGACGTCTGCATCGTCGACTTCGACGGCAAGCACGTCACCGACGGGTCGGGCCCGGCCATGGCGCCCTCCATCGAGGCGGGCATGCACGCCAACGTGTACCGGGTACGCCCGGACGTGCACGCGATCGTGCACACCCACCAGCCCTACGCCTCGGCGCTCGCCTTCCTGCGCCGCGAGATCCCGGCGCTGACCGACGAGCAGGTCCGCTTCCTCGGCAAGCGGGTGGCCATCGTCGACTACGCGCCGGCGGGCACCGGGTTCCTCGCCAAGAACGTGGAGAAGAAGGTCGCGGGCGGCGACAACGCCTTCATCATCGCCAACCACGGCGTCGTCGCCCTGGGCACCGACCCCGACCGCGCCGTGTTCAACATGGCCCTGCTGGAGAAGGTGTCGATCGCCTACCTGCTCAGCCTGCTCACCGAGACCGGCAAGGTCCACACCATCCCCGACTGGGTGCGGGAGATCGCCTTCGCCAAGCTCCGCAAGGACGAGAAGCGGATCGCCGCCCAGATCACCGAAGCGGTTCCCCCCGCCCGGTTCCCGGCCGACGAGGAGCTCCCCAGCGCCGATGCGGCTGCTGCTCGGCTCGTCGGCCGGGAACCACCTCTCCCCGAGACCCGGGTGGTCGAGGTCCCCGGGAGCGAGTCGGCCCGGCTCGGCTACGCGATCAGCGAGTACCCGGACGTCGAGGACGTCATGCGGCGCCTGCGCGCCCTGCTCGCCCAGCCCGTCCGAGGGCTGCGGCACGACGCCCTGCTCGACGTGCTCGACTACTTCGAGACCAAGTGCACGGCCAGCCGTGAGATCACCGACCGCGCCAAGGCGCGCATCCCCGGCGGCGTGCAGCACAACCTGGCGTTCAACTACCCGTTCCCGCTGGCCGTCTCCAAGGCCGAGGGCGCGCACCTGACCGACCGGGACGGCAACACCTACATCGACTTCCTGCAGGCCGGTGCGCCGACCATCCTGGGCAGCAACTACGCCCCGGTGAACGAGCGGGTGGCCGAGGTGGTCGCCGAGTCGGGGCCGGTCACCGGGCTGTTCCACGAGTACGAGCTGCGGCTCGCCGAGACCATCCACCGGTACATGCCCCACGTCGAGATGTACCGGTCGCTCGGCTCGGGCACGGAGGCCGCGATGGCCGCGGTCCGCGCGGCGCGCGCGTTCACCGGCAAGAAGGTCGTGATCAAGGTCGGCGGCGCGTACCACGGCTGGTCCGACACCCTCGTGTACGGGCTTCGGGTGCCCGGCACCTTCCGGATGAACGCCAAGGGCATCCCGTTCGGCGCGACGAGCGAGACCCGCGAGGTCTTCCCGCACGACCTCGGGGCGCTGAGGCGCAAGCTCGTCGAGAACCGGGTCCGTGGCGGCACGGCCGCCGTGATCGTCGAGCCGCTGGGACCCGAGTCGGGGACCCGCCCCGCCCCGTACGACTTCAACGCGCGGGTCCGTGAGCTGTGCGACGAGTTCGGCGCCCTGCTGATCTTCGACGAGGTCGTCACGGGCTTCCGGGTCGGGATGGGTGGCTGCGCCGGGTACTTCGGCGTCACCCCGGACCTCACGGTGTTCGGCAAGGCGGTCGCGGGAGGCTACCCGATGGCGGGCGGCGTCGGCGGGCGGTCCGACGTGATGGCCGTGTTCGGCTCCGGCCTGGACGGCAAGTCCGGTGCGCACGTGCAGGTGGGCGGCACGCTGTCGGCCAACCCGCTGTCCTGCGCCGCGGGGTACTTCGCCATCGAGGAGATGGCGCGGACCAATGCCCCGGTGATCGCCGGGCGGGCCGGCGACCGGCTCACCCGCGGTCTGCAGCGGCTCATCGACAAGCACGGGCTGCCGTACGTCGCCTACAACCAAGGCTCGATCGTCCACCTGGAGTCCAGTGGCGTGATGCTGCTCGACATGCACAACCCGCTCAAGCTCCTCAAGGAGAAGGACTCCCGCAAGGAGGTCATGGAGCAGATGGGCGCCGCCTACACGGCGCACGGCATCATCACCCTGGCGGGGTCGCGGCTGTACACCTCGATGGCCGACACCGACGCCGTCATCGACGACGCCCTGAGCCGGTTCGACGAGGTCTTCGCCCTGGTGGAGGGCGTCTAGTGCGTCGTAGGGTCGCGAGGTGCCGGACCGCGGGGCGCCGATGAGCGACGACCGCTACGTCCTCGGGGTCGACCTCGGCACCGGCGGCCCCAAGGTCGCCCTGATGGGCGTCGGCGGCCACCTGGTGGGGCACGAGAAGGAGAAGGTGCCGCTGATCCTGCAGCCCGGGGGCGGTGCCGAGCAGGATCCCCAGGCGTGGTGGGACGCCATCGTCGCGTGCACCCGCAGGCTCCTGGAACGGCACGGCGTGGGCGCCGACGCCGTCTCCGCGATCTGCATGAGCAGCCAGTGGGGCGGCCTGGTGCCGGTCGACGCGGCCGGCCGCCACCTGCACAACGCCCTGATCTGGATGGACGCCCGTGGCGAGCCGTACTCGCGGGCGCTGACCTCGGGCGGGATCACCGTGCCGGGCGCCGGGTACAACGCCAGGGCGCTGCGCCAGTGGATCACCAAGACCGGCGGGGTGCCGTCCCGCTCGGGCAAGGACCCCGTGGGTCAGGCCCAGTGGCTGCGGCACCACCGGCCGGACGTCTACTCGGCGACGGCCTACCTGCTCGACGTGCCCGAGTACCTCACCATGCGCCTCACGGGCCGCGCGGTGGCCGGGTACGACACGGCGGTCCTGCGCTGGTGCACCGACAACCGCGACCCGGCGGCCGTCCGGTGGGATGCCGACCTGGTGCGACGCTCGGGGTTCGACGTCGACAAGCTGCCCGAGCTGGTGCCGCCGGCCTCGGTCGTGGGGACCCTCACGCAGGAGTCGGCGGCCGAGCTCGGGCTCGGGCCGCAGGTGCAGGTGGTGGCCGGCACCGGTGACACCACCGCGGCCGCCGTCGGCGCCGGTGCGGTCGAGGACTACGCGGCGCACCTGTACATCGGCACGTCGGCCTGGCTGAGCTGCCACGTCCCGTACAAGCGCACGGACCTGATGCGCAACATCGCCTCGCTGCCCGCCGTCGTGCCGGGCCGGTACTGGGTGGCGACGGTCCAGGACGTCGCGGGCAAGGCGATCGACTGGCTCATCGACAACGTCGTCTACCCGGACGACGCGATGGGCGACGGCACGCCGCGGCCGGACGACGCCCTCGACCGGGTGAACGCGCTGGCCATCACCTCGCCGCCCGGTGCCAACGGCGTCGTCTTCGCCCCCTGGCTCAACGGCGAGCGGACCCCGGTCGACGACCCGCACGTGCGTGGCGGGTGGGTGGGGGTGTCGCTCGAGACCTCGCGGGCCGACCTGGTCCGGGCGGTGTTCGAGGGCATCGCCCTCAACGCCCGCTGGATGAAGGACGCGGTCGAGCGGTTCGTCCGCAAGGAGCTGCCCGACGGCTTCTCCGCCCTCACCTACGTCGGCGGGGGCGCCCAGTCGGACCTGTGGTGCCAGACGCTGGCCGACGTGCTCGGCTGCACCGTGCGCCAGGCCGCCGACCCGGTGCTCGCCAACGCCCGCGGGGCCGCGTTCCTCGCCGCGATCGGCACGGGGGAGCTGGCCTGGTCCGACATCCCTGGCCTGGTCCGCATCACCCGCACCTACGAGCCGGACCCGGCGTCGGCGGCGGTCCACGACCGCAGCTATCGGACGTTCACCGGCCTGTACCGCAAGGTCAAGGGCCTGTACCGCGACCGGCGGTGACGGGCGACGACGACCGCACCGACAACCCTCCGGAGGGAGACGCCGTGAGCTCGGAGCACCGGCTGTACGGGTACCGCTGGGTGGTGCTGGCCGTCTTCATGCTGGTCAACGTCACGATCCAGATCCTGTGGATCTCGTACGCCCCGATCACCGGGCCCGCCGCCGCGTTCTACGGCGTCTCCGACCTGCAGATCGGCCTGCTGGCGATGACGTTCATGATCGCCTTCATCCCGCTGTCGATCCCCGCGTCGTGGGTGATCGACACGTACGGCTTCCGGGTCGCGGTGGGGATCGGCGTCGCGCTGATGGGCGTGTTCGGGCTGCTGCGCGGCTTCGCCGGCGAGAGCTACGGGCTGGTGCTCGGCGCGACGATCGGCATCGCCGTCGCCCAGCCGTTCCTGCTCAACGCGTGGACCACGGTCCCCGCGAAGTGGTTCCCGGTGGGTGGCCGCGCGACGGCGGTCGGGCTGGTGACGCTGGCCAACCTGGTCGGCACCGCGATCGGGATGGCGCTCACGCCGGTGCTCGTCGAGTCCATGCCGATCCCCACCGTCCAGCTGATCTACGGCGCGGTGGCCGCCGGCAGCGCGGTGCTGTTCCTGGCGCTCGCGCGCGAGGCGCCGCCGACGCCGCCGGGCGAGCCCGGGTCCGAGGTCAGGGCGCTCGCGTTCGAGGGGCTCCGGCACGCCCTGAAGGTCCGGCCGTTCCTGCTCATGCTGGCCGTCGCGCTCATCGGCCTGGGGATCTTCAACGGCATCAACACGTGGATCGAGAACATCATCCGGCCGCGGGGCTTCACGCCCACCGACGCCGGGACGCTGGGCGCCGTGATGATCGTCGGCGGGCTGGTGGGCGCCGTCGTGATCCCCGCGCTGTCCGACCGGCAGCACAAGCGCCAGCGGTACCTCATGGTCGCGGTGGTCGGGGCGATCCCGGGCCTGCTGGGGCTGACCTTCGCGACGTCGCCGGCGCTGCTGTACGCCTCCGCGTTGGTGCTGGGGTTCTTCCTGGTCAGCGCGCTGCCGGTGGGCATGCAGTACTCGGCCGAGATCACCTACCCGACCCCGGAGGCCACCTCCAACGGCCTGATCCAGCCGTTCGGCCAGGGGGCCGTGGTGTTCGTGTACGTCATGGAGGCGATGCAGAGCGCCGACGGCTCGTTCACACCGTCGCTGCTGCTCGCGGCCGGGTTGCTGGTGGTCAGCGCCGTACTGGTGACGCGGATGCCCGACCCGCAGGAGGTGCGGGACCGGGTGTCGGCGGGCTGAGCGCCCGCCGACCCGGCGCGCCTCGCGGTGCGCCCGCCGCAGGGCCGATCGTGGAAACTCTTGCGCAGCTGCTGCGTCGGAACTTCCACGATCAGCGCGCCGTGGCCCGATCAGGTGGTGGCTCGTGCGGGTTGCCCTCGTGCGGGGTGGAGGCGGTCACCGCACGCCGTGCCGCACCCGCACGATGGTCGGGTGTGCCGCCCGGCACACCGCCCGGTCCCGAAATGCCCTGGGCCCGCTCCGGCCTCGACGCGATCATGGTCGTCGCACGTCACCAACCAGTGAGGAGAAGGCATCATGACGCGGCACCTGTCCGAGTCGCTGATCTCGTGGGCGTCGATCCTGGAGGACGACACCCGGGACCAGGCGATCCGAACGAGCGCCATGCCCTTCATCTACCCGCACATGGCGCTCATGCCCGACGCCCACCTCGGCAAGGGCGCGACGGTCGGGTCGGTGATCCCGACCCGCGGAGCGATCATCCCCGCTGCCGTCGGCGTCGACATCGGCTGTGGCATGGACGCCGTCCTGACCCAGTGGACCAAGGACGACGTCCTCGCGACCGGCTCGCCGTTGTCGGGTCTGCGTGAGGGCATCGAGGCGCGCGTCCCGCTGTCGGCGGGCGTCTACAACCACGCGCTGACCGAGACCGCGTCGGCGAGGGTCGACGCGCTCGGCGAGCGGGCCGCCGCGCTGGAGATCCCGGACCCCGGCTCGTTCGCCGGGAACTGGGCGCTCCAGCTGGGTTCGCTCGGCTCCGGGAACCACTTCATCGAGGTGAGCCTGGACGAGCAGGACCGGGTGTGGCTGTTCCTGCACTCGGGGTCGCGCGGTGTGGGCAACAAGATCGCGACCCACCACATCAAGGTGGCCCGGGACCTCATGAGCCGGTACTTCATCCGGCTCGAGGACCCGGACCTCGCCTACCTGGTGGAGGGCACCGACGAGTTCTGGGCGTACATCCGTGCGCTGCGCTGGGCTCAGGAGTTCGCCCGCCAGAACCGGGCCGAGATGATGGACCGGGCCGTGGACGCGATCGCCGCGTTCATGGGCGAGGACGTGGAGCGCCGAGAGGCGATCTCGTGCCACCACAACTACACCGAGCAGGAGAACCACTTCGGCAAGAAGGTCTGGCTGTCGCGCAAGGGCGCGATCGATGCCCACGAGGGCGTCATGGGCCTTATCCCGGGCTCGATGGGCACCCGCTCGTACGTGGTCGAGGGCAAGGGGAACCGCGTCGCACTCTGCTCGGCGCCGCACGGCGCGGGGCGCGAGTACAGCCGGTCCCGGGCCCGCAGGACGTTCACGTTCGCCCAGCTCGAGGAGGCGATGGAGGGCATCGAGTACCGGCGGACCGAGGCCTTCCTCGACGAGATCCCCGCGGCGTACAAGGACATCGACGTCGTGATGGCCGACGCCGCGGACCTCGTCTCGGTCCGGCACGAGCTGCGTCAGATCGTCAACGTGAAGGGCGACTGAAGCGGGGTCGGCGTCACAGGTGCGGGCGGGTCGGGCCGCCGTGGTCGCGTAGCCAGGCCACGGCGGTCTCGGCCAGCGGGATGGTGCTGAGGTGTCCGCCTGGCTCGAGGCGCAGGACGGCTCCGGGGATCGCTGCGGCGACCCACTCGGCATGCCCTGCGGGCACGAAGGTGTCGCCCGCGCCGTGCAGGACCAGGACCGGCACCGAGATGTCGTCCATGGCGAACCCCCACGCACTCAGGCAGGCGAGCTCGTCCTCGATCGCCCCCTCCTGCGTCGCGGTGTCCGCGGCGGCGAGCTGCCAGTTCCAGTAGGGACCGGTCATCGCCCGAAGGTCGTCCTCGGCGAACATGCTCAGGTCGACATCGGTGTCGTCGGCGAGGTGTGCGGCGAGGGCGTCACGCCCGCGCAGGGCCGCCTCGAACTCGGCGCGGTTCGGCTCGGCCATGCCCGCGAACCAGTCCAGCCCCGGGGCGCCGTAGGGCGCAGGGCCGCCGAGGACAGCAGCGGCGGTGAACCTGGCCGGGTGAAGAGCCACGGCGCCGAGCGCGTGCATGGCGCCGGCCGACAGGCCGATCGTGGTCGAGGACTCCACGCCCAGCCGGTCCAGCACCGTGACCATGTCGCCCACGCCGTCGGCGACGCTGCGCCCCGGCCGCGCGGTCGAGCCCCCGTAGCCGGGGCGGTCATGGCCGATCAGGCGGAGGCCGAGGCCCACGGCGCGCTCGACCAGGGGCTGCGGTGGTAGGCCACGCATCCCTGCGCCGTGCTGCCAGTAGACCGTGCCTGCGCCGCCGCCGTCCCCGCTGTCGTAGACGTGGAGGACCCGGCCGTCGGTGGTGGGCACGTCGGCGTCGATCACCGGCGCAGTGTAGGAGGCCGGGCTGGAGACGGGCTGGGCGGCACCCGACAGGTCAGGTGGTCGCCCGGTCGACCAGGCGGACGAGCTGCGTCACGTCGGAGTCGGGGACGACGCCGGCCAGATCGGTGGGCACGTCGTCGCAGGTCACACCCCGCCGCGTGTCAGACGGGCGCGCTAGCTTGCGCCGCATGACCATCGACCCTCCACGCAGCACCCCGTGGACCACGGTGTCGTACGGCAGCCATCCCGACCAGGTCGCCGAGGTGACCGTGCCCGACGGCGCGAGCGGCCCGCTGCCCCTCGTGGTGCTGCTGCACGGCGGCGTGTGGCGCGAACCGCACGACCGCGTGCACATCCGCCCGCTGGCCGCCGCGCTCGCCACCACGGGGCTGCTCGTGGCCAACACCGAGTACCGGCGCGTCGGCGGGGCCGGTGGTTGGCCGCAGACGTTCGAGGACGTCGCCCTGGCGACCGACACCGTGCCTGACCTGATCGAGTCAGCCGGGCTGGCACAGGTCGACCGCGGGGCAATCGCGCTCGTCGGGCACTCGGCGGGCGGGCACCTCGCACTCTGGGCGACCGTCCGGCACCTCACCGCACCGCACGCACCGGGCCACCGATCGACGCCCCTGCCGGTCGCCGGGGTCGTCCCGCTCGCCGGGGTCGTCGCGCTCGGCTCGTTGCAGCGCACCGGGCCCGACGCCGACTCCGTGGAGCGGCTCATGGGCGGCGACCCGCTCACCGTGCCCGACCGGTACGCGGCCGGCGACCCGACGCTGCTCGGCGCACCTCCCTGCCGGACCGTGCTCGTGCACGGTACGCAGGACGAGGCGGTCCCCGTCGAGACGGCCCGCCACTACGCGGCGACCCACGCCCGTGTCGAGCTCGTCGAGCTGGCCAGCACCGGGCACTTCGAGGTCATCGACCCGACGTCCGCCGCCTGGCCCGCAGTGCTCGGAGCAGTGCGGGCCGCACTGGGGGCCACGACGCCGCAGTAGCCCAGGGCGGGCTGGCGCTCGTGACCGCGGCGAAGCGCGGCCCGGCTACGGTCGCTGCGGGACGATCGACCATGCCGTCCTCGTCCGGCAATGGAGTCCGCGAGAGGGATGTGCCGGTGGCCCCGGGATCGTGTCGTCGTAGACGGAGGGCGCGCGCACGGAACGCTGCCCGGCCTGGCCGCAGCGTCGACGGCGCCGGCCGCGACGAAGACCATCGGGTGGCTCTTCGCACCGCGCCTCGCGGCACAGCGGGGCGGCCTGGTCGCCGGGACGCAGCGCACATGCAACATCCCCCCACCTAGCGTCGAACGCGCAGGCCCTACGCGATGAAGGGAGAAGGCCGTGCCGAAGGCAGCCGTGTGTGTCGACTTCACCAAGCCCTTGGAGATCCGCGATGTCGACGTCCGGGATCCCGGTCCCGGTGAGGTCCGGGTCCGGATGGAGGCCAGCGGGATCTGCCACACCGACCTGCACTCGACGAGGGGCGACTGGCCGGTCAAGTCGCCGCTGCCCTTCATCGCCGGGCACGAGGGCGTCGGGATCGTCGAAGCCGTCGGCGAGGGCACGATCCGCAAGGTCGGCGAGCGGGTGTGCATCCCGTGGCTCGGCTACGCGTGCGGCCACTGCCGCTACTGCGTCAGCGGCTGGGAGACGCTTTGCCCCAACCAGGTCCAGAACGGCTTCGCCAGGGACGGTGCCTTCGCCGAGTACGCCGTCGTGGACGGCAACTGGTGCGGCCTGGTCCCCGAGGGCGTCGACGCGCAGGACGCGGCGCCGCTGGTGTGCGCCGGGGTGACGACCTACAAGGCCGTCAAGGTGTCGGAGCTCAAGAGCGCGGAGGTCGCGGCGATCTGGGGCATCGGCGGACTCGGGCACCTCGCTCTCCAGTACGCCAGGATCGCCGGCGGCACGCCGATCGCGGTCGACGTCAAGGAGGACAAGCTCGAGCTCGCCACCGAGCTCGGCGCCGACCACGTGGTGAACGCGGCTGCGGTCGACCCGGTCAAGGCGATCCAGGACCTCGGCGGCGCCGACGTGTCGATCGTGCTGAGCCCCAACGAGGTGGTGTTCAACCAGGCGCTCGCCGCGCTGCGCCCCGGTGGCCGTCTGGTGTGCGTCGCGCTCCCGTCCGGCGGCGGGACGCTGTCCGTGCCGATCTTCGACACGGTGCTGTACGGCAAGCGGATCATCGGCTCGATCGTCGGCACCCGCAACGACCTGGACGACACGATGGCGCTCCAGGCGATGGGCAAGACCAAGGTCGTCTCGATCCCGGTCGGGCTCGCGGACATCAACGAGTCCTTCGAGCTCATGCTCGCCGGGAAGATCCCCGCCCGGCACGTGATCACCGACTTCTGAGCGCAGGCCGCGGGCCGGACGTGGCGCACCACCGTGTCCGGCCCGCCTGGCATACTCCGGCGATGGCGTACGACAAGGCGCTCGCCGCGCGCGTTCGCGAGCTCCTCGCTGATGAGCCGGGGCTGACCGGGAAGGCGATGTTCGGTGGCCTGGGCTTCCTGGTGCACGGGAACATGGCGGTCGCGGCCAGCGGCGAGGGCGGGCTGATGGTCCGCGCGGACCCCGAGGCCGGCGAGGGTCTCCTCGAGGAGCCAGATGTAGCCCCGGTCGTGATGCGCGGCCGGGCGATGACCGGATGGCTGCGCGTGGCGGACGGTGGACTTGCCGACGACGCGGCCCTCGCCCGGTGGGTGGCCGTCGGGCTGGCCCGCGCGCGCTCGCTGCCGCCCAAGAACTGACCGTCTCGCCGAACACTGGCCCCGGGTCGGTGCGCCGCTCCACTGGCGATGGAGCGACACGCCACAACCGGTAGTGGAGTCTCGTGCCCACCGAGACTGTTGACCTCGAGCCTGCGTGGACGCTGGAGCGGGTGACGGGAATCGAACCCGCGCTATCAGCTTGGGAATCCGACTCCGTCGCGTTTCCGGACCTGGTGAGACCAGCAAAAGTGCTGGTCAGACGCTTGTGAGCCTACACCGGGGTGAACCGAGAGGCACCGATCTGAACCCCCTTGTGGCACGTTATGGCATGCCACTCGGGGCTGACTCGGTCAGTTGATCTCCCGAGCTGGCACGAGAACCTCCTTCGGCGTGCCTGAATAGAGTCCGGAGAGCAACCGGAGGCTCGGTATCCGGCCTGCGGGCCACGTGCCGCTACGGAGGGCCGCGGTGAGCGCATCGACCGAACTGGTTGCCCACTGGCCGGGCTTGCCAGCCGCGAGTACGACCTCGTCCGCCCGGAAGACCGATGCCGCTTGGAGGAGCGCATGCGCCTTCTTGGCGCGCTCATCCTTGCGGCCGAGGCTTGGGCTGTGCTTGCACTCGCCGACGGCTACCGATGTGGCGGAGCAAACAAGGAGGTCAATCTCAGCCTTGCCGGCTCCGGCTAGCAGTTCGAATTCCGGAATGCCCTCGGCGCCACGAAGCCTCTTGCGTAGGTGCTCCTCGGCGAGCAAGGGCACGTCGCCGTGTTCTTCGACAAGGCGTCGCACTGTCGGATGAAGGTCGTAGTACCAGTTGGGCTCCTCAAGCGGCTTGCTCCAGGCCGACAACGCCAGCGGCACATCTGCACCGCAGCGCGTACAAGGACGTAGCAGTTCCCTACCGGCGAGCGGCATGAACTGGACGTACGAGCACTCTGTGCAGCGGAGGACGAGCCCGCGGCGCAGGATCGAGTTGCCGACCATGCGGTCAACGAGCGCTCGGATCTCATCGATCGCCCCCGTGCAAACGCGAGCAATGCGCTGAAAAGTCAGGAAGCCTCCTTCGCTTCGCAGCACGACGCCGTCGTCGTCGGGGTATCGCTCCCTGCTCGACTGGCCGCTACCGGCGAGGAAGTCGACGAACAACACGCGGTGCGCCCTGAGATCCTCCGCAAGTGCCCGTCGACCGCCAGCGACCCGCGCGGCAACGGCCGCGACGTTCCCCGGGTCCGAGGCTCGGAACTCGTATCCCGCTGCGATCGACATCTCCGATGCCCATGTCGACAGGGACGGGAACCTCAGGTAGGGCCGCGCGGTCCTTTGACGGACACTTGAACCGGCGAGCACAAAGCCGAAGGACTGCGCCATGATCGAGATGCCATCGCGACCACTCCGAACGCGCTCCTTCCAGGGCGTGTCGCCACCCTGCAGTGCTGTCGGTGGGAACGAGCGCCCGGCGGGCACGGGGTAGTCCGCCAAAGCGACGTCTATCACCCAGTCGTTCTCGTTGCGCTGCAAGACGTCCGGCGTCTCTGGGACCAGTGCGGGTAGGCGGTTCGCGAGAGATCGATCGCCAGATCGATCTCGGTAGACGGGCAGTGTGGCGTCTCGGTCGTAGTCGCTCGTCAGGGCGAGGAGTACGCCCGAGAGTCCGTCGCCGACATCCTCCAGGGAAGCGGCTTCGAGCCATGGACGGTCGGCTCCTACGCCGAAGAAGTGCGCGAGTTCCTTGGCGATGGTGCGCGAGTCCTCGCTCGCGCTGAGAACGAAAACGGGCTCTTGATTGGAGTCCGTATGAGCGGCGAGCAGGATCTGCACCGCTGCAGGCCGGAGCGGTGAGTTGGGTGCTAGCCACCCGTCTGGGAGCCAGTACGAGCGGCCGTGAACACGACTTAGGTTGTGCCACAGTGCGAAGTCGGCGAGCGACGACCCGACGATCAGCCAGGCGTTCTCGCGCATGGTCAAGCCGACTAGCGGCGTCAGCCCCCTTAGGCTGCCCGTCCAGCCGATGCCTCCGGTCCACCGCAACGGCTGCCTGCGCTCACGGAGGGTCCCTTCGATGAGGGATGCCGTCTCCGCGTCCGCGCCATAGCCAACGCCCAAGTGCTGGGGCCCGTTCACCGAGGTCAACCATGCGTTCCCAAGTCCGGTGGGTGCCTCCGAGAGGCCTTGCAGGACCGCGGAAGTCGGGTACTTGTCCGGGTCGCCACTGAGATGAAGGCTGTAGCGCGAGAGACTGCGAATGCCTTCGGACGCGTCGCTAGTGAGGCCCGCGTCACGGAATGGAGTGCACGCCCCGGAAACCTGGGCCAAGGCCTCGTCGTCGCGCGCTCCTAGCCCGTGCTGAAGATGGCCGTACTGTGCCCGGACTTCGGCTACGCCCACAGGCGTGCCGTCCGAGCCGCGCACTTCGAAGCTGTCCGGGAAGGCGCCGGCGAGTACCGGGACAGCAGCCTCAACCTTCATCACGTGATCGGGGTCGTATGCGGAAACCAAGCGAAGCCAGATGTCATCGACCGCGCCGTCGTTGTGAGGCACGAGGAGCGCACCTGCCCCGCCCCATCGTGTGGCACAGGCCTCCAGGACGAAGCTCGCGGCTCGCGTCCAGTCCGGATGCTCGGGGATCACCACCGTCTCGCGGGGGGCGCGGAGGCGGATCGTGGCGGCTGCGGACTCGAGCACTCGGGTGTCCAACTGTGCATTCACTTCCGTCCTCCGCTCGCTGTGCGCACGCTAGCGCTGCACGCAGCGAACGGCGAGGATCTGTTCCGGCCACCTAGTCCCGCCGCCGGCACGGCACGACGCGCGCCGGCCTGAGCAGATCCTCGAGATGGCTGTGGAGATCCGTACGGCCCGCGCACCGGCCTTCTGGTCCACGTGCCTGTGCGACACCGGTAGGCTCGGCGCACCGGCAAGCCCTCTGTCGGCCGTGGGTGCGCGCAAGGCGCGTCCCGTGGGAAGCGGGGTCCAGGAGGCCCCAGGACCCGGTCGGCCGGCGGTTCGTGAGGCCGGACCCGGCGCGGCATTCCTCGCAAGGGGCCCCCAGCGGGATGAGGCTGGGTTGGAGCGCCGTTCTCCCGCGGGAGCAACCCGCCACGGGCCCGCGGGAGAACCCGCCCGGCTGCGCGCTGGACCGCCTAGATCGGCCGGCGTATCCGGTCATTGAGCCGCAACCCGTTGGCGCGAAGGTGCCGGGTGAACTCGCGCAGCGCGGCGCGCTCTGCGGCCGCGTCCGGCGAGAGGTTGTGGGTGAAACGCACTCCCCTCGGGCTCACGAGGCGGATCGTGGTCGTCGAGTTTGGTCGAATGCGCCGCCAACCTTGCGACTCCGCAGCGGTCCAGAGCAGACGCAGTTCCTCCGCCAGGAGGTGCGTGCTCTCCGAGCCTTCGCTGCCCCCCGCAGGCGTATCGGCCCGCTGACGACGCCCGCGTGCCCGGAAGAGGCGCTTCGCTTCGAGCGCGGCCGGATTGACCGCGGCGCGGAGGTTGTCGTCGGTTCGGCTGGCGTCATACGCCGGCAATCGCGTGATGCCGCTGAGATCAGTCGGGTAGGCGATCGCCGGCGAATCGGGCGCGAGCATCAGAACGCGCTTCCGGCCAAGGGCACCCATGAACAAGCCCAACTCGATGAGCACGTTCCCACGGGGAGAGGGGCGCTTCTCATCGCGAACCTCGATGGTGTCATCGGGTGTCATGACGAGGACTGCGAAGTCCGCCGCGAGCGCCGCCGCCTCGAGCGACTCCATCGTGTAGTCGCCGGCTTCGAAGATGCCCTGATCCCAGACGGTCACTTCGGTGTCCGTTCCGAGGGCTGCCTGGAATGCCTCGGCTACAGCCTTGCCCTCCGTGGACGAGCCAATGAAGACCCGTGGACCCGCCATCTGAAGCCACCCTGCTCGGTCGAACACTCCACGGCGATCGTACCTATCGGGCCTTCGCTCCACTCGCGCCGCTCTCGGGTCGACGCGGGGAGCTCGCCAGGAGGCTAGCGCCGGCCGGTCCGCGGAACGACCCGCGCTGGCCGGAGCAGCTCCTCGATGTCGCTCCTGCGTATCCGAACGACTCGCGCCCCGACCTTCACCGCTCTCAGCTCCCCGTCCGCGATCAGCTTCCGGATGAAGCGCTCGGTGACGGCGAGCTCGTCGGCGGCTTGGGCGACGGTGAGGAACGGTGAACGGGGGTCGGCGGCGGTGATGGCCATGGTGGGTTCCTGGACTGGCGGGTGCGGGCGGCGGGGTTGTCAACGGGTCATAGGCCGGACCTCTCGATGACGGGTGTGGGCGGAAGCGTCGGCGGCGCGTAGCTGGGCGTGGTGAATAGCGGGGTCGCGAGGACCCCCTCCTCGCGCAGCCGGGCGATGTAGCGCGGCGACTGGTTCTGCTCGCGCCCGGGCGGGGCGACGGAGGCGTCGTCGAGCGGGTGGAAGGCGGCCCAGGTCTCGGTCGCGGACAGCTCGGCGTGGCTGGTGGCGAGGATGCCGTCGAGGATCTGCCGACCGGTTGGCTGCGGCGACGCCGTGCCCATCACGCCGGGCTCGCAGTCGCGCTGGTTACGGCGCACTACCCGCCCGCCGACCTCACTCCCGGGGAGTTCGAGGAGTACCTCACCTCGCTGTTCGACGCCCTCGACATGGGCGGTGCTGTTGGCAGTCTCCGTGTGCAGACGCACGAGGTCGTTTCCGGCGCGGACGGCACGTACGACTTCGACGCGACCGTGAGGTACGAGCTCGGCGGCATGGACTTCCTGATCGTCGTTGAGGCGAAGCGGCACAAGAACCCGATCAAGCGCGAGCTGGTCCAGGTGCTGCACCAGAAGTTTCAGTCCGTCGGTGGTCAGAAGGCGGTTCTGGTCTCCACCGTCCCGTTCCAGCACGGAGCACTTGACTTCGCGCTCGTCCACGGCGTTGCCCTCGTCACCGTCACCGAGGGCCGCTTCACCTTCCAGACCAGGTCGTCGGATGCGGCGCCTCCGCCATCCGAGGTCCAGGCGCATGAGCTGGGCCTGGCGACACTCGTCGGCTACGCCTACGGCCGAGGCGAACAGCCAGGATCCATCACTTCCACGATCGTCTCGCCCGAGTACCCGGAGTACCTGGCCGGACTGCTTCTGCCGTAGTCGCGCCGCGATGAGCTTCGCGGCCTCCGTCAGCCGCGTCCGCCAGCCCGCGGTGACTCGGTAGCGTCGAGCCATGAGCACCAAGTTGAGCCCGGGTGCCTCCGGGGCGATCCGCCGCTTCGCTGGCTGGATTGCGCGTGGGTCGGTCGGGCATCCGATGCTCGAGGGGATCGACTACTGGGCTGACCTCAAGGACTCGCCGAGCCAGATGGAGACCTGCTTCGCGATCTTCGCGAACGTCCTCGAGTTCGACGACGCCGGCGAGCCGCTCAACGAGAAGCACGCTGAGCGACGGGCGGCAGCATGGCTCTACCAGTACTGCACGGGCGACCTCCCACCGGGCGAGCCGGCGTTGGAGCCCTGGGAGTGCGAGTTGTACTGATCCCGTCGGTTCGGACGCGCTCGGCTTGCCGGCGCGCGACGTCGCGAGTCGAGCTGTCGCTGCCAGGGTGGTCGATCTCGGGGATACGGTCCGCACGTGGTCCTCATCGACATAGACGAATACGGCACGTGGCCCGCAGGGCTGGAGCGAACCGTCAGGTCGATCGCGGAGCGTTACGAAGGTGCCGGGTCCACGAGTTCCGACCTGTGGCTCGGCGACGACGAGCGAACGAAGATCGAGTTCGCGCTCGATGGCGTCAGCGTCAGGGTGTTCCACGCCACTCGACTACTCCCGTTCGAGGTGACCGGGATCAGGCGTGAGGGACTCAAGCTGGCGAGCGGGGAGATGTTCGCCTCGAAGGTGTCGGATGCGGTGGCCTGCGGGGTGCTGTCCCATGACGAGGGCGAGGAGCTGATCCGTTCCGCGATGCCGCTCGACGGGTCGGCTGGCGCCCGCGCTGCCCAAGTCTGTGCTTCGGCCGGGACGGCTGTGTACCGCGACGATCCGCACGGGGTGCGCCCGTTGCTCGAGTCGTGGGGCGGCGAGGTCCTGTACTTCGCCCACGAGCACGATGCCCTTGGGAAGCGCCTGCGGCACTTGGGCACCCCGACCGTCATCGAGCTGTCGGTACCAGCGGTTCGGCCGCACGATCTGTGGTTCCCGGGCGTCGAGCAGTGCGTCGTGGGCGCGGTGCTCGGCTTCGCGGACGTGGGCGCTGATGTGTTCATTCGTGCCGATGCCGTCGCCCCTCGAGAAGTGCTCGCCGTGCATCAGCCGGGCGGGGCGTGGTGGGCGCGGTTTCCGAGGCTCCCGGACTAGTGCACCGGCGGCGAGGCGTCGGCGTCGCAGGGCTCAGGCGTCAGGCGAACGGGTCGATGAGCCGCAGGCCGGGGATGCCGGTGAAGTCCGCGGTGTTGCGGGTGGCCAGGGTGGCGTCCTGTGACACGCAGGTCGCGGCGATCTCGGCGTCGGCGAGGCTGATCGGGCGCCCGGCCTTCTCGCGGTGGACCAGGACGGTCGCGGCGGCCTGTGCGGCGGGTACGTCGTAGATGAGGATCGTGTCGGCGTAGGCCTCGAGCAGCTGGTGCCAGCGGCCGGTCAGGGTGCGCTGCCGTCGTCCGGCCGGCAGGCGGCTCAGGCCTCGCTCGATCTCCTGGACGGTCACGACACTGATCGTCACCTCGCTCTGGTCGAGCGCGGCCGCCCAGGTGAGCACGCCGGGGTCGGGCTGGTCCTTCATGAGTTCGGAGACGACGTTGGTGTCGGCGACGATCACACGAGGTCCACGTCACGCGAGACGCCGGTGCGCTCCGGCAGGTCGAGATCGACACCGCCGTCAGCCGCGAACGCCTGGTGCAGCGAGACGAGAATGTTCGACTCGGGACGGCCCGTCGTGGCGTCGAGGATGGCACGGACCTCGGCCTCCACCGACCGGCCGTGGCGCGCGGCTCGTTCGCGCAGCCGGGCGTGGGTCCGTTCGTTGAGCTGGCGGATCGTCAGGGTTCCCATCGTCGAAACACCTCCTGACAGCAATGCTAGCACCGGCTGTTCGGCGCGGCCTGGGGCTGAGTGTGAGAACTGGAGTCCTCACGTGATGCGGATTCTTCTCACGATCGGGCGTTATGGACCGGCTGCGGTCATGCCCGTCGCGGAGCGATCGCGTCGAGCCGCTCGGCGATCCGGTGCTGGGCGTCGTCGGCGGCGTGCTGGTAGTGGAGGGCCGCGCGGGGCGTGGAGTGGCCGGCGCGCTGCATGAGCTCGGGCAGGGTGGCGCCGGTCAGGGCGACGAGGGTCATCGCGCTGTGGCGCAGGTCGTGCCAGGTGAGGTCGTCGCGGCCGATCGCGCGGCGCGCCCGGTGGAACATCGTGGTCCGATGGCCGCCGGTGAGCGGGCGGCCGGTGCTGGTGCCGAAGACGAGCGCGTCGCGGCCGGCCGGAGTGAACCGGGCCATGTGGTCCGCTAGCGATTCGACGGCGGCCGTCGGCAGCGCGACCGTCCGGACGCCGGCTCGGGACTTGGTCGAGGAGAACCGGCCGCCACCGGTGCCGGGCCGCGACAACGACTGCTCGACGCGCACGTTCCCGGCCGAGAGGTCGACGTGCTTGCGCTGAAGGGCGAAGAGCTCGCCGGCACGCAGGCCGCTGAGGAACGAGACGACGACCGCCGCCCGGTAGCGCTCGGGCATCGCGTCGGCCAGCGCCCACAGCTCGTCCGGCGTGACGACGCGCCGCTCGCCGCGGTGCCGGGAGTCGCGCTGGCTCGCGCCCTTGATCGCGCACGGGTTCGCCGGGATGAGCCCGTCGGAGACGGCCTGGGCCATCCCGGTGTGCAGCAGGCGGTAGGCCTGTGCGGCTTCGGTGTGGCCGAGGTTGGGGCGAGTGGCGCGGTCGTCCGTCACGACGCCACCCGTCGCCTCGAGCCACGCCTCGCGAAGCTCGGCCGGGATGCGCCCGGTCGACGCGACGACGCGCCCGTTCTCCGCGGCCCAGGCGCGGATCGCGGCGTTGACGCGCGTCGGCGCCGACGCTGCCCGCTGCCATCGCTCACCAGCCCGCCGCCCCGCCTCGGCGAGCACCGCCGCATCCCACTCACGCACCGCCGCCGGCGTCACCGACGCCAGGGACTGCTCCCCGAGCCTCACAACCCGCGGCCGCGAGCCGCCCGCCAGCGGCACGTCGGCGTCGATCCACCGTTCGAGCAGCCGCGCGTACAGCGCTCGCGTGCTCGGCGCGAGGTCACCCCGCGTCGCGATCCACCCGCGGAACCACTCCCCGAGCGGCTGGTCCCCCAACCGCGGGTCGTGCCAGACGCCCCGTGCCATCCGCGAGACCTCATGCGCCAACGCCTGGTCCGCTTCGGCTTTCGTCGGGTACGTCCCCAGCGTCCGCATCGCCCCGTCGGGACCGGTGTACCGGGCCTGCCACCGCCCGGAAGGCAGCTTGCGCACGGCTCCGGACGCACGGCGGTGTCGGCGGGAGGTGGTCGAAGTGGTCATGGTCGGGACCTCATCCTTATGGCACGTTATGGCACGGCCGACCCGTACAAGGGTCTCAGGGAGGTCCGACAGAGCCTCGAAATCGCTCTGACCTGGGGAAATACTGGAGCGGGTGACGGGAATCGAACCCGCGCTATCAGCTTGGGAAGCTGGAGGACCCGCTATTCGCGCCCGCGGTCTGAGCACGTTTGCGCAGGTCGGAAGGCTTCCAGACGACACCTGGCGACAGTTCGCGACACCTGCCGACACCCGGTAATGGAGCGTAATGGAGCGCGCCGGGACCCGACGGATCGCGGCCGCCGAGGCGTCACGCTCCCGTCCCGATGTGCTCGGTCGTAGCCGATGAGCGCGCTGCGGGTGCGGGCCAGGAACTCGCAGGGGTAGCCACCCGCCGCGCGCGTTCTACGTCGGCCCCTGACCGGACGCCGCGACGTCGTGACGGATCACCACCATCGGCGGGCCCCGCTCGGTCGGCCGCGAAACCGGGGCAACAGCACGCAGCACCCGTGATAGGCCGCGCCCCATCCGAGGCGACATGCGGTCACCCACGTTCGGGCCCCGTGGTCACAGCCACCACGGCTAATGCCTGGATTCACCTGGCTGGTCCGTCGGCAGAGTGGAGGAGGCACCTGCCATGAGCGAACCTTCCTTCAAGGCAGTCTCCATGCCCACAGGTGCCGGCGCGCCCGGCGCTGCGATGGCCGCGGGAGCTCCGATCGGCGCCGTCAAGACCAAGGACCGCGAGCGATACGCGCGGACCTCACTGGTGAGAGGCGACGCGTCGACGTTCACCCTCGTGACGGGGCTCCCCGGCACGGTGCTGCTTCAGCAGAAGTGCAGCGACGGCACATGGACAACCCTCAGCAATCGGGGCTGTCGGCCGCCCGCGATGCCGCGAGCAGCAGGTCGTTCACCTCGGTGCGCGTCGCCATCAGGGTCGTGATCGCGACGAGGGCGACGGGACTCTCTCGTTCCCCGGTGTCCAGCAGAAAGGCGACCAGGCCGTGCAGCACCGAGGTGAGCGTGGCGCTGGCCGGCTCGGCGAGCCCGGCGAGGGATCGTCCGATGCGGTACCGCAGCCGGTCCTCGCTGACCGCGGTGTTCAGCACGAGGCTGCGCGAGGTGGCGTGCACCTCGTGGTTGGCCCACCGGTAGTGCGAGCGCATGCGCTGCAACGCCGCCAGCCGTTCGAGGTCGGGGAACTGAACCTGCTTCTGGTCGAACAGAATGGTCGCCCACCCGTACATCGACTTCATGCCCGGGCCGTGCTCGGCGATCGCGGCGTCGCGTCGAGCGGTGAATCGTGCCATGTCGTCCCCGTCGAAGGCGTCCGGGTCGATCTTTACGTACTCCTGCGCATCCTTGAGACGCTCGATCTGGCCGTAGGCGTCGAACCTCGCCGCGAGCGTCGGATGCTGGCCGTCGGGCGCGCCCTGCTCCCCGATCACCGTGGCGTACACGGCTAGCTCGTGGGCCGTCCGGCTGCGAGCGAGCGCTGCCCCCGGCAGTCCGCCGAGCAGCAGGTCCTGCACCTCGAGCGCGACGCGGCACATGCGCGCCTGTAGCCCGGCGAGGACGCGCAGCCGAGGGTCGGGATCGACGCCCGCCTCGCGAGCCTCGCGCTCGCGGCGCGCGAAGGTCTCGATCAGGGCCGACTCGGCGATACCGACGAAGGCCGTGTACAGGTCGAGCGCGGGGCCCCACTGGCGCAGCACGGCATCACGGTGCTCGCGACGCTCCTCCTCGGCGCGCAGGGCGAGGTCCGATGCACTCGCACGGATCTGCGCGGCGAGCTCGTTCGCCGCCACCTCGAGCTCGAGCTCGAGCAGGGAGTCGGCGTCGCCGTGGCCGTCTTCGAGCCTGTCGGCGATCGCGCGCGTGATAGCCAAGGCAGGGGTGGCGAAGTCGATCAGCGCGTCGTCCGAATCCGTCATGGGTCGAATCTTCCACACACTCGCCAGCCACAAGGTAGGGCTTCAGCCACCTGCCGACAGGACCAAGGTGCTCAGGGTGGCGTGGCTCGAAGACGTCCGGGGCGGTTGAGCACTCCTCGCCGGCCCAGATGTACCAGCCGCGGGTGCGCCCGCCTGGTGGGTGACGCAGGCCGTCGACGGGCAGAAGGCCGGTATCGACCCCTCGGGCCACGCCGAGGAGTTCGCCCGGCAGGGCGGGCGATCGTGGTGCGCCGAAGAGCGCGACCACGTCGCCGCCGTAGCCCAAGGCGAAGGCGTCCATGGCCGAAGGCTAGGGGCGCGAACGCACGGTCGTAGCCGCAGATGGTGCGCGCACCGGTGCGAGGGGCGCGGCGGGCGGCCGCTTCAGGTCGCCCGGTTAAGAGCAAAGTCCAGAAGTCGCGGAGCTGCCCCGATCTGGAGGCGAGGGCTGTCTCGCACGCGGGGTTCAAGTTGGGTCGGGTTCGCCTGGTTCACGTGTGGGTCCATCAGCTGCTTGGGGTGGCGCCGATGCTCTCCTTGGTCATGACTGCTGCACTGCGGATGGGTGGGCCGCCTGGGTCGCGACCGCCTGCCGCGGCTGACGCACGATCGCGGCGACCACGGCGCACAGGGCCCCGGGAACGAACAGCGTGCCGATCTGGAGACTGCGAGGCGACGCGCGCTCGGCCATCCTGCCGATCGCGTGGCGCTGCTGGGCCGCTCGGCTGGGGTCTCTCGTGGATGTGGTCCCAGATTCACGCCCGCTGGCCACTGCTCCGGATCGGCCCGCCTCAGGTAGTGACGGTGGCTAGATGGATACTCTGTCGGTCAGAGACCGTGATGGGTCACTCGGAGGGTCTTATCGCGCGGGCCTCGCCGAGGCAGCGACCACCTGGGAGGAGGCGGGATGGCTTCCCTGACCCGGCTCCAGGTGAACCCGGCCGTCCTCGAGTGGGCGCGGACAACCGCTGGCCTCGATCCGGAGACAGCGGCGCGGCGTGTCGGCGTGAAGGCTAGCCGCGTCGCGGAGTGGGAAGGCGGCGACGTCCTTCCGACGATCAAGCAGCTACGTTCGCTGGCGGCTGTCTACCAGCGACCGCTCGCCGCCCTTTTGCTCCCGGCGCCGTTGGAGGACGAGAAGCGGCCGAGCCTGCCGGACTTCCGCCGCGCCGAGAAGCGGGCGGGCGTCAACTCGACGTTCCTGCTCAAAGCGATTGTGCGCGCTCAGCGACAACAGGAGGCACTTAGGGAGATCGCGGATGAACTCGATTGGCCGGAGTCCGAGACCTACGCCGAACTAGCGCTCTCCGACGCGATGGACGTCGGCAAAGCTGGCAGCGCGCTCCGGGCCGCGCTCCAGGTGGACCTGCTGCCTCGCTCAGTGCAGCGTCGCCCCGACGACTTCCTTCGCGAGCTCGTACGGCGAGCCGAAGAGCTCGGTGTCACGGTGATTCAGGTTCAACGCGTGCCCACCGCCGACATGCGAGGGTTCTCTCTCGGCGAGGGGCCGTTCCCTGTTGTAGCTCTCAACGGGGGCGACTGGCCACGAGGCAAGGTCTACACGCTGCTGCACGAGCTTGCCCATGTCGGGCTTCGATCGAGCGGCCTTTGCGACTTCCAGCATGCCGACGACCCGGACCTCGAACGACGATGCGAAGCAATCGCGGCCAGCGCGCTGATGCCGGCCCCGGTGTTCCTCGATCGGCTGGGTGCCACCAGAGGAAACTCATTGAGCGTGGACGCCGCCCGCGCGATCGGTGCCGACTTCGGTGCCAGCGGCGAGGCAGCGGTCCTTCGCATGATCGAACTCGGCCGTGCAACTTGGGAGGACTACTGGCGTCTCAAGCCGGACTTCGAAGAGGCGTACGCGCAGTACAAGCGTGAGGAGAAGGCGAAGAGCGAGGGCAAGGACTCCCCGATCTACTACCAGCTGAAGGCGCGAGACCTTGGCCGGAGGTTCATTCGGCAAGTGCTTGAGGCGTACGGCGAGGACGCGATCAGTACCCGCGACGTCGTGCATCTATTGGAGGTTCCCTATGACAAGTTGGGGAAGCTCGCTGGCACCCTCGGGGATGTGGCGGTATGACGTCGATTGCCGCGCCGGGTCAGCTCTATTCATTCGACACGAGCGCCCTGATTGATGGGATCGAGCGCTTCTACCCGCTGGCGAATTTCCCTGGCATCTGGGCGGCGGTTGACGAGCTGACCTCGATCTTTCACTGGGCTGCGGTGTGAGGTCTGGACCCGGCTCGTCGGTCGCG